>NZ_BONZ01000082.1 GCF_016862975.1 Rugosimonospora africana
TCCCCACCAACCAGCCAGTACCCGCAGACCAAGCGACTTCGAGACACGCCGTAGGCGGGCGCAGGCGAACGGGCTGGCGATTTTCGGACGTCATCCCCTGGAACCTCGGGGCTGACAGCCGCGGCACGGGCCCCGACCGGCGGTCGGGGCCCGTTTCCGCATCACGGCGTCCGGGCACCGATCGTCATCAGCATGCCTTGACCCAGGAGCACTCCACCGCGTCGTCCGTGACCGGGGCGTTCCTCGGCGCCCTGGGTACCGCCGCCGGCGTCACGCCATCGGGCGTGGATTTCGCCAGCGTGACGCCGATCGCGTCGAGCAGCGGGGTCACGGCGCCCAGGTAGTTGTTGATGATCGCGGAGAACACCAGCAGCCGCCCGCTCGCGTCGGTGACGTATCCGGACAACGCATTGACGCCGGTCATCGACCCGGTCTTGCCGTGCAGGTTGTTGGCCGCCGGAGTACCAGCCATCCGTGAGCTCAGCGTGCCGCCGACCATCCGGTCGGCCACGCCGGCGATGGGCAGCGCGGAGTACCACGTGCCGAACCACGGCTTGCCCCGCGCGGCGACCAGCAGGTTGGTGATCTGCTGGTTGGTCAGCAGATCCTGGCGGCTGAGCCCGGATCCGTCGACCTGGCGGATCGTGGAGACGTCCACGCCCATCGCGCTCAGCACGGTGTGTTCGGCCGCGATGCCGGCCGACCAGCTGCCGACCCCGGCGACCTTCTGGCCCATCGCCTTGGTCAGCGCCTCGGCGTGAATGTTGTTGGACAGCTTGAGGAACGGCACAAGTAGTTGCGCCAGCGTCATCGACGGGTGGTCGGCCACCTCGTGCGCGCCGGCAGGGGTGGCCTCCTCAGCGGTACGACCAAGGACCTTCACACCGTGCCGGGCCAGCGCGTCACGGAAGACTCCGGCCGCGTACCCGGTCGGGTCCCACACCGCCATCCACTCCTTGTCCGTGGGCACACCCGCGGGTATCGAGCCGGTGACGACCATGGTGTCCGTACCGTGGTCGCGGGTCACGTCCAGCGTGTTGGCGCTGCCCGCCGGGCCAGTGGTGGCGCGGTTGTCCACCCGTACCGAGTTGTTCGCCGGCACCAGGGTCACGGTCGGCGCGTGTCCGGCCGTGGTACCCGTGGTCTGCACGATCACCGAGCCAGCGTCGTAGTCAGTGTCTGGTGCCAGGGTCAGCGCGGAGATCTGCGCGGCGTAACTGTACGGCTCGTCATCCCAGGCCCAGTCGGCACCCAGCCGCTGGCTGTCGAAGAAGGTGTCGTCGGCGACCAGGTCGCCGGTGACCACCCGTACACCGGTCTGGGCGAGCTGCCCGGCAAGTTGGTCGTAGTCGGCGGCGAGCATGGTGGGATCGCCGCCACCCTTGAGGTACACCGAGCCCGCCAGGACGCTGCCGTACCGCTGGCCGCCGGTGAGCACCTTGGTGTGGAACCGGTAGTCGGTGCCCAGCACCTCCAGTGCCGCGGTCGAGGTGAGCAGCTTGTCGTTGGAGGCCGGGATCAGCCGCCGGTCGGTGTCGTGCGAGTACAGCACGGTACCCGACGCGGCGTCGCGTACCTGGACGCCGACGCTCGCCCCGTCCAGCCGGGTGTCGGCAAGGATCTGGTCCAGTGCGGTACTCATGCTGGTGGTGGCGGCGTGCGCCGGAGTGAGGGCGAGCACCACGGGTGCTGTGGTCGCGACGACCAGCATCGCGCTTCCGGCCACCAGGGCGGTGCGTAGCCGGGGTAGGTGCATGAAACTCTTCACGGTTCTCCCGTCAAAACGATCGACATAGAGCCTTAGCAATAGACCTCATGGTCACCAGGCGGCCGGCCGGAGCCGGGGCCATACGATCCGGAGCCACGCGGGACCCACTCCCCCGGGTCATCCGAAGGCGGCCGGACGCCTGTCCAGCAGCGCCGTGACCGCCTCGTGGTGATCCTCCGTGTGGTGGGCGATCGCCTGGTAGGCGGCGGCGAGTTCGAGGTGGCCGCCGAGCGTGTGGTGCTGGCCCTCGCGAATCAGCTTCTTCGTCATCCGCAGGACGTCCGGCGGGTTCGCGACGATCCGGCCGGCCAGCTCGGTCGCCGCGGGTATGAGCCGTTCCGGCTCCACGACACGGGAGACGAGTCCCCAGCCCAGCGCGGTGGCGGCGTCGACCCCTTCGCCGGTGAAGGCCATCTCGCAGGCCCGGCTGAGCCCCACCGCCCGGGGCAGCAGCCAGGCGCCTCCGTCGCCGGGGACGAGACCGACCTTGACGAAGCTCTCGGCGAAGACAGCCGTGTTGGCCGCGATCCGGATATCACACATCAGCGCGAGGTCGCAGCCGGCGCCGATGGCCGGGCCGTTGACCGCGGCGATGGTGGGTACCTCGCAGTGGTACAGCGCCAGGGGGATGCGTTGGATGCCGTGGCGGTAGCCTTCCCGCAGCCGCGCCGGGCCGCCGGCGAACATGCCCGAGCGGTCCCGCATGTGCTTGAGGTTGCCGCCGGAGGAAAAGGCCGGGCCGGCACCGGTGATGATGACGGCCCGCACGGACGGGTCGCCGTTCGCCTCGGCGACGGCCCGCTCCAGCCCGTCGACCATCTCCGGTTCGGAGATGGCATTGCGGGTCTCCGGCCGGTTGAGGGTCAGCGTGAGGATGTGGTGCTCGTGGGATACCAGGATGGGATCGTTCATCAGGAACCTGACCCTTCGGCGGCGGTGTCGACGACGACGCGAACGTCGACCGGGTGCAGGGTGTCACCGGCGGCGATGACCGGGTTGAGGTCGAGTTCGCGGAGTCCGGGCGTGGTCGCCACGAGGTCGCCGACGCGCACCAGGAGTTCGACGAGCCGGTCGCGGTTGACGGCGGCAACGTCGCGGTGGCCGTCGAGCAGCCGGGAAACGGTGGTTTCGTCGAGCATTTCACGCGCCTCGAGGTGGGTGAGCGGGGCCGCGCGGAACGTCACGTCCCGTACCGCCTCGACCAGGGTGCCGCCCCCGCCGAACGCGACCACCGGACCGTAGATCGGGTCGACGGTCGCCCCGACCAGCAGCTCCGTCCCGGTGCCGGCCATCGGTGTGACGAGCACCCCGGTGATGTCGGCCGCGGGCACGTTCGCCGACACCTCCTCGACCAGTGCGCGGTACTCGTCCGCGGCGCGGTCCGCGGTGACGCACAGCCGGACCCCGCCGACATCCGACTTGTGGACCACCTGCGGCGAGACGACCTTGAGCGCACACTGCCGGCCGTACCCGGCGACCGCGGCCGCGGCCTGTCCCGCCGAGCCGACGAGCCGCCAGGGGCCCACGTCGATGCCGCCCCGCTCGACCAGCCTGCGGGCCGCCGGTTCGTCCAGCACCTGACCGCGGCCGGTGGGGCGGGTCGGGACGTGATGCAGCGCGAGCGTGGAGCGCTGGTCGGCGGTGTGCAGCCGGCGGCCGCGGCGGTACAGCGCGGCGACGACCCGCACCGCGTGGTCGATCGAGGAGAGCACCCGCACGCCGCCGTCGCGCAGCATGGCGTGGTTGTACGGCCGGTCGGCGGCATAGCAGCTCTGCACGACCAGCGGGATGCCATGCGCCCCGGCGAGTTCGAGAAGCCGCCCGGCTGTGCGGTTCTCGCTGTCCCGCAGCCGCGGATCGAACCGCAGGTGGTACCCGCCGAACAAGCCGACCAGCAGGACCAGGCCGACCTGCGGGTCGGACATGAGCGCGTCCACGGTGTCGGCGAACAGGCTGGGATCGGTGTCGGTGGCGCCCGCGGCGTCGACCGGGTTGGCCAGCGCGGCACCCTCTCCCAGGACGGTCCGCAGCCGGCGCAGAGTATCCCCGGACAGTTCGGCGAACTCGACCCCGGCCATGGTGAGCGCGTCCGCCGCGAGGGCGGCGTGACCGCCACCGTCGCTGAGCACGGCGACCCTGGTCCCGGCGGCCATCGGGGGCAGGGTCGCCAGTGCCCCGGCCACCACCGCCAACTCGTCGCTGCGGTCGACCAGTTCGACGCCGGCCTGGCGCAGGACGGCGGTGGCGACCCGGTCGGATCCGGCGATCGATCCGGTGTGCGAGAGCGCCGCGCGCTGTCCGATCTCGGAGCGGCCGCCGCGCAGCAGCACGACCGGCCGGTGCCGGCTGGCCTCGGCCACAGCGACCAGGAAGGCGCGACCGTCCCGGAGTCCCTCGCAGTGCACCGCGATCGCGCCGGTCTGCTCGCGGCGGGCCAGGTACGAGACGCACTCGTCGTAGCGGACGCCGGCCTGGTTGCCCAGGCCGACGCAGATGTCGAAGCCCGGGCCGCCCAGCTCGCGGTTGTCGGCGGCCAGCGACAGCAGCATGTTGCCGCTCTGGGCGATCACGCTGATCGGACCGGCGGGCACGTCCGGCAGGCCGACCAGGTTCGCCCCGGTGCCCACGTTGAGCATTCCGGAGGTGTTGGGTCCGACCACGTGGATGCCGGTCCGGTCGATGACGGCTCGTAGCCGCGCCTCCAGTTCCGCGCCGGCGGCGCCGGATTCCCGGAAGCCGCTGGCCAGGACCACCGCGCCGGCGACCCCGGCCGCCGCGCACTCGGCTACCACATCGGGCACGAGACGGGCCGGGGTGGCGACCAGTGCCACGTCGACCGGGTGCCCGATGCCGGCGACCGACCCGGACACGGGCAGCCCGAGGATGCTGTCCGCGTGCGGGTTGACCGGATATACCGGGTACGGGTAACCGGCCGCGAGCAGTGCCCGGATGGCCTGGTGGCCCCGCTTCGCGGGGTCGGCCGAGGCGCCGACGACCGCGATCGACCGCGGGTCGAACAGCCGGTCGAACCCGTCCCGCGCGGTCGGGCGGGTCGGGTCGCTTCCGGCCGGATCGCCTCCGGTCGGATCGGGCGCGGGCGCGGGTGATCCGGCCGCCGGAGTCGCTCTGGCGGCGTCGATCGTCATGCCGCTCACCGTCCCTGGAACACCGGTTCGCGGCGCTCGGCGAAGGCCGCGACGCCCTCCGCCCAGTCCTCGGTCTGCATCATCGCGAGCAGGTCGGTGGCCTCGTCACCCAGTGCGTCGCCGAGCGAGGCCGATCGGTTGAGGGCGGCCTTCATCCGGGCCAGCGGCAGTGGCGCCTTGCGCGCGAGCCGGTGGGCTAGTTCGTCGGCGGCCTCGTCGAGATCCTCGGCGCGGGGCGCCGCGGTCGCCAGTCCCCACGCGAGCGCCTGCCGCCCGGTGAAGCGCTCACCGACGATGAGCAGCTCGGTGGCCCGCCGTAGCCCGACGAGACGCGGCAGGCGGTGGGTCACGCCGCCGCCTACGAAGGTGCCGATGGAGACCTCGGGGAACCCCATCATCGCGTCCTCCGCGACGAGCAGGAAGTCGGCGCTGACCGCCAGCTCGGCGCCCGCACCCAACGCGTAACCCCGCACCGCCGCGATTACCGGGGTGGCCATCGTCTGGATCCGCTCGCACACCCGCTGCCCGAGATCGACGTACGCGGCCAGGTCGGCCTGGCTCCGAGTGCCGGCGGAGTGGGCCTTGAGGTCGGCACCCACACAGAAGGCCCGCCCCTGCCCGGTCAGCACCACGGCGCGTACGCCCGGGTCGGCGTCCGCGACGGACAGGTGCTCCATCAGCTGGCCGTAGAGCGCCTCGTTCACGGCGTTCAGCCGGTCCGGTCGGTTCAGCGTCAACCGCACCACCGCATCGGCGCGCGCGACAAGTACCTCGCTCATCGTTGTCGATCCCCCTCAAAGTACGCCGCGGTCCCGCGCGCAGCCGCCGGGAAGGGCGCGCACCCGGCCGCCCTCAGTCTTGTGCAAGCCGGGTTGCGTAGCAAGGGTCAATCGGCAACTACGGTTGTGCGCGCTTCCGCCCGGACGCCGCGCGGCGCGACCCACGCGATCCGGGCCGGTCCGACGGGTTCTCACGAGCGCCGGGCAGATCCGCCGGCACCGGACCGGGCAGGACCGGAGCGCTCTCGGCATAGACGCCGAACGCGTCGAGCAGGCTCTCGTCGGTGAGCAATTCCGCGCGGGTACTGGTGCCCCGGCGCACCGCCACGGCCGTGGTCAGCGCCTGGGTCACCGAGGTGAAGGCCGACAGCGAGCGCAGGATGGTGACCCCACCGGTCTCGACATAGAACGCGATGTCGGCGGCGGCCGCGAGTGGCGACGACGGGTCGTCGGTGAGCGCGATGGTCTGCACGCCGCCGCGCCGCGCGTGGTCGAGAACGCGCACGGTGTCGGCGGTGTACCGGCGGATGCCCACCACCACGAGCACGTCGCCGGGACCGATGTCCCGCAGGTCGTCGACGAGCAGGCCGGGCACGGCGCCGATCTGGCGGACCCTCGGGCGCACCATGTGCAGCAGGTAGGACGCCAGATGGGCCACCGAGAAACACTTGCGCAGCCCGAGAACGTGTACCGACGCGGCGTCCGCGAGCAACTCGACGGCCCGCTCCCAGGCCGCGTGGTCGATCCGGGCGAACGTACGGGTCAGGTTCCGGCTGTCGTGCTCGACGACCGCACTGAACAGTTCCCCGGTAGCGGTGTGCTGCTGCGCGTGCTCCAGCCGCCGTACCAACTGGGCGTCCGAGGCCAGTTGCTGTCGGCACAGGCCGACCAGCGCCGGATAGCCCGACAGGCCGAACAGGGTCGCGAAGCGCACCAGCGACGACTCGTGAACCTCGGCCACCCGCGCCGTTTCCGCGATCGTCCGGAACGCCGTACCCTCCGGGTCGTCGAGCAGCACCTTCGCGATGCGCTGCTGGCCGGCGGCCAGCTTGGGCAACTGCTGCTGGAGCAGCACGCGCAGCTCCGCGTAGGTCTGTGGGACATCGGCCATGGCCAGCACCTCTCGCCGGGTGGGGCGGCGGCTGGGCACCGGCCACGCTCCATGACGCAACGCTAGTTGCGTGACCCGAAAGCCAGCAACCAGACGGGACGGCGGGCTCCGCCGCGGCCCGCGAACCGGGGCGAGTGCCGCCAGCATTTGCACATTGCACGAAAACGGGCGCTTGACCGAACCCGACTTGCGTACGCAAGCTGTGACGCAACTCTAATTGAGTCAACCGTCACATCTCACTCGACTCCCTGCCGGTCCGGAGGTATATCCATGGCCGTTCAGCTTCCGCCCGCACCACCACCCGAAACAATGTCGACCGAGCCGGAGCCGCGACGCGGGCTCCGCCCGGCCCTCAGCAGCCGCCAGCTCACGATGATCGGACTCGGCGGCGTGATCGGCGCCGGCCTGTTCGTGGGCAGCGGCAAGGCGATCCACTCGACCGGACCCGGCGTCGTCTTCGCCTACGCCGCGATCGGCGTGCTGATCGTCCTGGTCATGCGCATGCTCGCCGAACTCGCGGTCGCTTCGCCCGAGACCGGTTCCTTCTCCGCCTACGCCACCCGTGAACTCGGAACCTGGGCCGGACTGGCCGTCGGATGGCTCTACGCGTACCACTGGTGCATCGTCGTGGCCTTCGAAGCCATCGCCGGGGCCGCCATCGCCCACAAACTCGTCCCCGGCGTGCCCACCTGGCTGGCCGCCCTCGTCTTCATGGCCGTCCTGACCGGGGTGAACCTCGCCGCGGTCAGGGCGTTCGGCCGCTTCGAGTACTGGTTCGCGCTCATCAAAATCACCGCGATCGTGCTGTTCCTCGTGGTCGGCATCATCGCGATCGTCGGCCTGCTGCCGAACGTCTCGGCCCCCGGCCTGACCAACCTCACCGGCCACGGCGGCCTGCTGCCGCACGGCTGGACGCCCGTGCTCCCCGCCCTGCTCACCATCTTCTTCTCCTACTTCGGCACCGAACTGGTGACCGTGGCGGCCGGCGAGTCGGTCGACGCGGCCAAGACCGTACGGCGCAGCATCCGCAGCGTGGCCTGGCGCATCATCGTCTTCTACGTCGGCTCGATCGCGGTCGTGGTGACCCTGCTGCCGGCCTCGTCCGCCGAGGTGACCGCGAGCCCGTACGCCGCCGTACTCGCCCATCTGCACGTCCGCGGCGGATCCACGGTGATGAACCTGATTGTGCTCACCGCGGTGCTGTCCTGCCTGAACTCGGGCATCTACTCGTCCTCACGCATGACGTACTCGATGGCTCGCCGCGGCGAGGCGCCAGCCGCGCTGGGCCTGGTCAACTCCGCCGGGGTACCGGCCCGGGCCGTGCTGGTCGCCTCCGGGGCCGGGTTCATCGCCGTACTCGCGAACTACTTCCTGCCCACCGATGAGGTGTTCACGTTCCTGCTCAACTCCTCCGGCGCGGTCGCGGTGGTGGTTTACCTGTGTGTCGCGGCGACCCAGATCGCCGGGCGCCGCCGGCTCGGTGCGGAGGGCAGCGCGGCGTTGCCGGTCAAGATGTGGGCGTTCCCGTACCTGTCGGTGTTCGTGGTGCTGGCCCTGATCGCGGTACTGGTAGGGATGGCCTTCTCCCCGGCGAGCCACCAGCCCCTGATCCTCACCTCCGTGGTCACCGTCGTCGCAGTCATCGCCGGGTTGGTGTGGCAGCGCCGCGGCAATGCCGGTTCCGAGGCACCGGCCGCGGCCACTGTCCCGGCCGAGTGACCATCCGGCGCATGCCGCGCCGCCGGTGACCGTGCCGCCTCGGGCCGGCCGCCGACGAGGGCCCGGGAGGGTGTTCCCGCCTCCCGGGCCCGCACGTGCGCATTGCTTCTTCCGTCAGCTGGGTTTCCTCTGTCAGCTGGGTTTCTTTCTGTCAGCTGGCGGCACCGCCATCCGCCGGGCGGCCCATCACGTGCTTGCCCACCGCGACGAACGGGGCGCGGTCCCGTTGTCCGCCTCATCGCGGCGATGAATCTCGATCAGTTCATCGCGGTACCGATGATCCGCCGACGGTAGTTCGTCACGCACGTGAGCACCGTTCTCCCACCACTGCGCCAGACCTCGGCCCAGCTTTTGGCCAGCACGGGTGTGCACGCAATGGGCGTAGTCCGGGACGTCAACCAACGCCTCCCCGAGAGCTACCTTCGTAGCGACCCAATCGGCGTGCTCGGAACTGGTCCGGTCCTTGGTCGCAGAAGCGAGCAAACGAACGGCATGGCACGCCATCATCCAGACCCCGCCCGGGCTGGCATTGAAGTTGCGATGGAGCACGTCGATCAGAACAGGTCCCATGGGCAGACCCATGCCCACGTCTTCGACCGCGATGAGCTGTAGACGCCGCCACAGGTGCTGGGCGACATCCGGCGAGGTTATGAACATCTCGTAGGCGGCGAGAACGGCGTTGTCGACGTGACCGCGCCTGATCTCCTTCTGGAGGACAGAGACGAGGTCGTCCACGGGAATGCCGTGAGGCGAAACGATTTGCGAGTAGGGATCCTCGGTGAAGTGGCCGGGACCATAGAAACGTGGCACGAGATCGACGCTCCTTCCGCGTCGCAACGACAGACACGTCCGACATGCGGAAGGGGTCTCTAGCACGCGCAGCGTAGCACGGGCGACTGAACTCACGCCCGATCGTGCCGCCGCCTCGGCGCACTCGACGACGGGAGCCAGGTCCGGGGCAAGAGCACCGTCCGCTGGGAATGACCGCGATCACTGATCCGATGGAGGCGCCTCCATCGGGTCAGTGATCGCCGCTTGGCGCTTGGCTGGCGGCGACACCCTACGCGTTATGGAGCCACCCACTGCTGCCAGAGAGAAGCGCGGTGTCGGCGGGTGAACGCCCGCTGTGACAACGGCAGCGCACACTCCCTCGGACAGTCCCTACTGGCCGAGCAGCGTCAATGCCTTGGCCGCGTCCGGGTCGTGGTTGGTGAACACGTCGCGCGCGGTGATGGGGAGGTATATGTCCGGGGGCAACGCCGATCCCGTTGATGATCTCGCCGTCGGGCCAGGCTCAGGCAGGCGGGTATGGCTGCTATCAACCACCACCTGGCTCTCGGCGAACGTGTCACTGAGCGGATCTCCATTCGTTGTTGGTTGGCCAGGTCTGGAAATTGGACGCGATGGCGTCGCGACTACATCAGCGCCGGTGCGCCGGCCGCGTGACCCATGGCCGGCGAGGGACCGGCCGGGCATTACTCGGTCGCGGTGAGAGCATGGGCTGGTTGTAGTCGGGTGATGCTCCACGCTGCGATCGCGCCGGCGATCAGGGCCGCGGTGATGGCAAGCAGGGTTGCTGCCGCGATCGTGCCCGTGCCGGTGTGTACGTTGAGGTGCACGGCGACGTTCTGCGAGTCTGTGCCGGTTGGGTCGTCGACGGTAGCGGTCAGGGCGGGTGCGATCGCGTTGACGAGGCCGATGCCGCAGTAGCCGACCGCGACCCCGAGCGCCGCTCCGGCAAGACCGATTGCGGCGGACTCGGCTACGACCTGGGTTATCACGCGCCGGCCGGTCCAGCCCAGCGCCTTGAGGGTTCCGAATTCCCGGGTCCGCCGGGTGACAGAGGCGAGAGTGAGCAGGCTGGCGGTAGCGACGGTGGCCAGCAGCACGCCCACAGTGAGCCAGGTGCCCAGGTCGTGAGCGAGGGCGGTAGCGCTTGCCAGCGAGCCGCTGACCGCCTCGGCGAGGTCGCGTGAGCTGGTCACGGTGGCCGAGGGCAGCAGGGCGGCGAGTTCCGCTCCGACGGTACCGATGTCGGCCGCACTGGTCGCCGCGATGTAGATCGTGCTGACCTTCCCCGCCAGGGCGTGTGCGTGTTGGCCGGCGGGCAACTGCTGCGCGGCGGCTAGCGGGAGGTAGATGCTGGCGGCACCGCTAGCAGCGGGCTGGTCGACGACGCCGATGGTGGTGAAGCGGATCCCCGCGATGACGAGTGTCGATCCGATACGAAGCTGGTGGGCTGCGGCGTACCGGGTGTCGATGACCGCGACCCGGCTGTCGGTGTCGGACGGCGACAGGGAGCGGCCCGAGCGCAGTGTCGCGGAGGTGTAGGGCCCGAGGCCGGGGCGGGTGACGTCGATGCCGTCGATCCTCGTTGTGGTGGGGATGGCGGCCGAGCCGGCTGGGGGTGGGCCGATCTCGGACAGGACCAGAGAGCCCGCGACGTGGGCGACGTGCGCCAACCGGGCGACGGCGTCCACTGTGGATGCGTCCATCGAGGCGCCGCCGGCCACGGACAGACCCGGGGTGCTCGCATCGCGCGCGCGGGAATCGCTGGGCGCGTGGTCGCGGTCACCGTTCGGCGGCGGCTTGGCGGTTGCCGTGACGTCGGTACCGATCCCGTTCAGCGTGTCCAGCACCGCAGTCTGTGCGCTGCCAACGGCACCCGTGCTGGCGGTGACGGTGATAACGAGTCCGACCCCGACAGCGAGTCCTGTGGCGACGAGCAACGCCTGGCGTGAGCGGTGCCGCAGTTCCCGTCGAAGATAGGTCAGCGTGAACACGGGAAGTCCGATCGTCGCTGCGGCGGCCGGCAGCGCATGGAGAAGTCGGTTGGCATGCCGGTCAGTCGATCGGCGTGTCGGTGGGATCGATGGTCAGCCGACCGTCGTGCATGACGGCGACGCGTTCGGCGTGGGCGGCGACGGCGCTGTCGTGGGTAACGAGCACGAGGGTGAGCTTGTTGGCGGTGGATACCTGTTCGATCAGCGAGAGAATCTCGTCTCGCGTGTCGATGTCGAGGTTGCCGGTGGGTTCGTCGGCGAGTAGCACGCTGGGTTCCTTGACCAGGGCGCGGGCGATACCGACGCGTTGTTGCTGACCGCCGGACAGCTCGGAGGGCAGATGACCGGCTCGATCCGCTAGGCCCACGGCCGCCAGTGCTGCCGCCGCGCGTTCCCGGCGCTGGATCGCAGGAGTAGCCAACGGAACGAGAGCGGCTTCGACGTTCTCGATCGCGGACAGAGTGGGGATGAGGTTGAACGCCTGGAAGACGAACCCGACCCGTGTCGCGCGGAGCTCGGTCAGCTGGGACTCCGTCATCGCGCTCAAGTCGTGGCCGTCGAGGACGACGCTGCCGGTGCTCGGCCGATCCATTCCCCCGAGCAACTGCAGCAGCGTGCTCTTGCCACTGCCGGTGCGGCCCTGGACGGCGAGCCATTCACCGTCGGCGATTGACAGGTCGAGTTGCTGTACCGCGGTGACCATGCCGCGCGCGCGGCTGCGGGCGCGGAAGGTCTTGGATACGCCGGTCAAGGTGTACATGAAGTTCTCGATTCATCCTGAGTAAACGGGTAGGCAGTCGGAACAGGCGCTGGCGCCGGGCGGCCGGTCAGACGACACGGACCAGGGCGTGGGCGGGGTGCAGCCGGGCGGCACGCCAACTGCCCAGAGCGCCGGCGAGGACCGCGCCGCCGATCGCGAGTGCGATCGCGACCAGGATGGTCGCCGTACTGACGGTGGCGTGCAGGTCGACGCCGACGGTGTGCACGCCGCCGGGCAGCGTCATCGTCTTGAGGCTCCCGTTGCCGATCAACGCGCCCTGGGGCGGGGTCGAGCCGGGGTTCAGGGCGACGACTGCGGTCAAGGTCGGGGCCACCGCATCGATGACGGTCGCGCCGAGGAACCCGAGTCCGATCCCGATCGCGGCCCCGGCCGCGCCGATCACCAGCGACTCGGCCATGATTTGGGCGACGATCCGTCGGGTACGCCACCCGAGTGCCTTGAGCGTGCCGAACTCGCGAACCCGCCGGCGGACCGCGGCCGTGGTCAGCAGGCCGGCCAGCGCGAACGCGGCCAGTAGTAGCGCGGCAGCCAACCAGCGGCCGAGGTCGGTGGCAAGCCTGGTCGCGGTGGCCAGCGAGCCGTTGACCTTGCTGGCCAGATCCGCCGAGCTAGTCACGGTAGCGGTCGGGAGCAACGCCGCGATCTTGGCATGCACGGCACCGATGTCCGCCGCGCTGGCTGCGGACACGTAGATCGCGTTCAGCTTCCCGGCGAGGTGCAGCGTGCCGGAGGAGGCAAGTGCCTGAACACGACCGAGCGCGATGAATACCTGTGCCGGATTGTTGGCTGCGGGCTGGCCGATCACACCGATCACGGTGAACCTGACCTTGGCGATCGTGATCTGCGAGCCCACCCGCAGGTGATGCGCGGCCGCGTAGCCGGCGTCGAGGACGGCGACATCAGACTCGGCGTCCCCGGCCGCAAGAGATCGGCCGGACGTGATCGTGCCCGAGGCGTACGGACCGAGCTTGAGGTGGGCCACGTCGACACCGTCGAGGCTCGTCGAGGTGAGGCTGGGCAGCCCACCGGATGCCGGTGGCGAACCCACGAGCGTGTGGCTCAGGCTCAGGCCACCCGCGACGCCGGCAACGCCCGGGATCTTCGAGATAGCGGCCAGGGCTGAGGAATCGAGTAGCCCGAGGCCGGGTGGCGACCGGAAGACCTCCTTGCCCGCGTCGTCGGCTCCGAGCATGCCCTGACTCGCATTCGTACCGCCCGAATCCGCAGCGTCGGAGGAGGCTGCCGTCGTCACCGAGATGTCGGTGCCCACCCCGTTCAACGCGTGCAGTACGGCAGCCTGCGCCTGGCTGACGCCGGTCGACGCCGCGGTCAGCGTGACCACGGACGCGACACCGACCGCCAAACCGATCGCGATGATCACCATCTGCCTCGCCCGGCCGCGGAGGCCGCGCCAAAGGTACGTCACAAAGAAGCTGCCGGAGGTCGTCGATGCCGAATGCCTACTGTCGCCCAACGTGGTCATGACCCGCTCCCCGGCAGCGGAGGCAGGCTCGTGGGCGCGTGCCCGGACGGCACGAACGGCGTACCCAGAGGTGGCAGCGAGCTACCACCAGGACCGCCTGTCGCCCCGTTCTGGTTCTGCTGCTGCTGAACCTGGCCCGGGCTGGGCGAGCCGGTACCTGGCCCGTCACTGGGCGCCGGCTTGCGGCATGCGGTGGCGCCGAGCAGGCACAGCAGAACCACAGCGGCATAGACCGTGCTACGCGCGGCCGACGGCCACCCAGTCGCGGCGGATGCCGCGGGAGACTGCTCTGCGGTTCCCGCCCGTAGTGTCTGTTCCATGTCCCTCACGTCCTCGTCGGTCCGGGATTGGATGCAGGGACGTTTGTACGCAAGAGGTGGTAACAGGAGTTCGACACGAGCTGTTGCACCCCTGTTACCCGGCCTGAGGCATGCTGAGCAGCGGCCCCATCGCGTCCAGCCCACTCCGTTCCCTGCCCCGAAATGGCCAGACTGGCATCGGGGACCGAAGCGGGAGGTTCTCGATGGCGAACGTGCGACCCGCATGGAAGAGGGAAGGTGGTGACCCGGCGTGAAGAAGCCGGCGGGGACTGCGACGGCGACGCTGCGGGCACCACATGACCGGATTCGGGGCCATCACAGGGTTGCGCCGGCGCCTGCCGCACCGCGTTGCGAATCGCCGCCCGCCCGTGACCGTCAATGGCCGCGGCTGAGGCTGCCGTCGCGTACGGTCCGATCGCGTCTGACCCTGCTCTACGGGGGCTTGTTTCTCCTGTCCGGTCTCACGCTGCTGGCGATCACCTACCTCCTGGTGCGGTACACCACCGCCCACATCCAGATCACCACCACCCCGACCGGCCCGCACGGCACCCAGAGCGGCCTGCCCGGTGGGGCACTCGGCCCTGCCCCGACGCGCGCATCATCCTCGGTCGCGTCGCAGCTGCACCACACCTACCTGCGCCAGTTGCTCGTCGAGTCCGGGGTCGCCCTAGCGATCATGGCGGTGGTGTCCATGTGGCTCGGCTGGCTGGTAGCCGGCCGGGTGCTACACCCGCTGCGCACCATTACCGCGACCGCTCAGCGGATCTCACAGGAGAACCTGCACGAGCGCCTGGACCTACCCGGCCCACGCGATGAACTCAAAGACCTCGGTGACACCATCGACAGGCTGCTGGCCCGCCTGGAGACCGCATTCGAGGCCCAACGCCGCTTCGTCGCCAACGCCTCCCACGAGCTACGCACCCCGCTGGCGATGATGCGGACCTCGCTCGACGTCGCCGAAGGCAAACCTCAACCCATACCCCGAGAGGTCACCGTACTCGCGGGCAAGCTCCGTGAGGGACTCGATCAGGCCGACCGGCTGATCGAGAGCTTCCTCACCCTGGCCCGCGCCGGCCAGGGCACGCCCGCCAAGGACGCCACGGTCTCGCTGACCGATCTCGCCGCCGCCGCGCTGGCCGCCCGCGAGCGGCGCGCGGCCGACCTGGGCGTACGCATCGACCACACGCTCGCCCCCGTCGAGGTCACCGGAAACCCGACACTGCTCCGACGCCTGATCGACAACATCCTCGACAACGCCCTGCGCTACAACCATCCCGGCGGCTATGTTCACGTCGACTGCCGCGTCGACAGTTGCGGCTCCGGAAACCCCACGGCTCGTCTGGTGGTCGAGAACACCGGGCCCCTGCTGCACGACGCAGACGTGCGACACCTCGGCCAGCCATTCCGCCGCCCCGCCGCCGACCGCACCACCACCGGCAGCGTCGGACTCGGACTGTCGATCGTTGCCGCGATCACCGCCACTCACAACGGCACCCTCCGCCTCACCGCCCGGCCCCAGGGCGGACTGCGCGCCGCCATCGACCTACCATCCGCCACGCCGGCCCGGGCATCGAAGAATCCACGATGAGAGTGCTCGTGGTCGAAGATGTCCACCGCCTCGCCGACGACATCGCCGAGGGACTACGCGACCACGGCATGGCCGTCGACATCAGCTACGACGGCCTCGACGCCGCCGCCAAGCTCGACCTCAACCGCTACGACGTCGTCCTGCTCGACCGCGACGTACCGGGACTGCACGGCGACACCCTCTGCCGGACGATCACCCGCTCCGAGGACCCAGCCATGATCCTCATGCTCACCGCCGCCGGTTCCAACACCGACCGGGTGACCGGGCTGAGCCTCGGCGCGGACGACTACCTACCCAAACCCTTCCACTTCCCCGAACTCGTGCTGCGAGTACGGGCCTTGGCCCGGCGCCGACCCACCGCGCGACCACACATCCTCAAAGCCGGCGGCATCGAACTCAACCCGCTGTACCACACCGCCACCCGCGACAGGCAGCCGCTCGACCTCACCGCCAAGGAATTCGGCGTCCTCGAAGCGCTGCTCCGCGCAACGCCGGCCCCACTGAGCGCCGAACGGCTGCTCGAACAGGTCTGGGACGAACGCGCGGACCCCTTCACCAAGACCATCGCCGTCACCATCAGCCGGCTACGCCGCAAGCTCGGCGAACCACCCGTCATCGACACACTCCCAGGAGTTGGCTACCGCATCACTCAGGACGGTTGAGTCCCGGTGTCCTGGCGGATGGACAGGCAGCCGTTCCTGATCTCCGCCACGCGCGGCGCGCGCTCGACGATGGCCGTGTCGTGCGTGACCAGCACGAGGGTCAGATGCTGTTCCCGCCACAGCCTTTCAAGCAGTGAGATGATCTCGTCGCGTGTGTCCTCGTCGAGGTTGCCGGTGGGTTCGTCGGCGAGCAGTACCTTCGGCTGTTTGACCAGAGCCCGAGCGATACCCACCCGCTGCTGTTGGCCGCCGGACAACTCGGACGGCAGGTGTCGGGCCCGGTCGCCGAGCCCGACGCTGTCCAGCGCCCCTGCGACCTGGGCGCGTCGCTGCTCGACCTTCACGCCCAGCGGAACCAGGGCCGCCTCGACATTCTCGGCGGCGGTGAGGGTGGGGATCAGGTTGAATGCCTGGAACATGAACCCGATCGAGGCTGCCCGTACCCGAGTGACGGTGCTCTCGGGCAGGCTGGTCAGGTCGCGGCCGTCGAAGGTGACCGTCCCGCGGGTGGGGCGGTCGAGGCCGCCGAGGATCTGCAACAGCGTGCTCTTGCCGCCGCCGGTGCGGCCCTGGACGACCAGCCATTCGCCGTCCGCGATGTCCAGGTCCACGCCGCGCAACGCCTCGATGGTCTCGCGGCGCTTGCGATAATTTTTGGTGACTCCGGTCAGCGTGTACATGATGTTCTCCCCATCGGATTGCTCTGATCGTTGATCATTCGACCCGGCCCAGGGCCTCGACCGGGCGCAGCCGGGCAGCCCGCCAGCCGCCGAAGGATCCGGCGATCAGACCACCGGCGATCGCGAGGATGATGGCGAGCACGATGGCGGTCACGGTGACGGGCGCGGTCATGTGCACGGCGACCGTGTGCGTAGCGCCCTGCGCCACTTGCCGGTGCATGCCGCTGTCATTGAGCGAGACGTTTTGCGGCGGGGCGGAGCCCGGGTTCTGGGCGACGGTGGCCGACAGCGTCGGGGCGAGTGTGTTGATCACGGAGACCCCGCCGAAAGCCATCGCGACGCCCGCCACCGCGCCGAGGATGCCAGTGACAATCGATTCGCTCATCACCTGGGCGACAACCCGCGAGCTTCGCCAGCCCAACGCCTTGAGCGTGCCGAACTCGCGTACCCGCCGGGCCACAGCCGCAACCGTCAGCAGGCTGGCCACCGCGAACGCGGCGATCAGCGCCACGATCGCCAGCCATCGACCCAGTTGATTGGCCAGGCTGGCCGCGCCTGCCAGCGAACCGGTCACCGCGTTCGCCAGGCTGGCCGACGAGGTCACCGTAGCCGAGGGCAACAGGGTCGCTATCTCCTTCTGCACGGCATCGATGGTCGACGCGTTGGCCGCCGCGACATAGATCGTGTCGACCTTGTCGTTCAGGTTGGCCAGGCCCTTGAACTTCGCCAGGGCCTGGGCGCGGGCGAGCGGGATATAGATGTCCGAGGAGCCGCCACCGCGCGGCTGGCGGACGATTCCGACCACACTGAACTTCGTGTAGCCGATGATGATCGTCGACCCCACGGTCAGCCCCTTGGTCGCGGCATAGCTGGAGTCCACCGCGGCGACGTTCGAGCCGGCATCGGTGGCCGTGAGAGAACGCCCGGAACCGACCTGGGCCGAGGCGAACGGGCCAAGGTGCGGGTGGGTCAGATCCACCCCGTCCACTGTGGACGTCGTCGGAAAGGCGCTCGCCGGTGGCTTGCCACCGGGACCGAGGCTGGCCGCCGAAGGTACGGTCAGCTTCTGGTCTACCAGCGACAGTCCGCCGGCGGCCGCGGTTACTCCGCGCAGCCGCGCCACCGACGCCACCGACGCCTCGTCCAGCAGGCCCAAGCCGGGTGGCAACCCGAGCAGGTCCAGCTGCTGGTCCTTCGCACCAGGGGTCAGGCCGAAGTCGCTGGCCTGTGGCGAGCCCGGCTTCGGTGGCGGCGGTGGCTCCATGGTGATCGTGATATCGGTACCGATCCCGTACAGCGCATGCAGGACGGCCGCCTGCGCGTTCCTGACCCCGGCGGTGGCGGCGGTAATGGTGACCACCAGGCCGATCCCCACCGCGAGCCCGAGGGCGATGACGACGGTCTGACGCAACCGTCGCCGCAATTCACGCCGTAGATACAACAGAAGGAACACGCTATCCGCCCTCCCCGCCGCGCCGACTGAATGGGATACTCGACATGTCACACCCTCCTTGTCCGGCACTCTTTCAGCCGGCCGCGTTGAATTCGTTCGGCAGAGACGGGTCTGCGCATTCCAGCGATCGCGTCACTGCCCACCGGGTGCGCTGTTCGGGCCGGAGCCCGATCCGGAATCCAGCCACTGCGATGGCGCCAGCGGCCTGCAGGGGCCATTGATGGCCGCCTGGAACTGCGGCGATCCCGGGTCGATCCCACTGTTCGGCCCGAGCTGGCCGGGCTGGCCGTTGGGATCGGGAAAGTTCGGTACGCCGTGGGCGCGCATGCACGCCGCGAATTCGACGGTGAAGCTGCCGACCGACCCGCCCTGCCCGCTGCCGGGCGGGGCGGAGGCCCCGGTGCTCACCGAATTCTGATCGCTGCCGGAGCTCGCCCGTATTCCCCCCGAACTGCTATTCCCTGGGTCAGGCTGTGCCGAGCCGAGCGCGCAACCGGCGACGATGAACATGATTCCCGCCAGCACGGCTGCCGCCGTACCGACCCGTCGCGGCTGGCCACGTCCTCGGGAGGTCTGGGGTGTCGGCGCTACGGCCGGCGTGATCTGCATGTCGCCGTCTTCCCTCCATCTCGTGGATTCGACGTTCGCTCCAGCGACAGCGTTCGTTCCAGGAACTGCGGTCACTCGAGGAAACGCCAGGTCACCCGAATCGGGCGCGGGTGTATCGGTGGCGTGGTGGTGCATTGCATTCCGCGCCTGTCGCAAGCCGTGCGGTGGACAGCCAACCGCGGCAACACAAAGCTAGAGGGCGCGTTGCGCGCTCGACAGTAGAAAATGTCACCACAATCTGCGGGCAGCTACGACGCGGCGCGGCGCGGCGCTATCGTTGGGCCCCTGACCCGTGAGTCCGGTCGGCGGTCTCAGCAACAGTCACCTGGGAAGCACTGGAGAGGCGATGAGCGCGACGCCCCCGCGAGCACGGACCGTGGTGCTCGTGCGCGTGGTCGCCGGCCTCGCGCTGCTGCCACTGATTCTGTCGGTGGTCACACCGGGGCACGGCTCGATCAGCACGACGGCGGTCACGACCGAGACCGACGCCCACTGGACCCCGTTCCAGTCCGTCATCGTCGTTTCCGCTGGCGCGCTGTACCTGCTGTACTGGCTGAGGATCTGGCCGCACGAGCGCGTCACCCGTACCGTGACGGCATGCCTGACCGCGTTGGCCGCCTTGGCCGTGGTCGACGAGGCCGTCTTCCGCTCAGTCAACCTGTGGCTGTACACAGTCGTCGTCGTCGGCGCCGCGCTGCGCCCCCGCGTTGCGGTGCCCGCAGTACTGCTCATCGCCGCCGCAACCACGTTCGTGGCGCTCCGCTCGCCCGGCCCGGGCTCGGGCCAGACGGGGACCGCGTCCGACGGGCAGGCCCGTCAGACGGCCTCACGGCCTGGTTCGACCCCTGTGCCGCTGCCGGGCTTGTCGGTCTGGCTCTCGGTTCAACTGTCGGCGGCCACGGTCGCTGCCCTGCCAGCACTGATCGCCGGGCTCGGCACGACGATGGTGAGCTCCCTAAGCCTGGCCAACCGACAGCTGCGTGCCGCCCGGGTGCTACAGGTTCAGCTGGCCGCTCAGGAGGAACGCACCCGGGTCGCACGTGACCTCCACGACACTCTCGGCTACAGCCTCTCGCTGATCGCGGTCAAGCTTCAAGTCGCTGAGCACCTGGCCCGGGCCGGCGACGTCCAGGCCGCCGCTGAGGTCGGTGAAGTCCGTCGGTTGACCCTGCAGGCGTTGGGCGAGGTGCGCGATACCGTCAGCGGATACCGCCAACTCACCATCAACGCCGAACTCACCGGCGCCAGGATCGCCCTGCAGGCGTCGGGCATCGCCCTGCATTTGCGCGATCATCACGGAGCCCTCATCCCGGAGGTGGAGGCGGCCTGCGGCTGGATCATCCGCGAGGCCACGACCAATGTCATCCGGCACAGCCAGGCCAAGAACTGCCGCATCAGCCTCGAACGCGGTGAGGGCACCGTTACCGTGTCGGTCACCGACGACGGCCAGACTCCGCACCGCAACGGCAGCGGTACCGGCCTGCGGGGACTTGGCGAGCGCGTCCAAGCCCTCGGTGGCCTGCTCACCGCCGGATCCGCCGCACCCGGCCCCGGTTTCCGGCTCAGTGCCCGGATCCCCGTCAACCCCGACATCCGTCGTGACTCCGATTAGCGTTCTGCTCGCCGACGACCAGACCATGTTCCGCACCGCGGTGCGCAGGCTGCTGGAATGGGAGGGCGACATTCGGGTCGCAGCCGAAGTTGCCGAGGGAGACCAGATACTGCCCGTCGCGCTGCGCGTGCGGCCCAGCGTCGCCATCATCGACATCGAGATGCCCGGACTCGACGGCCTGACCGCGGCGGCCCAACTCCATCAGCAGTTGCCCGAGTGCAGGATCCTGATGTCGACCACCTTCGGTCGGCCCGGCTTTCTCGAACGCGCCCTGTCCAACGGCGCCACCGGCTTCGTTCTCAAAGACGCTTCGGTCGACGTGCTCGCCGCGGCCGTCCGGCGGTGTGCCACCGGCGCCAGAGTCATCGACCCCGGACTGGCGGCGCAGGCACACCGCCTCGGCCCGAGCCCGCTCACCAGCGGAGAGCGGCAGGTACTCGCCGCGGTGGGAACCGGCGCCAGCATCAGGGAAATCGCCCGCGAGTTACACCTGTCGGAGGGCACCGTGCGCAACCGCATTTCCAGCGCCATAGACAAGACAGCCGCGCGCAACCGAATTGACGCCATCCGCATCGCCAGCGAGAACGGATGGCTCTGACTGAGGCGACGGATACCGCCGCACCTACGGCGGTTCAGGCTGCCAGCCGCAGAGAACGGTGATACTCCTACATGTCGTCGGCCGCGACGAAGATGCCCAGCGTGCTCTGCTGGTTCGGCACCGTCTCGTTGGGGGACGCCTCGACGCCGACCCAGCCGTGGAAGCGTCCGTCGCTGTCGATGATCTGCAGCATCGGCTTGATGTGTGAGTTGCCCGTGTAGCAGTACTCGCCACGGCCGTCGGCGTTCGCTTCGCACCAGTGCTCCAGAGCGTTGCGGCGGTCGGTGGCACCGGGATACGGGAGAGTGAGGTAGTAGTCGATCATCGGCTTGCCGTCGGACGCACGAGGGTTGCAGGCAGTCGCGGTGTGCTCGTCGGACAGGCAGGTGTTGCCGGTGCACACCTTCCACGGGTGGTCGAATCCCGTCGACACCGTGTGATTGATCGAGCCGTTGTTCCAGTAGTAGCCGTCACTGCGTAGCGGAGGGGCGTCCGAGGCGATCTGCGTAACCGACACCCGAGTGTTCCATGCCGCCTCGCTGCCATAACCCCAGCCCGCGGTCTGGCCGTAGCTGGATGCGCTGAACGTGAGCTTGCCAAGCTTGCCGGCGATCGGTTCGCTGACCGTCCAGTCCTCCCAGATGCCACCATCCCAGGTGATCCGCAACGCCGATCCGTTGACCGCGTAGGTACCGCTCAGCGCATCGGGCGCGGTCGTGCTCTTGAAACCGTCGGCGGTACGCACATAGCAGTCCCGCGCCGGACACCCGGTGGCCTTGATCCCGGTCGAGACCCGGACGAAGGATCGACGGTGGGTCCAGTACCAGTGGGTCGAGGACACCGTTCCGTCATCATTGAACGTGTACTGCGCGAGGCGTACCCAGGCGGTTGCCTCGTTGGCGACCACCCGGCCGACGCTCACCACGTAGTGGTGCATTCCGGCGGGCGGGGCGACCACCTCGGCCGTGGCCGTCGATGTGACCGGCCCCGCGGCGGCGGCCGGAGTGGTCAGCGCAAACCCGATGACGCAGGCCGCGGTGAGCAGGCGACCGCCGCGCGCGAGGGCAAGTCGGGACAGCTTCATGGAAATCCAACCTCCGCCAGTAGGCGCCCTACCGCGATCGGCACGGCCCGGGTCGGCACTCGTTGTGTGGACCAAAATCGCGGTCGGCCGCCAAGCCGTCGCAGCGTCGCAACCGCCGCCGGGATGAAGTTGCGAGACATATTAGAGGATCGATGGTTACAGCGCGGTAACAGGCCATGCCGGACCGGCACACGCCGCGGAGCAACCCGTCATCGACCTCGGTCCGCTCTACATTGGACGGCAAGGCCCTGCGTTTTTCACGTGCTTTGGCCTGGTGGCGAACGGCGAGGTGCTTGGCAAGGTCCCTGGCAATACCGGGTGGGTACTTTGGCCGCCATCGACAGAGATCTACTGGTCGTAGGCGCGCTCTCCTACAGCGACCGATGCCTTGGAGGTACCGATGAGGACCGGAAGCCAGAACCCCAATGCCCTCTCCCGTCGGACGGTGCTACGGGCCGGGGCGGTGACCGCAGCCGGCGTGGCCGGGGCCTTGCCGGCGGTCTCGGCCGCATCCGCTGCGTTCGGTTCCGATCACCTGGCCGCGGACGACTTCGCGCAGATGCGGCAACAGTGGCGGTCATTGTACGTGACCAGTGGTTACGACACGAATGATCCCGACCTGGCGCCGGTGCCGACACAGGTGACGGATACGGCGCAACAGTGGTGGTCGAGCATGGCGAAGAGCTCGTCCCGTTCGTATCTGTGGTCGGATGCCCAAGTGTCGGTGCAGCAGTCGTTCGCGATCGCCGATTCGTTCGCCCGGCTTCGGTCAATGGCGTTGGCGTGGGCGACGCCGGGGTCCGGCCTGTTCGGTAACGCGACGCTGCTGACCGACACGATCGGTGGCCTGGATTGGGTAGTCGCCAACTGGTACAACGAGAACCGCGCCGAGGTCGGTAACTGGTACGAGTGGGAAATCAGTGGGCCGCGTGCGCTGAACGACGCCGCGGTGATCCTGTTCGACAGGTTGACCAGTACCCAACTGCAGGCATATGGGCGGGCGACGGCGCATTACACTCCGGCGCCGTCGGGTACGGCCGCCAACCGGGCGTTGACCTCACACGTCGTCGTTGGTCGGGGCGCCCTGCTCGGCAACGGCACGACGGTGGCCAGTGGCGTATCGGGTCTGAGCTCGGTGCTGGTGTACGTCACGTCGGCGGAGGGGTTCTACCGGGATGGGTCGTTCATCCAGCACAGCTGCTACCCGTATGCGGGGGCGTATGGGGAGTTGTTGCTGGAGGCGTTGGCACCGTTGCTGGCGACGGTGGCAGGCACCCAGTGGCAGGTCGACGCCGCGATCGTGGCCGAGTGGATCCGGGATGCGTTCGATCCGCTGATCTGGCGTGGTTGCATCATGGACACGGTGATGGGCCGCACGATCGCCCGGCCGGATCAGCAGAACTCCTACTGGGCCTCGGGGATCCTGGCCGCCGCGCTTGACCTGGTACCGGCAGTGCCCGACGCCCAGCAGCCGTGGCTGCGTTCGGTGCTCAAGGAGTGGATCCTCGCTGACGGGACCGGTGACCCGCTGCCCGACCGGGATGTGCCGTTGCGGTTGACCGCCGCCGCGTTACGCGACGACAGCACGATTGGGCGGCGGGG
Source organism: Rugosimonospora africana (assembly GCF_016862975.1). Lineage (GTDB taxonomy): Bacteria > Actinomycetota > Actinomycetes > Mycobacteriales > Micromonosporaceae > Rugosimonospora > Rugosimonospora africana. The sequence continues at coordinate 23,779 of NZ_BONZ01000082.1, forward strand.
GCCGCTGGTGGGCAGTCGGGTGTACAACAACCAGGACCGGATCGTGCATCGGCAGGCGAACTGGGCGCTGGGTATCGGCATGTTCTCCAGCCGGATCGGCAACTACGAGTCGATCAACAGCGAGAATCTGCACGGCTGGTGCACCGCCGATGGGGCGACCTACCTCTATGTCGGCAACGGCACTGAGTTCTCCGACGCCTACTGGCCGACGGTGGATTCGACGCGCATCCCGGGTACTACCGCGGACACCCGCACGCGCACCGACGCCGAGGGCAAGGGCTACCTCGGTGGCTACAACTGGGCCGGCGGAGCGAACGCCCTCGGCCGCTATACCGCCGGTGGGCTCAACCTCGACGCGCAGGGCTGCTCGCTGGTGGCGAAGAAGTCGTGGTTCTGCTTCGACGACGAGGTGGTTGCCCTGGGCGCGGGCATCACCGCCACCGACGGCCGCCGGATCAACACCTACGTGGAGAGCCGGAAGATTACCGGTACCGAGAAGCTACTGGCCAACGGCGCCGAAATCGTCGCCGCTCCCGGCTGGGCCGAACTGGCCGGCACCAAGTGGATCCACATCACCGGCGTCGGTGGCTACATCTTCCCCACCCCGACCCAGGTCGACTTCTGGCGCCAGTCCCGCACCGGCCGCTGGACCGACATCAACAAGAACAGCTTCTACGCCGACCAGACCGCCCAGCTCACCCGCAACTACCTCAGCGCGTTCATCGAACACGGCGTCAACCCCACCAACGCCTCCTACGCCTACGTCATCCTGCCCACCGCGACCCCGGACCAGACCGCCCAGTACGCGCAGACCCCGAACATTCAGGTCATCGCCAACACGGCCACCGTGCAGGCGGCCCGCTGCCTGTCCTCCGGCGTACTCGGCATCAACTTCTGGGCCGCCGGCACCGCCTCGATCGTCACCAGCCAGGACGCCGGCTCAGTGGTGGTCGTGCAGCAGGGCGGGCAGCTGACCCTCGCCGTGGCCGACCCCACCCACAAGGCCACCCAGGTCCGACTCACCCTCGCCGTCGCCGCCCAATCCGTGGTGACCGCCGACCCCAACGTGACGGTGGTCAGCCTCAACCCCCTCAAGGTGACCGTCAACGTCAGCGGCGCGGCCGGGGCCACCCGCTCGATCCGCCTCACCTACTGACCCCCGCTAAGGAGGCTTCCGTGAAGCTGCTCAGAGGCACCGTCTGGCGAACGCTTCTTTCGCTCGCGACACTGCTACCGCTGTCACTCGCGCTTCCCGCAACGGCGGCCCAGGCCGCAGACGTCTTCACGGTCTACATGTCGGCGTCCGGCTCGGACAGCAACGACGGCATGACCCCGACCACCAGCGTCTACAGCCTGGTACGCGTGCAGCAGGTGCTGCAGGCGCAGAAGCCGACGACCGACGTGGAGGTGCGGATCGCCACCGGCACGTACAGCGCGCCGCCCATGCAGGACTGGCGGTTCTACGTGCCCGGGCACACAATCTCGTTCCTGCCCGTCGGCTGGAACGTCGGCGATCCGGCCCCGGTCGCCGGCAGGCCCATCATGCAGAACAAGAAGAACGCCAGTGGCGTGTACCCCGACGGGTACTGGTTCCAGCCGAAGCTGCCCTCGGATCCGGCCGATCCGCTCTACAACGGCGGCGACAGCGGGCTGCGCTTCTACTACCTGCAGGTGCAGTACTACGGCGCGGGCGGGATCTCGATCTGGGGCGACTCCGAGCGCGACGTGGACGACGAGAACTACAACCCGCCGATGTACCAGCAGGCCGGCGCCGGGCTCAACGGCAACACCATGTACGGCATGCTCTTCACCCACCTGGGCAGCAAGTGGGCCGGCGGCCACTACGGCTGGGGCGCGGTCGTGCTCACCAACTCGTCCAACAACGTGATGGACAACAATCTGTTCATCGACATCGAGAACGGCGGCTCCTACGGCGGCTACATCCACGGCGCGTACATCACCCACTTCAGCAGCGACAACACGGTCACGAACAGCAAGTTCCGCCTGATCAGCAGCGATCCGGTGAAGGTGCGCGACCGCAGCAACGACAACACCATCGAGCACAACCAGTTCATCAACGCCGGAGTCAACTCGTACTACCGCGGTGAGTTCTGCGACCAGGCGTGCGCCATCGACAACCCGGGCACCGAGCGGCAGTGCGCGGAGTACCACAATCGCTTCTTCTACAACGACCTGGTCTCCGGTTACAGCGGAGGCGCCATCCCCACCTGGTCGCTCAGCCCTTCGGGCCTGACCAACGCCGGGGGCGACCCCTGCTCCATCCCCGCTGGCGAGCAACGCCTGAACACCGGTGGCAACACCTGACCCATCGTCGCCCGGACACCCGCGGCGAAAGGAGCCGGGAGCGTTGTTCGCTCCCGGCTCCCCTCCGCATGCCCGTGAGGTCACGGCACCTGCGGCTTGTGGCCCTTCTGCTGAACCGGCGGCGACTGGTCCGCACCCGGCAACGCCGGCTTCGGCAGGTTCGCCACCTCATACTGGGCGGCGGCCAGGCCGGCGGCGGTACCCGGGAGCTTCGGAGCCGTCTTGATCGCGTCCCGGAACCGGAACGCCGAGGTCAGGTCGCCGAAGGTCTCCCGGCGCCAGTCGGTGATGTTCGGCTCGTGCACGCCGGTGAGCTGCTCGAGGAACTGGAGCACCGAGGTGTGGTCGAACTGCTCGGTAGCCACCCAGCCACCCGCGGTCCACGGCGACACGATGATCAGCGGTACCCGGAAGCCGCCCCCGATCGGCAGGTTCTGGATGAACTCGCCCGGGGTGCCGGGCTTCGGTACCGGCGGGGCGACGTGGTCGAACAGGCCGTCGTTCTCGTCGTAGTTGAGGATGAAGGCGGTCTTGGCCCACACCTTCGGGTTCGACGCGATCGCCTCGATCTTGCTGGCCACGTAGTCGGCGCCGGCTGCGGGCAGGTAGGCCGGGTGCTCGGACTGCACGCTGGTGGGCAGGATCCAGGACACGGTGGGCAGCTTGTCGTTGGCGGCGTCGTACTCGAACTGGCCGTGCGGCGAGGTCACCATGCCGCGGTCGTACAACGGGTCACCCGGCTTCGCCGCCTGGAACTGAGCGAACTCCGACAGCATGTTGGTGCCGTAGTTGTCGGTCTCCTGGTACACCTTCCAGCTGATGCCCGCAGCCTGCAGGCGCTCGGCGTAGGTGGTCCACCGGTACGGACCGTTCGGCGTGTTGTTGGCGGTGATCGGGCCGCCGAACTTGCCGTCGGCGTCGACCGTGCCGGTCATCCAGTACAGCCGGTTCGGCCAGGTCGGGCCCATCATCGAGCAGAAGTAGTTGTCGCCCAGCGTGAAGGACTCGGCGAGGGCGAACTGGAACGGGATGTCGTCGCGCGTGTAGTAGCCCATCACGTACGGGCCGTTGGCCTTGTCCGCGGCGCGGTGCGCGGGCAGCCAGTTGTCCATCTTCCCGTTGTTCCACGCCTGGTGCTGAACGCTGTAGGCGTGGCTGGTCGACGGGATCGCCTGGGCGCTGCTGGTCCGGGTGTTGAGGTGGAACGGCAGTGTGTAGCCGTCCGGGTTGACCGGGTCGGGCTGGTAGAACACCGAGCGGCCGGTGGACAGCTTCATGGCGTGCTTGTCGCCGAAGCCGCGGACGCCGGCCATGGTGCCGAAGTAGTGGTCGAACGAGCGGTTCTCCTGCATGAGCAGGACCACGTGCTCGATGTCGCGCAGCGACGAGCGTCGCGGCGCGTCCTTGGCCAGCGCCTTCTGAACGCTGACCGGCAGGAGAGATGACGCTACGCCGGCGCCGGCCGCGGCCGCGCTGCCGGCGAGCAGCCGACGCCTGGTGAGTTCAGGCATGTGAGAATGCACCCCAATCGATGGGCGATCTTGGCAATGCCGAACTCTGCCGAAGCTGCGCGACCCAGTAACGAGGATGGATGGAACGGTTGTTAAACCACCGATGACCGTTCCGGAACAATTCCTGCGTGCCTCCGATGACCCGTCATCAACAAGGCCAACAGCATTCTCCGGGCACTACAAGACGTGGTGGAAAAAGGCACTACATAATGTGGGGCCGAATGGCACTACATCATGTCGGGAATTCTGTTTCCAGCATTGACGATGGGAGCACCGCCTCCGATCCGTGCTGGTCAGAGGCGGTGCTCCCACATTGGGCGCAGGCAGGTCATCGGCAGAGGATAGGTTTCCACCTCGCTGCCTTCGGCCGCCGGTGAGGACTATTGCTGTCCCTCGCGGCGGTGACGTTGACGCCGCGCGTCACAGTATCTGGGACCCATTCGCTTTCACCAGAGGACCCACATCGATCGCCCCGCCGGCGTACGCATAACGGCCGTTCCGCGGCGACAACAACCCGTTCCGCAGACAGCAGTGCGCGCATTGGCCGGCTTCAGGCTTCACCGGTATGCCCGGTCACCGCTGCGACGGAGTGGGTTGTGACTCCGAGGTCTGATCTTCTGTGGGCAGTTCCGCTGGGGCTGCCGGCGGTAGGCGCTTGTGCGCGGTGCTGTGGTAGCGGTGATGGATCGCCGCGGCGACGGCGGGCGACACAGCCCGCCCTTCGAGGAAGTCGTCGATGTCGTCGTAAGTGACTCCGAGGACCTCCTCGTCAGGCTTTCCCGGGCGCAGGGACTCGAGGTCGGCGGTCGGCGTCTTGTGGATTAGCGCAGGCGGTGTGCCCAGCGCGTCAGCGATCGCACGCACCCGGCGCTTGGTTAACCCGGCGAGCGGCAGGAGGTCGGCCGCACCGTCGCCGTGTTTGGTGAAGAATCCGGTGACGGCCTCGGCGGCGTGGTCGGTGCCGACGACGAGCCCGCCGGTCGCGCCGGCCACCGCGTATTGGGCGATCATCCGTTGTCTGGCTTTGATGTTGCCCAGGACGAATTCCTGCTCGCGGGCGTCGCGGAGGGTCATGCCTCCGGCGAGCAGGTCATCCAGCATGGCGTCGCTGGCCCTCTGGATGTTCGAGGTCAAGACCCGGTCGGGGCGGAGGAAGGCGAGAGCGGCCTGGGCGTCGTGTTCGTCGCTTTGGCTGCCGTAGGGCAGCCGCATGGCGATGAAGGTCGCATCACCTCCGGTGCGGCGTACCTGCTCGACGGCGAGCTGGCACAGTCTGCCGGCGGTGGCCGAGTCGATGCCGCCGCTGATGCCCAGCACCAGGGTTGTGCGGCCGGTGGTTGTCAGTGCGTCGGCAAGGAACGCGATTCGTCGGGCGGTGTCGCGGTGCGGGTCGAAGTCCGCGTCGACGCGTAGTCCGCGGGCGATTCGGTGCTGGAGTTGCCGTATCGGTGTGCGCTGTTCCTGGTGGATGTGCATGGCGCGGCTCACCGCCCTTGGCTGTCGGCGGGTCGAGGGTAGTGGGCGCCGTTGAAGGTGACCCGCAGCGTGTACACGGAGCGGCCGGCGGTGATGTATAGCTGATTGCGTTTCGGTCCGCCGAAGGTGAGATTGGCGACCGGTTCGGGCAGGAGCAACTTCCCGATGAGGGTGCCGTCGGGGGCGAAGCAGTGCACGCCGTCCCACGCGGCGGCCCACAGCCGGCCGGTGTCGTCGATGCGAAAGCCGTCGAAGCGCCCGTTGTCACACTCGGCGAAGATCTTGCCCCCGCTGAGGGTCTTGTCGGCGGTGACGTCGAAGACACGGATGTGGCTGGGTTCCTGCCGGGTGTCGGCGATGAACAGTTGCTGTTCGTCCGGTGAGAAGGCCAGGCCGTTCGGGCGGCAGAAGTCGTCGGCGACCACACGCAGGTCCCCGGTGACGGGGTCGAGCCGGAACACGTAGCACGAGCCGCCGAACTCGGAGTCCGCCTTGTTTCCCTCGTAGTCACTGTCGATGCCGTAGGCCGGGTCGGTGAACCAGATCGTGCCGTCGGCCCGCACCACAACGTCATTGGGGCTGTTGAGCTGCTTGCCGTCGTAGCGGTCCGCCAGCACGGTAACCGTGCCGTCGTGCTCGGTGCGGGTCACCCGCCGGTTTCCCTGCTCGCAGGTGATCAGCCGGCCCTGCCGGTCGATGGTGTTGCCGTTGGCGTATCCCGAGGGCTGGCGAAACACGCCAACCGCGCCGGTCGTCTCGTCCCAGCGCAGCAGCCGATCGTTCGGGATGTCGCTCCACACCAGATAGCGGCCGGCCGCGAAGTATGCCGGGCCTTCCGTCTTGCGTGCCCCGCCGTGCAGGACTTCCAGGACGAAGTCGCCGTCGAGGTGCCGGAATCGCTCATCCAGCAGCCGGAACTCGGCAGGGACAATGTCAGCCATGCGACCCTCCATGCGGAACGGGGTTTTGATGGAGAGCATGACCGCCGAATCTGGTATGGTCAAGCTGTTTGCTACCCAGATCACGATAGGCACCTGATGGTTGATGGTATTGACCGCGCCCTGCTAACACGGCTGCAGCGCGACGCGGCCCAGTCCTACGCGGCCTTGGGCGACGCGGTTGGCCTGTCCGCAGGCTCGGCGCACGAACGAGTGCGCAAGCTGCGCGAGCGAGGCGTGATCCGCCGCACCACCGTCGACGTCGACCCCGCCGCCGTCGGACGTGGCGTGCTCGCCTTCGTCATGCTCGGCGCCAATGCGTGGATGGGCGACGCGGCCACCTGTGACGCGCTCGCCGCCATACCTGAGATCCAGGAGGCTCACATCATCGCCGGCGCGGCGAGCGTGCTGGTGAAGATTCGCACCGCCACTACCGAAGACCTGCAAGCCGTACTGAGGCGCCTGTTCGCCATCGACGGAGTCACCAGCACTCAGACCCTCGTCGTACTGGAGTCGTTCTTCGAACGTCCCATCGACGTTCACGACCAGCGTCCCGACGGCCAGGAGCGATCCCCGGTGCCGTGACACAGTCACGACTGCCAAGTGCCGATGTCAGTGGCCCATGCCGACGCCGCCATCACGGAAATGACGGCACCCGTGATGTAGCTGGCGCGGGATGTTCCACGGCCGATGGCTGGATCGTCGCGCAGACCATCCACCACACGGTCGGGCGGCGAGTCCTATACCGGCTCGGCGCCGGCCGGATGTGACCGGGGCGACCGGGACATCGTCACGGCCGACGCGACGGCGAACGCGGCCGCGGCCACCAGGACCAGGCCGGGCATCGGGATCCGCAGCGACCACGCGAACAGCCCGGTCGCCGCGACCGGGACCGTGGTCTCCGCGATCGCGCTGATCCCGGTCAGCGTTCCCTGGACGGTGCCGTGCTCGTCGCCGTGCGCCAGCCCGGAAATCCACGACTGCGACGCGGTGCCCCCGATCGCCGAGACCGCGCCCACGGCCATGCACGGCGGGATCAGCCATCCGGTCGGTACCAGACCGAAGCCGGCCAGGCTGGCCGCGCCGGCGAGCGAGCAGACCACCGACGCGCGCCGCACGCCGAGCCACCGGACGAACGGGCCCGAGACACGGGCGGACACCACCGCGCCGATGACGGAACTGACCGCGAGGGTGGCGCCGACCTTCGCGGTCGGCCAGCCGAATCGGGCGACCATGACGAAGACCCACATGACCTGGTTGGCCATCCGAGCGATGTCGCCGAGCAGCCGGGCGATGACGAGATGCCTCAGTTGCGGCCGGCGCAGCATCGAGGCGATCGCGCTGAACGGGTTCGCCAGCCGCCAGCCGATGCCGGTCCGCCGGTCGCCGGGGCGTGACTCCGGCAGTACCAGCAGGCCGAACGCCGCGTTGGTTGCCGCCAGCCCGGCCGTGACGAGGAACGGCAGCCGGACGCTGACGCCGCCGAGGAGCCCGCCGAGGACCGGCCCAGCCACGAACCCGGCCGAGAACGCCGCACCCACGTACCCGTAGGCCCGCGGGCGGTCGGCGGGTTCGGTGATGTCGGCGAGGTACGCGTTGATCACCGTCATCGTTCCGCCGAGAGCACCCGCCGCGGCGTGCGCCGCGAGGATGGTGGCGGGCGTGTTCGCGATCGCGTGGGCGAGCCAGTCGACGCCCAGGAAGGACATGGCCAGGATCAGGATGGGACGGCGGCCGTACCGGTCGGACAGCCGCCCGAGGAATGGCGAGGCGAGAAACTGCGTGACGCCGAACGACGCGTCGATGAGGCCGGACCAGTGCGCGGCGCTGGCCGCGTGTCCGGTGATGGTGGTCATCAACGCCGGTACGACCGGCACCACGATGCCGAGGCCGAGCATGTCGATGAAGACGGTGATGAGCAGGAACGCCAGAGCGGGCGAACGGCGCATGAACGTGCTCCTTGAGGTGGGCGGTTCAGGACCCCCACCCGTTCGGAGACACGGAGGATTAACGTATCGCGGCCGTCAACCGATTTTCGGCGGGCGGCTCACGGCTCCCGGTACCTTGGTGCACGTCTTGCTCACCCAGCTTCCCCGGCGGTCGTCAGCTGCCTGGCTATTGCCATTAGCTTTTGGGATATGTAGTATAGCCAACTGACGCCGCCCGTACTCACCGACAGGACTCATCATGAAGCTCGGCCCGTCCCTGTACCGCATCGGCAACGACATCGTCGCCGCCTACCTCGTCGATACCCCCGAGGGCATCACCGTCATCGACGCGGGCCTCGCCGGGCACTGGCGAGATCTCACCGCGGAACTGGCGGGCATGGGTCGTTCGCTGGACGAGGTCCGGGGGCTCATCCTCACCCATGGAGACACCGATCACATCGGGTTCGCCGAGCGGATCCGGCGGGATCACGGCGTTCCGGTCTACGTGCACTCCGCGGACGCTGCCCGGGCGCGCGGCGAGTTCAAGGCCAAGGCGTCCTGGGGGCGCATCCGGTTGGGCGCGACGGCCCGGTTCATGGCATACGCGATGAGCCACGGAGGGCTGCGCACGACCTACCTCTCGGAGGTGGTCGAGGTGACCGACGGTCAGGTGCTCGACCTGCCCGGCGCCCCGCACGTCATCGGGCTGCCGGGCCACTCACCGGGCAGCATCGCCATCCACGTCCCCGTTGCCGACGCGGTGTTCGTGGGCGATGGGTTGACCACGCGTCACGTGCTGACCGGCCAGCGCGGACCGCAGCCGGCGCCGTTCACCGACGACCCGAAGCAGGCGCTGGACTCGCTGAGCCGGCTCGAAGGGCTGCAGGCCAGTTGGCTGCTCCCCGGCCACGGCACGCCGTGGCACGGCAGCATCGACGAGGCGGTACGCGAGATTCGGGCCGCAGCGGCAGCGGCATAGCCCCGCCGAGCCCTCCGCGACCGCGGCCTAGCCCCGGCCGGCTCGACGTAACCCGCCGCCGCTCATTCCAGGTCCAGTTCGGGATTGCGTTGTTCAGACCCGCGCATCGAGTCGTGTCGGTAGTCGCCCTCCGGCGCCTGCCTCGCCTCCCGCTCGGTGGCGTAGACATTGTGGAACCTGCCGTCGTAGACGCTGTTGGCATCCCAGTCAGGGTCGTCACGGTGCCACCGCACAGCCACCTGCCAGACCTGGTGGCTCGCACCGCCGTTCAACGTGTAGTCGTGCCGGGTCAGACTCATCGAGTAGTCGTAGATGTTCTGGCTGACCGTCCAGCCGGACAGTCGCTGCGCGCTGTGCCGCACGACCGAGACCAGCGGGCGCAACAGTGCCGCCGGCACATGCGCGCAGTTTCCCGCGTCGGCGACCAGTTGCAACGCCTCCACCGCCACCGGCGGTACGGACATCGCCGCGCTGATCGTCGCCTCGACCCGCGGCAGAAACAGCCCGTCGTCCCAGAACGACCAGAACCGACCCCACGCGACCGGGTGTGGGCCGCGATCCACGGTCATACTCCCAGCCCGCCACAGCCGAGGGTGGTCATGGAGGTAGCTACGCGCCTTTTGAGGGCTGTCGAATACCGTCGGGTACGGCCCAGGTGAGTACTCTGCCTCAAACCGGATCCGGGTGGCGTCCCCCGGTACCTGCGGCGCATAGGCAGTCATCTCATCCTCCGCGGGTGATGGATTCGCAGGTCGACGATCGAGCAGCAGCCGCCCGCCTGGTCGGCCTTGGGTGCGCCGACGGGGATGAGGGTCAGCGGCGCGGACAGTAGGCCACCGTTGATGCTGGTGGCCAACCCGCGCCCGGTGGCCTCGGCCGCAGGAGCGCCACAGCAGCCGGCGCTGGCACTCTCGCCTTGGATCCGGCCGTCCTCATCGACGACGAAGCTGCTGGAGCAGGCGCCGGTTTCGGGCAGGTCGAGGTGGACGTCGCGGGCGGCATCCCAGTCCCCTGCGAGGGCGGCGGCGATGGAGCGGACCTGTTCGTAGCCGGTGGCCATGAGGAACGTGGGGGCCCGACCGTAGCTCTTCATCCCGACGGCGTAGAAGCCGGGCTCGGGGTGGCTGAGTTCGTCGACGCCGTGGGGTGGGACGGTGCCGCAGGAGTGCTGGTTGGGGTCGATCAGCGAGGCCAGGGCCCTGGCGGAGCCGAGGATCGGATCCAGGTCCAGGCGCAGTTCACCGGTGATGCTGTGGTCGGGGCGGAACCCGGTCGCGGACACGATCCGGTCGGCGCTGACCGTCCGTTCGGTGCCGTCCGGTGAGACGCCGGTGACCTCGACACCACCGCTGGTACCAGTGAACAGCCGGTGGACGGAGAAGCTGGTGAGCAGCCGGATCCGGTTGGCATGGACGTGCTCGCGCAGGATGGTGCCCAACGCGCCGCGGGCGGGTAGCGCGTCATCGTCCCCGCCGCCGTAGGTGCCGGCCGGGCTGGCCGCGCGGATGGCCCAGGTGATCGTGGTGGTGGGCTCCTGTTCGGCGAGGGTGGCCAGGGCGAGCAGGGTGTTGGCGGCGGAGTGGCCGGCGCCGACGACGAGGGTGTGCCGGCCGGCGTAGCGGTTCCGGTCGGCGCCGAGCACGTCGGGCATCGCGGGGCCGATGTGAGCGGTGACATCGGGGTCGGTTTCGCCGTGCGCGGGGATGCCGGAGGCACCCAGCACGTTGGGGGTGGTGAAGGTCCCGGAGGCGTCGATGACCGCGGGAGCGGTCAGGTCGGTGCCGTCGGCAAGGCGGATCAGGAATGGCGTGTTCTCGCGGCCGGCGGTACGGACGCGGTCCAGGCCCAGTCGGGTGACCGCGATGACGCGGGCGTGGTAGCGGATGTGCGGCGCGATGAGCGGCAGCTGCGCAAGCGGGGCAAGGTACCGGTCGACGAGGTCGGCGCCGGTGGGCAGCACGTCCGGGTCTGGGGCCCGCCAGCCGGCGCTCTCCAGGAGACCACGGGCGGCGGAGTCTGTGTTGTACCGCCACGGGGAGAACAGCCGCACGTGTCCCCACTGGCGTACCGCGTCGCCGGGGCCGTTCCCGGCTTCGAGGACAAGGAAGGGGAGCCCGCGTTCGTGGAGGTTCGCGGCGGCGGCCAGTCCAACCGGGCCGGCGCCGATCACCACGACGGGCTGGCTGGGGCTGTCGTGCGTGGCGTACTCCTCTGTGGTTCGGAAATCGCCGAAGCCGGATTGGCGTGTTGTTCGTGGCTGGTCAGGTGATGGTGGGGCTACGTCGTTCGATGAACACGACGTCGCGCCACCGGCCATGGTGTTGTCCAACGCGTTCTCGAGTGCCGACCGTGCGGAAGCCGGCGCGCTGGTGCAGCCGGAGGCTCGCGGTGTTCTCCGGGAAGATGCCGGATTGGATCGTCCAGATCCCGGCGGCTTCGGTAGACGCGATCAGCGCGTGCAAGAGGGTCAGTCCGACACCCTGACCGCGGGCGGCGGGGTGGATGTAGACGCTGTGCTCGACGACCCCGGCGTACACCGGTCGGGCGGATATCCGGGAGGCGGCGACCCAGCCGAGGACCCGGTCCTGTACGTCGACGGCGACGTGCCGGTGGTCGGGCAGCTTGCCGGCGGTGAACGTCTCCCAGTCCGGTGCCCGGGTTTCGAAGCTGGCCTGCCCCGTTTCCAGGCCAGCCTGGTAGATAGCGAGGACTGCGGCGGCATCACCGGCCGCCATCGGCCGCGTTGTCACACCTTCGGACGTACGAGTGGCCGGACCAACGTGCGGCATGCTGGCCATCAGCAACCCCCCGACGGGGCGGGGGCGGGCTTGCCCATGACTACGTCGGCCGCCGACGGGAAACAGCCGATACACGTCTGGTTGATTCGGTAGTGGCGGGCATTGCCGACCGGGTCGACGAGCACGAACCGCACCTCGGCCAGGATCTTCAAGTGCTGGGACACAGTCGACTGCGCCAGCCCCATCATCCCGACGATCTCCGCAACGCTCATCGGCCTGCGGGCTCGGGCGAGCAACTCCACGAGCTGGACTCGAGTCGGGTCGGCCAGCGCACGAAACCACGACGCGTACTCCGCCGCGGTGGCCCGGTCGAGAAGTTCCATCCCGCACCTTCATCGTCAATCGCCGATCAACGATGAAACTGTAGCCGGAATCGCGGCAAGCTGCCACACGGTCGCGAGAACCAGGTGGGCCATCGTGGTCAGGGTGTCCGGATCGACGCGGTCCAGTTGGTGATCTTCCTGGCGTAGGTCTCGCGAATCACCTCGCCGGTGGACTTCAACCCGGATGGCGCCCCCTCTGCCCGGGCGCCGTTTCACCTCCGGACGGCATCTCGGCCGGCGTAGCGTCGCGATCAGGCGGCAGAAGGGAAGAGTGGGGTGCGGGCCCGGCGGTGGATAAGGGGGACGGCTGTAGGCGGCGCTGTCGCCGCGCTGGCCTATGTCGGTGTGGCGACCGGCGCGGTCACCGTGGACGTTGGGGTCGGCCGGCGGATGCGAAAGCTGAGCGTCTCGCCAACGGATATCCAGGCCCGCAGGGAGGTGGTTTTCGAGGTGCTGGCCGAACCGTATCTGGGGCGCCAGACTCGGTCGGTAGCCGAGAAGATCACGGTGCTGGAACGGGGCAGCGACATGGTCCTGGCCGCGCATCGCACACGGGTAGGTGCCGGGCTGGTCGCGGTGACCGTCGAGACCGTCCGGTTCACCCGGCCGGAGCGTGTCGAGTTCCGGCTTGTTCGCGGCCCAGTGCCACATGTGGTCGAGCAGTTCCTGCTCAGCGAGCGGGACGGTGGCTGCGTGCTGGAGTACACCGGCGAACTGGGTACCGACGGCTGGGCAGCCGGGGCTTGCTGGGGCCAGATTGTGGCTCGCCGATGGGAGACCGTGGTGGCCGACACGGTCGTCACGGTCAAGGCCGAGGCGGAACGTCGGGCTCGGCGCTGACCCCTGATCCGTCCGGCGATGGTATGCACGGCCGGTGCCGGGGCATCACCGCGGGCAGTGACGGGAGCGGAGGTAGCGCTATGGAGCGAACCGGTAAGGGCCTGCGGGCGGCTGCGATCAGGCCGGGCCCCGACGGGGTTGGTCGCGGTTCGAGTCGGTCGGCCGAGCGGGTCAGCGATGATCTTCGACTGGACCTGTCATCGGTGATGCGTCGCCGCCGTTGGGTGGCGGGCCTGACCTTGCTGGCCAGCGCGGCCTACGGAGTGGTGGCTGCCTACCAGTACGGGCTGCTGCGACACCTGCCTGAGCCGCCCTGGAGAGGATTGGACGCCGACCGGGTCGATGCCAGCGGCGAGGCGTACGCGGTGGCGCATACCCCGGACACGGCCCTGGCCCTGGCCAACGCCGCCATCACGCTGGCCCTGGTAGGGATGGGGCCGGCCGATCGGGCGGCGCGGCAGCCGTGGTTGCCGCTGCTGACCGCGGGGAAAGCGGCTGGGGACGCGGCAGCCGGGGCGTGGCTGTTCGCCGAACAGGTGACCAAACACCGGCGGCTGTGCGGTTGGTGCACGCTTGCGGCCGCGACCGCAGTCGCCGCCGTGCCGCTCACCGTTCCCGAGGCATATCAGGCGTGGCGTGCGGTACGCCGGCACAGCTGAAAATCCGTTTCCCGACGACGGCCGGCATTCATGCTGCGTCAGGCACACGCCAGCGGTCGGTCGTTGCCGAACCCGGACGTGCCGCCGCGTCATACGGTTTTCTGGGCGGTGATCAGGGCGTAGCCGATCACGCCGTCACCGATCGCGGCGCGGGCCGCGGCTATCAGGGTGGGGGCGCGGTCAAAGTCGACCCCGAGAGCTTCGGCCTGGTCGCGGGCGGTCATCCGGACCAGCATGAGGCGGGCCTCGATCTGGTCGAGCATGGCCGCGATCGCGGCATCGTGCCGTTCAGTTCGAGTCGCGGTGAGTCCTGCGCCGGTCAAAATGTCGGTGTACTCGTCGAGGGGTCGCGCGTCGGCGACGCAGGCGATCCTCCCGCTCAGCCCGGACAACTCCGGTGGTAGCCGGGTGGGGTCGACGGTCACGTCGGTGATGCCCAGCCGACCGCCGGGGCGTAGCACCCGAGCGAGTTCGGCCGCGGCGGTGGGCTTGTCCGGGAAGGTACAGAACGCGCACTCACACACCACCGCGTCGAAGTCGGCGTCCCCTACGGGCAATCGTTCCGCGTCACCCAACTCGAACCGGGTCTGATCAGCCAGGCCGGTTGACCGGGCCGCATCGTTGGCGAGCGCGATATTGGTGGGCGACAGGTCCACGCCGGTGACGTCGGCGTCGTACTCGCCGCTCAGCAGTAGCGCGCTGGCGCCCCGGCCACTGGCCACATCCAGAACCCGGTCTCCGCCAGACAGACGCAACCGGTCGGCCAGCCGCCGGGTCAACCCGAGGCCGCCCGGGTGGTAGGACTCCCCGAGCAGCAGCGCCACCACGTCCGAGCCGTACGCGGCGGCGCAGCATGCCTTGGTCTCGGCGGCTGACGGCGGCTGGATCGGGACGTTCACCGGATCCTGCGACCGACGTTGGTGGCATCCGCCGCGCTCCGCGACCGGCCGTCGTGACCGTTCCTGGCGATCTTGGAGCCGTAGGGCGAATCGGTGAGGATCGGTCGCAGCGGCAGCGCGTTGGGAACCACATCCGCCACGGGTACACCCGACATGTGTTCGCGGACCTGTTCCCGGTAGCCGACAGAGTTGTAGGCGCAGAACGGAATCAGCCGGCCGTCCGGGGTGATCTCCTCCACACAGCATTTCATCAACTGCTTCACGTTGAGGGTGTACGGGTCCTGGAAGTCCTGAACGACGATCATGAACGCGCGGTCGGTCAGGTTCGCGACCGCCTCGGGCAGGTTGATCCCGCAGGCATCCCCGCAGTCCAGAGCCGCGGCGGCCTGGGCGAGCCGGTCTCGGGTGGTGTCGGTGCCCATGAACGCGGAGGCTGACCACAGCTTCTCCAGCGCCTCCCGTACCGCGAGGTCGGGCACGACCCGGTTGGAGATGTAGTCCAGGTAGTCCTCCACATTCAGCAACCGAGGGATGGGTACCACCGTGAACTCAGGGGTGCCCGGGGTGCCCTCGGACAGCAGGTAGGTGATCGAGCGGCAGGCCGGGAAGCAGCACGGCACCGGAAAGAAATCCTTGGCCTGAAACCAGTCCGGGAGCTGCTGGGCGATGGCGTGGATGATGTCGGAGTTCGTCAGCCGGGTCAGCGGGTCGAATTCGACGTGCCGCCCGGAGTGGGTGACCGGCTGGAACGACACCGACCGTACCGCGGGGTGGGCAAGGCCGTATTCGATGATCGCCCCGAGTTCGTGGTCGTTGACGCCCCGCTCCACTGCGGCGACGAGGGTGACCGTCAGACCAGCCTCGGCGCAGTTGTCGAGGGCCCGTCGTTTGATCGCGCGCAGATCCCGGCCGCGGATCTCCCGGTGGGTGCGTTCCTCCAGGCCGTCGAACTGCAGGTAGATGTTGACCGCCCAAGCAGGTTGGTTCCGCTGCGCGAGAGCGGCCACGAACGCCTTGTCCGAGGCGAGGCGGAGGCCGTTGGTGTTGAGGTTGACCGACCGGATCGGCCGCGCCTGGGCGGCGTCGATGAACTCGAGGATCTGCTTGTGGATGGTGGGTTCCCCGCCGGAGAACATCACCACCTCGGCCTCGCCCTCGGATTCCACGAACACGTCGAGCATGCGTTCACACTGTTCGAGGGTGATGGAGTACCCGTCGGGTTGGTGACCGGAGTCGGCAAAGCAGATCGGGCAGTCCAGGTTGCAGCCGGTGTTGACTTCGATGATGCCCAGGCAGGCGTGCTGCTTGTGCTCCGGACACAAGCCGCAATCGGAGGGGCAGCCGTCGCGGACCTCGGTCTGGAAGCTCAGCGGAATCGTGCCGGGCTTGTTGAACCGGGCCGAGTCGAGGTACATCTGCGCGTCGCCGTACACCAGAGCCTCGAACACACCATGGTCACGGCAGCGTTTACGCAGGTACACCTTCCCGTCCCGAATGTTGACCTGCCCGTCGACCACGACCTTGCACACAGGGCAGATGGACTTGGTGTACTCGATGAACACCTCGTCCCGGTCCTGCTTGCGGAGGACGGCTCCGGTGGGTGCCGGCCCGGGACTGGGGGCCGGTTCGGCTCCGATCATCAGAACTCCTCCCGACAGGCGACCGACCAGGCGCCGATGAGCGGGCGCATCGATGCCAGCCCGTCCGGCAGGCTGCCCCCACCTCGGAGACCCCCCAACCTCACGGTATGCCTGAACCGATTGCGCGGGGCCGTGTTCGAGACCGCCAGGTCCAGGTGAAAGACGATCACTGCGCCGGTCGCGTCCCGTGCCGCCAGCACCGGTTTGGCCCGGCCTCAATTGGAGTGAAGCCGCGGGCGGCGACGAGCGATGCGGGACCTTCGCTCACCCATGCAATCGCTGCGCCCAGTAGATCTGGTCGTCGTCACCGGTGAGGACGACTCCGACAAGCAGGCGCGAAACGTCGACTGGCGTCGTGGCGTAGAGATCTCTGTTTCGATCGCGGGAGTCGGCGCTGGGGAACACGGCGACGAAGGTCACCGACGTGACGCCGGAAGACATCGCGACCTCCAGCTCCTCGCCGCTTTCCCACCAGGAGCCGTCCTTGTACACCATGCCGGCGCCTTGCAGCCACGGGTATCGATTGGCGACTTTCGTGTCCACAGAGCTTGTACCGAGACTGGCTCGTAAGGGGTCCACTCCGATGAAGGGCGGTTTCCGGTGCTTCCCTTCGTCGATCAGATACAGGAGCAGATTGCCCGTCGATGTCGGCGCCTTCCGCCACCTGACCGTACCCGCGATGAGCTGGTCGCCCGCCCCGATCCGTGGGGCGTTGACCGTGGGCCCCAGCAATGCTTGGGCTTGATCCTCGGTGACCGGATGCAGCTCAGCCGACGCGTGCAGCGCGGTTGCGGCGTAAGGCGGACGGTTATGCCACCACCGCTGGACGAGAACTGCGCTCGCAACAAGGGAAGCGGCGATTGCGAACACGATCCAAGTGCGGGTGCGGGCCACGATGCGTAGTGAAGCACGCCATGGGCCGGCCGCGCTGTCCCGTGCTCGCTGGTGGCGTCACACAGATCGGAGCGGTCAGGTGACGAGGTCGAGAGTGCGGTCGTCGCGATCCCGCGTGCGTGCACGGCGTTGCCGCGACAGGCGGTACAGCGGGGTGAGCGTCATGCCGGCCGCGAACGCCCAGCCGTGATGGTCCCCGGCCGCGATCAGCACCGCCGCGGCGAGCACCGTGACGCCGATCAGCGCGAGGTCGGCCCGTCGCGGCCAGCGGCCTCGGGCGAACTGGTAGAGCCACGCACCGATCACGACGACCGCGACGGCCACGATCCAGTTTGTGAGGCTGAACAGGGTGATCGCGGCCAGGAAGTAGGCGACGAACATCAGGGAGACCGACGGGGCCGGTTCGCCCAGTACGACGGCCATCGCGAACAGCGCCGCGACACCGAGAATCGCGACCGAGTTGCCACCGCCGGGCGGTTCCAGCCAATAGCCGGTGGCCTGCCCGACGACGCCACCCACGACGTAGCCGACGAGCCACCACCGCGGGCCGAGCACGCTTTCGGCGCCGATGCCGATGACCGCGAGGAACACCATGTTACTGACGAACTGCGCGGTCCCGGAGACGCCGGGCGACGCCATCTGTGTGAGCAGCGGCGAGAACAGGCGCCACCAGTGCGACCAGGTGAGACCGTCCGGGTCGCGCTCCAGGCCCGGCCCCCAGCCCTTCACCGTCCACTGTAGAAGCTCCGCAACCCCGGTCAGGACAAGAACGATGGTCGTGACGATCGGGAACCGGCGCTGCCTCATGTGATCAGCGTATAGAGAGCCGGTTCCGGCGCGGTACCGACAAATGTCACCGAAGTCCCGGGTCAGATCAACCCCCGGCCATGGGGCTCGCCGAATATCGACCCGCAGGAGGCGCGAATCGGGGGTTGAGGCGCGTTGCTCGGCGCTGGCTAGATTGGGCCGCATGCGTACCATCGCGAGCGACCGCCTCCTGCTGCGCCCCTGGCGCGATGAGGACGCCGACTTCCTTCTGGATCTCGAGTCGCGCTGGGAGGTCGTACGATTCTTGGGCGCGCAGCCCACGATCATGAACGACCGCGAGGATGCCCTCGCCTCGATCGCGCGCCGACGCTCTATCGACGATCCGATCCACGGGATTTGGGCCATCACCACGGCGGCGGACGGCCGGCTGGTGGGAAACCTCCTACTCAAGCCGATTCCCCTGTCGGCCGGGGAACCGGCCGGCGGGCCGACCGATGTCGAGATCGGCTGGCACCTGCATCCGGACGCCTGGGGGCACGGCTATGCCACCGAAGCAGCGGCGGCGGTCCTGGACGACGCGTTCAGCCGAGGTCTGGCGAGGGTCATCGCGGTCACGGATCCGGACAACCGTGCCTCCCAGGCCGTCTGCCGGCGACTCGGCATGACGCACTCCGGCCGGACGACGAGGTACTACGACACGCCGAACGAACTCTTTGAGAAGCTGGCCAGCTGACCGAGAGGTGTACGGCTGCGCGGCCGTCACCTGGTGGGCACGCCGAACATCGAGGTGTCGATGATGGTGTCGGCGCGGTTGCGGGTGTCGTCGGCGGCGAAGAAGGTGTCCTCTTCACGCATCCACCGCTGCCACAGTTCTTCCTTGCCGGGGAGAGCCGTGTCTCTTGCCAATCCGCGGGCCAGTCGCAGCTCTGCGGGCGCCTCCACCCAGACGGCATACGCGAGGCGGCCCATCGTCTCGCGGCGCGTGCACGTGACGCCCTCCAGGACGATTGTGGACGACCACGGCTGGGTCTTCCACGCACCCAGTGAGGAGCCGTACCAGTCACTCCAGTCCCGGGCCTGGTAAACGGCGTCTCGACCGGCCAGCAGGGGGGTGAGCACCTGCGTGTCGAAGCGTGGCCACCAGTCGGCGAAGCAGTCCCACGACACGAAGTCATCGATCTCGACGATCGGAGCGGCGAGCAGCTTCGAAACCTGAGCGGCAAGGAAACTCTTGCCGGATCCGCTCGGGCCGTCGATGCCGACGATCCGAATGCCGTTCACCGGGTCCCGCCGGGCAATGTCAGCGGCGATCGTCCCCGCCACATCGATGGCCATGTGTAAGCCCTTTCCTATGCCGACCGCCGCACCACCATAGCCCGCCCGGGTGCAGCGCGGTCGCCGGGAAACTGTGGTGCTGTCGGAGCGCTGACGACCGGCGTCCCGGAAATTCTTTGAAGAATCCGGGGGGCGGTGTCGGATCGGGGCGGTGGTGTTCGTAGCAGGGGTGAGGCCGACCATGAGGGGCGGCGCCAAGGTAAGGGGAACCGCGACCATGAAGTTGACGACCATGACTCAGGTCACCATCGACGGGGTGATGCAGGGAAACGGCCACGCGTCGGATGAGGACCGCAGGAACGGATTCGAGCGCGGCGGATGGGCCCGCGGGAAGGGTGACAAGGAGACCCACGCGTTCATCAACCAGACTTACCAGCGCGCCGATGCGTTCCTGTTCGGCCGGCGGACCTACGAGCTGTTCGCCGGCTCGTGGGGGTCCTTGACGGTCGAGGATGTCCCGGGCTGGGAGCCCGTCCTGCGGGCATTGAACACACAGCCCAAGTACGTGGCGTCGACCACGCTCGCCGATCCGGCGTGGTCGGGTACCACCGTCCTGTCCGGAGACGTCGCGGCTGCCGTCCGGGAACTGAAGGCTCAGTCGGGGGGTGAGCTGCAGGTACACGGCAGTGGCGAGCTGACCCGGTGGCTGCTGGAGAACGGTCTGGTCGACGAGATGACTCTGATCGTGGTTCCGGTGATTCTCGGTCAGGGCGCGCGACTGTTCCCGCAGACCGGTCCAGATCTCGCGCTGAACCTGGTCGAGTCGCGGGTCGACTCGAAGGGCGTGACGATCCAGGTCTTCCGGCCGGCCGGGCGCCCGGAGTATGCGACCGACTGAGGCACCGCAGCGGCGTACCGCACTGTCGTGACACCACAGGAGATGATCTTCAGATGCGGTACCAGATTTCTGTGGTCTTCGATGAGACCGACGGTCTCGCCACCCCGGACGAGGACACTGCGATCGACGTGTTCAACGACCGCCTGGTGACGCTGACGCCGGGGCGGCAACCCGGGCCGCGACAGCGTCCAGCGCTCCCACGGTCGATCGTGCTCGCTCACGGGTGCCGGGGACGGCGCTCACCCGCGTGACTGCGGTGGCGCCGTCCGCTATGGTGTCGCTATGGGTTCCCCCACTTTCGCCGCCGCTTAGTGGCGGTACCGCGGTTGTTGTAACCGCGGCCTCGTTGCCTGCCCCGCTCGGGGTCAGTGCAGGGCGTACCGCCGGACCAGTGTGTCCCGTCGGCAGTCACTCGCTTGTTTCTCTGTGCTGCCGTGTCGTCTTGCCTGATCAGGGGGAACAATGCGGCGGTTCGGCGGCTCAATCCGCAGCGCCAAGGGGCCTTCACGGGGTCTGATCCGAGGAATCCGAGCACTTACCGACGTAGACCTCATGACAGTTCGCTGGGCTAGGCCGGCCCAGTGGCTATGGAGGCGCTGGCGGGGCTGGTGGTCGATCATCCGGCTGCTTCCGGTGGCGGGCGGGATCGCGGTCGTCGCGATGGCGCTCAATCTGCTGATCGGCGTACTGCCCTTCGGCTTCGTGATCGGTACGAGCGTTGCCGTTGAGCGGGTTGTGGGGGCCGGGCGAGGCGGCTGGGGCGGGGTTCTGGTCGCGGTGGGGCTGGCGGTGGCTTCGATGCTGCTGCAGGCTGTCCTCGCGCCGTTCCAGGCCGCGTTCGGCGAGCTGATCAGCCGGCGGGTGGACGGAACATGCGCCCGCCGGCTCATGCGCGCCACCCTCGCCGAGGCTCCGCTCGAGCTGCTGGAACGGCCGGATGTCCTGGACAAGATGGGTGATGCCCGCCGGGGTCTGGTGGAGTACTTCACCACCCCGGGGGCTGCCGTCGCGGGGCTGATCGCCTTGGTCGCCCGATACGCGCAGCTCGCCGGCGGCGTGGTGCTTACCGGGGTGGTACTCGGCCCGGTGGCCGCGCTGGTCATCACGGCGGCGGCGCTGGTCGCCCGGTTCGGGGAGCGGGGCGCTCAGGCCCGGTATTCGATACTCAGAAACCGGAGTGCGGCGGCACGGCGCAAGGCGTACTACGTCCTCGACACCGGCAGTTCTCCGGCCGCCGCGAAGGAGATCCGGCTGCTGGGGACGCTGTCGTGGTGGCGGGAACGCGGTGATCGTGACGCCGCCGCCTATCTGAGTCCGCTGTGGCGTGCCCGGCGGCGGATCCGCCTTGCGCCGTTCACGGCGTACAGCTTGGTGGTGCTGGCGGCGACCCTGGCCGTGCTGCTCATGCTGCGTGACAACGCCGATCGCGGTGGGCTGAGCGTCCTGGGCCTGTCGCTGGCCGTGCAGGCGATCCTCGTCCCGCTGCGGTTCGGGGTGTACTTCCCGGAGGCCGATGCCCAGACGCAGGATGGCATGCATGCCTACGGGTCGATCCTGGCGATCGAGCAGGCCGCCGCGCGCCAGGCGGCGGACCGGCGGCGGCTCGGCGGCCGGCCGGCAGGACAGGTGCCGGTCTCCGCGGTCACGTTCGAGAAGGTGAGCTTTTCCTACCCGGGCAGCAGCCGGCATGTGCTTCAGAGGCTCGACCTGGAGTTTCCCGCGGGCACGTCGACCGCGATCGTGGGACTGAACGGGGCGGGCAAGACCACCCTGGTCAAGCTGCTGTCGAGGTTGTACGAGCCGACCGGTGGCCGGATCAGCGTGGACGGGATCGGCCTGGACGAGTTCGACTCCCGGTCGTGGCAACGGCGCCTGGCCGTGATCTACCAGGACTACGTCCGCTACGAGCTCGACGCGGCCGCCAACATCGGGCTCGGCGCGCCCCGGCGCTTGGGCGACTCGGAGGCCCTGAGACGAGCCACCGAGTGGGCGGGTGCCGTCGAGGTAATCGCGACGCTGCCGGACGGGCTGGCGACGGTGTTGTCCAGCCGGTACTCGGGCGGGGTGGATCTGTCCGGCGGGCAGTGGCAGCGGATCGCTCTGGCGCGCGCCTTGTTCGCCGTACAGGCGGGCGCCTCGGTGCTCGTCCTGGACGAGCCGACCGCGCAGCTGGATGTCCGCGCCGAGGTCGCGTTCTTCGACCGGTTCCTGGAACTCACCCGTGGACTGACGACGGTGGTTATCTCCCATCGGTTTTCCACGGTGCGGCGCGCGGATCGGATCGTGGTCCTTGACGGCGGCCGGATCACCGAGCAGGGCAGCCACGAAGAACTGGTGGCTGCGGGCGGGCAGTACGCGGAACTGTTCGAGTTGCAGGCACGGCGATTCACCGGCGAGGAGAAGGCATGAGAATCTTCCTGGCAGTGCGGTTCCTGTTCGCCTTGGGCCTGCGGGTGGACGCGGTGCGGCTGCTGCGCGCGACGGCGCTCGCGGTCGCCCTTTACGCCGCCGCCCCGTTGGCCGCCCTGGCGTTGCGCGGCCTCACCGATGACGTGCTGGCCCACCGCGCCGGGGCCGCACTGATCGCGGTGGTGCTCGCCGCGGTGGCGCTCGTCGCCCAGATCATGCTCGGCCACTTCTGCCATCTGGACCTCGTCCGAGTGTCGGATGCGCAGGAGATGCGGCTACGTGGCGAGCTCACGGACCTGGTCAACGGGCCGCCCCGGATCGATCACCTGGACCGGTCCGAGGTCGCCGACACGGTGGACCTGGTACGCGACAACCTGCTCGCCACCACCCGGTCCCTGGAGGCGGTGCTGCAGCTCGCCGGTCTGCTGGTGCAGATGACCGTCACGATCGTTCTCCTCGGCCTGGCCAGCCCGCTGTTCGCGATCCTGCCGCTGTGCACCGTGATATCGGTGCTGCTCGAGCGGACGGCGCAGTCCACGGTGGAAAACGCCCGGGAAAGGACAGCTGAACGGCTCCGGCTCGCCAAGCACCTGCTCGAACTCGCGACCAGCACCGGCCCGGTCCGGGAGCTGCGGCTGTTCGGCGCCGAAGACGAGATCCTCCACCGCCAGCGGGCCGCCTGGGACGAGGTGACCACCGCGATGTGGCGCGCCCACCTCAAAGCCGCGGTGTACCGGGCCCTCGGCCAGGGATTCTTCGTCCTCGGCTACGGCGGCGCCGTCGTGCTGGAACTCTACGGCGCGCTGCGCGGGCAAGCCTCCGTCGGCGACCTGGTCCTCGTCATCACCCTCGCCGTGCAGGTGAGCGTGCAGGTCTCCGGCGCCCTCGGAGTGCTGTCGCAGCTACAGGTCGCCGGGCGCACGACCGACCGGATCGGACAACTGCGCGCGGTCGCCTCCGCTACTGCCGAACCTTCCGCGGGCGCCGGAACCGCTTACGCGGCGAACGTCGACGGCCTTTCGAGCAGGCTGACCCACGGGATCACGTTGGAGGACGTCTCATTCACCTACCCCGGCGCGGAGCGGCCCGTGCTGTCCGGGGTGTCGATGCACATCCCCGCCGGGTCGACCCTGGCTCTGGTCGGCGAGAACGGGGCCGGCAAGTCCACCCTGGTGAAGCTCCTGTGTGGCCTCTACCGGCCGACCAGCGGACGGGTCCTGGTCGACGGCCATGACCTGGCCGGACTCGACCCCACGCGCTGGCGCTCCTACGTGGCCGCCCTGTTCCAGGACTTCCACCACATCGAGCTGACCCTCGGCGAGAGCATCGGACACGGCGACATCGCCCGCGCCAGCGACACCGAGGCAGTCACCGCCGCCGCGGGAAGAGCCCGCGCCGACCGGGTTCTGCGCACGGTCCCCGGCGGCCTGAATGGCTATGTGGGCCACTCCTACGCCGACGGCACCGAACTGTCCGGCGGCCAGTGGCAGACGGTGGCCCTGGCCCGCACGCTCATGCGCCAGCACCCACTGCTGCTGATTCTCGACGAGCCCGCCGCGGCTCTCGACCCCTCCGCCGAGCACGACCTGTTCGAGCGCTACGCGTCCTCGGCCCGCCGAGAGAACGACGGCATCACCGTGCTCATTTCCCACCGCTTCTCCACCGTGGCCATGGCCGACCTCATCGCTGTCCTCGACCACGGACAGCTCACCGAATACGGCACCCACCACGAACTCATGACCGCCCGCGGTCTTTACGCCGAACTGTTCACCCTCCAGGCTCGTGCCTACGGTTCATGAATCAACACGGAACCGGCGACCACCGGCAACGCCCCCGAGCGTTGGCCGGGACCCACTCCGGGTCCCGGCCAACGCCTGGTGTGCTGCTGGCTAGCTCCAGCCGGCGTAGCTGAAGGTCTCGCTGAGGATGTTCCAGCCGATGCCTTGATAGGTCAGGTACCTGTCGACGGGGGCGTGCGCCAGCTGAACCGCGGTCCATCTGGCCACGCGCGCGGACTTCTGACTCATCATCGCCGCCCCGTGGGCTGGACCGTACTTCGCATGCAGGGCCATCCGTACCGCCTCCTGGCCGCCCTTGCCGGCCTCACCCGCATACGCCAGGTCGGCGGCGGCCCGACCCGCCCTGATGTACTTGGCCCCGAAGAACGAGGCCGCGCCGGCGCCGTCCCAGGCGGCCTTCAGGAACTTGCCCTGAGCGAGGTCGATTGCGGTCTGTAGGGTGTCGGCTGCCACCGAGATGCCGAGGCAGACGACCGGGCAGAACGGACTGAGTGCCAGGAGGGCGGCGGCTACGGAGATGGTCGGCAGGACGTGCGGAAGTACCTTCTGCCACCAATGCTTGCCCGCCTTGTGCTTCGTCGTGACGGTGTGGGCCATGGACTCGGTCCCGCAGAAGAATGCCTGGGTCAGGCACGGCGGCGGCGGCCGGTACCCGCAGAAGAAGCCGGGAATCAGGCAGTCGTTGCCCCGGGAGACGTGGCTGGTGATGTGACCGTAGTAGCGGGACGAGGAGTGGTGGCCCGATGAATGGCTGGAGGAGTGACCGGAGGAGTGGTGGCTGCTCGACGACGGTCGCGGCACGCCGCACACGCCGTGACCGCTCGGACACGTCGTCATCAACCCGTTGGGGTCGCTGAACGTGACGGGGTTGTCGCCGGCGTAGGCGTAGGGGTTGGCGTCGGTGGGCTTGTCGTTGTTGTCCACCGGGTCGGGCGACAGGAACCTGCCGATCGACGGGTCGTAGTAGCGAGCGTCGAGCAGGTCCAATCCGGTGGACGTGTCCTGGACCTTGCCGAGGAAACCACGGTCGCCGGGGATCTTGTTCGCGGCGCCGCGGGGTGCGCCGTAGGGCAGGTAGAGCTGGCGGCTGACGGTCCCGGTGGTGCTGATGGCCAACTGTTGCGAGCCCTGGTCGTCCGCGACCAGCCAGGTCATCGCCGCCGGGGTACGTTCGGCGACCACGGCGCCGTCCGAGCCGCTGCTGTAGTACCGGGTCGCCACCGGTGCCTCACCGCCGGTGCTGGTCAGTTCCGTGTCATCGAGGAACAGGGTGGTGGAGCCCGGGTCCCGGCGCAGCAGCCGGTCGCCGTCGGTGTCGTAGATGAACGACGCGGTCTTGCCGGACGCGGTGATGCTGGCCAGTTGGTTGTTGACATTCCAGGTCAGCGTGTTGGCCACGCCCGCCACGGTCTTGGTGACCAGGTCGCCGTTGGGGTCGTAGCCGAAGCTGTCGGCGCCGACGGCCGAGACGGCGTGCGGCCGCACCGCGCTCGTGCCTTGCGCGGGATAGGCGTAGGTGGTCGTCGCCCCGTCCCGGGTGGTGCTGGTGATGTTGCCCGCTCCGTCGTAGGAGTAGGCGAGGTTGTACGGTGCCGGGCCGCTGGTGTCGGCCG
The DNA here is from genome assembly GCF_016862975.1 of Rugosimonospora africana. GTDB lineage: Bacteria > Actinomycetota > Actinomycetes > Mycobacteriales > Micromonosporaceae > Rugosimonospora > Rugosimonospora africana. Next base: position 49,751 of record NZ_BONZ01000082.1, read on the forward strand.
GGTGGGTGCAGTCGGTGCCGTTGGTGTAGGCGCCCGTGAGCCGGTCACGCCCGTCGTAGTTGAAGCACTGCGCCTGGTTGGCGACGTGGTCGGTGATGGTGGTGACGTTGCCGACCTGGTCGTAGCCATACTCGTCGTTCTGTACGGTGGCGCCGTTGACCAGTGTCTTGATGGTCGACAGCCGTGCGGTGGTCGGTTGGTAGGTGTACTGGCGCGCCAGCGTGGAGCTGTACTGCCTGCCGGCAAGCTTGCCGTCACCGGCGAAGCTGGTGCCGGCGACGTAGGTGGCCACCGGGCTGCTCAACGTGTTGGGCAGTCCGATGTTCGTGTACTGCTCGGTCACGGTCTCCTGTGGCAGCCCGCCCGCAGCCGGGTAAGTGACCGATGTCTGATGGTCGGCCCCGTCGTAGGCGTAGGAGAAGTCGTAACTGCCGCCCAGCCCGGTCTCCGTCAGAGGGATCGTGTACCGGCGCCCGGTCACCCGGTAACGGGCGTCGTAGGAGGTGACCGCGTTGACGTAGGTCTGGCCGCCGGCGTAGCGGGTGGAGGTGGCGGGCTCGCCGATGGCGTTGGGCACGGTGTCGTAGGTCATGGCGGTCAACTGCGTGCCGGTGCCGATGTCACCGAGCCAGGTGGAGGTCTTACGGTCGAGCGCATCGTATCCGGTGGAGACCTTCTGCCCCTTGGCATCCGTGGTTGCGACCACGTTGCCGGCCAGGTCATAGGCGGTAGTGCCCGGTCCGCTGTCGGGGTCGGCCTCGGTCAGCCGGTGGTGTAGCCAGTCGTAGGTGTAGCTGGTGACGTCGCCGTTGGCGTCGGTGACGCTGGCCAGATCCTGGTGGTCGGGTGTGTAGGCGTAGGTGATGTCCTGATGGTTGGTGGTATCCAGATAGTTCTGCACCTTGGTGGCGTTGTCGAACACGTCGGTCCAGGTGACCATCTGGCCACCGGCCGGGGGCACGCTCACCGTGTGGTCGCCGTGGTCGGTGGTGGTGGTGCGCCACAGTTCGGTACCCAGTGACTTGGTGGCCTCGACGGTCTTTTGCTCCAGCGAGTCGTACACCGTGGTGGTGTAGTTCGGTATCGCGCTCTCGGCCGGGTTGAGCAGCCCGGAGCCGGGTGCCGAGGAGTTGTAGAAAGGCTGGGATTCCAGGGCCTTCAGACCCCTGCTGTCGTAGCGGGTGACGGTGACTGCCCGCCCGCCGGATTGCGGTGAGGCCGTCTGGGTCTCGACCGGCTCCGCGAACCCGTCGTCGTACTCGTAGCTGGTCAGCCAGACCGCGCCCGAGCCGCCGCCTGACTGCAGCTGCCTCGTGGTTATGATGGTCGGCCCGGTTGCCGGGGCGATGCCGCTCGCAGGAGTGGTGTAGCTGAAGGAGTACGAGGGCGTGCCGCTCGAGCGCGGTTCGGTCGGCAGCCAGATCGCGGTCACCCGGCCGAGCGCGTCGTAGTCCCGCTCGGTCACCTTGCCGTTGAGCTGGCCGTTGGCGTCATGCCCGTTGGCGTCCGCCACCTTCGTGATCTCTCCGAGTGCCGGGCTGGTCCAGGTCGTGGTGCGTTGCCCCAACGGATTGATCACGGTGACACCGTTGGTCGGGTAGCCGGTGGCCGGGTCGTAGACCGTGGTCGTCGTGTGGTGCAACGGATCGGTCTGGGTGAGCACCCGCCCCTCGTCGTCGTAGGTCTTGTCCATCGCGCTGTAGGTGGTGTCGTTGACGTAGGAGCGCACCTCGGTCGGGTTGCCGTCGATCGGCACGTTGGCCGTGGCACCGGTGGACGTCGCCCCGTCGTAGAGGGTCACGGTGCGCCCGATCACCCCACCGGTGCAGGAGCCTTGGCGCTTCTCCACCGTCTCCGGGAAATCGATCATCCACCGCCAGTCGGTGGTGTTGCGCGCGTAGGTCGTGGTGGTGCAGACATCGTCGGTGGAGACCGAGGTGTCACCCTTGTCGGTCTCGGTGGTCACCGAGCCGTAGGTGTCATATGTGTCGTCGATCTCGGTGACCCGGTACGTTCCGTTGTCCAGCAGGTCCCGCGTCAGGTGACTGTCCCGGCGCACCACATGGGCGTTGTGCAGGCCCGGCCCGTCGGCGGTGATGCCCAGCACATCCTTGTAGGTGAACCGCTCCCCGGACACCTCGGTGAGGCTGCCGTCGGCGTTCATCCGGTACTTCTGCTGCTGCAGCTCCATCCCCTGCAGGAAGTGGGAGTCCGGGTACGAGTGCTTGTCGTAGTCCACAAGCGAGTAGGACTTGTTGGTCCCGTCGACCTGCACGTTCTGGTCCATCCCACGGAAGTAGGTGGTGTCGGTGACCGTCTTCTCGCCGTTGCTGCCACTGCCCTCGGTGACCCGGACGGTGGAGTACCCGCGCCAGTCACCGTAGGACGACTCGTCGTCCGGGGTGAGCATCCCGTCGTCGTGGTGCCACGCCGCGCCCCCGAGGTAGGTGTAGGTGCTCACCCGGCTGGGCTGTCCGGCGACCTTGTCGACGTCGGTGACCGACTTGACCACGTACTTGTGGAAGATGCCCCAGCCGGGATCGGCGCCGTCGGGCTTGAAGTACTCCGGATAACACTCGTCGGTGTTGGTGTCCCAGTGGCCGTTCTTGGTGTTGTACCAACTGGTCCATCCCGGGGCGGAGGTGCCGCCGGTGAAGCAGCCGTTCTGGTGCCCATAGACGATGTCGGTCTCGCCGCCGTAGGAGTTGTGGATGGCGGTCAGCCGCCGCATCGACAATGGCGGCACGCCGAGCGACGTGTTGTAGTCGACCCGGTTGTTGTAATTGGTTCCGTCGAAGGACGCGACCGCGTCCCGGACCGTGCCGCCGGTGTATCCGATCTCGCGGACGTAGTCCAGCCACAGCGACGCGTTGGTGCCGTCGTCGGTGGCCGGGTACGAGTGCTTGAGCTGCCACTTGGTCACCTCGTCGTACCCGCCCGAGGTGTTCTGCACGTACGCCTGGATGTTGTCCAGCATGTCGCTGACGAAGAATGTCGGCGAGTGCTTCGAGCAGGAGGTGGAGCACAGCAGCTCGGTCGGCACGTCCGGGTACGACTTCGGCGAGTCGGCCTGGGTCGGGCAGGTCGGCTCCGGTGTGGTGTCCGGGTCGTCGATCGCGACCCGCTGGGTGCAGCGGTTGTAGTTCTGGAACGTCACGTACGCCGGGGCTGGCGCATCGGCCGCCCACACCTTGCCGTACTCGATTTTCGCCAGGTACCCGCCCCGGATGTAGCTGAGGATGTTGCCCGAGGACGTGCGCTTGTAGCTGTTGGTCTCGGTGTTGTAGAAGTACACCTGATAGACCTCGTTCGGGCTGTGCACCTCATCCACGTTCCACCGGTACGTCTGCTGACAGGAGGCCAGGTCCGACTGGTGGCACGGTTCCCCGGAGTCGTCGGAGACCACCGGCACGGTCCAGTTCGAGTTCGTCGGCGTCGCCGTCGAACGCCGCTGATCCTGCCCGTACCCGAAGAAGTACTGAGTACCGTCCAGTGTGGACACTTCCCAGAACTCGCCGTCGTTGTCGCCGTTCGGACCGCCGGTGTGGTGCTCGATGCGGTAGGACTGGTCGTCCTTCATCCGGTACGAACCGTCGGCCGCCTTGATCAGCTCGCTGGTGTGGCCGTTGATCGAGATCACGTACGACGCCGCGGCCGGATCCCCGGAGTACGGCGAGGCCCAGCACAGGTCACCCCACGTCGAGTGCCCGTCATCCGCGCACGACTTGTACTCGCGCTCGATGTAGGGCACGTTGATGTCCCAACCCTGTCCGACCCAGGACGCCTGGTTGTTGCTGCGCGACGTGCGCCCGTCCACCGTCCCCGAGTCGTAGTCCAGCGACAGGCTCGGCGCCTGCCCGTACGGCGGGTCCGGCAGGTCGATCGGGTACGTGTAGGCGAAGTCCCCGGCGGGCTGACCCGCCGTCCACTTCTGCGCCACATTCAGGTCGGTGGCCCGGTAGTCACCGGTCTCCCCCGACGCTCCGGAGTCCATCGCGATCATCGTGTCACCGCCGGAGGCGTCCACGGTCACCGACATCGTCTGCGTCGTGGTGTTGTTGACCGCCGTCACCGGGGTGCCCTGCGAACACTGCGCGGCAGTCGGCGCCGACGCGCAGGAGGCCGGTATCTGCACCAGTCGCAACCGGTCGGCGTAGTTGCCGCCGTACGCCTGGGCGAACTGGGAATAGTCCAGGGTCAGCCGTACCCGTCCCCGGGTGGTCTGCCCATCCGCCCGCCGCAGCAGCAAAGCGATCGCGGTGCCCGCGCCCAGCTTCACCGTCGTCGCGTGATCCAGGACCCGAGCCGTCACCTTCGTCGGCGCCGCGGTGTTGCCGCCCGGGGCAGCCACCGTCGCCGGCAGGTTCCCGAGCTTGACCGGGCTGGCCGCTCCGGCGGCCGGCACCGACACCGTCACCGAGGCCGCCGCGGGGTAGCGCGGCGCCACCAGCGCCGGAGCGGACCGGTCCGGGTCTGCCGCCGCCGCGACCTTCGGAGCCCCCCGCCCCGGCACCGACGCGTTGACCATGCCAGGCGGCGCCCCGGGCACATGCTTGCGGCTCGCCTGCGCCGCCGCGATGTCGGGCGTGCTGGCCAGCACCGCGGCCACCAAACAGAGGGTGACGCCCGCCATGAAGGGTAACGACCGGGTCACCGGCCACCGTCGGAATGATCTGCTGCGCTGCCTCATCGCACACTCCCGGGTATGGTGAGTGGGCTAGCTCAGGTCGCGGCGTCGGGATCGGGGGCCGTGGCCGCCAGCCATGTATAGTCGTTGATGTAGCGGCACTCTCCCCGTCTGGTCTTGCCATACACCTTGCCAGCCGCCTTGCCGCATGCCGATCATGCCGAGCAGGGCGAGACGGTCAACGGGGACGGGTTGCGGCGATACCAATGGCCACGCTGACGTCGGCCGAGGGCCTTATACGGGCGACACAAGACCTGGCCACGATCACCGCTCTTGAGATCACCAACGACACCACAATCATGCACTTGCAAACCGCCACCGCCTGGACCATCGAAGCAGGCAACACTCGGCTTCGATACGCTGCCGCCTCGCCGCCCAACCCGACCCCACACGAGGTCGAACCAACGCAGGTCAATCCCCGGGTCATCCTTGTCACGGGACGGGCAGGTCCCAGCCGTTCGCGACGATTCCGGCTTGGACGCGATCAGCGACGGTCTTGATCGGAACTCCATCGGTGTCCACCGTGAAGTCCGCGAAGTCATCGGCTTCAAGCTTCGCCGCGAACTGGGCCGACCGCTGCGCATAGGCATCCAGCGCCGCCAGCATATCCTCGTCCGTTCCACCCTCGCCGGCCTCAACGACGGCACGGCGAGTGATCCGGTCGGCCTGCGTTTGGGGTGTGACACGCAACCGGCACAGGATGGCCCGAGCGTCCGGAATGGCGACCGCGTAACGCTGCCACTGCTGCCGCGTCACCACCACACCGGCCGCGACCAGACAGCTGGCACCGGCCTCGGCGAACGTCGACCACATGGCCGCGAGGTTGCGTTCGACCAGCCAGGTCGGATCACCACCCGGTTGCGGGGTGCAGAATCCGAGATAGTCGATATCCAGATAGGCCGCCATAACGCCCCCGCCGGTCAAGCGGTCGTAGATCTCCCAGCCGACCGTCGACTTGCCCGCAGCATCCGCACCGCAAACCCAAAGCACCCGAACTACCATGAGCGCGGAACCTACCAACACCGTCCGTGCTACACGATCCAATTACACGACGAACGCAACCGGCCGCGGAATGGCGGAGTAGCGCCGACCGACGCTCGTCGAGTGTGGGCTACAGAGCCCCACGCCCGGTCCGCCGCCTGCACCTCGGACACGTACAAGTGGAATGTGGTCACCGCCTCAGATCAGTGAGGACGGCCTTGGACGACCGCCGTCAGTGTTACATCACCACCGCCGGTGTGGCGAATACCCGAACCGAAGCGTCGGCGTGCGCCTAGAGAATAGGCTGTATCGTGATCGGTCGACGCAAGTCGCGGCCGCAGGCGCAGACGACGTTGACACCGACCCGGGCCGCAGAGAATGCGCTCATCACGTCGATCTGCCCAGGAGTCCATCATGATTGACACCGAGGAACTGGTCCGGCGCAACGCTGAGTTCGCCGCCAGCGGTGCGTTCGTCAACCTCCCCCTCGTGTCCACCGGCAATCTACGCATCATCGGCTGCGTCGATCCTCGTGTCGACCCGACCTACATCCTGGGCCTCAAGCCAGCCGAAGCCGTCGTGATGCGCAACATCGGCGGGCGCGTCACGCCCGCGGCACTACGTTCGTGGGCGGCGCTGGCAAAGGTAGCCGAAGCCCGCCTCAACGGCCGCCCACAGCCCGGCGCACACATGGTGGTTCTGCACCACACCGACTGCGGAATAAACGACCTGACGGCGTTCCCCGACCTGCTGGCCGACTTCTTCGAAATCCCGGCCGCCAACCTCGACACGAAAGCAATTACCGACCCGCACGCCTCCGTCAAGATCGATGTCGAAGCCATGAAGCACGCGCTTCCGGCCGGAGTCCTCGTGTCAGGTCTCGTCTACGACGTGGCCACCGGACTCATCGAGACCGTCGTTCCGCCCACAGCTGGGCTATCTTCCCAATCGAAGTAACCCTGCCCAAGGCCCGCGGCGCCACCCGATGGAGTAGCCGATAGCTTGTAACCCTAGGAAACCGTCCCGAACACCTCAGCAGACGGGTGCGAAGGCCGTGTCCACTCCAGAGTCGCTTGAAGCACCCGGAGTGCACTTGCAGTGGATAGCTCCGCTTGACGGACAGGCTGTTGGCTTGGCCAGACTACCCGCCCATCAGTAACCGACCACTCCCCCACGATACGCAAGTACCGCAGGGGAGCGATCAGAGTCGAGGCAGTGATCAGCGTCGTCGGCCCATGCAGGGACAGCCCACCGTGGCGCGGGCATCGGCGGGGACCTCCCTCGCCGCAGCCTCGACCTCGGCGAGCATGCGCTCCCGCTCCTCGGCGGAAATGAGTCGGCCCCGCACCACCACCGCCCGGATCCGCTGGGTGTTGCGGATGTCGTCGAGCGGGTTGGCGTCCAGCAGCACCAGGTTGGCCAGGTTGCCGCGCCGGATGGTCCCTTCGTGGTCCTGCCGGCCGAGGAACCGTGCCGGCTCGAGGGTCGCCGCTTGAAGCGCCTGCATGGGAGTGAGCCCCGCCCGCACGAGCAGCACCAGCTCATCATGCAAGGCGAAACCGGGAAAGCACCCCGGCGTGGCGCTGTCGGTGCCCGCCAGCATCGCCACCCCGGCCCGGCGCATCTCGTCAACCAGCTGGAGCTGGCGGTCGAAGAGCTCCCGGTGCTGAGCAACCTCGGTCGGACCACGGCCGGCCGCGAACAACTCGTCCAGCGCCCACCACCATTCCTCGGCCGTGGAGGCCGGCAGATATTTCAGCCGCTCGTCGGTTCGCGACACCTCGTCGGGCATCTCGATTGCCCGCATCGCGATGAGGGTCGGGACCTGCCTGGAGTGGTTGGCAACGAATCCGGCGTAGACCGCGGCCGCCTTGCCGGGGTGGTGGCTGTTCGCGGCCAGCCAGTTCAACGGATGCATCTGGTTGAACCAGCTGTTGTAGTCACCAGGCCCGATCCGGACCTCGGCGATCGCGCGGCGTATCTCCTCTTCGCGGCTGGAGGTCGAGTACCAGGTCCCCCACATGTGCTCGAGACTGCGCTGCCCGGCCCGACTGGCCTCGGTGATCGGTACGTTGTCGGGGCAGTGTCCGACGAACGGGACTTGTAGGCGTCGAGCCTCGTCAACGACGGCGAAGTACGCCTCGGGAGACAGTCGTGAGTAGACCTTGACGAAGTCCGCACCGTCCCGCACGACCCGGCGGACCGCCGCTCGCGCCTCCGGTTCGTTGGTCACCTCGATGTACGAGACCGCGTTCAGGCCCGCCCAGAGACCCGGACTGCCGTCGATCAAAGGGCTCGCGATGGTCGAGTGTGGACCTAGCAGGCTGCCGGCCTCGATCAGATCCCGCCACCGGTGGAGATGGTCAGCTCCCGACATCTCGCGCACCGTTGTGATCCCGTTCGCGATGTACAGCGGTGGGATGATCGCCTCATATACGTCACTGTGAACGTGCATGTCACACAGACCCGGGATCAGGAACCTTCCCGTGCCGTCGACGACCGTCGCACCACGCGGTACCCGGATGTCGGGCTGCCTACCCAGCCCGATGATCCGATCCCCTTCGACGACCACGGTTTGGTCCGGCCTTGACGGCCCGCCGGTGGTGTCGACCACCGTGACCCCGACGAACGCGACCACGCCTCGCCTCGCCGCACCCGCCGGCGCCGATTGATTCAGACCTACCACTGCGCCAGCGCCCGCCGCCAACCCGGCCCCGAGAACATTCCGACGAGAGATGCTGTGAAGCACTAACTCCTCCTCTGGATAAATGCCATCACGGTCACTGATTCGATGTCTCGACCATGCCGCCCTGCACCACGGTGGTGGCGACGAAGGCCAGCCACAGACCGGTCGCCCACCATGGATGCCGGATGCTTCATCGAGCAATCCGGTTGTCGAACTTGGTCATGCAGTCACGCTCGTCGGGATCGGGCACGATGTCACTGTGCTTAACCCCCTCGAACGAAGGTGGGGTTTACCCCACTGCGCGCCTACGCGCCCGGCGGCGAGAATGCGGCACGAACCTGCGATACCGGTTCAGGCTGCTCGACTGGGCGTTCGTTTTGGTGAAGCCCGCCCGACTTCGACCGTCGCCGACTCGCACAGTTTGTCGATCCGATCGACCCTTCGCGAGGCTGCTCCCGCTGCCGCAGTTGACGTCGGCTTGACGATCTGTTCCTCGCCTGTTGATCGTTCGCAACGGCCATTCAGAAAAAATCGTGTGTGATGTCGTTGACTCCTCTCGACTACGACACCGTCGCAGGATGCGTGTCGATCGCCTCGGAGAGGAACGAAGGAATGCCCACCATCACCACTGCGGACGGCGTGGAGATCTTCTACAAGGACTGGGGCACCGGTCAGCCGATCGTCTTCAGCCACGGCTGGCCGCTGTCGGCCGACGACTGGGACGCCCAGATGACGTTCTTCCTTCATCACGGATACCGGGTGATCGCGCACGACCGACGCGGTCACGGCCGGTCCGATCAGGTCGGTACCGGCAACGACATGGATCACTGGGTGGCTGACCTGGCCGCGCTGACCGAGCACCTCGATCTGCGCGAGGCGGTTCACATCGGACACTCCACGGGTGGGGGCGAGGTGGCCCGCTACGTCGCACGCTACGAGGAGCGCGTCGCCAAGGCGGTGCTGGTCGCATCCTTGACGCCGAACATGGTCAGGACCGAGGCCAACCCAGCCGGGCAACCGCAGGAGTGGTTTGACGCGGTCCAGGCCGGGGTTCTGGGCAACCGGTCGGAGTTCTTCCGGGCCGTGCCGGAGGGCCCGTTCTATGGATACAACCGCCCTGACGCCAAGCCGTCCGAAGCGGTCATCGCGAACTGGTGGCGGCAAGGCATGTCCGGCAGTGCCCAGGCCCACTACCAGACCGTGTTCTCCTGGCTGGAGGACTACACCGGGGACCTCCAGAAGATCACCGTGCCGGTTCTGGTGATGCACGGAGACGACGACCAGATCGTCCCCTACGGCTCCTCGGTGCCCCGCGCGGTCGAGTTGCTGAAGAACGGGACGTTGAAGACGTACCCGGGCTTCCCGCACGGCATGCTGACCACACACGCGGACGTCCTCAACCCGGACCTTCTCGCGTTCATCCAGTCCTGACAGGACCGACGAGGACCTCTCTGGACCCGGGCGGAACGGCAGGCTCGCGGGTGCCACTCTCTGCGGCACCCGCAAGCCGGGAGCGCCCAACCCTTTCGGTCAGCACGGGCCGCGGAGCGGACGAGTCAGGACCGCGACGCCGTCACGCGCCATCATGACCGCGATCTCTGCGACGGTGAGTGGACGCGTGGTCATGTTGAAGCAATTCGACCGAGCTGCCGTCTATCGGTGCTCGTCCTTCAGGGAGGCCAGGAACTCGTCGGCGCGGCGGACGAACAAGCGGTTTCCCCCTTCGGCAGACAACGAGCGGCTTTTTTCGGCGGCTGCCTTGACAACGGCGACGGGCTCGCCATGGGCCTGCATCAGGCGGGCCCGCAGCAGGAGGAGCAAGCTCTCGGCATAGCGCTGGCCGTACGCGTCGAGACTCTGCTGAGCCCGGTCAAGCGCCACTCCAGCTTCGGCTGTTCTGCCTGCCACTAGCCACATCTCCGCCAGTAGTCCCTGGTAGAAGGGCAGTCCATGCAACGGGGGGTCCACCATTGTGGTGGTCAGGATCTGATCGGCCTCAACTGCGGCTTCGGACGCGTCGCCGCCGGACAGGGCGCGTATCCAGCACAGAGCAGTCCGCACATACGGGGAGACGTTGCTGAAACTCCCGAGGTTCGCGGAGGTCCATCGCTGCGCCGCTCGCTTGGCGAAGGTGGGGTCGCCGATCATCGCAGCGGTCATGGTCGTGTAGTGAGCCCAAACCGCGACCGCGTAGATGTCGTCGCCGGCGGCCGCCTCCTGCGCGTCCAGCATGGCCTGCGCCGCGTCGATGTCGCCGTGCAGAGCGGCCAATGTTGCCTGCAACGGCAGTCCGAAGTACCGCTGCATGTCATACCGCAACAGATTCTCCTCCTTCCGGACGAGGACCTTGGACATCATGTTGTTACCTTCGGTGAAGTGCTCCAACCCGGTGTCGATGTTGCCGCGATCCCATTGATACTGACCTGAAGCCAGCTCGCCATACCCCCGCACCACCGGATCGGCCGAGGTCATGCCGATGTCGAACAACAGCCGGGACAATTCGAAACGGTCCGCCCGCAGACTGCTCCATGATGCGACCATGCGGATGAACAGGAAGTCGGCCGCTTCGGCCGCCATCCCGAGACCGCGTGCCAGGTGCTCGGCGCGTTCCAGCAGTTCGAAGTATGAGCCGGTGAATCCGGCCTGCCGCAGGAACACCGCGCCGAGCAGTGAGAGTGCGGACAGCTCCAGCTCCGCCAGACCGGCCGTCCGTGCGACCTGCACGGCCGACTGCAGGTGCCGCTGCGCGGCCTCGAAGGCGGATTTCGCCGCCGCATGGCGACCGGCGCGCAGCAATGCCCCCGCGGTTCGGACGGGATCCGCGACCGGACCGGCCGCCCACAGATGGAAGGCGGTGCGCTCCGCGACGAAATCGTCCGAGAAGTTCGTCTGCTCGAGAGCATCCGCGATGCGCAGATGGAGGCTTGCGGCCCGCCGCCTGGGCACCATCTCGGAAATGGCTTCGCGGATAAGGTCATGGGCGAAGCGGAACGAGAACGGATCTCCCGGGAGCGGACCGAGAACCCCGAGGCCCTCCAGGGGGTCGAGCCGGTCGAGGCAGGTCTGAACGTCGGACCCGGTCGCGTGCGCGAGGACGGCGAGGGCGACGGTACGACCGGCGACAGCGGCAACTTGCAGCAGATCGTGAATGTCGTCGCCGAGATCAGCGGTCCGGATGCGGACGATGTCTCGTACCGCGGACGGTACCCCCGCCCGAGTTGCCACCTTCTCGCTGAGAGCCCCGCGGTCGGCGAGCAGCCGGCACAGCTCCCGCACAAAGAACGCGTTGCCTTCGGTACGAGCATAGATGTCATCGACCGCCTCAGGATCAGGCTCCTGGCCGGTCTCCCGGCGGACGAGTTCGGTCACCTCGTCCAGGGTGAGCTGCTTGAGCCTGACGCGGCGGTGACCCTGCGCCCGACTGATCTTGGATAGGGTCTGGGACAGTTCGGAACTGGGTGCGGGCGCACGGTCACGGAGTACGCCCATGAGCGTGGTAGCCGCCGGAAGGCGAGTCCCCAGGTGGCTGAAGAGCTTGAGCGAGGTGACATCAGCCCATTGCAGGTCGTCCACGACGATCAGCGCCGGCCGCTGCGCGGCGACCTGGCCGACCACCGAGACGACTTCCTCGAACATCCGGAACTGAGCACCACCATCCAGCAGCCGTGGCGGCCCGAGGAGGTCGTCGGAGGGCGTGACGAGATGACCGAGGGGCCCGGCGAGTCGCTCGTTGCGTTCGGGGGCCGGCATCGTTTGCAGGAGCGCCCCGACCGCGTTGAGCCAGGGCCACATGGACGGTGTCCCGCCACCCTCCAGACACACACCCCAGACGACCAGCACGCCTCGCCGCTCCGCCTCCGCGCCGACCTCCTCCAACAGGCTGGTCTTCCCCACCCCGGGTTCACCCTCGACGATGACGATCTCCGCACCGGCCGACTGCACCGCCCGCAGCAGCAGAGCGATCTCTTCCGCTCGGCCCACGAAGCCGGCTCTGCCCGCGAGCATCCCGCGGTCGTCATCGTGCGGCGGTCGCCCGGTCTCCGGCGACACCGGTGCGGTCAGCACTCGACGATGCGCGGCCTGAAGCGCTGCGCCCGGCGTGATACCGAGATCCTCGTTCAGGCGCGCACGGACCGTGGAGAACACGGCCAGCGCCTCGGCTCGGTGACCAGCCGCGTAGAGGGCATCGATCAAGCTCGCCTGAATGAGCTCGTGCAACGGGGCCATCTTCGCGGCGATCTGCAGCGCCGGCAGAACCTGCTGAAGTCGGCCGGACATCACCGCGAGCCCGGCGGCCGCCAGACAGGCGTCGAAGAACTCGTTCTCCAGCGCTACGAAGATGGGCATCGCGGAGGATTCGCGGGGCTCCCCCGCACCAGCCGGCCCACGCCAGAGACGCAGTGCCTCCAGGTACCGGTCCAGCCCAGCCTCGTGACGCCGCCCGGCCACAGCAGTCTTGGCGGCCTCGACATGTTCCCGGAAGGTCACCAGATCCAGCCTGCCGGGGTCCGGCACGAACATGTAGCCGTCTCCACGGCGGCGCAGGTAGGACTCAGCGCGACGGGTCGCGAGCGAGGGATCGAACAGCCGCCGCAACGCTCCGATGTACTTGTGCAGCACGTTGACGGCACTGGCGGGCGGATCTTCGCCCCAGATGAGATCGATAAGTCCGGCCGTGCTCGTGGGCTGTCCCGCGTGCGCGAGCAGCACCGCCAACAGCCGGGCCTGCTGCCTCGGACCGGGATCGAGCTCGACGCCGCTCCGCCAGATCCGCAGCGGGCCGAGGATTTGCAGAATCGGGGCGTCTTCGGGGTACGCGCCGGGATGGAGGGGCTCAGACACGCCCTTGCTCTCCTACCACGAGATGTCTGATCATCTGCCCGTCGGCGATCGACAATGGGCTCGCGCTCGGGCGCGGCGGAAAGGAGACAGGCATGGTCTCAATGATTGCTTCGCAGCCGCCCGTCCGGCAATCAGATGCGTCTTCGGATTCTCGGTCCGCCACGGCTCTGGCATCGGTGCTGCCGAGCTCGACCCGGGCCCCTGCAGCAGGCGTTGAGCCTCGCCGCAGCAGAGGTTGCGGCGACCAGTTGTTGCAGTGTGGTCATGGAGTGGTGGCCTCCCTGTCCAGCGTTGGCGCCTGTTCGGCGCCGACGGCGGTGCAGATCTTCTGCTTGTACGCGTCGTTCTCGAAGGATTGCACCGCGATCTGTTCGTCCGGGTGGGCTCTGTGCCAGGCGTCGGACGACGACTGGAATGCGGCCTCAGCCGGGCATCAACCAAGGCGGAGAGTGAACCGCCGCCCGACGGTCGTCTGTCGTGGGTCGGTGCCCAACCCACCTGGAGGCGGTTCGACACCGATTGACCGAGCGATCCACGCTGGGCCGATACTGCCCCGCAGGGGTCGGGTGCGTGGATCGCTCGGTCCCGAGGCGAATCCCGTCCGTTCTGGTCCGGCCAACGTCAGACGCTGGTCAGCGTCCAGAGGTGGTCGGCCGTACCGTTGTCGCCCCATTGCAGCACCTGCGCACCGGAGCTGGTGCTCGTGTTGGTGACACCGAGGACCAGTCCGCTGTTGACGCTGCGGATCTTGTAGTGACCGGCGCCGTCGGACGCGAGGGTCCAGAGGTGATCGGCGGTGCCCGTGTCGCCCCAGACAAGGGCGGTTGCCCCCTGGCTGGTGGAGGCGTTCTGGATGCCGAGGACAAGGCTGCTCAGTTGGTTGACAATCTTGTACTGCCCATTACCCGAGGACACGAGCGTCCAGACCTGTGAGGTGCTGGAGTTGCTGCCGGCCTGCACCGCGGCGGTGCCCCATGCGGTCCCGGAGTTGAGCGTGTCAAGCCGCAGGTTGCTGTTGGCATTGACGATCCTGTACGTGCCCGACAGGTCGGTCGAGGAGCCCCCGGAGCCCGCCGTGATCGTGATGCGGTACGCGTTGTTGGTCGCCATGGTGATCGGGACGGAAATCGACCCGTTGGACGGTGTGTACGTCGCGGTGGAGACGGTGCTCGGTCCCGATGACGCAACGGTACGGCCCAGCGACACCGTCTGCTCGACCTTAACGCTCACCGTGCCGCCGAGACTCAGCGCATTCAGTCCGTTGACCGTCACGGCGCATGATCCGCTGCAGTTGCCAGCGATGATGCTGACCTGGTTGCCACCCGAGGGCACCGCGGCGAAGCCGTCGATGCCCGTCTGCGCGGGCGGGGTCGTGACGACCATGTTGCCGCTCATCGCGGCGTACCAGGTGTAGAGCCAGTAGGCGGCGTTCGGGCTCCCGCCCCTGGCGGTCAGCAGGTCGCCGAGAGCACCAGACTGGTTCCAGAAGGCGAGCTCCGCGTCGCGGATGCCGAGACGTTCGAACTTCGCGATGTAGCCGACCAGCGGACCCGGAAGACCGACCTCGCTCGGCGCGGCGTACTCCTCGATGGCGATCGGCCGCCTGCTGATACCGAGCTGGTCCTCGATGGACTGAACGGTGGCCACGTCCCCGGCAATCTTGGAGGACCGGGTGAGCTCATGCCAGGCGAGGACGTCGGGCACGGTGTTCGTCGCGACCGCGTTCTGCAGGAAGTTGCGCATGTCGCTGATGTTGTCCGAGAAGCTGGGACCCTGGATCGGCTTGTTCGAATCGAGGGAGCGGACCTGGCGGAAGGTGGTGGTCCAGAAGCTCTCATAGGTGCCGTTGGCCGAGTTCCAGGTGTTGTCCGACTCGTTCCACAGCTCATAGGCCGAGATGCTGTTGTAGTACGAGGACCCCTTCATCGTGGAGATCTGCGAGTTGATGAAGGGAGTCCAGGTACTCCAACTGAACTGGTACGGCCAGCCGGCGTAATAGTCGGAGAGTCGGTTGACGAGCTTGGCACCGACGCTGACCGCCGTCGGCGCCACGACGGAGATGTCGCCGGTGGGCTGCTGGCGACCGCCCGCGGGCATCTGCACGAACGTGTTGGGCTTGATCGCCTGCGCGAGAGCGACCGTGGGCTGTGACGCGTTCGCGAGCCCGTAGAGACTTCCGGTCGCGACGTGGGTCACGGGCCGCAGAGTCTGATTCGCGTTGACGACGAGCGTGTTCGCGGTAGTGGCCGCTGCCGCTGGATTCAGCGCGAACCCGGTGGACACCAGCGCGACCGCGGCGGCCGCGACCAAAGCGGTCAGCGCCAGGCCCCGGCCGGTGCGCTGTCCGCGCGTTCGGACGGTCTGCAACATGCTTGCTGCTCCTCCTTCAGGGCGTCCCACGGACGTCCCGGGACGCCAGTTCTCGATGGGGACTGATCGATGTGTGCGACGCGGCGCCGGTGGACGTAGGGCGCGGGTCGAGGCGGCCGCAGTTGGCGGGCAAACGAGCGGAAACCTGCTGGCAATGGATGGTCAAGCCGAGCACGACCTGCCCGGATGCGAAGGAAACCGGTTGCCGAAATATAGCGATCGCAACATCGGCATGTCAAGGGATGGATGTCGATGCCTGCTGTGATCGGTCACGGACCGGTGTTTCCATCGGAGGTCTCAAGGAAACCGTTTGCTCCCGTGCCGGTGCGCGTACACAATGCGCTGTGTGAGCGCCGTTGCTCGGTCGGTCACGGCTTCACGAACGACGCCTGAGGCCGTTGCGGATCCGGGTCCGCTGCCATGTCCGCGCAACGAACCGGCAAGGTCGACGCCGCACATGTCGGCGTCGTTTACCTCAACACGGCCAGGGCACTCCTGAGGAAGAGGTTGCAGTCCACCAAGGAGACCACAATGGCCACCGCGAGAATCCCATCCGACGACCCGACGCGGTCGCTCCTCCATGTGCGACCGAACGACGCCAGCGTCGCGCACGTCGCGATCGCTGGGGACACGTACACGATTCTGGTGACTGGCAAGCAGACCGCCGGCCGGTACTGCCTGATCGACATGCGGATACCGCCCGGCGGAGGTCCGCCACCGCACCGCCACGACTTCGAAGAGATGTTCACACTGCTGGACGGGGCGGTGGAATTCACCTTCCGCGGGGACAAGACCGTCGTGCGGGCCGGCGAGACGATCAACATTCCAGCGAACGCGCCGCACTTCTTCCACAACAGCTTCGAGGTGCCGGCGCGGATGCAGTGTATGTGCACACCCGCCGGGCAGGACGAGTTCTTCCTGCGGGTCGGCGACCCGGTCAACGGACCGACCGCGACGCCTCCACCACTGAGCGACGCCGAGCAGACCGAACGCAAGCAACGCGCTGAAGAGTTGGCAGCCGAGTACCGGACCGAGATGCTGATGTCATAACCACGCCGATGTGGCAGTCGAAAAGTACCGCGTACGTGCGCGACAGCGCTCGATCGCCGCGACATGGGGATCTACGCGGCTTGGTCGATCACGAAGTCGACGTATCCTCGCCGCACGGGTACGCCGCGCGACAGCATCCAAAGTTCAGGTCGCTGACCGCGAGGCGTTGCGCCAACTGGTGCCCGGCCAACCAGGGCAGGTCCGGCACCGGCGTGTTCGCCTGCCATACGCCGAGCCGCCGCGCTGCCACACGCGGCGACTCCGGCGCCGCACCGACGTCCTCGAGATACACCACGTCATCCACGACGCCGTAGCAGCGGGGGGCCGCCAGACCTGGTCCGGTAGGCAGCACCCCTGACGCATAGGCCAGTGGCTCTCGCCGCCAATACGCCCAGTGCCGTGGATCGCTAGCGCCAGCCGCGTGCCGACCCGTAGCAAGCGGCCGGAACTCTTTGCGGATCACCGTAAACGAGCGTTCCTGCCCGCCGGCTCGAGCGAGCCCGGCCAGACGTGTGACGGTGCCCGTGGCCGCGCCGGTACCCGTCACGATCGGCTCCGCCGAACACCGGGGTCTCCCGGCGCAGACGTGTTACAGCTCATCAAGGGTCAAGCCGCCGGGCATAAGATCGTTCTCAACGTCACCAGCACCATCCCGACCGCGAACCTTACCGTCACTCTCCGCAGTGGGGGGCACAACGCCAGCAGCTTCCCGATGAGCAATGACGGGCGGGCAACTACTCGTTCATCGGCGCCCCGGACTACGACCCGTTGCCGGTGACCGTGGTCAGCAACCACGGCGGTTTCCTCACCTTCAACGGCTGAAGCTAATTGGTCCTGATCGTTAATTCGTCGGGGGTCACGCGGCAACTGCCGACACACCTGGCTCGTGGGCGGCGATGCGGGTGAGGAGGATGCCGAGGTCCTTCTTCGTCGGCCTGCGCGGTCTCAGGTGGTCGGTTGTTGGCGCCGTGCTGGCCTTGATTTGCCTTGCATGCCCTGGGCGGCGCCGGTGACAATGAAGTTCTTCTGTGCCTGCTGCGTCATGTCAGGAGCTCTTCGTCTCGCCGTTACCGGCGCTAGCCAAGAGCGGGCGGATGCCCGGGTAGTTGTCCGTCGCGTAGAGCCGGTCACGGGACCTGGCGAGCCCGGCACGGACCTCGCGGATGTCGAACCGGGTGAGCTGGCCGTCGCGCTTGACAAACTCGCCGTCCACGAGGACGGTGTCCACGTTCAGCCCGCTGCCGCAGCCGACCAGCGTGGCGACCACGTCGCTGACCGGCCACAGGTTGGAGTCGGTGGCCCGGACGAGGATGACGTCGGCCCGCTTGCCCGGGGTCAGCGACCCGACCCGATCGGCCAGCCAGCAGGCGTGCGCGCCATTGATCGTCGCCGCCTCGAGCGCGTCCCTGGTGGAGAAGTGCAGGTCGGCGGTGTGCATGACCTCGCTGCCCGTCGCGTACACGCGCTGCGCCTGGACGGCGCGCTCCGCCCACAGCGCGGCGCGCATCTCGTCGAACATGTCGCCGCTCGCGGCGATCACCGAGTCAGTGCCGAGTGCCACCCGCACCCCGGCGGCACGCATCCGGCCCATCGCCGGGGTGCCCATGCCCATCGCCATGTCGGCGGACGGGCAGGCTGTGGCCGTCCCGCCCGCTGCGGCGAGTAGCTCGAACTCGGCGGGGGTGGTCGCGCAGCAGTGCACGAAGTTCATGTCGGCACCGAGCAGGCCGGTCTCGGCGAGCTTCTTGATCGACTGGTCAGACGACGAGGGGCGGCCTTCCGGTGTGCCGACGTGCATCGACATGGGAACGCCCAGTTCGCGCGCAACGACGATGTCGGCGGCAGTGACCTCCATTGTGGTCGCCTCGGGGCCTGGTAGGGCGAGGGCGAAGGTGAGACGGTCCTCGGGGTCGGCGAACAACTGCCTCCGCACCTGCCGAGCGTGCTGCCACACGTCGCCGGCCTCCATAACGGCTTTGGACTCGTTCGGCCTGCGGGTCATGGACGAGCCGTAGGCGAACAGCGCGCGGATGCCGCTGTCGCGCAGCGCGCGGATGTCGGCTTCGGCGTGGTCCGGGGTGTTGATGATGTGGCACCAGTCAAGGACGGTGGTGACGCCCCGGTCGAGAGCGTCGGCGGCGCCGGCCAGTACGCAGTCGTAGACGTCTTCCGGCGTGTAGTGTGCCGCGATCCTGGGCCGCTGGCTCTTGGTCAGGTCCAGGAAGACCTGGTCCATGGAGTCACCGCGGGTGCCGGTCTGCCAGAGGTGACGGTGGGTGTCGACGAAGCCCGGCATGACGATCATGCCTTCGGCGTCGAGGACCTCGTCGGCGTGCTCATCCGACAGATCGGTGCCCACCGCAACGATCTTGTTGCCCTCGATGAGCACGTCACCGACCCTGAAGTCGCCCACCGCGGCGTCGACGCTGATCACGGTCCCGCCGCGGATGAGAATCCTGCGCATCCGTTCTGCTCCTTCTTGCTTTTCGTTCTTGTCTTCTTTGCTGGGGTTAGAGGCGGTCCCGCAGTGGGCGGTCGCGCCCGTAGGTGCCCACGACGGCGAGGATCACGACGCCGAGAAGCTTCTGCTGGGTGGACGCGCCGAAGCCGGGGCCGACCGTCTGGAGCAGCTCGGAGCTTTGCGACGCCAGGACTGTGGAGGCAATGCTCCGAATTGAATCCGGAACGCTCATGACGGGCACCCGTCCTGCTGGCAGCTCCCGGCCGGTCTCCGGGAACCGCCGCAGGCTCTGCAACCCCTCGCCTGCGAACACCGCAGCGACCACCCGGCAACCTCCCGCCAGAGCCCGAAGATCCCCGGGTCAGGAGGCTGCTCGGCCACATCCGCCCGATTTTTCCCGAGTACGACGGCGGCCTCTCGTCGACGCCACGCTGAAGGGCGGGTCCGTCGCCGAGGGGCCGCCGTGGCGCACACGTGTCAGGCGGGCTGCCGCACGGCCGTCCCCTGGTTGTTGTCGATCAGGTAGCGCCAGACTCCGTCCGCGCCGCGGCGCAGGACATCGCTTGCCGAGCCATGGAAGTGCACGTGCTCGCCGTCGGGACCGGTGCCGTCAATTGCCCAGTCCAGAATGATCAAGGCGATGTTGTCGTTGGTGAACACGTGGCGCGTGTTGGCCTTCAGCCGGCCGACACCGACCAAGTACTTGAGATCGGCGGCCATCTCGGCGAGGCCGGTGACGGTCCGTCCCTCGGGCTTGACGAGCATGACCTCCGGCTCGTACAAGGGCAGCAGCTCGTCGACCTTGCCGGAGTTGAATCGCTCAACCAGCGCCGCGACCATGTCTTCAGGCTTGGTGGGGAGTGAGAAGGACTCGGACATTTCGGTATCCCGTTCGTGTTGGTTGAACTGCGATGCGGTGCTGCTCGGACAGCGGTGAGCCGTGCCCTCGAGTGCCCTGCGTTCCTCATTCGACATCGACGCACCCAAAGGGTCTGCCCATCGACGAGCCGACCTTCGTCCGCTGTTGTTCAGCACAGTCGATCGTACCAGCGTCAAAGGACTAATTAGTCCATTAATGCTTCTCCGGCCGTGTTGCCCTGGTCACCTAGCCGCGCAAGGTGTCCTCAACGTGTGACCTCGAAGAATCTTGCTGTTCTTCGTTCGCGTGTGGCTGCTGGGGGCGCGGTTGCCTGGGCAAGCCTGCCGCTCCCGAAACTGATAAGTGGACTATTTAGACCAGCATCGCGGATCGCTGACCGGACCGGCAACGTCGGTGAGTCGGGCTCCATCGCCCGCGCCAGCAGGAACTCATCCAGCTCCTTCAACCCCAGCGTCGTCGGGGCCCGCCACCCACCCCAGATACTGCGCCGCCAGCCGCAGATGAGCAGCGGTTCCTGCGGACCGACCCGCGTGATGTTGGCTGCGACGAGGCGATGGCCGTCTTGCACATCCCCGTCGACCTCGTGGCCGCCCGCCAGGACGTGGCCGGGTGCTACCCCGGGGACGCCGCTCACCTGTCGGCCTGCACTAGGCGCTGCCGGCGTCCGGATACCTCAAGCGTAACCGCGCCGTCGCCACCAGGTACGACAAACTAGCCGTCCGCTACGAAGTCACCCTTGTGCATGATCGGAGTCGCGCCGCTGCGACCGGGGACCTGTCGCGGCTCCGGCGGATGTTCTACGCGTGTCTGACCGTGCGGGCGGATCGCTGCGCTAGCCGGCGGCATTTCGAAGTCACCGCCGGCTGAGCGACTGGCGATCAGTACAGCTGATACGTGTACTCCGCGTGCAGGGTGATCGTGTTGCCGCTGGCGGACGGCAGGCCGAACCGGTCGTCGACCTGCCGCTCGTGGCCGTGGCAGTTCGTAGCGGCCGGGACGGTGAAGGCGGTGTCCTGCAAGGTGAATACCTTGATCGGCGGGTCGGTCGGGATGGTGCCCGTATCGCCGACCCGGGCCGCGTGGGTTTTGATCGGCTCGCTCAGCGTCCCGATCGTGCATCCGGTTCCCAGGCCGGGCCCACGCACGGCGAGCAGCAGATACAGGCCGCCCGGGTCGGGACCGTTCCCGATCAGGTCAGCGTACCCGGCATAGCGCAACTGCACGGTCAACCGGTGGCCGTGCGCACCGCCGTCGGGAACGACCACGGGCGGAGACTGTAGCGTGCCGAAGATCTGGCCGGACTCGCCGCTGGGCAGGGGACCTTCCGCGTGTACGAGCCGCAGCGGCAGGTTGCGCAGGCTCACCCGACCAACGGTGATCTGGCCGGTGGCCAGGTGTACCTCGCACCGCCAACCGGTCGGGTCGAGCCCGGCCGGCAGGGTCGGACAGTCGGAGAAGTCGAACGCCGACGGGTCTGTAGGCAGCGGGTTCGGACGGGCGGCGGCCGGCGCAGCCAGCGCCAGCGTGGCCACGGCGACCGCGGCGACGACCATGCCCACAGCCCTGACCGGCCACGTCCAGATCAGCCTGGTTCTCGCTTTCCCGGTTTTCGTTGGCTCGGCCCTCTGCGTTATTGGATTCATAAGGGATGAGTGTGCTGCAGCACGGGCTGCGGCTGATCAGGTCACTCCCTGATTCGGTCCCCGAGAAGACCCGGAGAGCGGCCTCGTTCAACTCGGCGGGTGGCGACCGTCCGGTCCCCAGCAACGGTGTCGGGTGATCACGCGCTGCGCTGGGGCTCGACATGTCACGTGAGACGGGCGGACGTCCCGAGGCTCAGCTTGAAACCTCAACGCCCTCTTCGCCCGCATCATGCCCGCCAACGCGGCTCACCGTAAACGCTCGCTGCGTAACCCCGACGAATTAACGCCGAGGACCACCAAGCCGACCCGGCGGACGCAGTTGGCTGGGCGAGACGCACGACAGCCCAACTGCGTCTGCTCGTGGCCGCCCACCCGGCCTCGACTAGGCCCAGTCCTGTCGATCAGGCGGTCATCTTGAGCCCGGGGAGACGCCGCAGGAGGCGGCCCGTCGTGAGCTACTGGAAGAGACGGGCTTGACGGTGGAAGAGCTGCACCCGCTGTGGAGGGGGGTGGTTGTGACTGCTGTGTGACCGGTTCACCCGTACGCTAGCGGTCCGGATTTGGCATGGGGGCGGGGAGACGGATGAGGGTCCTGGTAGTCGAGGATCACGTGCGGCTCGCCAATTCGGTGGCGCGGGTGTTGCGGCGCGAGGGCATGGCGGTTGACGTGGCGTATGACGGGACGGCGGCGCTTGACCGTGCCGTTGGGGTGGACTATGACGTGGTGGTCCTTGACCGGGATCTGCCGGGTGTGCCCGGCGACGAGGTGTGCCGCTGGCTGATGCGGGAGCCGCGGCGCACCCGGGTGCTCATGCTGACCGCGGCCGGCACCATCGCCGAGCGGGTGCAGGGCCTCACCATCGGTGCAGACGACTATCTGCCGAAGCCGTTCGCCTATCCGGAGTTGGTGGCGCGCATTCGGGCGCTCGGCCGGCGTTCCCAGCCCGCCGTGCCGCCCGTGTTGGTGCATGGCGACCTGGCGCTGGATTCGGCCCGGCGGGTCGCCACCCGTGCTGGGACGCGGCTGGCGCTCAACCCCAAGGAACTGGCGGTCCTGGAATACCTGCTCGCCGCGCGGGGCCGGGTGGTCTCCGCCGAGGAGCTCCTGGAACGGGTGTGGGACGAGGCCGCCGATCCGTTCACGACGACGGTGAAGGCCACCATGAACCGCCTCCGGTCGAAACTCGGCGAGCCGCCCGTCATCGAGACCGTTCCCCGGGCTGGCTATCGAATCTGAACGGGATGGGAATCCTCGTGGGCCTGACGTCAAAGCTCACCGGCATGCGGGTCCGGCTGCGGCTCACCCTCCTGTACGGCGGGCTCTTCCTACTCTCCGGCGTCGTGCTGCTGGCCATCACCTACGTGCTGGTCGCACACAGCACGCCGAATGCCGCGATGTCCTCGCACAGCACGACGCCATCCGGCGGGCAGAGCACCAGCATCTTCCTGGGCGGGACCTTGCCGGCGGACGTCCAGCTGTCCGAGGCGGATCGGCGCATCGCCGAGGCGTTCCAGGAGCAGGCCCGCCAGCAGCAGGCGGAGATTATGAATCAGCTGCTCGTGGAGTCGGGTGTGGCGCTGGCCATCATGTCGGTCATCTCGACCGTGCTCGGCTGGTTGGTGGCTGGGCGGGTGCTGCGGCCGCTGCGCGCCATGACCAACACCATTCAGCTCATCTCGGCGCGGAATGTGCACGAGCGGCTGGCCGTGACCGGGCCGCGCGATGAGCTCAAGAATCTCGCGGACACCGTCGACGGGCTGCTCGGCCGGTTGGAGGCGGCGCTCGACTCGCACAAGCGGTTCGTCGCCAACGCCGCGCACGAGTTGCGTACGCCGCTGACGCTGGAGCATGCCCTGCTGGAGGAGGCCGTCCTCGATCCGGCCGCGACGGCGGAGGAGTTCCGGGCCCAGTTCGAGGAACTGATGCTCGTCAGTGAGCAGCAGGCCCGGCTCCTCGAGTCGCTGCTCGTCCTGGCGACCAGCGAGCGCGGCCTGGACCGCCGGGAAAGCGTCGACCTGTCCGGGCTGGCCGGCGACGTACTGCGGGCCGCCGAGCCGAGGGTACGACGGCAGGACCTGGTCGTCGTGGCGCAGGTCCGGCCCGCGCGGGTCGCCGGCGACCCTGCCCTCGTCGAGCGTCTGGTGGCCAACCTGGTTGACAACGCGATGAGTTACAACGTCCCGGACGGGCGGGTAGAGGTGGCGACGGGCACGGAGGGCGCGCGCTCGTTCCTGTCGGTGACCAACACCGGTCCGCTCGTCCCGCCGGAGATGGTGGGGCAGTTGCTCGGCCCGTTCGAGCGGCTCGACCGTACGGCCGAAGACGACGGTCATCACGGCCTCGGGCTGTCCATCGTCCAGTCGATCGTCGCGGCCCACTCGGCGGACCTGACCGTGCGTGCCCGGCCGGAGGGCGGCCTCGCGATCAGCGTGCATTTCCCGACTGGAGAAGACCGGCCGAAGAATCGCTGAGCAAGTGCGGTTCAGCGTCTTTGTGCCCGTGGTGTGACCGGTCGAAGCGTAGAACATGACGCATGTCGACCCATACGAAGAAGAAACGTCCAATGTGGATCGCCACCGCATGCGTCCTGCTGCTCGCGGTGGGAGCGGCGGGTTGCGGCCGTCATGATGACCCGGCGGTGGCGACCGCCAACTCCGGCGCGCCGAAGGCCAGCGCCAGCGCGGCGGCCAACGGCGAGAAGTCGCTGTTGAAGTTTTCTCAGTGTATGCGTGATCAGGGCTTCACGTGGTTCCCCGACCCGCAGCCCGACGGCGGGTTGGTGGTGCACAACCCCGACGGCGTCGACCAGAGCAAGTTCGATAAGGCGGAGCAGGGGTGCAAGAAGTACTACCCCGCAGGGAGCGGGGCCGGCCCGATCCCCGCTGAGGATCTGGCCAAGATACGGCAGGTGTCGCAGTGCGTGCGGGAGCACGGATTCGCGAATTATCCCGACCCCGATGCGAACGGCTCCATCTCGGTCGACTCCACGGTTCTCGGAGTTGAGCCGACCGACCCGGCCTTCCAGAAGGCGATGCAGGAGTGCAGTAAGTACATGCCGGCTCCGAAGAGCAGCAAGGGAAAGTCTTGATGGGTGCGCGACGCACCGCGGGGGTGGTCACCGGCGTGCTCACGGTCGGTGCTGTGACCGCCGCGATCGCGGTCTTCAACCTGCCGACGGCGCAGAGCAGCCCCAACTCAGCCGACAACCCGCCCGTGTCCACCGCCGAAATCACCAAGCAGACGCTGATCGACCGGGAGAACCACGACGGCACGCTCGCCCACGGTGACCCCACGACGATCTCATCGCGCGGCAACGGCACCGTAACGGGGCTGCCGGTGGAGGGCGCGACGGTCAGCCGCGGCAAGGCGCTCTTCCGCCTAGACAACAAGCCGGTCACCCTGCTCTACGGTTCGCTGCCGGCCTATCGCCCGCTCTTGGCGGGCGTGAAGGGCGCCGACGTCAAGCAATTCGAGCAGAATCTCTGGGCGCTCGGTTACCGGGGATTCACGGTTGACGAGACCTACAACGCCGCGACCGCTTCCGCGGTCAAAACCTGGCAGAGGAAGCTCGGCCTCATCGCGTCCGGCACGGTCGATCCCAGCCAGATCGTGTACGCCGCCGGCGAGGTCCGCGTGGACTCACTCAGCACACAGGTGGGAACGGTGATCGGGCCCGGCGCCGCGGTGGAGAGGGTCACCGGCACCTCGCCGCTGGCCACGGTAGCGCTGGACATGAGCTCGGCACGGCTCGCGAAGGTGGGCGCCACGGTGCAGGTCAGAATGCCTGACGGGAGGGTCGTTCCAGGCCAGATCATCAAGGTCACCATGGTCGTGAGCCCGGGCGAGAACGGCGAAGCGGCCACCACCAGGATCCACGTGACGATCCAGTTCAACTCGGCGGTCGAGAGCATGGGCACGGCTGCCGTCACCGTCGCGTTCACCGCCGGCCAGCGGCCGGACGTGCTGGCCATTCCGGTGACCGCGCTGCTCGCACTCGCCGAGGGCGGGTACGGCGTGCAGGTCGTCGACGGCACCACCACACGGATCATGGCGGTGCAGACCGGGCTGTTCGCCGACGGCAAGGTGGAGATCACCGGGAACGGGCTGGAGGCCGGCATGAAGGTGACGGTGCCATCATGATTCCCCTCGAAACCATCGTGACCGCTCCGGACACCGTCGCCGGCAAGCCGGTGATCGAACTGGCCGGCGTCACCAAGACCTACCCTGGTGGGGTCACCGCGCTGCGCTCGGTCGACCTGGTCGTCGACGATGGCGAGCTGCTGGCGATCGTCGGGCCGTCGGGCTCGGGCAAGTCCACGATGCTGAACCTGATCGGCACGTTGGACCGACCGTCGCGGGGAACCGTGCGAATCGACGGGCACGACGTGGCGTCGCTGTCCGACCGGGAGCTCTCCGCACTGCGGGCCCGACGCATCGGCTTCGTCTTCCAGCAGTTCCACCTCGCACCGGGACGGGACGCGCTGGGCAACGTCGCCGACGGACTGCTCTATTACGGCGTACCGAAAAAGGAGCGAGAGCGACGCGCGGAGGCCGCGCTGGTCCGCGTCGGTCTGGGCAACCGGCTCGCCCACCGTCCGCACCAGCTCTCCGGCGGCGAGCGCCAGCGGGTGGCGATCGCGCGAGCGGTCGCGGGCGACCCGGCGCTGCTGCTGGCGGACGAGCCGACCGGAAACCTCGACTCGGCCTCTGGCGCCGGGGTGATGGAACTGCTGCGCGAGCTGAACGAGGCGGGTACGACGATCCTGGTCATCACCCACGACCGAGAGATCGCGAACGGCCTGCCGCGGCAGGTGCCGATGCGCGACGGGCAGGTGATCTGAGATGGCCCTGCGACCCGCCCGGCTGCGCCCGTCGGACCTCGCCCGGCTCGGCGGCTACGGCCTGCGCTCGCGCCCGCTTCGGGCCGTGCTGTCGGCGCTGGGCATCGCGATCGGCATCGCGGCGATGACCGCGGTGGTCGGCATCTCCGCCTCCAGCCGCGCCGACCTCGACCACGAGCTTGCGAAGCTCGGCACCAACCTGCTGACCGTGTCGCCCGGCAACACGATGTTCGGCACACGGGCCACGCTGCCCGACGACTCGGTCGCGATGATCAAGCGAATCGGCCCGATACTGTCGGCCACCGCGACCGGCGTGCTCAATGAAAGCCACGTCTATCGCACCGACCGGATCCCGGCGACACAGTCCGGCGGCCTGTCCGTGCTCGCGGCCAAGCTCGACCTGCTCCAGACGGTCGGCGCCACGCTCGACCACGGCGCCTGGCTCAACGCGGCGACCGACCGGTATCCCACGGTGGTGCTCGGCGCGGCGGCGGCCGAGCAGCTCGGCAACGTGCCCGCCGTCTACATCGGCGGCCGGTGGTGGGTCGTGGTCGGGGTGCTGCAGAAGGTACCGCTCGCACCGGAGCTCGACTCGGCGGTGCTCATGGGGTGGCCGGCGGCCACGACGTACCTGGGCTTCGACGGGCATCCGACGACGGTCTACACGCGGTCGGTGGAGTCACAGGTGGAGGCGGTGCGTGCGGTGCTCGCGCCCACGGCCAACCCGGAGGCGCCGGGCGATGTGCAGGTGTCGAAACCATCCGACGCGCTGGCCGCCCGCCGCGCCACGAACGCCACATTCACCGCACTGCTGCTCGGGTTGGGCGCCGTCGCGCTGCTCGTGGGAGGGATCGGCGTCGCCAACACAATGGTGATCTCGGTCCTGGAACGGCGCTCAGAAATCGGCCTGCGCAGATCACTGGGCGCCACCAAGGGCCAGATCCGTACCCAGTTCGTCGCGGAGTCGCTGCTCCTCTCGCTGATCGGCGGCGCGCTCGGAGCGCTACTCGGCTACCTGGCGACCGGAACGTACGCCACGACGCAGACCTGGCCCACGGTCATGCCGCTGTGGGTCCTCGCCGGCGGCGTCGGCGCGACAGTGCTCATCGGCGCGATCGCCGGCCTGTACCCGGCGATCCGCGCGGCCCACCTCGCACCCACGGAAGCCCTGGCGGCGACCTGACCGAAGTCGTCCCTGGCATCGATCCAATCCAACTAGAGAAACGGGTATCCATGCATCTCGTCCCTCGACGGCGCGTTCTGGGCGCCGCGCTCGCCATCGCCACCGGGCTGACAATGTTGCCGCAACCAGCAAGCGCGGCAACCACCGTCGTCCTGTCACTGCCGGCGCCGACCGGCCCGCACCATGTGGGTGCGACCGTGCTCGACCTGAAAGACACGTCCCGCGCCGACCCGTGGGTACCGACCGACCCGACCCGCGAACTCATGGTCACCATGTGGTACCCGACCAACGTGAACCACGGCACCACGATCCGGTACGAGACGCCGGCGGAGTCGGAAGGGTACATCACGGGCAAGCACCTGGAGGACTACCTCTCACCCGACAGCTTCAGCGAGGTATCCACCCACGCGTACCTGAACGCGCCACCGGCCGGGCAGCCGCACAGCCTTCCGCTCATCGTGCTCTCACCCGGCTACACCTCACAGCGCAGTTCCCTGACCAGCCTCGCCGAAGACCTGGCCAGCCACGGATACGTCGTGGCGGCGATCGACCACACCTACGAGACGTACGCGATCCAGTTCTCCGACGGCCGGATCGCCACCTGTGCCACCTGCGCGATCGACGACGAAGACACCTTCTTCCCGAAACTCTTCCAGGTGCACGCGGCCGACGTCTCATTCGTGCTGAACGAGTTGACCGGCGCGCACCCGGCCTGGTCGGGCAGCCGCCTGATCGACGCGACCCGGATCGGCATGGCCGGACACTCGGCCGGCGGCGCGGCCGCGCTCTCGACCATGCTCGCCGACCCACGCATCGACGCGGGCGTCGACATGGATGGGACGACCTATGACCAGCTTCCCGACAGCGGGCTGTCCCGGCCGTTCATGTTCCTCGGCACGCAGGCCGAGCACTCGCCGGGCCAGGACTCCACGTGGGACCACGACTTCAGCCGGCTGACCGGTTGGCGACGCTGGATCACCGTAGCCGGCACGGTACACAATTCGTTCACCGACTACGACGCGTTCGCCGATGAGATCGGCCTGGATCTGGGGGCCACCATCACGGGCCTGCGCTCCATCGAGATCACTCGCCGGTACACCCTGGCGATGTTCGACCGGCACCTTCGACACATCCCGCAGCACCTGCTGGACTCCGCGTCATCCTGCTACCCCGAGGTGACCATCGTGGCAAAGTAGTTTCCGCGCGTACCTGCGGTCCAGCGTTCAGCCGGTTGCCCGGAACCGGGCGATCTCCTCGACGCTGTGCCGCAGGCGACCGTCCTCTCGCAAGCACCAACGTCCCGATTGCCAACCCTCGCTAGGCAGGCGCCGGCCAGTCGCGACTGGCCGGCGCCACCACACGCCGTTGGCTTGCGGGATCCTGGTCGAGCCTTCATCTCTGCCAGCGTTCAGGTCGTCACAAGCGCTCGTCTGAAGACGGCCGGTGCGCTGATCGCCAGCAGGAGCGGAACGGCGATGACCGCGATCAGACTTCGAACCAGAATCGTCGAGTCGTGGCGGGCGATCGTGAACGTGTATCCAAGGTCGGCGATCATGACAGCCCAGCAGGCCCACCATGCCCAGCGTTGCCCGCGCCGTAACGGGATCAGTACGAGGACGAGGAACAGCAGCACGAACGTCAGCTCGTGCAGTGCGTACCCGACCTCCAACGCGGTGACGTACCGGGCGACGCCTGGTGCGCCCTGCCGGACCTGGCTGAACGACTGGCCGGCCAGTGCGGTGAAGGCCCCGCTGTGGTCGGCGGGGAGGCCGTCACGATGGTCGGCCGTCAAGTCGGCGGCTACCGCGAATACCAGAAACGCGTCTACGACAGTCAATCCGATCCAACCGATGCGGTGCAGCACTCTGATCACAGCGATCGCTCCCTGGCGTCGTCACGACTGGTGATGGCGTCAGACACTACAAGTCGTCGGGGCCGCTCGTCCGCCCTGGAACGTGCCGCATGACGCTCCGGGCGCCGTTGTCGACTGATACGGGTTGTCGGGCGCCGCCGCTAGCTGAGTAGGCGTTCGGCGATGAGGAACAGGCCGAGGGCGATCAGTGCGGCGCCCGCGACACGTTGCGCGGCTTCCCGCCGCCGCTCGCCAATCCGGCTGCCGAGCCGCACGCCGAGTTGCGCGGCGACGAACGCAGCGGCGGCCAGGTAGTCGGCGACGTCGCCCACGGCGCGGGCCAGCGGCGCGCCCACACCCCACCAGTTTGAGGAGCATCAGTGCGCTTCCCGAAAAATGGTGTAGACCTCCTTGGTCGCGTACCCGACCAGCACGTACCCCGCGGCGGGGTCGGCCCACCACCAGCCCAGCCCCGCATTGAGCGCCAGACCGACCAGCACCGCCGTGGCAAGCAGACCGTCGACCAGGGTGACCCGCCCCTCGGTACGCAGCACCGGATTGCCCAACGCCGCCCCGGTGCGGGCCTTGCCCGCCGCCAAGGCGAACATCACCAGCGCGGTAACCGTGGTCCAGGCGATCCCGGCCGGGCTGTGCCGCGAGTGATAACCGGCCACCAGGACCACCGTGGACTGCGCGGCCAGGTAAACCGCTACCAGCCCGAACGCCACCCCAATCAGCCGCAACGCCCGCCGCTGCCGATCGCCCCCGGTGCCGGAAAGCTCCAAGATCACCACGGTAGAAGCCCCGATCTCGATCAACGAATCCAGCCCGAACCCGGCTAAGGCCACCGAACGAGCCGCGAGCGCCGCGATGGCCAACACAAGGATGCCGACCACATTCCAGCCCAGCGTGACGTACTCCAGCCATAATCCGCGACGCAGCAACCCGCGGCGAGTGATCTTCTCAGCAGACGTCACGACGGCAGTCTGACAGACGCTTCGACGGTTCCCCAGCAGACGAAACGAACAGATGCGCCACACCACCCCAGTGAGCTTCACGCGCGGCCGGCCAGACGATCCGCAACGCGGCGCCATGAGCCGAGGTACTCCGAGCCGGCCGATCGAAGCCGCAAAACGGTTAGTGGCGACACCGAGGGGGAGGTTCCTCCCACCGGGCACGCTCGACACCGTCGATCTCAACGCCAATAGCTGTCAGAGTGCTCCCTGATCGTGGCTCCCGCCGCGAAGGGCCGGCGGGAGCCACGATTCGGTTCGTTAGACGGCCGAGCAGCCGATCGGTGCCAGGCCGTGTTGGGCGATGAGTTGATTGAAGCTCGGCACGTCGGTACCGACCGTGTCGCGCAGGTTCTTCAACTGCGTCTGCAGCTGCGCGTCGAGCTCGTCGAAGACCTGCTGGTCCTGGTCGGTCGGCACGCCGTCGACGCTTTCGATGATGCTGTGCAGAGAGGCGATCTTGTTGTTGAGCTTGATCCCGAAGTTGAGCGGGTCCTCGCTGGCCACGTTGCGCGATTCGTGCAGCGCGTTCTGCACAGCGTTGAGTTTGCTGTCCAAGGCGGCGCCGGCTGTCGTGACGTCAGAACTGTTGGCCGCGGAGACGCGGGCGTCGACCTGCGCCGTGCACGCCCGGATGTTGATCACATCCTGGTTGGCATCACTGGTCGCGTTGCGCACCGCCAAGTCGAGCTGGAATTCCTTGTCGATATCGGCGGCCGTGACGTGGGTGAGCCGGGTGTCCTTCAAGATGTCGAAGGATTGCTGCAGCGGCTGACCGTTCACGACGAGACGCGCCGTGTACGTGCCGAGCGGTGCCTTCGGTCCCTGATTGCTGGCTGACCAGTACACGAGTCCGGGGAAGCTCACCGCGTCGGGATAGCGCAGGTTCCAGGTGGTGGTGCGGCTGCCCGCCGTGGTGGGCAGCGTGTTCGTGGCAACGACGGTCCCGTCCGGAGCAAGGATTTGCATGCTCGCTGAGGTGACGCCTTGGTTGAGCGTGTAGCTGACCGTCACGTTCGAGCTCACTGAGCGCACCGGGTTGTCCGGGTCGTGCAGCGTGGCCAGCGAGTTGTCCGCGTCCGGGGCGTGGGTGGTGGGCGGGATCGTCGCCGCGGGCGGTGAGACCGGAGTAATCGGCGTGACTGGTGGGACGGTCTGGCGGAAGCCTGCGACGTCGCGTGGCTTGGTGTGCGGGGTGAGCTTCCTGAGCAGTTGCGCGCAGTCATCGCAGACGTAGAAGCCACGTCCGTGGGTGGAGATGACCAGGTCGTTGTCCTTCACCTGAAGGTCGTAGACCTGGGTGTCGGGAAGGTTGAGACTCAGCGGCTGCCAGTGGTCGCCGTCGTCGAACGAGGCATACACGCCGTGCTGGGTGGTCGCGTAGAGCAGGTCGGCGCGCTGCGGGTCCTGCCGGATCGTCCAGAGGAAGTCGTCGCGGGCGATGCCGTTGGTGATCTTCGTCCAGTGCTTGCCGCCGTCGTGCGTGCGGTAGGCGATCGGCGTGGTGTCGTCGAGCTGGTACCGCTGCCCGGCCACGTAGGCGGTCATCTCGGCCTTGGACCCGGTGCCGTGGCCCGCGTCGATCCTGCTCACCCGGGTGAACTTTTGCAGGCTCGGCGGCGTGACTTCATGCCACTTGCCGCCGCCCTGGTTGGTCAGCCAGATCCGGCCGTCGTCGGTGCCCGCCCAGATGATCTTCTTGTTTACCTGGGAGGGCGCGATGCTGAACACGGTCGCGTAGTACTCCGGGCCGTCCTGGTCCAAGGTGATCGGGCCGCCGGAGTCGCCCAGCGTGGACGGGTCGGCGTAGCTGAGGTCGGGGCTGATCTGCTGCCATGATTGCCCGCCGTTGGTCGTTTTCCACACCGACTGCGAGCCCGCGAACACCGCGTCCGGCTCGGCCGGGTTGGTCACCAGCGGGTAGGTCCACTGGAAGCGCTGGTCGACACTGCCGGCGTTCTGGCCCTGCGGGTTGTTGGGCCACACATCGATGCGCCGCCCACCCAGAGCGCTCTGCCCGCTGCGGTCGAATCGGCTCATCGCGCCAGTGAACGGGCCGCAGCAGTCTCCGACGTAGAACACGTTGGAGTTGCTCGGGTCGACGGCGATCGGGCCGCTCTCGCTGCCACCGGTGATGCTGATCGAGCTATTGCCGCCGGTGCTGGACACGCAGCTCGTGCCGCGGTCCTGCTGCTCGCCGCAGACCAGGTACGGGGAATCGTTGGTGGTCGCGACGTTGTAGATCTGCGCGGTCGAGTAGTTCTCATTCGTGAACGTGCGCGCACCGTCAGTCGACACGGCGGCCCCGCCGTCGTTGCTTTCGATCATGCGGTTGTCGTCGGTCGGGTCAATCCACAGGCCATGGTTGTCACCGTGCGGCGTACTCACGGTCCTGAGCGTCACACCGGCGTCGTCCGAGCGCAGGAAGGACACGTTGCCGAAGTACACCCGGTCCGGGTTGGTCGTATCCGCCCACACCTTGGAGAAATAGAACGCCCGCTGCCGGATGTCCTGGCTCTCGTTGACCAGTTTCCACGTCGCGCCGGCATCGTCGGAGCGGAACAGTCCCCCACCGGGACGCGCCTCGACCAAGGCGTACACCCGGTTGGGGTCCGCACCCGACACACTGACGCCGATCTTGCCGATCGGCTGGTCCGCCGGCAAGCCGAACTTCGAGGTGACGTTCGTCCACGTGTCGCCGCCGTCGGTCGACTTGTACAGACCGCTCTGCGTACCGCCGTCGGACAGCAGCCACGGCTTGCGGGACACGTGCCACATCGCGGCGTAGAGCACCTTGGGGTTGGACGGGTCCGTCGCCAGGTCCACCGCGCCGGTCTGGTCGTCGACGAACAGAGCCTTCTGCCACGTCGCACCGCCGTCGCTGGTGCGGAATACGCCGCGCTGGGCATTGGGGCCGAACACGTGGCCCAGTGCCGCTACGTACGCGTGGTCGCAGTCGTTCGGGTCGATGCGGATCTGACCGATCATCTGGGTGTCGGCCAGCCCGATGTGCTTCCACGTCACGCCATCGTCGGTGGACTTGTACACGCCGTCGCCGGCGATGACCGTTCCG
Organism: Rugosimonospora africana; assembly: GCF_016862975.1. GTDB lineage: Bacteria > Actinomycetota > Actinomycetes > Mycobacteriales > Micromonosporaceae > Rugosimonospora > Rugosimonospora africana. The sequence continues at coordinate 83,314 of NZ_BONZ01000082.1, forward strand.
CGCAGATCGACCTCGCCGGTCCCGATGTAGATGACGTCGGGGTTGCTCTGGCACACCGCTACCGCGCCCACCGATGAGCTCGTGATCTGGCCATCGGTCACCGGCGCCCAGGTGTTGCCACCATTGGTGGTCTTCCACAGCCCGCCACCGGTAGCGCCGAAGAAGTACTCGTTCGGACGCGCCGAGCTGCCCGCGGCTGACAGCGACCGTCCACCCATCTGCGGGCCGATGTTGCGCCATTGCAGCGAGCTGTACAGCGATGGATCCACCGTCTTCGGTGGCGACGCAGCCACCGCGCTTGGCGTCAGAAGCGAAACCGTGAGCATGAGCGCCCCGATCCCGCAGAACAGAATGCGACGTTTCACCTGGACACCTCCTGGCCTGGGTACAGACAGATGAGTACGAGCGGGCGCCAAACGCTCCCGGGCACCGGCGATGCCGACACCGCGCTTGCCGCCCACGCCGGTTGCCGCGCGACATCGCAGAACTCGTGTGCTGCCCGGTAGAGCGGGATTGAGGTCCCGCCCTACCGGGCCCGGCCACCGTCGGGCGCCGTCTTAGACGGCGCTACAACTGATCGGTGTGAGGCTGTGCGAGGTGAGGAGCTGGTTGAAGCTCGGCACGTCGGTCGACATCGCCGAGCGCAGCTTCTGCAGCTGGGTCTGGAGTTGGGCGTTGAGTTCGTCGAAGACCTGCACGGTCTGATCGGTCGGGCGACTATCGACGCTCTCGATGACGCTGTGCAGGGCGGAGATTTTGTCGTTGAGTTTGATCGGATAGTTGAGCGGGTCCTCGCTGGCTTGCAGCTTGGTCTGGTACAGCTCGTTCTGGACGGCGTTCAGCGCGGTTTCCAACGCGGTACCGCCTTGGGTGACCGTGCTGTCGTTGGCCGCCGCCATCCGGTCGTCAACCTGAGCCGTACAGGCGCGGATGTTGATCACATCGTGGTTGGCGTCGTTGGTCGCGTTGCGCACCTTGAGGTCCAGGTCGAACTGTGCCGCGATATCCGCATCAGTGACGTGCGTCAACCGCGAATCCTTGAGGATGTCGAACGACTCCTGCAGGGTCTGCCCGTCAACGGTCAGGCGCGCCGTGTAGGTGCCCAGCGGCGCCTTCGGTCCGGTGTTCGTGCCCGCCCAGTAGATCAGGCCGGGGAAGCTCACCGCGTTCGGATACCGGAGATTCCACGTCGTGGTTCGGGTGCCGGCCGTGGTGGGCAGAGTGTTCGTCGCGAGCACGTTCCCGTTCTCGTCCAGGAAACTCAGACTCGCCGACCCGACCGCCTGTTTGAGCGTGTAGCTCACCGATACGTTGCTGCTGACCGACCGCACCGGGTTGTCCGGGTCGTTCAACGTGGCCAGAGAGCTGTCCGCGTCTGGGGCATGGGTCGTGGGCGGGACAGCGGCCGGAGGCGGTGCGACCGGCGGGATCGGTGTCACCGGCGGGACGGTCTGGTGGAACCCGGCCACGTCGCGGGGCTTGGTCTTGGGTGTCAGTTGCCGCAGCAGCGCGGCGCCGTCATCGAGTACGTAGAGACCGCGCCCGTGTGTGGAGATCACCAGGTCGTTGCCCTTGACCTTGAGGTCGTAGACCGTGGTGTCGGGCAGGTTGAGCCGCAGCGGCTGCCAGCGGTCGCCGTCGTTGAACGACACGTAGACGCCGTGCGCGGTGGTCGCGTAGAGCAGGTCGCTGCGCTGCGGGTCCTGGCGGATAGACCACAGGTAATCGTCGGGCGCGAACCCCTTGGTGATAGGTGTCCACGTCTTTCCGCCGTTGTGGGTGCGGTAGGCCATCGGCCGGAAGTCATCGAGCCGGTAGTTCTGCGCGGCGACGTAGGCGGTGTCCCCGGCGTGCTTGGCGTTGGTTCCCTTCGCCGTGTGGCCGGCGTCGATCATCGATACCCGGGTGAACTTCGCCAGGTTCGGCGGGGTCACCTCCTGCCACGTGCCGCCGCCCTGCGTGGTCCGCCAGATTCGGCCGTCGTCGGTACCCGCCCAGATGAGGTTCTTGTTCACCGTCGACGGGGCGATGGCGAACACGTCGGCGTAGTACTCGATGCTCGACTGGTCCTTGGTGATCGGGCCGCCCGAGTCGCCCGTGGTGGACGGGTCGTTGTAGCTCAGATCGGGGCTGATCTGCTGCCAACTCTGCCCGTCATCGGTCGACTTCATCACGTACTGCGAGCCGGTGAACACGGCGTCCGGCTCGGCCGGATTGGTGACCAGTGGATAAGTCCACTGCACGCGGTGCTTGAGGTCCCCGGCGGGGTAGCCCATCGGGTTGTCCGGCCAGGGATTGACCTGACGCGACCCGATCGCGCTGGCGCCGCTGCGGTCCAGTCGCGTCAGCGACCAGTCGTAGTTGCCCGCGTAGAACACATTCGAGTTGCGCGGGTCGACCGCGACCGGTCCGCTCTCGCCGCCGCCGATGCCGAACGAGTCGGTGCCGCCGGTGCTGGATACGCAGACGGAGTTGCGGTCCTGCTGCTCGCCGCAGACCAGGTACGGATCGTCGTTTGTCGTGACCACCTGGTAGAACTGGCCGGTCGGGTAGTCCTCCGCGGTGAAGGTCGTGCCGCCGTTGGTGGACACGGCCGCGCCGCCGTCGTTGCTTTCGATCATCCGGTTGGTGTCGTTCGGATCGATCCACAGGTCGTGGTTGTCGCTGTGCGGCGTACGGATCGTGGAGAACGTCGCGCCGCCGTTGTCGGAGCGCAGGAACGAGACGTTGCCGACGTAGACCCGGTCGGGGTTGGCCGGATCGGCGAACACCTTGCTGAAGTAGAAGCCACGCTGCCGGATGTCCGCACTGGTGCTCACCAGCTGCCACTTGGCCCCGCCGTCGTCGGACCGGAACAGTCCGCCGCCGTCGGCCTCGACGAGCGCGTAGACCCGGCCCGAACCGCCACCGGCGACACTGACGCCAATCTTGCCGATCGGCTCACCAGCGGGCAGGCCCAGGTTGGCGGTGACCGGTTTCCACGTCGTGCCGCCGTCGCTCGACTTGTACAACCCGCTTTCGGTGCCGCCGTCCCACAGCAGCCACGGCTGGCGGTACACGTGCCACATCGCAGCGTAGAGCACGTTCGGGTTGGCCGGATCCATCGCCAGATCCACCGCACCGGTCTGGTCGTCGGTGTACAGGACGCGTTGCCAGTGTGTCCCACCGTCGGTGGTCCGGAAGACGCCGCGCTCGGTGTTGGTCCCGAAGGCGTGTCCCAGCGCGGCCACGTAGGCCCGGTCGCAGTTGGTCGGGTCGATCCGGATCTTGCCGATCATCTGGGTATCCGCCAGGCCCAGGTGCGTCCAGTGTGCCCCGGCGTCGGTGCTCTTGTAGACGCCGTCACCCGCGATCACGTCACCGCGCAGATCGACCTCGCCCACCCCGATGTAGACGACATCCGGATTGGTCGGGCAGACCGCGACAGCGCCGACTGAGGAACTGGAGATGTGTTGGTCGGTCACCGGCGCCCAGTTCGTGCCCGCGTCGGTGGACTTCCACAGTCCACCGCCGGTCGCGCCGAAGTAGTACTCGTTGGGTCGCGCGGTGCTGCCCGCTACCGCGAGCGATCGCCCGCCGAGGTTTGGCCCGATGTTGCGCCACTGCAGGGAGCTGTACAGCGAAGGGTCGACATCCTTAGACGCCGCGGCCTGAACGGGGCCTGACGCGGCGAGCACGCACCCGACGCCGACGACCACTGCGGAGAGGGAACGGAGCCACCGGCTCTTGAGAGTAGCCCTTGGGATCTTGCCCATGAGACCTCCAGGAAACTCCAATGCGACGTCCAGCCAACATAGATCGACCTCCGATGAATGTTCAAGACCGGCGATGGTCTATACCGTCAAATCATCTGACCAATGCGATCCAGCACCCGTGAGCCCCGTGGGGCGATTCTGTTACACCCCATGGCGCGTTTACGCAGATTGATGAAGTACTCGGCGTTGGGCTTCGCGAACCGGAACCCGTTCGCCGCTCTCACTCATCATCATCGATCGGATGTATAGGCAGACCGCTCGGATCCCCGACATCTGAATGATGACCCGCGCCGAGCCTCTCCCAGACCTTGTGTAGCGCCAACTGGATGCGGGATTCCATCCACGTCCGGCACGAGCGCCCGCATCGGGCTCACGTACTACTACTACCCGACCTCGTCCTGCACCGCCTCGACATGCCAGCTCGACGCCGGCTTCATTTCATCGGTCAACGGCGGCAGCAGCTGGAGTACCGCGACCCAGCTCGCCGGACCGATGAACCTCAGCTGGATTCCGAACACGTCCCAGGGCCGCATGTTCGGCGACTACATCTCCACCTCGGTACGGCCCGGCGCCAACGCCTACCCGATCATCCCCGTCGGCACCGCCCCGACCGGCTCCACCTTCAACCTCGCGATGTACGCCCCCACCGGCGGCCTCCCCGTCACCGGCGGCACCGTCACCGCGGTCCGCGCACTCGAGATCGCCGGCAACGCCGGTCCGGCGGCTCTGCGAACCACCACCGCCCGATAACCGGTACGGCATCTAACGGCTTCCCCGAGGGCGCTCAGCCCACCTGCCGGGCGCCCTCAACGAAGGCGACCCTCACGGATAGCACTCAGTCTCAACGGACAGTGGCGCCGTCGCTCCGGCTTTTCGGGTGAGGGAAGAACTGGCCGACTGCGACCACCAGTCCCGCCAGCGACAGCACGATGAACACGACCTGATGGACGTGGTCTTTGCCCGGCGGCAACCGGGCCACCAAGTGCACGGTCCAGAACACCGGGTAGAACCAGAAGGCGAACCATGCCCACCGTTCGCGGCGCCGAAACGGGAACACTGCGAGCAGTACGCCGAACAGCCCCAGGCCGATCGACGCCAGCCCGTCGGCTCGCATGAGCGGCTGGTTGCCTGATGTCGGCACCAGCGCGACGACCAGGCCGAACGCCAGGATGCCGACACCGACCACGAGCAGGCAGATCCAACCGATCCGCAGGGAGACGTTCTCGCGTCGCACCCGCTGAAAATACCGCTGGGGACGGCACCTGGCCATCCGGTCCGGCCATGCCCTCGGCCTCGTCGGTCCGCCGGCGTCCCCGCGGCTCAAACCGTCATCCCGGCGAGGCCGTTCCCGCGTCTCCCCGCTTTCATTGAGAACGCCCGATGGGCTCGCCGGGCGCCGTCACTGAACCGAACGCGGTCGATCGCTCACTGTTCATCCAGCGCCCCTTGCCGCCACCCCTACAACTTGTAAGACTACGGTCATCGTCGATGCCACCGTCGAAAGGCGAGCGGTCGCCGGGCCGGCTCGCTGATCGAGCCTGCCCACTCCACGCCGGCAGCCGGGAGACCCCCGCGGCGCGGACTTCCCGACCCCGGAGGTTCCCGTGCACACCCGAAGACTCTTGCGCACCGGCATCATCGCGGCAGTAATCCTCGCCGTCGCCGGCCTCGCCGTCACCACCGTCAGCGCGGCCATCCGCGAAGGCCACCCGGACGCCGAAGAACACGAGGAAGTCACCAACAACCCGCTGTCCACCACCGGCAGCTGCGGCGTCGAACGATGGGCGGTCAAGACCGGCACTGACGCCGACCGGTCAAAGATCACCCTCAACTCCACCACCGCGACCACCATCGCCGAGCTGGGCGCTCTCAGCGCCCCGGCCAACCTGCCGTCCAACAACCGGGTCGCTCCTACCGAAGACACCGTCTACCAGGTCCACGCCACCCTCACCGAATACAAGCTGGAAGCCGACTCCGACTACCACCTTGTCCTGACCGACGGCTCCAGCCACACCATGATTGCCGAGATTCCCGACCCGGCCTGCGTCGGCGCACCCAGCCCGTTGACGTCCAGCATCCAGAAGGCTCGCAGCGAATTCGACGCCAAATACACGCCGACCACCAGCTTCAAGACCGCCAACGTCGCGGTCACCATCACCGGCGTCGGCTTCTTCGACTTCCTCCACGGCCAAACCGGGGTCGCCCCCAACGGCATCGAACTGCACTCGGTACTCGATGTCGGTTTCGGCGCGGGCGGCGGCAGCGGCAACACCGTCACGGTGACCAACCCCGGCAACCGCACCAACACCGCCGGCACCGCAACCAGCCTGCAGATCCAGGCCCGGGACTCCGCCACCAACCAGACCCTGACCTATTCGGCCACCGGACTGCCCGCGGGCCTGTCCATCAACCGCAGCAGCGGTCTGATCTCCGGTACGCCCACCACCACCGGCACCAGCACCAGCGCCGTGACCGCCACCGACACCACCGGAGCCAGTGGCAGCGCCACCTTCACCTGGACGATCAACCCCACCGGTGGCTGTGCCGGAGCTGGACAACGACTGGGCAACCCCGGATTCGAGACCGGAACCAGCGCACCCTGGTCCGGCACCGCCGTTATCAACAACAGCTCCACGGAACCCGCGCACAGCGGCACCTGGGACGCCTGGCTCGACGGGCACGGCGCCACCCGTACCGACACCCTTTCTCAGACGGTCACCGTCCCCAGCGGCTGCACCGCCTACACCCTCACCTTCTGGCTGCACATCAACACCGCGGAGACCACCACCAGCACCAAGTACGACACCTTTACCGCCCAGATCCTCAACACCTCCGGCACCGTGCTGAGCACCCTCGCCACGTGCTCCAACCTCGACCACAACACCGGCTACGCCCAGCACTCCTACAACCTCGCCAGCTACGCCGGACAGACCATCACCATCAAGTTCACCGGCGCCGAGGACTACACCGACCAGACGTCCTTCGTCCTCGACGACACCGCACTGACCGTTTCCTGACCACAAACCGCCTGCCACCCCCGCCTGAGGGCGGTGGCAGGCGGTCCACCTGCGGCCCCGCCATCCTCGCGCCTGCAGAAGCGACCTGGCCGATCCGCTACTTCGACTACCTCTGAATCGACAGCAACCATCGTCGTCGCCTTCGGGGGACCGTGCCGGATGGCCGCAGGACCGTCAGCCGGCGACGCGAATGGTCACGATCAACCTCGCCTCGGCGTCGCCTTGTGGCCGGGTGGCGCTGATTTCTCCGTCGCCGACCGCGCGGAATGTCGCCACCTTCACGGCGTCGCAGGCGCCGCAGGCCGACAGGCGTGGCAGCGCGTGCGGGTCGGAGCTCTCGGGGAGCGTCCGTACCGAGATGGAGACCGGCTCCAGACGGACCTCGATCATGGTGGCGACCGGTACGACGATCGTTTGCCCAGAGTTGGCGGCGGTGAGCGCCAGTCGACCGTCGACGGGGTCGGCGGCGGCAACGATGGGGTGGGGCTCGGCGGCGGCGCGGCATGCCAGGAGACCGAGGCCGATCCGGCGGCCCCGCCTCATTGATCGAAGCCTTGGCCGGTGATGGTGTTGGGATGCCCATCGTTGGTCGGCGGTGGCGCCCGTCTGCGGCTGGACCCCGTGACCCGGTCGCGCGTAGTACTTCGCGTCAAAGCAGCGCCCGTGCGCAATACCTAGTCGCTGGCGACACCGCGCGGTCGGCCGACGCTGGAAAATTCTAATGCACCCACTAATGCATGTGAGTCTATTGATCACCAATGAGCTATCTTGGCATCGATCCCTTGACGCGAGACCACTGACGCCGGGTCTGGCCGCCCTCGCGCTCAGCCGGGCCGGCAGTTGCTCCCTCCGGCCGCCCGCATCCGCACGGGGTGGACACGGGCGCGGGCGATTTGGCGGCGATACTGGTCCCGGATCTGATTCAGACCCGGGACCAGGCATCGCGTTGACGATGATGCGGTCAGAGTGCCGGTTGTTTGGATGTCGAGCAAGCCGCTGCCGTTGTCACGCCGGCACGTGGTACGCGTCGACGATGGTCTGGTCGACGGAGCTGCCGTTCGCCCCCGTGGCGTTGACCCGCAACGAGATGGTCTGCCCCGGACTCGGCGGTGGGAGCTGCGCGGTGAATCGGTCGCCGCCGACCGCGGTTGCCGGCGCCGGTGTCCAGGTGTCTCCCTGGTCGGTCGATGTCCACACGGTCAGTCCGGTGATCGGTTGAGCCGGTGCGCCCCGCGCCTGGCGCACGGTGAAGGTCGCGGTGCGTCCGGTTGGATGGTTGTTGGTGTCGAGCGGCAGGGCGTAGTCCACCGACAGCACAGCAACCGGGATCCTGTCGGCCCCGGTCGGCGCGGTCGACCGGAAGGTCCACGCGGTCGTGCTGTGCGTGGAGATCGGAAATCCGGAGGCGTTCGTGTCCTCGTCGTAGACCAGCCGGTAGCTACCGGGGTCGGTGGGGATGGTGAAGTCCGCGACGGTGTCCTGATCGGGGGTCGGTTGCCGCCTGCCGATCTGCTGACCATCCCGGTAGAGGGTCAATGATCGGTCAGCTCCGCCCAAGTAGACGAACAAGAAGGACGCGAGGCAGTTGAACCGGTCGTGCTGGTCAACCATGCTGGCCACGGCGACGTGCAGGTTGCCGAGGGTGCGCGTGAACGGCTGCGGTTGACAGCCGATACCGTTGGGGGCGTCGTTCCAGTCCGGGTGCAGGGGCTGGTTGAACCAGACCTTCGCGGTCCGGCTTCCCGTCGGGTAGGTGGCCGGCGCCTCCTCGTCCAGCATCATGCCCGCGAGTGGGGCCTGGCCCGAGGGGTCGGACAGGAGCGCCTCGTCGATCCAGGACAGCCCGGGTGTCACGTAGTCCGTGCGGTGCGCCGGTACCTCCTCTGTGACGTCCTCGCCGACGAGGAAGCCGTCCGGCGAGACCAGGTAGCGCTGGTGCCCGGTGGTCGTGCCCGGGATGTCCAGCCGGTTGAAGGTCTGGTCGATGCGGGCCAGCCTGGACCGGTCGACCGCGTTGAGCCGGTAGGTGGGGTCAGCCGGGATGCCATCGGGCAGGAAGCGGCCCAGGGTGTATTCGAACGGGCTGAGCCCGGTGCCCGGTGCGCGCAGGCCGAACGCCTCCGAGGCGTGCAGGTACCCCACGTCCGCGTCCGGCATCGGCGTGGTGAACACCTGCGGGCCGCCCGTCTGCGGGCCGAACGCCGCGGCGGACGACCACCACGGATCGCCGTGGCGCCCCGCCTGAACAAGGTTGACCTCCGCGTGTTGGAGTTCGGTGTCGACCCCAGCGATGGTCGCGATGACCGGCACCGCGTGCGCGGCGTCGAAGGTCACCGTGGTCGGCCCGGCGACGAGTACCTCGGGCGTACCGGCCAAGGCGTCGCGGTCGACACCATCGACGCTGGTGTCCGACACGTCACCGGTCACGCTGTACCGGCCGGCGGGAACCCGAACCGTGAACCCCTCCGGCAGGTCGACCAGGTCTCCGAAGAACGTGTCGTTGAACAGGTCCGGGTCGTCGAGGTTGACCACCGTGTCGAGGCTGAAGGTCGAGCCGGGCGCCGAGCCGGGCAGTACGGTCTGCTTCAACGTCAGGTCGAAGCTGGGCGGCTCGATGAAGAACGCGACCGGGGTACGCACGCTGACCGTGCCGGCCTGGGCGGTGAGCATGCCCGCGTAGTAGCCGGGCTTCGCGGCCAGGGTGCCCTGATCCACGGTCACCTGTACCGATCCGGTACCGCCCGGTGGGATCGAGATGGCCCTGGCCGACAGTCGCAGCGTGCCCGCGGGTACCGGGGTGCCGGCCCGGTCGGCGCCGGCCACGGTCAGGTTCAGCGTCACCGGCGTGGTGCCGGGGTTGGTCCAGCCGATGCTCGCCTGCGTGGTGCCGGACTGCGGGTAACGCAGGGTCCCGAAGTCCTCGATCGCGGTGGACGGCACAGCCGGAGTGGACAGTGCCCTGGGAATGTCCACCCGGCCGGCGCCCTGCGCGTACGCGTCGCCGTGGGCGGGATCCGCCGCCCCGACCAGTGCGTCTTTGAGCTGCTGCGCGCCCCAGCCGGGCTGGGCCTGTGCCAGGATCGCGGCGGCACCCGCCACGTGCGGGGTCGCCATCGAGGTACCGGACAGTTGCGCGTACCACTGGTCGATCGGGCTACCGATGTCGGTACCGGAGGCCCGCGCCGACACGATGTCCACCCCCGGGGCGACAATCTCCGGCTTCATGACGAGGGCGCCGCTCTGGGGGCCGCGGCTGGAGAAGCCGGCGACCGTATCCGTCGCGTCCACCGCGCCCACGGTCAACGCCGCCGCGGCGGAGCCCGGTGCGTCGATCGATCCACCGGCCGGACCGTCATTGCCGGCCGCGACCACGAACAGCGTGCCGTACTGGGCGCTGAGCGAGTCCAGCGCCATCGACACCGGATCGCTGCCGTCGCTGAAATCACCACCGAGGCTCATGCTGACCACCCGGGCCTGCGGTGCGGCCCACTGCATTCCTTCGATCACCTGGGAATCGCTTCCGGTGCCGTCGTCTCCCAACACCTTGCCAATCATCAACTGCGCGTCCGGGGCCACGCCGCGGTACCGGCCGCCGGAGGCGACGCCGCCGCCCGCGATGGTGGCCGCCACGTGGGTACCGTGCCCGACCCGGTCGGCGATGCCGTCGTCGTCGCCGGTGAAGTTCATGCTCGCCACAATCTTGCCCGCCAGGTCCGGGTGGGTCGCGTCGACGCCCGTGTCGAGCACCGCCACCCGCACCCCCTTGCCGGTCTCCCCCGCCCGCCACGCCACGGGCGCACCGATCTGCACGAGATCCTGCGCGACCGGACCGGTCGGATCGGCGGCAGACGACGCGCGTCCGGCCCGCGTACCCGGCGCCGGCCCGACCGGCGAAGGCGTGTCGGTACCCCGGGGTGACTGGCTGACCCGGACGCGCCGATCGAGCCAGATGTGATCCACATCCGCGGGCCCGGCCGACGAACCGGTCGACAGCAGCGGCGGGGCCAGCGTCGTCGCGCGGCTCTTCGGCTCCCGAACCGCCACTCCGTGCACGCTCGGCAGGTCCCGCTGCTGACCTATCGCGGCGCTGAACGCGCTACGACTGTGCCCCGCGGCGTACCGCACGATCAGCGGCAGGTCGCTGGAGTGAGCGTCGTCGTAGCCCTGCTGCACCAGCGTGGTGACGTCGAACAGCGCGGGGTCCACCTTGCCGCGCAGCCGTCCCAGTCCCGCCGGCATCACGTGCACGTGTCCGTCCGGTCCGCAGCTTTCCGCGACCGCGTCGCCCTGGTGAGCCGGCCGGACGCTCACCTTCGGGCACCCCTTGGCCGCAGTGCGCAGGGTGACCACGTCGCCGGTCAGCAGCGTCACCCGGTAGGTGCGGCCGGTGGGCAACGGTGCGGGTACCGACCGGCTGGCTGGGGCCGCACCGGCGTGCGGGCTTTCCACGCCGAGCATGAGTACGAGTAGTCCCGCCGTGACCGCGGGAACCCATCGACGCACGAGTCCGTCTCCTTAGTGATTGTCCAAAGCGAGCTGTGAAGGCGCGGCCATGAGCGGAGACCAGCCTCCGGCGTTCGCCGACGAGCTGTTCAATACGTTGGCCGGCATGAATTCCCGGGGATTACCGTGGGCAGTGCCAGCGGACCGGGGTGTCGGTGTTGCCGTCCTTGACCGTGCCTATCAACGTCGTTCCGTCATCGCTGATCCAGGAGGCCGATGCGATATCAGCCCGGTAGGGGCCGACCGCGAGCAGCAGCGCGGTCCCACCGCGGACCGCGGTGTTACCGGAGCTGGCCTCGCCTGGACCGGTGACCAGGTCACCGCGTGCGTTGACCCCGCGGGGAGGTCCGCTGAACAAACCCGGGAATAGCTGTACCGCACCGGTGCGGAGGTTCCAGCGTGCCGACGTCAGGTGTCCGCCGCCGGCCTCTCCGACCCATCCGGCGGCCCAGTCGCCGCGGACGGCGAGCGCCTGGCCCTTCGGTTGGTCGGCGGGCGTGGTCAACGGGAGGCCGGCAGCGGTGCCATTGGACGCGTTCCAGACCCACGGCGCGTCGCCGTCGCCGCGGCTGCCCACGATCGTGCCGTCGTCGGCGATGGCGTACGGAGTTCCCGCGGCGGTGCCGAGCCGGTGCACGGTACCGGGTGCCGCAGCCGGCCAGATCACTGGTATCTCATCGCCTTGGTCGTTGAACGCGTTGCCGACGATGTCGCCGGTAGCGTTGATTCCATCGGCGGAAGACAGGGTGTAGCCCGGGAGTTTGGCCAACGCGGTCGTAGTGCCATTGCGATACACAAACGCGAACATGCCGTGCGGTCCGTGTGAGGCCATGCCGACCACGGCGCCGTGCACGTTGACCGCGTTGATCTGCGCGGCGTCGGCACCGTTCGGAAGCGGAATCTCCACCGCGGTTCCGTCGTGCCACACCACCGGGTAGGCGGCGCCGCTGCGTTCTATCGCTTGGCTGGACGTCACGTAGCTGCCGGAGGGATCGACGGCGTCGACCATGTGGTTGCCAAGTCCCGGCAGTGCCTGCACGATGCAGGCGCCCCCGTCCGAGGTCGCGGTCGCGGTAGCCGAATGCGCGGCGCCGACGCCCCCAGGCGCAGCGGTCGGCGCCCCACGGGGTGTACCAGCAACGGCGGCGCCGCCCGCGACCGCGACCACAACCAGGGCTGTGGCCCCTGCCACCCAGCCGGCGTGTCGAGCCCGACGGCGGCGCCGACCGGCCGCGATCGCCTGACCCAGGTCGATCCGCGGCGGCGGCACCTCGGCCGCGTGCAGGAGTTCCCGCACCTGCGTGTATTCGTCGTCGAACATCATCAGCTCCTTTTCATGTCGGTGGTTTTCCTGGTGCCCATCAGGCTGCGCAACGCGTCGAGCGCCCGGGCGGTCTGAGCCTTGACGTTGCCTTGCGAGCAGCGCAGGGCCGCGGCGGTGTCCTCCACCGACAGGTCGCACAGGAACCGCAGCACCAACACCGCCCGCTGCCCTGGGGCCAGCCGCCGCAGCGCGGAGGAGACCAGGTCGCTGTCCTCGACTCCATCGGCCGGCGCGACGCCGCGGTCTGGCAGTGTCTCGGTCAGCACGACCCGCGACCAACGGTGGCGCTTCTCGTCGAGGTACCGGCGCACCAGCATGCGGTGCACGTACCCGTCGAGGTTGTCCACCGTGGTGGCCCGCTGCCAGTGCACGTACAGCGCGGTGACCGTGGCCTGCACGATGTCATCCGCCCGGTCGGAGTCACCGCAGAGCAGGTAGGCCGCGCGTTTCAGGTGTGGCAGGCGGGCGGTGACATAGTCCACGTACTCCCGCTGCGTCTCAGACCGCATCCGATCTCCTCTTAGCCGTGTCTGCCAACCTGACGGTCCCCGCCCCCGCCCAGGTTGCGTCCACCAGAAATTCGGCATCCGTCCGTCTGCCGGTGGGGCCTCAAATCAGCGGTCAGCAACGGCGGATTCCACCGATGGAGCTCGCCACTGGCATCGGGACCGGCCGATGCCGGCCCGTCGAGGGCCTATCAGAAACAGGCGACGGGCGGCACCGATGCGCCTCGATGTGCACCGTGGCGGGGAGCACGGTGACCAGCTGCGCGTTGACCGATTCACGACGGCCGCCGTTCCGGTCGCTCATCCGCTGTCGCGTGCCACCGATGAGTTTTCACCCGGGCCGCCGTCTCAACCAGGGTGGCACCCACCCGGCCATCGTGTCCTCCCTGCTCGTAGCGGAAGGTAGATCTCTGTGTCCCGACTGGCTCCGTCCCGTTTCCGTCAATGGTGGATAGTGGTTATCTGCTGTCTGTGCATGCTCGTGTTGGTCGTCGACACGTCGGTGTTGAACGTCGCGATTCCCGTGCTGATCCGCGACCTGGGCGCCAGCGGCCCGGACGTTGCGTGGATTCTCGACTCGTACATCCTTGTCTTCGCCGGCCTCTTGATCGCTGGGGGCAGCGTCTCCGACCGCTACGGTCGTCGCCGCGGTCTGCTCACCGGATTGGTGATCTTTGGGTTCGCGTCGCTGGCGGCGTCGTTCGCCGCCTCTCCTGAAGAGCTCATCGCCGCGCGGGCGGTCATGGGTGTCGGGGGCGCCCTGATCATGCCCTGCACGTTGGCCATCCTCACGACGGTATTCGAGCCGGCCGAACGCAAGCGCGCCCTCGCCATCTGGAGTTCCGCGCTGGTGCTCGGCGCGCTGGCCGGACCGGCTGTGGGTGGCACGCTGTTACGGCACTTCTGGTGGGGCTCGGTATTCCTTCTCAACACTCCGGTGGTCGTGCTGGGAGGGCTCGCGGCGTTGCTGGTCGTACCCGAGTCGCGGGCAGCGGCGCGCCGGGCCGACGTGGTGGGCGCGCTGTTGTCGATCGTCTCGATGACGGCTCTGGTCTGGGCGGTGATCTCGATCGCTCAGGACGGCTGGTCGTCCGTCGCGGTGCTCGTCCGTGCTGGGATCGCGGTGTTCGGAGCGGGTGCCTTTGTGCTCTGGGAACGGCGATTCCCGGAGCCGATGCTCCCGCTGGAGCTGTTCAGAGTCCGGATTTTCAACGGTGCGAGTCTGGCGATCGTGCTCCTGTCGTTCGCTGGCGGGGGCGTCATGCTCGCACTGACCCAGTACCTGCAGTTCGTACTCGGGTTCGATCCCCTGCGGGCCGGTCTGGCACTGGCACCGCTACTGGTATCTGTCATGGCGTTCAACGCCGTCGGCGTCGTCGTGGACCGAAGGTGGGGCGCGCGGACGGCGGTCAGCGCGGGTCTGTTGTTCCTCGCGGCCGGCTTCGGGCTGCTGAGCGTAAGCGCGACGGGCGCCGGGTACTCGCACCTGGTGTTGGCGCTTGTCGTGACCGGGGCGGGAAGCGGCATGACCGTGCCAGCCGCGTACGGCACCGTGACGTCGGTTCTGCCAGCGGATCGGGCCGCTGTCGGTTCCGCGGTCAACGAAGCCGTTCAGCAGGTCGGTCAGGCGCTGAGCGTGGCCGTCCTGGGCAGCGTGTTGACGGCCGCGTTCGCCGCTGCGCTACCCCCCGGCGTGGCCGGGGCGGCGCGAAATTCGATCGGCGACGCGCTCGGTGTCGCCGCGGCCACCGGCGATGCCGCGCTCGCCGCCGCAGCACGAGACGCGTTTGTCAAGGCGATGTCGATCGCGACAGCCGTCGCGGCTGTCGGTGCGACGGTCGGCGCGATCACAGCCTTCGCGTTGCTCCGTCCCGTCACGCCCCGCCGCGCGACCGATGATCCCGGCACCGCGACGCCTGCAGCGGCGGCCGTCAGCGCGTCGAGCATGCCTGGCGGCGGCGCGCGGCCGCACGCCTGACCGGTGAGTGCTGTGGTGTGCTCGGTACAGCACCAATCGGCGGCGTCCCGGTATAAACGGTTCACTCGTTGATACGGGGCTCAGCGATCCATGCTGGGGTCATCAGGCGGGACGTACGCCTGCACACCGTCGTGGTCCACGGTCGTGCCGAGGAATCCACCGGACTGCCGCGTCCACAACTGCGCGTAGAGCCCGCGTCGTTGCACCAGGACAGACGGTCATCCGCGTTCGTCTGTGAGCGCTCGGGGACAGCGACCGGTCCTGTCCTCCTTGTGGATCACTGTCAGCCGTGCGGTCGCGCCGGGCAACGTATCCGACGCCGACACCATATCCGCGTCTGGCTCTGCTTGCGGACACGGGCGTGTGGCGCAGCTGGAGGCTCCTACGGTTTCGGGTTTGGCCGTCGCGAGCCTGGGTAGGCGCATGGCCGCATGGGAGGAGGTGGGTGTGTCAGGGCCGATCAGTCCGCGGCCGGTCACGGAGTGGCAGCCGGAGTTCCTTCCCGCGTTTCTGTCCAACGGAGTGGTCGGGTTGCGGGTGGGACACATTCCGCTGCTCTACGGCAACGCCATGCTCAGCGGATTCGAAGGGCTGGACCCTGCCACTCTGGTAGAGGCATCTGCTCCCGTGCCCTATCCGCTGGCCGGAGACGTCCGCATCGGCCGGGTGGCGCTGTCCGATCCGGGCCGGGCCAGGCTGATCGAGCAGAGCTATGACTTCTCCTGCGGCGAACTGCACACGAAGCTGAGCTTCGACGCCCAGGACGCGCGGGCCGAAATCGAGATCCTCACCCTGTGCAGCCGCACCCAGCCGAGCATTGTGCTGCAGGAAGTGTCGCTGAGCGTCGACCACGACTGTGAGCTGGCGATGTCGATCAGCGTGAGCGCCACCGACCTGCCCGGTACGTGGGCGCACAACCAGCCGGGCAGCCCGGATACCCGGGCGGACTGGCCGGAGGGACCCTTCCGATGGCAGAGCGCGGGAAACATCAGCTCGTGCGGCATCTCCTACCAGACTCGGTTGCTTGGCGTGGACCGGTTCGAGCGCGACTTCGACCACCGATCCAACGGGCGGTTGACCACCACATACACGATCGGCGCCCAGGCCGGGAAGCGGTATCGGCTCCGCGAGATGGTGAGCCTGGTGCCCGAGTCGCTCGATTCGCAGCCACACATGCAGGCGGCGCGACTGGTAGACCAGGCTCAGCTGCGTGGATTCGATCTGATGCGCCACGACAATCAGGTCGCATGGGAACGGCTGTGGCGGGGCCGGGTGATGCTGGTCGGCGCGCCGCAGCGGTGGCAGGCGTTCGCCGACGCCGCGTTCTATTACTTGCAGAGCTCGGTGCACGCCTCCTCGCCGAGCGCCACCTCCGTATTTGGGCTCGCGGCATGGCCGAACTACCACTACTACCGGGGCCACCTGCTCTGGGACCTGGAGACCTTCGCCGTGCCTCCGCTACTGCTGATCCAGCCGGCCGCAGCTTTGGGAATGTTGCGTTACCGCAGCTCCCGCCTGCAAATGGCGTACGAGAACG
>NZ_BONZ01000083.1 GCF_016862975.1 Rugosimonospora africana
CGAGCACGCCGCATGGCCACGGTCAGGTCCAATCTTTAGCCGAGCAAAAGCGAACTCATCGACCACATCCTGGTCTCCCGCGACCTACGACTACGACTCGCCAGCGTCGACAGCCTCGTCGACGACATCGGCTCCATCACCGCCTCCACCGAAACCCGACGACCCGCAACCGTGCCAGACCACGCCCCGGTCATCGCACGATTCACCGCCGTCTAGCCACCCAACGAAGGGACTGTCGACTTGTTGGCGTTACCAACTATGCGCGGCTAATGACGGGTGAACGTGACGTGGGTGACGCCGCTGGAAGAGCTCACCGACTCGATGATGAAGCTCTCTTCCAGGCCCTCCAGGCCGTCCCAGAGGGACTCGCCGCGGCCGAGGATGATCGGCACGACCACGACGTGCATGTGGTCGATCAGGCCGGCGGCGAGGAACTGGCGGACGGTGGCCGGGCCGCCGCCGATGCGGACGTCGAGGCCACCGGCGGCCTCCTTGGCCGCCGCAAGCGCCTCTGCCGGGCTAGCGTCGATGAAGTGGAAGGTGGTGCCGCCCTTCATCTCGATCGAGGGCCTGACGTGATGGGTGAGCACGAACACGGGGGTACGGAACGGCGGCTCCTCGCCCCACCAGCCCTTCCACTCCTCGTCGGTCCACGGCCCGCGCTGAGGGCCGAACTTGTTGCGCCCCATGATCTCCGCGCCGATGCCCGGCCCCCAGTTGCTCGCGAAGGCGTCGTCGATGCCGACGCTCCCGCCTTCCTGGCCTGTCATGACGTGGAATGAGCGGGTGCCCGTGAACCACTGCACCAGCCGCTGGCCGGCATGCCCGAAGGGCGCCTCCTGGCTCTGGTCGGCGCCGGCGCTGAAGCCGTCTAGCGAGACGGAGAAATTGTGAACGCGAACACGTGACATGACGGGTAGACCTCTCTGGTCGAAAGCTGAGTTCATCGGTCCTCATGGTGTGGTCGTAGCCAGGATCGCTTTCTCGACACCATCGGGCGACGACTTTGACGTTCTTGTGCCACCACCGACCGGCATCGGTCAGTGAACGACGGACGGTGTCGACCCGGTGGCCGTGCCGGTCAGCGTCACGCCAGTCTCGCCGGCCGCTACCGGGATCCGCGGCTTCGAGGGCGTCAGCGAGCCGGTCCTGGACTGCCGCGATGAAGGGGCTCCCGGCGTACACACTGCTCAGGTCGTCGAACTTCGACTCGAACAGCATCCGATCCGGCGCGAGTACCTCGTGATAGTGCTCAACCCAAACCGGCTCAACATCCATACGCCGATTCTGCTGGCCAAAGCCTTGCACCGGCCAACAGCCGAACCAACCCCCGTGTATCGCCACCCGGTCGCCCCGCTGCGTGTCGCGCTTGCGACCAGAAACTCCACCGATCGGCGTCTGCTCCATTACCGTCGGTGGGTAGCCCGATCGAGGTCAGGTGGTCCGCTATGCCCGCGCGTCCTGGCCGGTGGTGAATGGACTAGCCACTCACCACGCCGGCCAATTCACGCCGAGCCCGATACCGCACCTGTAGGCCGCAACGAGACGGCCATCCGGGCGTACCCCGTCGGCAATGCCACGCGGGGGGTTCGAGAAGCGGTTGACGGGTGACGGGCGCCACCTCGAGCTCGCCGGCCAGGTGGGTGCCAGAATCACCGGGCCGGAGGCAGATGATCCCCGCCGGAGTTCACCGATGTGGACCCGGCGCGAGAGGATAGGGACGCCGGTGACGGGTCGAGTGGAGGCAGTCAATGCAGCGACAGCGTTTCACCGTGGCGCTGATCCTCGCCCTGCTGTGGGGCGTCGTTTTCACCGTGGGGTATCACCTCATCGAAGGGGGATCGTGGCGGGTCTTCTTGGTCTGGATCCCCATCGGGCTGATCTTCATGACCCCGGCGTACTACCTCGGCCACGCCGACCGCAGAGCACGAAAGTGCCTGGCCTGGGCCTTCCGTACGCTGCACAGGTAGCCACGAACAGATCGACACCCGTCACATAGAGCGTCGCAGACGCCTCCCTAGGCGCAATCCCGGCACAGGCGTCTGCCGGCGGACTGGACCGCGAGTTGGCTTCGGTGGTGGACGAGAAAGCAGCTGTCGCAGCGGAACTCGTCGGCCCGCATGGGCACCACGGATACCGTGAGCTCCTCGTCGGACAGATCCGCTCCCGGTAGCTCGAAGTCCTCGCCCTCGGGCTCGTCGAGGTCCGCTGTAGGAGACTGGGTTGCCGTCCGGCGCGCCTTGAGTTCTTCCAGGCTGTCGTCCTCGAGTTCGACGGCGGGGCGTCGTGGAGCGTCATAGTCAGTGATAGCCATCGTGGCATCATCCTTCCCACGTGCTGTAACGTCCCCACAACGCCAGCCACCGTCGTGATGTTCCCGAACCTGAGGCCGGATTTGCCGCGGCCTACCGGCCGGCCTGGACCCACACACCGTCACTGTCACGGTCAACGACACCCATGGGAGCAGATCACAGGGCTCGAGGCCGACAACGCCGCCCTACGCGAACGTCTCGCCGACCGCGACACCACGATCGCCGAACTCACGGCGTTCCGCACCGCAGCGGTCTCCCAACTGGCTGTCCAGCACGATGAGATCCTGCGGCTACGCCAGCAGATCGCCGGCCGTGCCAACATCCGCATCCTGTACCCCAAGCCCGACAACAGCCATCCCTGAGTGACCGCGCCGTCATCAGCAACGCATCTCGACTACCGCTGGCCGTCCTACCCTCGGAAGCAAGTGGTGAGAAATGGTATACCTTGGTAGCCGTCCTCGGGGGCAGCCGCGCCGACCACGAACCGAAACTTCCGGTCCGGGAGGTCTTCGGCTGCGTGCTCACAACGGCGATGGGCGGCGACCCGCTTGGCCGTCAGGCTGCCGGCCAGCCGAGCCGCGGTGTTCGGTGTCTCGGCCGGTGCGGAACTCACGCTGGCCATGGGGCTGCACCATTCCGACATCTACGGTGCGGTCTAGGGCGCCTCGCCGAGGGCAGGGTACCGGCCACCCGCCGCGTTGCCCGGCGGGCTTCCGCGTACGTACCTCGTCGCCGGCACGGAGGAACCGTTCTTCCTCAGCAACGCGACCCGGTGGGCGGATGCGTTGCGCGAGGCGGGTGGGGGACGTTGTCATGGCCGAACGGGTCGGCTCGCGCGGCGACGCCTTCTGGAAACACGAGTTTCCGCGAATGGTGGCGTGGGCGTTCGGACACTGACCTACGCGACACTCTCTTCGGCCAAAGCCGAGAGCGGTCGGCTATGTCCCGGAGGCCATGTACGCGGGCGGGATGTAGTTGGGGTGCCGGTCGAGGTTCTCGCGGGGGCGTGGTGGTGGACACGTGATGACGGGGGATGACCTTCCGTCTCGCTGACCACGTCGCCGTGCGATGGGTGCGGTCGGCCAGTGTCTCGGCCTCGTGACCGGGAATCCGTTGTTGCTATACCGGTTGGGTTCAGTCCGTCAACGAGCGGTCGAGTACGTGCTTGGTCCGGTTGCGTAGAGCGTCGAGTTCGGTGGAGTTGCCTCTCACCTCGGTGATGAGCTCGACGGCGGCCAGCAGGTACTCAAGGGCGATGATGTGCTCGTCGAAGGGAGCGTCGACCTCGAACCGGTCGAGCAGAACCGCGAAGTCGGCCAGTACGGCCTCGGCGCGGGTGGCGGCCCGGCCGGGATCGCCGTTTCGCTGGACGCAGCGGGCTGAGTCGATCATCGCTCGTCCGACGAAGGCGTGGCATTGGCCCAGCAGGCGGGTGACGATGCGTCCCACCAGTGCGAGGCCACGCTCCTCGAGTTCCGGGTCGGGCTGGACAGCGAACTTCGCGGTGACCTGGCGAGCAGCTGCGGCGAGGGCAACACCGTCGACCCACTCCTGGGAACCCTCCGCGGCGCAAGGCTGCTGCCCCAACCGGGCGATGCACGCTTCGGCGGCGACCGACAGTGACGTCGCTGCTTCCAGGAGGAGGTGAAAGCGCGTCCGATCCGGCTCCTGGGACGCGACTGCCACGCGTGCGACCTCGAGCGCTACGGCGACGTCTTCGGTGCCGTGCGTGGGCTGGCCACGCCTCGCACGCTCCAGCAGAGCCTGCGCCGACGCCTGCTGCTCCGGCAATAACCCAGGAGCGTCATCGCCGACGGGCAGTCCGAGTTCGAGCCGGTAGGAGGTCCACGCCAACGGGTCTTTGACCGCGTCCGGCTCGTTGGCAGGGTTGCCGGACGCGGCACGAACGATTCCACCCCCGACACGGTCCATCGCCAGCCGTGCATCATCGAACGGCAGCGCGAACCGCTCGGTCAGGACGGCAAGTACATCGCGACGGCGCGTCCCCTCCTCGTCGGCCGCCCGCAGATACTCGACAAGAGCGCGTACCGAGGTTCCGTGAGCGAGGCGCAGACTCAGGTCGTCCGTCCACTCCATGGCACGAGGATGCCCGTCCCAACCTCGAACCACAAACGAGCCCGTCAGCTGCTCCGCGACCCGGCGTGCCGCCTTCTCGCCCGCCCGCTGTCGGATCAGGCCCTCCTTGGCCACGCCACGGACGGTGGCGATAACCCTCCCGCCGTCTTCCGACAGCGTCACCGTGACGACGGCAGGGTTCAGGGCCATGACACCGCTGCCGATCATGGCCTGCAACTCGGTGGTCCGGGTACCCAGGGCGTCCAAGGTCCGGGCGACCAGGTCGGTGGCCGTCGGTAACGGCGGCCGCAGTTCCACGGTGGTCTCGAAGATGTCGGCTCGCATCCACCTGGCCGCCCGGCGAGCGCCTCGCCCAGCGCCCCGGTTCACTCTGCCGCCCAGAATGCCGAGCCCGGCGACCAGTAGGTCACTCTCCTCTGTGGTCAGCTCCACGGCCATAGTGGATCATGGTCGGCGCCCGGTGACAATCTCTGGATTCCGAGCTTTCGCGGATGCCTCCGACCGGTCGCATCGCTGATGCGACGATGTAGAGACCGCCAGACTCGCCACATCTCCCACCGAAGCGACAAGCGCTCTCAGCGGCATCCGCTCATCGGCAGATGAGAAAGCTTGTTCGCATGGTGGTCTCGCCGGGCTTCCATTCTGCGATTGAGATGGTTCACCCGATCGGGCGTCCCTTGGTGGGAACGGCGGTCACGGCGTCCGGGCCGACGAGTTGATGTGACTGCCTGCCAGGAATCTGGTCGACGTCCGAGCCACGCTTGCGCGCGTTCTGTGCCATGCGCTCGTACGGTAGCCCGAACAGCAGGTACCCGCAGGGCCGGTTGTCCGGGAGGCCAGCCGCGCGTCGACGAACACGCATCCGGCGACCGGACGCCGGGACGCGTGCACGACAACGGGATGAACACGCGCGCGTTGCTGTGTGCGACCAGCACGACCGGCCGGTGCGGCGGTAGCTGCGAGACAGCGTCGTCGATGCCGGGAACCACGCGCGGCCAGAACTGCGGGTCGTCCGTGTCGGTGACGTGCACCAGCGAAGGCGCAACCGCCGCCGCACCCAGTTCCGCAGCCTGGCCGTCACCGGAGCTCAGGTCCGAGGACGCAGCAACGTGCTGTGCACGAGTACGAACGCCGGTTCCACCGGTTCATCATCCACGACGTCGCGACGAGGGCCGGCATTGACATCAATCTCGATCGTCGCGAGAATGATCTCTCAACCGGGTGGGCGGCGCATCAGGCCACCACCCCGGCAACTGGACGAAGCGCCCGACCTGTCGGTGAGTGGTAGCCGGCCACACACCAGGGCAGAAATGGCTGCGAGTCAAGCGATTTGGCACGCGAGCCGAGGGCGCGCACGAGGGGGCGTCTTACGTGTCTGCGGTACCGGCGAATGCTGTGTTGGCCGACTTTCTCACGCTCGCCGACGACAGCGCGGTGGCCATCCTTCCCCATGCCCTGCGGATCGCCGCGAAGCTGGGGATCGCGGAGCGGTTGGCCGAGCGGGCGGTATCCGTCAAGGAACTCGCCGTCGCGGTGGACTGCCATCCAGACGCGCTGAACCGCCTCATGCGCGCACTGGCATCGGTGGGGCTGTTCCGGCAGACCGAGGCTGGTGGTTACGAGCTGACGGACGTGGGCCAGCGGCTGCGTCCCGGCGCGCCCGACACCGTCCACGCCACGATCGTCAATCCCGACTCGCAGCGGGCATGGCTCTCGGCGACACACACGCTACGGACCGGCGAGCCGGTGTTCGGCACCGGTCGACCCGGCGGCGAGGTCAGCGGGTCCGGCGAACGGCGTGATGCTCCGGCGAGCGACGGGCAGGTTCCCGACGCCTACGGCGAATTCTTCGGCCACATGGATCGCAACCCACGGACCAACCGCGCGTTCCTTCAGAGGATGCGGGAGCGTGCCGCGAGGCTGTACCCCACGCTGGTGTCGGTGGTGGACTGGAGCGCCTCGCGGGTTGTCATGGACATCGGCGGCGGCGACGGCTACCTGCTCGATCGTGTGCTGCGGGAGGTGCCTCACCTCCACGGCGTCCTCTTCGACCGTCCGGCCGCCATCGAGATCGCCAGCACCGACCGGGCGGGCGACTCCGCCGACGACCTGTCTGCGCGGCGCGCATTGTGTGCGGGCGATTTCTTCGCCGCCATCCGGGGCGGGTCGGACACCCACCTGATGTGCAGCGTGCTGCACGACTGGAGCGACGAGCAGGCGGCGGTCATCCTGTCCAACAGCCGCCGCGCGCTCGCGTCCGGTGGTCGCCTGCTGATCGTCGAGATGGTCGTGCCGGAGGGCGATGGTTGGCACCCGAGCAAGTGGAGCGACCTCGGGATGATGGTGCTCACCGGCGGGCGCGAACGCACCGAGGCAGATTTCGCGAGGCTGCTCGAGCTGTCGGGGTACGCGCTGCGGTCGATCCAGCCCGTGCCGGAGTCTTCCTTTCATCTCTTGACGGCGGTGCCCCTTGCCGGGGTTGGTTCCTGAGCGACGGGCCGGGGCCGCGGGGCGGTGTCCGGGACGGCAGGGGCGAGTGACTCCGCCGGCGGCGGGGCGATGACGAGCGGGAAGGACGCTGTGACACGCACGGGCGCTGGAGACCTGACCGACGTAGGTGTCAATCACATCGAGTTCTACGTGGCGGACATTCCGTCGCGGCTGACCGAACTGACCGACGGCTTCGGGTTCCGGGTGGCCGGCGAGACCACTGGCCGTGTCTCGGGGGCCTACCGGTCCGTCGCGGTTCGCCGGGGGGATGTCGTGCTGGTCCTCACGCAGGGACTCGATGACGAGCATCCCGCCTCCGGACATGTCGCCGTTCACGGCGACGGAGTCGGCAACATCGCCTTCCGTACGCCCGATCTCCACCGGACGTACGAGCGTGCCGTGGCGGCGGGTGCCCGTCCGCTGCGACCGCCGGTGCCGGCGGAGGCCGGCCGCGAGGCGCAGGTGAGCGGATTCGGCGACGTCACCCACACCTTGGTGGAGGGTGACGCGGGCGAAGACCTCCGGGTGCCCGGGTTCGGTCGGCTGGACGGCGTGCCGCCGTCCGGGGCGTCCGACTCCGTCGACCACCTCGCGATCTGCCTGGAGCCCGGGCGGCTGGACGCGACCGCGCGGTTCTACGAACAGTCCTTCGGCTTTCGTACGATCTTCGTCGAGCGGATCGTGGTTGGCAGCCAGGCGATGAACTCCAAGGCGGTGCAGAGCGCGTCCGGATCCGTGACGTTCACGCTCATCGAGCCCGATCCCGACGCCCAGGAACTGGGCCAGATCGACGACTTCCTCAAGGACAACGCCGGGCCGGGTGTGCAGCACGTCGCGCTGGGCACGGACGACATCGTGCGCAGGGTCACCGAGATCGCCGACGGCGGCATCGGATTCCTGAACCCGCCCGCGGCGTACTACCGGCTGCTCGCCAGCCGCGCCACGCCAGCCCGCCACACGCTGGAGGAGTTGAGCGCCCTGGGCATCCTCCTCGACGAGGACCACGACGGTCAGCTGTACCAGATCTTCACGCGCTCCACCTATCCGCGCCGGACCCTCTTCTTCGAGATCATCGAACGGTTCCGGGCGCGCTCCTTCGGCAGCGGCAACATCCACGCGCTGTATGAGGCGGTCGAGGCGGAACGAGTGGTCTCCCGCGCCGAGGGGTGAGGACGGGTTCGGTTCGCCAACTACGGCAGGACGTCGCCGAGTAGCTTCGCCAGGCGGCGCACACCCTCGTCCAGGTCGGCCGGGCACAGCGCGCTGCACGACACGCGCAGCGCCCGGCTGCCGCCCCCGTCCGGGTAGAAGAATCCCATCGGTGTCCACAGCACGCCGTAGTCGCGCGCCGACGTCTCCAGCAGGTCGACGTCGGCCGCGGGGCCGTGGGCGGGCACCGTGAGCACCGCGAAGAAGCCTCCGGCGGGCACGTTCCACCGCACTCCCAGCCCGGCCGGCAGGTACCGGTCAAGCGCGTCGAGCAGCCCGGTGAGGTTGGTCCGGTAGAACTCGATCTTCTCCCGGTTGGCCGCGCGCAGGCTGCACCCGCACTCCAGCAGCAGCCCACCGACCACCGCCTGAGTCACTGGCGAGGTGTTGAGCGTGAGCATGGACTTGACCGTCGATAGCTCCTCGGCCAGCAGCGCGGGAGGCCGGTCGGCGGCCACCACCCGCTGGTCGGCGACCAGGAATCCGATCCGGGCGCCGGGGAAGCCGGACTTCGCGAACGAGCCCAGGTAGACAACGCGCCGCTCACGGTCGAGCGCCTTGAGCGTGGGCAGCGCCGCGTCGGTGAGGCCGAACAGGCCATACGGGTTGTCCTCCAGGATCAGCAGGTCCGCCTGCGCGGCCGCGGCCAGCAGTCGGTGCCGGTCGGCGAGTGGGAGCTGGGCGCCCGACGGGTTGGCGAAGTCCGGTACCAGGTAGAGCGCCCGCGGACGGCGACCCGACGCCCGTACCTGCGCCGCGACCGAGCCGACGGTCGCCGGCTCAAGCCCCGAGGCGGATTCCGGGACGGGTACCACGGGAATGTCCAGCAGCCGCGCGGCGCCGGTGATGCCTACGTAGCAGGGGGACGCGGCGAGCAGCACGTCGCCGGGCCGGAACAGGCCGCGCAGCGTGACCACCATCGCTTCCTGGCAGCCGGTGGTGACCGCGACGGCCTCGGCCGGCACCCGGATGTCCTCGTCCCGGGCGAGCATCTCGGTGATCAGCTCATGGATGATCCCGTTGGTGCGCCCGTACTGCATCACCGCGCGTCGCGGGTCGCCGCCGGCCCGGCTGACGTGCCGGGCGTACCGGTCGAGCCAGCGGTGTACGTCCTCGAGGTGGAAGAACCCCTCGTACGGGCGGCCGGCGGCGAGTGTGATCGCGTCGGGGTACCGGCCGGCGATCTCGTTGAGGAAGTTCATCGCCGCGGCGACCGGATCGGTCACTGAGCCGTGCAGCTCCTCGCGCTTGAGGTCAACCATGCGCCACCGCATCCCGGCCCAGTTCGCGCACTCTGGGGCGGCCGGCGAGGGCGAGCAGGTTCTCGAGTTCGTCGCGGTACAGGCGGAGCTGGTGCGCGACCCCGTCGGCGCCGGCAGCGGCCAGCGCCCACAGCACCGGCCGGCCGATCAGAACCGCGGTCGCGCCGAGGGCGAGAGCGACGAACGCGTCACGGCCTCGACGCACCCCACCGTCGAGCAGTACCGGCACCCGGCCGGCCACCGCGTCGACCACCGGGGGCAGCGCCCGGAGGGCGGAGATCGCGCCGTCGACCTGCCGCCCGCCGTGGTTGGACACGATCACCCCCGCGGCTCCGTGGTCCACCGCCAACTGCGCGTCGGCCGGGTCGAGGATGCCTTTCACCAGTACCGGCAGGGGCGCGCGGGCCACGAGCCACTCCAGGTCGTGCCACGTCGCACTCGGGTCGAAGGCTTCTTCGGCGTGACCGGCCAGCGCCGAGGCGCCCGGTCGCCTGCGATGCGCGGACGCCATCACGGCGGCGTCCAGATTCACTGCCCGTACCCCGGCCGGGACCGCCCAGCCGTTGTGCCGGTCCCGGCGCCGGTCGCCCAGCCGCGGCGTGTCCGCGGTCACGACCAGAGCGCGGTACCCCGCTGCCCCGGCGCGCGCGGCCAGGTCGAGCATCACCTCCCGCCGGCGCAGCCAGTAGAGCTGGAACCAGAGCGGTCCGCTGGCCTCGGCCCCGGACCGCGCCGCGGCGATGTCCTCGAGACGCGCGCTGGCGAAGATGCTCACCACGCACAGCGCACCTGCCGCGCCTGCGCCCCGTGCGGTGGCCAGCTCCCCCTCGGGGTGGGCGATCTGGTGGTACGCCATCGGCGCCACACCCAGGGGAGTCGCGTACCGCGCGCCGAACAGCTCGCAGCTCAGGTCGCACGCGGACACGTCGACCATCGTCCGCGGAACGATGGACACCCGGTCGAACGCGGCGCTGTTCCAGGCCACGGTCAGTTCGTCGCCCGCCCCGCCCTCGATGTAGTCCCACACGTGCGCGGGCAGGGCCGCGCGCGCTCTCTCCCGGTAGTCCAGCGGCCTGCGGCAGTCCGACGCGTCTGTCACTCCGCGGTCCCCCGTTCCGGATACCGCCGCGCCACGCGGTCGGTCGGCAGCGATCGGCTCCGGGCACCGGCCGGCGAACCGCCGGCAATGCCGTCGATGAGTCCACATGGGACGGCCGGGTGCGCGCGCTGCCGTGCCGGAACCTCCGCCAACCCAACCAGCCCGGACGTCGGCGCGAAAGTGTCTGTGCCCTTCCTTACACGCTCGCCGTCCGCGCTCGAGCCGTGGCCGCGTCGTGGGCGGTCGCGCCGCCTGCGGCACGACCTGCGTGGGGAGCCGTCTCGGCAGGCCACCGCGCCTGTTCCAGTCCCCAGAACCTGCGACAGGTCGGCCCGGGCGCCGCCTCGATATGTTGCTACCGACCCACGCTGCGGCGTGGTGGGGATGGTCCGCGACATCCCTTCGGGACGGGTGGGGAAGGGGACCTGTGACTTCGCGCTGGCCCACCGGACAAGGCCGTCGAACAGTTCCCGACGCGAGCGTCGTTGACCCGGCCGCGGGCGCGTGTGTCCACACCGTGGGGGTGGCGCGCGCTGAGTGACGTCGACTGTGTGCACCGGATGGTCGCCGCGCAGGCGGCGCGCAGACCGCACCACACCGCTGTCGAATGGGACACCGGCCGGCTCACCTACGCCGAGCTGGTGGCCGCCGCCGCGCCCCTGGCACACCTGCTCGGTCGGGCCGGAGCCGGTCCGGAGGTGCCGGTGGCGATCCTGGTGCCGCGCGGGCCCGGCATGGTGGTCGCGCTGCTGGCCATCCTCCAGGCGGGCGCGGCCTACGTACCCCTGGACGCGAACGACGCCCTGCCGCGGCAGCGGGCGATCCTGGCCGATTCGGGGGCGGGCATCCTGGTCACCGGGCCGGGTTCGGTCGTCTCGCCCGGAGACGTACCGGATGTGTCGGTCCTGGACCTCGGCGAGCTGTCCGACCGGCTGGCCGAACTTCCCAGCATCCCGCCGGACGTGCCAGTGCGCGCGGACAATCTGGTGTACATCATGTACACCTCGGGTTCGACCGGGCGGCCCAAGGGCGTGCAGGTCGAGCACCGCAACGTGGCGAACCTGGTCCGTGGCGACTACGTGGACTTCGACGCGGACCTGACGTTCTGCGGGATCGCGCCGCTGGCGTTCGACCAGTCGACCTTCGAGATCTGGGGAGCGCTGGCCAACGGAAACCGGCTGGTGCTGGCGCCGCCGGGTGTCCTCGGGCCCGAGCAGATCGGCGACCTGGTGCAACGGCACGCGATCACCCTGCTGTGCCTGACCAAGGGCCTGTTCAACGTCGTTATCGAGGCACGGGCCCCGGGTCTGGGTGGGGTGCGGCGCCTGTTGACCGGGGGCGACCGGCTGTCGCCCGTGCACGTCCGCCAGGCGATCGAACTGCTCCCGACAACGGTGCTCAGCAACTGCTACGGTCCGACCGAGGCGACCACGTTCACCACCGTGTACCGGGACGTGCCGCTGGCCGACATCGCGGACTCGGTACCCATCGGGGTGCCGATACCCGGGTGCCGGGTGTATGTGCTCGACGAGGCGCACCGCCCGGTGCCGGTCGGAGACGAGGGCGAGCTGTACATCGGGGGAGCCGGCGTGGCGCGCGGCTACACCGATCCGGAGCTGACACGGCGGTGGTTCGTCGCCGATCCGTTCGCCGACGACCCCGAGGCACGCATGTACCGCACGGGCGACCGGGCGCGGCGCAGGCCGGACGGGTCGCTGCTGTTCGTCGGCCGCACGGACAGCCAGGTCAAGGTCCGCGGCCACCGGGTCGAGCCCGGCGAGGTGGAGCACGTCCTGGCCACGCTGCCCGGCGTACGCGACGTGTGCTGCGTCGCCAGGCAGAACACCGTGGGCGAGCGCCACCTGGTGGCCTACGTTGTCGGCTCCGGCGTGGATGCCGAGCAGGTGCGGGCGCACGCCGAGGCGCACCTGCCGCCGTACCTGCGACCGTCCTTTGTGGAGGTTCTGGCGGAGTTGCCGCTGAACCGCAACGGGAAGGTCGACCGCGCGGCGCTGCCACCGCCTACCGTGCCGGCGCCGCGACCGGACCCCGAGCGGCCGGCGCGCACGGACGCGGAGGCATACCTGGCGCACGTGTGGCGGCACCTGCTCGGTCACGAGCCCGGCGCGGACGACGACTTCTTCGCCGTAGGCGGCGATTCGCTGATCGCGATGCGGCTCGTCTCCAGGCTGAGGCAGGACACCGGCAAGGCGGTGACGCTGGCGGAGTTCTTCGACGCCCCCACGCCGCGTGGGCTGGCGGCGCTGCTGGCCAAAGCTCCGGCCGCCCCGGGTGCGGGCACCGGGCCCGGCGGCGGCGAGCTCCAAGGCATGCCGCTGTCCCCGTTCCAGCACGGGATGTGGGTCGCCGCCCAGCTGCACCCGCGCGCCGCCGCGTACCACGTACCCATGGCGTTCGAGATACACGGGTCGGTCGACGCGGACGCTCTTGAGCGCGCCGTCGCCGTCGTGGTGGCCCGGCACGAGGCGCTGCGCACCACCATCGACGTGGTGGACGGGGTACCCGTGCAGCGTGTCGCCGAGCGCGTCGACGCGCGGCTGACGCGGGCCTCGCTGACCTGGCGGGCCGGCGGTGACGAGACCCTTCGGCAGTACCTGGCCCGCGGCCTCGCTCGTCCCATGGACCTCCGCGAGGGGCCGTTGTGGCGGGCGGAGTTCTACACCGACGGCGCCGACCGGCACGCACTGCTGTTCGTGGTCCACCACCTGGTGAGCGACGGGTGGTCCATGGAACTGATCAAACGCGATCTTTCGCTGGCGTACCGGGCGGCGTGCGAGGGCGGCGAACCCGACTGGCCCACACCCGCCGTGCGCTTCGCCGCGCTCACCGCGCTGGAGTTCGGTGAGCCCGCCCGCGCCAGGGTGGAACAGGAGACCGGGTACTGGCTGCGGCAGCTCGCCGACCCGTGGCCGCGTCTGGACCTGCCCACCCGCCCCGACCGGCCGCCCGTGCCGCGGGGCGAGGCCGCCGAGGTGTCCCGCGTGCTGAGCCCACCCACCGCCGCGGCGCTGCGGTCGCTGGCCCGGCGGCACGGTGTCTCCCTGTTCAGCGTGCTGCTGTCCGGATTCGCCGTGATGCTGTCCCGCTGCGGCGGACGCGAGCGGTTCTGCCTCGGTACCCCGCTGGCCGTCCGCGACCAGCCCGGAGCCGAGGAGGCTGTCGGGTTCCTCACCAACACCGTGGTGCTGCCCTGCACGGTCGAGGACGAGGAGTCGTTCCTGGACCTGGTAGCCGCGACCCACCGCGGCACGCGGGCCGCGCTGGGCCACCCGCACGTGCCGTTCGAGGCGCTGGTGGCGCGACTGGCACCCGATCGGCAGCCGGGTCGCAACCCGCTGTTCGACGTCTGGTTCAACATGCTGTCCTACCAGAACCACCCGCTCGTGCTCGGGCAGGCGACGGTACGCTCGCTGCCCCCGCCGCCGGCCGGCGCCCAGTTCGACCTGACCGCCTACCTCGACGACCACGACGGCGAGATAGACATGCGGTTCGTCTACGACCCGGACGTCTTCGCCGCCGACCGGGTCACGGCGATGGTGGAGCAGACCGGGACGATCCTCGAGGCCGCCCTGCGCGACCCCGGACAGCCGGTGGGCGGCCTGCTGGGCGCGGACCCGGCCCGTCATGCCCCCGCGCCGGCCCTGGTCCCCGCCGTCGGGCTGCTGGATCGGGTCAGCCGGCACCCCGGCGACCGGCCCGCGCTCGAACACGGCGAGGCGGTGTTGACCTACACCGAGGTGCTCGCGGCGGCCCGGCGGACCGCCGACCGGCTGGCCGCTGACGGCGTCGGCGCCGGCAACCTGGTAGCCCTGGCCAGCGGCCGCACGCCGGAACTCGTGACCGGGATGCTCGGTGCCTGGCTGGTCGGGGCGGCGTTCACAACACTCGATCCGGCCTACCCCCGCCGGCGCCTGGCCGAGGCGCTGGAGTCGCTGCGACCGGCGGCCGTGCACGGCGGCGCCCACACGGCGGAGCTGGCGAGCTGGCTGGCCTCCCGCCTGCGAGTACCGGTGACCGGTCCGGTCGGCGAACCGGTACCGGCGGGGCCGTCCGCGCAGCCGCGCCGGCTCGACCCGCGGGTCGCGTACGTGCTGCCGACCTCCGGTACCACCGGACATCCGCTGTACGTGACCGGCGCCGAGGCGCCGCTGAGCGTCTTCTTCACCTGGTACGCGGACGCGTTCGGCCTCGGCCCGGCGGACCGTTTCGCGGTCCTGGCCGGCCTGTCCCACGATCCCCTGCTGCGGGAGACGCTGCTGCCGGTGTGGCTCGGCGCCACCGCCTGCCTGCCCACTGACGGCACGGCGGAGCCGGACGCGCTGCTGGACTGGATCGTGGCCCGAGGCATCACGGTCGTGCACGCGACGCCGGCGATGCTGCGGCTGCTAGCCGCCGGCGCCGGGGGCCGCCGGCAGGCTCCGGCCGTCCGGCTGGTGGCCCTCGGCGGTGCCGTCATCGGGCCGGCCGAGTACCGGGCCGCGCTCGCCCTGTTTCCCCAGGCCCGCCGGATCGGCCTGTACGGGGCCACCGAGACGCCGCAGGGGATCAGCACCGTCGACCTGGACCGGGAGTTCGCCTCGGGTACGCCGGGGGCCGCCCCGCTGGGTGCCGGCAGCCCCAGCGCGGAGGTGGGCGTCCTGCGAGTCGGCACCGTCACGCGGGCGGTGGTCAACGAGGCCGGCGAGGTCTATGTGCGCAGCCCTCACCTGGCACTGGGCTACCTCGACCAGCCCGAGTTGACGGCCGATCGGTTCGTGCCGGACGCCTGGCAGCCGGGGTCGGGTTCGCGGGTGTTCCGCACCGGCGACCGCGGCCGGTTGCGGCCGGACGGAACGGTGGAGTTTCTCGGGCGCCTCGACGACCAGCTGTCCCTGGACGGGCACCGGGCCGATCCGGCGGAGATCGAACGCGTGCTGGCCGAGCATCCGGATGTGGTGGACTGCGGGGTGGCGATGGTGCGGGACCGCCTCGTCGCCGCCGTGCGGTGGCGGGACCCCTCGGCGCCGCCGACCGACCTGCCTCGCCACCTTGCCGACCGGCTGCCGCCGGCGATGCTGCCGACGGCGACCGTCGTGGTCGAGCGGGTGCCGCTGACCCCGCGCGGGAAGCTCGACCGGCGGGCCGTGGCGGCGTTGCTGGCCGAGGTCGGGACCGGCGAGCCCGCCGCCATCGCGGTGGAGGAACTCGTCGGCACGCTTCAGCGGCTGTGGCGCGACGTCCTCGGTGTCGACGCGATCGACGTCGACCGCACCTTCTTCGAACTCGGCGGTACCTCGCTGACGCTGCTGCGGATGTACCGGATGTTGCCGCAACATCCGGTGCGGACACTGAGCCTGGTCGACCTGTTCCGGTACCCGACCGTGCGCCAGCTCGCCGCCGCGCTGGCCGGTTCGCCGCCGGGCGGGGCGCCCGCTGCGGCGGCGGTGGCGCTGCGGCAGGCGCGGGCGGCGCAGGCGGACCGGGCGCGGGAGGCGCGCAGGCGTGCCCGGGCGACCACCGGTCCGGCGGACCGGCAGGGGTGAGGCTTGCGCCGGCGGGCACCGCGACCCGCGTCCGGCCGGCGCGGCGGGCTCAGGTCGTGGCGACCGGTGGCGCGATCCGTTCGGCTTGCCGGATCGCTTCGACCGCGTGGAACACGTCGTCCTCGGACCGCGCCTCGTTGAGGATGAGTGTCCCGGAGCCCATCGCGAGGTACCGGGACAGCAGCTGCGCGACCTCGGCGTGGCTGCCCACGAGGTACGGGCAGAATTCGCGCGAGATCCGGAACGGGTACAGCCAGTAGGCGCCGTCCGGGGCGTACTCGCGCCGGTCCGAGTCCGACCAGATCTCGTCGTGCCACTGGGCGTCGAAGTCGGGGACGGCGAACTCCCGGAACTCCTCGAAGACCGGCTCGTACGGATACCGCCGCCGGGCTATCGCCCAGGCCGCCTCGCTGGTGTCCCGGGCGATGATGCCGACCCGGACGCCGACGCCGGCCAGCACCGAGGGATCGCCGGCGTACTCGTCCGGGGAGCGGGGGTACATCAGCCGGGTGGCACCGAGGCGCGCCGCGGCGGCCGCGGCGGCGGGCGAGGTACCGGCGACGAAGACCCTCGGCCGGACACCCGCGGGCATCGGCGGGTTCATGACCGCGGCGTTCACCTCGAAGTGCGCGCCGCGGCGGGTCACCGGGCCGTCGGTGGCGAGCAGCTCGGCCATGATCTCGCCGTACTCGACCAGCCGGGCGTACCGCTCGTCGTGGCGCAGTTCGTCGCCGAGCGCGCGCAGATGCGGCCGGTATCCGCCGGTGACCAGGTTGAGGTCGACTCGCCGGCCGTACAGGCTGGCCAACGTGCTGACCTTCCGGGCCGCCGTGTACGGGTGCATGTATACCGGCTGCGCCGCGACCAACGGCACCAGGCCGGCCGTCCGCTCCAGCAGGAACTGGGCCGCCGCCCACGGGTCGAGGGAGTCGTTGTCGGTGAACACCAGAAGGCCACGCAGTCCGGCCGCCTCCGACCAGCGGGCCACGTCCAGGATCGGCGCGGTGAACTGCTCGCCGGCGTTCGCCTCGGTCAGCGGGAAGGTGCCGTAGACGTCAAGCACGTCGTGCCCCACTTCCCGCTCGCCGGATCGACGCCTGGACCTCGTCTCGGCTCGACAAGATCGGCAGGACAGGCCCCAGCCTGCCGCGCGGCGTGGAGGCGGGCGAGTCCCTAAAAAAGGGGCGGCGGGGCGGCACGTGGGGTGTGTGACGATGGATCACACGAGCTGATTCTGGTCGGGCGTCGCGGGGGTGTGGCTGATGGCGGATGCCCGCTGGAGTCTTCTCGCCGCGGAGGCTCCGGTCCGCCCGCTCGGCCGCCGCGAGTACGCGTTCTGGATCCTGTCGCAGCTGGCTCCGGACTCGGCGGTGTCCAACCTGACGATCGCGTTCCGGACCGGCCGGGCTCTGCGCTGGTGGCCGCTGCATGCCGCCGCCAACCACCTGCTGTACCGGCATCCCGGCCTGCGTACCCGGTTCCCGCAGGAGGCCGGGGTCCCGGTGCGGCACGTCAGTGCGGCGACCGACACGCAGGTGCAGGTCGACGTCCTGCCGGTCGCCGAGGCCGACCTTCCCGCCCGGGTGGAGGAGCTCGCGCGGCGCCCCTTCGACCTCGCCTCCGATCTGCCGGTGCGGGTGACGGCGTTGACCATCGACACCGGTGGCAGCGCCGTCGTGCTGACGACCCACCACATCGTCAGCGACGCGGTGTCGTTGATGATCCTGGTCAGAGAGTTGGCCGCGGCGTACGACGGGTTCGCTGCCGACGGGCGGGTGCCGGCGGAACTGTCCGCGGCGCTGCCGCTGCGGGAGGAGCCGGCCGCGCCGGCCGGCGACCTCCAGTTCTGGGTGGAGCATCTGTGCGGCGCCACGCCTCGGGCGATGGAGCTGCCCTGGGCGAGGCCGGGTCCGGCCCGCCCGACCTTCGCCGGCTCCACCGTGATGACCACGATGTCGCCGGATGCGGTCGCGGCGCTGCGGACGCTGCGCCGCGACCTGCGGGTCACCGAGAACCTGGTGCTCCTCAGCGCTTTCTACCTGCTGCTGCTCCGCCACGGCGCGGGTCCGGACATGGTGGTCGGGGTACCGGTGACGGTGCGGCGTGACCCGGGCGACGCCACGGTGGGCTTCGGTGTCAGCACGCTTCCGCTGCGCGTGCGACTCGACCGGGATTCGGGCTTCCGCCAGTTGACCCGCCAGGTACGCGACGCGTTCCTGGCCGGGATCGCGCACTCGGGCGCCTCCGTGGAAGCCATCCTCGTGGAACTCGGGCACCGGTCGGCCGATTGGCGGGCCCCCCTGTTTCGGCACCTGTACAACTACCGGCCGTGGGACGAGTCCGATGTGCGGGTCGGCGGCGAGCGGCCCACGTTCCTCGACATCCCGCGCGGCGACAGCCGGCTGGACATCGAACTCACCGTGATCGGCGGGTCGAGCGCGCCCGCCCTGCTAGCCAACTACAGCACGGAGATCCACGACGAGGCGGACGTGCGCGCGATGCTGGCGCGGTTGGAGCGGCTGGTGATCGCGGCGGCCGGCGACGTCGATCGGCCGGTCGGCACGCTGGACGCGCGCTGCGCGGCCGAGCGGGCCGTCCTCGAGCGTGCCAACGACACGGCGGTACCCGACGGCCCGGCGGGCACCGTGTTCGACCACGTTCACCGCGTGGCCCGCGAGGACCCGGACGCGGTCGCGGTCGTCGCCGAGTCGGGCCAGCGCAGCTACGCCGAGCTGGTGTCGGCGGCCGAGGGGTTCACCCAGCGGCTGCGTGCCGCCGGGGTGCGCCCCGGCGACATCGTCGGACTGGCGCTCGGGCGGACGCCCGGGATGGTCGCCGCGATCCTCGGCATCTGGGGTGCCGGGGCGAGCTACCTGCCACTGGATCCCGCCCAACCCGCCGTCCGACTGGCCTTCCAGGTCGATGACGCCGACGCCCGGGTCATCGTGGTACCCGGAGCCGATCCCGCCTGGGCGGCGGGGCGGACGGTCCTGACCTGGGCGGACTTCGCGAGCCCGACCGGCGCCGCGTCACCGGTCGCCGAACCGCCGTCGGGTGACGCCCCGGCGTACGTCATCTACACCTCCGGATCGACCGGCCGGCCGAAGGGTGTCGCGGTCAGCCACACCAACCTCGCCAACGTCGTGACCGGGTTCGCGCGGCGGCTGGCCACGACGGCTCGCAGCGCGGTGCTGTGGTCGACCACCGTCACCTTCGACATCTCCGCACTCGAACTGTTCCTGCCGCTGGCGTCGGGCGGCCGGGTGGTCATCGCGGACCCGACCGGCCCGGCCCGGGGTCGGGAACTGGCCGAGCTGATCGACAAGCACGACGTCGCGGTCGTGCAGGGTACCCCGACACTCTGGCGCGCCGTGCTGCCGGAGCTGGGCGGGGCGCTGCGCGGTCGCATCGTGCTGTGCGGGGGCGAGCCGCTGGCCGCCGACCTCGCCGCGGCGTTGCTGCGTACCGGCTGCCGGTTGTTCAACGCGTACGGCCCGACGGAGACCACGATCTGGTCCACGGTCGCCGAGGTGACCGGCGAACCCGTCGATCCGGTACCGGTGGGAACGCCGGTGGCCAACACGTCCGTCTTCGTGGCGGACGCGTACGGCGAGGAGCTGCCGTGCGGCGTGCCAGGGGAGCTGTGCATCGCCGGCACCGGGGTCAGTCTCGGGTACCTGCGACGGCCCGGCCTGACCGCAGAGCGGTTCGGTACCGACCCGGTGCGCGGACGGTTCTACCGCACCGGTGACGTGGCCCGGTGGCGTCACGACGGCGTACTGGAGGTGCTCGGGCGCACCGACCGGCAGGTCAAGCTGCGGGGCCACCGTATCGAACTCGGTGAGGTCGAATCCGTGCTGCGCGAGCACGAGCAGGTGACCGACGCGGCCGCCCTGGTCAGCGGCGACGGGCATGGTGAGCCGGCGCTGCGGGTTTTCGTCCGCGCGGCGCCCGGAGCCCCGGTGTCGGACCTGCCGGACCGGCTCTGGCAGTACCTGCGGCAGCGGTTGCCGGACTACGGCCTGCCGTCCGGCATCGACATCGTCGCCGAGTTCCCCACCACCGCCAACGGCAAGCTCGACTACCACGCCCTCGGCGCGATGGTCCCGGCGGGCCGGGGCGCCGCGCGACCGGCCCCCGCCGCCGAGCCGGCCGGCGACCTCGACCTCACCCGGCGGCTGGTGCGGCTGTGGCGGGAGGCGCTCGCCCGCCCGGACCTGGACGCGGACGACAACTTCTTCCTCCAGGGCGGCCACTCCCTGCTGGCCGAGCGGCTGGTCGGCCGGGTATCGCAGCTGTCTGGGCGGGTGGTGAGCGTACGCGCCATCTTCGACCACCCGACCGCGCGGGGACTGGCCACGTTCCTGGCCGCCCGTGGAGGCGACGATGCGCGGCGGTGAGCAGGGGGAGTGGTTCGTCCCCGTCGACCGGCGGGCGACGGCGCGGGTACGCCTGTTCGTCTTCCCCCACGCCGGGGCGGGGCCGGCCGCTGCGGCCGCCCTGCGGGACCTGCTGCCACCGGAAATCGAACCGTGGGTGGTCAACCTGCCCGGGCGCCACACACGCCAGGCGGAGCCGGCCCGTACCGACATCGGTCCGCTGTCCGTCGAACTGGCCGAGGCGATCCGGGACCACGACGACCTGCCTCACGCGCTGTTCGGCTACTGCGGCGGCGCGTTGCTGGCCTACCTCGTCGCCGGCCATCACACGCCGCAGCGGCTGTTCGTCGGCTCGTTCGCCGCGCCCGACGTGGCCCTGATCCCGCGGCGGATGCACCTGGTGCCCGACCCGGCGTTCTGGAACCTGGTGCTGGAGGAGGGCGGCATACCGCCACAACTGGCCCGGCACGACGAGCTGCGCGCGGTGTTCGAACCGCCACTGCGGGCGGATTTCACGCTCTACGCCGGCTACCGGCACCGGCCCGCGCAGCCGCTGGCCACCGCGATCACCGTGCTGTACGGGCGGGACGACCAGCACCTCAGCAGGGGCTCGGTACTGGGCTGGCGCCGGCACAGCCGGCAGCCGCTCGACCTGTGTGAACTGACCACCGGTCACTGGCTGCTCGACCAGGCGGCGGATCAGGTCGCCGGCGCCATCGCCGGCCGGCTGACCCCGGGGCCGCCGGTACCCCCGTTACGCCGGACGCCTCCGCCGTGACCGCCGATGTGCCGCCACCACGCGTTCTGGACCGGTTCGCCGACGCGGTCGCCGAGATTCTCGGGCGGCCGCTGCGGCCGGACGAGAACTTCTTCGAGGCCGGGCTGGACTCGCTGGCGTTGGTGACCGTGTACCAGCAGGTGACCGGGGGCCTGGACGATGCCTTCCCGGTCACCGAACTGTTCGCCCACCCGAACCTCGTCGCCCTCCGGCAGCTGCTGGGCGATGGCGGGCGGCCGGCGTGGACTTCGGGTTCGACCCGAACCACCGGCAACCGCGTTCAGTGGATCGGCCAGCAGCGCCGGCACCTGCGGCGTGGCCGCGGCGGAGGTGAGGGATCGTGACCGACCTGTTCGAGCCGATCGCGGTCGTCGGTATCGCGGCGCGGATGCCGGGCGCCCGCAACGCCGACCAGTTCTGGGCCAACCTGCGCGACACGCGCGACTGCATCACCACGCTGGCCGACGACGACCTCGTCGCGGCCGGCGTGCCGGTGGCCCGGCTGGCCGACCCGGCGTACGTCAAGGCGGCCGGCCTGATGCCGGGAGTCGACGAGTTCGACGCCGGGTACTTCCGGATGAGCCCGCGGGAAGCCGAAATCTGCGATCCGCAGCTGCGCATCATGCTGGAGATGACCTACGAGGTCGTGCAGGACGCGGGGTACTCTCCCGAGACGCTCGGCCGGGACGTCGCCGTTTTCGCCGCGTCGGGCCCGACCAGGTACCTCGACGTCAACCTGCTGGCCAACCCGAAGTACGCGGGCGCGCTCGACATGGGCATGTCGGTGCTCAACACCGTCGACTATCTCGCGACGCTGGTGTCGTACAAGTTCGACTTCCGCGGGCCCAGCATGTCGGTGCTTACCGCGTGCTCCAGTTCCCTGTCCGCGGTCCACCTGGCCTGCCAGTCGCTGCAACTGGGCGAGTGTGACGCCGCCGTCGCCGGGGGCTGCAACGTGCAGATCCCGTACGGCGTGGGCTACCGGTGGAGCCCGGGCGACGTCCGGTCCGCCGACGGCCGGTGCCGGCCGTTCGACGCCACCGCCTCGGGCACGATCTTCACCAGCGGCGCGGCGGCCGTGCTGCTCAAGCGGCTCAGCGACGCGATCGTCGAGGGCGACCAGATTCGGGCGGTCATCCGCGGCATCGGCATCAACAACGACGGATCGGACAAGGTCAGTTTCAGCGCCCCCAGCGTGTCGGGCCAGACCAACGCGATCGTCGACGCGATGGACCTCGCCGGGGTGGAGCCGGAGGGCATCCAGTTCGTGGAGATGCACGCGACCGGGACACCGCTGGGTGATCCGATCGAAGTCGCCGCGCTGGCCGCCGCGTACCGGCGGCTGGCCGGGCCAGCTCCCGCGCCCGAATCGATCCTGGTCGGCTCGGTCAAGTCCAACATCGGCCACACCGTGGCCGCCGCCGGAATGGCCGGCCTACTCAAGCTGGTGCTGGCGCTGGAGCACGAACAGATCCCCGCGACGGCCAACCTGGGCTCGCTCAACCCACGCCTGGAACTCGATCGCACCCCCTTCGCCGTGAACGACACGGCGTGCCTGTGGCCCCGCCAGCGCGGCCGGCCACGGAGAGCCGGCCTGAGCTCACTGGGCGTCGGCGGTACCAACGTGCACCTGGTACTGGAAGAGGCACCGCCCGCACCACACACGCCGCACCTGGACCGGCCGCGCGTCGTCGTGTGGTCCGGCCGCGACCGGGACGCCGAGCGCGCCGCCCGCGCCCGGCTGGCCGGCTACTTCGGGGCCTGCGACGAGGACACGTTCGCGGACGCGGTGGCGACCCTTCAACGGGGACGTACGCCGCTTCCGGTGCGCGGGGCGCTGGTCTGCCGCTCGCCGCGGCAGGCGGCCGCCCTGCTGGCCGGCGAACCGGTCGGCGACCCGGTGGACGTGGATCCCGAGGCGCCGCCGTCTGTCGCGTTCGCGCTGCCCGGCGAGGCCGGACGGCACGCCGGTGCGGCGGCGGCCCTGTACCCGACTCAGCGGGTGTTCACCGGGACCGTCGACGTCTGTCTTGACGCCTTCGCCGCGCACGGACTCGATCTCGGCGCGGTCTGGCCGCGTGCGGGGCACACCGACCCGGGCGGGACCGGGGCACTGGCCGCCCCGCTGTCGTTCACGATCGAGTACGCCCTCGCCGTGCAGTGGATCAGTTGGGGCATCCAGCCCATCGCGCTGGCCGGACGCGGCGTCGGCGCGCTGGCCGCGGCGGTGGTGGCCGGCACCATGGCGCTACCCGACGCGGTGGCCGCCGTGGTCGCCGGCGACGCGGGGACCGGGGACGGTCGCCCGGCCGCGGACCCCGCGGCAGACCTGAGCCGGGAGGTGGCCGTCGCCGTCGCCAACGCCACCGTCGTGCTGGACCTCGGCCCCCCTGCCGCCGGCGCCGGATGGGCACACGCGCTGGCCGCCCACGTCGGGCGCGGCGCGGCCGTGGTGTGCTGCCTAGGCACCGCGGAGGGCGACGACGCCGGCAGCGCGATGCTGAGCGGCCTGGCCACGCTGTGGACGATGGGCTGCCCGGTCGCCTGGGAGCAGGTGTACCAGGATGAGCCGCTGCAGCGGGTACCGGTTCCCGGTCATCCGCTGCGCCGGCAGCGGTACTGGGTGGCCCCGATGCCCGGTGACATCACCGTTCCCGCCGCCGGCTCGTCGCCTCATGCGGCCACGCCTCCGCCACGGGGAACCAGCGGTGGACCCTTCGTCCTGCCCGCGTGGGTCGAGACCACGGCGGTCCCGGGCCCGTCCGTCCCCCCGGGCCACTCCGTGCCCTGCCTGGCCCTGTTGCCGCCCGGCCGGTCCGAGGCGGCCGGGCTGGTCGCGGTCTTCGATCGGGCCGGTCACCATGTCATCGGCGTGCGTGCCGGCGCGGACTTCGAGGCCCGCGACGGCGGGTTCGTCGTACGGGCCAGCCGGCTCGCCGAGGACCTCGACCGGGTACTGGCCGACCTCGAGCGCCAGCGCCTCGCGCCGCGGCTGCTGGTACACGCGTGGGCCGTGGGCGACGGCGGCGGTACCGGGGCGGACGGCGCGGACCCGCTCGGCGAGACCTTCTTCGCGCTGTTCGACCTCGTCCAGCGGGCCGGACGCCGCGCCGCCGCCGGTCCGCCACCGGCGGTCCTGGTCGTCACCAGCGCATCCGTCGACGTCTCCGGTGCGGAGCCGGTGCGCCCGGAGCGGGCGGCCCTGCTCGGGCAGGTCCGCTCCCTGGCGCTGGAGTCGCCGGGGCACCGTGTGCGGCTGATCGACCTCGGCGGTGGCCGGCCCGGCGACGCGCTGCTGGACGAGTTGCTGTCGGAGTCGGACGACGTGGTGGTCGCCCTGCGCGGCAACCGGCGGTGGACGCCGGCACACCAGACGCCGGCCGCCCTCCCGTCGCGGAGCAGCCCGCTGCGCCGCGACGGGGTGTACGTGATCACCGGCGGCTTGGGCGGTCTGGCCCTCGCGGTCGCCCGGGGCCTCGCGGGGACCGGACTGGCACCCAGGCTGGCCCTGCTCACCCGCGGCGACCGGGGTGGCGGCGACCGGGCGGCGCGAGCGCGGGCGGAGCTGGACGAGCTGGAGCGTGCCGGTGCTCGGGTCCGTGTGCTCACCTGCGACGTCGCCGACCGCGAGCGGCTCGAGGAGGCCCTCGACGAGGTCACCGAGGCCTTCGGTCCGGTCAACGGAGTGTTCCACCTGGCAGGCGTGGCCGGGGGCGGCATGATGCGGGTCCGCGACCGCGCCGCGGCCGAGGAGGTCCTGCGGCCGAAGGTGTCCGGCACCCTCGCTCTCGCCGCCGCGCTCGCCCACCGGCCGCCCGTCGACCTTGTCGTGTGCTTCTCCAGCCGGGCCGCGCTGACCGGCATGTTCGGCGGTGCGGACTACGCCGCGGCCAACGCCTTCCTCGACGCGTTCGCGGCCGGTCGACCGGGTTGGCTCAGCGTCGACTGGCCCGCCTGGTCACAGGTGGGCATGGCCGCCGACGGCCGGCTCGACGAACTGA
This sequence comes from Rugosimonospora africana, assembly GCF_016862975.1. Taxonomy (GTDB): domain Bacteria; phylum Actinomycetota; class Actinomycetes; order Mycobacteriales; family Micromonosporaceae; genus Rugosimonospora; species Rugosimonospora africana. The sequence goes on from NZ_BONZ01000083.1 coordinate 25,171, forward strand.
CCGGCCGGCTCGCGGCTCTCGCCGCCACCACTGCGGGCGAGTCCGCCTCTCCGGCCGGCGAGCTGCATGACGAGCGCGTCGTTTCCGCCTCGACCACCTGGGCCATGGACGAGCACCGCATGGACGGCGTCGCCGTCCTGCCCGGCGCGGCACTCGTGGACCTGGTCATCGACGCCTACCTGCGTACGGCCCCCCGGGCCCGGGCTCCGCTGACCCTGCGTGAGGTCACCTTCCTGCGTCCGGTGGTCGGCGACGAACCCCGCGTGGTCCGGGTGTCCTTCGCCCCCCGGTCCGATCAGGGCTGGCAGGTGCGGGTGCTGTCCCGGCCGCAGGACGGCGGCATCCGGTGGCAGGAGCACGCGCACTGCGCGATCCACCCCGCGGAGCCGGACGAACGGGTGCAGCCGATCGAGAAGCTGCGCGACGGCCTGGCCGAGACCCCACCGGGCCGGCCCGAACACGAATCGTTCGTGTTCGGCCCGCGATGGCACAACATCGTGCGGAGCTGGGAGTCGGCCGACACGAGGCTGGTGGAGATCAGCTTGCCGCCGCAGTTCCACGACGAGGCGCACACCCACCGCGCCCACCCGTCGATCCTGGACACCGGCACCGGCAACGCCGCCCGCGCCAGCGCGGATTGCGTGTTCATCCCCTTCCTGTACCAGGCCATGACCTGGTACAGGCCGCTGCCCGCACACCTGTACAGCCAGCTTCGGATCCGCCAACGCGGCGAGGAGTCGATCGTCGTCGACGTGCGCCTTCTCGACCCGGACGGGCGCACCGCGGCGGTCATCGACGGCTTCACGATGCGCCGGATCCGGCGCCGGGATCTGGCGTCCGCGACCGGGGAACCGGCGCCGGACGCCGCGGGTGCCGCGCCACCGGCGGTGCTGAGCCCCGACGAAGGCGTGCGGCTGCTGCTGCGACTGCTCGAATCCCGAACACCGGGACAGGTGGCGGTGCTGCCCGGCGGCGCCGGATCCGTATCGGCGACGCACCCCGGCACACCCGCCGGGCCGGGCCGACCGGACGACGACGCCGGACCGTCCGTGTCGGCGGAACCCGCTGTGCCGGCGGAACCCGCTGTGCCGGTGGGACCGGCTGTGCCGGCCGGCGACGCCCTTGACGGCGACCGGCTGCGCGACTTGTGGTGCGACATCCTCGGGCGCCGGGACATCGAGCCCGACGACGACTTCTTCGACCTTGACGGGGACTCCCTCGCGGCCGTCGCGCTGGCCGGACGCATCCGTGACGAACTCGGCGTGGAGGTAGGCATCGAGACTGTGTTCGACCACCCGACGCTCAGGGAGATGACCAGCTTCCTGACCTCGCTGACGGGGGCCGCGCATGGCGCGTGACGACGTGGTCCCGCTGGACCGGGGGTGGTCGCTGTGGCGGGTGGCGGTGCTGCGCGGTGCGGGCCTACCCTTCGAGATCCTCGACGACCTGGCGATGCCGGCACTGCTCGCCGAACCGGCCGGACCGGAGCGCAACGAGGCGATCAGGGCCGGCTGTGCACGCCAGTTCGACCTTCTGGTCCGCAACGATCTGCTGCGCGAGGCGGTGGCCTGGCAGAACCCCAACATCGCCGACACCTGGCTCGGTCACTACGCCGACCGGCTCGCCGGCGGCGGAGCGCCCCGGCTGGCCAACCGTGCCTACCGTGAGAGCGTTCTGGCCCGGTACGCGCAGCGGTACTGCGCGAAGAACGAATCCATCGGATTCTTCGGCCCGGTCGCCTGGGCCCGTCTCGTCGACGAGCAGGCCGGCCTGCACCAGTCCGGCGGCGGTGGCATCCGGCGCCGCACCGCCTACCTGGAGACCTGGGCGGTGGCGGCGCTGGCCGGCGTGTTCGAGCGGACGCCCGGGGTGTTCGACACGCTGACCGTCCGGCTCGACGCGGCGACCAGCGTCGCCGGTGACCAACTCCGGCAGCCGCGCAGGCCGGCGATCACCTGCGACGAGGTGACCCTGGGCATCCTCGCGCAGGTGGACGGGGTCCGCCACGTCGGCGCGGTCCTGGCCGAGGCCGCAGCCGTCACCGGCAAGGACGCCGATCAGCTGCGGGGGGAGCTGCTTCGCCTGCGCGAGCGCGGCGTCGTGCGGATCGGCTTCCGGGTGCCGCACCACCACCGGCCGGACCTGGTGCTGCGTGAGCAGATCGAGAGGCTGCCGAACCCTGCCGTGCGCGATGATCTGCTGGCCAGGCTCGACCGAGTGATCGCGGCCTGCGCCGCCGCGGCGGCGGCCGGAGGACCGACGGCGGTGGGCTCGGCGCTGCGGGACGTCTCGGCACGCTTCGCCGACGCCGGTTGCGCCGACGCGGACACGCCCCGGCACACGCTGTACGGCCGCACGCCGGTCTACCTGGACTGCCGGCGCGACACCGACGTGCGGGTCGGCCCCGATCTGGTCGGGCAACTCGCCGCTCCGCTCGGCCTGCTGCTCGACAGTGCCCGCTGGCTGACCGGCGAGGTCGCGGACGTGGTCGAGTCCGAACTGCGTCGGGCATACCGCTGGCTGCGGTCGCGGCGCGGTGAGGTGAGCCTCGCCGACCTCCAGTTCGCCGCCGGCGAGGTCCTGGCCACCGGCGGCCCGGGTGTTCAGGAGATCCGCACCGACTTCCAGCTGCGGTGGGCGGAGCTGATCCCGGCCACCGACGGGCGGCTGGTACAGCTGTCCGCGGCGCGGCTGCGGCCGATGGCTGACAAGCTGTTCCCGCGCCCGGCGTCGTTGCGCTGGGCGGCCAGCCGCCAGCACAGCCCGGACCTGCTGCTGTCCCGCTCGCCCGACGGACGCACCCGGTGGGTGCTCGGTGAACTGCACGTCGCGCTGAATACGGCCGAGAGCCGACTGTTCACCGCGCAGTGCGACGATCCACGGGAGCTCGTCGACGCGACCGGCCGGGACATGGGCCGCGGCCGGGTGGTGCCCGTGTACCCGCTGGACGCGGCCGGCGCCACCTCCCGGACGTACCCACCGCCGTCGCTGGATCCTCCGGGCCGGTACCGGTACTGGTCCTACGACGGTGACGACGGCCGGGCGGACGGCGTCCGCAGCGTGCCGAGCACCGCGGTGAGCATTCACGAGGTGGACGGCGTCCTGGTCGGCCGGGCCGACCGGGACGGCTGGGCGGCACCGGTGCTGGAGTTCTTCGGCGAGTTCCTCACCGCGATCACGGTCAACCTCTTCCAGCCACGTGCGTGCGCACCCCGGTTGCCGCGGGTACTGCTCGACGACCTGGTGATCTGCCGGGAGAGCTGGAGCGTGCCCGCCGACGAGGTGCCGGTACCCGCCGGCCCGGCCCGCGACCGGGGGTACCAGCGGGTGCGGGAGTGGGCAGCCGCGTCCGGCATGCCCCGGCACGTCTTCGTCAAGACGCCCGCGGAGCGCAAGCCGTGCTACGTCGACTTCGAGGCTCCGCTGCTGGTGGGCAATTTCGTCCGCGCGGTGCGCCGCGCGGCGCGGGCCGCACCCGGCGAGCAGGCCGCCATCGACATCACCGAGATGCTGCCGGCGCCCGATCAGCTCTGGCTGACCGACGCGTCCGGCCACCGCTACACCTCAGAGTTCCGCGTGGTCGCTGTTGACGAACTGGAGACCGGTACGGTGATCAGCCGCGTGGCCGGCGACGCCTCCGGAGAAAGTCAGGTCCCGCATGACCGATCTTGTTGAGCCCCTCGCCATCATCGGATTCGCCGGCAAGTTCCCCGGCGCCGGCGACACCGCCGCGCTTTGGCAGCTGCTGCGGGACGGACGTGAGGGACTGCGGACACTCACCGACGAGCAACTGCTCGCGGCCGGGGTGTCTGAGCACGCCCTGCGGGATCCGAACTACGTCCGGGTCAACGGCGATATCGACGGTCTCGACATGTTCGACGCCCCCTTCTTTCAGATGACTCCGCGGGAGGCGACGATCTGCGATCCGCAGTTGCGGATCTTCCTGGAGACGGCGCACGCGGCGGTGGAGAACGCGGGATACGACCCGACCTCCTGCAGCGACGTCGGCGTCTACGCCGCGACCGGGCACAGCCTGTACATGGATGACCAGATGCACGGGGCCGCGCGGGCGGCGGGCCAACGCGACCTGCTCGCGGGCGTATTCAACTACCCCGACTACGTGGCGACCCTGGCGTCGTACAAGCTCAACTTCACCGGCCCGAGCATGACCGTGCTGACCGCGTGCTCCAGCTCGCTGTTGACCCTGCACCTGGCCGCCCAGGCGCTCAACAGCGGCGAGTGCGAGATGGCGCTGATCGGCGGCACCGAGGTGGAGACGTGGAACCAGGGCTACTTCTGGACCAGCGGTGGGCCGCTGAGCCGCGACGGTCACTGTCGCCCCTTCGACGCCGGTGCCAGCGGGACGGTCTTCTCCACCGGGGTGGGCGTGGTGGCCCTGAAGCGGCTGGCCGACGCGGTCCGCGACGGTGACACCATCCGGGCCGTCGTGCGGGGTACCGCGGTCAACAACGACGGGGCGGACAAGATGGGGTTCAGCGCTCCGAGCGTCTCCGGCCAGACCGCAGTGGTGACCGAAGCGCTCGCCGTCGCGGGGGTGGACCCCGAGTCCATCGGGTACGTCGAGGCGCACGGAACCGGTACCGCAATGGGCGACCCGATCGAGTTCGCCGCGCTGACCGAGGCGTTCCGCCGTGCGGCCGGCGGGCGGGCGCTGCCCAGCGGCTACTGTGGGCTGGGATCGGTGAAGGGCAACATCGGCCACCTCGGGCATGCGGCGGGTGTGTCATCGCTGATCAAGGTGGCGCTGTGCTTCGACAACGACCTGCTGCCGCCCACCATCAACCTGGACCGACCCAACCCCGGGCTGACCCTGGACGACTCACCGTTCGTACTGCTCGCCGAGCCCAGGTCGTGGCCGCGCGTCGCCGGCCAGCCGCGCCGCGCGGGCGTCAATTCCCTGGGGTTCGGCGGCACTAACGTGCACGCCATCCTGGAGGAGCCGCCGGCACCGGTACCGGCGCCGCACGCTCAGCGGCCTCGTGTGGTCGTGTGGTCAGGCCGGTCCGCCGCCGCCGAGCAGGCGTACCGCGCCGTGTTGGCCGAGCACCTGACCCGATCCCCGGACGACTTCCCGGCGACCGTCGCCACCCTGCAGGAGGGGCGTACCCGGCACACGGTGCGGGCCGCGTTGGTGGCCGGGACCGCGGCCGAGGCGGCCAGGGCTCTGACCGGTGCCGAACCCGCCATCCGGTCGGACCGGTCGGCCGGCCCGCGCCCGGTCGCGTTCCTGTTCCCCGGCCAGGGATCGCAGCACGCCGGCATGGCCGCCGGGCTGTACGGCCGGGATCCGGTGTTCACCGCCGAACTCGACCGGGTACACAGCCTGGTCGAGGCTGCGGGAGTGCCCGCCCGGCGAGTCTGGCGGGACGGCACCGACGCGGACCTGTTGGACACTGCGGTGGCGCAGCCGCTGCTGTTCGCCGTGGAGTACGCGCTGGCGCAGATGTGGCGCTCATGGGGCATCACCGCGTCCGCGCTGCTCGGCCACAGCCTCGGAGAGTTGGTCGCGGCTGCGGTCGCCGAGATCATTCCGTTGCCGGACGCCGTGGCGATGGCCGTCGCCCGGGGCCGGGCGATGGCGGCGGCACCGCCGGGAGCGATGCTGGCGGTCAACGCGTCGCTCGCCGAGATCGGCGAGCTGCCGCCTGAGGTCACCGTGGCGGCGTGCAACGGTCCGAAGCAGACGGTGCTCGCCGGTCCGGAGCCGGCCATCACCGACCTGAGCGCGGCGCTGGCGGGTCGGCGCCTGGCCGGTGTCCGGCTGCGCACGGCCAACGCGTTCCACTCGCCGCTGATGGCCCCGGCCGTACGGGAGTTCGCGGCGGGGCTGGACGGGCTGGTGGCCAAGGAGCCGGCGGTGCCGGTGTTCTCGGCGGCGACCGCGGCGCCGCTCACCGCGCACGAGGCGGGCCAGCCGTCGTTCTGGGCCGACCAGATCCAGCGGCCGGTCATGTTCGCCGCGGCACTCGACGCCCTGGCCGCCGGCCGGGACTGGCTGCTGCTGGAGGTGGGCCCGGGGCAGGCCCTCACCTCGGTGCTGCGCCGGCACCCGGCAGTGGAGGCGGGCGGGCACGACGTCGTGGCGACCCTGCCGCGCCGGAGCGGTGGGCCGGAAGCCGACCTGCGCTGCGCCCTGACCGCCCTCGGCGCTCTGTGGGCGGAGGGGCATCGGGTCAATTGGGCGGCGCTGCGCCCCGACGGGCCGCTGCGCCGGGTACCCGTTCCCGGGTACCAGTACCAGCGACGCCGCTACTGGATCGAGGACGAGCCGTCGCGGGCCGCGACGGGGGGCGCCGGCAGCGGAGACACCGCCGCCGCGTCGTCGGTGGCGTCCGAGCCGGACGGCTCGGCGCCCCCGGCCGCCGATGCCGCCTGGTCGCCTACCGATGCATTCAGCGTCCTGGGATGGGTCGAGCAGCCGGCGCCGCCGGTACCGCCCACCGGGGCCGTCCCGACCGCCGTGCTGCTGCCACCGGACCCGCAGGAGGCGCTGCACCTGGTGCTCTGCTTGCAGCAGGCGGGCATGCACATCACGCCGGTGCGGTTGGGCGACCAGTTCCGCGACGGCGGGGCCGAGTTCACGGTGCGTGCGGGCGAGACCGAGGACATGCGCCGGGTGCTGCGTGCCATGGCCGAGCGTGGCCGCCCGGCGCAGCGTCTCGTGCATGCCTGGGGGGTGGGCCCCTTTCTGGAGACGGATAGCGCGGGCATCGGCGAGCAGCTCGAACTGACCGTCTACAGCCTGCTCGACCTGGTGCAGCAGGGGGCCAGGGCGCACACCGGCACGGTGCCGGAGGTACTGGTGCTGACCACCCGGTCGGTCGACGTGTCGGGCGGCGAGCCGCTCGACACGGCCAAGATGACGCTGCACGGGATCGTCCGTACGCTCGCTCTCGAACTGCCGGAGCGGTCCTGCCGGCTCGTGGACATCGGACCGGGAGTCAGCGAGGACGAACTCGTCGCCGAGCTGTGCCGGGTGGCGGCCGACCCCGTGGTCGCGCTGCGCCGCGACCGTCGCTGGGTCTCCGCGGAGCGGCCGTACCCGTCCGGCCCGCAGGGGTCGTCGCCGCTGCGTCGTGGCGGCGTGTACCTGATCACCGGTGGCCTGGGAGGCCTGGGGTTGGAACTGGCCAAAGGCATCGCCCGCGCGGGCCTGCGGCCACGCCTGGCCCTGCTCGGGCGCAGCGCGATCGACCAGGACGGTCCGGCGGACGGCGGCGACCCCGACGGCCGGATCCGGGCCGGCCTGGCCGAGCTGGCCGCGCTGGGCGCACAGGTGCATCTGTTCGCCGCCGACGTCGCCGACGCGAGGGCCGTGCGGCGGGTGGTCGACACGGTGACCGCCCGGGTGGGTCCGCTCAACGGTGTCTTCCATCTCGCCGGGGTGCCCGGCGACGGCATGCTCCTGCTGCGCGACCGCGACGCGGTGCAAACCGTGCTGCGGCCGAAGGTGGCGGGCACGCTCGTGCTGGCGGAGGTGCTCGCCGGCCGCCCGCAGCTGGACTTCTTCGTCGCGTTCTCCAGCCGGGCCGCGGTCGGGGGCCTGGTCGGCAGCGGCGACTACGCCGCGGCGAACGCCTTCCTCGACGGGTTCGCGGCGACCAGCACGCTCGCCGAGTGCCGGACCCTGAGTCTGGCGTGGCCGTCCTGGAGCACGGTCGGGATGGCCGCCGCCGGGCCGTCCGCGGCAGCCCGCCCGGCCGACGGCCCGCGCTGGCACACGGTGCTGACCTGCGACCATCCGTTCCTCGACGAGCACCGCATCGACGGTACGGCGGTACTGCCGGGCACCGGTCAGCTGGACCTGGTCATGACCGCGCTCGCCGCCGAGTGTCTCGGCGAGGCCGACACGGTGGTACGCCTGCGGGAGGTGGTCCTTCGCCAGCCATTGGTCGTGACCGGACCGCGCCGGGTGACCATCGCGTTCCAGCCGGCCGAGTCCGGTTGGACCTTCACGTTGAGTACCGAGCCGTCCGAGGGCGGCCCGGGCGTGGTGCACGCGACCGGCTCGGCGAGCGCGGAGCCGGGTACCGCGCCGACTGTCGATGTGGAGGCTATCCGGGGACGCCTGTCCGATCGCCGTGCGCCGGATCCGCTCAACGCGCCGGGCCGCCTGTTCACGTTCGGCCCGCGCTGGAACAACACGACCGAACTGAGCTTCCTGCCCGCGGGTGGGCCGGAGAAACTGGTGTCGGTGACCCTGCCGGATCAGTTCCGCGCGGACCTCGACGACCATCCGCTGCACCCGGCGCTGTTGGACACCGCGGTGTCCTCGGCACGGGACCCGGAGCGCGACGGCATCTTCCTTCCGTTCATGTATCAGTCCGTTGTGGTGTACGGGCGGCTGCCGGCCACGTTCGCCAGCCACATCGTCCGGAGGCCGGCGCCGGACGGCCTGATCCTGGCCGATATCACGCTGGTGGACGAGGACGGCCGGGTACTGGCAGCGTTCGAGGGCTTCACGATGCGCACGGCGCAGCGGGACTATCTGAAGCAGGCCGAGACGGTGGCCGGCAGCACGGCGCAGCGGGCGTCCACCCCGGAGGCGACGCGCGTGGCCGCCGGGGACACGGTCGGCGAGGACGCGGGGATCCCGCCCGAGGTGGGTGTGCGGCTGATGCTGGAGCTGCTGCGCACGCGGCCGCCCCGCCAGGTTGTCGTCCGGCCGTTCCGGCAGGGCCGGCCGGTACCGTTGCCCGCCGCCGCCGCCGCCGACCGGCCGGTGCCGTTGCCCGTCCCGCCTGCGGCCCCCACGATTCCCGCCGCGGTACCCGCCCCGGCGGTGCCGGCAACGCCGGACGGTTCACCGACGCCGGGGGGCACGTCCCCGGGCTCTGGCGGCGACGGTGTCGCCGAGCGGCTGCGCCGGCTGTGGATCTCGGCTCTCGGGGTAGAGGACGTCGCCACCACCGACGACTTCTTCGACCTCGGCGGGAACTCGCTGAGCGCGATCGACTTGATGACGCGGATCAGAGTCGAATTCGGTGTGGAGCTGAACATCGCGGCGCTGTTCGACTACCCGACATTCGACGGGGTGACCGAGATGCTGCGCGGCCAGTTGAGGACCTGATCGTCGGAGCCGGCGCCGGCGGCCGGACGCGGGGTCAGCGACGCCTCCGGGATCGGCCGTCGGCGCCGGCCCCGACGCGACGGTCGGTCGACGATCAGTTCGGGATGGGCTGCTCGACAGGGTCGGGGAAGGAGCCCTCCTTCAGCAACCCGGACAGCGCCTGTCTGTCGGCCAGGAGCGCGGCCAGGGCTGCCAGGAAGCCGACGGCCTCGGCGCCGTTGACGATCCGGTGGTCGTGGGCGAGTGCGAGGTTCACCGCCCGTACCCGGCGGGGCAGGCCCGTACCATCGTCGATCCACTCGTCGAACGCGCCACCGACCGCGAGGGCGCACGCGAGCCCGGGCGGGATCACCGGCTGTACCAGGATGACGCCCGGCTCGAAGTTCCACGAGACGACGATGTTCGCCTCGGTCAACTGGTGTTCGGCGAACGTGCCGTGCAACGCCCGCAGGCGGTAGTCGGCCAGGATGTCGGCGATCTCGTCGAGGGTCCGATGCTCGACTGCGTGTACCACCGGCACGAACAGTCCCTGTCCGGCGTCCAGGGTGACGCCGACGTGCGCCTGGTCGGCCAGGTGAAGCTCGGTGAGCCCGGGGCCCAACTGGGCGAAGCAGTTCGGGAACCGCTCGCGCAGGTCGCCGACGAGCTTGACGACCACCTCAAGCAGTTCCAGTGGAGGGCCGCCCAGCGCGTTGACGGCCTGCTCGACGCCGTGAAAGGCGTCCAGCGACGCCTGGTACACCGCGAACGCGTCCGGTATCTCCCGGCGACCGCGGGATACCACGGTGCCGACCTGTTGCTGGCCGCGCCCCAACGAGACCACCCGCGGGCCCTCGTGCCCCGGCGGGCCGCTCGTGCCGGCGCCCGTGGATGGTGGGTTGGCACCGGACCCCCGGTCATGCTCGAACGCGGCGACGTGGGCCAGCCGGCCGCCGGGCCGGCACTCGGCGCCCGTGGCGACCTCGTGGCACAGGATACCGGCGCACGGAGCCGGCAGCTCCTCCACCGCCTTGGACGTCTCGACCTCGGCTACGGCGTCGCCCGCCGCCACCTCGGCGCCGTCGGCGACCAGCCACCCCAACAGGACGTAGCTCTCGTCGTTGTTGTTGAGCTTCGGCACCACCACCAGACGACCGGGCTCTGTCACGGTGGGCGCGGCGACAGCCACGGCCGACGCGGCGACAGCCACGGTGGGCGCGGCGGCCGTCATGGTGGGCGCGGCCGTCACGGCTGGCGACTCGTCGATCGTGGCCCTCCGCGACTCAAGCCGACGCCCGCGCAGCGCCGCCAGGATGTCGGACTCCTGCAGCAGCACGGTCTGTTCCAGATGCGGCGCCGCGGGAATGACGCTGTCCCGGGAGTGCAGGCACACCACCGGTCCACGCAGGTCGCCCCACAACCGCTGGTGGAGCGTGGCGGCGACGTCGGCCCCCCAGAGCCCACCCGCCGTGCTCTCCTCGGCGGTGAAGATCGCGTATGCGGCCCGCAGCAGCGGGAGGACCGGATCGAAGTTCAGCGGGTAGATCTGCGCGGGAACCAGGACGTGCACGGTCGCCTCGTCGGCGGCCGCCATCGTCCGGGCCACCCCGACCGCGAGGTCCGCGGTGCCGCCGGGGGCGAGGACGACCAGATCCGGGCCGGTTCGCTCGTGCGGGGCGATGTGTGCCCAGTTCCCGTCGGCGAGCAGTTCGCATCGCAGCGCCTCGTCGATCCGGCCCGGGCCGAGGTGCCGGGAGCCGTACAACGACTTTGACTCGAACACGATCGCCGGCTGGTCCCTGGCCAGCGCCCGGGCGAATACCGCCTCCGGGTCGTGATAGGCGGACAGCTCGAACAGCGACAGGTGAGGCACCCCGATGAAGTGCTTCTGCAGGCTCTGGCTGTGGGTCGGCCCGTAGCCGCGCCGGCCGCCGACCGGGCAGCGCACCACCAGGCGCATCGGCACCCGCTGCCCGTACATGGCGACCGACTTGGAGGAGAAGTTGAGCAGCTGATCGAAGGCGAGGGCGGCGAAGTCGCCGAACATGATCTCGACGATCACCCGGTTGCCGGCCAGTGCCAGCCCGTTGGCGACGCCGACGATGCCGCCCTCGCTGATCGGGGTGTTGAGCACCCGCGACGGGTGGACCGTGGACAGGCCCCGGGTGACCCGGAAGGCTCCCCCGTACGGGTCCTCGATGTCCTCGCCCAGCAGGAACAGGTCTTCGTGGCGGGTCAACAGGGTGCCCAGCGCGCGGTTGAGGACTTCGGCGATCCGTTCAGGCCGGTGCATCCGGCGACCTCCACTCCGAAAGAGGGCGCTCACGCACGGCCTCCACCACCCTGGCCACGTGGGCGCGCTGCCGAGCCCGGGCCGCGTCGACGCGTTCCGGATCCGCCGCGCGCAGCGCGCCGAGCCAGTCGCGCTGGCGGGCCAGCGCCAACTGGTGCGCGTCGCGTGTGTCGTCACCCTTGCTGTGCGGACCCAGACGGACGGTGTCGAACTCCACGACCAGCGGGTGCGGAGCGCTCCTGATCTCGTCGATCATCGGGCCGAGCCGGCGGCGGATGTCGCCGATGTCGGTGGTGGCGAGTCCGGTGTACTCGACGCCGAACGCGGCTGCCCGTGACGCGACCGAGCCTGCCATCTGCCGGGTCGTCGGCGTGGACTGGGCGATGCCATTGTTCTCGACGACCACCAGCAGCGGCAGTTGCCACAGCTGAGCCATGTTCAGCGCCTCGTACACGACGCCCTCGCCCCAGGTGCCGTCGCCGATGTAGGCGGCCGCGATCCGCCGCTGCCCGGTCCGCTGGTAGTGCAGCGCCATCCCGGTCGCGACAGCTACGCCCTGTCCCTGGACCCCCGTGGTGACGAAGCCGTCCCGCAGGATGTGCTGGCTGCCGCCCACGCCGGCACACGGCGCACCGGCCCGGCCCAGGATCTCGGCCAGCAGCGGTGCCGGATCACCGAATCGGGCGAGATAGTGCCCGTGGCTGCGGTGGTTGCCCAGCACGAAGTCGTCGCGCAGCATCGGCTCCAGCGCTACCGGAACGTACTCCTGACCGAGACAGGTGTGCGTGGTTCCGCTCACCTCACCGCTCGCGAACAGATCGAGCAGCGCCTCCTCGAACGCCCGGATCAGCAGCAGCAGATCCAGGTCCGTGTCACTGACGACCGAGGCCATCAGCGCTCTCCCCGGTGGACGGAGTCCGCGTGGCGGTCTGACGGTCGACGATCTCCCGCAGAGCCGCCACCGTCCGCGCGTGGCGCATCTCCCGCGGCGTGAACCGCACCCCGAAAGCCTGCTCCAGCGCGCCGATGAGCTGGAGGTGGCGCAGGCTGTTCCACATGATCGCGGGCCCCGTGCCCGGCTCGGCGCGCACCGCTTCCGCCGGTACCTGCAGAACCCGCGCCACGACGGCCGAGAAGTCGTCGGTCATATCACCTGCTCCAATCGGTCACACCTGTACGAGCGTGCAGGCCCAGTGCATCCCGCGGCCACGCGAGAACAGCGCGACGATGCCTCCGGCCGGCAGGTCGCGGCGCGCCCGCAGGTCGGCCAGGCCGAACAACGGATCGGCCGCCCCCAGGTGGCCGTGTTCGAGGGCGAGCGCGGCGGTGGTGCGCTCCAGCGGGATGTGAAGCGTCTCGGCCAGCGAACCCATCGCGGCCTCGTTGTCGGCCAACATGCACAGCCGGTCGATGTCGGTCAGCCCGACCCCGGCCCGCCGGCACGCCCGCTCCACGACCGTCCGGGCGTTCTCGTCCAGCTGCCTGACGAACTGCTCGAACCGCGTGGCGTCGTAATCGAAGAACTCGACGACGTTCCACGCGTCCCGGGCACGGTAGGCGTCCGAATTCGGCACCGTGGCACCGAACGGTGCCGCGGTGCCACCGCCGTCCATGCGGTAGAGGTCGGCGTACCGCCCGTCGGTCAGCACCTCCGTCGCGAGCCAGCGCAGCGCCGGATGGCCGCGGCGCGCGAGCGCGGCGGCGGCGCCGTCGGAAAAGACCATCGACTGCGTGGTCGCCCGATCCCAGTACGGCTCGCAGGTGCGGTTCGCCGCAACGATCAGCGCGGCGGTGTAGTCGGGATGGCTGGCGAACTTGCCGGCCACCACGTCGAAGGCCACCACCCCGGTGGTGCAAGCCTGCGTCAGCAGACAGCACTCGGCACGACCGGCGCCGAGACGGTGGGCGAGACTGGCCGCGGCGTCCCAGTACAGGTATTCCGTGAGGTCCGTCGTCGCGAGGACCACCAGATCCACCTCCGCGGGATCGACATCCGCGGAGCTGAGCGCGTCCCGCCCGGCCTCCAGCGCCAGATCGGTCAGCCCGACGTCGCTGGCCGCGCGGCGAACGTGGCGGTGGCCGTAGCCGATGATGCGGTCGACGTCATCCGGGTGGGCCGCCGCGAGCTCCCGCACCGGGCTGGGGTCGGCAAGCTTGACGCCGAAGCCGGCGAGGCCGAAGTCGACGACCGGCGCCTCGCCGCGCCCGGGTGGTGCTTGCCGGGGGGCGAGCAGCGCGTCGCCGCACTCAACCGAACTCGATGGTTCCATTCCGTCGTCCCCGATCGGTGAAGCGGCGTAACGAAAACACTCCCACGAGCAGCCAGCCGGCGCCGACCGCGAGCTCCCGGACCAGCTGTCCGGCGACGTCCGGGCCGCCATCGAGCACGGCACGCACCGCCATCAGACCGTGCGTCACCGGCAGGATGTCGGACACCCACGACAGCCACGTGGGCCAGAAGCTGACCGGCACGTCGACGCCTCCCAGCGTCATCACCGTCAGGTAGCCCACGTTGAGGATCAGCCAGTCCAGCTGCGGATGCCGGAGCACCAGTCCGCACAGCGTGCAGCCATACGCGTAGCTGGTGAAACTGACCACCCACATCAGGGGGATGGCGGCAAGAAGACGCCCCCACGGCAAGGGCGTACCGACGAGGACCGGGACGGTCACCAGGGCCACGGTCGAGGACACCATGCCGGTCAGTACCCAGTGCAGACCGCGGGCCAACAGCACCGGCACGTGACCCACCGGGCTCGCAATGAGCAGGGAGAACGTGCCGTGCGCGCGCTCGTCGTTCACCGATATGACGACGATGGTCGACTCCAGGCAGGCGAGCACGACCGCGTTCCCGACGGCGAGATACCTCGTCATGTCGGCCGAGTGCAGCGCACGACCGACCAGCGCGAAGAAGGTCACCTGGGCCGCCAGTCGCAGCATCCAACCGAGCAGCCAGGTGCGTACCGTGTAGGCGTTGCGCAGCTCGGCGAAGCCGTTGGCCAGCGTGCGCCGCAGCACGTACGCGTACGTCATGCGAGTGTCGCCGATCCGGTCCGGGCCACGCGTCCGGAGATGCGGGCCATCAACACCGCACCCGCGGCCAGGGCTGCCAGCGCGAGTGCGGTGATCGCCGCCAGCCGCAGCGGCCAGTGATTGATGTGGCCGGGATCGCCGAAGCAGTCCCGCAGCAGGTCCCCGGACCAGGACAGGAAGACCAGATCGCTCAGCGGTCGCAGCCATTGGGGGAGCAGCCCGACCGGAACGAGAATGCCGCCGAGGATGTAGAACGGATACGTCATCGCGTTCTGGAACAGCAGCGCGACCCGGCTGAGCACGAACGCGGCGCTGAACAGGCTGGCGGTGCCCACCATGGCCATCAGCGTCGCCGCCACGGTCAGCGCCAGCAGCACCGGGTGGTGCAGGGTCAGTCGCACGCCGAACCCGATCCGGGCGACCAGCGCCGACTCCACCATCGACAGGGCGGCCAGGACGAACGTCGCACAGATCCGGCCGATGACGGACAGCAGCAGCGGCGCCGGCGCCACCAGGGCGAGTTCGAGGGTGCCGGTCCACCGGTCGCCGCTGATGAGTCCGCCGCACAGCCCGACCGCCAGCAACCAGAGCGAGATCAGGGCCGGTGCGAAGACGGCGCTGACGATCAGGTCGCGGTCGCCCGAGCGGACGGCGATGGACAGGAACATCAGCGCGAACAACGGGCTGGTCACCAGCGTCAGCAACTGACCCGGCGACCGGATGAGCTGCCTGAGCGCGAGCCGCGCGCCGCCGAGGGCGGCGTACCACCAGAGCAACCCGCCCTGCCGCAGACGCGGCGCAGCCGGCGGCATTCACACCTCCAGGCCGCGTGAACCGACGAGGGTCAAGTAGACCTCCTCCAACCGCGGGGGCGCCGCCTCGATCGTGGTCACGCCGCCGTCCAGAAGGACCTTCATGAGGTCTCTCACACTCGAGCCATCGGCAGGAACGAGCCGCCACCGGCCCGGCAGGTCACCGTGCCCCGTCACCGTCGCGACGTCCGCCCGTACTCTCAGCTCGTCGATCAGCGCCGGGTCGGTCCAGGTGAAGTCGATCCGGTCGCCGACCGCCAGCAGGTCACCGACGCGTTCGGTGCGCTCGGTCAGCAGCAGCCGCCCGCCGTCGATGAGCGAGATGCGGTCGCACACCGCCTCGGCCTCGGCCATGTCGTGAGTGGTGAGGAAGATGGTCCGGCCGGTGGCGCGCAGGTCCCGGATGATGCGGCGGAACTCCAACGCCGCCACCGGATCCATGCCCACCGTCGGTTCGTCCAGGAACAGCACCTGCGGGTCGCCGATCAGCCCGCGGGCGAGGTGCAGCCGCTGCTTCATGCCCCGCGAATACTGCTCCACCGGCTGGTTGGCCCGCTCGGCGAGGCCGAGTTCCTCAAGTAGTTCGCTCGCCCGACGCTTGGCCGCGCGCGGTCCGAGGCCGAACAGGCTGGCCCAGAACAACAGGTTGTCCCGCGCGCTTACCCGCCCGTAGAGCCCGCGGTCCCCACCGAAGACGATGCCGATCTGCCGGCGTACCGCTTTCGCCTCGCGGACCACGTCGTGGCCGAGCACCCGGGCGCTGCCGCTGCTGGGCAACAGAACCGTGGACAGTACGCGCACGAGCGTCGTCTTTCCCGCTCCGTTGGGTCCCAGCAGCCCGTGGGTCTCGCCGCGCTCCACCGTGAGGTCGACGTCCGCCAGCGCGACGTAGGACTGTCCGCCGGGTCCCGTGAACGTCCGGCCGAGAGCGGACACCGTCACGGCATCTGTCATCTGGAGTCTCCGAATTGGTTCCGGACACGGCGTAGGGTCGCGCGGCTTCTCACGATGCGGTTCCGGGGGGAAGCTCTCGGCGCGGGTCGTCGGCGGTGGTGCCGGCCTCGGCGAAGTGAATCCACGTACTGGCGATGCGTCGCATTCAACCCCCGTTGTGCACCATGTCGTCGCGGGCGCGCGATGACAGATGTGCGGGGGCACCGAACCCGCGACACTGGCAGAAGGCTGCCAGCGAGCAGTGCAGGATGTCGATGCCTCGACCGCCAGCTTAGATCACCAACGGCCACGGTGGAAGCGGCGGCCGCGTTCGCCCGCCAGCGGAACCGTCCGGGCCGCGGGCGGATTCGGTTGTCCTTGCTCCGATCCAGACCCTCACGTACGCTCACCGCACGCGGCCGACCCGCCGCCCATGGGGGTTGCGCATGAATGTGCTTCGTTGGCAGGCACTGCGTGCGGGTGACAATGCCCGCGCCATTCTTGCCGTCGACTTCGGCGAAGGGCGCCGAGAGGCCGGCTTCCCGGAGCTGATCGCCAGTCTTCCCGGTGCGGAGGCGTGCCTGGTATCGCAGTTCGACGCCGGTGGCCTGGCGGCGCTGCACGCCGAGAGCGGCGTCACACCCCAACGGTTGCGGCGGGCGGTAGACGGCTGGAGCGACAGCGTCGCCGACCTGGATACGCATCCGGTGGCGGTGTTGAGCTACTGCGCCGGGGCGTCCCTGGCCTGCCTCATCGCGGACCGCCTGGCCGCACGGGGCGCCCGGCCGGCGGTGGTGATGCTGGACCCACTCGTGGTCGTGCCGGACTCGTTGCTCGGCCGGTTCGCCGAGGCCGTGTACGGCCTGACGGGGTTGCTGTCCGACGATCTGGTCGAGGCTACCGTGGCCGGGGCCGCCGCCGAGGTGCGAGCGGATCCGGATCCGTCCGGGGCCAGGCTCTCGGCCTGTGCCGAGCGACTGTCCGAGCGGTACGCCGCCGTGGTGTACCGGGCATGCGAGGAGGCGGACCTCGGCGACGACCTGGCGCAGGAGCTGCACGAGCACTTCACGAACGTTCTGCGCTACCAGGCGCTCGCCGGTTCGGTACCGGCACACGAGATCTGGTCGCCGGGCGCGGCTCGGGACACGACGGTCTTCGTCTCCAGGGAGCACCACCTGGTCCCGCCCCTGCCCGCCGCCACCGCCATGTTCGATGCCGGGCGAGCGGAGTTTCTGGCGCGACCCGAGCTGGCGGTGGCGGTCGCCGGGGTCGTCGCGCGATCGGCGGCGCCGGCCACGCCCTGACGCGCGTCGCGGTCGTTCAGCTCGCGGTCTGCCGGTCCTCGCGGCCCAGCGCCGCGGTGAGACGTGCTGGCGTCGGCGCCGACAGTAGCGTCATCAGCCGGATCCGTTGGCCGACTCGGCGGTCGATCTCGGCTATCAGCTTCAGCGCCATCAACGAGTTGCCCCCCGACAGGAAAAAGTGCGTCCGACTGTCCACATCGGACTTGCCGAGGATCGACCGCCAGGCCTGGATGAGGTCGTTCAGCCGGCCGGTGTCATCGCCCGGCGGGGCGTCGGCGGGCCGGACGGGCTGGTCGACGTCGTCGCCGGCCCGGCGGCTCAGTGCGACGACGTCCACCTTGCCGTTGGGGGTGGTGGGCAGCCGATCCACGAGCACGACGTGTTCCGGCAGCGCGTACGCCGGCAACTGCTCCGTGGCGAACTCCCACACGGCCTCGGCCGTCAGCCGGGGATCGGTGGATTCGGCGTAGACGACGAGTGCTCGCGGTTCGTCCGCCGGGTGCGCGACCGCGGCGGCGCCACTGATGTGCGGGTGGCGACACACCGCGTGCTCGACCTCACCGAGCTCGATCCGGTGAGCCCGGATTTTGACCTGGCGGTCGCCGCGGCCGTGCAGGACCAGGTCTCCGTCGGCCGTCCAGCTCGCGGTGTCACCGGTGCGGTAGCACCGGCCCAGTGTGTCGACCGTCACGAACTTCTCCGCCGTCAGCTCCGGGCGCCCCCAGTAGCCGTCGGCGACGCCGGTGCCGCCGATGCACAGCTCGCCCTTGATGAACGGCGGCACCGGCCGGCCCCGGCCGTCGAGCACCTCGACCCTCGTGTTGGCGAGCGGGCGGCCTATCGAGACACCCCGCCGCGTCGGGTCTGTGACGGTCGCCACCGTCGACCAGATCGTGGTCTCCGTCGGGCCGTAGACGTTGTAGACGCGGGCACCGGTCGCCCGCAATACCCGGGCCAGGTCGGGTGACAGCGGCTCCCCGCCACACAGCACCCGCCTGCCCGTGAGGCGGCCGGCCGCGGCCGGCCCGAACAGTCGCCACGACGTCGGTGTGGCCTGGACGATGTCGACGCGGTGCCGTTCGATCAGCGCGAGGACCGCCTCCGGCGTCGCGCGGATGTCGTCGCCGGCGACGACCACGGTGCCACCGGCGACCAGCGGCAGCAGGAGTTCCAGCGCCGAGATGTCGAAGGAGAACGTGGTCAGCCACAGGCCCCGGGCCGTCCGGTCGGCGTGCAGCAGGGCGCGGAAGTGGTTGACCACGTTGCTGAGGTTGCGGTGGGTCAGCCGGACACCCTTCGGTGTGCCGGTGGAGCCCGAGGTGTAGATGACGTAGGCGAGGTCGGCCTGCGGTGCATGCACGGGTTCGAGAGGTTCAGCCGCGGTGAGCCGCGCGGGCTCGGGCGAGACGACGACGGCCCGGCCACGGGTCAGTTCGGCGTCGAGGTCCACGGCGTTGACGATGGTACGGCAGCCCAGCTCGTCGAGTTGGAAGCCCAGCCGGTGCGTGGGGTGGGCCGGATCAATGGGCAGGTAGGCGGCTCCGGCCGCCCAGATGCCCAACACGCAGGCCGCCGTACTGGCCGCGCGCCGCGCCGCGAGGGCGACCACGTCACCGGGGGACACGCCCGCGTCTACCAGCAGTCGCCGGGTGAGTTCGGCAGCGGCCAGCAGCTGGCGGTAGGTCACCGTCGCGCCGTCCTCGATGACGGCGACACTGTCGGATGCGTCTTCGCCGCGCCGCACGATCTGGGCCAGGACCCTGCTCGGCTCCTCCCAGGCGCGTGCCGTGTCGTTGGCGTCCGCGACGATGGCGAGGTCGTCGCCCGTGCGCAGGTCGTAGTCGAGGATCGGCAGATCGGGGAAGCGGTGCGCCGTCTCGACGATGTGTTCGTACCGGGCCAACAGGGCCTCGGCGAACCGGTGGTCGTGGGCGTCCACGCCGTAGACGAGCTTCGCTATGAAGTCGTTGCCGTGACGCTCCAGATTGAGTTCGAGGTCGTGCTGGCCGTACCCGTGGTGGATTTCCTCGACCGTCGCCTGCCCGCGGGTATCGATGTCGACGCTGTCGGCCAGGCGGAAGTTGAACAGGTGCCGGAACAGGCGGGAGCGCCACCAGTCTGCGGGTTCGGCGAAGGTCACCTTCTGCCGGAGTAGAGCCTCGTACGGCACGCCGATGTGAGGTAGGGCCCCGACCATCGCGGTGCGCGTCGCCGCCACGACATCGCCGAACGTCGCCGTCGGGTCGACGGCCAACCGCAGCGGAACCGTGTTGACGTGGAAACCGACGGCCTCGCGTTCGGCCGGACCACGGGTGCTGGTCAACATGCCCACGACCAGATCGAGGCTCGCTCCGTGCCGGACGAGGTCCACGTAATAGGCACTGAGCAGGACGATGTGATCGGTCGCGCGCAGGCGCCGTCGCAGTGCCCGGATCGCGTCCGCCGTGCTCGGCGGCAACCGGCGCGTCACCCGGTGAGCCCGGAACGAGGGCAGGTCCAGGGTGGCCCTGGCCGCGTCGAGCGTCGCACCGGCCGGTTGGTATCCGCGCACGTGCTCCTGCCAGTACGACAGCGACTCCGGTTTCGGCGCGGCGGCCGGTGGTGCGTGTGGTGCCGCGGCCGCGAGTGCCGGGAGCTCGCCGGATGCCCGCAGCGCGACGATGCAACTCAGCAGCTCCTCCACGAGCACCCGCAGCGTGCTCCCGTCGGCGATGAGGTGGTGCACCACCAGCGCCAGGGCGGTGGTCCCGTCGGGGGGATGGCCGTGGGCCAGGCGGATCAGTGGCCCGGACTGCAGGTCGAACGCTTCGCCGGCGGACGCGACGAGCTGGCTCCGCAGTTCGCCTTCGTCCCCGGCCTCAAAGGGTTTGAGGAGGGCGGTGGCCGGCCACGAGCGACGGTCGTCGCGGACGATGACGCCGTCGACCAGCGGGAAGGACGACGACAGCACCGGGTGGCGCTGGAGCAGGAACTCCAGGGAGCGCCCGAGCGTGTCATCGTCGACCCGGTATGACAGCCGCAGCGACATCGCGAGATTGCTGACACCCACTCCGCGAGCCAGATCCTGCAGCAGCCAGAGACCCTCTTCTGCGGCACCGACCGCTGCGGGCATCGTCGCGGCGACCGGATCGCTGGCACCCCCGTCCATCCATGTATCAAACACCGCTCGCCATGCGTCCACAATGCCGCCTGGCGCACGGGCCGGAGCGACGGGTCCTGGGCACCGAACCATCGGTACACAAAGGGTTACCGGCGTCGGCCCACGCTGGTATGAACCGCGGCGCATCGATACTAGATCTAGCGGTGTAGATCGCTTAGGCTGCATCCACCGTCGGTATGACGGCTTGGGTGTCGGGTGTGGCGTGGCGGCCGTCCGTGGGCTCGGACAGTTAGCACTGGCCTCGACGATGGAGGTGCGTTCGTCGCCGGTCTACCGGGGCAACACGTTTGACGGCACGCCGTTCGGGTGGGGAAGGCGTTCCACGGGGAGGTACACGTGATCCGAGTAGATGTCGTTGACCGTTCGCCGGTGTTCATCACCGGGCTCGTTCAGATTCTTTCCGAGACCGGCATCAGGGTCGGTCTTGCTCAGACGTCGTTGGACCGCTCGATCCGCCGCCGGGCGGACGCGCTGATCCTCGACTCCGAAGCCGTTGCGCACCAGGACCTGAACGCCGTCATCGCCGAACTGGTCGGGCACACCGGGGTTCTGGTGGTCTGCCCCGAGCCGCCGGCTGACACCGGTGTCTACCTGGGCGCGGGTGCGACCGCGGTGGTGAGCAAGCAGGACTCCGGGCAGACGCTGGTGGCGACCGTGCGTGCGGTGGCGGAGGGGTTCGCCGCGACCCGCCGCGGCGAACCGATGGCGGACGACCCGATGGATGACCAGTCTCCGCAGGCCAACCTGTCTGACCGGGAGGAGCAGGTGCTGCGCCAGATCTCCCGGGGCCTGACGCACGGCCAGATCGCCACCCGCCTGGGCATCAGCCCACACACCGTCGACACCTACGTGAAGCGGATCCGGGCCAAGTTGCGGGTAGGCAACAAGGCGGAACTCACACGGGTCGCTCTGCTGGGCGGAGCCGGCCTGTCGAGCGGGTCGCTGGTGACGCGGCCGCACCGGGAACGCAACCCTACAGCTCGGACAGCGTGACGTCGGGGTTCCGGTTCGCGGCGATGAGGATCCGCTCGAAGCGCCGCATCAACTCGACCACGGCCGGCTCGTCGAACAGCTCCGTGCTGTACACCGTCGAGAACAGCATGGTGTCGGGGCGGTCGCTGATGTTGAACTCCAGCTCGTA
The DNA here is from genome assembly GCF_016862975.1 of Rugosimonospora africana. GTDB lineage: Bacteria > Actinomycetota > Actinomycetes > Mycobacteriales > Micromonosporaceae > Rugosimonospora > Rugosimonospora africana. The sequence goes on from NZ_BONZ01000083.1 coordinate 46,914, forward strand.
GCGGATGAGGTTCTTGCCCATGGGCAGCCAGCGTCCGAAGCTGAGCAGCGGACCGCTACCCGGTGCGAGGTCGGTGCCGACCGGCAGGTAGTTGAAGACCTGCCGGAACACCGGAACCCGCCAGCCGCCCTGGACCGTGCGTAGCGCCGGCACGACCTGCTCGAACGGCACGTCGGCGTGCACCAGTCCCTCGAACAGGCCCTGTGCCACCTCCCCGGCCAACTCCCGGAAGCCGCACGCCGGGTCGGCCCGGATCCGCAGCGCGAGAGTGCTTGTCCGGTGATCCACGCTGGGGCCTTCGTCGGCCTCGTCCTGCCACCGGACCAGCGTGCCGATCGTGAGGTCGGGGCCGGCACGGTGTGCGGACATCAGGGCGTAGAAGGCAGTCATCAGCACCATGTTGCGAGTCATGCCGAGGCTCGCGCACAACGCCCGCGCACTGGCCGTCGCCTCCGCACTGGCCTGGTGGTAAAGGGTCTGGGCGGCGAACGTGCGCGGCTCCAGGTCGCGCTGGACGTCGAGCATCATGGCCCGCGAGTCGACCCCGTCCAGGGTCTCGCGCCAGAAGTCGACGGAGTCCTCGGACGGCGCGACCACCTCTCGTGTCGAGGGCGGCTGTACCACCTCGGACGGCGGCACCGCGCCCGAAGTGACCGACCTGAAGCAGGTGTCCAGCTCGTCGAGGAGGACTCCGGTGGCGTCGGCGTCCACCGCGACGTGGTGAATCACCAGCACCACCAGCGGGCTGGTGCGGTCGCTTCCATGAATGACCGCAGCCGCGACCGGCATGCCGGAGGTGATGTCGATGGGCCGGGCGCCGAAGCGCCGGGCGGCCTCGGTCGGATCTTCCGGCGCGTCGAGTTGCTCGACCGTTACGCGTACCGCGTCCGGGCCGAGCGTACGTCGCGCGGGTTCACCCGCTTCCGTGGGGAAGTACGTGCGCAGCCGGGGATGCCGGCGCACCAACCAGGTCAGGCACGTCTGGAAGTCCTCCGTGCGGAAGCTCTCGGCGCACTCGAAGACCCAGAACACATTGGCCATGCCGACATCCGGCAACAGCCGGTGCAGGATCAGGAAGCCGGCTTCCTGATCCGTCGGCCGGTCAACCGCCGCCGCAGACGATTCTGGCACCGATGCCTTCCCTCCGCCCCGGGCCGGCCCGCTACACGCGCGGAACCCGGCGGCCAGTGATCAATTGTCATCATCATGGGTTCCGCCGCGGCGGCCCGCACGTAGCCGGAACCGGGTATGTGGCGGAAGACTCGCGCGACCTATGTGGAGACAGCGCCCACGAGGATGCGGTCGATGAGTTCGGTGAGCAGGATCTGATTGTTCGGCGAGTCCCCGCGCAGGAGTATCGCCACCACCACGTCCCGGGTGGGTTCGTAGAGCCCCACCGCGATCGGTTTCCGGACGGTCCCGATGTGTCCGAAGCTGGCGGGGGAGCACTTCTCGGTGGCGAGCACGTCGGCCATGTTCAGTTGTAGGCCGAGCCCGATGTCGAGGAACTGCTCGGTGTTGGCGTCCCGCACCCGGCCGCGGGACATCGATACCAGGGTCTGCGCAATGCGCCGGGTCAACACCTTGCCCGCGCCGGCCAACCCGTCGCGGATCTCGGCGAACACGGCGGCCAGATCGCGCGCGGGACCGCAGAAGCCCCGCCCCACATCGAACTGACCCACGGACTTCGGGGTGATGAGCGCGTCGCTGACCGGCATCCACCCGTTCGGCTCCAGCGATCCCTGGCTGACCCGATGCCCATCGGCCGCCGCGGTCCCCACCGGGTCGCACGTCGTCGCGTCCAGCCCGAGCGGCTGGGATACCGCCTTCTGGAAGTACGTCATGAAGTCGCCGCGGGTCACGCGCTCGACGAGTGTCCGCAGGACCTGCCAACCGCTGTAGTACGAGTAGTAGGCGACGGTACCGGCCGGTCCGGACATCGACAGCGCGGCCAGACCCTCGGCGGTGGCGGCCAGCGGCTCGGTCTCCACGATGCCGCTGGTGCTGTTGAGCAGCTGAGCGACGGTGACCTCCCCGACAGGCGCTGCGCGCAACTCCGGGAAATGGTCCGCGAGCCGCTGTGTCCACTCCAGCGCGCCGGCGTCGACCAGCGTGGCGCAGGCGAGCGCGGTCAGTGGCTTCCCGGCGCAGAACCACCGGAACGTCGACCCCGTCGTCATCGCGGTCTGGTCGTTGGCCGCACCGGCCGCCAGGTCGAGGACCACCTGTGAGCCCCGGATGGCATGGACCTGAGCACCGAGAATCCGACCCGACGCGACGGCGTCGCTCAGCATGCCCGCCACGTCGGCGCTCAGGTCGCCGCCCGCGGCCGACACCGGCCCGGCGGTGGTTGGCTGCGGCGCGCCGGTCAGCAGCGCCGCGATCGCGCCCGGGGTCGGGTCGCGAAGGAAGTCCTGGACGGGGATCCGCACCCCGGTGGCCTTGCGGATGCGAGACAGCAGCATGGCCCCCTTGATGGAGGTCCCGCCGGCGCGGAAGAAGTGCGTCGAGGTGTCGACGTCGTCGACGTTCAGCACCGCCCGCCAGACGCCGCGGACGACCTCCAGCTGGTCGTCGCCGCTGGCGTCGCTCGCTCCAGCCACGTGATGCTCCTCCTGACGAGCCGGACACTCCGGTGCACACCCGGGCCTGGTATCCGGGTGCCGCTCGGCATTTCTTCGAGAAGCATGCCAAGTGCGGGCGGGAGAAGTCGACGCCGGCCGCCCGGGGCCGTGCCCGGGCCGGCCCGCTGACCTCGACTGTTGCCGTGGCGGTCCCCGGATTTGGGGACGTCAGGGCTTACGCGCGACGATGATGTCCCGGATGATGGCCTGATCGACCCGGTGCCGGAAGTCGAGGTACGGCTGGTCCTGGGCGGGCTCCAGCCCGGCATCGATCAGCACCTTGAGCGCGTCCTCGCGGCGGGCGACGTAGGTGTTCCAGGACACACCCAGCGCTCCACCGGCCCGCAGCAGTCCGGCCCAGACCGGGGTCGCGGCCGCCAACAGGTCCAGTGGGCTGCGCGCGAGCCCCCGGGCGGTGTGACTGCCGTGCTGCACCCCGTACGGCGCGTCGGCGACCACCGCGTCGAACGTGCCGTTCCGGAAGAACTCTCCGGCGCGGGTGGTGTCCGCCTGCACCACGTCCAGCCGCTGGGTTTCGCCGGCCCGGTAGTCCTCCTTGTTGGCCGCGAGCGTGACCTGGATCCGGCGGGCCACGATCCGCCGCTCCCGACGTACCGGGCCGGCTTCGATCTGATGCTTGATCCGCTTGCGCTTCAGCCAGGTGGAGATGAACGCCGAGTACGACTCGAAGTCCTTCGGGTCCAGTTCGATCCCGGCCGCGTCGAAGCCGTACATCATTGCCTGGTTCAGTGTGGTGCCGCGGCCACACAGGGGATCGAGCACGCGGAAGCGCCGTTCCAGAAACTCTCCGGCGAACGCGGTCGACAGAAGCGTCGCGTTCAACAACAGCTTCGTGAACTGCTCGTTGGTCTTCCCGGCGTACTTCTGGATAGTGATCAGGTCGTCGTCGAAGCGATCCAGCGGGTGCAGCGGTATCGGGCGCAGCAGTTCGCCCTCGATGGCGAACAGGGCGTAGCCCGAGGACAGGTTCGCCAGGTACGCCGTGTCCCGCGCGTCCAGGCCGTCGGCGTCGAAGGTGACGTAGCGAACGCCGCCGATCACCTCCGGAGCGATCCCGCTGATCCGGTCCCCAAGGGCCGACCGACTGAACAGTTCCAGTTCGGCCCGGGTCAGCGCCACCGAGGACTCGGCGTACACCCGGTTGCTGGAGGGCATAATCAACAGTCCGTAGCGCGTCATGGGCCTTCCCGGGCAGGCGGTGATCCGGGTGAGTATTCCACAACCGCTGCGCCGCTCACCCCCGGTGGCCGACCCGCTGTCCTCACCGGTGCGGCTCAGGCACCGGCCGGCTCCGGCGCCCGTAGGGTGTCGACCACTCCGGCGATCCCCTCGACGAGCCCCACCGTCGGCCGCCAACCCAACAGCTCGGCGGCCCGCCGGTTGTCGAGGCAGATGCGGGTCACCTCGCCCGGACGTTCGGGGGCGTACCGGGGCGTGGTGGGGACACCGAAGCAGCGGCACACCTCGGCCACGACGTCGGCGATGCGCGTCTCGATGCCCGTACCGATGTTCACCGTCGCGCAGGGCGGCGCGTTCACCGCCCGCCGGAACGCCTCGGCCACGTCGGACACGTGCACGAAGTCCCGGGTCTGCCGGCCGTCGCCGTAGATGAGGGGGCGGCGGCCGGTGGCCACCGCCCGCGCCGTCGCGGCCACCACGCCGGCGCCCGGATCCTGTCCGGGACCGTAGACGTTGGCCAGCGCGAGAGCGGTGTGCGGCAACCCGAACAGTTCTCGGTAGAGCTCGGCGTAACGATCCGCGGTCAGCTTGCTCAGCCCGTACGGGCTGACCGGGGTGCGGGGGGCGTCCTCCGCCAGCCGCGCCGCTCCGGCGGGCAGCTCACCGTAGACCGTGCCGCCGCTGGACGCGAGCACTACCTTCTCGGCACCGCAGGAGGCCGCCGCGGCGAGCACACCGATGGTACCCAGGACGTTGATCCGGGCATCCAGGTACGGGTCGCGGATCGAACGGGCGAACGCGGCGTTGGCGGCGAGGTGGACCACCACGGAAGGTCGCCAGTCTCGGATCTCCTGCTGGCCCTCCAACGCCGCGATGTCGACCGCGCGGATATCCGCGTCCGCGAGGCCGAGTGTGCGGGCGTGGCAGAGGTTGTCCATCGAGCCGGTCGAGAAGTCGTCCAGCACCCGCACACGTGCCCCGGTCGCGACCAGGCTCGCGACCACATGGCCGCCGACGAAGCCGGCGCCGCCGGTCACGAGGACTCTCATCGCGCCGCCCGTCGACGGTGACCGCGCCGGCGTGTCATGCCTTGCGTGGGGTGTGCGGGCTGAAGAAGGGCTGTGCGGTCCACTCCTCCGCCAGAGGGCCGGACGACTCGCGTCGCCAGGCCGCCCACTTGCGGGTCTGCGCCAGCGGTGTCCACCGGGGGTCGTGCGTGAGGAAGTCGAGCAGGCCGGCGGTGACCGACGGCAGGTGCAGGTCGTCGAGGACGAGTACCCCGCCGGCGACCAGCCGGCCGCCGGCGTAGAACCAGTCCAGGGCCGCCATCGGGAAGCCGTGGCCACCGTCGATGAGGACGACGTCCAGCGGCGTGGCGGGCAGCGCCGGCAGCACCTCATGCGAGTACCCGACATGGACCTCCAACAGCTTGTCGTCGATCCCGTGCCGGTCGAAGTACTCACGCAGCCGCTCGGCCTCGATGCCCCATGGCACCACGCTCGTGTGCTCGCAGCCCCACATCGTGAACAGCGCGGTGGAGATGCCCAGGCCCGTCTCGAGGGTACGCAGTCCGGGCCGGCAGTGTTCGGCGAGAAACTCGTAGCAGCCGCGGTCGGTGCGCCAGACGCCGTTGGGGGGAACCAGGCCGTACACCGGATCGGAGAAGTGCACGGCGGGCGGGTCCGCCCACACCCGGTCGACCGTGGCCAGGCGTTCCCCTTGTGTGTCCTGCTCTGTCATCGCTGCCAATCCAGGTGAGCCCATTTGCCGCCCATCATCGCGCGGACCGCGGGCCGGGGAGGGTCGCCGTTTCAGGGGACTTTCCGGCCCCCGGACGCCGATAGAGACTGACCCGGCCGGCGGGCCCGCATCGTCGCGGCCGACGACCCGGACGTGCCCTCGCGCTCAACGGCTACGGAGGACCGGCGGATGTGGGTGCTCGGCATCAACTGGAAGTGGCACGACGGCGCGGCGGCGCTCGTGGACGGTACCGGGCGCGTCCACGCGCTGGCCGAAGAGGAGCGCTTCACCCGGGTCAAACACGCCTGGAACAGCTACCCCACCGAGGCCACCTCGTTCTGTCTTCAGCAGGCCGGCATCGGCTGGCGGGATCTGACCGCGGTGGCGATCGGGTGGGATCTGCCGCAGCTGATCCCGTGGGGTGACGATGACCGCGAGCGGCTCTACACCGCCCTGTTCGGTGCCGAGGCCGCCGGCGGCCGGGGGCCCGAGCTGGTCTTCGTGCCGCATCACCTGGCGCACGCGCGGTCGGCGTTCCACGCCTCCGGCTTCGAGGCGGCCGGCGTCCTGGTGGTCGACGGTGCGGGGGAGCGGGAATCGATTTCGGTGTACGCGGCGGACGGCTCCGGGCTGATCGCGCGGCGCCAGTGGCCCAGGGCGTTCTCGCTCGGCGCGATGTATGAGGCGGGCACCCGGCTGATCGGGCTGGGCAACCTCAACGCGGGCAAGACGATGGGACTCGCCTCGTACGGCGACCAGCTCGACAGCGTCGTCCTACCGACCGGTGACCTGCTTGGCGGCGGTGCGCCGGCATTCGACTGGCCGACCCAGCTGCCGTACGACGACTTCACCGGCAAGTGGGGGGAGTACCTCGCCGGCCGGTTCGGCGCGGTGACGCGTCCGCCGGAGCTGCTGGACGAGGATCCGGTGGCGGTGCGCGTCGCCGCGAGCCTGCAACGCACCGTGGAGGAGGCGATGCGCGCCCTCCACGCGGAAACGGTGTGCCTGACCGGGCAGCCGGCGGTCTGCGTCGCCGGCGGCGTCGCGCTCAACTGCGTCGCCAACGGGCGGCTGCCCGAGCCGGTCTACATTCCTCCGTTCCCGCACGACGCCGGTGTCGCGCTGGGCGCCGCCTGGTCGATCTGCCCGCCCGCCGCACCGGCCCCCCTGCAGTCGCCGTATCTCGGCCGCGACCTGCGTCTGGACGGCGAGCCGGATCGGCTGCGCGCGGCCGGGTACACGGTGGAGCCGTTCCGGTCCGGCCCGGTGCTCGATCGGCTGCTGGCCGGGCAGCTCGGCGCGGTCGCCGAGGGCCGCGCCGAGATCGGGCCGCGGGCGCTGGGCCACCGCTCGATCATCGCGCTGCCGCGTCCGGTCGCAACCCGCGACCGGCTCAACGCGGTCAAGGGCCGGGAGTCGTGGCGACCGCTGGCGCCGGTCGTCCTGTCCGGGCACGACCGCGAACTCTGGCCCGACCAGGGCACGCGGGCCTGGTACATGATCGGGTCCACGGTGGTCTCGGCGCGGGGACGGGCCGAGCTTCCGGCGGCGGTGCATGTCGACGGCACCACCCGGCCGCAGGTACTGCGGCCCGGTCAGGCACCGGCGCTGGAGTGCCTGCTGACCGGCCTGGCCGACGCCGGCCTGCCGCCGGTACTGGTCAACACGTCGTTCAACGACGCCAAGGAGCCGATCGTGGACACCGCGGCGGACGCGGCGCGTACCTTCATGAGCCTCGGCCTGGACTTCCTCGTCCTGGGCGACTGTCTGGTCACCCGCCCGGCGGTCTGAGGCCGCCGCCGGCCGGGGCTCGTACCGGCCACGTCGCGGCCGCTCACCGGCCCGGTACCGCCGCGGTCTGGTGGGGGCCGGTCGGACCGGGCACGGTCCCCGGGTCCGCGTCGGTCCCCGCCCACCCGGCCCTCAGCCGGCGCAGTGTCCTCCGCTGCCAGCCCGCCGGTGCCGGGCGCCCGTGCGGCAGCGACAGCCAGGTCAGCGATGCCTCGCCGCGCAACAGTGCCCCGCTGTCCGTGCCGGCCGGCGGAGTCTCACCGACCGGTTCGAACCGCATGCGCAGGTCCACCGACCGGTCGGCCGCCTCGCACCGCTCGAGCCGGGCGACGGTGGTGCCGGTCGTGGCGAGAACCCGCCAGCCGATCCGGCCGGGGTCCGACGGCGGGCGGGCGGGCAGGTTGACGTTGAGCGCGCCGGACGGCGGTACCCCGCCGCGCAGCACGGCGAGCAGGACCGCGACGAAGCGCTGGCAGCCCGTCCAGTCCACCCGCTCGGGCGGCCCGACCACGGAGACCGCAGCCGCCGGGATGCCCGCCAGGCCGCCGGTCAGCGCGCTTCCGACGGTGCCCGAGTGCAGCACGCCGACACCGGTGTTCACGCCGTGGTTGATGCCGGCGAGAACGAGGTCCGGCCGCCGGCCGAACGCGCCTGCGGCGACGAGGGTGGTCAGCGCCGCGGGATAGGTCGGCATCTGGTACACCGCGACGTCGTCGAGGCCGTCGCCGCTCCACACGACGCGCTCGGCGCGCAGCGGAGCCGAACCGAAGCCGCCGCCCAGCGCCGTACCGGTGACCGACCGGTCCTGGCTCGGCGCCACCACCAGCGGCACCGCGCCGGCGGCCCGGACCGCGACGGCCGCGGCGCGCAGCCCGCGCGCGTGCACGCCGTCGTCGTTGGTGACCAGAACCAGGGGAGCGCCTGTCATTCGGCGGCCAGCCCGCCGTAGCGCGCCAGCAGCGGCGGCACCACCCGGTGCGGGGCGAACCGGGCCACCGCCGCCCGCGCCCGCGCGCCCGTGCGCGTCAGCGCCGCCGGGTCGCACAGCAGGCGGTCGAGCGCGCCGGCCAGGGCGTCCGGGTCGTCCGGCGCGACGAGGTGGCCGGTGGTGCCGGAGGCGATGATCTCGTCGACGCCGCTGCCCGAGCAGGCCAGTACGGTCCGGCCGCGGGCCATCGCCTCGAGGCACGCGTACGGGAAGTTCTCGTAGCGGGAGGGCAGCACGACCAGGTCGCTGTGGTCGATCTCCCGGCGCAGCGCCGGCCAGCGCAGCGGCGGCCGGAACCGGCACCGGTCAGGGTCGGGTATGCCGCTCAGGCGCTCCTCCATCTGCTCTCGCAGTGACCGGCCACGCCAGCGGGTGTCGCGCCCGGCGAACGTGACCGTGGCCGGTCCGCCGCGGCGCAGATGGGTCGCGACCGCCTCGGCGAGCGCGAGCACCCCCTTTCGGTGCTCCAGCCGGCCGAAGTAGAGCACCCGCGGCAGCCCGCTGCTCTCACACCCGCCGCTCTCACACCCGCCGCTCTCGCGGCCCCCGCCCTGCCGCCCGCCGCCCTCACGGCCGCCGGCCGCGCGGTGCGCTGGCGCCAGGCAGCCGGGGGAGACCGGGTTCGGTATCACGGCAGGCGGGTCGGTCAATCCCCACACCGCGGTGGCCTCCGCCGACAGCCACCGCGTGGGGCTGGTCAGCAACGCCGAGCCTTCGGCCTGCCGGCGTTCCAGGTCCAGCCGGCAGCTGTCGTCGCGGTAGATGCGCTGGCCGTCGTTGCGGCGCAGCAACGAGGCGAGCGGCAGGTGGAGCCGGGTGGTCACCGGCACCGAACCCGCATCGCCGAGCAGCAGCGCGGCCACCCCGCCGAAGTCGGCCGCCTCCAGCACCTCGGGCCGGTCGGCCGGCGCCGTGGCCAGCCACACCGCGCGGAACCGCTCGGCCCACTCCAGAGCCTGGCCCGACTGCGCCGCAACCGGCAACACCCGCAGCCGGCCGCGCTCCAGCGGGCGGCGCCCGGCGGCCGTGGTAGCCGCGTACACCGTGACCCGGTGGCCGAAGCGTACCGCCGCGGCCGCCAGCACCCGGCAGTATGTGGCGATACCTCCGGCCGGCTCGTCCTGGTACCACTCCGGTGTCATCAACCCCAGGTGCATCGCGCGACCGGTCACTCCGCCGTGGGCACCGCGCCCACCCGATCGATGCCCCGGCGGTACGCCGCGAAGTCGTCGATGAGGTCCTCGGCGATGGCGAAGTTGCGGCGCCGGCCGTTGGCCCGCTCCTCGGCCGACAGTGAGCCGTTCTCCTGGTGGTACACGTACGCCTCGGGCAGGTAGGCGAACCGCCGCCCGGCACGGTGTAGCCGGTAGCCCAACTCGATGTCCTCGTACCCCCAGGATCCGTCGAAGACCGGCGCGAACCGCAGGGTGCCGACGCAGTCCCGGTGCATGGCCATGTCGCAGGCGTACATCACGTCGTAGGGGCGCGGGTGCCCGGCGAGGGCGGCCAGTTCGGGCAGCCGGCGCTCGACCGTCTTGCCGTAGTTCGAAATCGACGCCACTGGTTCGAGGGCCTCCAGGACGCGGCGGTCGGCGGCGATCCGCTCGGGGTCCACATGGGAGGGTGCGACGAACACCCGGTGCCCGACGAAGACCGTGGTCGCGTCGGCTCGCGTCGCCTGCCTGTAGGCCCGGATCAGGTCGGGGCCCGGAATGCAGTCGGCGTCCAGGAAAACCAGGCACGGGTACCGGGCCTGGTCGATGCCGATGTTGCGGGAGGCGCCGGGCTGGAAGTGCCGGCCCCGCAGGCCCTCCCGCCAGATGAACCGCACCTGTGGGTGCCGCTGGGCGAACCGCCCGGCCTGTTCTCGGAACTCCGGCCCGCTCTCGTTGTCGACGGCCAGTACCTCGTACGGCACGTCGAGGAGATCGCAGTCGGCGACCACCGCGGCGAGCGTACGGTGCAGCACCGGCCATGCCTCGTAGGTGGGCACGACGACACTCACTCCGTCATTCATCGCGGTTCCCGGCGCGGCCCGGCATGCCGACCATGACCAGCCCGGCCGCCTTCTCGTTGAAGTCCCGGTATCGCGAGCACCGCCCGCATGAGGGCAACCGCGCCGGGCGCAGCCGGCGCAGCATGTCCTGGTACTCCTGCCCGCCCAGCAGATCGGCGACCGACGTGGTGGCCAGAGACCCGAAGCGATTCGGCTCATCCTGGACGTGGCAGCACGGGTAGACGTCGCCGTTGGGCTGCACGACGAAGTGCCCCATCGGTACGACACAGTCGCCGTTGAACGGTCCGTCGTGGCGCAGCCGCTCCACTTCGAGGCTGACCCCGAGCTCGCGAGCGCGCTCGGCCAGTTGCCGCAGGTGCCCCCGGACCGCGGCCAGCGACTCGGCCGGCAGTTGTTCGGTCTTCGCTTCGTCGGCCCAGCTGCCCCAGTCGTTGTCCTCGATGCCGGACAGCGAGTTCAGCCAGTCGATGTCCAGGCCGACCGGGAACACCCGCAGGTGGTCGGGCAGCACCGGCAGCGACAGCAGGTCCTTGACCGTGTCGGCGGTCGACTTGGAGACCACCGTGTTGACCACCAGGCGGACGCCGGGGGCCCGTTCGCGCAGCAGTGCCATGCCCCGCATTGCCTTCGCGAACAGCCCGCGCAGCTTGCGCACCTCGTCATGCACCGCGGGATCCGGACTGTCGAGCGAGACGGTGATCTGCCGGAGCCCGGACAGTGCGGCGAGCCGGGTGACCCGGTCCTCGACCAGCAGGCTGCCGTTGGTGATGATCGCGGTGGTCACACCGAGACCGTCGACGTGCTCGATGAGGTCGAGGAAGTGCGGGTACAGCATTGGTTCGCCGCCGGTGAACAGCACGTGGGCCAGCCCGGCCGCACGCAGTTCGGTGAACACCTCGCGCCAGCGCTCGACCGGAAGCATCCCCTCCCTGCTGTACTTCCACACACCGCAGAACTTGCACTTCGCGTTACACCGCCAGTCCAGGCGCACCTCGAGTTCGAGAGCGCCCAGCGGCCGCAGCTCGTGGTACGCCGTCCGGAACTGGTCCGGGTGCTGCGCGATGTATTCGCTGACTACCTCCACCATCACTCCTCATCAGGGTGTGCCGGCGGCGCGCCGCGAAGCCGGCGGAACTCCTCGACCGCGTACCACGGATTCTTGCCGTGCATCAACCTCAGTCGCTGCCCCGGCGCCGGCTCGCCGGCGGAGCCCAGCCTGGGCTTCAGGAACGCCGGCAGGGCCTCGTGGACGAAGGGCGCGTCTTCCACGGCGCGCAGCGACGCCTCGTCCACGTCTGCCGGGTCGTTGCCGAAGAACAGTCCGATGTCCGGGACGAACGCCGGCGAAGACAGCCCCCAGCAGTCGCAGTAGGGGTGGACGTTCAGCGCCACGTTCAGGCAGAGCACCTTGGCCGGGTCGAAGTGGCGCAGCACCTCCTGCGCGGAGCGGGCGAGCGCGTGCGAGAAGAACCTGCCCTGATCGATGCCCTCGGCCAGCGCCTCGTGCGGGATGTCGGCCGCCTCCACCACGTCCTGCCGCCAGTTGTCGTGGCCCTCGAAGACGTGGATGTGGTTGCGGGTCTCCTGCGCGACGCAGCCGATGCCGATGTTCTTGATGGCCGCCCCGAAGCCGCACGAGGCATGACCCTTGACGTGGGACACCACGATCAGCCCATCGGCGTGGGCGACCATTCCGGCCACCTTGATGGTGTCGAAGTACGGAGAATCGGTGACCGGGCGCTCCTCCAGGTACCGGTCGACCACTCCGGAGATCGGGTACACGGGGGCTCCCAGCGCCTCCTGGTTGTACCCGCGTTGCCCGGCGGTACGCACGGCGCGGTGCTCGTCCACCACGTACAGGAAGTTCTGCCGTGTCGCGAAGCGGTCGACCAGCGCCCGTACGAACTGCGGGTGCACCGTCGTGTAACTGTCTGGTCCACCGACGTGCAGCTTGATGGCGATCTTGTCGCGGTCACCGAACGCGCGCTCGGGTGCCAATTCGTCCAGCAGGTCACGGAACCGCCGCAGCAGCGTCGCTTCCCGACTGACGGCGTCGATCTGCGCCGGTAGCGAGTACACCCGCTCGGGCAGCATGCCGGCGGTCACGGCGACCGGTCCGCGAGCCAGCCGGTGAGGTACCCGGCGCAGATGGTCAGCATCGCCGCCCTGTGCAACAGGGCCTGCGCCGTCACCGGCCTGTCCCGCCGGCGTCGCGTCCAGCCGACCGGGTGGCGCGCCGCGGTGGCGAGCCCCGCGGCGGCACCGATCACCGGCGCGACCGGCCGGCGGGACACTGCCAGGCCCACCGCGCCGCCGAGCGCCGATGCCGCGGCCATCCGCACTGCGCTGTGGCCCCAGCCGAAGCAGTCCGGGAACCGGCCGCCGGTCTCGCGGCGCAGCGCGCCGAACACCCGAGCCTCCTGCCAGGTCTTGGCGAGGAACTGGCCGACAGTCTCCCTGGCCAGGTGCCTCGGCCGGCCCGGCAGCGTCCCGGCGCCCCGCCAGTCGGGCCGTCGCGCCAGCCGGTAGGCCAGTGCCTTGTCCTCGCACGCGGTCAGCCGTTCGTCGAACGGTGTCGCCAGCAGGGCGCTGCGGCGCGCGGCCAGATGCACCGTGCTGCAACGCTCCACCGCCGGATCGTCCGTGCAGGTCGGGTAGATGGTGGCGGATAGGCTTGCCAGCCAAGGGCGCCGACCGGTCGGCGTGACCAGATCGAACCGGCCCACCAACAGGTCGAGCGGCTGCGCCGTCGCCTGTGCCAGCCCGGCCAGCCAGTCCGGGCCGACCCGCACGTCCGCGCTCACGAACGCCACCCACGGGTACCGGGCCGCTCTCACCCCGACGTTGCGCTGGTACCCGTAGCCGGCGCGGTCGCAGCGCACGACCCGTACCGTCATCCCGTGGCAGTCCCGCGCCGCCCAGCGCTCCGCCAGCTCCGCGGTACCGTCGCCGGAGCGGCCGTCGATGACCAGCACCTCGACGGGCAGCGGGGCGTCCCGCGCCGCGAGCGCGAGCGCGGTCAGGCAGCCGTCGAGGTAGCCGATCTCGTTGCGGCAGATGACGACGATGCTGACCCCGGTGGGCGGGTGAGTCACGTGTTCGCCACCGCCCTGGGCGGCGGTTCGAGCAACTGCGAGGGGAAGCCGACGTAGCACGGACTGGGGCAGCTGCTACAGAACTTCTCTTCGATGGTCCGCACGATCTCCTGCCTGCGCGCGCCATACCAGATCTCTTCGAACGACTGCTCGGCAAGGGAACCGAACAGCAGTTCCGAGGAGCGCCAGCACGGCCGCACGGAACCGTTGGGTTCCAGGAAGAACCCGCCGCGCTGGAAGATGCACGGCGCCACCCGTCGCTCTCCGCGCAGGGTGGCCTGGAGGCTGCGGTAGAACGACATCGGCGGGCTGATCCGGTCCGCGTACGGCTCCAGCGTGTCGAGGAACGCGATGAACCGGTCGACGAGTTCCCGCTCGGCGTGGAAGCGGCCCACCCGGTCGGCGTTGTTCATGTAGACGTCGGTCTCCATCGGGAACGTGAACGAGACCGCGAGGTCCCGCTCCACCGCGAACTGGAGCACGTCGTCGAGGTGGTCGATGTTCTTGAAGGTGGCCGTGGCGGACACGCCGAATCCCATCTCGGACCGGGGAACGCGCAGCTCGCGGATCGCGTCGATGGTCCGTACGGTCTTGGTGAACGCGCCCCGTACCCCGCGGATCTCGTCGTGCAGCTCGCCGACACCGTCCAGGCTGATGAACAGGTACAGCTTCTTCTTGCGTTGCCGGGCCACATCGATCACAGCCCGGATGCGCTCGAAGCTCGGCCGCAGCATGCCGTTGGAGTTCAGCGAGAAACTCTCCAGGTTCGGGCACGAGTCGACCAGCCGGGCCACCAGGTGCGCCAGGTCTTTGCGCAGGGTGGGCTCTCCGCCGGTGAAGTTGATGGCCCGCAGCGTGCTGGCCACCGACGGGTGGCCGAAGATGGCGGCCAGCTCGTCGTCGGACAGCCGGTCACGCTGGTTGAGATCGCCGAGTGCGCACATGTCGCAGTTGGCGTTGCACAGGTAGGTGACGGGCAGGATGGCTACCTCCGGCCAACCGATCGCCGGGTCAACCAGGGATTGGGCCATCGGAACTCCTCCAGGCGAAACAGTTGGTGGTGCAGGTCCGGCACGTCTGCGCCGCACCGGCCGAAAGCAGCTCCCGTCGCCGGCCGAGTGCACCGTCCCAGGCGCCGGCTAGGTCGTCCCCGGGCAGCGCGTCGGCGAGCACCATCCGCTGGCTGGTACCGCAGATCGCCACGGCGCCGTCCGAGGTCAGCAGCGCGCCGCGGTGCAGCAGCCGGCAGGGCAGCCGGCGCGCTTCGCCGCGCAGCACGCTGCGTAGGTCGGTGTCCAACCGTTGCCGGCTGCGCCGGGTCAGGAAGTCCACGGCCGCAGCCGACTGTTCGGGGGTCAGGCTCACGTCGCGGTAGAGCGGGAGGCTGTTGATGTAGTGGTCGGAGCTGTTGACCACCGCGTACGACACGGGCAGCCCCTCGGCCTCGGCGTGGTCGGCGAGGTCGTCCAGGCCGTCCACGTTCAACCGGTTGATCACGCAGGTCAGCGCGACGCTCACCGAATCCCGCCGGCGCGCCTCGGCGAGAAAGGCGGACACCTCGGCGAAGGCGCCGGGCCGGCGACGCACCCGGTCGTGGACCTCTCCGACGCCGTCGAGCGAGACGTAGACGTCCAGCGGCGAACCGTCGTCGAGTTCGTCGAGGCCGGCCAGCGTGGCCCGGGCCGGCACACCGGCGGTGGAGACGCTCAACCGCTCGTAGTACGGGCGCAGCGACAGCAGCGCGGGGAACAGTCGGCGGGCGGCCGGCATCACCAGCGGGTCGCCGCCGGTGATGTTCACCTCCTCCCAACGGGTCGCGCCGTCCGGCGGCCGGCTGACCGCGGTCGTGAGCGTCTCGACCGGCAGCACGGTGTGCGGCCGGCTGTCCGGCAACCCGCAGAAGACACAGGCGCAGCCGCACGCCGAGGTGAGCGAGGCGATCAGGATTCCCCGGGTCCGCCGGGTGGTCGGGGCCTCGCTGGTGACGGTCACACCAGTGCCCCGACCGTCAGGTCCCAGTCCTCGTAGGAGTTGGAGAAGCACGATTCGCACTTGGCGGGGATGAGCTCGTCCCGGCACCGGCTCCGGTCGGCCCCACGCCAGATCTCCTCGAATCCGGTCTCCAGAAGGTTACCGATGTAGAAGTCCAGGAACGTCCCGCAGATGTACGCCTTCCCGTCGGGCATCAGAACGAAGCCCTTCTCCGGGAAGAAGCAGCCCCGGGTGCGCCGGCCGTTGCGCAGGGTTTCCAGCATGGTCGCGTAGAACCGGCTGGAGAAGTTGATGCTCTCCGGGTACCGGCACACCTCGGTGATCGCGGACTTGACGGCCTCGAACTGCTCGTCGGTGACCTGGAACCGGCGTTCCAGCCCCGCGCCACCGATGAACACCTCCGGCCGGGCGGCGAGGTTGTAGTCGACCCGGACCCCCATCGCGCGGACGTAGTGCAGCACCGGCAGGATCTGGTCGCTGTTGCGGTCGGTGATGGTGAAGCTCGCCGTCGCCCGCAGGGTCTCCGGCCACTTGTGGGTCTCCTCGGCCAGGAACCGCAGCGCCTCGTCGGCCTGCTGGAAGGCGCCGGGGTGCCGCCGGTGCCGGTCGTGCGCCTGCCCGATGCCGTCCAGCGAGATGTAGATGCGCAGCTTCGCGCCGCGCTCCCGGCACGCGGGCAGTACCTGTTCGAGGGCGCCCCGGATCTCGCGTTTGAGGTGCCCGTCGGTGTTGATGCAGATCTCCCGCAGCCGGCTGTAGTTCTGGAGCATTCCCGACATCAGCGCGTTGATCCGCGGATGGGTGAACGGTTCGCCGCCGCTGAGGTTCACCGACTCGACGTGCTGGCGCAGGTAGGGATCGGCCCCGACCCGCGACAGCAGGTCGTCACCGGAGTGCTCCTTGTCGGTCTCCGGCAGCCGCCAGATCCCGCAGCTGCGGCACTTGCTGTTGCAGGTCATCGTGATCGGAAAGATCATGACACGGGGGTCGCTATTCACCCTGACTCTCCCAGGCTGGCCGGAGGTACCATCGCCGTCGCGTGCTGACCACGACGGTTGATCAGGAACAGCCGCAACGACGCCGCGAACAGGAACAGGTCCAGCGCGACGAATCCGACGCGTCCGTGGCGGAGGTCGTCGCGAAGCGCGTTGCGCAGCTGATCGTGCGGCCGGCGATGCATGCGCACCGCGGCGCGCAGTGCGCCGAACACGCTCGAGTACTCCCCAACCGACCTGCTGAAGGCCCCGTAGGACCAGACCTTGCGCGGCAGCGTGCGCAGCGTCTCCTCGTGGTCGTGCCAGACCATGCCGGACGGGAAGTAGTGGAGGCGCCGTCCGGCCGATCGCAGCCGGCGGCAGAAGTCCACGTCTTCGTAGGCGATGGTGTAGCCGGCCGCGAACCGCAGGTCGCCCACCTGATCCAGGTCGAGCACCAGGTTGCCGCCCGACAGGTAGTCGGGGTTCTCCACGACCTGGTTGCCGAGGTCCTGCCGCAGGTGAAGGGCCTTCCAGCGCTCTGCGGCGGTGGAGCTGCGCAGCTCATCTTGTCGACCGCCCACGATGGCCGCGCCGGTGGTCGCCGCGGCCTTGCACAACTGGGCGAGCCAATCGGGTTCGGGGTAGCAGTCGGAGTTGAGGAATCCGAGGTAGCGCGTCTGACAGGCATCCAGCGCGACGTTGCGGGCGATACCCAGGCCGCCGGGCGGCGGCGTGGGAATCACCTCCGCGCCACCGGCACGGGCGAGGTCAGCGGTTCGGTCGGTGGATCGGTCGTCGATGACCACGGTGCGTACGGTGACACCGGTGGAGGCCGTCACCGCGCTGAGGCATCGCGCCAGTGTGCGCTGCGCGTTGCGGGCCGGAATGAAGACGGTGATGGCGGGTGGAGCCTGCGGA
This sequence comes from Rugosimonospora africana, assembly GCF_016862975.1. GTDB lineage: Bacteria > Actinomycetota > Actinomycetes > Mycobacteriales > Micromonosporaceae > Rugosimonospora > Rugosimonospora africana. The sequence continues at coordinate 64,256 of NZ_BONZ01000083.1, forward strand.
TCGGCGCTGTCTGTGGGGCGGCCAGCCATCGTTCCCTCTCCGACATCGATCCCGTCCCCCGATGAGGGAACCTCGGCCCGGCGTCGCGGCGATGTCGGCACGACATCTGTCAACAACTATCCGGATGGCTACCGGTCGTCGCATGTCCCCGGAAGAAGGGACCGGGGTCCGGCAGTCGGATCCGCGGTCCGTGGCTGGTGGTCCCGGCTATGCCGAGAGGCCGATGGAGACGGCGGTGACGACGAGGCCACGCGACACGATGTACCGGCCGGCAAGCTCGCGTAGCGGCGGGCCGCCGTCGACCCGGGTGCCATCGACCAGGATCCGGGCGGCGAACGTGTGGGTGACCGGGTCGAAGCTCAGCCGGGCATCCTCGAAGCCGAGCCATCGCGCGGTCAACGGGTACCACGCCTTGTAAACCGACTCCTTCGCGCTGAACAGCAATCGGTCCCAGTGCGTGGCAGGGTAGGCTCGGGACAGGTCGGCCAGCCGGTCGGGTTCGTCGGCCGTGGTCACCAACTCCAGGACGCCTGCGGGCAGCGGACCGTGCGGCTCGGCGTCGATGCCGAGTGCGGCCAGGTCCGCGGTACGGGCGACGGCCGCGGCGCGGTAGCCCTCGCAGTGTGTGATGCTGCCCACGACGCCGAGGGGCCACCGCGGTTCGTGGCGCGCGCCGGCGAGGACGGGCGCGGATGGGAGCCCGAGGCGCGCCAGGGCCTGCCGGGCACATCGCCGGCCGGTGACGAACTCACGGCGCCGGCTCTCGACGGCCCGCGCGATCAGGGGTTCCTCCGCCGGCAGTGGCCGCTCGCCGGGGATGTCGGTGAACGCTTCGACCGGCACGGCCGGTGGTTGCAGCAACGCCTCGATCATCGCGCCGCTCCGAACAGCCGCCGCATGGGTGCCGGCGCCCGATCGCGCCTGCCCCGCTCGCGCGGCGCCCGGAGCGAGCAGGGCTCGTCGTTGCCCGGAGTCCAGATCACCGTCGAGAAGCGGCGGCGCAGCAGCGCGAGGGTCTCGACGACGTCCTCGAGAATCTCGCCGACGTCTCCTGCGACGATGAGCCAATCGTCGCCGGAGTCGGAGTGCACGCCGTTGACGATACGGCGGTTCTTGGCGTAGGACACGTGCAGGTCGCTGACCGCGAACAGAGAGCTTTTCATGGCGCCGATTTTGTCATCGTCCCGACCGCGGTCGCTCCGTCCAAGACATGCGCGGGAGGAGCCGACATCGAAGTACTCCACGACGATGCGGCCGCGGCCGGCGATCGCCTGCCTCGCGGAGTCGAGCTGCCAGGCCCGCGATGATCCGGCGCATGTCCGCACGCCGATCGAGCGGTTGAGGGCCCTGGACGGGTTGGCCGCTTAAGCGCTCATCCCAGTGTCCTGTAATTCCGGTTGCTTTACGTCTGCATCATGATGGCTGGCGAGATGACGGCCACGATGGTGCCGGCGGTGAGGCTGATCATTGAATCGCGAAGCTTGGGCTTGGATGCGGCGGTGGACCAGCGTTGGACCCACGCCGGTCCGCGGGGGTCAGTAGCCCGTCGGACAGGTACATCGAGCGGACGATGGTGAACCCGTAGCTGGACGCGGCGAAGACGAATATGCCTAGCAGCAGTCCGAGGATCACGGTGCTGATCGGGTCGCCTATCGCGTGATGGCCGAAGATCGATCCGATCAGGATCATGACCGCGAAGGAGCCCGAAACCCAGCCGTGTGCGGCGGAACCCGGGTGCGGCCTTCGCAACGATGAGGTAGTCGAGGATGAGCATCCGCGCCGCCCTGGGTCATTGGGTGTTGTTGTCGACGAGTTGCTTAATGCTGGTCTGCACGAGTTGGACCTTGGCCAAGATCTCCTCGGCGGTCGCGGTCCAGGTGAACGGTTTGGCGTGGGTGTTCTGGTGGGCCGGTCCGGCTCAGGGCCAGTACCCGCGCTCGGATCCGAGCTGGCAGCTGCTCACGCGGTGCGGCGTGTGAACGGTCCAGTAACCTGCCACGCCCCCTGCGGCGTAGCGTCCCAGCCACAGATCCACGGTCGGGCGCGAAACCCCCGCCAACGCCGCGATGTCCTTCTTGCGCTCACCTTCGTTGTGCCACAACACGATCCGAGCACGCGTCGCCACCGTGGCCGCCACGTCCGGGCTGTTGGTCAACCCGCGCAGCTCGATCCATTGCTCGTCCGTCAAGCCCACTCGTCGAGTCAACAGCAAAGGCAATATCGAGTAAAGAAACCAGAATTACAGGACACTAGACTTCGACCGCCTCCGGGCGACCGGACGCAACTGACCGGTAGGCGGCCAGGACGATCTGCAGCGTGCGATAGCCAACGTCACCATCTGGCTCGACCGCGGTGCCAGAACGCACGCTGCCCAGGAACGCATCGAGCATCAATGCGTCGAGGTCGGTACCGTAGTCGAGCCAGCGCAACCGCCCGGCCTCGTCGTCGAAGAAATCGAGCCGATCGCCGAACGCGTCGAACTCGACAGTGCCGCTTTCGCACTCCAGCGCGAGGGTCAACCCGCCCCAGGTCGGATAGCTCGCCGGTACGCTCCAGCTACAGTCAATCGTGGCGACGGTGCCGTCGTCGTAGGTGACGACAACCAGCCCGCCCGTCTCGACCGATACCTGCGCGCCGTGCAAAATGCGATTGGCCTGGGCGTATACCTCGATGGCCCTTCTGCCGAGCAGGTCGTCAAGCAGATCGGCCAAGTGCACGGTGTGGTCGATCAGCGCGCCGCCGCCGGCCAGCTCGGGGTCGACGAACCAGGGCCGGGCAGCGATCGGCGCCTGGCCGTTGTTCGTGCCGGACGCCGACAGTACCCGCCCGAGCGCACCGCTGCGGATCGTCGAGCGCAGGCTGCGAAACGCCGGGTGGAACCGCACTGGGTACGCCGTCATCAGCGAAACCCCGGCAGCGCGGCACGCGGCGACCATGGCGGACGCATCGTCGGCGGTCGTGGCCAGCGGTTTCTCACACAACACGTGGGCGCCCCGCGCTGCGGCGAGCTCGACCAGCGGTCGGTGGCGGGCGTTCTCAGCACACACGATCACGCCATGCGGCTGCCAGTCGAGGAGCTCCTCGTAGGAGGCCGCATAGGCGAACTCGTCAGCCAGCGCCGGGCGTTCCGGATCGGCCACCCGCAGGTCGACGTCCGAGCGGTCGCGCAGCAGGGCTGCGTATCTGCCGGCGTGTACATGGGCGAACGACATCAGCCCGATCCGCAGCGTCATCAGGACACATCCTTAGGGCTGACAGGCTGGCCGGAGGACGCGGATTGGACGGCGGCCAGGGCGATGTCCAGCGCGGCAAGGCTGTCCTCGGCGGTGACGCGCGGGGCCGGTCCACCACGGAAGGCCGCGGCGAATTCCCGGAGCTCAGCGACGAACGGTGGAGCGAAGTCAGTGGGCAGCAGCATGCCGCCGCCCTCGCGCAGCGCCGGGGCGTCCCACCGCAGCGCCGACCGGGCGGAGGATGAGTAGCTCAGCTCCCCACGCGAACCCGAGACCCGAAACGCCGTGGCAAACACTGTGGAGGGCGGCCCCCAGCCCCCGGTGATGTGGCTGAGCGCACCGCTGCCGTGGGTCAGTACCACATAGGCCGTCGCCAGCCGACCCCGCACGATTACCTTGGCATAGACGGAGGCCACACTTCCGGCGATCCAGCGGGCGAAGTCGAAGTCATGGATCATCTGGTCGACAAGCACCCCTCCGGAACGCGCCGGGTCGGCGAACCAGTCGCTGGCAGGGGCGGCGCCGCGCCGGGACAGCCTCAGCACGGCCGGCTCGCCGATCCGGCCGGCCGCGACCGCGTCCCGGGCGGCCGCGTACTGCGCGAAGTACCGAACCACTTGCCCTGGATACAGCTGCACCCCGGCCGTCCGGCAGGCGTCAATCATGGCCTGCGCCCGGTTGTGGGTGAGCGACAGGGGCTTCTCGCAGACGACGTGCCGCTTCGCGGCGGCTGCGTCCATGACGACCCGGTCGTGGGCGTAGGTCGGCACGCAGACGTCGATGACGTCACAGTCCCCGATCAGCTCATCCAACTCGGACGCCTCAGCGATCCCGTACCGCTTTGCGAATTCGGCCTGCCCGTCGAGCGAGAAGACGTGTACCTCCGCCCCGAGCAGCTGCCACGCGGCCACGTGCGGGTGAGCGATGCCACCGGCCCCGACAAGGCCGACCTTGAGCGAGTCAGCCACGTATACCCCCCTGCAGCATGCCGCTGATGAACTTGCGTTGGAAGACCAGGTAGACGACCAGGACCGGCAGCATGACGATCAACGTGGCAGCGCACAGTACCGGAATGTTGCTGGTGTTCTGGTTGACGAAGAAGCCGAGTCCGGCCGGCGCGGTGCGCTTGCTGGGGTCCTGCATCAGGATCAGCACGAGCAGCAGCTGGTTCCATGACCAGAGGAAGATGAGTACGGCCAGTGAGGACAGTGACGGGCCGGCCAGCGGCAGCAGAACGCGGAACAGGATGGCGCGCGGGCTGGCGCTGTCCATTTCGGCTGCCTCGATGAGTTCGCGGGGCATCGACTGGAAATGATTACGCATCCAGAAGACGCCGAACGGCATGAACAGCGCGCACTCCACGAGAATCACACCGAGGTAATTGTCGGTGAGGTGGAAGCTTCGCAGATCGAAGTACAGCGGGATCACGATCAGCTCGACCGGCAGCGTCAGCCCGACCAGGAACATCCCGAACAACAGCCCGCCGGCGGGGATCCGCATGGTCGCCAGTGCGTACCCGGCAAGGGTGGCCATCGCCACCGACAGCAGCACGACAGTGACAGATATGACCACGCTTGACTTCAGCAAGGCACCGAAGGTGGCCGCGGTCCAGGCTTGCCGGAAGTTGTCGAAGTTCAGCGAGTGCGGCACGTGCAGGCCGGAGACCAGGGCGTTGGAGGGCTGCAGGCTGGCCAGCACGATGCTGACGAACGGAAGGAGGGTACTCAGCGCGCCGACCACGAGGACCAGGTAGCTGGCGGCTGATTCCAACCGGGACGACTTCATGCCTCGCTCCGTATGCCCACGCTGATCGCCGCGACCACCACCAGAATGAGCCCGGTGAGCACCACGCCCAGGGCGGCCGCCAGCCCGATGCGCTCGTCGGTGAACGCAAGGCGGTAGACGAGCAGACCTGGCACCGTGGTCTGGTTGCCGGGCGCGCCGTTCGTCGACACGTAGACGATGTCGAAGCTGGCCAGCGCGGCGATGATCGTGACCGTCAGCGCTACCCGGATCTCGCTCAACAGGCCGGGCAGGGTCACTGCCCAGAACTCCCGCACCGTCCCGGCGCCATCGATTCGCGCGGCCTCGTAGAGCGCGGGGTCGATTTTCTGGACGCCGCTGAGGAACAGCATCATGCACAATCCCGCGAGGGTCCAGGTTCCGATCAAGCCGACGGCGAGAAGGGCAAGGTGGAAGTCGCCGAGCCAGGCTCGGGTAGTTCGGGCCAGTCCGAAGAAGCGCAGGATCTGGTTCACCGCGCCGTCTTCGGTGTACATCCAGCGCCAGGTGATGCCGACCGCGACCAGCGGCACGATCTGCGGCAAGAAGAAGATCACCCGGAAGAACGTCATGCCACGCCGACGATGCCTGGCCAACAGAGCGGCCAACAGAAGACCCAACGTGATCGGCAGGACCGCGAAGAACACGATCAGGACAAGGGCGTGCTCGATGGCACCGCGCAGCAGCGGGTCGCTGACCACGGCCCGGTAATTGCCGAGGCCGGCCCACGTGGCGGGGGTGATGCCGTCCCAGTTGAACATGGACAGGTACACCGTGTGCAGACCAGGAAGCACCACGAACAGCACGTAAACGAGGAACGCGGGCGCGATGTACAGAAGACCGGTCCACTTCCGCCGGCCACGCGGATCGGCGCGCTGCCGCCGCCGGCGGGCATCGGCCAACGGTGACGTGGCCGATGCCGGTCGACGCGTCTGGATGAAGTCCAGGCTCAAGGTTCAGCTCCCGTGGTAAGCGTTCCAGACCGTCTGCAGCGAGTCCAGAAAGTCCTTTGCCGACATGCGTTGCGCGATCACCGACTGCAGGCCCGATTCCAGCGCGTCGAGCATCGCTGGCGCGGCGAAGTCCGGAAACGGGATCAGTCCATCGGCAGCCACTACGTGCTCGTTGGCCACGCTCAGATCCTTCTTGACACCGGTCGTCGACGGCGCCGCTTGGGCGTTCGGCGGCAAGAAGCCGCCGGCACTCTCGATCACCGCCGCCTCGGGGCTGTGCAGGAAGTCGAGGAACGCCGTGGCGGCCTCCGGGTGCTTGGTCTTGGACGAGACCGCGTAGGCGACACTGTAGCCGTTGCCGACGGCGCTCCCGCCGGCGTTGCCCGGCGGCATCAGGAAGAAGCCGACATTGCCCTTCATGGCAGTGTCCAGCTGCGCGGCAGCCCAGTTCCCGTTGACGTGGAAGACGCTGCTGCCCTTGGAGAAGGCTGTCGCCGAGTCATTCTCGCTCGTGCCGTTTGCCGACGCGGGGAAGTATCCCTTCTTGGCGTAATCGGCGATCGCCTGGGTGGCCTGCATCGCAGCGTCGGTGTTGATGGTGCTGCCGGCCTGCCCATCGATCCACCCGCGCACGCGGGCGGGGTCCGAATCCACGTTCAGGATCGCCGACCACAGGTGCAACGCGCCAGCGTCGAGAGCGCCCACGGACAACGGGTTGAGCCCGGCATCCTTCGCCTTGGCCAGATCCGCTTCGAACTCGGCCATCGTCGTCGGAACCGCACTGATGCCGGCACGCGACATCAGCTGCCTGTTGTAGTAGACGCCCACCAGGGACAGGCCGGCCGGCACAGCGATGAGACGGCCGGTGCCCAGCAACTTGCCGGTCTTGTCGATGCGCAGCTCGTCCAGTGCCGACTTCGGGAACGCCTTGTCCCAGTCGTAGGCCGCCTCGTAGGGCGTCAGGTCGGCGATCAACCCGCCCGCCGACAGGTCCTTCATCGCGGCGTTGTACTCCGCCAGGTCGGGCGCGTTGTCCGAGGTCATGGTCAGTTTCAACGATTTCACATAGTCGTCGAACGACGTGTACTGCGGAACGATCTTGACCTGCGGGTACTTCTTCTCGAACGCCTGCACCAGCGCGTTGGTCATGTCGGGACCGTCGCAGAACGCCAGCCTCAGAGTCACCTGGTCGGCCGGCACGGCAGTCGATACTGGTCCAGTTGCCGCCGGGGACGAGTTGTGCGCGCCGGGCGTCAGACTGCACGCGGCGAGGGTCAGCGCCACCGACGCGGCGGCAACCGCGCCGATGGCGCGCCGGCTAGCGACGAGTTTACGCGCGTTCACCATCGGGTGCTCCTTAACGCGACGTGGGGGTTGACGGCAGTCAATCAGCCGCTGACGACAGTGTCAACGGATCGGTGATAGAAAGTTAGAGTCGTTGACTTAGTCGAACGACCGGGTAGGAGCGGGGCCCAGTGACTGACCCGTTGAGTGACGGGTCAGCAAGCGGCGAGCCGGTGGGCATGGGGGATCATGCGCTAGTTTGTTAACGGGTCTGACATAACTCTTTGACATTGGAGGGGCGTTGCACGAGGTGCGCGATCGCTCGCCCGGCGGCCGCAGGCTGCTGTCGTCCACCGACGTCGGCAACACGAACCGGGCCTTGTTGCTACAGGCGCTCGCCGACCACGGTCCGTCGTCGCGGGCGGACCTCGCACGGCTGATCCGCGTGCCGCGCGCTACCGTCAGTACAATCGTCAACGGTCTGCTCGCAGCCGGTGCTCTCGAGGAGGACGAACCGCAGGCACCGGTCGACGGCATCGGCAAACCGTCCCGCCCGCTGTGGTTCGGCCGCGACGCCGCGTTGTGCGGCGCGGTCTCCATTGATGCCGGCGCGGTCGAGGTGGCCCTGGTCGACGCTCGCGGCGAGATTCGGTCGCGGAGCGAGCACGCGCTACCTTCGTCCGCCTCGCAGAGCGAGATCGAACTGCTGGTCACCGCGGCCGCGGCCGAGGTGCTGGGCCCGCATGCGGGCAACCTCGCCGGGGTCGGCCTGCTGGCCCCCGCACTGTGCGATCACGAGGTCGGCACGGTCGTTGCCTGCACAGTGGTGCCGGGCCTGGTCGGCACCCACTTGCCCGCGCTGCTCGGCGACGCGCTTGACGCCCCGGTGTTTCTCGAGCAGGACGTGCGGGCGCTGGCGGTTGGCGAGCGGTGGTTCGGTGCGGCCCGCGGGTGCGAGCACTTCGCCGCCCTACAGCTGGGCGTGGGCGTCGGTGCCGGCATCGTGCTGACCGGCCATCTGCTCAACGGCCGCGGGGGCTACACCGCGCAGCTGGGCCACACCTGCGTCAACGTGAACGGAGAGTTGTGCTCGTGCGGCCTTCGCGGCTGCTGGGAGACCGTCGCCTCCACGCGGTGGCTGAGGGCCGAGAGCGCCCGACGCGGAATCACTGGTGGACGCAGCACGACGCCGCGCCGACTGGCCCGCCGGGCTGAGGCCGGTGACCTGGCCGCCGCCGAGCTGTTGGCGGACTACATCGACAACGTCTCGATCGGCATCGCGTCGTTGGTCCAGCTGTTGTCGCTGCAGCTGTTCATCCTGCACGGCGAAATTGTGCACGCCGGCGAGATGATGCGCCGCCAGCTCGAGCAGCGGGTCATCGAGCGCTCGCTGCCCGCCCTGAGCGAAGGGGTCCACGTCGTGTTTTCGGAGCTGGGCCAGGGATCAGGACCGCTCGCCGGGGCCGCCGTCGCACTGACCCGCCACTTCGGAGTCACCGTCTGATCGTTCCTGTCGAGCGTTAGGGGTGCTGGGAAGCTCGAAATCGCGGGGTCATAGCGGTGGGCTGGTGTCCCGTACGTGCGCACGGTGAGGACCGCGTCGGGTGCCACGGCCGTGCAGATCGTGCAATCCCCGCGGCGGGGTCGCGCGACATCCAGCACATCGGTTCGGCGCACGATGGTGCCGAGTTGGAGGTGCTGCGGGCGGTGGTTGCGCAGCGTCTGGCCGCCGGCCAGGGCGAGCTGGCTCTCGGTTTGAGACCTGGCGAGGCCGCCACGTCCCGTGTGGGTGGTCCGTTGTCGATCACGTCGTTGCCGATGGGGCACCTGCGGGACGCCCTGACTCGGCCCTATCGGATGCTCGGGTTCTTCGGTAGACGCGTGATCATCGGGCCGCGGTTGGCCGGTGCGTGCCATCCCGGCCGCGACCCCGCGCTTCTGGGGTGAAGTCCCGGGCGGTATCGACGGGGACTTGTTGTCCAGCAAGCGGTTGCCAGCTAGGCCGTCGCCGAGGGCGTGTCTCTACTGTGAGCGCATTCGTTGGGGCCAGCAATCAGGTAGATGGGTTCAGGCTCGCGGTAGGGCTGGCACCAGGACCATGTCTCGGGTTGGCCGGCTGGTTGAGGGATCGAGGATTTCCTATGGTCAGGAGGCAATGTCGGATCTGGGGAAGGGAGGATCGCGTGAGCGTACGGAGGGTTTTGGCGGCCGGGACGGCCGCTACGGTACTGGCGGTGGCGGTGACCGGTGGCGCCGCATCGGCCTCGGCCGCGACACCGGCCCGGTCCACGGCTCGCGTGCTGCAGCGCGGACTGGACGCTTGACTTGGCGCGGCGGCACGCAGCGGCATCGAGGTGGGACGCTTTCACTTGCTGCGATCTACCGGGAGGTATGTATGACCGAATGGCTGGACAATTCCGAGGTGTTGGTCCTGCAGCCCTTGGAGGACTCGCCGTTGCCGCTGTGGGAACTCCGCTGGCACGAAGGGACGACGCTCCAGCAGCTCGCTGACATTCTCGCGCCGGGTCTGATCTCGTTGGCGGCACGTGGCTTGATTGAGGTGCGCCGATTCCACAGCTGGCCCGCGCAGTGGGGGGGAGGGTGTCCCGCTGACCGGCGAAGACCTTACGCGAGAGAGCACGCGCGCCGACGTGTGGTCCGCCAGCCCGACGGACACCGTACTGGCCGCTCACATCACCGAGGCCGGCCACAGACTTCTATAGCCTTGTGATCTGCCTATGGCCACGGCGGTGGACGATTCCGACCTCACGATGCACATCCGCCCATCGGCATGTCCGGGAGCCGGTCAGCCCGACGCATCGTGAGGCCGGCGGCGAGCGGATCGCGGCTGGAAGCGCGCATCTGACCATGGCCGAGGTGCGACCACTGGCGAAGCCGAAGCTGGGTGCGGATCAGCAGGGCATCCTCTGCAGTCGCTAACGTCGTCATCGTGAGCGATCGTGACGACGGCACTTGGACATTGCACCGGCGCGACGACGGCCGGGGACTTGCTGACCTCGTGGTGACCGGTGGCGACTTCCCGTGGCTGAACGCCCGTGTCGACCCGAGGGAAGGGCTCGCCGAGGTCCGGCCGCTCTTCGCCGAGGAACTGCGGCTGCTCGATGGTATCGATGAGGATGTCGAGTCCTGGGAGCGCGCGTACGAGGCAGTCCGGAACGTCGTGACGCTTCGGTACCCGGACGGCCAGGAGGTTCCTGAGTTCCTTCTCCACATCGATGACAACGAGGCATGGTGGCGGTGGAGTGACGAGCCTTTTGACGAGGAAGACGCCTAGCCGGCGCGCCCACTCGGCGGCAGATGAGGGTGGGTTCGGGCACCGACGAGCCGGACGTGATCCGGCAGACTGCGTTCATGACTGAGAACGTGCTGTCCGTGCCCGCCTACAGCTCTCAAACCGGGGTCATCGCTCCCGCCGAAGGAGGAACAGTCACCATCGAGATCCGGGATGGATCGGTCGAGATATTCGGCGACCCAGCCGGACTTCGTGATCTCGCCCGCTGGTGCCTTGCGCTGTCCGACACACAGGCGCCGGCTGGAGCACATATCCACCTCGACCCCGGAACCATCCCGCTCGCTGTGGAGTCAGTGTCACTGATGCTGGCTCGCCGGTGACGCTCCCGAACCCGACTTGCGGCATGAGCGCGCACCCGTGTCTGATGTGCAGGCGCGAACTGGTCAATGGCAGCGCATCAGGTGGAAGCGGTTCCTTGTCGTCGAGCGCGAGCACGGCAGACGGCCACGTTCGTAGCGTTTCGATCGCGCCTCGCAGGCTACCGGGCCGCCTTGGCGTCGTAGTCGTGTCTGGCCTGCTCGACCCTGTCGAGGTTGGTGCTGGCCCAGTCGGCCAGGTGCGCGAAGAGCGGGGCGAGGCCGCGCCCGAGGTCGCTGATCTCGTACTCGACTCGGGGCGGCACCTCGGGGTGGTAGGTGCGCACGATCAGGCCGTCGCGTTCGAGTTGGCGCAGCCGCTGGGTCAGCACCTTCGGCGTGATCGTGGTGATCCGCCGCTCCAGCTCAACGAAGCGCTGCCGGCCGTACTCGTTCAGGGTCCACAGGATCGGTGTGGTCCACCGGCTGAACACGATGTCCACGACCGGGCCGATCGGGCAGGCGTCTTCGGGATTGGTCGGCGTGCGTGCGGTCCAGGTCGGCTTGCCAGCCATGCGCGTGCCTTCCGCCATGTGCATCCCTCCGGCATAGTCGCTTTCCTGTAGGTACCTACTATATCGGCGGTGTTAGCGTCGCGTTGTTCCTGGCTGCGAGGCCGTGAACTCGATGACCTGACAAGGGAGCATTCTGATGATCGTAGTTACCGGGGCGACCGGGAATGTTGGCCAACCGCTCGTCCAGGCACTCGCAGCATCCGGCGAAAAGGTGACGGCGGTGTCGCGCCGGATCAGCGAAAGGGCCGTGCCCGAGGGTGTACGAACCGTGGCCGCGGATCTGACTGACCCGGAGGGTCTGCGGCCTGCCTTCGATGGCGCCGACGTGCTGTTCCTCCACGACGGCAGTGCCAGTGCTCAGGTGTTGCAGCCACGGGACATCCTCGATGTGGCCAAGTCTGCGGGACTGAGCAGGGTGGTGTTGCTGTCCTCGCAAGGAGTCGGCACCCGGCCTGATTCCCATTCCCACGGTGTGTTGCTGCGGTCTATCGAGGACGCCGTGCGGCAGTCGGGTCTGGATTGGACGATTCTGCGGCCAGGTGGCTTCAACTCCAACATGTACGCCTGGGCCGATTCGATCCGTGCCCGTCGGACGGTCATCGCGCCGTTCGGCGACGTCGGCATGCCGACGGTCGATCCGGCCGACATCGCCGACGTGGCGGCCGCGGCGTTGCGCGAGGACGGTCACGCCGGGCAGATCTATGAGTTGACCGGGCCAGCGCTCACCACGCCGCGACAACGTGCCACCGCGATCGGCGACGCGCTCGGCGAGCCCGTCCGGTTCATCGAGCAGACCCGCGATGAGGCCCGCGCGCAGATGCTGCAGTTCATGCCCGAATGGGCGGTGGACACGACGCTCGCGGTCCTCGGTGAGCCGACCCTCGCCGAACAGCAGGTCAGCCCCGCCATCGAGCAGGTACTCGGACGCACGCCACGCACCTTCACCGGCTGGGTCCAGGAACACATCACCGCCTTCCGGTAGGACGGGTCAGCACGGCCAGCCAAGGCTCGCCGACTACGAATACTCCATTGCGTCGAATTGACCGTGCGAAGACGAGCACGACCAGAGCCCGCAGCCGGCTGGCAAGTTCAACGCTCGCCCATCGGCTACAGATCCGGGCGTCGGCCGCACCACGCGCTGTAACGCTGTGCAGCGAGCGCCGCGCGCACATGCCGACGCTCGTCGGCCAGCTGCTATCGCCAGGCCGCGGCACATACCTCTATCCAGGCCGCGAGGTCGGGCACATGATCGATCGTGAGCAGTGAATACGGCGGGCAGTCGGCCAACGGCGTGACATTCGCGAAAGCGTGGTCTGGTGCAAAGAGAAGGAGTTGGCCGTCGTCGCGATGCGCCAACGTCAGATTCCCGTTGGCCTCCACGGCCACGGCGTAGTACTCATCGGGGTTGATGGACAATTCGAGGCCGTGGTCCTCCCATAGCCAGGCGTAGTCGGTGAGCACCTCAGCGACTCGTACGTGCGCCGCGTCAACCGTGAGCACCTCGTTCTGGTTGTTCCACCAGGTGTCGGGCTCGCGGAACCGTTCGACGATCCCGCCGCACAGTCTCCAGAAGCTCTCGTGGGTCCACGGGACGGAGTCGCTGTCCACGTCGTGGGGCGGACGGCAGAGCCATCCCCGTCGATCATCCGATGATCCCCATGCCAGCAACTCGTAGGCGTCGCCTCCGATGAAGACGGGTGTGAGGGTCGCCGAGGCGAGAAGCGTGGAGAGTTCGGGCAAGCCGGCGATCGATCCGCGGGTCCATGGCTGCGCCTCACCTACAGCGGCACTCTTTCCAGGATCGAGGAACCACGAAACCTCGTGGAGGAAATGCTCCCAGTCGCTCATTGCTCCGATGATGCCAGGGGCACCTTCGCTCACCAGTCAGCGAGCCGAGCGTCGCTCACCGGTCGCTCCGCTCTGCTGTCGTTGGTGGTGAGGGATGTGACTCCTCATGTGGATGACGATTCGGGGGTTGATCTGGTCATCAACGACGTGGCACGTCGCTGGCGTGGGCATGAGTCGTCCGCGCTCGACGGTCCTGACGGTTTCCGAAATCAGTACGCCAACCGAGTGGAGTTCGCGCCGCCGGGTAGCGATCATGAGTACCGGCCGGAGTTCTGCCCCCCGAAGCCCGAGCGCATCGAGATCGAGGAGTACTACAAGGCCGTGTGGCAGGCCCATATCGCTGACCTGCGTGCTGCGGCTCATCGGTTCTGACGGATCTGCCTGCGCATGGCTGGAGTAGCCGGCGACGATCGAGAGGGGGATCAACGGCGCGCCGGTGGTGGAGGTTCATCCTGGCTACCCGAGTGCCTCCGATGCTTGCGGTGCCGGCCGAGGCGTTGCTGGCTGGTCAGGGGTGGGCGTTCGAACCCAAGTTGTGTCGCGGGTTTCTGGCTAACCAGCTGTTCAGTGGCCGTACTGCAGCAGAAGGGCGTAGTCCGCGCCGGGTACGGGGGTCGTCTGCCAGTCGGGTGCTGGGACTGACGCCGCCGGATCCTCAGGTCTCGCGACCATCGAGTGGCGGTTCACACGCGCGGCTGTTTGTCGGCCCGTTCCCGCTCCCGCAAGGCGGGTCACAGCCGGATCAGGTCGGCGACCTCCTCCGGCAGGCCGGGTGAGGTCATGACATGGCCCATCCCGGGCACGATGTGCAGTACCGCGCCCGGGATCGCGGCAGCCAAGGCCTCACCGTGCCCGACTGGATAGACCGGATCCTGGTCGCCATGCACGATCGAGGTCGGCGCGACGATCGACGACAGCGGGGCGAGCAGGCCAGGGTCGTCCATCCACACGGCCCGGTGATGGTTGGCCGCGGCCGCGGGGTCGGTAGCCCGCGACAGCGCCAGCTCCAGCATCGCCCGGGCGGCCGGCTCGTCAAACGGCCGAACCGGCCCGTTGAAGACCCGGAACAAGGCCACGTCGGACTCCACACCCGGCGGCAGCCCGGCGGCCAGATGCGCGAGAAACGCCGGCGTCGGCGGTGGCAGATCGTCCGGGTCGGCCGGCTCCCCGGCCCGCGCCCGGGCCCACGCCCGGCTCGGATCATGACCCATCGGCGAGCTGGATATCACCGTCAAGGACCGGACCCGGCCCGGCGCGTGCACACCCAGCCACTGCGCGATCATTCCGCCCAGCGAAGTCCCGGCCACATGAGCGGAGTCAAATCCGTAACCGTCCAGCACGGCCAGGCTGTCGCGGGCCATGTCCCCGATCGTGTACGGGTGAGCATCGAAGTCGACAGCGCTGGACCGACCGGTGTCCCGATGATCGAACCGGATCACCTGAACCCCACGCTCGACAAGCCGATCAACCAGCGCATCGGGGCAACTGACACCCTGAGCAGCCGACCCCATCACCATCAAAACAGCGGGAAGCCGAGGGTCCCCGATCCGCTCAGTCCAAATCCGCAGCGGCCCGGAGGGCAGAAATCGCTCGTGCGCATCCAGCATGGAGGCACGGTAGCGGCTACCTGCCGGCGAACGCCGTCATTTACCGATGGCCCGCCCGAGAACACCGCCGCAACCGCTGTGTTGCGGCCAGACCTGCGTCCGGCCGGGCCGAGCACGATCAGACGAGAGGTAGCAGGAGCCGTCGGCGCCGGTCTGCTACCTTGCCCTCGGGTTCGTGCGGCATCGACATGGTTGGCGAGTCTAGGAACCCGGGTGGCCACCGCAAAAGCCCTTGGTCCGAATTGGACTGGACCAGTTTCCCGGTAGTGTCCGCGGTAACCAGGGTGGACGTCCGGTTGGGGGAGACGTGGAGATCCGTGGCTATCGGGCGAGCGACGAGGCGGCGGCGTACGCGGTATGTCTCGGCACCGGCGACAACGGCCGCGACGCCACCGGCCTGTTCCGCGACCCCGACCTGCTCGGCCACGTCTACGTCGGCCCCTACCTGCGCTTCGCCCCGGAGTTCGCGTCGGTCCTGCACGACGGCGACACCATAGTGGGGTACGTCCTCGGGGTCGCCGATACCGCCGCGTTCGAGGCGTGGTGCGAGTCGGAGTGGTGGCCGTCGCTGCGCGTCCGCTATCCGCGCGATGTCCCGGTCAGCGAGCGCGACGACGAGCTGATCCGGGTGATCCACTCGCCGTACCGGATGGATCCGGCGACGGCGGCCGCCGGCTTCCCGGCCCACCTGCACATCGATCTGCTGCCGCCGGGCCAGGGGCGGGGCCACGGGCGGGCGATGATGGACCGGGTGCTGGGCCAACTGACGGCGGCCGGCGCGCCAGGCGTGCACTTGTTCGTGGGGGCCGACAACGAGCGGGCGATCG
The DNA here is from genome assembly GCF_016862975.1 of Rugosimonospora africana. Classification (GTDB taxonomy): domain Bacteria; phylum Actinomycetota; class Actinomycetes; order Mycobacteriales; family Micromonosporaceae; genus Rugosimonospora; species Rugosimonospora africana. The sequence continues at coordinate 79,974 of NZ_BONZ01000083.1, forward strand.
GCTTCTACCTGGCGCTGGGTTTCACTCGGGCCCTCGACGTCCCGGGCGCCGTCCTGATGACGAAGCCCTTGCGCTGACTCTGGCGCGCGCTGGCGGGGCACTCCCAGTGGTCTGCGGCTCGTGACACGCTGGTCGGCGTGGAGCCAGACGGAGCGAGTCGTGGCCCTGATCGCAGCCCGCCGATTCATATGCGGCCACGGTGAGCCAGGTCTACGACGAGGTGATCGAGGAGACAGCAGTTCGGGCGACGGAGGCTGGCAGTCTCGGCAAGCCATCGCGGACTCGACGCCGACGGCACCAGCGAGTCCGCCGCTGATAACGCGGACCGCGAATTCCCGCCGGTCCCCGCTGCCTCATCGGCGAATGTCACCAGGCAATTGTCAGACGGGGCCGCAAGCCCCGCGCCGCCGCTAGCGTCGCGTGATCTTGTTTCCGTTACTTGGTGTTGTTCTCGACGAGTTGTTTGATGCTGGTCTGGACCCAGCGGACCTTGGCGAGGATCTCGTCGGCGGTGGCGGTCCAGGTGAACGGTTCGGCGTCGGCGTTCCAGCGGGCGACGTAGTCGCGGATGCGGGCGATCAGCGCGTTGACCGAGGTGAACGTGCCGCGACGGATCGACTGGCGGGTGATGACCCCGAACCAGATCTCGATCTGGTTCAACCATGAACTGCCGACCGGGGTGAAGTGGAAGGTGACATTCGGGTGGCCCGCGAGCCACGCCTTGACCTCGGGCGTGGTGTGGGTGGACAGGTTGTCCAGCACCACGTGAATGTCCTTGCCGGCGTGCAGCTTGACCGCCTGGCGCAGGAAGGCCAGGAACCGGGCGCCGGTGCGGTCGGAGTAGCAGGCGGCGGTCACCTGGCCGGTGCCCAGTTCCAGGGCGGCGAACAGGTTAGTGATGCCGTGACGCCGGTAGTCATGGGTATGTCCACCGTCCAGCAGCAGGAACTCGGCGGGATGCTGATCCCACCCGCCGCCTACGATGCGGGACGCAGCACTCCGCATCCGTGGCCGCAGCCGCTGCCGGCGAACTGGTCCCCGGCCAGTTCCACCGGCCACTACCGCTGCCGTATCGGCAGGTCCTGCCCGTGCTCGTCGCCGAGGTCCAAGCTGACACCGCATTCGAGTACCAACGGTGGCGCCACCCCGTGCGCTTCATCCGCGTGAGCGCGGACATGTCTCCGTACGACGTGCCACTCATCGAGCTGTCCTTTCCGGCAGGAAGTCCTCATCCCGAGCGGTGAGAGACAGTTCCGTGACGGTAGCGATGCGGGCGATCGTGGCTTCCAGCGACGATGTCTCGGGGATGACGTGCTCGTCGTGGAAGCCCAGCAGGTCCCTCGGGTTGTACCAGGTGCGCATGTCGTCCGGGGTGAACTCGGTGGCCTGGGGGCGCTTGGCGTGCCGGCGCAGGGTCTCCTCCAAGGACACGTCGAGGTAGAAGACGTGAGTGGCGCCCCGATGGGCCCGCCGCAGAGAGGCGATCATCGGTCCATACTTGTCGCTGAAAAGGATGCCTTCCAGCACTGCGTGGTACTGGTTGTCGAGCGCGAACCGCACGGTCTGCTCGATGAGCGCCGGCGCGATGCCACCGGGCTTGTCGCGTTCCCTCAGCACGACGCGGCGCAGGTAATCCTGCTCGACGAGGGCACACCCGCGCCCGTGGCGCCGCTGCAACTGCCGAGCGATGCTGCTCTTGCCAGCGCCCGAGTTACCTCGAATCACGATCAGCATGGTCGACGGAGTACCGATCGGCGAGTCGTCCGGCATCGCCCCATCGTCTCAGGCAATCCCGGCGGGACGCCGTTGAGACCAACAGTTGGCATTCATCGTGTCGTTGTCCACGCACGGGGTCGACGAAAGCAGCCAGATACGCGCTGCGCGACAGGGGGCGAACGTTGACTGTGTCGCGAAGCCCCTCGTGATCACTTGCCGCCACGCTCACGATGGCCTGCGCCGCCGGTTGCTCCCGCCGTCCACCGGGCTCACGGCCCTGGCCGGTCTCGACAGCGCGGTCTACCGCATCCACCGACGAGTCCAGCAGCAGTAATCACAGAATCCGCCAACTAAACCCGGACGACTCGACCGCGGACCGTCCGAGTGCAGGTGGCGGACCGCTGGCCAGCACGACCCGTATCCGCCACCTCTACTCGGACGGGACACGAGCCGTAACACCTTGATTGACTCCACCGCGACGCGGAGCGACGACACTTCCAACCTGTCGACCGCGCTGCCATCTTTTCAATGAAGTCGGCGGCAGTTCCTGCGCCGGCCAGGGCTGTCGTCTCGTGCCTAGATGGCGGTGAATCGTGCGATGACCGGGGCGTGGTCCGGCACGGTGGCGGGTCGCCGGGTGTCCGTGGAGGCGGTGATGGAGCCGATGTCGTCGACCAGGCTGTCCACGCTGGCAAGTCGTAGCCGCAGGTCCTGGGAGACCAGGATGTGGTCGATGAGTTCGGTCTTGACCGCAACGACATCGACGGCTTATCGACGGCTTATCCGTCGCCGTGGTCTTTGCGATCAAACCTCGCCTGCCAGCTGCACCGGTCGGTTGAGATGCATGTTGTCGCAGGGCTCCCGTACCTTTTCAGGAAGTGGTTGGCGGAGCGGGAGGAGCGCCCTCGGTGATTGATGAGACGGACACAGGCGGGCAGCGGCCTGTGCTTCGTCGGGTGCCGACAGACATGTTCGCCTTCACAGTCACCGACCGCGCTGACCTGCACAGCGCGGTGATGCAGGTGCTGGGTGAGGCCAACGAACGGCTGGCCTCCGCGTTGACCTTCGATGAGATTCTGGCGGGACTGCGCGACGTCGGTTGGTTCGAGCCGGTCGCTGACGCGAATCTGGACTACACCCTGGGGGCCCTGCACAAGTACGGCCTTGTCGAACGGACCCAGAACCACAGCGCCCACTACGCCTCGGCCGATGAGTACGAACGGCGCAATCTGCACTATTCGCTCAGCCGGAAAGGTGAGGCCGCCTATGAAGGCGTGCAGTACACGCTGCAGTTCCTCGCCTGCAGCGGCGCGCTGCAGACCGCGGTCCTGGACGCGATCACCGACCGGCTCGGCGAACTGCACGAGCTGCTGGGCGTCGACGGTGGCGACCGGCGTATCTACACCGCGCTGGCCGAGCTCGAAGGCCACCTGCAGGGGCTGCAGGCCAACACCAAGCAGTTCAACGCACAGTTGCAGCGCCTGCTGCGCGACGAGGGCGCCGACCTGGCCACCTTCCAGGAGGTCAAGCAGGCCACCATCGCCTACGTGACGGAGTTCGTCACCGACCTCGACCAACGGCAGCAGATCATCGCCGCGGCGATCAAGCGCGTCGAGGAGCGCGGGGTCACGGTCCTGCATCACCGTGCGCTGCACGGCGCCGACCCTGCCCAGCCTGCCCGGGCAGTCCGACCCGGCGCCGCGGTGGTTGGAGCAGCGGGCGGCGCGGTGGCAGGGGCTGCAGGCATGGTTCCGCCCGGCCGACGGCGCACGAGCGCGCGCGGGCGGCGGCGTGCGCACCCGCCCCGGCCAGTCCCAGCCCAGCGTCGGGCAGCGGGGTGGGCAGTCCGCTCAGCTGGGAACCATCGTGGCCCCTCGGTGGCCGCGCCGGGCCGCCGGGCGGTGTGTGGTGGGCATCGGCGGGCTCCGGCGGGTGGGGGGACCTCACGAGCGGTGCGGGTGCGTGCTGGCGCAGGCCGCGGCGCAGATGGGTGATCGCCGGCGGCAGGGGCCGCAGGTCCGGCTCGTCGTCGGCCGGGTCGGTCAGCGGGCCCGGGGTGTAACGGTGTCGCCGCCGCAGCCAGACCAGCGACGCGGCGGCGGTCAGGGCGGTGGCCAACCCCAGGGGCACCCAGCCGCCGCCGGGTAGCTGCACGCCCTGATGACGGGTCGGCTCCGGGCGCGAAGCTGCGGTCCCGTGGGCGGTGGGGCTGCGGCCCTCTCGCCTCGACTGTTCGGGGACGGGGTGCGCAAGGCGTGCGCCGTCGGCGAACCGGTGCCGGCAGGCGGCGGGGAGCCGGTTGTTGCGGAGTGCGGTGAGGAGAGGGCCGACGGGCTCGCGGCGTGGTGCGTCGGCGGTGGTGGCGTGGCGTTGCCGGGCACGCGCGCGCCGGCCGGCAGGGTCAGCGACCAGCCGGGCTCGATGTGGTCGCCGCCGCGCATCCGGCCGTGCCGGTCGTAGCGCTCCCGGTTCAGATGGTAGATCTCGGCCCACCGCTCGGGGTTGCCCAGCTGGTGTTTGGCGATGCTCCACAGCGTGTCACCCTGGCGGACGGTGTAACTGGCGGCCCGGCCGTTGCCCTGAGCGGCCGAAGCGGTGGGGGAGCCGGCGGCGGGGCCGGTGACCGCGGTGGCTCGTGACGGTGCCGGGTCGGTGACCGCGCCGGTGACGGGCCAGTGGGCCACGGGGCCGGACGGGGGACGCTGCCCCGGATCGGTCTGGGTCAGGCCGACGTGAGCAGCCGGTGGGGCGGCGCTTGCCGCGGCACCGGCACCGCTGACGGCGACCGTGCCGAGTACCGCCGCGGCCAGGCTCTGCACCGGACCCGGCAGCCGCATCCGCGGCAACCGCCGACAGAACCTGGTCACCCGCCGGTACAGGGCGCTGATGGCGGTCAACGCCAGCAGTCCCCACAGCAGCCAGCCGAGCAGCACCGCCCCGGTGATGACGGTGGTGCGGGTCAGCGGCTCGGCGACGAACCCGGCGATCTGATCATTGCTGGGCAGGTGCCGGGGCAGCGTGGGCCCCCCGGGCGTGTGCAGCAGACCGACCAGCAGCAGGCCGGGCCACCACCACTGGGTCGCAGTTTGTGCCGCGCGGCGCATCACGGTCTCCCCTCAGCCCTCCAACCGCGCACGCCGTCCGCCGGCAGGCGATGCCGGCTCTGGCGAGCTGATTGGGTCACTCCCTCGCCGTTGACGGGGCCGCCATCGGCGAGCGGATATCGAGGTTCTTGACGTTATTCCTCGACTGATGGCAGCGGGAGGGGCAAAGGCCGGTGACGATGTCACAGAACCTCACACACCAGGTCAATCGCTTGATCAGGAGCAGTCCTGTTCACCCGTCGCCCAGGCGGCGAAGTAGTTGTAGACCGTCGAGCAGGGCGGGAAGTCCATCGGCAGGGCCCGCCACTTGATGCCGTTGTCGACCAGGTAGAAGATCGCGTCCGCGATCGCTCGCCGGCAGTGCGTCTCCCGCCGGCCGCTCTGCCCGCGCAGCCGGGCCGGGTCCGGGAGCAAGGGGGTCGATGACCGCGCATTGGGCGTCGGTCGTGTCCGACGGGTATCGCCAAACTCGACGCGTGGATCGGTGGAATGAGGCAAGACGACAACACGGCGCACTGCGAGCGGTATCGCCCGGTGCGATCGGGCACGATAGCAACGGAACTCCTGGTGGAAACGGTGCTTCAGCACCGCTCGATCTACCAGGAGTTCCTCCATGCCCTTCGCCGACATGCCCGCTGATAGCGGTCAGTTGGACTTGCCCGCTGGCGCCAACTGGCGGGGAGATAAGCGGCCACCAGTGATGACCGGTTGGTGAACGTCTTGGACCCGTTTCCGGGAAGTAGCGTGGTCCCCGTGACGGTGGGCAGGTACAGCGCGTCTGACATCCAGGTCATCGAGTTCGACGAGTCCGTCCGGACGCGACCCACTATGTACTTCGGAGCAGGTCGAGGCAGTCCCGACCTTGCCACACGAGTGCTGGAGGGTGTGCTGGCACACGCGCTCCATCCGGCGGCCCGGGTCGCTGCGGTGCACACCCTGCAGGTGAAAACGGAGATTATCGGTGATCTCGCCTTTGTGGTCAGCGACGATCGAGCCGATGCTTTGGACGATCCCGGCGTGCGCCTGGGCTACTACGGCTCGATGCTCGGTCCCGCCCGATGGGTCAGCGCCGCAGCGGCCGCCCTGAGTTCACGCACGGTCGCTGAAGTATGGCGAGACGGAATCGGCCTACGCCAGGAACTCGCCGGGCTACGCCCCATCTCGGAGCCTCGGAACTTCGTCCCCGAGGCAGAAGCGGGGACGCGTGTGTCCTTCGACCTAGACAACGCCTACTTCAGGCGGGGCATCGCCGCGAACTTGGCGTCGCTGGACCTGCACGGTCCGCACTGCAGTGATGTCGCCGGGCCTGGGCAGGTCACCCTCGTCGACCTACGGGACCGAGGCAATCCGACTACCAGCCTCTATCGATGACGCTCTGCCATCGCAGCGCTGGCGGCCCGATGACCGGGTCGCCAGAACGCGGCGTCGAACAACGCGGTCCCCGATTCCCGCCTCAGCAGTACTGCTGCTTCCCAAGCGATCACAGAAGGTGCCATGTCAAGGGCGTCACGAGATCAATGACCACGCCGGATCCTTCACATGAGCATCGCCCAGACGCCGAAGCCGCTACCGGAATTTTGTGTAACGACGCCGACCGCCGAGCCGAAGAACAGCGCCCGAGCGCAGTCCGGACAGACCTTCCGCCCAGTGACGGTCGATTCGAACTCAGCCCGAACAACGCGTCCGCAGTCAGGACACCTTCTGCCGGACAGAGCCATCGATCTTCCTCGCCTCCGTTTCGACAGGCACAGACCGCTTGAGCCAACGTCGTCATGTCACCTCGCTCGGCCGATCGCTGCCGTCGACCCACACTTCGTGAAGCCGGGTTCTGGCTCGGGTCCAGGTGGAGCGCCCGCCGGACGTACGATCTGCACCCGGGGCCAGGTTCGGGCCTGGCCTCGCCTGGTTCGACGATGGGTGGGATGGCAGCCTATCCCGAGCGCTCCCGCCGGACGCTTGGTGCTCTGAGCCCTGATCGACGCCGGCTGGCAGGGAGCGAAGCGTCCGGTGTCGGCGGGAGCCCCGTCCGGGCCACGACGGACGTACGCACCATCTAGAGTCTTGATCTCGCATGCGTTCGCCGCGTAACACGTCGGGCGATCCATGACATTATTGGTAATAGTGTGTACCAGACCCAAAGGGCAGCAGCCCCGATTTCAGCCAGAATCAGTACGAGGATAACCAGCCAGTCCCAACCGCCTCCAGGCGGGTACACGAGCTGTTTGTCGCCGGTGTCGAGAGCTGGGACCGGTTGACCAATGTGGTCTACGTGGCCGCCGCTGGCGTAGCCGACGTCGATGCGTTGCGCTGTTCCGTCGTGGGACATGAAGTCGCCGTGCCAGAAGCAGTGCTTGTTGCATTCCACTCGCGTCGCGGTGAATGTGCCGTGGATGCTGCTACCCCAACGCGCCTGCCAAGACGGCGGAGCGTCTGCGATCATGACGGGCAGCGTGGCGACTACGAAGAGCGGTAGCCCGATGCGCCATAGCACCCACTTCGCGAACCAGTCGCTGGCTAGTTGAGCCTGCGCGCGGACTGTCCGTGCACCCGGCGTCGCGTGAGCATCTGGGGATTGACGAGGGCGGCGGCCGCGCCGTGCTCGGCGTGCATCCTTCACGGCGCGACAGTAGACCACGCCCTCAACGCAAGAGACGTCCGCGACCTGTGGCAGTAGTTGTTGCCCTTGACCCGGATCAGGCCGTCGCGGTGCGGGGCTGCCGCGCTTCGGGCGGCGCCTTGGTCCAGATCTGAACTATTCGTCAGTGCGGCGCCTCAAGCATCGGCGCCAACGCTCAACGCGGACGCACGCGACTGGTGTGGCGGGCAGCTGCTCCAGCGGCAGGACGATACTCCTGCGGCCGTCGCCCGGCGTCTGAGCGGTTATCGCGAACGCAGCAGTCCAGTCTTGGCACACTATCGCGCAGCGGGCCGTCTGATCAGCACCGACGCCACCCGCACTGCCGAGCACGTCGCCGCTGACCTGGCCCGCCGAATCGAGCGGCGCAGCTACGCACACAAGCTTCGATCAGCCAGGTGGTCGGCCAATACAGGTACGATGCACTGAAAATCTCCTGGGCCACCTGTCCCACCACCAGGTGAGACGGAGACGGGCGGTCTCGATTGACGCTGACACCTGGTCGGCCTGGTTCTCGTTCCGCCTGCGAATTCAGGCTGTCTGGGAGCGGGTGTGACTTGTGGTGGGGCGTCATGGAGCAACGGTTTACCAGGCTCGTTACCGAGCGGGGGGACGTCCGATAATGGATGAGGATTGGCAGGTCAACGGACTGCCGTTGCCCGATCTGCTCGTCCGCCTGCTCAAGTCTGGCCGGTGGCAGCAGCCGGGCGACGAAGCGCTTCGTCAGCTGATCCCCTGGTTCCACGACCCGTTGGACTTCATGCTCACCCTTGACGAGTTGCGCCTACACAACCGTCTGATCGCCGAGTCCGCCGACACGATGCGCTTCTTCTGCGTAGGTCGCGGCAGTGCCGCGCAGCCGATAGCCATGCCATGGCTCGACCTCGACCAGGCCGTCTACATCGCCATATGCCGCTACGCCGGGGACGACATTGCGTTGGCCCTGGACTATCGCAGCAGCTCGACGGACCCCCGCGTGCTCGCCACCGACACCGTCACGCTGTCTCGCCAGCAGGTGTCCTGGCGGCAGGTCACACCGACTCTCAGCGAGTTCGTCGATGCCCTGCACCTGCGCCAACCTAACGGCACGTGATAAAAGCACCAATCAAACTGAGCATGACCTGGGCATAACGCGTCAGGCGGCGCCGATCCGTGACGCATGATCCGAGTCAAGGCACGCCGGCATGCTGGCTGTCCGGCTCGCGACCTGCGTGACAGAGCGTTATGGGTAGCTGAGTGACGCCTCCGGCTGGGGGTCACCTGTCGCCGCTCCCGGCGCCTCGGGGTTACGACATCGTCGATCCGGAGGCGCGTGGCGCGCCGGCCGAGTCGCCCCGGTTGATCGTTGTGGCTACTCTGACGGCCGGCCCAAGCGGTGAGGGTGGCATGCCGAGATGGAGTGGCGGTTTCCGAGGCCGATGGTCGTTGACCCTGACGGTACTGGCGGCCGTCGGCGTGGTGTGCGGCCTTGTGCTGATGCGACTGGCATCCCGTTGGTTGGCGGAGAAGCTCGGTCTGCTTCCGTGGTTGGGTATCCTGATCGGTGGTCTTGCGCTGTTTCTTTTGGGCCTGGACCTCTACGGGCGGTGGTCGAGGTGGGCTCTGTTCCGCTGGGCCGACCGGGATGGTTGGTCCACGCTGGCGGTACATCGCGATTGGCCGTGGGCGACCACGGAGCCCGGTGTAACCGCGCCTGTGGTCCTGTGCGCTCTATCCAAGACTGTCGACGGCTTGCCGGTGACTGTCGGCGAGGTGACTTGGGCGCCAGGCCGCATGCTCGACGTTGCCGGAGCCGCCAAGGGGCACGGATTCTTCGCGGTGCTGCGTCTGCCGCGCAGATATACCCGACTGGGAGTGCACCGCAAACTCAATCCGCACCGCTTGCAGCCGGGCCAGGACGAGTTCGCTCGAAGTTTCTGGACGATCTGCACCGACGCCGAACTGGCCGTCAGCCACATAGGCCCCGACATCAAGGCAGCGCACGTCGCGGGGAATCTTCCCGACTGGATGCTCGTCAACGACGAACTGTACGTCGTCGCCCGCGGCGCGGGACCGCTGAAGCCCTCGGTGGCGACCGACCTTACGCGGCAGGTGTGCCGCATCGCCGATCTGCTCCGCCTCACGCGAGACTGAGTGACCGTGCCGGGCGAACGGTCCGCCGGTCAACGCCGGCGAAGTTTCACGCAGTCCTGTTACCGATCTTCACGCCGGTCGGCATATTCTCGTCGACTCATCAAGCCCTTTTGCGACGATCGCTTGGATCCGTCCACTTTGACCTCTGGAGACAGGTGACATGACCAGTTGGCTGAGTCGCGAGTGACGGTCACGAGTCTCAGCCGACCAATATGCGATGTGTCGACGGTTCGCGGTAGGACCAGCGCCACCGCGGCCAGGCACCATCGTCGGCATAGCAATGTCGCGTCCTCGTGAGCTTGACCCCCCTCACGCCCTTCGCCACGAGGTGGTTGGGACCACCAGCGGATGGTTCGTGTGGCGTGGCGCGGACGTTCCACAGGAAGACGACCACTTCTTCCAGCCGATGCATGTTGAGCACCTGGACGGCTACGCCCCGGAACTTGCGCCGTACCTTGCGCTGCCGCCAGGTTGGCGGGTGCTACTGGCGCCCGGGCACGAGGACGTGTGGTACGACAAAGTGATCCTTGACGTCTGAGGTTCGCCGGACGCGCATCGGTAAACGGATCTGCGTGACACTGCCGTCGAATGCTGGTCGAGTTTGCCGCTGATACGGCTGAACAGGGACCCTCCCGCGCGGCGGCCGCAAACGGTGGTGCGTGCCGGACGTGTCAGCTGTCAGCATGGCGTTCGTGGCGATGCGATTGATGTTTGTTCAGTTGAAGACGGGCTACGGCACCGATAAGGGTCCCGCGTGGATCAGTTGGGTGCGGTTCAACCGGAGTTGGAAGACAGCGGACTGGCACGGCAAGACCCTGCACCGCTGGGCCGGCATGTCCGACGCCAACTTCTACGATGTCGAGACTCACGAGGAGTACTGGCTTTCGGGCCCGCACCGCAACCGAGCCGCTACTCGCTATAGCAACATACGACCGGAGATCGACGATGATGTCCGTGAGACCTACGAAGCCTTCCTCGGCGGGGCAGCGCTGCCGGGTCGGGAGCGTGGCTAACGCGGCTCGCGACACGCCAGTGATCGTCGTCCAGGCCACCACCACTGTCTCAGTCAAGAACCGTCGTCCTGCCCCTCGAACAACCCAGTCCCGCCCAACCTGTCCGAACTGTCGTGTAGCCGGAGCTGTCGCGGACTCAACGGACACTGACTTGTGACGCATCACCTGGAGCGCGACACGCCGGCTGTCGTACGCCGCATGGCGCCTGGCAACATCAGCTGAACGTCGCTCGATCTTTTTGGGATGCGTGTTGCCGCGTGGCGCAGCATGATGTGGCGGTGTCCGCGAACCGTGGCGTGCCCGCTGAGGCGGTGCCGTCCCCTGAGCTGGTTGCAGCGTGGTTTGTGCTCGGGCAGGCTGGGTTAGAGCGTGTGCCATGGTGGGCGGCACATTGGCTCATTGCCGGTCGTGACGGCCAAGCCCTTCGGGAACTGGCTGGCCTGAACGGTCGAGACGTGCATGAGGTTCGTGACCTGCTTCCCGCCGCGTTGGCGGAGATGTCCGTCGCCCTGCCGCCAACTACCGTCGCGGCCGCGGTAGTCGTCTTCGACAGTCTGGCCCGTCGGTGCCTGACGAGAGAAGCGGGCGAGCGATGGGTCGCCCAAGTGGTCGAGGATGTCGTCACGCGAGCCGGCTACTCCTCCGAGGTCATCGACCTGCCGTTGGGTCATCTGTACGGGATCGACGATGAGTGGGGCGCCGGCTGGGGACGGACGGTGGGGGAGTTGAAGGCGGCCGTCCGTGCAGCCTGCGCCCGACAGTTGCGGACATACAGCCGACCAGCTACGTAGCGGCGGCAAAGCCGGCTCGACGACAGACGGCCCTCGCCGAACCAAAGCTCATCAGCCGAGCATCAGGTGTGACGTCAAACGACAGGTGGGACTCGACAGGCGTATGAGCGCGCTGTGCGGTCACGGCTGATGCTTCACCACACCGTAGGTTCAACAGCGAGTCGGTTCACGTCGGGGGTGAGGATTAGGGTTCACCGTCGTGGACGCCGCTGATCTTGACTACAAGGCCCGGACACTCTCCGGCTGCATTCCCCCGCACCTGGTCTCCCGGCTTGTCGAGCTCGGCCATACCGAGGAGGTGGAGTTCCAGGCCTGTCGCGGGGAGTGGTTCTGCGCGCGAGAGTGGGCACGGCTACTGGCCGGGCGAGACCGGCGAGCCGAGGCGTTGGAGGTGCTCGCCCCGTACGTCGCCACGGGCTGGTGGACGGCCGCTGAGACCATGGCCGGGCTGTTGGAGGGGTGGGAGAGGATCGAGGAGGCGATCAGGTTGGCCCGCCCGTATGCCGAGGCCGGAGACCGGCTGGCGCTGGCGTCTGTCGCACGCCTTCTTGCTCGCCGCGGTCAAGGGGATGAGGCATTCGCTCTTCTTCGCCCGCACATGGGGGACTGGTTCCTCGCTGCTTCCCTGGTTGAGATCGCCGAGGGCGCGGGTCGGGACGAGGACGCCGCTTCGCTGCTGATCGCCCGCATCGAGGCGGGACACCGCTGCACCGCCCCGTCGTGCTGCCGTCGAGACGTCGAACCGTCCAATGCCATCGATCTTCTCGCTGCGATCCGGGAGCGCCAGGGCCGCATCGATGATGCTATCGCCCTGCTGCACACCCGATTCTCCACCTCGGTCAACGGCCGTGACCAGCTGGCCGACCTCCTGGCACGGCACGACCGGGTCGAGGAGCTGCGGACGTACGCGGCGGCCGAGTATCACGGTCACGCCGCGGAGCGTCTCGCGCAGTTACTGGAAGGGCGCGGCGACGTGGAGGGCGCGATCGCCGTGTACCGGAATCCTGGGGGATCGCAGGCCCGCCGCGTCCGCGGGGCAGTGCAGCTTGCGCAGCTCCTGGTGCGGCACGGCCGGGGTGATGAGGCGACGGTGGTATTGCGCTCGCTCGTGGACTCGCCCGGCGGCGCGGACGACTGGATTGTCGACACCCTGTGTACCCACTACGCCGAGCAGGGCCGGCCCGCAGACGGCCTGGCCTACCTCGACACGCTCAAGGCGCGTCGCGGCGAAGAGGAGTGGGACTTCTTCCGGATGCGGCTTCCGTTGATGGTCGCCTGCGGCCTCCGCGAGGAGGCGATCGAGCAGGCGCGAGCGCACCCCGAGGGTGGCACCTGGTACGCGGCCTGCTCCATCGCCGAATTGCTCTCCGACGCTGAACGCACTGAGGAGGCTGTCGCCATCCTTGAACAGCAAGGCTCCGGCAACGGCGGCGTCCTGGCCTGGTATCTCATTGACCTTGGCCGCGTGAAAGAGGCCGTGGCGCTGCTCCGCCAGCACAAGCCCAAGGCTGCCGTGCAGCTCCGGGCTGACGCACCCGCCGACGAGCCTCCGTTCTGAACCGCAAGCCACGTCCTCAAAACGATCCCGACTGGGCTCCTGGACTGTCAACAACCTCCTGCGACGGATTCGGGCGGGTTCAAGCGCGCCGCCGGAATCACCCCCGGCGCACTGGTGACCGCCGTGTTCGCGCCATGCTGCCGAGACACGAGTGGGTGTGGCTCGGCGTGCCGGCTTCCGTCGGTTGTGGGTGCAGACCCGGGTCTGTGGTCGAGACTGCCCTGGGCAGTGCCGGTCACCGGCTGCACGGGTCTGAACGCCGCCTGGAGGGCGTTCAGCGCAATGTTCATGATCGCCCGGGCTGGTCTCTCAGCCGCCATGTTCGCCCTGACCAGCGCTACGTAGCCCCGAACCCCGTCCAATCCCCGCACCGGAGGCAGGCCCGCAGTACGCTGAAGTTTGCGGCGGGCCGCCGCAGGAGAGGTGGCGGGCCCGCCCCCAGTCCTCTCCCTGGGTGGTGAAAAGGCATGCCTGCCTCGGAAATGACCATTGGCGACCGCGTGGCCGAGATCCGCCGACGCCGAGGCATGACCCAAGAACAGCTCGCAGAGGCCGCGAACGTGTCCGTCGAGACCATCCGCAAGCTGGAACAGAACGAGCGCACTTCCGCCCGGATCGCCACGCTGAACAAGCTCGCCCGCTCCCTGCAGGTCCGGACCTCGTCCCTGTTCAGTCGGTCCGGCCAGGCCGTGGCCCGCCGCGAAGCCGATCATGATGACGTCGCCCTGGTGGAGCTTCGGCGGGTCCTCGCGCCGGCCAGAGGCATCCAAGGTTCTCAGATCGCGACGGCCGAGACGGAACCGCCAACCCTCGAGGACGTCCGGCAAGCCATCTGGACGATCGACGCCTCGTACCACTCGGACCACTACGCGGATGCGCTGACCGCGCTCCCCGTCCTGCTCACCGAGGCGAGTGGAGCGGCCGCAGCCGCCGCCGACAGCGAGCGGCCAGCGGCGCTACGCGCTCTCTCGCAGGCGCAGCAAATGGCCGGCACGATACTGATCCAGACCCGGAAGTTCGATCTCGCTCACCGGGCGCTCGACCGTGCTCTCGACTCGGCCGACGCAGCGGGCGACGAGTTGATCGGGGCCGCGGCCGTGGTGTCGCTGTGCTGGCTGCTGCTGCGTCAAGGGCGACTCGACGAGGCGGAGGAGTTGGCGGTGTCGACGGCGGACGCGATTGAGCCGTCGTTCGCCCGCGCAGCCGCCGAGCAATACGCCACGTGGGGGTGGCTCATGCTGCGAGGCGCGGCCGCGGCCGTACGGAACAACCGCGACGACCGGGCCCAAGAGATGCTGGATGCGGCTGCGGCTGCGGCTGCCCGGGTCGGGAACGCGGCAGGGTCGGCGCGCACCCCGGCACCGGCGACGGTTGGCGTATTCAACCCCGCGACCGTCGGTATGAAGCGCGTCGAGACAGCCGTGATCGCCGGGCAGACCGGACGGGCGTTGACGCTGGCCGAGCGGGTTCCGCCGAGCGAGAGTCCGACGAGCAACAACCGCAATCGGCATCTGCTCGATGTCGCGTTCGCGCAACTCGACAACCACCTCTACCTCGATGCGACCGAGACGCTGCAACGAGTGCGTCATGACGCGCCGGTATGGCTGCGGCACCAGCGGTTCGCCCGCGACATCGTGGCTGGCGTGGTGGCGAATCGACGCCGGGCTTTGTCGGATGAGTTGGCGGCGCTCGCTGAGAATGTGGGCCTTGACCTGTAGCTTTACGAGCTGGCTGGTACATGGCGTACCAGTTTGATTGATCGACGTTCGTTGTAGCCCGTCGCGCACCTTCACCCTCACCATGCGTTGTCCTAACGTCGCGTCCAGCTCAGGTGGTTGGTGTTGGGACGAGGCCCAATCGCCTGGCGCTGCTGGGGGGCGCGGCGGCCAATGGTCGAGAACTCCCGCAAGTGCACAAGCCGCGCTCCCCGGCCACAAGCCGTGTCTACAGCACTGGTGAGGGGAGTCTGTCGTATGCCTTCGGAAATCTTGATGACCGCTGTCGTAACAGCGTTTGCCGCACCAATAGCCATTGCGTGCGGCCGGTCCCAACCGGCCGAACCGAAGAGCCGCAAACCCAAGACACCGATAACCTACCTGACCGTCTTCGGGCTCACTCGCTGTAGGTTGCGGTACGAGGGCGTCCTCATCAACGGGCACACCGTCTTCTCCACTGCCCAATGCCTACCGGACCAGCCAGCGGCATGAACACCGCCGTCAGGCGCATGCCTGCAGTCCCGGAGGGCGCGATCATCGACCTGCCGGCCGGGGACCGTGTCTGGTACAAGGACGCACCGCTGCGCATGCAGGTCACCCAGGTCCGGCTCGACCTGGTATCCAAGGACGATCCGGCGTACAACCGCGTGTGGCTCGAAGGTTTCCAACTCGACGACCACAACCAGCCGGTGCAGCGGTGGCAGGAACTGGTCGATACCGATGTGCTGGCGCGCGTCACACCGCACGGGTCTGGTGATCGGCCAGAAGCAAGGCGATCCGGCCCCACCCTCGACTAAAGCGATGAGGCTCGGTTCGGTCTCTGCCACCGAGCAACGACATCCAGAACGGAGACAGAACGCCCGTGAGCGCGATTGACCTGGAACGCCAGCTGGAGGACATGATCCTGCGGCTCGCTGTCACCCAGCTCGTGTATCGAGATGTGACCGTCTATGTCGACCAGGATGAATTGGTCGACCGGGTGGTCGAGAATGTCGTACGCGGCTGGCGCTGCCGCAAGCAGGGCGCTCCCACGGAGCTTGGCGGCCCTGATGGGTATTGGAACCAATACGCCAACCGCGTCGAGTTCGCGCCCGCCAGCAGCGGTGACACGTACCGCGCCGAGTTCTGCCCGGACGTTTCCCAGCCGTTCGACGAACACGACTACTACCGAGCCGTCTGGCACGCGCACATCGCCGGCTTATCCGTGACAGGCGCAGCCGTTGGCATCGACAACGATTCGGGTACCTGCCGCCAAAGTACGAATTGATCCGTCCGCGCCGGTGACAATCAGCGCGGTGGACGGTGTCACTGACTCTCCAGGCCCCAACTGGAACGGACCACCGGAGCCGAGGACGAAACTACCGTCCTGCGGCACAGTCTTGATCAATCCTCGGCTGCGGACTTCGGCAACTGCGTGGCGGACGGTAGTCCGGCTCAAGCCCGTCGAATTTCGGAGTTCGTTCTCGGTGGGCAGCCGGTCGCCAGGCTGGAGTTTGCCGGTGCGAACCCGTTCGGCGAGGTTCTCGGCCAGCTCGAGCCAACTGCTTCGACGATCAGTCATCACGGCATTGTAGAGTCATCCATACCTACGTAGGTACCATATGTCCGTTGACACTGACATCCGATGGGTCGCGCCACCCCACCGTGACCACCGCAAGGGAGGAACGATGCCAGACCAAGCGTCGACAGACGACCTCATAGTCCGGTACACCCACGGGAGCAGCATCCACGCTATCGCCACGGAGACCGGGCTCACCCACTACAAGGTGCGCAGCCGGCTGATGGCGGCCGGTGTCGAGCTGCGGACCGGTGGCCCAGCACCACGAGTGCAAGCGGCTGAGGTTCGGGTCATTCGCGAGAGCGCAACCCGTGCCCTTCCCGCCGGACCGGCACCACGACTCATCCCACGCCACCTCGCGATCCTGCACCTGTTGGCGGATGGAGGTACGGACAAACTAATTGCCGAGACCCTCCACCTCAGCCCTGCCGCCGTGAGCAATGACCGGCAATTGATCTATGGCCGGCTCGGTGCACGCAACGGCGCACATGCGGTCGCGCTGGCGATCCGGTACGGGCTGCTGCGGTTTGCTGCGGCGCGAGGCCGCCGATGAGCCCCGATCGACGCGGAACTGCGCGCTCGGCATGGTTGGCTTCCTGGCCATCAGTCGGCCGGCTCGCGTCGACGAATCAGCACCAGTCTGAAGTCCAAGGTGAAGGCTCCACGCCCTCCCTTCACTGGTGAATCACGCGGCGCCCGTTCTGCATTCGATTGCCCCGGCCGCGAGTACTGACCCC
>NZ_BONZ01000084.1 GCF_016862975.1 Rugosimonospora africana
GGCGCAGTTCAAGGCGGCGCTGATGGGTTCGGCGAAGCCGAATCCGGATCTGACCGGGTATCAGCAGGGTGCCGGCCGGGTCGATGTCGGTCGGGCGATCGGTCAGTCGGTTACCAGCGATCCGGCCAGCGTGTCGCTGGGGTTGCAGCAGTGGCCGCACGCCGATGACCAGCCGGTCACGAAGACCGTGACGTACCACAACGCCGGTGGTGCCGCCGTGACGCTGAACCTCGCCCTGGGCGTGAGTGGTCCGGGTGGTGCGGCACCGGCGGCCGGCATGTTCAGCCTCAGTGCCAACCAGGTCACGGTGCCGGCGGGTGGTCAGGCGCAGGTCACGCTCACCGTGGACACCCGGGTCGCCGGGCCGGACGGCCGTTACTCCGGCGAGTTGCTGGCCACCGCCGGCGGTGTGCAGGTCAGCACGCCGGTCGGCGTCGACAAGGAGGTGGAAAGCTACAACCTGACCATCAGCTTCGTGGACAGCAAGGGCGCCCCCTCCACGGACTACGGCGCTCTCCTGTTGGGTACCGACGCGGACAACGCGAACGTGTCCGCGTTCCCGTTCGACCCGTCCGGGACCGTGACGCTGCGGGTACCCAAGGGCCATTACGACCTGGGATCCAGCATCTACACCGACACCGGCGGCGAGTATCCGGATCTGGCGATGGTCGCCGAGCCGGGGCTCAACCTCACCGCTGACACCCACGTCACCTTCGACGCCCGGATCGCCAAGCCGATCGACGTCACTGTGCCGGATGCCACGGTGTCTTCCATCTTGGCGTCCGTCGGCTACGACCACATCACCCCGGCCACCGGAGTGAGCTCGGGCGCCCTGGGCGATACCTTCGACGGCATCACCACCGCGCAGATCGGGCCGAGCCTGCCGGCCACGGAACTGCGCGGCAACATTTCCAGCGAGTTCACCAAGCTGGACGCGGACGGCACTCCGACCGGTACGCCCTATCTCTACGGGGTCGCCGAGTTCCCGGCCGGCGGCCTGCCCACCGGGTTCGTGAAGCACTACGCCAAGAGGGACCTGGCGACCGTGCACACCGACCTCGGGGCAGTTCAACCCGGCGACGACGCGAACTACCTGTTCGAGGGCGCACAGTCTCCGTTGGGTGTGGGCGGCTGGTCGGCAGGGATTCTGGTGAGCCTGCCGGACACCATCACCCGCTATTTGAACAAGGCGACCTGGAACAACGAACTCGACACGGGCACGAACGGGGCGGACGGCTGGCCGGTGACCGACGCGGTTCTCACTTCGACGGTGACGTACGAGCCGAACCGGAAGTACCAGGAGCAGTGGAACACCGGTCCGTTCGGTCCGGCCTTCCCGACGCCGAACTTCCCGTTCGACTTCGTCACCCGCCAGGGCGACACGCTCATCGTGGATCCCCCGTTGTTCAGTGACTCCTCCGGCCACAGTGGAGGGTCGATGTACGACTCCGGACTGGTCACCGTGTACCGCAACGGAACCCAGATCGCCCAGGAACCCGTCCCCGGTGGTGAGTTCACGCTGCCGGCGGATGCCGCGCGGTACCGGGTGGAGACCCAGGCGACCCGGTCGGGCTTCAGCGGGCTGAGCAGCACGGTCAAGGCGGCATGGACATTCCCTTCCGGACACGTCAGCGGCACCGGGTTCGCCCCGATGCCGGTCATGGCGGTGCGGTTCACGCCGAAGCTGGACGCCAGCAACCGGGCGCCGGGCGGCCGATTCACCATTCCGGTGGCCGTAGGGCACCAGCCCGGCAGCGGCTCGGCCACGGTGAAGAAGCTGAGCGTCGATGTGTCCTACGACGACGGCAAGACCTGGCAGACAGCCGCGCTGAGCAACACCAAGGACGGCTGGACCGCCACGGTCAACCAGCCGGCCAGCGGGTTCGCCTCGTTGCGGGCCAGCGCGACCGACTCGGCGGGCAACACCGTGGAGCAGACCATCATCCACGCGTACGGCCTGAAGTAGCGTCGAAAATGTGAAAGGGTGCCGGGTACCCGCCGTCGGGTACCCGGCACCACCGCGCCGCCCAAGCGGAGGAGCGGGAGGCTCACGTTCCGGTGGCCGGACGTATCCCCGTGCCGGAAGCGCCGTTTGTTCCAGCGTGGGCGGAGCGGACGAGGCATCCGAGGCGCAGCGGTTGCGCGGCAGCGAGGCGCTGACCCGGTCCACGCTGCTGGAGCTGTTTTTCGATCTGGTGTTCGTCTTCGCCCTCACCCAGCTGTCCGCGACGCTGGCCGCGCACCTCACCTGGGCCGGGGCCTTTCAGGTGCTGCTGCTGGCACTGACGCTGTGGCGGGTCTGGATTCTCACGGTCAGCACCGGCGACGTATATGATCTTCACCACCCGGCGTTCATCCTCATGCTCATCGCCGCGATGTTCGGCACGTTGGTGATGGCCTGTGTGCTGCCGTCGGCGTTCCAGCGCAGTGGCCTGGTCTTCGCCGGCACCAACCTCGCCGTCCAACTGGGGCGTGCCGCCGTGCTGTTCCTGGCGCTACGGCCCCATCCCCGGGACACCAGACCGATCCGGTTGGTGTTCTGGTTCGGCGCCTCCACCCCGCCCTGGATCGTCGGTGCGCTGACCCACGGCACCACCCGGGCGCTGCTGTGGACACTCGCGGTGGTCCTCGAATACCTGGGCTCCCAGCTGCACTGGTACACCCCCGGGCTGGGTCGCTCGCCACAGTCGGACTGGCCGTTCTCGCCGGAGCACCAGGCGGAGCGGTTCCGCCAGATCATCATCATCGTCATCGGCGAAGCCGTGCTGACCATGGGATCGACCTACGTGACCACCTCCGGGGGTGTCGCCACCGGACGGATCGGCGCGCTGACGGTCACCTTCGCCACGACCGCCGTCCTCTGGCGGATCTACACGTACCAGTCCGGCGAGCGAATGGTCTCCTACCTGGCCGCCGGACCCGACCGGTGGGTGCCCGCGCACCGGCTCGACTGGTGCCACCTCGTCATGGTGTTCAGCATCATGATCACCTCGGTGGGCTTCGAGATCACGATCGCGCACCCCTACGCACACCCACGATGGTCCTGGGTCGCGGTCATCGCCGGCGGGCCCGCCCTGTTCCTGGCCGGCCGCACCGTGTTCGGGTACCTGGTGTTCGGCTACGTGTCCGCACCGCGCCCCATCGCCATCGCGGTACTGGGAGGGCTGACCCCGGTCCTCGTCAGGGTGCCTCCGCTGCTGGCATCCGTTGTGGTCGGCCCGGTTCTCCTCGGGCTGCTGATCCTCGTCCCGGACCTGCGCATCGGACGTTCACGGCGGGAGGGAGCACGTCCGCTCGGACGCTAGCGACCCTACGAAGATTGGCTGACGGTGCCATCGGCGGCGATGCGCAGCCTGGCCTGCGGCGCACCACCGGGGCAGCTTGGCCGGGCGTCCGGCACCGTCGCGTGGCCCGGCCGGCCCGGTGCGTCCGGGCACACGGTCGACGGGTGTACCACCACCTTGGCGTTGACCGGAAACGGTGCGCCGGACGGGGTCGTCACCGTCACGGTGACGTCGTCCACCGTCAATGCGGGTACCGGTGCGTAGCCGTACCCGGGGCCGGGGCCCGGTACGCGCGCGATCCCGCACGCCGCATCGGGCTCGGCCGACCGCGACGGGCAGGGCAGGGCGCTGGTCGGGCCGGAGACGAACAGCGGCACGTCCTGCTCGTAGCAGCCCCACGAGCCGCACGTCGTCAGGTGCACCGTTGTCACGAGCGGCGCGACGGCCTGGTCGACCTCGACGCCGAAACCCCGCAGCGGCGCCGTACCCGAACTCTGACCATCGGCGCCCGGCCCGGCACAGCCACCGAGCGCGAGCACGGCCACCGCGACCAACAGCAGTCTCATGACAAGGTGGACGTCTCCGGACCGCCGTCGGTTCCCATCCCGGTCATGGCGACTCGTGTTCAGCCCGGGTACGGCGCGGCGGCCCGGGCGGACCGCAGGGCACTCGCCCACCAGGAGAGCTGTTCCAGCAGAGTCTTGGCGTAGCCGGCCGCCGCGCCGTCGATCGGCGCACCGTCCTGCCAGGCGGTGAAGTAGTTCGAGAAGGCGAGCCCGTCCCGGATGGTCACCGCGTGGAGTTCGGTGAGTACGTTCTCCAGATGAAGTACCGCGTGCCGGCCTCCGGCCGCGCCGCCGTAGCTCACGAACGCGACCGGCTTGGCCGTCCACTGCGTGAAGTGCCAGTCGATGAGCGCCTTCAGCGAGGCGGGGTAGCTGTGGTTGTACTCGGGCGTGACGATGACGAAGGCGTCCGCGTCGGTCAGCTTCCTGGTGAGTTCTTTCATGCCCTCGGGTCGGGGGTAGTCGTCACCGGCGAACTTCGGCGACACGGCAGGCAGAGACAACGGAATGTCGGCGTCGGCCAGATCGACGACGTCGACCTCGAAGCCGCCGTGCGCCCGGGCGTGATCGGCCACCCAGGCGGCGACGACCGGCCCGAACCTGCCCTCGCGGACGCTGCCGATGATGATTGTGAGCTTGCTCTTGTCGTCCATGTCGTGAACGGTCCTCCGTCCTCCGGTCGCCAGCCAGACCGGCTTTAGGCTGGCCCCCGCAGGGCCACCCTGCGCTCCGCCCGGTGCGCCGATCGGGGCGTAGGCTCGACGCGTGGGTACGCCGTTGGGAGACTTCATCCGGGCCAAGCGCGACAGCATCCGGCCGGAGGATCTGGGGCTACCGGCACTCCAGCGACGACGCGCCCCGGGACTACGGCGTTCAGAGCTGGCCGCACGAGCCGGGATCAGTGTCGAGTATCTCACCAGGATCGAGCAGGGCCGCGACCGCAACCCGTCCAATCCCATCGTCATCGCCCTCGCCGACGCGCTCAGCCTCGATGCGGCCGAACGCACCCATCTGCGCTACCTCACCAAAATCAGCGGTGGCACGTGCGCCGGTCACTCGCGGCCCGGGCCGCCCGAGCGATCCGTGCGCCCGGCCGTGCGGCAGATCCTCACACTCCTTGAGCCTGGCGTCGCCTTCGTCACCAACCGGCTGGGCGATGTGCTCGCCCACACCGACACCTTCGCCGTCGTCATGCGCGACACCGGGCTGCTGGACGCCGGGGAACCCAACGTCACCAGGTACGTCTTCACCCACCCACAGGCCGGGACCACCTTCGACGACTGGCATCAGGTAGCGGACGAGCAGGTCTTCAACCTGTGGCTCGGACCGTCCACCGAGAGCTTCGAGTGGTTCACGGCCGACTTCGCACCCGTCGCGGGCGCCGAGTTCACCCGCCGACTCCACCGTCACCTGCCCCCGCCCCGGGTGCCGCTCACGATGAACCATCCGCACGCCGCGCGGCTGCGGTGGGACCGGGAAACGCTCGAACTCCCCACCCCGGATGCCCAACAGCTTGTCGTCTGGCTACCCGCCGACGAAGCGACCGCGGCGGCGGTCGATCGGCTTCGCCACCGTCCGCGTCGCGCCGCCCTCCGCGCGGTCTGACCCGGGGCCGACTGGCTCACCCGCCGGCTGGCCCCGCTCGGTGCCCAGGCCCAGAAACAGGGCACTCGTCCTTGAACCGGCGGTAGAACTCCGCGAAATCCTGCTGCCGGCTTCCCACACCCGTAGAACGCACAGCCGCCGCTCGGCGGTTACCTGCGTGACTCGGCCGACATGCCCCGATCATCGTGCGGGTGACAGCGCCCGGTCGCGCCCTTTTCGGGCGTGGCGACCGCCCTGCTCTGCTTAACTGAGCGAAGGGGGCGTCTGGGCGCCCATCGTGGGGGGCGGTCCTGCCTCGGCGCGGCCGCCGAGCGCGACGGGGGACGGCTGGTCGATGGCAACCACGGCTCGGCTGCTTCGTCGGTCCGACGCGCCACAGCGGGCGACTCTGCTGGAGCTGCTCTACGACGTCGTCTTCGTGGCCGCCTTCGCGTTGACGTCGACGCGGCTCGCCGAGAACCTGAGCTGGCTCGCGGCTGCCCGGACCCTGGTCATCCTCATGGCGATCTGGTGGATCTGGACGTCCATCGTGCTGCTCACCAACTTCTACGATCCCGAGCGGGCACCGATCCAGACCATCGTCACCACCACGATGCTCGGCGTGACCCTGATGGCGGTCGCGACACCGTCGGCGTTCACCGGACACGCCGGGGTCTTCGCGGGGGCGTACGTGGGCATCCACCTGGTCAAGGGGATCCTGCTGATCGCCGCGCTGCGCGGTGAGGCACACGCGGAGGCACGCGCGCGGGCGGCGCGGTTCCTGTTCTGGTTCATGGTTGCCGGGATCGCGTGGATCGCCGGCGTCCTCGTCGACGCCACGACCCAGCTCATCCTGTGGGCTGTCGCGATATCGGTCGACGTCGGCGCCAGCGTGGCGCGGTATCCCACGCCCAGGCCCTGGCCCGGCCAGGTGCCGGTCGTGCAGTACGAGAAGGCGGGCGAGCACTTCGTTGAACGGTACCGGCAGGTGATCATCCTGGCCCTCGGCGATCTCATCCTGGTGCCGATTTTGAGAATCAGCGGTACCGGGTTCGACCTGCCCCGGATCGTCGCCTTCCTGGGGGCGTTCGCCAAGGCGCTCCTGCTGTGGCAGCTGTTCGTGCACTCGACCGATGCGACCTCCTTGGAGGTAGAGCGGTCGCGTCGGGGGTCTGGCTCCCGCCTGGCGCCCTACACTCACTTCTTCCT
Source organism: Rugosimonospora africana (assembly GCF_016862975.1). GTDB lineage: Bacteria > Actinomycetota > Actinomycetes > Mycobacteriales > Micromonosporaceae > Rugosimonospora > Rugosimonospora africana. The sequence continues at coordinate 6,644 of NZ_BONZ01000084.1, forward strand.
GGTGGCGGGTGTGGTGCTCACCGTCGCCGGCTCCGAACTCGTCATCGGGCGGCCCACCGGTGACACCCCGGTCAGCTGGGTGTTCGTGATCCTCGGCGGTCCGGCCGTATTCGTTGCCAGCCGGACGATCTTCGAGTACATACTGCTCGACCTGGTGTCGAAGAGTCGGCTGGCCTGGTTGGCCCTGCTGGTCGCGGTGAGTCCGGCGATGGTGCTGCTGCCGCCCGTGTTCGTCGCTCTGATCGCCACCGCGATCCTGCTGGGCATCGACGTGACGGACGGATTGCAGTTCGGTTGGTATCTGCCACGGCGGAGTGGGGATCCGACGGGCGAGCCACGGAAGGGGTAGGTCCGGCGGATTTCGGGTACGCGGGCCCGCCCGGTCTGGTTAGCTTGACGACGGCGTCGGTCATCTCACCGGATGCGTGACAGTGCGGCCTTCCGGGCCGCGATGCGGGACGGCTGGTCGATGACAGGCACGGATGCGACTCGGTTGGTCCGCAATCCCCGCACGCCGAAACGGGCGACGCTTCTCGAACTGCTCTTCGATCTCGTCTACGTTGCCGCCTTCGCGCTGCTGTCGATACGACTCGCGCACAATCTCACCTGGACCGGCGTGGGTCAAACCCTGGTGCTGGTCATGGCGATCTGGTGGACCTGGTCGATCACGGCGCTGCTCACCGACTACTACGACCCCGAGCAGGCGCCGATCGAAGCCGTCCTCACGACCACGATGCTCGGCGCCGCCCTGATGACGATCGCGATACCCTCGGCGTTCGCGGAGCACGCCGGAGTCTTCGCGGGCGCGTACGTGGGCATCCATCTCCTGCGGGGGATCCTGCTGGTCAGTGCGCTGCACGACTATGTGGTGCAGGTCCGGGCGGCGCGGTTTCTGTTCTGGTTCGGGGTGTCGGGGATCCCGTGGATCGTGGGTGTCTTCGTCGGAAACCCGGAACGGGCCGCCCTCTGGGCCGGAGCCTTGGCGATCGACTTTCTGTCCGCCGCCACCCGCTACCCCACGCCGTGGCACGGTCGGGTGCCGCTCGAGCAGTACGACAAGACCAGCGAGCACTTCGCCGAGCGGTACCAGCAGGTGATCATCCTGGCGCTCGGCGACCTTATCCTGGTGCCCGCGCTGATCTTCAGCAGGGACGGCGGGTTCGGCGTGGCCCGGGTCGTCGCCCTCCTGGCGGCCTTCGCCACGACGCTGCTGCTGTGGCAGTTGTACGCGTACTCCGGTGGGGTGATCTCGGTTCTGGTGTCCCGGCGCAGACCGAGCAGGGGACCCCGCCTGGCTCCCTATACGCACTCCGTCATGGTCGCCGGTGTGGTGGCCGCCGCCGCCGGCTTCGAACTCGTCATCGCCCGGCCCACCGGGCACATGCCGGCCGCCTGGGCGTGCCTCGTCGTCGGCGGCCCCGCCCTGTTCCTGGCCGGCCGGACGATCTTCGAGTACGCGTACGACGGCCGGCTGTCGAAGACCCGGGTGGGCTGGTTGATCGTGCTGATCCTGGTGACGCCGCCGATGGTCCTCCTGCCGCCCGTGGCCGTCACCGTCGTCGGGGGCGCCGTCCTGGCCGGGGTGGCTGGCACGGACCAACTGCGTACCAGCGGGAAACTGCCGGGCTGGCTCGACCATCCGGCGCCGCAGAGGTGAGTGGACCACAAATCTGAACCGGCAAGCAGCATCGGCGCTCCGGCAGGCGTCTGTGTAGGCATGAGTAAACAGCTTGCGGACACCCGGGTGCCGGCCGACGTCGCCGAGCGGGGTCCGGGTGGACGCTGATACGGAGCGGGACTTCGTCGCCTTCGTCGAAGCCAGGTCGCACGCTCTCTTCCGCATGGCGCTCGCCATGACCGGTCACCGCCACCAGGCAGAGGATCTGCTCCAGACGGTGCTGACGAAAGCGTTGCGGCACTGGAAGGACATCCGCGGCGAGCCGGACGCGTACCTGCGCCGAGCCATGTACCGCCAGCAGGTCAGCTGGTGGAGGCAGCCGAGACACGGCCGCGAGGTGAGCACCGATCAGGTTCCCGACCGGCTGGGACCCGATCTCACCGAGCGGGTCGACCTGAGCGTGGCGCTGTCGGACGCGCTGCGCCGCCTCGCGCCCAAGCACCGTGCGGTTCTCGTGCTGCGCTACCTCGAAGACCTCCCGGACGACGAGATCGCGCAACTCCTCGGCTGCAAACCCACGACCGTCCGCAGTCAGATCGCACGGGCGCTCGCCCGGCTTCGCATCCTCTGCCCTGACCTCGACACCCTCGCGATAGCGGAGACACACCGATGAACACAGAACTGGACCAGGCGTTACGCGATGCGTTCGAACGTATCGGTAGCGCACCTCCTCCGACCGGTGTCGGGCCTGCCGTCGTGCGCCGTGTCCGCCGGCAGCACCGTTTGCGCGTCACCTTCACAGCCGCGGCGGCCGTCGTGCTGACCGCCGCGACCGTGCCCGTCGGAGTTCAACTGACGCAGGGACGCAGCGCGCAGCCTGGCGGTGGTTTGGCGGGCCACCGGTGGGTCGTGACCGCCTACAGTGGACTCCAGGCGACCGACGCGTCGCCGAAACCGCGATCGCTGCTGCTCGACAAGGCGACCGGCGCGTACGTCTCGCTGCCCTACCTCAGCGCGCTGCCGTCCCCGGACGGCACGCGCGTGCTGGTCCGAACCGGCGACGACACGCCATCCAGCCCGCTGCGCAGCGGGATCCTCGATCCGGGCACCGGAAACGTGCGCTGGATCAGCACCTACACCGGGCAGGGCACCTGGTCGCCTGACGGCACCGAAATCCTGTTCACCGTGCGCGCCCGCCTGAGTGACACCGGGTTCGCGATCGTGGACGCGGCAACGCTGAAGGCGAGTTTCGCCAAAGTCGACTTCACCGAGGACAACTCCACCGGACTGGACTTCGTGTGGGCACCGAGCGGACAGGAGGTCGCGATCACGGTTTCGCACAGTGGCGGTCAGGAAAGCCAGATCGACCCGGTGACGGGGGTTCGCTTCTACAACCGCGGCGGCATGCTGACCCACAGCGTTCCCGCGACGGCCGAACTCCAGTCCGAGTACGCCTTCTCTCCGCGTGGGACGCAGATCGCCCTACACGACGACCCGGTCGGCGGCGCCCCGGCGCGGATCGTCGACGCGAATACCGGCACTGTCCAGAAGACCGTCCGGCTGTCGGGAAGAAACGACATCGTCGGTTGGGCCGACGACAACCACCTCATCGTGCGTCACTGGGCCGATGACCTCTCCGGATCGCAACTGCGGATTGTCAACCTCGCCGGACACGTCGACACCTCGGTAAACCTGCGCGTCGACGCGTCGATCGCCGATCAGGTCGTCGTGGGCTCCGCGGAAGACCTGTCGCCGAACGCCGCCGGCCTCGCCTTCTGACGCGCCGGTGCGGATCCGCTGCGCGAGTATGGCCTGACGCGTGGTGGACGCCGGGGAGACCGGCGTCCACGGTGCCTGGTCTGAGGTCCCCAGACCAGGCACCCCGCCTGGTCTGGGTGCCGTTGCCGAATCCTAGGGATCAGCCCTGGGTCTGGTGCGCGAGCTCTCGGGTGACCGCCGCACCCACCCGCTCGTCGTCTCCGGTCGCGAGCAGGTCGAACAGGGCGCCCCGCAGAACGGCCAGGATGGTGGTGCGTTGGGCGACGGCCCGCCTGCCGTGTCGACTGCGCGCGGGCTGGTACTCGGCGAGAACGTCGAGCCAGTCCTGCACCGTGCTGGCCGCGAAGCCGGCCCAGGGCCCCGACGGCTCGACCAGAGAACGCGCGTAGCCCTCGACCCAGAGGCGAAGCAGGTCGCGGTGCTCGGCGGCGGACAGCCACCGCCACAGGTGAGTGGCCGCGGCGGCGAGGTCAGCGTCGGGATAGGTGGTGCGCAGGTCGGTGAGCATCGCCAGCTCGCTGGAGCGGGCGCGTCCGAGCAGGGCGCGGATCAGGTCGTCCTTGGAACCGAACAGGAACAGCAGCACGCGAGGGCTCGAGCCGATCGCCGCCGCCAGGGGGCGCAGGGACAGCTCCGCCAGACCGTGCTCCAGCGCATATTTGTACGCGAGTTCCAGCAGTTCTTGCTGGCGGGCTGACGGGGCTCGCACCGGATCGCTCATGGTGCTATCTTGCCACTGAACCGAGTGTTTCAGTAGCGCAGTAGAGGAGATCGTGATCGTGAGCGGTCCTGTCAACATCCGTGAGGTAGGTCGGCCGGGAGATCTCGGCTGGGTGGTCATGGCGCACGGCGAGATCTATGCACGCGAGTTCGGGTGGGACACGAGCTTTGAGGCGCTCGTGGCCCGGATCGTCGCCGACTACGCGGGCTCGCGGGACCCGCGACGCGACGCGGGCTGGATCGCCGAGCTGGACGGAGACCGGGTGGGTTGCGTGTTCTGCGTGGCCAAGGACGAGACCACCGCGCAGCTTCGCATCCTGCTTGTCGACCCGGCGGCCCGGGGTCGGGGTGTCGGACGGCTGCTCGTCGACGAGTGCATTCGCTTCGCGCGCGACGCCGGATACCGGCGGATGACGCTGTGGACCAACGATCCGCTCACGTCGGCGGGCCGCATCTACCGCGCGGCCGGGTTTCAGCTCGTCGCCGAGCAGTCGCACCGCAGTTTCGGGACGGATCTGATCGGCCAGACCTACGAGCTGGACCTCGTGGCCGCCGAACCTCTCGACCTGGCGCGATGATCGGGGTGCGGTCGACCGGCTCGCCGCACCGGCCGAGGAGCGAACCGTGACCGACTGGCTGGTGCCGTTGGGATTCCTCCTCGGCCTCATCGTGCTCGGGTTGTGTTCCCTCCTGGGATGGTGTGCGGACTCTCGCGATCCGGAGTTCTCGGTCGGGCGCGTCGTCGCGCCACGGCCGGACCGGAGCCAAACCCAACGGCGCCGCGCGTCCTAGTTTCGTACTCCTCTCCCGCGTGGTCTCTCCTCCGGTCCGCCGACGACTCCTACATGTCGTGCTCCCAGCTGCCGCGCGTGTCGACGTCCGCAGCATCCGCCAGCGCCTCCAGTTCCGCGATCTCCGCGTCGGCGAGCTCGATGCCGTGAGTTCGGACCAACCCGTCGATGTGCCCCGCCTTCGTGACCCCGATGATCGGGGTGGTCCCCTTGGCGATGGCCCAGGCGGTGGCGACGTCGGCGGCGGACGCGCCTCGGTCCTCGCCGATCGAAGACCGGCTCAAGCTCCTCGCCGGCTGGGCAGCCACCGAATCTCAGGCGGCCGAGCCCACCCACCACTCTCCTCAGCCCGGGCCGCTCTGATCCGTCGCGATTCGCCCGGCCGGAAATCCGGGGTACGAACTCGACCGGGCGGGGCCGGGGTCAGCCGATGACGAACCGGCCGATCACGCCGAATGCGCTCAGCATCCCGATCGCGGTCAGTGCCGCCACCCCGGCCAGCGCCGACCCGACCCACCGGCGCCGGGTACCCGACGGGCCCAGCACCACCCAACCGAGCGCGCCCCACAGCAAACCCTCGATGAGGAACCAGGTTTCGTTGAAGGCGAGATCCTGGATGTCGGCGGCGCGCGTGTCCACCGTCGCCCAGAGCGAGGCCGGGTAGCTGACCGGCCGCACCACGGTCAGGCTGAGCACCCGCTGCATGTCGTCGATCAGACCGTGCATGACGCAGCCGACCGCGAGTATCCAGCACACCACCAGCAGTACCGGCCGCAGCCGCGCCCGTCGCGAGGCGAGCGGCGCGAGAAGCGGCAGTACCGCGGCCACCATCAGTACGGCCGCGGCGGTGAGGTTGAGGGTGCGCCACTCGGCCGTGGACTTCACCGTGCCGATCATGCCGACCGTTCCGCCGAACCCGTAGTACCCGCGGTACACCGAATAGACCAAGCCCCAGGCGGCGGCCAGCAGGCAGACGGTGATCAGGGGTGACAGGTGGCGTCGGGGTACGGCGGAGGCGGTCACGCAGCCAATGTGGCGCGCGGAGAGGCCCTTACTCATCGGGTGCGAACCCCTGGGTCACCCTGATCCCGATCCCCGAGGGGCGTCGTCGTGCCGGGGGAGCGGGGCGAAACACCGCTGTCGGGCCGGTGGGCTCTGGCAGAGTGGACCCGTGGCATCCGACGGTGTCGACGATCCGCGGGCACGCCCGCCGGCCGAGGTGTTCGACGACCACCTCCGGTTGTCCGCGCAGGGCCGGTTCGAGGAGGACATCGAGCGCAACCTGTCGCCGGAGTGTGTGGTGCTGGAGCGGCGCGGTGTGTTCCACGGTCGCGAGGGCGCCCGGCAATTGGCCCGGTATCTGGCCGAGGAGGTGCCGGACGCGCGGTACACGTACGTCCGGCAGCTCGCCGAGGGACGCGTCTTCATGCTGGAGTGGACGGCCGACAGCGACCTGGCGCGGGTACGCGACGGGGTCGACTCGTACGTCATCGAGGACGGCTGGATCGTGGCGCAGACCATCCACTACACGGTCGAGCCGAAGACCGGCGGCGAATCGTAGCCGTGGAGCCTCCCGAAGCCGCCGGTTGAACCGGACGCGTCAGGCCACTCCCTCGACGATCCGGAAGTCGCGCTCCACCGCGTCGCCCAGCACGGCCAGTGCCGCCTGGTACGCCTCGCTGTCATGGGTGGCCTTGGCGGCTTCGAGGCTGTCGAACTCGACGACCACCGTGCGCTGATCCAGCCCGGCATCGTGCGGCGTGGCGTGTGGGGCCCGAACCAGGAACCGACCGCCGCCGGCCGTGATGGCGGGACCGGCCAGCGCGCCGTACGCCGCCAGCTTGTCCGGATCCGACACCGACCGGTACGCGGTCACCCAGTATCCCTTGGCCATGCCGACACTCCTTCGCCGCTCCACCGGTTTGCCTCACCGGCACGGGGAAACGTTACCGCATCGACGATCCGGCGAACTACCGCCTGAGCACAGCCGGAGCCGGGCTTTGGCGGAGGCGAGCACAGGCCCCGTCGACCCGGCTGTCCGCGACCTCAACCCGGAGGGGCGCCGGCTCACCCCGTGACGGCCGGGGTCTCACGGCTGGGTGCGCCGTGCAGCGCGGCCCAATACTCGGTCACCCGCTCGATGCTTCCGGGGCTTGCCACCAGGCCGACGTAGCCGTCCGGGCGGATGAGCACCAGGGCGTCGCCGGTCAGGTCGTACCCGGCCCGCGCGTGCCCGTCGCTGTCGACCACCGCGTCCTGGTCCGCCGGCTCGCCCTGCCGTACCACCGTGTGGGCGCGCAGGACCGGGCCGAACCGGTCGCCCAGGGACGCGACCGTGGGTGCGTGCGCGGCACCGAACGCCAGTAACGTCCAATGTGGACCGTGGAACAGGTCGAACAGGCGGATCGCCCGGCCGTCCGCCCCGGTGACGGGTGCGTCGGGCGCCCGGTCGCCGGCCCGGACGGTGCCGGGGTCGGCGCGCTCGTCCCGGGACAACGGGCCGCCGCGGTAGTTCAGCGTCAACCCGTGCACCTCGGGGCCGCGCACGTGGGCGTCGGCGTCGCCGCGGCGGTGCTTCTCCAGCAGGTGCGTCGCGACGTCCAGCGCGGTGCGCGCCGCCGCCATCCGTTCCGGTTCGTAGCTGTCGAGCAGGACGGCCGGGGCGCCGGCCAGCGTGGCGGCGAGCTTCCAACCGAGGTTGTAGCCGTCCTGGATGCCGGTGTTCATCCCCTGTCCGCCGGTCGGTGGATGCACGTGTCCGGCATCGCCGGCCAGGAGGACCCGACCGTCGCGGAAGCGCTCGGCCAGACGGGTGTTGGACCGCCAGGTCGTGTGCCAGGTCACCTCGCGTACCAGGATGTCCTGCCGGCCGGACGCCTCGATGACCGTCCGTCGCAGGTAGTCGAGGACCGGCTCGTCCGGCTTCTCCGGCGGCCGCGCCACGACGACGAACAGCTCGGTCCCGGCCAGCGGCATCACCGAGACCCCGCTGTCGCCGACCTGCCAGATCCGGCCGTGGTCGTGGGTGACGCCGTCCACCCGGGCGTCGGCGAACATCATCGTCGTGCTCTCGTCGGTCTCACCGGGGAAGGCGATGCCCAGTCGCTTGCGTACCGTGCTGCGCCCGCCGTCCGCGCCCACCAGGTACCGGGCCCGCACCTGTTCGGTCCGCCCACCGACGGCCAGGGTCGCGGTCACGCCGTCGTCGTCCTGCGTGAAGTCGACCAGTTGGGTCGACAGCTCCACCCGCGCGCCGAGCCCGGCCAGCCGCTCGCGGAGGATCTCCTCAGTGCGGAACTGGGGCACGAACCAGATGTTCGGGTGCGGCACCGAGGGCGTCGGTTCGACCGGGTCGCTCATCCGGCCCTCCCAGACGACCTTGTCGCCCTGGTAGGCGCGCATCTGGATGCCGAGGTCACCGGCGGCCAGGATCGGTTCGAGGATCCCGAGGTCGGCGAAGACCTCCATGGTGCGGGGCTGGATTCCGTCGGCGCGCGACCCGCCGAAGAATGCCTCCGCCCGATCGACGATCCGGAACCCGACGCCCCGCTCCGCGAGTGTGCACGCCAGGGTGAGCCCGGTCGGGCCGGATCCGACGATCAGTACCTCGACGTCGGTCATGACACCCTCCAGACGCTTGTTCGTATTCGGTACGAGTTGTTCGTACGACGTACCAAGAACGTTAGCGGTACGGTGTACGAATGGCAAGCGTGGAAGACTCCGCACTGATCTGGACCCGCCCCGAGCCCGGCACCCGCCGGCCGAAGTTCACCCGCGACCAGATCGCCTCGACCGCGCTGGCCATCGCCGACGCCGAGGGGTTCGCCGCGGTGTCGATGCGCCGGGTCGCCAGCGAACTGGACGCCGGCACCATGACGCTCTACTACTACGTCCGCACGAAAGACGAACTGATCGCGCTGATGGACGACGCGATCATGGCCGAGGTGCTGATCCCGGCGGACGAGTTCCCCGCCCACTGGTACGACGCGCTCACCGCGGTCGCGTCGCGCACCTGGGAGGTGCTGTCGCGCCACCCCTGGGTACTGCACTTCCTGCAGAACGCGCCCGCCGGACCCAATGCCATGCGGCACTTCGAACAGTCGCTGGCCGCCCTCGCCGGGACCGACCTGGACCCGTCCAGCAAGTTCACGCTTCTCGCCATGGTCGACGACTATGTGCACGGCAACGCGTTGCGCGCCGCCGAACTCCGGTCGGCGACCGCGAGCGCCTCGGACCCGGAGGCGATCGACGCGGCCGCCCGATTCGGCCAGGCCCAACTCGCCACCGGGAACTTTCCGCACACCCAGGCGCTGTTCGGCGGCGACGATCCCCGCAACGTCATCGGCCGGCTCGTCGGCGCCGAGTCCGACCGCGACCGGTTCGCCAACGGCCTGGCCGTGGTCCTGCACGGCGCCGCCGCCCGGCTGAAGCTCAGCCTGCCGACCGCTTGAACACAAGGGCGCCGGCCCCAGGCCGGCGCCTGTCCTCATGGGTTTTCCGACTCTCCCCCCGTGAGGTGGGGAGTTCGCTGAGTTCCTCCACCGTGTCGGCGCGGCCCGGCACTCCCAGTACCCCGATCTCGGTCCTGGCGTCGAACGACGTCAGAGCGTCATCCCACCGGCGTTCCAGGGCCCGTCGCTGGGCCTCACCGGGCAGCCGCTGGAGTCGTTGCTGGGCTTTGTCCAGCATCGCCGGCGACGAATCCAGCAGGGTCACGTCGTGTCGCGACGGCGGCCGGGTTCCTCAGGCGGCGGCGCGTTCCTCGACGGGCCGGCGGCGCAGGCTCGCGTGCTGGATCGCGGGCGGCTGGTAGGCCATGTCCAGTGCGCTGGCGTCGGTGCCGGGCGGGACGATCTCGTCGATGCGGTCGAGGATTTCGTCGGACAGACGGACGTCGACGCCAGCGAGCAGGTCGTCCAGGTGCTCCATCGTGCGCGGTCCGATGATCGCCGAGGTCACGCCGGGGTGGGCGATCGCGAAGGCCATCGCCAGGTGGGTCATCGGCAGGCCGGCCTTCTCGGCGAGCGGGATGATCTGTTCGACGGCGTCGAGGCGGCGCTCGTCACTGATATGCCTGAACATGGTGGCGCGGCGCAGGTCGGTCTGCCCGCCCTTGCGGATGCGCCCGGTGAGCATGCCCTGGGCGAGCGGGCTCCACACGAGCGTTCCCATGCCGTAGCGCTGAGCGACGGGCAGGACCTCGCGCTCGATGCCGCGATCGAGGATCGAGTAGGCGGGCTGCTCGGTCCGGAACCGCTCCAGGCCACGTCGCTCGGACACCCATTGCGCCTCGACCATGTCCGACGCGGGCATGGCCGACGAGCCGATCGCCCGGACCTTGCCGCTGCGGACCAGGTCGGTCAGGGCCGACAGCGTCTCCTCGATGTCCACGGTCGGGTCCGGTCGGTGGATCTGGTACAGGTCGATGTAGTCGGTCTGCAGCCGGCGCAGCGAGTTCTCCACCTCGGTGAGGATCCACCGCCGGGAGATGCCGCGCTGATTGGGGTCGTCGCCCATGGCGCCGTGCACCTTCGTGGCGAGCACGACGTTGTCCCGGCGGCCCTTGAGCGCCTTGCCGACTATCTCCTCGGACTCGCCGCGGGAGTACAGGTCGGCGGTGTCGATGAAGTTGATGCCGGCGTCCAGGGCCTTGTGGATGATGCGGATCGATTCGTCGTGATCGGGGTTGCCGATGGCCCCGAACATCATCGCGCCCAGGCAGTAGGGGCTGACCTGGATGCCTGTGCGGCCCAGCGTGCGGTAGTGCATGGTTCTCCTCCGGCGGCGTATGCTCGATAAGCGGAACGGCTTATCACTTAACTACGATACGGAACACCTTCTCACTTATGCAACAGGAGGGTCGGAGTGAGCGCGGCCACACCCGAACGGGCGCGACGCGTACGCGCCGATGCGCAGCGCAACATCGACGCGCTGATCGACGCGGCCCGGGAGGTCTTCGCCGCCTCGGGGGTGGACGCCCCGGTACGCGAGATCACCACCAGGGCCGGGGTGGGACTCGCCACCTTCTACCGCCACTTCCCGGAGCGCTCAGATCTGATCACCGCCGTCTTCCGGCATGAGGTCGACGCCTGCGCCGACACCGCCGCGACCCTGGCCGCCGCCTACGAGCCCGATGAAGCCCTCACCCGCTGGCTGCGCCGGTTCACCGAGTTCGTCGGGACCAAGCGCGGGCTCGCCGCGGCCCTGCACTCCGGCAACCCGGCCTTCGAACCGCTGCCCGCCTACTTCCAGCAGCGGTTCGAGCCCGCCCTCGGATCGCTGCTCGCCGCCGCGGCCGCCGCCGGGGAGGTCCGCGACGACGTCGATCCCCTGGAACTACTGCACGCGATCTCCCGCCTGCACTCGCCGGCCGGCGCCGACGCCGCCGGCGACGATCCCATGGTCGCCCTGCTCATCGATGGACTGCGCTACGGCGCGAGACCGAAGCCGAAGCCGCCGACCCCCAAGCCGAAGGCGGAGCCGGAGCCGGAGTCGACGCCCAAGCCGAAGGCGGAGCCGTAGCCACAGCCCAGGCCAAGCCGGATTCGGCCGAGCGTTGAGCCCCGGTGACCGCGCGGAGGGTGGCGGTGCCGCCGCTCACCAGGGGACCGGCCCGTCGTCCTGAAGGAACGCGCCGGTCGGGCTGTCCGGCACGGTCGCCAGGTGTACGGCGATCCCGGCGCCCTGCTCCGCGGTGCGCTCCAGCGACAGTCCCAACGCCGTGGCGAAGTCCGTGCCACAGGCACCGGGCGCCACGGCGTTGACCGCGATCCCGTCCGCGGCCAACGCCTTGGCGTAGAGCACGGTGAGCATGTTCAGCGCGGCCTTCGACGCCGGGTAGGCGACACTGATCCGGGACGAGGCGAACGAGCGGCCCGGATCGGACTGCCAGGCCAGCGAGCTGGTACCACTGGAGACGTTGACGATCCGGGCACCGACCGCCTCGCGCAACAGCGGCAGGAACGCCTCGGTGACCCGTACGACGCCGAACAGGTTCGTCTCGAACACCCCACGCACGACCGCCAGATCCACCTCGCCGGGGGCCTGACCCGTCGCACCGCCGGAGATACCGGCGTTGTTGACGAGCACGTCGACCCGCCCGTACCACTGCCGCACCGAAGCGACGGCGTCGCGCACCGACGTGTCGTCGGTCACGTCGAGCGGCACCGCACGGCCGCCGAACCGTCCCGCCACCCGCTCGCTGGAGCGGGCGTCGCGCGCGCCGACGATCACGGTCATTCCGCGCTCGGCGAGCCCCTCGGCGATCGCCGCGCCGATACCCCGGTTGGCCCCGGTCACCAGGGCGATTTTCGTTGTTGACATGACTCCATCGGAGCACCGCGGCGGCATCGCGTCCAAGATCGATCGGGTGGGAGTCGATACCGTTGAGGTATGGACGACATCGAGACCCGGGAGCTGCGGTACTTCGTTGCGGTCGCCGAGGATCTGCACTTCGGCCGGGCCGCGGCCCGGCTCGGCATCGCCCAGCCGCCGCTGTCGCGGGCGATCCGGCGGCTGGAGCACCGGATGGGGGTCGTACTGTTGGAGCGCACGAGCCGCGGCACCCGGCTCACCGCCGCGGGGGAGGTGCTGCTCGGCGAGGCGCGCGTGGCGCTGGACGCGGTGTCGGCGGCGGTACGCCGGACGAGGCGCGCCGGATCGCCGCAGCGGTCGCTGGTGCTCGCGATGAAGCCCGGCGGCGACGGGGGCCTGCTGCCGCGGATCCTGGCCGCGTACGAGTCGCAGCCGGACACGGTGCCGGTGCAGTTCGCGTTCTCGTTGGGTGAGCGGGCGGCGATGCTGCGCAGCGGGCGAGCCGATGTGGGACTGCTGCACCATCCGCAGAACGACCTGCGGGGCCTGGCGAGCGAGCCGCTCGGCGTGGAGCGGCGGGTGGTGGCCCTGGCCGAGGGGCACCCGCTGGCGGCCCGGGACAGCGTGTGCCTGGCCGACCTGGCCGGCGAGACGATGCCGCAGTGGCCTGAGGCAGCCGAGCTCGGCCCGGGGCCGGTGGTACGCGACGCCGGCGAACTGATGCAACTGGTCGCGCTGGGACGGGCGGTGGCGCTGGTCGGTGAGACGGCGCTGGACCGGCCGCACCGCGGAGTGACGTACCGGCCGGTGCGCGACGCCCCGCCCGCGATGCTGGTCGTGGCGTGGCCGGAGGGCAGCCGTTCGCGACAGGTGGCGGCCTTCGTCCGGGCCGCCCGCACGGCCGCGGACGACCGCGTCCGCGACCGCGCCCTCGCCTGACGGAGACACCGCGACCGGGTGGGTCACGGTGTCTCCTGTTGCTGGGTCGGTGAGAGAGGACGAAGCCTAGCCGGCCAGCGCGCGGACGTAGGCCAGGTTGTCGCGGGTACGCTCCTCCAGCGGCAGCGCGGTCGAGAAGTCCTCCAGCGTGACCCAGCCGTCGTAGCCGTGCTCCCGCAGCGCGCCGAAATACTCCCCGAGGTCGGCGAGCCCGTCGCGCAGGGGCGCCCATTCGGCCGACCAGACCGCCGAGCCGTCTTCGCGCCGACCGGTCTGGCGCCAGGCCACGTTCTTCACGTGTACGTGCGCCAGATACGGTCCGAGCATCGCGAACGCCGAGCGGTACTCCTCCTGGCCCTCGATGAGCAGATTGCCGGCGTCGTGGATGACACCGACGTGGGCCGGGTCGAGGCCGTCGAGCAGCCGCAGCGCAGCCGAGGCCGACGCGCAGATCGTCTGGTGGTGCAACTCGACCAGCGCCTTGACCCCGTGGTGGGCGGCCCGCTCGGCGACCCACGCGTAGTCCTTGCGCGCTTCCTCGAACAGCGCCGGGTAGCTCGAGCCGTTGAGGGCGGGCACCATCACGCGTACCCGTTCGGCGCCGAGCGCCGCCGTGGCCGCCAGCAGCCGGTCGACGTCCTCGTGCTGGTAGCACCGCGCGTACCCGCCGATCGCCGAGCACGCCAACCCCGCGTCGCGGACCAGCCGAGCCATCTCCGGCAGCCGCTCTTCGAGCCCGGTCAGCGGCCAGGTGGCCCGGTTGCCGGCCCAGAAGCCGACCGTGCCGTCGTCGACCTGGTCGGTGACCCGCCACTCGACCCCGTCGGCGCCGGCCGCGGCCAGCCGCGCGACCGTCTCGGCCGGAGTCCAGTCGGGTGTGGACGCGGTAAACACGGAAAATCTCACAGCGCGCTCCCGAAGTCGACGTCGTCGTGGTCCCCGCGCAGCACCTCGTCGAGGGCCACCGGGCGGTGCAGAGCCGCCGACGCGTACACGGCGAGCACCGTCGCCAGGGCGGTGATCCCGTCATCGACGCGTACCGACGGGCGGCCGCCCTTCTCGATGGCGCGGGCGATGTCGTCGTACTGGCGCAGGTGCCCCACCACGAAGGAGTCGTCGGGTTTGCCGGCCCCGAAGCGGTCTGCCGCCGCTACCACGGAAGGGGTTCGGTCTTCGGCCGCGCCGTCGGTGGCCAGGTATTCCAGCTGGTCCGCGTGGATGACGGCCGACCCGCGCGTGCCCTGCACCTGGAGGCGGACGCCCAAGCCGGGGAAGCCGGCCGTGGTCGCGTGCAGCACCGCCAGGGCGCCGGACGGGAAGCGCAGCGTGGCGACGGCGACGTCCTCGGTCTCGATGCCTTCGTGGGCGAGCCGCGCGGACTGGGCGAACACCTCGACCGGTGCCCCCATGAACCAGGCGAGCAGATCCACCGTGTGCACCGCCTGGTTCATCATCACGCCGCCGTCGAACCGCCAGGTGCCGCGCCACCCGGCCGCGTCGTAGTACTCCTGCGTGCGCCACCACGGCACCGACGCGACCGCCGAGGTGAGCCGGCCGAGCGCGCCGCCGGCGATCGCCTCGGCGACCACGACGCTGGCCGGGTCGAAGCGATGCTGGCTGATCACGCTCGCCACCAGTCCGCGGGCCTCCGCGTCCCGGACCACGTCGGACAGGTGGCGGGCCCGCTTGAGGGTCACGTCGAGCGGCTTCTCCACGACCACGTGGCGGCCGGCGGCCAGTGCCTGCTCGACCAGGTCGACGTGCAACCCGGTCGGCGCGCAGACGGCGACCAGGTCGATCGGCCGGTCGGCCAGGGCCTGCTCCAGCGTGGGGTAGCAGCCGGGCGGGTCGTCCGGGAACTCGGCGGCCAGCGCGGCGTTGGCCTCGGCCACGGTGTCGACGAGCGCGGCGACCCGCAGGCCCGGGTGCCGGCGGATCGCGGCGGCGTGGTTGCGGCCGATGATGCCCGACCCGACGATGACAGTTTGGATCATGCGAGGCGTACTCCAATGGCGTCGGTGAGTTTGGCGAACGCGCGGGCGGCCCGGCCGAATTCGGCCGGCCCGGAGAAGCCCCCGAGCGCGCCGGCCACGGCCAGGTGCGGTTCGAGCGAGGCGAATCCGGCGTACCCGTCGTCGCGCAGCGCGGTGACCGTGGCCAGCAACTCCCCGTCGCCCTCGCCGGCCGGCACCACTGTCCCGTCCGCCGCCAGCGCGTCCTTGACCTGCAGGTATTCGAGGTACGGGCGGAGTGCGGAGTATCCGTCGGTGAACGGCCGGACGCCGACCTGCACGAAGTTCGCGTTGTCCCAGGCCACCCGCAGAGCCGGTGAGCCGACCGCCTCGATGAGGTCCAGGACCCGGTCGGGGATGTCGCCGTAGATCTCCTTCTCGTTCTCGTGCAGCAGGACCAGGTGCTCCCGCTCGGCGACCGTCGCGTAGTCGCGCAACTGCCGCAGCACGGTGTCACGGATGTCGGCGGGGGCGGTGCCGGGTGGTCGGTAGAAGGAGAAGAGCCGGATGTACCGGCTGCCCAGCCGCTGAGCGGCCCGCACCGCCCGGCGGAAGCGGGACAGCTCGGTCTCCGGGTCGCCGAACGCGTCGACCTTGCCGATCGGCGACGCGACCGCGGACACGGCCATCTGCCGCCCGGCGACCAGGGCGGCGAGCGTGTCGAGTTGCTCGTCGGACAGCTCGACGACGTTGGTGTTCCAGGCGCTGCGCACCTCGATGTGCCGGGCTCCCAGAGCCTGCAGCACGCTGAGCTGGACCACCGGGTCGGCGTCGATCTCATCGCCGAACCCGGACAGGGCCCACGTTCCGGTACCCGCCGTCACTTGACTCCTCCCGCGGTCAGTCCGCCCACCAGATAGCGCTGGAAGGCGAGATACAGGGCCACCACCGGTACGGCGCAGACGAGCGCGGCGGCCATGAGCTGCCCGTACAGGGGGATGGCCCCGCCCTCCTGCGAGGTGCCGAAGACCTGGAGAGACACCGCGGCGGTACGCGTGTCCGGGTTGGTCAGCACCGAGGCGAACAGCACGTCGTTCCAGCCGAGCAGGAACGCGAAGATGCACGCCACGACCAACCCGGGCCAGCTCAGCGGCACGACGACCCGGGTGAGGATCCGCCACGACGAGGCACCGTCGACGCGGGCCGCCTCGTCCAGCTCCCGCGGCAGCCCGCGCAGGTAGGTGACCATGATCCAGGTCGAGAACGGCAACGCGAACGTCAGGTACGTGATGAACAGCGCCCAGCGGGTACCGATCACGGTGATCTCGAGGATGTTGGCCAGGCTCGCGAACAGGACGAACACCGGCAGCAGCATGAGCGTGCCGGGGATGCTCTGCAGCGCCAGCAGGCCGCGCAGGATCGTCAGCCGGCCGAGGAACGCGTGCCGGACGAGCACGTACGCGGTGGAGACGGACGCGAGCCCGCACGCGAGGGCCGTCGCGCCGGCCACGACGATGCTGTTGACCAGGCCCTTGCCCAGGTCGACGGTTGACCAGATCCGGACGTAGTTGGCCGGGTCCAGCTGGCGAGGCCAGAATTCGCCGGCGGCGACCCCGAGGTCGGAGTTGATCGAGGCGAGCACCATGTAGAGCACCGGCCCGCCCACGAACGCCAACAGCAGCACCAGGACTGCGACCTGCAGCGGCCGGGGGAGCAGCCGATTGACTTCGTTGCTCATGCCGGATCCTCGTTGGCGCCCGCTCATGCCTCCCGCCTCCGGGTGTCCGGGTCGTCCGCGGTGTCCAGGCGCACGGCTCGCAGGTACACGATGATCGGGATGGCCACCAGGACGAGCGAACAGACCGCCATCGCGGCGCTGAGTCCGAACCGGAAGTTCTGGAAGCTCTCGACGTAGGTGAGCACCGGCAGCACCTCCACGTCATCCGGAGCGGGCACGCCGAACAGGACGAACGGCAGGGTGAAGTTGTTGACGTTGTGCAGGAACGCGATGACCATCGCCAGAGCGACCGGCCCCCGCAGGTACGGGCCGATGATGTGCCACAGCTTGCTCCACCAGTCGGCGCCGTCGAGGGCGGCCGCCTCGTGCACCTGCGGGTCGACCGCCTGCAGCCCGGACAGCGCGAGCAGGTAGATCAGCGGCCAGGACGCCCAGATCTGGATGAGTACCAGGGTCCAGAAGCTCTTCGGTCCGTTGAGCCAGAGTCCGGGATGGATGCCCACGTGCCCGAGCGTCCGGTTGGCCACGCCGTCGGGCTGCAGGATGATCCGCCAGATCGTGCCGACCACGAAGGCCGGCAGCACGTACGGGATGAGGAACACCGACCGGATCAGCCCCCGGCCGCGGAATGCCTGCTGGGTGGCGAGCGCCGCGACGATGCCGATCGGCGTGGTCACCACGGTCACGAGCACCGCGTAGAAGACACTGAGCCACACCGAGTGCAACAGGTCGGAGTCGGTGACCGCCTCGACGTAGTTCTTGACCCCGAGGAACGGCGCGTGGATCCACTCCCGGATCGAGTACTGGTCGAGGTCCAGCAGGGAGATCCACAGGGCGAGCAGCAGCGGGATGACGATCACGACGAGGACGAGGACGCCACCCGGCGCCAGCATCCACAGTGGACGCTGGCGCTGAGTGATCGAGCGCCGCGATGGCTTGTCCGGTGCCCGCCGGTCGGTCTGCTCCGACCGGCGGACCACCTCGGTGCCGGTCATTTCGCCTTGTCGAGCGCACTCTGGGCGGTGCTCTGCGCCTTCTGCACCAGGCCGTTCAGAGCCGCCTCGTTCAGCTGGCCCTTCGAGATGCTGGGTATCGACTGCACCACGACGTCGACCAGCGCGAGCTGGATCTGGCTCCAGGCCCCGTTGAACGGGGTGCCCACCGATTTCGACGCCGACTCGACGATCGCCGACAGCGCCGGATCGGACTGCAGCTTCTTCGCCTCCTCCGCGTTGGTCGGCAGCTCACCGAACGTCTTGTAGTACGAGTCCTGCTGCTCGGCGCTGGTCAGGTATTTGATCAGCCGGAGGACGAGCGCCTTGTTCTTCGTGTACTTGGCGACGACCAGGTTGTCGCCGGACAGGATGCTCGTCGCGGCGACACCGCCCGGGCCGAGCGAGGTCATCCCTGGCGGGATCGTCGGCATCGTCACGTAGTCGTACTTGCCGGCGACCGACGACTTGTCCAGGGTGACCTTGGAACTGGCCGACACCATCGGCAGGAACGCCGCCTTGCCCTGGCCGAACGCGGCCACGGCCTGCGCGTTCTTCCAGCCGACCGAAGCCGGATCGACCACCTTGTCAGTGGCGAGCCAGCCGAGATACGTCTGGTACGCCTTGACGGTGCTCGGGTCGCTCAGCGCCGCCTTCTTGTCCTTGACCAGTGGGTTGCCCGCCTGCACGCTCATCGCCCAGATGAACTTCCACGGGTCGAAGCTGTCGGCGTAGCCGATGGCCAGCCCGTATTTGCCGCCGCCGGTCAGCTTCTTGGCCTGCTCGAGCAGGCCGTCCCAGCTGTCGGCCGGTTTGTCGATCCCGGCCGCGGCGAGCATGTCCTTGTTGTAGGCCATGACGAACGGCCGGCTGGCGAACGGGATGCCGACCTCGTGACTCTTGTCGGGGCCGGAGATACCGAGGGTGGCCGGCACGAACCGGTCCCGGCCGCCGATCGCGTTCCAGTCGTCGGCGGTCAGTTCGACGAACGCCTTCGTCGCGTACGCGGTCGGAGTGAACGTGGTGCCCAGCGCGTAGATGTCCGGACCCTGGCCGGACAGCACCGAGGTCTGGATCTTGGTCAGCTCGTCGTTGGCCGACGCGAACGTGTCGAAGTGGACCGTCGCCCCGGTGTCCTTCTTGAACGCGTCCGAGACGTCGGTGAACCACTTGCGCTGCTGGTCCGGGTAGATGTTGTTTACCCCGATCAGCACGTTGATCGTCTTGCCGGCGCCGTTGGTGGCGTCGCCGCCACCATTGCTGCTCCCGCCGCAGGCGGCGATCCCGGCCAATAACAACGCCGTGCCGAGGCCGGCGAGAGTTCGCGTTACACGCATGCCTTGCTCCTGGGGTGTTCGGATCGGCATCGATAGCGGTTGTGCGGACGGTACCGAGTGGGAGGGGACACGACAATCGTTTGCCATCAATTGCCAAAACCAGGCCCGGCGTGGTTGCCTGGCGAAATGACCGCGCCGCGCCCAGTGACGATCAACGATGTCGCCGCGCGCGCGGGCGTCGCGCCGTCCACGGTCTCGCGCGCCCTCAGCGAGCCGGGCCGAGGCAACCCGGCCACCCGGGAACGCATCCGGGCCATCGCCCGGGAACTCAACTACGTGCCCAACTCCCAGGCGCAGGCGCTGTCCTCGGGGCGCACCGGCACCATCGCGCTGCTGGTCTCCGATGTCACGAACCCGTTCTATTTTGGGATCATCCGTGGCACACAGCAGATGTCGAAGGCGGCCGGCCTCGCCGAGGTGCTCATCGACACTGAGGACTCGCCCGACCTGGAGGGCGACATGCTGCGCAAGATGCGGCGTTCGCTCGACGGCGCGATCCTGGCCTCCTCGCGGCTGTCGGAGCGCGCCCTCATCCGGCTGGCCGGCGAGATCCCCCTGGTCACCATCAACCGCAATGTCCGCGGGCTGCCGAGCGTCGTCATCGACTCACCCGACGGGATCGCCCAGGCGGTCGAGCACCTCGTCTCGCTCGGCCACCGGGACATCGTCTACGTGTCCGGGCCGGAGACGTCCTGGTCCAACCAGGCGCGCTGGCACGCGATGCGCAAGGCCGCCGCCAAGCACGGCCTGGAGTTCCGGCGGGTCGGACCGTTCGCCCGCGGGCGCAGCTCCGGCACGGCGGCCGCGGACGCGGTGCTCAACAGCGGGGCAACCGCCTGCGTGGTCTTCAACGACCTGCTCGCCATCGGCCTGCTGACCCGGCTGGCCGAGCGCGGCGTGGCGGTGCCGGGCCGGCTCAGCGTGGTCGGCTGCGACGACATCTTCGGGGCCGACTTCTGCCACCCGCCGCTCACCACGTTGAGCGGCCCGGCCGAGCAGGCCGGCCGGGCCGCGGTGTCGCTTCTGCTCGGCCGGCTCGGCGATCCGCGGGCGCCGGCGGCCCGGCGGGCCGTCCTGCTGCCCACCCACCTGACCGTCCGCGAATCCACCGGCCCGGCCTGATCGGTCAGGGTGGCGGCGACAGGCCGGATACGGCGTGGGTACGCGTGCCGATGGCGGTCGTGGCCAGCGCCTTGGTCCGGGACTCCTGGCCGTTCTTCGTCTCACTCCTCGCGAGATCCGCGCCGTGCGCCAGGTACTCCCGTAGGGTCGCGACCGCGAACGCGTCGAACTCGGCGCCGCGCAGCGTGGCGGCCCGGGCCACCTGGTCCGCGGTGACCAGGCCGGGCATCAGCATGCCCGCGTGCGGGTTCTGTGCGGGCAAGTCGGCCTGGTCGTGCAGCAGGCGCAGGGTGGGCAGTTCGGTGTCGATGATGGCGCGTACCTGGCCGGCGAGCGCCGGCACGGTCCGATCCGCGTAGCGCCCGGGCACCAGGTCGAGCAGCGGCCGTACCTGTTCGTCCATCGCTATGGTGATCTCGATCCAGGCCCGGTCGGTGGCGTCGAACGCGGCCGACACGCCGGACGGGCGCGTGGCGGACGAGCGCGCGCCTGGCGGGAGCGTGGCGGACGAGCGCGTGGCGGACCGGGGCGTGGCGGACAGCGGTTTGGCGCAATCCGCCGCACCCAGGACGACCGCCACCGCGACGACCGCGGCCAGAATGCGCCCGGGCGCCGGCCCGTGCCCGAGCCGGCGCCAGGTCCGCACGGCAGCCTCAGGGGTAGCTGACGACATTGTGCGGGGTGACGTTGCTCGGCAGGGCGGCATCGCCGGTGTCGTTGATGACGTGGGTGATGGAGCCCTTGCCGAGGGACACCGTGAGAACGTCGTGGAACTTGACGCCCGCGTTCACCGGGACCTCGAAGGAGTGGTACGCGGCGATGCTCGGATCTGCGGTGAAGACGCAGTAGCTGCCCAGACCCCAGGCTTCGTGGGAGGTGACCGTGCCGGCGACCTTGTACGCGGCGTACCCCGTGATGCCGTCGTGCGACCACTGGGCGGCGCTGGGCGGGTCGTATGGCAGCTCGTTCTGGAAGAAGATCGTCTTTCCGCCGTTGCCGTTCCAGACCACGTTGTACTTCTGGAAGTGCTCCACGAACAGCCCGTAGGCGGTCACGTTCTGGCCGTTGACGATCAGGCCCGTGTCGGAGGGGTTGGAGGTCCAGCCCGCACCGCTGCCGTGGTCGGCCCGCCACGACCAGATGTGGTCGATGATCGTGCTGTTGTTGTTCACCACGAGGGCGTTGGTGGCCTTGGCCGCTCCCGCGCCGCCGACGCGCAGGAAGACGTCGGAGATGAGGTTCGGGGCACCGGAGTGGTTGCCGCCGGCGCCGGCCGGCCCGACCTGCAGCAGGGCGGGGGAGTTCACGGTGCCGGCGTCGAACAGCAGGCCGGCGATTTTGACGCCGTCGACGTCGCCGACCTGCATGGGCAGGGCACCGTTGTCGGCCACGATGGTGGCGTAGCCGAGTCCGAGCACGACGGTGTTGGCGCGGTTGATGCTGACGGTCTGGTTGAGGTGGTACACGCCGGGGGTGAACAGCAGATTCAGCCCCTGGGTCACCGCCTGGTTCAGCGTCGCGGCGGTGACGCCGGGCTTCGCGACGTAGAACTGGTTGAGCGACAGCGAGGTGCCCGGCGTGTTGCCGCTGGTCCAGGTGGCGCCGCTGGAGTTGGTACGCGGCGACGGCACGAACACCCGGTACCCGCTGGCGTCGGCGTACAGGTACGGCTTCTCCTGGGTCACCGGGGACGTGCTCAACGTGGTGTACGGCGGGTTCGGGAAACTCTGTGCCGGCGCACCCTTCACGCCAGAGAACACCATGTTCCACAGGGAGCCCTTCCAGCTGCCGATGGTGCTGTCCCGGGTGACCCACTGCTGTTGGGAGCACGAGCTGACCTGCCCGCTGACCCGGCTGTCGGCGATGAAGCCGCCGGAGGCCCAGCCGCAGTTCGGCGACGCGAGCGTCATGCCGCCGTGCACGTCGATCCGCCGGAACGGCGCGGCCTGCGCCACCGCCCACCGGTCCACTCCGGACACCGGGTAGATGGACAGGTTCTCGGCCGAGCGCCAGAAGTTCTGGGTGGCGTTACCCTGCATCCAGCCCGCGTCGACGGTGATGTCTCCGTGGATCTGCACGTCCTGCGGGTTCTGGCCGAGACCGCTGATCGAGGTGTAGAAGCCGAGCTGCGCGTTCAGGCCGCTGTAGGAGCCCGGCTTGAACAGAAACTGGTACCGCTCGGTGCCGAACTGGTTCTTCTCCTGCTGGGTGAAGACCTGGTCCAGCTTGGCCTGGATGGTCGACGACGACTGGCCGGGATCGAACACGATGACGTTGCTGCCGAGATCGCCGCCGCCGGGCAGTGCCGGTCCGGTCGGGCCGGTACTCGGCGACGGGCTGGTACGCGAGGGGCTGGTGCTCGGCGACGGGCCGGTGCCCTGCCCGCCGTACACGGCGAACTCGTAGAGGGAGTAGCCGTAGCGGGTCGCCCGCACGGTCCCGTACATCCGGATGAACCGGCCGGTGCCGCTGACCGGGATCGTCTGGGCGCCACCGGTTCCGGCCGCCGTGGAGTAGAGGGAAGTCCAACCGCTCTGGCCGTCCGCCGACACCTCGATGTCAAACGCCTTCGCGTACGAGGTCTGCCAGGTGAGGACGACCTGGCAGATGTCGGTACTGGCTCCCAGGTCGATCTGGATCCACTGTGGATCGACACCCTGAGTGCTGCCCCAGCGCGTCGTGCCGTCGCCGTCGACGGCCTTATCCGGCGACAGCCGGCTGGACTCGATCGACGACGCGGTCGCGGGTCGGCCGGCGGCGACATTGGCGGTACCGCAGGCCGAAGCGGCGCTCGCCGGCCGGGTAACGACGACCAGCGCCCAGACCACGAGCGCCGCGGCGACGGCCACCACGGCGACGATCGGACGTCCGCGCCGGCGGTGCACGCCGGTGCTGTCGGATGAGGGTTGCACCGCATCTCCTTCGGGTCGGTGTGGCGTGTCGTTGTGGCGCGCGCCATCGCCACGCTGGGCGGATGAAGCGCCGCGGCGCCGACGGCGCAAGGGATATTGAGCCCCGGGAGCGGATCGGGGCCGGCAGGTGACAGGACAGTAGGGCGGTTCGGTGGCGCCCGGCAATTGCTTGCCAAATAATTTGCCAAGTTGGATCTCTCGCGTCCACTGTGGACCACGATCCCCGGTGGCAAACGATGGCAAGCGATTGTCGGTCGGATCGCGTCGCTGCTAGCCTCCCGAATCAACCATCGTCGATGTTCGATTCAATGCCAGGGAGTCGACATGACCATCCGATCCACCATGCCCAGATTCAGGCCACGCAGCCGGTACCTCACCATCGCCGGGGTGCTGATCGCGCTCGCCGGCGGGGTCGCCGTCGCCGGCCCGGCGGTCGCGGCCGACGACCCGCCGCGGGTGCCGTACCACGAGATGCACGCCGATTGCACGGTCAACCACACGTTGAGCGACGACCCCATCGTGTTCCCCGGCCTCCCCGGGGCCTCACACAACCACTCGTTCGTCGGCAGCCCGACCACGAACGCGAACTCGACGCCGCAGTCCCTGGTGGGCGGAGCCACCTCATGCCAGGATTCGCTGGACGCGTCGGGTTACTGGTTCCCGACCCTGCTGCAGCGCGGCGTGCCGCTGCAGCCGGACCAGCCGACCGTCTACTACAAGTCGGGGGTGACCGACTACCGTACGGTCAAGCCGTTCCCGGCCGGCTTCAAGCTGCTCGTCGGCGACGCGCACACCCCGGACGTCGCCCACTTCGAGGGCAACTGGCAGTGCACCGGCTACCGCGGCAGCGACATCCCGGCGTCCTGTCCCGCCGGGTCCAGCCTCCAGGTCCGGCTGACCGCGCCGAGCTGCTGGGACGGGGTACACCTGGACAGCACCGACCACAAGTCGCACATGGCGTGGCCGGTGAACGGCAGCTGCCCGGTCGACCATCCGGTGCCGCTGCCCATGCTGGAGATCAAGCTGCCGTACCCGTTGCGCAACGGCGACACCGGCGGACTCGCGTACTCCTCCGGGCCCAGCTACACGTTCCACTACGACTTCATGAACGGCTGGGACCCGGCCCGCCAGGCGTACCTGGTGTCGTACTGCATCAACGGCGGCCGGCAGTGCAACGGGTTCGGCGTGGACCCGAAGAAGCCGTAGGCGCTCGGCCGCGTTCAGCGGCCCGTGGCACCGCCATGCCCCGCCCCAGCGGCGACTTCTCCGCCGCTGGGGCCGGCGGTCCGCCGTTCGGCCGTCCGCCGGCCGACGTCGACCCCGGAAGCCGTGTCGTCCCGGCCGGCATGGTCGCGGCCGGCGCCGTCGCGGTCGGCGCGGTGGTGGAAACCGCTGAGCCGCAACAACGCCGGGGCCAGTACGAACAGCGCCACCGCGAGCGCGGCGACGGCGAACATGGCCCCGCGCAGCCCGAAGGCGTCCGCGCACAGGCCGACGTACACGGGGCCCAACAGGAACCCGAGGTAGGACACGGTCGTGACGACCGCCGTCGCCCGGCCCCGGCGGGATTCGTCGACGTTGCGGGAGACGACCCCGACCAGGGTGGGGAACAGCACTGCGGTGCCGGCGGCGGCTACGGTCAGCCCCACGGCGGCGACGAGCAGCGTGGGCGAGACCGCGATGATGACCGCGCCCGCCCCGGCGGCCAGCGCGCCGGCGAGCAGAACGGTCTGCACGTGCGCGGCCCCGAGCCCTCCGGCGGCGAACCGGGTGATCGCGACGGTGGCCGCGAAGACGGCCGGCGCCACAGCGGTCAGCCCCGCGCCAGCGTGGAGTTGGTCGTGGGCGAAGACCGCGCTCCAGCTCTGGTGGGCGTTCTCGCTGGCGAAGGCGAGCGCACCGAGCGTCCCGATGAGCACGAGCGGGACCATTCTCAGCTGGGCCGGCGATGACGGCCGGGCTGACGCCGCGTGGCCGGGGCTGGTGCCGGCGACGCCGGCGGGCAGCGTCCCGAGCATCGCCGCTCCGGCGATGACGGAGAGGGCCGCGGCGGCGAGGAACGGGACGGTCAGCGGAAGCGACGCGGACGAGGCCAGCCCGGTGGCGAGGCTGCCGAGGACGACGAAACTCGAGAAGGTGCCGTGAGCCCGGGTGATCACCGGTCGCCGGGCCAACTCCTCCGCCCGCCCGGCCACCGCGTTCATCGCCACGTCGGCCGCACCGCTGGTGGCGCCGACGAGCGCGAGCCCGACGCACAGGGTGGCCAGATCGACCGCGGTCAGCGCCAGTCCGGCGCCCACGACGCCGAGTGCGCTGATCACGCCGGCGGCCACCTTCAGCCCCCAGCGGTCCAGCGCCCTGCCCACCAGGAGCATCGCGGGAAGCGCGCCCGCGCCGACGAACAACAGGGCGAGCCCGAGCTGTCCGTCGCTGACGCCGGCCTGCGCCTGCACTCGTGGCACAGACGCGCCCCACACTCCCCAGAACGCTCCGAATGAAGCAAAAGCCACAAAAGCCGAGACGATCAATTCGCGAGGCGCGTGACCATTGGTCTTCGTCATGCCGTGTAACGATACACAGACAACTATGCTGGACGCCATGGACTCGGCTGCCGACGCGAAGCGGGTGACTCTCGCCCAGGTGGCGCAGCGGGCGGGCGTGTCGGTGATGACCGCCTCGTACACCTACAACCGCCCGAGCCGGGTGTCGGAGCAGTCCCGGGCCAAGGTGCTCGCCGCGGCGGCTGCGCTGGGGTATGCCGGACCCGACCCCAGTGCCCGGTCGCTGCGTCGCGGTAGCACCCGCACGCTCGGTGTCGTGATGGGCGAGCATCTCAGCTACGCGTTCGAAGACCCGCAGGCGGCGTCCTTCCTCGCCGGGATCGCCGATGTCTGCGCCGAGAGCGGCTACGGCATGACCATCTTGCCGATCACGGGTGCCGACGACGATGTCTCGCGGATACAGTCTGCCGCGGTAGACGGGTTCATCGTCTGGACCACCTCGGACGACGACCCGGTCCTGGGCGCGGTACGGGCGGTGCGGCGGCCGGCCGTCGTGCACGGCGGACCGGAGGTCGCCGGGTTGGGGCTCGTGAGCATCGACAACCGGGCGGCGGCACGCGCGGTGGGGACTGCGGCGTTCGCGGGCGCCGGGCGTCCGGCCGTCGTGAGTTTCCCGCTTTCCCGGGACCGGATCAGCACCATCACCCGCGGCCCGGACATCGCCGGTGCCACGTTCCCGGTCACCCGGCAGCGGCTGGAGGGATACCGGCAGGCGGCCGAGGACATCGGCATCCCGTGGAGCGACGTGGTCGTCGCGGTGTGCGCGCACAACGACGCGGCCGAGGCCGAGCAGGCCACCGCGGCCCTGCTGTCCGGCACCCACGCGCCCGACGCCATCGCGGCGATGAGCGACGAACAGGCGGCGGGGGCGATCCGGGCGGCGCGCGCCGCCGGTCGTACGGTTCCCTCGGACGTAGCCGTGACCGGCTGGGACGACGCGGCCGTGGCAACCCAGCTCGGACTCACCACGGTCGCGCAGTCTCTGCGGGAGCAGGGCGCGGCCTGCGCGCACGCGGCCCTCGGCCACGAACCGGTCCCGCCGGCTGCGGCGTGGTCTGTCGTCACGCGAGCCAGTACCCGCTCCTGACAGAGGCGCCGGGACAGCCGGACCATGCCGTGCACCGCGCTTGAGGTCCGATGTCTCGAAGCGGTTAGCCGTTGACATCCTGGTTCGTACAGTGCGATGGTCGCCATAACTCCGATGTCTGGGATAGGTGTCCGCCGATCGGGCCGTGAGCCGGTGCCCGAAGGCGGCCCGTCCACGCATCCGAAACGGTCAAGTGACTGACGGTCAAGAGACTGGGGAGGTAACGCGACCATGAGACGCAGGCTCACGTCCGTCGCCGCACTGGCGGCGCTCTGCGTGACGCTCACCGCGGTCGCGGCGCAGCCGGCACAGGCCGGCCGGGCGCCGCACCCGATCGTCGCGGCCCGTCCACCGATGGGCTGGAGCAGCTGGAGCTCCCTGCGCGGCAACATCAGCGAGGCGGCCATCGAGGCACAGGCAGACGTCATGCACCGCCAACTCCAGCGGTACGGCTACCAGTACGTCAACGTGGACGCCGGCTGGTCGGACCATCTCGACGGGTACGGCCGCGACGCCTGGGACGCCACCAAGTTCCCCCACGGCATCGCGCCGGTGGCGAGGTACGTGCACTCGCTGGGCCTGAAGTTCGGCATCTACCTGGTACCGGGCATCCCGAAGGCGGCGGTCGACGCCAACCTGCCGATCTACGGCACCCCGTACCACGCGGCCGACATCGCCGACACCACCACGCTGGGCAACACCCTGGGCGACTCGTGGCGCATCGACTACACCAAGCCCGGAGCGGCCCAGTACATCCAGTCGTACGCGGACCTGCTCGCCTCGTGGGGCGTGGACTACATCAAGATGGACTTCATCGGCCCCGGCGGTGGCAACAACCCGGCCGACAACACCGGGGACATCCAGCAGTGGCGCGCCGCACTGGACCGCACCCACCGGAGGATCCACCTGGAGCTGTCCAACTCGCTGTCGTTCGACGACGCGTCGGTCTGGGCCTCCTACGCCAACGGCTGGCGCATCGAGGGCGACGTCGAGTGCTACAGCAGCTGCCCCGGATTCCTCACGAACTGGAAACAGCGCGTCGTCAAGCGCTGGACCGACGCACCGAAGTGGGTACCGTTCGCCGGCCCGGGCCACTGGAACGACATGGACTCGGTGGAGATCGGCAACGGCGACGTCGACGGGCTCACCCCCGACGAGCGGGTCAGCGTGATGACCCTGTGGTCGCTGCAGTCCTCGCCGCTGCTGCTCGGCACCGACCTGACCAAGCTCGACCCGTACGACCTGTCTCTGCTCACCAACCGCGAGGTCATCGCGGTCGACCAGTCCGGCCGCCCCGCTCGGCCGGTCTCCCAGGCCACCCCGCAACAGGTGTGGTTCTCCGACAACGGCCACGGCAGCTACACGGTCGCGTTGTTCAACCTCGACGCGACGGCAGCCACGGTCACCGCGAACTGGAGCGATCTCGGCATCACGGCCGGGCGCGCGGCCAGTGTCCGGGACCTGTGGAGCCACACCGATCTCGGCGCGATGAGGGACGGATTCGGCGCGACGCTGGCACCGCACGCCGCCCGGCTGCTGCGCGTACAACTGTCTCATCGCTGAACCACGGCGGCGCGCGAGCCGTGTCGATCGGCCGGACCCACCGTCGGCGGGTCCGGCCGCTGCGGTGCGGGGCATGATTCAGGGGCACCGGACCGCCGACCCGAGAGGTACCAGGATGGATTACCAGACCGCGCTGGCGTCGCTGATTCAGCCGGAAGGACGACTGGACCCGTACCCGGCCTACGACGTCCTCCGGGCGCACTCGCCGTTGTTCCAGGCACTCGACGGCCGCTGGTTCGTCACCACCCACGCGTTGATCAGCCGCCTGCTGCGCGACCCGAGCCTGCGCCTCGCGGACGCCGCCGACTACGACGGCTTCTGGCCGGACTGGCGGGACAACCGCGGGGTGGCCTCGATCGTGTTGTCCATGCTGCAGACCAACCCACCCGACCACACCCGGGTACGCCGAGCGGCCGCGGCCACGTTCACCGCCCGCCGGGTCGCCGCGATGCGCGATGTCATCGCGGCGCAGGCCGAGGAGCTGATCGAGGCGATGCCGGCCAGCGCCGACTTCGTCGACGCGTTCGCCTACCCGCTGCCGATCGGCGTGATCTGCGCCTTGCTCGGAGTGCCCGAGGCGGACCGGCCGTGGTTCCGGCAGCGGGCCGCCGACCTGACCGTGGTCCTGGAGCCGATCAGCACGGACGAGGAGATGCGGCTGGCCGACCTGGCCGGTCGCGACATGGAGGCATACTTCGTCGACCTGATCGAGGCGCGCCGGCGTGCCCCGCAGGAGGATCTGACCAGCGCGCTGGTCGCCGTGCACGACGACACGGCCGGTGCCGGACTGACCGGCGAGGAGTTGCTGGCCAACCTGGTGCTGCTGCTGGTCGCCGGCTTCGAGACGACCACCAACCTGCTCGGCACCGGAATTCACATCCTGCTGGAGCATCCGGAGCAGGCGGACCGGTTGCGCGCGGACCCGCAGCTGGCGCCGGCGTTCGTCGAGGAGATTCTGCGGTACGACTCCCCGGCGCAGTTGGCCAGCCGGTTCACCAGCGGACCGCTGGACCTCGGCGACGGGCTGGAGGTCCCCGGCGGCGCGCCGCTGACGATGCTGCTCGGTTCGGCGAACCGGGACCCGGCACGCTACCGCGACCCGCACCGGTTCGACCCGGACCGCGCGAACATCCAGCCGGTCTCCTTCGGCGGCGGCGCCCACTACTGCCTCGGCGCGCCACTGGCCCGGCTGGAGGCGCAGATCGCGTTCCCGCTCCTGCTGACCATGCTGCCCCGGTTGAGCCTGGCCGGCCCGGCCACCCGGCGTGACCGCCTGGTGCTGCGCGGGTACGCCACGCTGCCGGTCACCACCGGCTGACCTGAGAGCCTACTGGCAAACCCGGCCAGAGGTTTGCCAGCAGGCTCTGAGCTTCAGGACAGCCGGGTCACCTGTACGTCGTCGACCCCCCGCGTCTCACCTGTGCGGTAGCTGCCGCCCCGCGACACCGCAGGTAGTCTCGGCCGATGACCACCCACCGGCTGACTCGTGAGCAGGCGCGCCGCATCGCGGTACGGGCCCAGTGGCTGCACCGGGACCGGCCGGGCGATCTGCTGGAACTGGTGCGGCAGTTGACCCTGCTGCAGGTGGATCTGACGCCGGCCGTCGCGCCCAGCGCGGAGCTGGTGGCCTGGAGCCGGCTCGGCTCGTCGTTCTCTCCCGAGGATCTGGAATCGGCGCTGGGCGACGGGGCGCTGCTGGAGGTGAATGGCCTGATCCGGCCGGCCGAGGATCTGGCGTTGTACCGGGCAGACATGGCCGACTGGGACAAGGGCGGCGAGGCCGGCGGCTGGCGCGCGGCGTACCGGGACTGGGTTGCCGCCAACAAGGGCTGCCGGCTGGACATTCTCAACCTGCTGCGCACCGACGGCCCGCTGCCGGCACGGGAGATCCCGGACACCTGCGAGGTGCCCTGGAAATCCAGCGGCTGGACCAACAACCGCAACGTGCTGCGCCTGCTGGAGTTCATGGAGGCGCGTGGCGAGGTGGCCGTGGCGGGGCGGCAGGCGGGCCGGGACCGGCTCTGGGATCTGGCCGAACGGGTGTTCCCCGACGACACCGTGGTTCCCGCGGCGGAGGCGAGGCGGATCCGCGCGGAGCGGCGGCTGCGGTCGCTGGGCATCGCCCGTGCCCGCGCTACGGGATCTCCCATCGAACCGCGGGACGTCGGCGAGGTGGGCGAGCCAGCTGCGATCGAGGGGGTACGGGGGACCTGGCGGGTCGATCCTTCCGCGCTGGACCAGCCGTTCTCCGGCCGCGCGGCCCTGCTGTCCCCGATCGACCGCCTGGTCTATGACCGCAAGCGGATGGAGGAAATCTTCGAGTTCGACTACCAGCTGGAGATGTACAAGCCGGCGGCGAGGCGGCGTTGGGGCTATTGGGCAATGCCGATCCTCTACGGCGACCGGCTGGTCGGCAAGCTCGACGCCACTTCGGACCGGCCGGCCGGGGTGCTGCGGGTCGACGCCATCCACCGGGACGTGCCGTTCACCAAGGCGATGGACTCCGCGATCCACGAGGAGATCGAGGCGCTGGCGACGTTCCTCGACCTGAAGTTGCGACTGCCCTGAGAGCGCCCGGGTGACTACGACGGTGATGGGCACACCGACTCCTGACGATGCGGTACGCACTCGCCTGCTGTCGGGGTCGGTCGACCTGGACGCGGCGGTAAGCGTGTGGCAACTGGCGAATACCGCGCGGGGCAAGGTGCCCGACGAGAAGCGGCGCACTCGGGTGCGTACGAAACTCACCGAGACCGGCGCTCTGCCGCTCGTCGCCGTACAGGCGGGTGAGGTCGTCGGCATGGCACTGGCCGAACCGGGACGCGATGAGGACGGGGTGGGCGCGCCGCTGCCCTACCTCTGCCACATTTCCATGGTGTTCGTGCACCCCGACCACTGGGGCAGGCGCATCGGTGAGCGGTTGCTCGATACCATCGCCGAACACGCCGCCCGACACGGTCACCTGGTGCTCCAACTCTGGACCGGACAGGCCAACCACCGTGCCCAGCGCCTGTACCGGCGTGCCGGCTTCCGGCCGACCGGTCGCACCACGTACCTCCCGACCGGTCAGCCGATAGTCCATCTCACCCGGACGATCGCCCCGGCATCTCGGTAGGCCGAAGCTCGCGAGCGTGCTCGTCCGTTGGTGTGACTCCGGCGGTGGTGAGGTCGATGATGCTGCGGCGGTGTCGTGGAATGGGATTGTCGTGCTCAGCCGCCATTCCGATAGCGGTCATGGTGAGGATGCGCCAGCCGGGTGCCACGTGCAGGCTGTCGTGGAGGGCGTCGAGGTCGAAGGCGCGGAACTGGCGGCACGCCAGGCCCATTGCGTGGGCCTGCACAGTCATGTGCGCGACCGCCTGGCCCAGGTCGTAGTCGGCGAACTCGGAGTATGGCATGCCGCTGTCGTCCACTTCCCGATGGGCGAGGTTCACGACCAACGCGCTGGCCTGCGGGGCCCATCGGCGTGAGCTCGCAGCGAGGTAGTCAACCAGTTCGGCATGCCCTGTGTCGCCGCGCCGACGGAAGTGAAACGCCCAGGGTTGGGAGTTACCGGCCGACGGCGCCCATCGGGCCGCCTCAAGCAACGTCGTCACGTCCGCGTCGGACAAGTGGTGATCGGGGTCGAATCGCTGCGGGCTGAACCTGCTGTGCAGCACCGGCAGGATCCTCGCGGCGGCCATGTCTGACCCCCGTGGGTCCGGGTAGTGCGCCTGCAGGGGCGGCGACTCCGGGTGCATCGACACCACAGAACCTTAACCCGCAATTCCTCGTGCCAACGCCACCAGTCCGCGGAAGGAACCCCAGAGCCTGCCGGCAAACCTCTGGCGCCGGGACCGATGCGTTCGGGGTCCGGTCCGAGTCTGTATCACCGGAACCTAGTCAACGGACCGGAGGTACGACATGGAACCGACAGGGGACGAGCGAGCGGTGCGCGCGGTCATCGAGGCCGTATCGCAGGCATGGGCGGACAACGACGCGGCGGCGTTCGTCGACCACTACGCCGAGGATGCGACCGCGATCCTGCCCGGTTTTCTCCTGCCGGACAAGGCGGAAATCCGCACCAGGATGGCGGAGGCGTTCGCTGCGCAGCTCAAGGGTTCCCGGCGCATCCACCAGGTGCGGAAGGTGCGCTTTCCCAACGCCACCACGGCCATCGTGACCAGCCGGAGCGGAACGGCCTTCCCGGGGGAGACCGAGCCCTCCGCCGACCGGTGGTCGCTCGCCACCTGGGTGCTGTCCCAGCACGCGGGACGGTGGCTCATCGAGGCATATCACGACTGCCCGGCAGCCTGACACCAGGACATCGCCGGGCGTGGATACAGATCGAGGAGAAACGATGAAGATCGACGGATGTACGGCCCTTGTCACAGGCGCCAACCGCGGACTGGGCAGGCGGTTCGCGGAGCAGCTCGTGGCCCGGGGCGCCACCGTCTATGGCGGCGTCCGCAACGTCGCGTCACTGGACGTGCCGGGTGTCATCCCGGTGACCATCGATGTGACAGATGCCGCGTCGGTGGCCGCGGCGGCGGAGACGGTGTCGGGAGTTTCGCTGCTGGTCAACAACGCGGGTTCCTACACGGGCGCGTCGGCTTCCGACGGCTCGCTGAAGGACATCCGGCTGGAGATGGAGACCCATTACTTCGGCACGCTGGCGATGAGTCGGGCGTTCGCCCCGCAGCTGGCCGCCAGCGGTGGCGGCGCGATCCTCAACGTGTTGTCCGTGCTGTCGTGGGTGACCTTTCCGGGATACAGCGGCTACGCCGCGGCGAAGTCCGCGCAGTGGTCACTGACCAATGCCCTGCGCATCGAACTCGCGGCACAGGGTACGCAGGTCACCGCCCTGCACGTCGGATACCTGGATACCGACATGGTCGCGTTCGTCGACGCTCCCAAGAGCGATCCCGCCGTGATCGCGGCGCTGTCGCTCGACGCCCTCGAAGCGGGCTCGGTCGAAATCCTCGCCGACAATGACGCGCGCCAGATACAGGCGAGCCTGGCCGGCGGGGTCGCCCAGCTCTACCCGAGCGCGGTCTGACCGGGTTCGACCCGGGGTCACCGTTCGTGCCGCGCCGCGGTGGGTTCGCGGCGCGGCGCGGCAGTGCCTCCCGGCGCGGGTCACGCCGGTAGCACAATGAGGGGCGTGGCAAGGGCGGCGAGGAGTGCGCGGTACCTGCTGGCCGGCGGGTTGAGCGCGACAGTGGCCGCGCTGGTGCTGGCCGGCCTCGTCGGGTCGGCGGTGCTCAGCCTCGTGGGCATCGGCGTCCCGGTGTTGGCGTGGGTGCTACGGATGGTCCGGTCGCTGGCCGACGGGCAGCGCCGGAGCGCTGGCCGGCTGCTCGGCGCCGCGATTCCGCAGGGCGCACCACCGGACTCCGGCTCCGTCGTGGTCCGGTTGCGTGCCGCGCTGCGCGACCCGGCGACGCCGCGGGAGCTGGCCTGGCTGGTGCTGCACGCGGCGGTCGGGTTGCCGGCCGCCCTGTGCGTTCCGGCCCTGTGCGTACTGGCCGTCGGCGGGCTGAGCACTCCGTTGTTCTGGTGGGTCGCCGCGCCGGAGGCGCCGATGACCTTCTTCATCCCGATCACGAGCTGGTCGCGGGCGCTGGCGGTACCGGCTCTGACGGGCTTCGCCTCGCTCGTCGCGCTGCGGTACGGCATCCCGATCCTGGGTAGTGCCCTGGCCACCGCGTACCGGGTGCTGCTCGCACCGTCCGCGCACGGTCAGCTGTCCCGCCGAGTCGAGGAGCTGTCCGCCACCCGTGCCGGCGCGCTCGACGCCCACGCCGCGGAGCTGCGCCGCATCGAACGTGACCTGCACGACGGTGTCCAGGCCCGGCTCGTGGCGATCGCGATCCAGCTCGGTGTCGCACAGGGGCAGCGCAGCGCCGCCCCGCAGCTCGCCGATCAGCTCATCGAGCGGGCTCGCTCCGGCGTCGAGGATGCCCTGGAGGAGATGCGCCACGTCGTGCGGGGCGTCTACCCGCCGATCCTCGCCGACCGTGGCCTCTCCGGGGCGGTCGACGCGCTCGCGGTGGCCTGCCCGGTACCGGTGGAGACGCGGATCGACCCGATGGGACGGCTGCTGCCCGCGGTGGAGAGCGCCGCGTACTTCGTCATCGCCGAGGCGTTGACGAACATCGCCAAACACAGCGGCGCCACCACGGCGAGCCTGTGCCTGGAGCACGACGGTGCGCGCCTTCTCGTCCGGGTCGACGACAATGGCGCAGGCGGCGCCGATGAGAGCCGCGGGACGGGCCTGTCGGGGATCCGCCGCCGGGTGGCCGCACTGGACGGGTGCGTCGGTCTGGACAGCCCGAGGGGCGGGCCCACGAGACTACGGGTGGAGTTGCCGTGCGCGTCGTGATCGCCGAAGACAACGTGCTGCTCCAGGAGGGACTCAAGCTGCTGCTGTCCACCGCCGGCTTCGAGGTGAGCGCCGCCGTCGGCACGCCGGAGGACTTTCTCGCCGCGGTCGACTGCCGACCACCGGACGTCGCGGTGGTGGATGTCCGGATGCCGCCGAGCTTTCGCGACGAAGGGCTGCGCGCGGCGCTGACCGCACGCCGCCGGTACCCCGGCCTGCCGGTGCTGGTGCTCTCGCAGTACGTCGAGCGCGTCTACGCCGCCGAGCTGCTGGCCGACGGCCAGGGCGCGGTCGGCTACCTGCTGAAGGACCGGGTGTCCCGGGTGGAGAACTTCCTCGACGCACTGGGCCGGGTCGCCGGCGGCGGTACCGCCATGGATCCGCAGGTCGTCGCGCAACTCGTCGCAGCCCGGCAGGCCAGCCCGCTGGCCCGGCTCAGCCCCCGCGAACTGGAGGTGCTGTCCCTGATGGCCGAGGGGCACGCCAACCCCGGCATCGCCGAGCGGCTCGTCATCACCGAACGGGCGGTCAGCAAGCACATCGGCAACATCTTCAACAAGCTCGACCTGCCCCCGACCGACGG
This sequence comes from Rugosimonospora africana, assembly GCF_016862975.1. Lineage (GTDB taxonomy): Bacteria > Actinomycetota > Actinomycetes > Mycobacteriales > Micromonosporaceae > Rugosimonospora > Rugosimonospora africana. The sequence goes on from NZ_BONZ01000084.1 coordinate 42,016, forward strand.
TGGGCACCGGCGGGTCATCGCGATCCTCACGTATCTCAACAACACCGACCGCGACTGACCCGTCGGGCGTACAAGGCGGCCTAATGGCATGCCGCCGGGCGCCTACCGCCGCCTGTGCCGGCAAGGCTGAAGGCGTCCTGCACGCCTGGTTCGGCGACGCGAACGCACGTCAACGGTCTGGTCGTCGGTGGTCACAGCGAGGCCGCCGCGACCAGAGTGAAGACCGCGCCGAGCAGGATCAGGCTGTGCAGGATCATGTGTTCGAGGTTCGGCCGGGGTCGGTCGCCGATGCGGGGCAGCACGGTGACCGTGTGCGCGTACGTGCGGGAGTGCAGCTCCGTCCAGGACACGCCGGTGCCCGCGGTCGCCCACGGCACGGTCTTCCCGGCCAGGTACGGCAGCCACCACAGGCTCAACCCGCCGGCGGCGATGAGCGCCTCCATGGCGCCGCCGGCGTAGGCGAGTACGGGTAGCGACAGCGCGGCCGCGAGTACCAGCAGGACCGCCGGCAGCGCCATCACCGGCCCGTTGATGGCGGCCTCGGTGATCCGTTCGGATCGCTTCGAGTCGCGCACGTTGTTGAGCGGGTGGAGGTCCACGAACGTGGTGACGAGGAAGTAGAGCAGTGCGGCGATGAGCAGCACGAGCGCCGGAGCGAACATCGGAGTTCCTTTGTAGTTAGGTGGATTAGCGGGCGTAGCGGGCCGCGATCCCGTCGAGGAACGTGGACACGGCGATGTCGAACCACGCGTTGTAGTACTCGGCGGGCGCGGCGGGAGGCTGCGGCGCGTCGCCGAACTCCGCCAGCGCGTGGCCGGTGACCAGGATGTAGAGGGACTGGACCAGATACAGCGCCTCGTCGTCGGTGAGGTCGAGCGACTCGTGGGCGGTGGACAGGACGGCCGGCACCACGGGCTCGTAGACCTGCGGGGAGACGTCTTGGGTCGCGACGATGACGGCGGCGCCCGGATGCGCGCTGAGGGTGCGGCGCAGGTCGGTCGCCAGTCGGGTCAACAGGGTGCGCCAGTCGAGGCCCTCGCGGGTGGCCCCGAGCGCCTCCGTGGCGATGCTGTCGGCGATGAGGCGCAGCAGCGCGGCCCGGTTGGGCACGTGGTAGTAGAGCGAGGCGGCCTTGACGCCGAGGCGAGCGCCGAGCGTGCGCATGGACAGCGCCGCGAAGCCCTGCTCGTCGACCAGTTCGAGCGCGGCGGCGCGGATGGCCTCCTGGCTGAGCTGTTCGTTTCTGGGCTGTTCGTTTCTGGGCTGTTCGTTTCTGGGCTGTTCAGCCTTGCGCCGCTGTCGGGGTGCCATGCGCCGACCCTCTTTCTAACGGTGTTAGACACAATCTAACGGTGTTAGAAAGCGTCGTCAAATCCGCCCGGGATCGCTGTTCTCCCACGGCACCCCGCGGACTGGTCTGGGTCGCGGCGCGGCGTCAGACGCGTCGAGCCAGATTGGTCGTAGCTTGTCCGTCCACTGAGGACGGACAGGCCAGGAGGCGCCGCACTCGCCCGCCCGGCCGCGAGAGTGCTTGACGCTGCCACCGATCGCCGGTTACGGTCAGGACCGTTAATCGGCGGGGAGGATGGATGCTGCACTCGGTGGCGGAGCTGGAGGAGCGGCTGTCCCGGCCGCGCACCGGGCTCGTCGGCGACCTGGCCAAGCTGGACGGCGACATTCTGGTCCTGGGGGCCGGCGGCAAGCTGGGGCCGAGTCTGGTGCGGTTGGCGGTGCGGGCGGTGGCTGCCGCCGGTACCGGCGCGAAGGTCTTCGCGGTTTCCCGATTCTCCGAGGCGGGCCTGGCCGAAACCCTGAGCGCGGAAGGTGCCCGGGTGATCGCCGCGGACCTCGCTGACGACGGGGCTCTGGCCGGCCTGCCCGACGCCGCGAACGTGGTGCTTCTGGCCGGGTCGAAGTTCGGCACCTCCGGGCGGGAGCATGCCACCTGGGCCACGAACACGTACCTGCCCGGCCGGGTGGCGGCGCGCTTCGCCGGATCCCGGATCGTCGCGCTGTCCACCGGCAACGTGTACCCGCTGGTGCCGGTCACCTCCGGCGGGTGCACCGAGCAGACCCCGGTCGGCCCGGTCGGCGAATATGCGATGAGCTGCCTTGGCCGGGAACGCGTCCTGGCCCATTTCGCCGAGCGCGACGCCACCCCGATGGCGTTCATCCGGCTGAACTACGCCGTGGAGATGCGCTACGGCGTGCTGGTGGACATCGCCTCGGCGGTGCACGCGGGCCGGCCGATCGACCTCTCGATGGGGCACGCCAACGTGGTCTGGCAGGGTTACGCCAACGAAGTCACGCTGCGCGCGTTCCACCACGCGGCGGTGCCGCCCTTCGTGCTGAACGTGACCGGACCGGAGACGTTGTCGGTACGGCAGGCGGCCCTGGCGATGGGGGCTGCCCTGAGCAGGGCTCCGGTACTGGTCGGCACCGAGGCGGCCACCGCCCTGCTGTCCAACGCGCAGCGCTGCCACGGCCTGTTCGGGTACCCCGACGTGACGCCCGCCGAACTCATCGAACAGATCGCCGGCTGGGTGTCCGCCGGGCTGCCGCTGCACGGCAAGCCGACCCACTTCCAGCAGCGCGACGGTCGGTTCTGATGGCGGCGGATCGGCGACCCGAGGGTGGCACGGTCGTGACCACGACGACGAGCGATCCGTCCGCGGCGGCCCTGGAGGCATTCCGGCGTGGCTGCGTGATCCCGGCGCACCCGCTGGCGTTGACCGAGGACCGGCACCTGGACGAGCGGCGCCAGCGGGCGTTGAGCCGGTACTACCTGGATGCCGGCGCGGGCGGCCTCGCGGTCGGCGTGCACACCACCCAGTTCGCCATCCACCAGCCGGGCCACGGCCTGCTCGAGCCGGTGCTGGAACTGGCCGCGGACTGCGCCCGCCAGGCCGCGGCCGGGCAGCCGGGACGCGGCACCGTGCTGGTGGCCGGCGTCGTGGGCGACACCGCCGCGGCGGTCGCCGAGGCCGAGTTGGCGGCCCGGCTGGGCTATCACATGGTGCTGCTGTCGCCGGTCGCCGACCTGGACGAGGACGCGCTGATCGACCGGGCCAGGGCGGTCGGCGAAGTCCTCCCGGTGGTCGGGTTCTACCTGCAGCGGGCGGTCGGCGGCCGGGAGCTGTCCCGCGACTACTGGACGCGGCTGGCCTCGGTCGAATCGGTGGTCGGCATCAAGGTCGCACCGTTCGACCGGTACCGGACGCTGGACGTCCTGCACGGGGTGTGCCGGGCCGGTCGGGCCGGCGACCTGGCGCTCTACACCGGCAACGACGACCACATCCTGGGCGATCTGGTGGCGAGGCACCGGGTGGTGGTCGACGGCCGGGTGGTGGACGTGGAGTTCGTCGGCGGCCTGCTCGGGCAGTGGGCGGTCTGGGTACACCGGGCGGTCGGCCTGCTCGACGAGGCGGCCAGCGCGCGGGCCGGTGACGACGCCGCGCTGCGCCGGCTGATGTGCGTGGACGGTCAGCTCACCGACGCGAATGCCGCCATCTTCGACGCGGCGAACGACTTCCGGGGCTGCATCCCGGGCATCCATGAGGTGTTGCGGCGCCAGGGGCTGTTGGCCGGCCGGTGGTGCCTGGACCCGGACGAGCAGCTGTCGGTCGGGCAACTCGCCGAGCTGGACCGGGTCTGGGCGGCGTACCCGCACCTGCGCGACGACGACTTCGTCGCCGCCAACCTCGACCGGTGGCTGGCGTGACCGGCGGGTTCGCCGCGGCGTGACCGGTGGGTTACAGCAGGAGGCGGTACAGCGTCAGCGGGCGCCCGGACGCGCCCAGGGTCAGGTTGCCGATGCGCTCGGCCAGCCCGGCCAGCTCCAGCCGGTGCAGCATGCGCCGTGCGGTCCGTTGTTGAACGCCGAGCCGCTCGGCGACCTCTCGGGTCGTCAGCGGGTCAGCGCCGGCGGCCACGTGCACCGCGCGCAGTCGCTGGAGGGTGGGGACCGACAGCCCGACCCGTTGGGCGATGACCGCCAGGTTGGCCGGCTCGGCGGGGGAGCCGGCCGGGGAGCCGGCGGTGGTCTCCAGCACCATGTCGGTGTCGCCGCGCAGCGAGACCACGGCGGCGACCGGCCCGATCCGCCTGGCCCGGGCAAGTGCCCGCCGCGCCAGGCTCTCCGCCTCGGCCGCGTTGCGCCCCAGTCCCAGCCCGATATGCACGCGTTCGTGCCGATCGGCCAGCCGGGCGAGCATGGGCAGCGCGGTGAACCCGCCGCTGGCCTCGTACAGCGGGCCGCGCGTGGTGACCAGCAGGTGCGTACCCCCGGTGTAGCGGGCCAGGCTGCCACCCAGCGCGGCGGCCTCCTTGAGCAGGCCGTCGTCGCCACCGTCCAGCTCGACGAGGCCGAGCGCGATCTGGGCGTCCTCCTGCAACTGGCTGTCCGCCTGCAGCATCAGCTGCCGCAGCGCGATGCGCACCGAGTGCGTCGACGGGACCAGCCGCAGGGCCGGCATCTCGTCGCGCAGTACCTCGTAGGCGGAGCTGAGGCAGGTGACGGCGGCCACCGTACCGTCCGCCCCGCGACGGGTACGGCGGTGGAAGGCGACCACGTCGGCGGAGTCCAGCCCGGCCCGGTACGGCAGCGTGCGCACCTTGGCGGTGGAGATCCCGGCCCCGGTCAGCGTCGCGGTGACGTCGGCCGAGGCGAGGGTGTCGACCGAGACCCGGGCGACGTCGTGCCCGTCGCGCAGCAGCGCCACCGCCGCCTGCAGCAGCGTGTCGCCGGTGTAGTCGACGAAGACCGCCGGTCGGGTCAGCGTCCCGGCCTCCCGGGCCAGGGTGTACGGGACCACGCCGGTGAACAGCCACGCCTCGACCCGGGCGGCGTGCGCCTCGACGAGCGCCGGCGCCTGGGATTCGTGGTCGTAGTCGAAGCGCCAGGCGGTCACTCCCGGCTGCTGCTCACAGACCGCGGCCACGTCATCGACGAGGTCGTGGGGGCCGACCACCCCGATCTCGATGTCCACGATGCCATCCCGTCTCTCTTGCTGACCCACTGTCTCTCAGATTACGGTCAGGTCCGGTATTAGGTGCACCCGGGGAGCGCGCATGTCCTATCCGACCCAGTCGGCGCAACCGGTCAGGGAGCCCTTTCCGAGCCTGATGAACGCCGGCGGTCGCACTCTCGGCGAGGAGGAGATCGAAGGCGTCACCCGAGTCATCCGCTCCGGCATGCTCAACGCGGTCTGGGGCACCGAGGTGCGCGCGCTGGAGGAGGAGATGGCGCGGCTGCACGGTGTCCGGTACGCGGTGGCGGTCAGCTCCGGCACCGCCGCGCTGCACGTCGCCGTGGCCGCGGTGGCGCCCGACCCGGGTGACGAGATCATCACGTCACCGATCAGCGATTTCGGCACCGTCGGCCCGATTCTCGCGCAGAACGCGGTGCCGGTGTTCGCCGATGTCGACCCGTTGACCGGCAACCTCGACCCGGATCGGGTGGCCGAGCTGATCGGTCCCCGTACCCGGGCGATCCTCCCGGTGCACCTGTTCGGCGCGCCGGCCGCGATGACGCGACTGCGCGCCGTCGCCGACCGGTACGGGATCGCGGTCATCGAGGACTGCGCCCAGGCATGGCTGGCCCGCTACCCGGACGGGCGGCTGGTCGGCACCGGCGGCGCGATCGGCTGTTTCAGCCTCCAGCAGTGGAAGCACATCACCTGCGGCGACGGGGGCCTGGCCATCACCGACTCCGCCGAGCTGGCCCGGCGGATGCGGCTGTTCTCGGACAAGGGGTGGCCACGGGACACCGGCCGGCACCACGTCAGCTTCGGACTGAACTACCGGATGAGCGAGCTGTGCGGCGCCGTGGCCCGAGCCCAGCTCGCCAAGCTGCCCGGGGTCCTGGCGGCCCGGCGGGCGGCCGCGGCACGGCTGCTGGCGGCCGTCGGCGAGCTGCCCGGCGTGCACCTGGCCCGCGACGTCGAGGCCCACGCGTGGTGGCTGCTGCCACTGGTTTTGCGCCCGCCGCTGGACTCCGCCGCGTTCGCCCGCGCGCTGGTCCGGGCGGGGATCCCGGCGCGGGCCGGGTACCTCGACGAACCGTTGCACTGTGCGCCGGCGCTGACCGGTGCCCCGGTCTACGGCGAGTCCCGGTACCCGCTGACCTCCGGGTATGGGCCGGGGCTGTGCCCGGTGGCCGAGGAGCTGGTCGCGAACGGGCTCGTGGTGATCGACTGGAACGAGCGGTACACGGACCGGCACGTGGACGCGATCGCCGCGGCGATCGTGGACGCTCACCGGGAGACCTCGTGAGCCAGCCGCACCTCGACCCCGCAGCCGCCCGGCTGCGCGAGCGGCTGCGGTGGCGGCTGATCGCCGCGGCGGCCACCCCACTGTCCAGCGACCGGGCCGTGGACCGGCAGGTGCTGCACCGCTACCTGAACGGGTTGGTCGCGGATCGCGCGGACGGGCTCGCCGTGCTGGCGCACACCGGTCGGGGGCCGTTCCTGGACGGGTCGACCCGGGAGGCCGTCATCGCCACCGCGGTCGCCACCGGGGTGCCGGTCGTCGTGGGCGTGACGGGTCCGGGCGACGCCGAGAGCGCCGCCCGGCTCGGCGCCGCCGGCCTGCTGGTCTTCGCGCCGCCGCCCGGCCCCGGTGTGGCGCCGGAGCGCGGCGCGGGCACAGCGCCGGATCGCGGGGTCGGCACAGCGCCGGATCGCGGCGCGCGCCGGCCGGATCCGGTCGCCGTACACGACGCGATCTGGTGCGCGTCCGGCCTACCGATGATCGCCTTCGATCTGTATTCCAACCCGTACCCGGCCACGCTGCTCGCCGAGCTGCTGGCCCATCCCGGGGTCGCCGCGCTGAAGGTGGCGAGGCTCGACGACGCGGTCGCCTGCCAGGCCGGGATCGCCGCGTGCACGGCCGCCGGCCGGCTGGCCGTGACCGGGGAGGACCGGATGTTCGGCGCCTCCCTGCTGTGGGGCGCGCAGGCGGCGTTGGTGGGGATCGCGGCCGCGGCGGTACCGGCGAGCGCCGGAGTGCTGCGGGCCTTCGCGGAGCGCCGGTACCCGGAGTTCGTGGCCGGCTCCGCCCGGCTCGACCGGTTCGCCGCGGCGACCTTCGCCGAACCGGTCGACGGGTACGTGCAGCGGATGCTGTGGATCGCCGCGGCCGAGGGCCGCATCCCGGCCGGCTTCGCCACCGACCACTTCGGACCGGAGCTGGGGCCGGACGACCGGGACCACACGCTGCGCGCCCTGAAACAGGTGAGCGGCACGGGAGCCGACCGGGGCCGGGCGGCATGAGCTTCGACGCTCTCCGGGCCGACGCGACCATGCCCATCGCCCTGGACATCGACGTGCTCGCCGGGGCATACCCCGACCGGCCCGAGCCGGCCCGCCCGATCCATACCGAGGGTGTGGCCACCGCCGCCGTGGCCAGCCTGCGCGCGGCGCTGTCGGATGCCCGCGCCGGCAACGACGAGGTGCTCGCGATGACCGCCCCGGACGTGCTGCCGGTCGCCGCGGTGGACCTGCGCGACCCCCTCGGCGCGCTGGCCGAGCTGGAACGCGTGGTCGGCCGGGGGATCGGTGCGGTCCGGCTGTTCCCCGACGAACAGGGGATCGAGCCCGACTTCCCGTCGATGCGCCACGTCGCCCGGCACGCGACCGGGCTCGGGCTGGTCATCCTGTCCGGCGGCGACGTGCGGCGGTTCTGGCGGCCGTACGCGGGCCTGGGCGCCAGGGTGGTCTTCCTCGACACGCACTTCTACCATCTGGGCGACTTCTTGCTGGTGGCCCGCGACGAGCCGGGCTTCCACACCTCGACGCGGCTGCTCAACTCGCCCGACGGGCTGGAGCTGGTGGCGGAGTCGGTCGGCGCGCACCGCCTGCTGTTCGGCTCCCGTACCCCCTTCGACGAGGTCGCCGTGCCCCGGCTGCGCCTGGCGCGCAGCGGCCTGTCCGCCGAACAGATCGCCCTCGTCGCGGGCGGCAATGCCCGGGCGCTGCTCGCCCCGATGACGACCGGGGAGCCAACGTGATCATCGACGTGCACGCGCACTGGGGCCCGTGGTTCTTCACCGCGGGCGCCTCCGGCACGGCGGCGAACCTCGCCGTCATGGACCGGTACGGCATCGACCGGGCGATCGTCTCCTCCAGTACGGCGGTGCAGTACGACGCTCCGTCCGGCAACCGCGCCCTCGCCGAGGCGCTGACCACCACCGATCGGCTCTACGGGTACGTCACGGTCAACCCCCGCCGGCTGCAGGCCGGCGAGCGGGACCTGCGTGAGCTGCTGTCCACCGGCCGCTTCGTCGGGGCGAAGCTGCACACCGAGTACACCGGCTCGCCGATCACCTCGCCACAGGTGCGCGACGCGCTGGCCATGGTGGCGGATTTCCGGGTACCGGCGCTCGTGCACACCTGGGATCGCTCTGTGCTCGACCTTGCCGCGCTCTGCCTGGACGTTCCCGGGCTGCGCGCGGTGGCCGGGCACCTGGGCGCGGCCGGCTGGCGCCACGCCATCGAGGCCGCGCGTGCCTGCGACCGGCTGTACCTGGAGCCGTGCTACTCGCACGCGCCGGCCGCCCGGCTGGCCGAGGTGGTCGCGGCGGTCGACGACCGGCGGCTGATGTTCGGCACCGACGCCACCCTCATCGATCCGGCCTGCGCGTTGGGGTCGCTGATCGGCGCCGGGGTCAGCGGCCCGACCGCGGAGCGGATCGCCTGGCGCAACGCGGTGGAGTTGTTCGGCCTGCCGGGCGGTCTCACCGCGTCCCCGAGCGACGACGGTCAGTCGCACTGAGGGGTTTCGGCCGCGTCCGCAGGCCGCTAGACCCAAGAAACAGTCGCGCGGGGGCAGATATCGGCCCGGACCGTAAGTTATTCTGCTGCGAAGCGAGCGGAGATCCGCCAGGGTCCTGGCCGGTGACCCCGCCACCAACCGGGGAGGAAGACGACATGCGCAAGCGCAGGAGCGTCTTGGCCATAGCGTTGGCACTCGCCGCGGGCGCGTCGCTCGTCGCATGCGGCGGGTCCGGCGGCTCGGGCGGCAAGCAGTCGGTCACCATGTGGATCTATCCGGTGATCGCCGACGACACGAAGCACCACGCGTTCTGGAACGACACGGTCAAGGCGTTCCAGACGCAGAACCCGAACATCGACGTCAAGGTGGAGATCTTCCCGTGGGCCAACCGGGACCAGGCGTTGGCCACGGCGATCGCCGGCAACAAGGGCCCGGACGTGGTGTACCTGATCCCGGACCAGCTGCCCAAGTACGTCAACAACATCCAGCCGGTCGCCCAGTACCTCGACTCGGCGACCAAGTCCGACTACTACCCGAACGTGACCAAGTCCGTGACGCTGGACGGGAAGATGCTCGGCGCACCGATCCTGACCAGCGTGCAGGCGCTGATGTGCGACAAGAAGGTGTTCGACGCGGTGGGCCAGACCACCTACCCGAGCACCTGGCAGGACCTGCTGGCGATGGCACCGAAGTTCAAGGCCAAGGGGTACGACGTCACCCAGTACGCCGGCGACCTGTCCAACACCCTCAACCTGACCTTCTACCCGCTGCTGTGGCAGGCGGGCGGTGACGTGTTCAGCTCGGACGGCAAGTCGGTGGCGTTCGACAGCGACGCGGGCCGTTCCGCACTCGACTTCGCCAAGCAACTGGTCGACGGCGGCTACGTGGACAAGACGATGCTGACCGCGCAGCCTCCCATCGAGCAGACCCGGGTGGCGCAGAACAAGGTGGCCTGCGTGTGGAACCTCGCGCCGCAGGACGTCACGAAGTTCTGGGGCGCGGAGAACATCAAGATCCTGCCGCCGCTCAAGGACGCCAAGCAGGTGCAGTACGGCACCGTGGGCTCGCTGGTCATGCTCAAGGGCGCCAAGGACAAGACCGCGGCCGGAAAGTGGATTTCCTACGCCACCAGCGACACGGTGATGAAGGACTTCGACACCAAGTCGAGCTTCTTCTCGCCGAGGAAGTCCACCGGCAGCCTGTACGCCAGCGACCCGGTCCTCGGCGAGCTGGAGAAGTACGTCGGGCTGACCACGGTCGGCCCGATCCAGCCGAAGGCCCGTGACGTGATGGGCGTGCTGGCTCCGGAGATCCAGGCGGCGTTGCTCGGCAAGAAGAGCAGCGACCAGGCACTGCGCGCCGCCGCCAAGTCCGCCCAGCCGCTGCTGGGCTAGGCGGCTCCCAGGCGGCTCCGGCCCGCGTCGTGGCGGCGCGGGCCGGCCGTGCCGCGTGAGGGCCGTGCCGTATGAAGGCTGTGCCGCCTGAGGGTCGTACCGCGTGAGACAAGGGGGTCAGCGATGGCCAACGTCAGCGACGACTGGGCTGGGTCGCGGCGCGGCACGAGGCGCGCCGAGCCAGACCGGCCGCAACAGCGCCGCGCGCGCCGGGTGAACTGGCGGGAGGCGCGATCCGGGCTGCTGTTCGTGCTGCCCTGCTTCCTGCTGTTCGTCGTGTTCCGGTTCGGTCCGGCCATCGCCGGCGGTGTCCTGGCCTTCACCGACTACGCCATCGGCGGTGAGGCGCACTGGAAGGGCCTGGCGAACTTCCGCCGCCTGGTCGACGACCCGACGTTCTGGTCGGCCCTGCGGGTCACCGTCATCTACACGGTGCTGGCCGTACCGCTGACGATGGCCGTCGCGCTCGGCATGGCGCTGCTCGTGCGCCGATCGTTCCGGGGCACCAAGCTGTTGCGCTCCATCTTCTTCCTGCCGGTGGTCACCAGCCTGGTGCTGGCCGGGGTCATCTTCACCTGGGTGTTCTCCGCGAACGGTCCGTGGTCGAGTCTCATGCGGCTGCTCGGACTGCCGCACGGGTCCTGGATTGCCGACAGCAGGCTGGTGATCCCGGCGCTGGTACTCGTCTCGGTCTGGTCCCGCTTCGGGTACGGGATGCTGATCCTGCTCGCCCGGCTGCAGGACATCCCGACCGAACTGGAGGAGGCGGCGCTGACCGACGGCGCCGGCCCGGTCCAGCGCTTCCGTCACATCGTGCTGCCGCACCTGCGCCCCGCACTGTTCTTCGTGGCCGTCATCGAGACCACGGTGTCGTTCCAGGTCTTCGACACCGTGTACGTGATGACCAGCGGAGGGCCCGTGCGGGCCAGCTACACCCTGGTCTTCGCGCTCTACGACCAGGGATTCCACTATTTCGACCTGGGGTACGCCAGCGCGATCGGTCTGGCGCTGTTCGTGATGACCCTGATCGTGGCGCTGATCCAGCGCAGTACGTTGGGGAGGCAACAATGAGCCTGACCTCCGCGCCGCCCGGGACCCGGGCCCGCCCGACGGACGACGCCGCGCATCCGCGGCGTCGCGGCTGGCGCTACCGGCCGTTGCGACCCGGCCGGGCGGGCACCGCCGCGCGGGCGGTGTTTCTCGCGGTGGCCGCGCTGGTCACCCTGTTCCCGTTCTACGCGATGGTGGTGCTGTCCTTCCGGCCCACCGGACCGGTGACGTTCCCGCGCAGCCTGTGGCCGTGGCCGCTGTCGACCGAGGCGTACCATCAGTTGCTCGGCGCGCAGAATGTGTTGCGGTGGACGCTGAACACTCTGGTCTACGCGGTGGTCTCGGTGGTCGCGGTGCTCCTGCTGTCCTCGCTGGCCGGCTACGCCTTCGCCAAGAAACGCTTCCCGGGCAAGGAGACGATGTTCTGGTCGTTCCTGGCCATGCTCATGGTGCCGTACCAGATCACCCTGATCCCGACCTTCATCATCATCGCGAAGGCCAACGGAGTGGACACCTACTGGGGGCTGATCCTGCCCAGCCTGGCCAACGCCCAGGCGGTGTTCCTCATGCGCCAGTTCATCCAGACGCTGCCCGACTCGCTGTTCGAGGCCGCCCGGCTCGACGGCTGCTCGGAGCTGCGGGTGTACCGCACCATCGTGCTGCCGCTGATCCGGCCGATCCTGGTCACCCTGGGCATCTTCGTCTTCCTCTGGCACTGGAACGACTTCCTCTGGCCGCTGGTCATCGGGCAGAGCGAGAGCATGCGCACGCTGACCACGGGCGTGGCCTCCCTGCAGCAGCAGAACGTGCCGCTGAACATGCTGCTGGCCGGCTCGGTGGTGGCCTTCGTGCCAATCTTCCTGGCGTACCTGATGGGGCAGCGGTACTTCGCCGAAGGCGTGACCATGTCCGGCATCAAGGGCTGAGCCCGCCCGAAGACCCCGGCCTCCGGGCCGACCCGCGAACCGCGGCCGTCACGGTCGCGGCGCGGGCCGACCCGTTGGTTGGCGCAGGCGCGCGTGCGGTGTCAGGCCGAGGGGCCGTGGTTGGACCAGGCGAGAATCCGCGGCTGCCCGTGGTTGTCGCACCCGGCCTCGCCGGGGTAGTCGTTGTCGCCGACGAACAGGTGCGACACGGCAAGGCGCTTGACCGTGTACCCGGAGACCAACTCGTTGTCGTGGAACACGTTGCCGTGCGAGGCGCACTCCCGGGTGTGGCCCGGATTCTCCGCTACGCAGGTGGCGTCGCAGAACCAGTCGGTGACGAACCCGTCGGCGCCGGCCCGGACGAAGACGTTGGCGTAGACGCGGTTGTCGTCGCTGTCGTTGCGCACGCGTACCGGGTCGTTGCTGATGTCGACGAACTGGTTGCCGACCACGGTGTTGCGGCTGCTGTCGTGGGCGAGGTAGACGCCGTGCATCAACCCGTCCGCCCCGGAGTTCTCCAGGCGTTCGAACAGGTTGCCGACGATCAGGTTGTCGCTGGAGTTGACGAAGTCGAGCGCGCCCCAGCCGTAGTGCGACGGCACGTACAGCGAGCCGCCGTCCCGGAAGGTCATGCCCGACACCACGTTGTGGTTCAGCCCGGCGGAGGTCGGCACCGCCACCCCGTTCTCGTCGACGCCGGTCGGTCCGGCGATGGTCATGCCGCCGGCCGAGTAGTGCTCGACGATCAGGTCCACGAAGCGCAGGTTGGTGTCGCCGCCCGGGCTGCCGTCCGGCAGGTTCGCCTGGAACCACCACGCCGGGGTGTCGGGGCCGTGGAAGACCGGCCGCTGGGACTGCGGTGTGATCCGGCCCGGTCGGTAGGTCGCGGGCAGGAACGAGATGGAGTGACCGGGAACGTAGAACCGCCAGCGTGCCGGCGCGCCGGTCGCCACGTAGGTGCCCGCGCCGATCCGTACCTCGACGTCCGTGTGCGGATCGGCCGCGACCAGCGCCGCCTGGGCGCCGTCGAGGGTGGCCAGCGGCGAGGCGGGACTGCTGCCGGTGTTGCTGTTCGAGCCGGTGGGGCTGAGGTACAGCGTGAAGACGGCGGGCTGGGCCGCCACGGGTACCGGATGAGTGGCGAGGACGGCGCTCAACGCGAGCACGGCACCGGCTGCCGCTCGCAGACCTATCCGGGCGGTCGTTCTCATCGACGGCTGCTCCTTCCGAGGGGTGCGGGTCGACAGGTGTCGACCAGGGTCGATCGTAGGCGGCGCATCGCACTTTAGGTCAAGGCCGAAATTGCGATTCAGCAGTGAATGCCGCGATGGCTGGGGGTACCCATCATTAACGGCTACGACCTAAACTCTCAGACGTGCAGTCCGCCCTCACCGTCGCGGTCGCTCTGCCGGCCGCGTTGCGCGACATGTTCTTCCCGGCGCCACTCGACCAGCGGCTCGCCGCCGCCGGGCGGCTGGTGTTGCCGCCGCCCGGCACCGACCCGAGAGACCCGGAGAGCTTCGCCCGCCTGCTCGCCGACGTGGACGCGGTGGTGACCGGATGGGGCTGCCCGCCACTGACCGCCTCGGTGCTGGACGGGGCGCCCCGGTTGCGGCTGCTGGCGCACACCGGCGCGTCGGTGCGGCCGTACGTCACCGCCGACGGCTTCGCCCGCGGCGTGCGGGTGACCCAGGCCGGTGCGGCGATGGCGCACGCGGTGGGGGAGCAGGCGCTGGCGCTGACCCTGGCACTGCTGCACCGCCTGCACCGGTTCGACCACGCCCTGCGCGCCGGTGCCGAATGGACAGCCGCCAAGGCGGCTCCGTCCCGGTACGAGCTGCGCGGTTCACCCGTCGGGGTGGTCGGCGCCTCGCGGACCGGGTGCGCCTACATCGCGCTGGTACGCGCGTTGGGTGCCGAGGTCAGGTGTGCCGATCCGTACCTGTCCGAGCCGGCGGCCGCCGAGCTCGGCGTGACCCGTACCGGCCTGGATGAGTTGCTGCGCGGCTGCCGGGTGGTGTCGCTGCACGCGCCGGTGCTGCCGGACACCGTGGGTCTGCTCGGCGCGCGCGAGCTCGCCCTGTTGCCGGACAGCGCGCTGCTGGTCAACACGGCCCGGTCGGCCCTCGTCGACGGCGCCGCTCTGCTGGCCGAGCTGGAGAGCGGCCGCATCGACGCGGCGCTGGACGTGTTCGACGAGGAGCCACTTCCGGTGACGCATCCGCTGCGCGGTCTGCCGAACGTGCTGCTGACCCCGCACGAGGCGGCGGGCACCCAGGAGTCGCGCCGGAGGGCGGGCGAGATCGTGCTGGCGGAGCTGGGCCGGTTCTCCTCGGGTGCGCCGCTGGAGCACGAGGTCACCGAGCCGATGCTCGCGCGGATGGGCTGAGCGCACCGCCCGCCCCGAACCGACGCGGCCCGAGCACTCCGCCCGCCCGGCCCCGCCGCGGCCCGCGTGCGCGGCTCGCCCCGCCCGGCCCTGCCGTGGCCTGCGTGCGCGCCCCGCCCGGCCCTGCCGCGCCGCGGGCCGCCGCGCTTCGGCCCGGGTTCCAGTTCCGGCTGCGGCCGAAAAGTCTATCTGGACGCCGGATGCCGCAGTGATGAATGATACGGGCTGGACCGTAACCGGTTGGCACCGCTTGGGAGGACCGATGCGCAGACGTACCCTGCTCGCCACCCCCGCGCTCGCGGCCGGGGCCGCTCTGCTGCCCGCCACGGCGGCGGAGGCGGCCGGCACGAGCCCGAGCGCGCCGGCCGGCACGAGCCCGAGTGCGCCGGCCGGCACGAGCCCGAGTGCGCCGGCCGGCGGTGGCCAACCGGTGCCGCTCGCGGTGCCACTGCACGACGTGAATGTCATCGGCGGGCGGGTGCTCACGCTGCCCGACGGCACCCCGATGCTGTACGGGGTGACCACCGGAACCCCGGCGAAACTGTCCGGTGTGGACGCCCGCAGCGGGGTGGCCCGGTTCAGCGTGCCGTTGCCGGACGCGGACGGCTCGTACACCGTGGTCGCCGGCACGGACGGCAGCCTCTACGCCGGCGCGTACGACAACGGGCGTCTCTACCGGGTGTCCGCGGACGGCGCCACGGTGACCGACCTCGGTCAACCGCTGGCCGACCAGACCTTCCTCTGGGACCTCGCGGTCGCCCCGGACGGCCGGCTGTTCGGCGTCACCTACCCCGGCGCCCGGCTGTTCGCCTACGACCCGGCCGGCGGCGGCGTCCACGACTACGGCGCTGTCACCGCCGACACCACCCAGGCCCGCACCGTCGAGGTGGTCGGCGCGACCGTCTATGTCGGCACCATGACGCCGGCCCACCTGTTCGCCATCGACGCGGCCAGCGGCGCGAAGACCGAGCTGCCGCTGCCGTCCGGGGTCGACGCGGCCACGCAGTCCATCTTCGACGTCAACGCCGCCGGCGGCCTGCTGTACGTGCGGATCGGCACCGACATCAAGTACTCCCCGCTCTACGCCCTCGACCCGGCCACCGGCCAGTGGTCGGCGCCGCTGTCCCAGGTGGCCGGTCTGGAGCTGCCGGCACCGGACCCGGACGGTCGGGTCTACGTGATGCGGAACAACGAGCTGACCGCGTGGGATCCGGCATCCGGAGCGAGCAGCGGCACCGGGCTGGTCTACCCGGGGCGGGTCTACAACTACCGCGGCGTGGGCTGGGTCGACCTGGCCGATCCGGACTGGCCGGGGCAGACGCTGACCGGCTGGTTCTGGCGTGGCGAGCTGTGGAGGTACAACCCGGAGACCGGCAAGAGCTGGGTGAGCACCGACTCCACGCTGCCGGGCGAGCCGATTCCGGTCATCTCGCTGGCCTCCGCCCACGACGGCACCGTGCTGGCGGGCGGCTACCTGGGCGGGTTCGCACGGGTCGACCCGGACGACGCCACCGTGCAGTTCCACCGCTTCTCGCAGACCGAACGGCTGCTGGACGACGGTACCGCGATCTGGCTGGGCACCTATCCGGACGCCCGCGGGTACCGTTACGACCCGGCACGGCCGTGGAGCAGCCCGGAGTACTCGCCGGGGCCGCCCGGCACCCCGGACAACCCGGTCACCGCGTGGAACTTCGCCGGGTACGCCGATCCTCAGGACCGGATCCTCTCACTGGCCCGCGTCGGCGATTACCTGATCGGCGGTACCGGTCCGAAGGGGCCCACGTTCGGCGGGGCGCTGGCCGTCTACGACACCGGCAGCGGGCAGGCCCGGTTCACCGCGACCGGACTGGGCGACCGTGCGGCGAGCGCGTTGGCCGCCCCGGCCCGCAGCCGTGCGGACATCGTCTACGTCGGCACCTGGACCCAGGGCGGAACCGGGGCCGGCACTCCGCCGGAGACCCTGGGTACGGTCTTCGCCTATGACATCGGGCGCGACCGGGTGCTCTGGCAGCGCAGCCCGGTACCGGGTGCGGCCCGCTACGCGGCGCTGCTGTTCGACACCCAGGGTCGATTGTGGACGGTGGCCGACAGCACGCTGGCGGAGCTGAATCCGGCGAACGGGAAGGTGCGCCGCAGTGTGCGTCTGGGCGACCCGGTCTCCGGCGGCACCTGGCCGGCCGAGGTTGCCATCCTGCAGCCGGCACCGGGGGGCCAGGCGCTGTACGTCAAGTCCGGCGGCCGGGTCTGGTGGGTCTCCACCCGTACCTTGGCGGCCACCGACCTCGGCCTGCCCGGATATCGCGAGTTCACCGCCCTGCCGTGCGGTGACCTGGTGCTCGCGCTGGACGAACAGCTCTACCGGTGGACTCCACCGGCCCGGCTGCGGGGCGGGGCCTGACCGGACCGGGCAGCGCGGCCGTGCTGCCCGCCGGTGACTCGCCGGATAGAGTCGTGCTCCGTGAGGATCGGCATCGCCGGGCTGGCCACCAGCCACCCGTACACAGACGCACGCGGCCTGCGGCAGCACGCGCAGCTCGTCGTCTGGGAGCCGGACGCCGGCCGGCTGGCCCGGTTCCGGGAGGAGCACCCCGACGCCGTGCCGGTCGCCGACCTGGACGCACTGCTGCGCGCCGACCCCGACGGCGTGGTGCTCACCGTACCGACGCCGGAGGTCCCCGGCGCGCTGGCCCGGATCCTCGACCGGGACCTGGCGTGCTTCGTCAACAAGCCGGCCGCCGCGTCCCGGGCTCAGCTGTCCGCGCTGCGCCCGGTGGTGGCTCGGGCCCCGCACCGGGTGCTGTCCAGCTCGGTGCTGCGCTTCGCGCCGAGCTTCGCCGCGCTGGCCGACACCGCCGTCGATCGGGCCGACCTGCTGGCCGCGCGGGTCACCGTGCGCCACGATGTCGGCCTGTGGGCTACCGGCTACAACCCGTGGCAGGACGATCCGGCAAGCGGCGGTGGGACCATCGTGTCGATGGGCATCCACGGCGTGGAGCTGCTGGTCGCCCTGCTCGGCCCGGCCATGCGGGTGGTGGGCGCGACCGCGAGCATCCGCCGGTACGGCGCCCTGCGCTCGGAGGACACCGCGCTGGTGGTGCTGCGCTGGGACGACGGCCTCGTCGCGACCGTCGAGGTGCTCGGCGTGACCGCCGAGGAGTCGTACGAGGTGATCCTGCACGCCACGGACGGGGATCGCGGCACGCTGCTGCGGGGCGGGCCGGGCAGCGAGACGGCCCTCGGCTACCGGGCCACCATCGAGGCGTTTCTGTCCATGGTGGACGGAGCGCCGAGCCCGGTGCCGTGGGAGCAGACCGAGGCCGTGTTGGGGGTGCTCGCCGATGCCCGCGCGGCCACCGACCCCGGGCGGCGCGAGCGCGCGTGACGACGTGGCGACATGACGACGCGACGGTCGGCGCGCCGTGGGGCGGCGGCCCTTGACGGGTAGGAGATCTCCTACCTAATATCGGCGCCATGAGTCTCACGCACATCCAGCTGCTGTCCCTGCCCGTGACCGACCAGGACCGCGCGAAAGACTTCTACCTCAACACCCTCGGATTCGAGCTGGTGTCCGACAACTCGATGGGACCCGAGCAGCGGTGGGTCCAGGTCCGCCCGAAGCACGGGCAGACCTCAATCACGCTGGTCACCTGGTTCGAGACGATGCCGCCCGGCTCCGTCAAGGGGCTGGTTCTGGAGACCGACGACCTGGACGGCGACATCGAGACCCTGGCGGCGCGGGGGTTGCCGGTCGGCGAGGCGCAGCAGGCGCCCTGGGGGCGGTATGTCACCTTCGACGACCCCGACGGCAACGGCATCGTGCTGCAAGCCACCGCCGGTGCCTGACATCGACGTCTTCGCGGCGCTGGCCAACCCGGCTCGACGTCAGCTACTCGGCCTGCTGCTCGACAGCGGTCCGCTGCCCGTGCAGCAGCTTGCCGCACAGTTCGCGATGAGCCGGCCCAGCGTCTCCGAGCACCTGAAGGTACTCAAGGACGCCGGGCTGGTGGGGGAGCGGAAGGCGGGGCGGCAGCGGTACTACGAGCTGCGCCCCGAACCGTTGCGCGACCTGACCCGGTGGCTCACGCCGTACGAGCGGTTCTGGCGGGAGAAGCTGGGGAACCTGCGTACCCTGCTCGATGAGGAAGGCGACCCGGCAAGCCATGACTGATCCGCGTACGGTTCGCGTCGATGAGTTCCTCGCCCATCCACCGGCCCGGGTCTGGCGGGCGCTGACCGACCCGGTACTGCTGGCGAAATGGTTCATGCCCAACGATTTCCGGCCGGTCGTCGGCCACGAGTTCGCATTCCTGACCCAGGCCCGGCCGAACGCCGAGTTCGACGGCGTCGTGCACTGCCGGGTTCTGAAGGTCGAGCCCGAACGCCTGCTGCGCTTCAGCTGGCGCGGCGGTCGGCTGGATACCACCGTGACCTGGACCCTGGTGGCGGAGGGCCGGGGCACCCGGCTGTTCCTGGAACACGACGGCTTCGACGGCGATGACCCGATCCAGCAGCACGCCCGAGGCATCATGGGCGGCGGGTGGTCCACGCACCTGTCCACCCTCGACGCGACCCTCAGATCGAACGCCGCCCGGTCGGGGGAATGACCCGGGCCCGCTGAGGCTGCGCGTACTGCTTCGGGCACCACCCCAGGCCGTCCCGGCAGGCGTACGCCCCGCTGGTGTGGGTCCACTCCCCACTGCCGTCACGCACGACCGGTACGCCGCACCATCTGCAGGACGGCACGCGGCCGGTCGCGGTTGCCTCGTCGGCCTCCGAGGCAGTCCACCGGCCCGGTGCACGCTCCATGCCGCCAGCCCTCCTCGCCGGGAACGGACGGCCGAGCCTCGCCGGCGCCGGCCGCCGCGCTGTTACGGCTAGCCTCGCCGCAGCCGGGCAGTCACCGGAAGACGGCCGGCGTCAGCGGAACCACGCCGCGCGTCAGCAGATCTGCTGGCGTACCCGGCCGGCGGTCTGAGCCAGCTGGACATCGCCGGTGGCGGCAGCCGTCCGGTCGACCTCGTCGAGCACGTCACGAGCCGCTGACGGATCCCCGTCTACGGCGTGGGCGACGGCCAGGTCACAGAGGTACCGGGCGGCGTGCGCCGGCCCGGGCGGGAGTGCGGCCAACCCCGCGATCAGCTCGCCGACGGCTCGCCGGCTGTACCCGTCGATGCCCTGAGCGCCGAGGTAGCGGTATACCCGGCCACGTTCGAGGGCGAAGAATGCCGCGTCCCGGTAGTAGTGCCAGGGCGGGATCTCGCCGCCGTACTCCATTGTCACGGCCTCGAGGTCCCGTGACCGGGCGACCAGTTCGTCCACGGCGGTGGGCTCACCCGCGACGGCATACCCCCGGGCCGCTTGCAGCGCGTCGTACGCCTGCTCGCCCGGGTACACGGCGGTGATGGTCTGGGCCGCCTCGGTCAGCCCGACCATCGGCCCGACCTCGCCCAGGGTCCACGCCAGGTGCCCGCGGAACGACAGGGCAGTGCTGGTCAGGTCCTGGTTGTCGGACTCCACCGCCCACACGATCGCCCGGTCGAGCCAGGTCTCGGCCACGGCCGGACGGCCGGCGGAGATGTTGAGCCATCCGGCGAACTGTGCCCACTGGGCGGCGAGGTCGACGATCAGCCGGCGCCGGTGCCCGGCGGCCTCTCGGACCAGCGTGATGAGCTGATTCATCTGCTCGGTGACCGGTTCGATCAGCGGTGTCGACCCGATCGAGTCCTCGCGCACCCGCTGGTCGGCGAGCATGCCGACGAGAAGCCGGATCGTGGCGTCGTCGACGCGGCGGGGATGCTGGGCGACGTAGGCGAGGCGGGCGTCGTCGTCGAGGGTGAGCGATCCGGGAACGGTCAGCAGCCTGGCCAGCACACCGCCGGTCGCCAGGACATCGTCGAGGCGCCGGGCGAACTCGCGGGTCGGTGCCCGGCGCCCGGTCTCGACCTCCCAGAGGTGCGTCTGCGAGTAGGCGGCGAGTGCGCCGAGCGCCCGGTATGACAGCTGGCGTTCCTCGCGCAGCTCGCGTAGACGCGCCCGGAAGGACGGATCGACGACGACGATTTCGCGGGCCATGGGTGGGGGCTCCCGAGGTCACAGTCTCGGTGTCGGGGCCGGCGCTGTCACCCGACGGCCCGTGATGGTCACAGGCTAGCCGAGCCGCCGCATCATTCGCGAGTTTCTTACGTCTCAGCGACGGGTGTAGACACGCACCCGGTCGTTGTCCAGCAGGAGGCGGTGGGTCGTCTCGAGAGTCGCCCGCAGGCTGGGCCGCGCGTCCAACCACGGAAACGACGGCCAGGCAATCACGACGTGATCCGATGCCGGCCGGTTGCGCTCCAGATCGTCGAGTACGTCAGTGTCGGCGGCGTGCTCCGGCAACGGGACCAACGGCCGGACGCGGGTGGGCTCGACACCTATCCGGCCGCCGTCGATCAGCACGAAGCGGGTCGGCGGCGGAAGCGCCTTGTCGATCTCGTCGAGTGCCCGCAGCGAACGGATCGGCCAGGATCGCTCCCGCCACGTCGACTCGTCGGGCTGGCGGCCAAGTTCCCGGCAGCGTTCGGCCATCTTGGCGATGGTCAGCTCGTGCGCGCGCACGCTGTGCGGCAGGCGGTCGTCGTACCGGCGGGCCATGAAGTTGCTCTGGTCGTGGAAGCGGATGGCACCGCCCGGGTGGTCCAGCCGGGCGATCGGACCGTAGAGCGGTGCGAGGTCGTAGAGGTAGCCGTCGGCGCAGACCCGCATCCGCTCGGGCATCGGCAGCACCCGGGCGAGGAACGGACGGCCGTAGGCGTTGCCGGAACTCGGCGGTGTGGGGTAGGCGCCCGGGCCGCGGCCGGCGACCAGATCGGACAGGTCACCGGCGGGCAGCTCGACCGGCGGATTGACGCCGCCCAGCAGCTGGCCGGACGCGTCCATCTCGGCGAGCGGCCAGTGCAGCTTCGCGTACGGCTCGACCTCGTACCTGGCTCGCGCCTCGGCCATGGTCTCCGGCAGGATCCGGTCGTCGGCGTCCAGGAAACACACCACGTCACCGCTGGACGCCGCGAAACCGGCATTGAACGCGGACGCCTGACCGCCGTTGGGCTTGGCGATGCCGACCAGCCGGTCGCCGTACGAGCGGATGATGTCGGCGGAGCCGTCGGTCGAGCCGTCGTCGACGACAATCACCTCGACGTCGTCGCCCGAAGCGAGGGCGCTGTCGACGGCGGATCGCAGAACCCGCTCGTAGTTGTAGTTCACGATCACCACGGTCGCCGTAGTCACCCGCAACCCCCAGGTTCACGCCCTCACGGTCGAACATAGGTCATCCGGGCCGCCGTTTCCGGTGCCCGGGTACCAGCGGCGAACGGTTCACCCGAAGGGGGGATCGGGTAGGTTCGATCCGTGCAATTCAGCGCTGAGCTACGAGAGGCGGTATTGGCGGGGGACATCACGGTGTCCTTCCGGCTCTGGGCACGCCCGCAGGTCAAGCCGGGCGGCCACTACCGGGTGGGCTCGGGACTGATCGAAGTGGATGCGATCGAACTCGTACCCTTCGCCGCCCTCACCCCCGATGACGTCCGCGCCGCGGGCGAACCGGACCGGGAGTCGCTGCGGCGGCGGGCGGCTCACGCCGGCCCCATCGCCGACGACACCCCGCTCTACCGGATCGAGTTCCACCCGGTCGACACCGAACGGTGAGCGCGCACCGGCCACGCCGCCGCCGCGCGGCGCGGGTGTCCTGCTCGCGCAGCGCCGGGAGCCCACCGCTGGCACCGCGATAATCCGGTTGCCCACCTGCTTAGTGTCAACACTATGGACGTCGCACGCCTGACGGACCGGGGATACACCGAGGCCGACGCGGCCGGTGCCACCGCGCTGTTCAATGTCGCCGAGTCGCACGCCGGCGGCCATCCGGGCTGGACCGTCCCGGAGGTCCGGGCAATGCTCGCGTCGATGGTCCGCGACCACGACCGCGACGCGCGGGTGGTCGTCTCTCCGGATGGCGACATGGTGGCGGTGGCCGTGGTTGCCAGCCCGCCGGAGGGGGGCTTCCGGATCGACCTGATGGGTGCGGTCCGGCCGGACCGGCGGGGCCGCGGCATCGGCCGGGATCTGTTGGGCTGGCAACTGCGCCGGGCGCGGGAGATTCACCGCGACACGGCGCCGGAGTGCGACTGGGTCATCCACGTCGCGACCAACGCCGAAGACACCGACACGCTGCGGCTGTACCGGCGGGCGGGGCTGGCCCCGGTCCGGTACTGGTTCGACATGGAAGCCACCGCCGACCGGCCGGCAACGGTACCGGTACCGGACGGGTTGCGGGTCACCGAATACCGGCCGGGTCGCGACCGCGACCTGCACGCCGCGCACACCGAGGCATTCGCCGACCACTGGGGCTCGCAGGCCAGGACCTACCCGGACTGGGAGTCGCTGACCGTGCGCAACGAGTCTTTCGCGCCGGCGCTGAGCCGGGTCGCCTACGACGGCGACCAGATCGCCGGCTACGTGCTGGCATACCTCGACGACGACCCCACCCGTGTCTACATCGGACAGGTCGGCGTGCGCCGGGCGTGGCGGCGGCGCGGGCTCGCTGCCGCCATGCTGTCCCAGGCGCTGCGGGCGGCGGTCCCGGCAGGCAGGCACACCCTGGCGCTGAGCGTGGACGCCGACAGCCCGACCGGTGCCGTCGGCGTCTACGGGCGGGTGGGCTTCACCGTGCAGACCCGTGGCGTCACCTACGCGATTGACCTGCCGGCCGCGCCCACCACCGGAAGCGGCCAGGACTAGGCCCGCCCGCCACCGGCGGCTGCGGGCGTGAGGCCCGGTCCGCCACCGGTCGACAGCCGGCATGAGAGCCGGCCCACCACCGGTGGCAGCCAGGATGCGACGACGGCAGGCGTCAATGCCCGGCGCCGGCGAGCCCGGCGGCACGCGCCGCGCCGCGGCGGTGAGCGTCACCGACCCCCGTACCGCCGGCGTCGAAATTTTCTTCCGGGTCGGACCGGTTTCCTCCGGAACTACCGATTCCACTATGCGAAAGAGATCTACCAATTCTGCCGCAGAGCGGGAAGAGTGAGGGCACGACCTGCACCGTGATGTCCGGCGGCCTCGCTGCCGCGTGCGCGATGCCGGGTCGGGAACCAGGCGCGACATGACCGGGAGGATGCAGGTGCCGGAGCTCACCCGCGCGAAGCGGCTGTTGGACTGTCATTTCCATTGGTACCCGCAGCACGTCGAAGACGGACTCAACCGGTCGAATGGGCGCACCCGCCGTCACACCGCGGACTGGTACGACCTGGAGGGGCAGCTCGCGCGCATGGACGCGCTGGACCGTCCGGTCGACGTCATCTCCTCGACCGGACCGTTCACCGGCCTGTTCACGAACACCGAGATCGGCGCCGGCGACTCGCGCGCGTTGACCCGGCTGCACAACGAGACGATGGCTGACGGCCAGCGCCGCTACCCGGGCCGGTTCTGGGGCACCTGCGTGCTCCCGCTGCTCGAACCCGACGTCGCGCTGACCGAGCTGGAGTACGCGGTCGGCACGCTCGGGCTGGTCGGGGTCAACATCCCGGGCCGGATCGGCGCCGAGGTGAACCTCGACGACCCGCGGTACGAGGAGCTGTACGACCGGATCGAAGCGCTCGGCGTGCCGCTGTTCATCCACCCCAACGACGAGGCGTTCGAGGGCGCACTCGGCGGGTACAACGGGGCGCTGCACCTCAGCCTGGGCCGGGTCATCGACGTCAGCGTCTCGGCGTACCGCCTGGTCCTCAGCGGTGTGTTGGAGCGGCACCCCGACCTGAAGCTGATCATGTCGCATGCCGGCGGTGCCCTGCCCTATCAGGCCGGGCGCATGGACAAGAACTCCGGCGCGGCCGGGCTCCCGAAGTCGCCGACCGAGTACCTCCGGCGCATCTACACCGACACCGTGATGCCGCAGGCGGCCAGCGTCGGTTTCGCCATCGGCTTCTACGGCGCCGACCACGTCATGTACGGCAGCGACTATCCCTGCTGGGATCCGGACGCGGCGCTGCGCGTCATCGACGAACTCGACCTGGACGACGAGTCGCTCGACAGGATCACCTACCGCAACGCCTACGAGCTGTACGGGCTGGGTCGCCGGGCGGCCGGTTCGGGCGCCGGCGACCGGGTGCCGGCCGGGACCGCCCCGCGCTGACCCCGGCCGCCCCGCACCGCGTGCCGCGCCCTGCCGGCACGCGGTGCATCGGCATGTCCTGACCTGCTCGGACGTTCGCGCTCGTCAGGTCACGGTCGGGTCTCGGGCAATTTCGCATAGAGGAATTCTCTTGATCTGATTTCGCTAGTCAGTAATTGTCAGTGGCGTGATCTGGACCTTCTCGGTAGATGAACCGCAGGCAACGCCATCCTCCGTCGCGCCGTGGGAGGCACGATGACCACCGGCCGGAGTGTCCTCATCGCGGGCGGCGGGATCGGCGGCCTGTGCGCGGCGCTGTGCCTCGCCCGCCGCGGGTTCGACGTGACCGTGCTGGAACGTTCACCCGAGTTCGGAGAGATCGGTGCGGGCCTGCAACTCGCGCCCAACGCCACCCGCGTTCTGCGCAGCCTGGGACTGCTCGACGCGGTGCTCGAGGTCGGAGTCCTGCCGGACCGCCTGGTACTCGCCGACGTCACCACCGACGAAGAGCTGACCGCGCTCGACGTCACCGGGTTCGGCGAACAGTTCGGCGGCCCGTACGTGGTGGCCCATCGCAGCGATGTGCTCTCGATCCTGCTTCGGGCGTGCCTGGCGGATGCCTCGGTGCGGCTGCTCACGAGCAAGACCGTGGTACGCGTGGTGGAACCGGACGCGGGCACGGTGCGGGCGGAGTGCGCCGACGGCACCAGCTACGACGGCGACGTGCTCGTCGGCGCCGACGGCCTGCGGTCCACGGTACGCAAGCTCATCGACGACTCGGAGCCGGTCTTCTCCGGCTACGTGGCATACCGGGGCGCCGTGCCGACCGAGCGCGTCGCCGCCCGTTCCGACAGCCGTGACGTCGTGGCCTTCATCGGCCACGGACGGCACTTCGTGCAGTACCCGCTCCGCAGTGGAAGCTTCTACAACCAGGTCGCTGTGTTCCGCAGCGCCCGTTACCTCGCCGGCGAGCCGAACTGGGGCACGCCGGAGGAGTTGGAGACCGCGTTCGAACCGTCGAGCGCGCGCATCCGCACCGCACTGTCCGCCATCGAGCGCGGCATGAGCTGGCCGATGTACGACCGCGAGCCGCTGACGCGGTGGGTGCACGGCCGCTCGGTACTACTGGGCGACGCGGCCCACCCGATGCTGCAGTACCTCGCGCAGGGCGCGTGCCAGGCGATCCAGGACGCGGACTGCCTCGCCTACTCGCTTTCCGGAGCGGTCGAAGCCGGCCGCGACGTCATCGACGGATTCACCGAATACCAGCAGCACCGCATGGGCCCAGCGCAGCGCACGCAACAGAACGCTCGCGTCTGGGGCGACATCTGGCACACCGACGGCCTCGCCGAAACACTCCGCAACGCCTACCTCCGCGAGCGTGATCCGAACGACCTCCGGCACGTCGCGCCGTTCTATGCCCTCGCCGAGACGTGCTCCCACTCGGTTCGGGGAGGTCTCTCCCGGGCCGAGCCGTCACCCGCATGACCCGCCAACCGGCGCGGCGTCACCGCTACGCCCCGACTCCATCCATTCGCTGCAGTTGAAGGATTTAGGACTCTATCGTGAGCGATCACCCCTTAGCTCCCACACAGAGGACACGGCGTACGCGCCGGGTGTCCTTAGCCGTCGGCGTCGCGGTTCTCAGCCTTTCGGCCGTCGCGGCCTGTGGCTCTGGATCCAGTGACAAGCCGGCTCAGACGACCGACCAGGTGGCGGCATCCCTCGCGTCGTCCTGCGGCGGCACCGCCGCCGACTGGACCACGCTCATCACGGCCGCGAAGAAGGAAGGCAAGCTGACCATCTCCGGGCCCCCCAGCCCCGAGGTGAACAAGCAGGTTCCGGCCGCCTTCCAGAAGGAGTTCGGGGTCAGCGTCCAGTACATCGCCGGTGCGAGTGGCACGACCGCCCAGAAGATCAAGAGCGAGCGTTCGGCCGGTATCTACAGCCTCGACGCGTTCCTGGCCGGCGGCAACACCATGTCCACGGTGATCTACCAGTCCGGCTGGCTGGATGACCTGAAGTCGGCGCTCATCTCGCCGAAGCTGACCGATCCGAGCCTCTGGCAGAGCGGAGCACAGGGTGCCCCGTTCGTCGACCAGCCGAAGTTCGACAGCGTGGCGAACCTCAGCATCCAGGGTCAAGAGCAGTTCATGGTCAACACCAAGCTGGTCGGTAACAAGATCAACGGCTGGCACGACCTGCTGGACCCGAAGTGGAAGGGCAAGATCGTCGCGATGGACCCGACGAAGGGCGCGGGTCTGGGCTTCAACGTCGTGGTGATGCTGGAGAAGAAGTTCGGCGCGGACTTCGTCAAGCAGCTCTACAAGGGCCAGGGCGTGGTACTCGAGACCGACGACCGGCAGGCCGCGGACAGCGTGGCCAAGGGCCAGTACGCGGTGGCGATCGGCGTCTCCGAGGCGAACGGCCAGCTCGACCAGCTCATCGATGACGGCCTGCCGGTGCGCGTGGTGGCCCGGCCGAACGACGCGCCGCAGATGATCTCCTCGGGCTATGGCGAGGTCGGAATGATGAACAAGGCGCCGCACCCGAACGCGGCCAAGCTGTTCGCGAACTGGCTGCTCTGCCCGGACGGCAACAAGGTCTGGAACGAGGCCAACCGCTACCAGTCGACCCGCAAGGACGTCGACGTCAAGGTGCCGGACTTCATCAAGGCCGACCTCAGCGGCGACTACTGGGACACCTATGACTGGAAGCTCCTGACGTCCAACGACACCGACCAGCTGGTCAGCCAGCTGCAGACCGACCTCAAGTGATCGCGAGCGCCGGCCGCCCCACCTCGGGGCGGCCGGCGCCGCCGCCGCTCGATGACCAAGACCGCCCCAACCGTCCCGGCTTTCGTCCCGGCCGTTGGGTCGCAGAGGAGGAGTTCATGGTGATGGTCCCTGAGACCGGCGGACCCGCCAAGTCCGCTGTCGCAGACCAGCGAGGCAAGTCGCCGGAGCCGACCTCGCCTGCCGCCGATGCGCGTACGCACCTGCGGCTGGAGGGGGTCTCGCGCTATTTCGGGCACGAGGCGGCGGTGAATCACATCAACCTCGACATCAAACGCGGGGAGATCTTCGCGCTGCTCGGCGCGAGCGGCTGCGGGAAGTCGACCACGTTGCGGATGATCGCCGGCCTGGAGCCGGTCGACGAGGGGCAGATCGTGATGGGGGACCGGGTGCTGGCCGACGCCCGTACCCGCAAGTCACTGGCCCCGGAGCGGCGCAACATCGCGATCGTCTTCCAGTCGTACGCGATCTGGCCGCACATGACGGTGGCGCAGAACGTCGCGTTCCCGCTGAAGATGCGGCGTGTCCCGCGTGCCGAGCGCCGTACCCGGGTCGACAAGGTGCTGCAGCTGACCGGCATGGACAAGTGGGCGGACAAGTCCGCGACCCTGCTGTCCGGTGGCCAGCAGCAGCGGGTGGCGCTCGCCCGGGCCCTGGTGTACGAGCCGGATCTGCTCCTGCTCGACGAGCCACTGTCCAATCTGGACACTCAGCTGCGTACCCAGATGCGCAGCGAGATCCGGCGGCTCAACCAGGAACTCGGCGTGACGATGCTGTTCGTCACGCACGACCAGGATGAGGCGTTCACGGTTGCCGACCGGGTCGGCGTGATGGCCGGCGGCAAGCTCGAGCAGATCGGCACTCCGGTCGAGATGTACGACCACCCGAAGACGCCGTACGTGCGGGACTTCCTGGGCAAGATGCTCAGCGTCGAGGGGACGCTCACCTGGTCCGGCGCCGAGGCGACGGTGCGCCTGCCGAGCCTGGACGGCGCGTCCGGCGGCGGGATCACACCGCTGACCGGCCCCGACCTGGCCTCGCTCGACGGCGAACGGGTCCGACTGTTCTTCCGGCCAGAGGACGTGGACATCGAGCCGATGCCGAGCGGAGCGCTGCGCCCGAACCAGATCGCGGCGAAGGTCGTCGGGGAGGAGTACCTCGGGGACCACTACGAGTACAAGATCGATATAGGCGGCTCGACCGGCGGCATCGCGGCGCCGCGTCGCAGCGGCCACCGCGTCGGCGACACCATCGCCCTGCAGGTCGACCCCGCGCGCGTTTCGGTGTGGGCAGCATGACGATCGCGCCGCCCCGCCCACCGGTCCGGGAGATCCCGCCGGTTCAGCCGGATCTCCGCCGTACCCGCCGGTTCAGCCTTCGCGGACTGCGCGGGGTACCCGTCGTCCTGATCGTGGCGGCCCTGACCGCTGTGCCGGTCCTGCTGTTGCTGTTCAACAGCTTCAACGTGTCCCGGCCCGGCGAGGCGTCCCGGTACGGGCTGGACAACTGGCGCAAGGCGCTCTCCGATCCGCAGTTGGGCACCGCGATCTGGAACACGCTGCGGCTCGGCGTCACACGCACGCTGATCGCGGTGGTCATCGCGACGGTGCTGTCGTACCTGATCGCCCGCACCGACATGCCCGGCCGGCGGGTGGTCGAGGTGGCCCTGTGGTTCGCCTTCTTCATCCCGCCGCTGTCCATGACGCTCGGCTGGATCGTCCTGCTCGACCCGTCCAACGGCGTGATCAACACGGTGCTGCGCTCGCTGTTCGGGTTGTCGAGCGTGCAGGGACCGCTGAACATCTACAGCTTCTGGGGCATCATCCTCGCCCACATCAGCGCCTCCTCGGTGCCGCTGATGACGATCCTGATCATCCCGTCGATGCGACGGATGAGTTCGAGTCTGGAAGAGGCGGCGCGCAGCTGCGGAGCCGGCCGCTTCCGGACCGTCGTGTCCGTCACGCTGCCGCTGGCCCGGCCGGCGATCATCGGCGCGGCGCTGCTGAGCTTCATCTACTCGCTGAAGACGTTCGAGATCGAGTACCTGCTCGGCAACCCGATCGGCTTCAAGGTGTACTCCACGCAGATCTACGACTGGGTGTACCGCGAGCCGCCACTGTACGGGATCGCCACCGCACTCGGCATCATGATCATCCCGGTGATGGTGATCCTGGCCATCGCGCAGCGCCTGCTCACGCGCAATCGCACCTTCGTCACGGTCGGCGCGCGCGGGTACAGCGACGTGCCGATGGCGCTGGGCAGGGTCCGGCGCTGGGTGGTCGCGGGCTTCGCCTACCTGTACGCCGTGCTCATCATCGGGCTGCCGGCCGCCGCGCTGATCGTCGGGTCGTTCATGCGGCGGTTCGGCTTCTTCCAGATCAAGCATCCGTTCACGACCGCGAACTGGTCGGATCTGGTGCACGACAACCTGTTCGCGCCGGCCGCCTGGAACAGCCTCAAGATTGGCATCGGCGCCACGGTGCTCGGCGTGCTGGTGTACTTCGCCATCGCGTTCGTGGCGGTGCGAACCCGGATGCGCGGTCGCGCCGCGGTCGACGTGCTGGCCTGGCTGCCGGTCGCGGTACCCGGCATCCTGCTCGGCCTCGGCCTGCTCTGGCTCTACCTCGGCACGCCGCTGAAGAGCATCCTGTACGGCAGCGTGGGCGGCCTGATCCTGGCGATCATCATCAACCACATGGCGACCGGTACTCAGCAGATGAAGGCCGGCATCATGCAGATCAGCCCGGACCACGACCAGGCCGCCCGCACCTGCGGCGCCCGTCCCGCGCGCAGTCTGTGGCACATCATGCTGCCGCTGCTCGGACCGTCGGTCGCGGCCGTGGCGGTGCTGACATTCGACACCGCGATCCGCGACATCAGCTCGGTGGTGCTCCTCACCAGCGGCAACTCGCGGCCGCTGTCGGTGCTGCTGCTCGAATACAGCTCGACGAGCGAGCTGGAGGAGGCCGCCGCGCTCGGCGTGATCATGAGCATCGTCACGGTCATCGTCGGTCTGGTCGCGACGAAGCTCGCCGGTGGCCGGATGCAGCGCGGCAAGTCACGCCGCCGTGCGGCGCGCCGGCCGCTCGACGCCACCGCGCCGCTTCCCCTGTCCCCGACCTCCGACTCCCTGCCCGACGCTCCCCAAGGCCGCCCGGCCGCGAACCTGAACTGAGGAACCTGAGGACCCATGGCCATCGCAATCTCGACCGACATCGGCGGTACGTTCACCGACCTCGTCGCCTACGACCTTGACACCGGCGAAATTCACCAGGCCAAGGACTACACCGATCCGGCGGACCTGAGCAGCGGAATCGGCCGGTGCATCGACAAGAGCGGGTTGCCGCTGGGCGAGGCTCCGGAGTTCACGCACGGTTCGACGGTCGCCATCAACACCGCGATCGAGCGTACCGGCGCGCGTACCGCTCTCCTGGTCACCCGGGGCATGCGCGACGTGTACGAGATCGGCCGCAGCAACCGGCCGGAGGCGTACAACCTGTTGTTCCGCAAGCCGGTGCCGCTCGTGAGCCGCGAGCTGATCTTCGAGGTGGACGAGCGGCTGAGCGCGCGCGGCGAGGTCGTCCGCCCGCTGGACGAGCAGTCCGTGCGCGACGCGGTGGCCGCCGCGGTGAACGCCGGTGCGACCGCGATCGCCGTCGGAACCCTGCACTCGTACGCCAACCCGGCGCACGAGGAGCGCATCGGCGACATCGTCAAGGAAGTCGCGCCGCAGCTGTTCCTCACCCTGTCGCACCGGATCCTCCGCGAGTACCGGGAGTACGAGCGGATCTCCACCGCCGCGATGAACTCCTACATCGGGCCGCGCGTCAGCGGGTACCTGGACGAGTTGCAGAACGTGTTGAAGACCCGCTCGTTCGAGGGTCGCACGCTGATCATGCAGTCGAACGGCGGCGTCATGATCCCGGACATCGCGCGCGAAGAGCCGGTCATGATGATGGAGTCCGGCCCGGTCGGCGGCGTCGTCGCGGCCGGGTCGCTCGCCGCCGAGTACGGCATCGCCCACGCGGTCGCGTTCGACATGGGCGGTACCACCGCGAAGGCGGCACTGCTTCGCGACGGCGCCCCGGACATCGCCCAGGGCTACTACGTCGGCGGCTTCGCCAGCGGCATCCCGGTGCGGGTACCGGTCGTGGACGTCGTGGAGGTCGGCGCGGGCGGCGGGAGCATCGCGCACCTGGACGTGGCCGGTGCGCTGCGCATCGGGCCGCAGAGCGCGGGCGGCCGTCCCGGCCCCGTCTGCTACGGCTGGGGCGGCACCAAGCCGACCGTCACCGACGCGAACGCGGTGCTCGGCCGGCTCAACCCGGCGCACTTCCTCGGCGGCGAGATGGGCCTGGACGTGGACGCCGCGGAAGCGGCGTTCGACGCCGAGGTCGGCACGTCGCTGGGCCTGTCGGCGGAGCACGCCGCGCTCGCCGTCATCAACATCGCGGTCAACATGATGGGGCTGGCGGTCCGCAGCGTCTCCGTCGAGCGCGGCGTCGACCCGCGGGACTGCGCGCTCATCGCGTTCGGCGGCGCCGGTCCGCTGCACGCGTGCGCGGTCGCCCGGGAGGTCAAGATCCCGCGCGTGATCATCCCGATGCTGCCGGGCCACTTCTCGGCCCTCGGCATGCTGCTCGCCGACATCCGGCACGAGCTGGTCCGCACCATCTACGCCACCGCCGACGGCGTGGACGCCGACATGCTGACCGCGGTCGCCCGGGAGATGTCCGACGAGGTACGGGGCATGCTCACCACCGAGCTGATCGAGGAACGCGACCAGGCCGTCGAGCTGTTCTGCGACCTGCGGTACCGGGGCCAGGAGTTCACCCTCCGCACGCCGTGTACGGCCGACGAGCTCCGCTCGACCGACGACCTGGAGAAGGTGCGCAAGCGCTTCGACGACCTGCACGAGATCCGGTTCGGTCACAGCTCGCCCGCGTCCACTGTGGAGATCGTGAACCTCCGGGTGGTCGGCATCGGCCGCCGCGAGCGCATCCGCCCGAAGATCGGGGCGCAGTCCGGCGAGGTCGAGGTCACCACGCGCCGGGTCGTCTCCGGCGTCGGCAGCCACGCCAGCGGCAAGGACTGGAACATCTACCAGCGCGAGCAGCTACCCGTCGGGTACCGGGTGACCGGCCCCGCCGTCATCGAGGAGTACGCGAGCACCCTCGTCATCGACGAGGGCGACGTCGCCGTCATCGGCCCCGACGGGGCGATCGACATCACGATCGACATCACCGGGGGATTCGACAAGACCGGAGGCAAGGCATGACAACCACGGCACCGCGCAACGGCGCCACCGATCCGGTCACCGTCGAGGTGGTCCGCAACACGCTGGCGGCCATCGCCGACGAAATGGCGTTGGATCTGCAGCAGGGCTCGTACAACATGATGATCTACGAGGTGCGCGACTTCTGCTGCGCGCTCATCGACAAGCGCGGGCGGCTGCTGGCCCAGAACGTCGGCGGCGTCTCGCACTTCGTCGCCGACCTCGGCGTCGTCATCACCGACGCGCTGGAGCGCTTCGGCGAGGACGGGTTCCGCCCCGGCGACGGCTACCTGATGAACCACCAGCGGGTGGCCGGCCAGCACCTCAACAACATGGTCACGTACACGCCGGTGATCATCGACGGGGAGCTGTTCGGGTTCGCCATGACCCGCGCGCACTGGTCCGACGTCGGCGGGATGAGCACCGGCTTCGGCGCGCGCGGCGCGGGCGTGGACGCGTGGCTGGAAGGTCTGCAGATCGATCAGCTGAAGCTGATCGACGAGGGTGTCTACGACGAGAAGGCACTCAAGATCATCGCGGACAACATCCGGTTCCCGGACGCCGCGCTCGGCGACATGCGCGCGCAGTTCGCCGCGTGCCGCGCGGCCGAGCAGCGCCTCACCGAGCTTGTCCGGCGGTACGGCGTGCCCGAGGTGCAGGCGGCCATCGAGGAGGTCTTCGACTCCACCGAGGCGCGCTGCCGCACCGTCGTCGCGGCGATGGCCGACGGCGAGTACCACGCGCACTCGGTGATGGACCACGACTTCGCCGACCTGGACGTGCCGGTCGACATCGACGTCACCGTCACGGTCAGCGGATCCGACATGACCATCGACCTGACCCGCTGCTCGGAGCAGCGCAAGGGTTCGATCAACGCACGGACGCTGGCCGGCGCGTACGTGGCGTACAAGGCGCTGACGACGCCGATGGAGCCGGTGAACGAAGGCTCGTTCCGGGCGCTGAACGTCGAGATCAACGAGGGCAACTTCATGATGGCGAAGTTCCCGGCGCCGATGGCGAGCTGGAGTGTGGCACTGCCGACCGTGGTCGACACGGTCATCACGGCGCTCGCCGACGCGCAGCCGGAACTGATTCCGGCGGCCCACTTCGGCACGCTCGGCGGCAGCTTCGCGTTCTTCGGTCAGGACCCGGCGTCCGGCCCGTTCGTGGCGCAGGGCATCGAGGGCGGCGGCTGGGGCGGCCGGCCGGGCGAGGACGGCGCGTCCGCGTCCGTCTCCGTCTGCCAGGGCGACGTGCGCAACTCGCCGGTCGAGGCGCTGGAACTCCGGTTCCCGGTACGGGTGGAGAAGCGCGCGCTGCGCGAGGACTCCGGCGGCGCCGGCAAGCACCGGGGTGGGCTCGGCCAGCTGACCGAGATCCGCAACCTGGTCGAGGGCTCCTGGCGGCTGTCCATGGCGGGACGCCACATCTGCCCGCCGTGGGGTCTGTGGGGCGGCGATACGGCGCTGCCCGGTGGGCACGCGCTGCAACGGCCGGGCGGCGACTTCGAGCCGGTCAACGGGCGAGTCAACGCGCCCGCCGACTCGGTCGCGCGCATCTTCACCGGAGGCGGGGGCGGCTGGGGCTCGCCACTGGAGCGCCCGGTCTCGCAGGTCGCCGACGACGTGCGGCGCGGGTACGTGAGCGCCCAGACCGCGACCGACGTGTACGGCGTCGTGCTCGACGAGTCCGGCGCACCCGATGAGGCGGCGAGCGCGCGCCGGCGGGACGAACTGGCGGCCGTGTCGTCGTCGGCTGTGTCGTCGGCGAGCGCGTCGTCGGCCGGCGCTGCGGCGGCTGCTTCGCCAGCGGGTGCGTCGTCGGCGGGTGCGTCGTCGGCCGGCGCGGAAGGCGCGGGCCGGTGAGCGCCCCGCAGACCGACGTGCTCCCGCAGACCGACTGGGCCCCTCAGACCGACTGGGTCCCGCGGGTCGACGTCGCCCGCGTCATGTCCGAGCGGGTGCAGCGCGCCCGGGTCGCGATGGACCACGCCGGCGTGCGGCACGCCCTGTTCGTCACGTGTGCCCGGCACCTGTTCACCGACATGGACCCGGTGATCTGGCTGACCGGATTCAAGCCGATGCGCGCCGCGACGGTCGTGCTCGCCGAGGACGGCGAGACCGTGCTCTACACGTCCGGCGAGTGGGAGGCGGAGCGCGCCCGGCAGGCGGCACCGGCCGTCACCGTGCTCGCCACCGACGACCCGTTCGCGGCGGCGGCCGCCGACCTGGCCGCCCGCGCGGCGGGTACCCGCGTCGGCTCGGCGGGCGCCCGCAAGCTCAACACCCTGGAGTACCGCGTGATCGCCGCCGGCGGCCGGTACGAGCTGGCCGGGATCGACGCCGAACTCGACGAGCAGGCGCGCAGCAAGGACGAGCTGGAACTGGCGCAGTTCCGGCGGGCCTCGGAAATCTCCGAGATCGCGTTCGACTCGGTACGTGCCGAACTGCGCATCGGCATGACCGATGTGGAGGTCGAGGCGATCATCGAGCGCCGCCTGCGGGAACTCGGCGCGGACGACGCATTCGTGTTCCTGTCCGCGTCGACGCGCAACCGCGCCGTGCAGCGGCCGTGGGGACGCACGCTGATGCCGGGCGACATCCTGCTCACCGAGCTCTCGCCGTGCGTCGGCGGCGTCTTCGCCCAGATCTGCCGGACCGTCGCCTTCGGGGAGCCGGTTCCGGCCCTGGTCGCGGACCACCAGTTGCTGATGGAGGTGCTCGCGGCCGGCATCGGAATGTGCAAGTCGGGCAGCAGCGTCTCGGATGTGGTGGCGGCGATGGACGCCCCGCTGATCGAGCGCGGCATGGAGGAGTACACGCGGCCGCCGTTCATGCGGGTACGCGGTCACGGCATGGGCTTCGGCAGCGTCGCACCCGGCGACTTCCTGAGCC
Source organism: Rugosimonospora africana (assembly GCF_016862975.1). Lineage (GTDB taxonomy): Bacteria > Actinomycetota > Actinomycetes > Mycobacteriales > Micromonosporaceae > Rugosimonospora > Rugosimonospora africana. The sequence goes on from NZ_BONZ01000084.1 coordinate 77,655, forward strand.
GCAACATGTTCGTACTCCAGGGCGGCGACAGCTTCGTGCTGCACCCGAACCAGATGATGCCCGGCGCGGGCTACCTGATGTGCGGCGAGCCGGTCATCGTCGGCGATGCCGGCGGCGAGATCGTCACCGGCCGGATCGCCGGCCTGGAAATCGTGGAGGCGTGATGACGACGACCGATGCGCCGGTGGCGGCGCCCGCGGACCTGGCGCTGATGGAGCCGGTACTGCGCCGTGGCCGCAGCTTCCTGGATCGGGCCATGATGCCCGGCGACGAGAACGAACTCCGCCTGAACGCGTTGCTGGCGGCGGCTGCCGAGCGGGGGCTGGACGGCGTCGTCATCTTCGGCGCCGCGCACCTGCCGGAAAACCTCGGCTACTACGCCAACTACACGCCGACCACGTTCCACGGCGCGCTCGTCGCTCGCACCGGGGAACAGCCGGTCCTGTTCGCCGGCAAGGGCGGCGCGCGGGACCACCCGTACATCCGGACGGTCAGCTGGGTGGGCGACCTGCGGTACGCGGCGGCGATCGGCCCGGCCGTGGTCGAGGTGGCCGACTCGTGGAGCTCGCCGTGGAAGCGGCTCGGCGTGGCCGGGCTCGACACGACGCTGCCGCACCACGTCCGCGATGACATCGTGGCCGCGCTCGGCGACCGGTACGAGCCGGTCGATGACATCGTGTCCGCGCACCGGCGCGCCAAGTCGGCGCGGGAGATCGCCGTTCTCACCACCGCTCACGACATCGCCCAGCGGGCGGCCGAAGCGGCGGTCGACGCGTACGACCGGGGAGCCGGACGGCGGACGGCGCTCGCGGCGGCGGACTTCACCGCCCGGGCCGGAGACGCGCACGACTGCCGGATCACGGCCCGCACCGAGACGGGCGGCACCGCGTCCCTGTCCGAGGTCCGCGACGACCGGGGACCGCTGGCCGCCGTCGTGGCGGTGGAGTACCTCGGCTACTGGGGCATGGCCGCCATCCGGCTCGGACGTGCCACCGCGCCCGCTGACGCGCCGATCGACGCCGTCGTCGCCCGCATGCGACCGGGCGTGACGCTGTCCGACGCGCTCGGCGCCGACGCCGGAGACTTCTTGGTCAACGGCATCGGCTGTGCCCCGGCCGAGGCGCCGCCCGCCGGCCCCGGTCAGGCCACCGCGCCGATCGCCGGCGCCGATCAGGCGGCGCCTTCCGCTGGCGCCGGCCAGGCCGACGCGGCGTTGCGGCGCCACGACGTGCTGGCCATCGTGCATCTTGGGTCCGCCCCGGACGGTCCCGACGTCGGCGTGCGCACCGTCGTGATCGACGAGGCGGGCGCCCGGTCCCTGCGATGAACAGCGACCATCGCTCGTCACCGGCGCCGTACCGGTTCGCCGCGCCAGATCTGGTGCGCGCACTGGCCTCGGTGCCGGTGACCGGCCGGGACCGCCGGGCTGCTCGGCTGCGGCTGGCCGACACCGCGTTCGCGTCGCTGGTCGGCAGCCGTACCTCGCAGGGTCGGCGCGCCGCCGCGCTCGCCGCCGACCGGTACGGCGAGACCAGCCTGTCCGGCCGCGTGTTCCGGCTCGTGGCCGCGTGCCGGATGACCGAGATCGACGATGTCGACCTGGAGTCGTGCGTGACGCCCGGGTCGATCGTCGGGCCGGCCGTTCTCGCCGTCCTGAGTGGACAGAGCCGGTCCGGCGCGGCAGTCCCCGACCTCGACACGGTTCTCGACGTCATCGTCCACGGCTATGAGATCGCGCTCGGGCTCGGCGAGGCGATCCGCGGTCCCGAGCGGCTGGCCACCGGCGTCTGGCCGACGCTGACCATCGGCGGCGTCACCGCCGCGGCGGTGACCTCGCGGCTGCTCGGCGCGGACAACGAACAGTTGGGCGCGGCGGTCGCGCTCGCGGCCGAGCACAGCATCGCCGGCAACCCGCGCGGCGACGCGCGGGAGATACTGCTGGCCGAGGCGGTCGTCACCGGCGTCGGATGCGCGCTGGCCGTACGGCACGGGTTCGCCGTCTCGGGCGGCAAGGGCGGGGCGCTGGCCGGCCTCCTCGACAGCGGAATGCCCGAGGCCGCCGCCATGTCGCGCGTCCACCGGCCCCGGATCAAGGAATTCTGCTCGGCGCGGCAGGCGATGACGGCGGTCAGTGCCGTCCGGTCGATCCTCGCCACGGAGGAACTGCGCGGCGCCGATGTCGATCGGATCGATGTCGAGGTGCCGGCCGCGTACGCGGCGATGCTGGACAAGCCGTCGGTCGGCTCCCGCCGCGACAGCCTGTCCAGCGCGCCGTACCAGCTCGCGCTCGCCGCGCTGGAACCCGCCGGGCTGCTCGACGTGGATCGGCGGGAACTGCCCTCGTCCGAGGCGTTCCGCGCGTTGATGGCCGCGGTGCGCATCCACGTGGCGGACGACCTGACTTCGCGTTACCCGGCTTCGTGGCCGGCCCGCGTCTGGGTCTACTCCGGGGAGCGGGTGTTCGAGGCGGCCGCCGACGAGGTGCCCGGCGAGCGGGACCTGACCGCCGACCGCCTGGCGGCCAAGGCGTCCGCCCTTGCCGGCGCGGCGCCGGGCCTGCCACCGGACGCCTCCGGAGTCGTCGAGCGTGCCGTGACCGCGACCGGCATCGCCGACCTGAACGAGATCACCGCGGTAATCGACGGTGGCTCGCTGTCCGACCGGGACCGTGCCCGGACTCCGACTGGTCTGGGTCGTCGCGCGGCGTCAGACGCGCCGAGCCAGACCAGTCGCAAATGGGACGGGACGACAGCCGAAGCCGACCACCTGTACGCCGACATGACCAAGGAGTAGCTGCATGACCACAAGCGACATCCGTACCGAGGGCCTGGTCGCCGGGGAGGCGCGGCCGATGGCGGAAGCGGGCTCCGACGGCCGGCGTGGGTCGACGTACGAGCGGTACCTGGCCGAGCGCGGCATCCGGGTGATCCGTGACGGCCACGTGCCGAGCCTGCTCGACCTGGAGCTGTCGCCCCTGCCGGACGGCACCAGCGCGGTCGCCGTGCAGTTGCCCGGCATGGAGGGCCTGAGCAGCCTGGAGGTCGTCGAGCTGCCGGCCGGCTTCCAGACCGTCCGCCGCCGCCACCTGTACGAGGAGTACGTGCTCGTCCTGTCCGGCGAGGGCAGCGTGGTGTTCTACGGTTCCGAAGGCGGCGAGCGCGAGCTGCCGTGGCGGCGCGAGTCGGTGTTCGCGATCCCGCTGAACATGGCGTTCACGCTGCGCAACAACTCGCCCGAGCCGGCCCGGCTGGCGCTGGTCAACAACGCGCACCTGATGATGGACCTGCTCGGCAGCCCGAGCGCCGCGTTCGAGTGCGAGCTGGGGTTCCCGGACCGGGAGGCCGTGGTGCTGGACGACAGCGTCGAGCCCGGCCTGCACCAGGTCGGGCGCCGCACCGCGTTCCGCGGTCCGGTCTTCCACGACCTCGGCTCGGTGCCGCTGCCCGAGCACTCGTTCATCCGCGGTCCGGGCTTCGGCTACCTGCTGCTGCAACTCTCCGGTGGGGTGTACGGCTGCCACGTCGGTGAGCTGCCCGAGGGCCACATCTCGAACGCCCACTGGCACATGGGCGGCGCGGTGCTCATCTCGATGGCGGGCGAGGGCTACACCCAGTCGTGGCCCAACACGGCGGGACCGCAGCCACCGGACGACGCCGTGGTGAAGCAGGATTTCCGGTACTCCGGCGTGGTGTCCGTCGGCACCGGCTGGTTCCACCTGCACGCCAACGCCGGTCGGGGTCCGCTCCGCCAGGTGGCGTTCCGGTACGGCGGAGGCGCGGGCGCCACGTTCGCGACCGTGCAGGGCGTCGAGTACGCGCCCGGCCGGATCGTCGACCGTGAGGACCTGACCCAGTCGATCCGCGAGACGTACCGCCGTCAGCTCGCCGAGCTGGGCATCGCGGTGGTGGACTGACATGACCGACAACAACGGAACCCCGGCGCGGCCCGCGTACGGTCCCTACTCGGTCGAGCTGTCCGCCGGTGCGCCGGTGATCCCGTGGTCGACGGAGACGGCGTACGAGCAGTGGTGTGTCGACCAGGACGTGCCGATCGTGCGCGGGTTCTACGTGGCGGACCTGACCGAGGTGAAGACGTCGGAGTGGGCGTCGAAGGGCGCGGCGGGCGCCATCATCAAGCTCGACGGCGCCGACGAGACCAACGGCTCGTTCGTCCTCAAGGTCGACCGCGGCGAGGCCACGACGTGGGCGCGTCACGTCTACGAGGAGCTGTTCTACGTCGTGTCCGGCCGCGGCACGGTCGAGCTGCGGCGGGACGGTCACACCGTGCGGCACGAGTGGGCGCCCGGCGCGGTGTTCGCGCCGCCGCTGAACGTCGACTACCGGCTCGTCGCCGACTCCGACACGACGCTGTACTGCGTGAACGGCGCGCCGCCGGTGATGAACCTGTTCCACGACAGCCGGTTCGCCGACGAGAACCCGTTCGAGTTCCCGGACCGGTGGGCCGCCAGCGACGCGCCCGAGAGCTACTTCGACTCGCGAGGGCGGCTGTGGAAGCGGCCGGACGGCGCCGGCGTCTGGGAGACGACCTGGATCGACGACGTCAACACGTTCGAGCTGCCGATGCTGGCGCGGCGCGGCGGGGACGGCAAGATGGTCACGTTCCAGCTCGGCGACGGCTCGCTCATCGCGCACATCTCGCAGTTCCCGTCCGGGCAGTACAAGAAGGCCCACCGGCACGGCCCGGGCGCGAACATCGTCATCCTCGGCGGCGAGGGCTATTCGCTGCTGTGGCAGCGCGACGGCGAGGACCCACAGCGGGTCGACTGGGGACCGAACTCCATCTTCGTGCCGCCGGACATGTGGTGGCACCAGCACTTCAACTCCGGACGCGAACCGGCCCGCTACGTCGCGCTGCGGTGGGGCAGTCGCAAGTACCTGATCAACCACAAGTACGAGGGCACGCTCGTCGACCGCCGGGACGGCGGCAACCAGATCGAGTACGACGAGCAGTCGCCGGTCATCGACGAGCTGTTCATCGCCGAGTGCGCGCGTCACGGAGTCACCTTCGTGCCGCGGTCCGCACGCTGAGCCGGGGAGGCACCGTGGCACGACTTCCGGTCACACTGGCCTGCGGGCCGTACGACCGCACCGCGGCGCTGGCCGACGGGCGCGTCACCGTCGACGGCGTCGACCTCCGCTACGTACACCTGGAGCCGGAGGAGATCTTCTTCCGGATGGTCCAGTACGGCGAGTTCGACGTCGCCGAACTGTCCCTGTCGACGTACCTGCTGACCCACCTCGCCGACGGACCGTTCGTGGCGATCCCGGTCTTCCCGTCGCGGATGTTCCGCCACACCAGCGTCTACATCAACGGCGACGCGTTCGACCCCGACCGGCCGGCCGTCGAGCAGCTGAAGGGCAAGACGGTCGGGCTCGCCGAGTACCAGCTCACCGCGAACGTGTGGATCCGCGGTATCCTCGCCGAGCATTACGGGGTGCCGGTCACCTCGGTGCGGTACCGGACCGGTGGCCTGAACCAGGCCGGCCGCAAGGAAAAGGTCGCGGTGCGGTTGCCGCCGGAGATCGACCTGGCCCCGGCGCCCGCCGGGCGGAGCCTCTCCGATCTGCTCGCCGCCGGGCAACTCGACGCCGTCTACACTCCACGCGCGCCGGACAGCTTCGGTGCCGGCCCGGTGCGGCGCCTGTTCGACGACACGCGGGCCGAGGAGGAGCGCTACTTCGAGCTGTCCGGGATCTTCCCGATCATGCACGTGGTGGTCATCCATCGCCGGGTGTACGAACAGAACCGGTGGCTCGCCCAGGAACTGCTCAAGGCGTTCACGGCCGCGAAGCGGATCGCGTACGCGCAGCTCGCCCGTACGGTCGCGCTGTCCGTGTCGCTGCCGTTCGTCCGGGAGGACTACGAACGGACGGTCGCGCGGATGGGTGCCGACTACTGGGCGTACGGGGTCGAGGCGAATCGCCACGTCCTCGACACGTTCTGCCGGTACGCGGTGGAACAGGGGCTCGCGGGCCGGGCGCCGGACGCCGCCAGCCTGTTCGCGCCCGAGACCACGGACCAGTTCATCATCTAGGGGAGACAGACTATGACCGACGTCCAGCAGGCGCCGGCCGCCAGGCTCGACGTGGCGCGCACCAGCGCAGGGGTCGACGCGGGTGACGCGGTGCTCTCCCGCGTCACCGGCGGGCCGACCGACGCCGACCTCGACGCGCCGACGCCGCTGGACGGCCGGACGGGTATCGTCACACCGATGTATGCGGATGTGTCGCGGCGAGTGTCGGCTGCCGAAACCTCCGGCCCGGTCCCTGGGGTCGTGATGGGAATGCTTTCGGCCGCCGGGCGCGGCAGGCGATGATGACCAGCGAAGAGTCGCCCTCGCGGTCGGCGTCCAACGCGTTGCGGCTCGTACTCATGCTGGCCGAACGGGGGCGGTTGCGGGTGATGACCGTGGCGGAGGAACTCGGCGTGGCGCCGTCGACCGCGCACCGGTTGCTGACGACGCTCCTGCAGTCGGGACTCGCCGCGCAGCACGAAGACCGGTCGTACGTGCAGGGGCCCGCGTTCGTACGCCTGCGGCTGGCGCCGTCGCACCCCGAGGCGCTGCTTGCCATCGCGGTGCCGCATATGACCAAGCTCTCCGCGGTCACCGGCGAGACCACCCACCTGATGATCCGGCAGGACGCGACGGTGCGCTTCCTGCACAGCATCGAGGGTCCGGCGGCGCTGCGGGTGGCCTCGCGCACCGGGGTCGTGATGCCGGCGCACCTGACGTCGGGCGGCAAGGCGCTGCTCGCCACGATGACCGACGACGCGATTCGGGACCTGTACGCGGGCGGGATCCCGGACAGCCCGACCGGCCGCATCAAGACGATCGACGACCTGTTCGAGGAACTCGCCCAGGTGCGCAAGCGCGGCTACGCGGAAAACATGGGGCAGAGCGAGCCGGGCATCTCGGCCGTCGGGGTCGCTCTGCGGCGCAACGGGGTGCAGGCGGCGATCTCGGTATCCGTGCCGTCGACGCGCTACCAGCGGGGGCGCTCGAAGGAACTCGTCTCCGTGCTCACCACCACGGCGGCCGCGATCCAGGCGCAGCCCTGACGGCACGCGTCACCCGCTGAGTCGGCCGTAGCGTCCGCTCGGGCTTCGGCTCCCCAGGACATGGGATGTCCGTTCGATGATTTGACCGCTCGGCGCAGTGGAACGACCGCTCACCGCGCATTTTGTGGATTCTGCGTGCCGGACGCTCATAGCCTTCACGGTAGACATCCCATGTCGGCTGAACGACCGGTCTGGCTCGGCGCGCCCGGCGCGACGACCCAGACCAGTCGGAGGATCGCCGCCACGGGTCGACCGTCCACAGAGGAGCGTGTCACCTTGACCGAAGCCACCGCTCGAAGCCGGATGCGCTGGGCCGCCGCGGCCGTGGCGGCCGCGACGTTGGTCACCGGGCTGATCGGCGCGGGCATCGCCCAGGCCGATCCGGTGGCCAAGAAGGAGCCGGCCGCGAGAACCGACTGGGTAGCGACGTGGGCGACCGCGGCGGAGGTACCGTTCAGCGGCCAGCAACTGGCCGGCTTCACCGACACGACCCTGCGCGAGCGGATCCACGTATCCATCGGCGGTGACGTGGTCCGGCTGCGGCTGACCAACGTGTACGGCAAGACGCCGCTCGTCGTACAGTCGACGACCCTCGGCCGGCCCGGCGGTACGCCCGGCGACGTCGACGCGGCGAGCCTCGTACCGGTGACCTTCGACGGCGCCACGAGCGTCACCATCCCGCCCGGCGCCGAGTACGCCTCCGACCCGGTACGGATCTCGGTACCCGGCGACGGCAACCTGATGGCCAGCCTCTACCTGCCTGGGCCCACCGGTCCGGCCACGTACCACCGGGACGCCTGGACCACCGGGTACCTGGCGGCCGGCGACCAGACCGGCCAGCCCACGGTCGCGTCCTTCCCCTCGCGCATCTCGAACTTCTACTTCCTCGACGGGCTCGACGTGGAGTCCACGATGGACGGTTCGGTCGCGTTCCTCGGCGACTCCATCACCGACGGCACGCACTCGACCGTCGACGCCGACCACCGCTGGCCCGACTACCTCGCCGACCGGATGCTGACGCAGCCGCGCTCGCGCCAGTTCGGCGTCGTCAACTCCGGCATCGCCGGCAACCGGCTGCTGCTCGACTACACCGGCGCGGGACAGGGGGTGAACGCACTGGCCCGGCTGGAGCGGGACGTGCTCACCCAGACCGGCGTGCGTACGGTCTTCGTCTTCGAGGGCATCAACGACCTGCAGAACGATCCGACGCAGTACGACCCGAACCAGTTCATCCAGGCGTACCACCAGATCATCCAGCGGGCGCATGACCAGGGCATCCGGGTCGTCGCCTCCACCATCACCCCGTGGGCCGGGTGGACGGCCTGGACTCCCGAGCGGGAGGCGGTACGCGTCCAGGTCAACCAGTGGATCCGTACCTCGGGTGAGTTCGACGGAGTGGTCGACTTCGACAAGGTGATCCGCGACCCGGCGGACCCGCAGCGGATCCTGCCGGCGTACGACTCGGGCGATCACCTGCACCCCGGTGACGTGGGCTACAAGGCGATGGCCGACGCGGTCAACCTCGACCTGCTCCGCCCGTAGCGAGCACCGGGAGCCCCCGACCTTGCGGAACCGGCAATGTCGGCTTCGACTGCCCGTCGTCTCGGGGAAAGGTCGCGAGACCAGCGTCAGGTGGCAGGCAACCGGTCTGGGTCGGCGCGCGGCACGAGACGCGCCGAGCCAGGCCGGTCGCAAACCGCACCCGGAGGTCTCGAACCCATGTCCACAGTGTCTCGCCGGAATTTCCTTGGTACCGCCGCCGCCGTCACAACAGCCGCCGCGGTCAGTGCCGCGCTGCCCGGCGCGCGGGCAGACGCGGCCCCCGCCGCCCCGTCCCATCACGTACACGGCGACATCCGTGACATCAAGCATGTCGTCGTGGTCATGCAGGAGAACCGCAGCTTCGACCACTACTTCGGCACGTTGAAGGGAGTGCGCGGATTCGGTGACCGCTCGACCATCCTGCTCCCCGGCGGCAAGACCGTCTGGCAGCAGCCGGTGACGCCGAGCGCCGGGGCCGCCACCCAGTACCCGTGGCGGCTGAGCGGGGCGAAGTCGTGGAGCGGGGCGACGCCGCCGAGCCCCGAACTGGGCGCCGCGAACTACGGCGGTACCAGTCACGGCTGGGCGGACCAGCACGGCGCCTGGTACGGCGGCCTGATGAACGGCTGGTACTCCGCCAAGGGCGGCCCCACGACGCTGGGTTACCTGGAGCGTCACGACCTGCCGTTCCACTACGCTCTCGCCGACGCGTACACGATCGGCGACGCGTACCACTGCTCGGTGCTCAGCGCGACCGGGCCCAACCGCACCTACCTGTGGAGCGGGACGATCAACGCTGATCAGAAGCACGGCAGCTTCGTCGCCAACGACGGCGGCGACGAACTCGGTAGGTTCCTGCCCTGGGAGTCCTACGCCGAGACGCTGCAGGACGCGGGCGTCAGCTGGCGGGTGTACCAGTGCGCCGACGACTACGGCGACAACGGCCTGGAGTACTTCAACACGTTCGCCACGCTCGACCCCACCCAGGGCGGGACCGCCGCCCCGGGCAACGTCTACTACGACAACGGCGTGAAGAACGTCCCCGAGCCGATCACCGGGCTCTCCGGCAACGCCGACAACCTCATCGCCGCGATCCGCGCCGACGTGCTGGACGGCACGCTGCCGCAGGTCAGTTGGATGGTGAACAACCAGTTCTTCTCCGAGCACCCGGTGACGGCGCCGAGCAACGGCGCGTATTTCCTGCGCGGCGTCCTCGACGCGCTCAACGCCGACCCGGATGTGTTCAACTCGACGCTGGTGATCGTCAACTACGACGAGAACGACGGCCAGTTCGACCACGTGCCGCCGCCGGTGCCGGCGCCGGGGGAGGGGAACGAGTTCGTCGCCGGTACGCTCGGATCCTACGGTGTCACCGCCCCCGTTCCGGTCGGCCTCGGTTTCCGGGTACCGCTGATCCTCATCTCGCCCTGGACGCGTGGCGGCTGGGTGACCTCGGAGACCGCGGACCACACGTCGGTCATCCAGTTCCTCGAGAAGTGGACCGCCGCGATCGGCACGCCGGCCGTCTCGCCCAACATCAGTGACTGGCGGCGCAAGGTCTGTGGCGACCTGACGGGAGCATTCGACTTCACCGCGCCGGTCTACGGCCTTCCTCGCCTTCCGGACACCGGAGCGCTCGTCCCGGAGACCCGGTACACCCCGCTGCCGGGCGACAACACCATGCCGACTCAGGAGCCGGGGACCAAGCGGGCGCGTCCGCTGCCGTGCCAGCCGAACGCCAACCTGGTCGGGTTCTCCGGGGGACCGTCTGGCGTGGTGGCGAATCTGGCGTTCAGCAACGTGGCTCCGTTCGTCACCAAGGCGAGCCACTTCGCGGTGTACAACAACCGGTCCGGCGCCCCGTCGCTGACGCAGTACCCGGCCGCGTTCCCGGGCCAGTACACCGTCGCGGCCCACGCGACGGCGCGCGGAACCGGCGCGGTGGGCGTCTCCGCCGACGACACCACGTACGACCTCACCATCACCGGGCCCAACCGGTTCCTGCGCCGGTTCGTCGGCGACGTCGCCACGGCGGGCAGCGACCTCGTCGTCGAGGCGACCTATGACGACGGCAAGTCGACCGGGCACCCGAAGCTGAAGATGTGGCTGCACAATGGGCGGCACTCGTCGGTGGCGTTCACGATCAGGCACAACCACTACATCTCGGGTAGGCCGCAGACCGTGAAGGTCGCCGCGCACGGCAAGGAGGCGTGGGCCGTGAGCCCGCTGACGGTCAGCGATGGCTGGTATGACGTGACCGTCACGGCCGACTGCGATGAAGGCTGGTCGCAGCGGTTCGTCGGCCACCTGGAGACCGGAAAGCCGAGTGTCACCGGCTGATCCAGCGCCGAGCCCTGGAGCATGAGGTCGATCGGAACCTCGACTGCCCAGAACATCAGCGATCTGCGCCCGCCGCCACGACGGCGGGCGCAGGTCCTGTTTCCGGGCCAGCGGTTGACCGGCACGGCGGCGGCCGCATCACCGGGCTGACCCTGTCACTTTGTCATCCGCATGGGCGGCGGCTTGGGCCCCGTCGGCGCCTGCCCCTCGGCCGGGGGCCGATCGGCCCCCTTCCGCAGAGCGCTTCCCTTGGCGTAGTCGTCCCAACTGGTATCCCAGACCGTCCATCCGTTACCGGACTGGAGGTGCTTACCTGTGCCGTTCACCGTCACGGGATCACCGATCAGGGAGTTGTTGTATACCCAGGCCGCGTCGTCGGTGGACAGGTTCGTGCAGCCGTGGCTGACATCGTCATGGCCCTGGTCGGCCACCGACCACGGCGCCGCGTGGATGTACTCGCCGTCCCCGGTCAGCTGTTCCGCGTAGCTGACCTCAAGTTGGTCGTCGTCGCTGTACACCCACAGGACGCTGCGTTCCCTGGTCATAATCACCATGTTCCCGGCCGACGATGGAGTCTCCGGGGCGCCGAGGCTGACCGGGAACGTCTTTACCAGCTTGTCGTTCTGAAAGACCTGCATGCGCTTGGTGGCATCGGTCGTCCGGAACGTCATCTTGCGACCGATGGTCGCTGCTGCGGTGTGATCGGAGTCCAGATACCGCCCGGCAACCGGCATGCCTCCCAGTTTCGTGCTGACCGCGAGTCTGGTTCCCGGCTGCCAGTAGCTCTTCGGCCGGTAGATGACCTGCTGGTCGCCGTACCAGTGCCACACCCCGGTCTGCGGCGGATCGCTGGTGACCGACAGGCGGTGTTCGACCTCGGCCTTGGAATCGTCCGGAATGGGCGCGTCGAATCGCAGGGCGAGTGGCATGCCGACCCCATATGTCGCGCCGCTTTGAAGGTCCAGGGTGCTGACGATCGGGTCGCCGGCCGGCTGTGGCATTGTGGTGAAGTTCGTCCTCACCGTCGACCGCGTGCCTTTGCCGTCTACCACGGTCACCGTCGCGTGATACGTCGTGTGGTACGCCAAGGGCTGTGCCGGCACCCATGCGGCACCGTCGCTGCGCAGCGCCCCGGAGACCCGCTTGTCCGTTGCGTCGGTCAACGTCACGCTGTTGATGCGCTTGCCCGGCAACGTGGTGCCGATTTCCGTTGACGCCGGCTGGTTCGTCGCCCCCGGCGAGGGAGTGAGGGGCACACCGGCGCCGGACCCCGCGTTCGATGAACGCGCGGCGGACATTCCGGATGGTCCGTGGCAGGACGTGAGCGTGAGGCAGGTCCCGATTGCCAGTGCGGCGCCAAGGCGCCAGTATCCTTTGATCTGGCCCATTTCCCTATTCTCGCGCACGCGCTCGCTGGTGTTCCCGATCCGCCGAGATTCCAGCAAGGACATGGTTCTTTGGGCCACGCGAATTCGCAAACGGTGTCGGGATTAGGAAAGTGGCTCGCGGGTCGGTCAATTTGTTCCGGTCTTTCGGCCTGGTTGCTCGACGGCGAGGACGCGCGCGTTGCGCTGAGTGTCCATCGTCGGTCCGATCCCCCTCAGTGGTGCTTTGCGGCATTCGAGGGCGGGGTCGCGATCCTTTGGAGAAAGTGCGGCCGAAACGCGAGCGGGTCCGCCCCGCGGCTCGAGAGGCGGGGCGGGCCCACGCGCCGAAATTCTGACGCGGTGTCAGGTCCGGGGTAGCGCCGAGCCGGGGAAACCCCGGCACGGATGCACGCTGTAGGCGAGCACGCCGGCCTGGACGGCCGGATCCCCTTCCATGATTTTGCGTACCTCGTCGAGGCCGTCCACGAAGATGCCGATGCCGGACAGGCCGGTGCCATCGCCGACCGGGCAGACGACCGGCATCACACCGTCGGCCTGCAGGCCCATGTTGCGCCGGCCGTGCTCCCAGATGATCCGGTCGGCGCCCTCCGTCCCGTAGTTCTCGCCCTCGCGCATCACGACCAGCGTGTAGGAGGCCGCCTGGGTCAGCCGTTCGCGCATCATCTCGTCGGTGTACGTCGTCATGGTGTGCTCCTCCGCCCGGTGGGGCTCATGCGTGGTTGGGAGACTCCGGCACCGCCGTCTCGGCCGCGTCGGTGAAGTGGCGCAGGATGGTTGTCCAGCCGGTGCTGTAGGCGCCGCCGCGGTATCCGCCGGGCAGCGCGCAGTCCTCGGACAGTTGGGCGTCGCTCAGCGCCTCCCAGCCGCGGTGCTCGACGGTGACTCGGGTCAGGGCCGGCCCCAGCGCGGCGAACGTGAACTCGACCTCGGTGGGCGCGGGAGTGCCGGTCCAGGTCATGGTGAAGCCGTTCGGCGGGTCCCAGGCCAGCAACTCCCCCCACTGCACGACGGTGCCGTTCTGCCACGTCTCGTACACCCGACCGCCCGGCGCGGGTTCGATGGTGATGTCGCGGACCTTGTCTCCTCCGGCGGAGAACTGGACCGGCCACCACACTCCGACGGTCCGGACGAAGACGTCGAAGGTGTGCGCGACGTCGCTGCGTACCATCGTGGACTGCCGCACCGGCGGGCGCCGCAGCGGGACGACGGACGGTTGGCTGTCGGTGCTCATGGCCTGTCTCCGCGTTTCTCATCGGTTGCGTCGTTCAGGTGGTCGCGGAATCGGCGCAGCACGGCCGCCCACGCCCGCTCGAGTCCGGTCATCGGATCGGCTGCTTCGTCGGCGCGCGGCCGAAACCGCGGTCGGCGTGGCCCGCGTGCCGGCCGGTGGTCAGCCGGCACGCCGCACCCGCTCGTCCGTGTCGGACAGGCCGCGCTCCGCCTCGACCAGTTGCCGCGCGGTATCCAGTGCGTCGCCCCACATCTCGTCCAGGAACTCCCGCAGCCCGGCAAGCCCTTGCGAGCGGGCCCGGTAGATGCGCCGGGTGCCCTCGCGGCGTTCGGTCAGCAGGCCCACGCTCTTCAACACCGTCAGGTGCTGGCTGACCGCGGTGCGGCTGATCTCGAACGCCGCGGCGATCTCGCCAGCGGACATCTCGGTGTGGGCGACCAACCGCAGGATGGTGCGACGGCGAGGTTCCGCGAGCGCGCGCAGAACTCCGTCGGTCGCGTCCGGCTTGCCCATGCCGTCTCCCTCGGTGTCCGTCAAGGTCGGCTAACGTTAGCCGCTACTGACGCTTGGGGTCAAGCACTCGCGCGGGCCCGGGGAGTTTTCCGTGCTTCACCGGGAGTTCATGGCCAGTCGCCTCTTCCGGCAGTTCGCCCCGAAATGCTGTCAGCGTTTCCGACACGAGAGGGACGCTTCATGTCTGAGTTCACCCGCCGCCGGTTCCTGGGCGGCGCGGGCGCTGCGGCCGCCGGTGGCGCCGCGGCCTCGCTGCTGCCCGTCAGCGTGCAGAAGGCGCTGGCCACACCACCCAACCGACCCGGACGGTTGAGCGACATCAAGCACGTCGTCCTCCTCATGCAGGAGAACCGTTCGTTCGACCACTACTTCGGGACGCTCTCCGGGGTGGCCGGGTTCGACGACCCGCACGCGATCACCCTGCCGACCGGCCGCTCGGTGTTCTACCAACCCGATCCGGTCAATCCCGACGGCTATCTCCTGCCGTTCCACCTGGACACCCGCAGCACCAACGCGCAGCGGATCCCGACCACCAACCACGAGTACGACGTGCAGCACCAGGCGTGGAACGGCGGCAAGATGGACAACTGGCTGCCCGCGCACCGGGCGGCCGACAAGACCAACGGCCCGTACGTGATGGGCTACTACACCCGCGAGGACATTCCGTTCCAGTTCGCGCTGGCCGACGCGTTCACGATCTGCGACCAGTACCACTCCTCGGTGATGGGCCCGACGTGGTCCAACCGCCTGTACTGGAACACCGGCACGATCGATCCGAACGGCGAGAACGGGGGACCGGTCACCTACAACGGACACCCCAACGGCCAGCCCTACACCTGGACGACGTACGCCGAACGCCTCGACGCCGCCGGGATCAGCTGGAAGGACTACCACTACGGCAGCGGCCTCGTGGCGCACGGGATGCTCCCGCAGTTCAAGGCGTTCCAGGACGCGCTGCCGGGCAGTTCGCTGTACGAGAGGGGCGTGGCGCTCAGCTCGGTGGGCCAGTTCGAGTACGACGCGCTGCACGACAAGCTGCCCACCGTGTCGTGGCTCTGCCCGCCCGACGGCGCCTCGGAGCACCCGGCCGAGCCCGGTGCCTCGCCGGCCCAGGGAGCGGCCTTCGTGGCCGCCACGATCGCGGCCATCGCGGCCAACCCGGATGTGTGGGCCAAGACCGTCGTCATCATCAACTACGACGAGAACGACGGGCTGTTCGACCATGTGGTACCGCCGACCCCAGCGCCCGGCACCCCCGACGAGTACGTCGACGGAGTGCCGATCGGCGCCGGATTCCGGGTACCGTGCATGGTCGTGTCCCCGTGGAGCGCGGGCGGCTACGTGTGCAGCGAGAAGTTCGACCACACCTCCGTGCTGCGGTTCCTGGAGAAGGTCACCGGTGTGATGGAACCGAACATCAGCGCGTGGCGGCGCCGGACCTTCGGTGACCTCACCCGGACGCTGCGCTTCAACCGGGGCACCCCGGCGCCGGTCATGCCGAACACCGGCGGCAACCTGAACCTCGCCACCTACGAGGTCGCCCAGCTGCCGCCGCCGGCCTTCCCGGGCGCGAAGCAGACCGTGCCGCACCAGGAGCGCGGCCACCGTCCGCGCAGCTGACCCTTCTCTGGCCCCGATCGCCCAGCCTCACCAGTCGGGCGGGGCGATCGGGGCCGGGGGCCGGGGCCGGGCGATCGGGGCCGGGGGGTCGGGAGCATGGGGCCGCGAGCACTGCCGTCGCGCTCCGAAGCCCCGCGGGTCGACGCCCGGTCCACGGATCCGTCAGGCGGTGGCCGTCGTGGTGACGGGTGCGGCCGGGTCGGCGCCGGGCGTCCGGCGCCGGGCGTGCAGGCCGCTGGCTGACAGCACGGCGCCCAGGGCGAGCCACGCGAACAGCACCGCGACCGGGCGGGCGGCGCCGTGACCGTCGAAGAACGCGGTGGAGCGCAGCAGCGTCCCGGCCGCGCCCGGGGGAAGCAACTGCCCGAGGGCACCGGACCAGCCGGGCAGCATTTCGGGGGCACTGGCGGTGCCGGCCAGCGGGTTGCCGATGAGCACCATGACGATGGCGCCGAGGCCCAGCCCGGCCACGCCGAGCACCGATTCCAATCCGAGCAGCGTCATGGACGTCGAGGCGACCGAGAGCGCGACAACGCCGGCGTTGGCCCAGTAGTCACCCGTGAGCGAGCCGAGCCAGAACTGCAGGATCGCCGTCATGGCCAGCCCTCCGGCGGCCGCGAAGCCGAACGCGCCGGCGATCCGGCGGTCGGTGCGCCGGACGCGATTGGTGAGCAGGACGGCGGTGAGCGTGCCGCCGATCACCAGGGGCAGGAATCCGGCCGCGAGACCGGCGCCGCGCGGGTCGTGGACGGGCAGCGCGGCGATGTCGCGCACCGTGGGCACGCCGCCGGGCGACGGCTCCAGAGCGTTCCCCACGCCCTGCAACACCTGCGCGATCGCCGGGCTCGCCGCCGAGGCGGTGATGACCTGCGGCGTGCCGGAGCTGACATCGATCGCCCCGTAGACCTGGCGGTCGAGCACTTCCTTCTGGTCCATCGCGGCGTTGGGGAGCAGGGTGACCTGGAACGCCCCCGGCAGGCGCTGCTCAAGCGCGGCGGTGACGTGCGCGGCGGCGGGCGCCGGTCCGGACACGGCGATCGGCACGTTGTGCACCGATGAGTGGACCGCGGGCCAGGCGAACGCCGTCAGCAACGCGCTGATGAACACCGTCAGCAGCGCGACCGTCGACGCGACTCGCGACCAGGGCGATGGCTCCGGCGCATGGATTGGGCTGGGTCGTCGCGCGGCGCCAGACCCGTCGAGCCAGACTGGTCCGCCGGGGACGGGCGAGGTCTGTGTGGCCATGCCGACTCTCCAAAAAAGAACGGTCGTTCGCTTTATTTTCCAGGGTAGGGTGCCCGGGGCCGGTCGTCAAGAACGAACGTTCGTTTTAGACTGAGGTATGCCGCGCGTCACCGACGAGTACCGGGCCAACCGCCGCGCCGAGATCCTGGCGGCCGCCACCCGCCGCTTTGCCCACCAGGGCTTCCACGCCACCTCGATGGCCGACATCATCAGCGAGTCGGGGCTGTCCGCCGGGGCGGTGTACCGGTACTTCCCCAGCAAAGAGGACCTGATCAGCGCCGTGGCGGAAACGACGTTGTCGACTGCGGACGAAGTGTTCGCCCGCCTGCTCGCCGGCGGCGCCACCCCGTCACCGGAGCACGTGGTGACCATGATGATCGACGCGATCATCGGCCGCGTGACCAACGATCCCGCCACCGGAATCGATCTCACTCGGGTCATCATGCAGGTGTGGGCGGAGGCTCTACGCAACCATGAGTTGCGCATCCGCGTCAACGATGCCTACTACCGGCTGCGCGGGCACTTCGCCGAGGTCGCCCGCCGGTGGCAGGCCGCCGGCAACCTGCCCGCCGGTGCCGATCCGGACTCCGTCGGCGCCGCCATGCTCAGTCTCGTGCAGGGCTTCGCGCTGCAACGCCTGCTCGTCAGCGACACCACCATCGATGGCTACATCGGCGGCGTGCGGGCGCTGCTGGCAGGCGACGATCAGGCTCGCACACCGTAGGTGTGGCCGACGCGCGATACGAGGCTGCGCAGGCGGCTCTGCTGAGCGGCCGCCTGCGCAGCGGGTGATCCGAGACGAGTTCAGATGGCGAGGCCGGTGGCCGCGTGGAAGACGTGCAGCTTTCCGGCGCGCGGCTTGACGTGCACGGTGTCGCCCATCTGCGGCGTGTTCCGGTCCTCGATGCGGACGACGAACCGCTCATCGGCGCCGTTGAGGTTCACGTGGCCGTACACGTAGGCGTCGGAGCCCAACTCCTCGACGAGGTCGACGAGGATCGGCATGCCGCCGTCGGACTCTCCGACGAGGTCGCTGTTC
>NZ_BONZ01000085.1 GCF_016862975.1 Rugosimonospora africana
AGCGGGGCTGTGGATAACAGCGAGGGCTGTGGGTAACCCAGAGCGGGGTCGCGCCATCGCGTTAGGGACCTAGGTGTACTGGCCCAGTGGCTCTGACCGATTGCGATCCAGGCCCTAGCCGGGTTGGTTGACCGGCAGCACGGCACAATTCTCCGGGTGAGCGATTCGGCGGACCTGCACCCTGAGCGGATACCGGGTTACTGCCACGACAGCCCCTTTGGCGAGAAATTGTCAATACCTGTGGACGGCTACTCCTGGCCCCGTTAGTCGGTGGCGAGGAGGCGTTCCAGCCAGTTGTGGCGCGCCGCGACGGCGGCCTTGCTGATCCGCGCCTCGGGGACTTCCCGGTCGAAGGCGTGGAATCCGCCGGGCCACACATGCAGCTCGGCCTTACCTCCGGCTTGCCAGATCCGGGCGGCGTAGTCGACGATCTCGTCGCGCAGGCACTCGGCGGAGCCGACGTCGAGGAACGCCGGCGGCAGGCCGGTCAGGTCGGTGGCCCGGGCGGGCGCGGCGTACTGCGGCACGTCCGCCGTGCCCCGGACGTCGCCGAGCAGCGAGCTCCAGCCGAACCCGGAGTAGCTGCGGTTCCAGAATTCGATTCCATCCATCTGCATGGCCGACGCACTGTCGTTGCGGTCGTCGAGCATGGGACCCATCAGCAGCTGGCCGAGCAGGCGGGGACCGCCCTTGTCGCGCACGGTCAGGGCGAGCGCGGCGCTCAGGCCGCCGCCGGCACTGTAGCCCGTGACGACGATGCGCTCCGGGTCGATGCCGAGTTCGTCCGCGTGGTCGGCGGCCCACAGCAGACCGGCATAGGCGTCGTTGATCTGGGCCGGGTAGGGGTGCTCGGGCGCGAGCCGGTAGCCGATAGAGATCAGCGTGGCCCCGAACCGCTCGGCCGCCTCGAGCTGCTGGTCGAGCCCGATGCGGTGATCGTTGCAGAAGAAGCCGCCACCGTGCATGAAGTACAGCGCCGGCCGCGATACGGGCGCGCCGGCGGGCGTACAGACCAGCAACGGGATCTCCGGGGCGCCGTCCAGGCCGGGCACCGAGGGCTGGGAGACGATGAAACGCCCGCCACGGCTGAGGTCCCCGAGCGCCGCCACCGCGGCGTCGACCTCCGCACGGATTTTCGCCAGCCGCTCCAGGCTCATCGGCACCAACTCCGGCTCCTCCACCAGGAAGTCGTCGTAAGCGACCTGAACTTCGGCGTCGAGTGGAACCGGCACGGCGGGTACGAACTTCCCCGTTTCAAGATTCACGGGCGCACGCTAGCGCCCCCGTTCCCTTCGCGCCAGTCGATTTTCAATACCTCGCCGACCGCGCGGCGAGGCTGGGCGGATTAGCCGCGCGGGTCAGGCGAGTGCCTGATCGATCTCGGCTAGGTCCTCAAGCGGCGGCGGCGGGGGCGGCGTAGCGGATCTGGTCGGGAGACGTCGCGCCGGCGAACACCGAGCCGCAGCCGAGCCGGGCGGCTAGGGGCGGCCTGCAGCGGGTTCATGCGGCGACCTGGTCGTGGCGTTCGACGAGGTGTCCGTTGCGGAAGGTGGCGCCGGCGCGGACCAGTGCGACCAGGCGGGGTGCGTTGACCGCCCTCCACCGTTGTTGCGCGGACTCGATGAGTTTGAACGCCATGGCTAGCCCGGCGGCGCGGCTACCGGGTCCCTTGGCGACCCGGGTGCGGTGGCGCACGGTGGCGAAGGTCGACTCGATCGGGTTGGTGGTTCGCAGGTGGGTCCAGTGCTCAGCGCCCCTAGCCGGGATGAGGCACCGAAATCAATGTCGGAACCAGTGTCGTACCGCCGGCACGCCTTTCGCGGCCAGTGTCCCTGGGCCGTTTCGTCGTCATTTCCGCCGTACCGGCGCATTCGTTACACTCCGCGATCGTGAGGTTCCTGCTGCTCGGTCGGGTAGAGGCAGTTGACACCGATGAGCGTCCGTTGACCCTCGGGCGTCGCCGGGAACGATGCCTGCTCGGTCTGCTCCTGCTGAATGCTGGAGAGCCGGTCACGACCGAACGGCTGGTCAGCCTCCTGTGGGAGGAAGATCCCCTGCCGGCGGACCCGCCCGCGGTTATCCGCACCTATGTCTCCCGGCTACGTTCAAGCCTCGACCCGGCGGACAGCGGGGCGCAGTCGGTGTTGATCGGACGGCCCGGGGCGTACGTCGCCGAAGTCGATCCGGGCAGCGTCGATGCTCACCGCTTCCGTGAATCGATCAAGCAAGCCAGGTCCGAAGCCGACGGTTACCGGCGCAGCCGCCTGCTCACTGACGCGCTGGGATTGTGGCGCGGCAACCTCATGGCCGACGTCGCCTCCGACGCACTGCGCCGACGAGTCGGCGCGGACCTGAACGAGCTGCGGGCGGTCGCGACGGAGTTGCTTGTCGACGCGGAGATCGAGATCGGCCACAGTCGTGAGATGGTCGGGTTCCTCACCGGCCTGGTCGCCGAAAACCCCCTGCACGAACCGTTCGTCGACCGGCTCATGATGGCTCTTCAGCAACTGGGGCGACGCGCCGAAGCCATCGAGGCATATCAGAGTCTTCGCGAGGGACTCGCGGACGCTCTCGGCATCGACCCCGGACCCGAGCTTCAACGGCGCTACTTGGCATTGTTGGAGGGCGAGCGGCCGACCGAGGCCAACGGCAAAGCCGCCGCCACCGTCACCTGCGAGAAGCCGAGAGGGCCGGCGCAGCTTTCCCCGGCCGTTCCCTATCTGATCGGCCGGCAGTTGGCCCTGCACGAGTTGAACGACGTGTTGACGGCCCAATCGCCGGTCGTCGCGGTGATCGCCGGCACAGCCGGAGTGGGAAAGACCGCGCTGGCGGTGTATTGGGCCCACACGGTCGCGAGCCGGTTTCCCGGCGGTCAACTCTATGTCGACCTCGGGGGATTTGGTACCGATCAGTCGGTGTCCGCGCACACGGTCCTCGGCGGCTTCCTGCTCGCCCTCGGCACCGACCCGGCACTCATTCCCATGGACCTGGCCGGACGCTCGAACACGTTCCGGTCCATGCTGGCGGGTCGGCGCGTCCTCGTCGTGCTCGACAACGCCCAGTCCGCCGAGCAGGTCCGTCCTCTGCTGCCCGGAGCGCCGGGCTGCCTCGCCCTGGTCACCAGCCGCGATGACCTCGCCGGCCTGGTGGTGAGGGAGAGCGCTCACCGCCTGATCCTCGATCGGCTCGCCATCCCGGAGGCCGTCGACCTCCTACGCCGGGTCCTCGGCGCTGCCCGGGTCGACACGCACGAACGAGCGGCCGTGGAGTTGGCGGAGCTGTGCGTCGGACTCCCCCTGGCGCTGAAGGTGGCCGCGGAACGCGCCGCCCGTCAACCGGCTGTTGCGTTGACCGAGTTCGTGGCCGACATCGCTGACGTCGCGCGACGCCTCGACGCCTTTGACGTACCGCTGGACCCGACATCCGCGGTACGGGCCGTCATCTCGTGGTCCTACCACAAGCTGACCGCCGCGACCGCCGGGCTGTTCCGGATCCTCGCGGTGGTTCCCGGGCCGGACATCGACGCCGAGGGCGTCGCCGCGCTCGCCGGTCTCGACCGCCTGGCAACGCGGCCGTTGCTCGCGGAACTGGCCAGCGCGCATCTCATCGAACAGGTCGTGTACGGGCGCTACCACCTGCACGACCTGCTGCGCGCCTACGCCGCCGAGCGGCTCGCCGTCGAAGATTCCGAGACCGACCGCCACGCCGCCGTCGGCCGGTTGCTCGACTGGTACCTGGGCACCGCCGATGCCGCCGCCCGCCTGCTGTACCCCGACACCCTGAGACTGCCTCAGGAAGAACGCCGCCAGGAAGAACACCCCCAGGATCCGGCGGTCCGGTTCCGCGAACGCGGGGAGGCGCTGACCTGGTTGACGAATGAACGCGCCAACCTCATCGCCGCGACCGGACACGCCTCGCGTCACGGTCCGCAGCGGCTGACCTGGGAGTTGTACGACGCACTCCGCGGCTACCTGTACCAGTCGCAGGATCTCGACGACCTCCTCCAGGCGGGACGCACCGCACTCGTGGCGGCCGAGGAGAACTCGAACGCGTTCGCGCAGACGATCGGGCACCTCGGCATCGGAGCCGCGCTACGGGACTACGGTGACTACGACCGGGCCATCCAGCACTACACGGACGCGTTGGAATTCGCGGAGCGCGCCGGCTGGCCCGACGGCTGCGCCTCGGCCAACAACAACCTCGGTAGCGCCCATCTTCACGCCGGTCAGCTCCGACTCGCCGCCGAACACTTCAAGCGCGCCACCGACATCTCCCGGGTTACCGGAAAGCGGTCACTCCTCGCCACCCATCTGGGAAACCTCGGCCTTGCCAACTACGACATGGGCAACCTGCGGCAATCCGCCGAGTGCTACGAGGAAGCCCTGACGATCGAACGCGAGATCGGCAATCAGGGCGGCGAAGCCCGCGCTCTCCATCGGCTCGGAAATGCCGAACATCGACTCGGCCGGCTGTCCGAAGCCCTGCACCACCTCGATACGGCGCTGACGATGTACCGCAAGGTCGGCTACCGGTCCGGGGAAGCCGGAGTGTTGGACAGCCTGGCCGGTGTCCACCGTGACGCCGGCCGCTACCAGGAGGCGCTCGAATACGTACGGTCGGCGCTCGCGATCCAGGAGGAGAGCGGCGGACGGTTCAAGACCGCCGATGGTCTGATCACGCTTGCCAGCATTCAGGACCGTCTCGGCCGGTCCGCTGTGGCATACGACAACTACCAGGAGGCGTTGACCGTCGCACGCCAGACGGAAGCACGGCACGCCGAAGTGACCGCACTGATCGGCCTCGGCACCGCGGTCCTGCGGCTGGGCCAGATCGAAAGGGCGCGGAGGCTCGTTGAATCGGCACTCGCCATCGCTCAACTGGCCGGCTACCGAGCCCTCGAAGGCGACGCCCTGAGCCGTCTCGCGACCAGCTACGAGACGGAGGACGCCGGCCGGGCACTCGACTGCGCGCAGCGAGCGTTGGAGATCTATCAGGAGACCGGAATGGGACCGGACGAGGCGAGAATCCGCCTGCGCGGACTGTGACCGGGCCCCCGACACCGGGGCGCGAGCCGGATAGGGTCGGCGGGTGGCGGAGCACGCGGGGGCGGACGAAATCGGGGCGCGCGAAATCGGGCCGAGCGAAATCGGGGCAGGCGAAATCGGGCCGGGCGAGACCGGGGACTTGCTTGAGCTGAGCGTGTCCGAAGCCTCGTCGCTGATCCGGACGGGAGAGCTGACCGCCTCGGAATACGCGGACGCCCTGATCCGGCAGTGTGAGCGGCGCTCCCACTGCAACGCGTTCATCGGCTTCGACCCACACGCCGTCCGGCTCGCCGCGCATCACGCCGACCGCGCCCGGGCGAACGGTCAGCGGCTGGGCCCGCTACACGGCATCCCCATCGCGGTGAAAGACAACATCAACACCGCCGCACTCCCGACGACGGGTGGCACCGCCGCCCTGTCGGCCAACCGCCCGGAAAGCGACGCGGTGGTGGTGCGTCGGCTCGCCGAGGCCGGGGCGCTACTGCTGGGCAAGACCAACCTGCATGAACTCGGGCGCGGCTGGACGAGCCTCAACGCCACCTTCGGCCCGGTACGCAACCCGCGCCGGGAGGACCGCATCGCGGGAGGCAGCAGCGGCGGCAGCGCCTGTGCGGTCGCCGCACGCATGACGCCGGCTGCCCTCGGCACCGACACCGAGGGCTCCATCCGGATCCCGGCCGCGCTCTGCGGCGTCGCGGGACTGCGGCCGAGCACCGGCCGGTACCCGATGGAAGGGGTCATCCCGATCGCGGCCTCGCTCGACACCGTCGGACCCTTCGCTCGATGTGTGGCCGACATCGCCCTCCTCGATTCGGTACTCGCGAATGTTGCTCCCGCTCCGGCGCGACTCGACCTGCGGGGCGTGCGCATCGGAGTTCCGCGGACGTACTACCTCGACGGCCTCGACTCCGAGGTCGAGCAGATCTTCGAGCGGGCCCTGGCCTGCCTCGCCGACCGCGGAGCCGACCTGGTCTTCGCGGACCTGACCGGCCTCGACACCCTGGTCGCCGGTGTCGCCGCGGCGCTGATCCGGTACGAGTTCGCGCGACTGCTGCCGGAATACCTCGCGGTGCACGCGCCGGGGATGTCCATGCGGGACCTGGCCGCGGGAGCCGGCCCCAACGTGTCCCCCGCGTTCGCGCCTCCGCCGCCCGAGGCCGGGGAACGCCACCGCGCCGCGCGCGAAGCGCAGCGCCGGGTGCGCGCCCTGTTCCAGTCGTACCAGCGCGAGTACGCCCTCGACGTCATCGTCCATCCGGTCGTACCGATGCCCGCCCCGCCGATCGGCGCCGGACCTGTCTGGCCGCCACCGGGTGTCACCATCGCTGGCCGTGAGGTGCCCGAGGAGGTTGCCTTCGGCCGCAACGTCTCCCCGGCCAGCGTCGCGGGGCTGCCCGGCCTGGTCCTTCCGGCGGGCGCGACGCCGGAAGGGCTGCCGGTCGGGGTCGAGTTCAACGCGGCGTCCGGCCACGACGAATACCTGATCGCTGCCGGATTCGCCGCCGAATCCGCCCTGCGACCGGCGCTGTAGAACCAGCACGCAACCACCGGCACCGCACCCAACCACCGGCTCCGGGTCGAACCGCCGGCTCCGCACCGAAGGATGACGACGCGTTCCCCCGTGCGGGGGAACCCGATTGCTCACCTGATGGTGACGATCGCCGGCCGGCATTCCCATAGCGTCTCTCTCGTCGATGCGTGAGGCGTTCGCGCAGGTCACTGTTCGCACAGAACAGAGTGTTCGCGCGGATCAAGAGAGAGGGAGCAGCGATGTCTGTCGAGCCTACCGAGATTCCCACCACGGTCCCCGCCGCTGCCACCAGGTCCGGGCCGCCGCGCTGGCTCCGCCCGATCGGGGTACGGCTGGTCTTCCTCCTCGTGGTGTTTGCCGTCGTCGATGTCGTCTTCGCCCAGGTCAACTCGCTCGCGGTGAAGAACCCGGTCACCGGGCTGCTCGCCGGCCTGGCCACCGCCGCGATCGCTCTGGTCGGCTACGCCCGGCTGGTCGGTTGGCTGGAGCAGCGGAAGGTACCCGAGGTGGGTACCGCGACTCTGCGGCCACAGTTGGCCCGCGGCGTGGGGCTCGGCATCGTACTGTTCGCCGGCACCATCCTGCTGATCTTCATCTGCGACGGCTACCGGGTACGGGGCTGGGGCTCGGTCGGCGACGCGATCGCCACCTTCGGGCTGATGGCCGGCGTCGCGACCTGCGAAGAGCTGCTGTTTCGCGGGGTGTTGTTCCGGATCGTCGAGGAGTGGGCCGGCACTCTCGTCGCGCTGGTCGTCTCGGGCCTGCTGTTCGGCGTGATGCACCTGCTCAATCCCGGAGGCACCGGCTGGGGGGCGCTTTCCATCGCGGTCGAGGCGGGGCTGATGCTCGGCGCCGCGTATGTCGCCACCCGCAGCCTGTGGCTGCCGATCGGTCTGCACCTCGGCTGGAACTTCGCCGAATCGGGCATCTTCGGCTCCACTGTCTCCGGCTCGAACGGAACCGTGGGCGGTCTGCTCGACGGCGCGTCGCACGGCCCGGCAATCATCAGCGGCGGTGCGTTCGGCCCGGAGGCGAGCATCCTCGCGGTCCTGATCGGCGGCGCCACCGCGATCCTGTTGCTGCGCAAGGCCCGCAAGGCCGGCCGGATCGTCAGGGCGCCGTGGCGGTGAACCGCGCCGCGGGCAACCGATACCCTTCCCGCATGTTCCGCCGTGACGCGCCCGCCGCGCTGGCTCGGACCGACGCGCTGGCTCAACCCTCCGCACTGGCTCGGCCCACCGCGCTGGCCGAGCGCGTCGCAAGCGGGGGGCGGTCCCTGCTGCGGTACTGGCAGGCCCGGCCGGTGGTCGTCCGGGACGCGTTGCCGGCCGTGGCGCTCGCCCTGCTGGCGTACTGTCCCCCGCTCGCGCGTCACGGCACCCGGCTCGGCGAGCTGCCCTACCGCCACACCGACGCCGTCGCCGTGCTCGCCGCGCTGACTCAGTCGCTTCCGCTGGCCGCCCGCCGCCGCTGGCCCGCCGGTGTGCTGGCCGCCTGCGCCGCCGGGTTCGCGGTACAGGACGTGCGCGGGTACGCCAGCTTCGCCGGCCTCGGCCTGATCCTGGCGCTGTACAACGGCGCCGCCTACCAGTCCCGGATGCGGCAGCCGCTGGTCGCCGCGCTGACCGCCGGGTACGTGCTGCTGGCCTGGGCCGAGCACGAGGCCGGATCGCCGGCCGCGCCACAGGACTTCGTGGTCTTCTACCTCTGTCTGGCGGCCTGCTGGCTGTTCGGCTCGTGGGTACGCGCGCAGCGGCAGCACGACGCCGAGCGTCGACGGCAAGCCACGGCAGAGGTACGCACAGCGGAGCGTGCCCGCATCGCCCGCGAGCTGCACGACGTGGTCACCCACCACGTGACCGCGATCGTGGTGCAGGCCAATGCGGCCCAGTACCTCGTTTCCCAGCCCGAGCAACTGGCCGCGAATCTGGGCGCGATCAGTCAGACCGGCCGGCGCGCGCTCTCCGAGCTGCGCGACCTGCTCGGGGTACTCGACGCGACCCGCAGCGCTCCGCTGGAGCAGGCACCCGACCTGACGGAGGTCGCCGCGTTGGTGGAGCAGACCCGCGCCGCCGGCCAGCCGGTCGAGTTCGGATCGCGGGGCCGGCAGCCAGAGCTGGGCGCGGGGCGCGAGCAGGCCGCGTACCGGGTGGTGCAGGAGGCGTTGACCAACGCCATGAAGTACGCGGCCGGACGGCGCACCCAGGTCCGGCTCGACTACCGGCCGGACGGCGTGGACATCGCGGTGACCACGGCCGGCCCGGGTCCACACAAGCCGGTCGAGAAGGCGGCCGACAGCACGGTCGAGAACGCGGCAGACAAGGCGGTCGGCAACAACGCGGTCGGCGGATCGGGACGCGGCCTGGTCGGGTTGAGCGAGCGGGTCGAGTTGTTCGGCGGCTCGCTGACCGCCGGACCCGACGACACAGGCGGGTTCGCCGTGCGGGCCCGCATTCCGGCAGCGGCCGGAAACGACGTGCCGGCATGAGCGACCTCGGCATGAGCGACCCCGACCTAACTGACTCCGGCATGAGCGACCCCGCAATAAGCGACCCCGCAACGAGCGACCCCGGCACGAGCGACGCCGCGATCCGCGTGCTGGTCTGCGACGACCAGGCCCTGGTACGCACCGGGTTCGTGACCATCTTCAACGCCCAGCCGGACATCACCGTGGTCGGCGAGGCCGGCGACGGCAGGGCCGCGGTCGAGCTCGCCGAGCGGCTGCGCCCCGACGTCGTGGTGATGGACGTGCGGATGCCGCTGATGGACGGCATCCAGGCCACCACGCGCCTGGCCGGCGCCGGCGCCACCGAACCGGTCAAGGTGCTGGTGGTCACCACCTTCAACGTCGACGAGTACGTCTATCGGGCACTGCGCGCCGGAGCGAGTGGCTTCCTGCTCAAGGACGCCTCCCCACGGCAACTGATCGCCGCGATACGTACCGTCGCCCGGGGCGACGCGCTGCTCGCACCCGAGGTGACCCGGCAATTGATCGGCCGGTACGCCGCCCGGATCCGCCCCGCCAAATCCGAGGCCGGCGCGCTCCGGCAACTCACCCCGCGCGAGCGTGACGTGCTCCGGCTGGTCGCGGCCGGCATGTCAAACTCCGAGATCGCCGCGGCACTGGTGGTCGGCTCGGAGA
The DNA here is from genome assembly GCF_016862975.1 of Rugosimonospora africana. Taxonomy (GTDB): domain Bacteria; phylum Actinomycetota; class Actinomycetes; order Mycobacteriales; family Micromonosporaceae; genus Rugosimonospora; species Rugosimonospora africana. The sequence continues at coordinate 9,719 of NZ_BONZ01000085.1, forward strand.
CGGTCAAGACCTACGTGTCCCGCATCCTGGCCAAGCTCGGCCTGCGTGACCGCGTGCAGGCGGTGGTGTACGCGTACCGGACCGGCCTGGTCCATCCGGGCGACGACCCGTCCTGATCAGCGGCTGACCGCGGTCTCCCGCCCGACACGCGACAGCTTCTCCGGGTTGCGTACGGCGTAGAGCCCACTGATGAGGCCGTCGTCGATGCGTACCGCGAGGACGGTGTCGATCTCGCCGTCCAGCCGGAGAATCAGCGCCGGGTGGCCGTTGACCCGCGCCGGGTGCAGCGAGAAGGTGGCGGCGACCGTCCCCAGCGCAGCGGCCAGCAGGCGGCCCACCTTGTCCGCCCCCACGACCGGTGCCCGCACCGCCTGCACGACTCCGCCACCGTCACCGAGGAAGACGACGTCCGGCGCGAGGATGTCGAGCAGACCCTGCAGGTCGCCGGTGTTGACCGCCCGTTGGAACGCCTCGATCGCGTCTCGGGTCTGGGCCGGAGAGACGACCCCGCGCGGTCGGCGCGCGGCGACGTGCGCCCGTGCCCGGTGGGCGATCTGGCGGACGGCGGCCGCGTTCTTGTCGACGGCTTCGGCGATCTCGTCGTACTCCAGGTCGAAAACCTCGCGCAGCACGAACACCGCGCGTTCGGTCGGCGTGAGCGTCTCCAGCACCAGCAGCATCGCCATCGAGACGCTGTCGGCCAGCTCGACGTCCTCGGCCACGTCGGGGGTGGTCAGCAGCGGCTCGGGCAACCAGGGCCCGATGTAGGTCTCCTTGCGCCGGCCGAGCGTACGCAGCTGGGTCAGCGCCTGGCGGGTGGTGATCCGGACCAGGTACGCGCGCTGGTCCCGTACCGTGTCGAGGTCGACGCCCACCCACCGCAACCAGGTCTCCTGCAGGACCTCTTCGGCGTCGGCGGCCGAGCCGAGCATCTCGTAGGCGACCGTGAACAGCAGATTGCGGTGGGTGACGAACGCTTCGGTGGCGGGATCCAGGTCGCCCGGACTGGGCTTGTCCGCTGCGTCCGTTGTCCGCTCGCTGTGCTCGCTCATCGCTGACTCCCGCCTGTTGCCACCCCAACCGTGCCACACACAAGATGCCGGCGTGCACCGGCGTGTGACATCCACGGCCGGTGGCGCGGCTCACACGACCACCGCTGTCACAGGGATCGGGTCGCCCGGCATCTCCATGTCCGTCGGAACGCCGCGGACGACGCGGCATCAACTCCGCAGTCAACTCCACGATGGGAGCCTGGACATGAACGAGCACACCGCGCACCAGAAGATCGCGCTGGTCACCGGGGCGAACAAGGGGATCGGCCGCGCGACCGCCGAGCAGCTCGCCGAATTGGGCATGACGGTCCTGATCGCCGCCCGGAACCCGCGGCTCGGCGAGGAGGCCGCCGCGGCGCTGCGAGCGGCGGGGCGTGACGCGCACGCGGTCACCCTGGACGTCACCGATCCGGCCACCATCCGGGCGGCCGCGGACCGGGTCGAGGAGCGCTACGACCACCTGGACGTACTGGTCAACAATGCCGGCATCAGCGGATCCGGGCAGGTTTCGCCGGAGAAGGCGTACGACCAGCTCCCGAGCAGCGTCGACCTGGACATGGTCCGGGCGGTGTTCGAGGCCAACGTCTTCGGCGTGATCGCGGTGACCAACGCGATGCTTCCGCTGCTGCGGCGGTCGCCGGCACCGCGCATCGTCAATGTCGGCAGCCACGCCGGGTCGCTGGCCATCACGAGCAGTCCGGACGCCCGCTTCTCGACCCTGCCGCAGTCGGCCGCGTACGCGCCGTCCAAGTCGGCACTCAACGCGCTGACCGTGCAGTACGCCAACGAGTTGAGCAAGGACGGCTTCCTCGTCAACGCCGCGGCCCCGGGCTTCTGCGCCACGGACATCAACGATCACAGCGGGGACCGCACCGCCGCGCAGGGCGCCACGGTGGTGGTACGCCTGGCCACGCTCGGGGCGGACGGACCGACCGCCGGGTTCTTCAGCGAGGACGGCCCGATGCCCTGGTAGGCACCCGATGCCGCCGGTAGGCACCCGATGCCCCGGTAGGCACCCGAGAACCCGTGTCATCGGGCCTGACCGGAGGCGGTGTCGCGATGTAGGCGGATTGAAAGCACCCGATCCTAGGCTGCTCCTCGTTGATCGTCGATGACGAGGGGGCAACCCATGGGCGCTTCGCTGGACCAGGTGTCCGGTGCCGGCCGGGCTCCGCTGCCGATGCGCCGGCCAAGGGTGAAGCCGGAGCACGCGCCGTACCGGATCCAGGGCGGCCTGATCCGCATCGGCGGCGTCTCCTACGGGGTGGCCGCGGAGGTCCGCGACCCCACCGGCATGGTGTGGACCCTGCTGGAGAGCATGGACGGCAGCCGGGACGCGGACGCCGTGGTGGCCCGGGTGACCGCGGCCCACCCGGGCCTGACCGCCGACGCGGTCAGCGCCGGCATCGCGCAGTTCGCCGCCGCCGGCTACCTGGAGGACCTGGCCGCGCCCGAGCCGGCCGAGTTGACCGCGCGGGACCTGCGGCGGTACGGCCCGGCCCGCAGCTACTACCGCTGGCTGGACCTCACCCCGCGGGCCAGCACCTGGGAGCCGCAGGTCCTGCTCGGCCGGGCACGGGTCACCGTGGTGGGGATCGGCGGCAGCGGCGGGGTGGCCGCGCTCGCACTGGCCGCCAGCGGGGTGGGCCGCCTGCACCTGGTGGACCCGGACGTGGTCGAGCTGTCCAACCTGTGCCGGCAGGTGCTCTACACGGAGGACGACCTCGGCCGCCCGAAGGTGGACGCGGCGCTCGCCCGGCTGCGGGCGCTGAACTCGGACATCGAGGTCACCGGGGAACAGTCGCGGATCGACGGGGTCGGGCCGGCCGCCCGGCTCGCCGGCGACTGCGACGTGCTGCTGCTCACCGCGGACCGGCCGCCGCAGGTGCGGGTCTGGACCAACCTGGCCTGCCTGGCCGCCGGCCGCCCGTGGGTGGACGCCGGCTACCACGGCCCGCTGGTGCAAGTCGGCACGTACCGGCCGGGGGGCGGCGCGTGCTGGCAGTGCGTCCGGTTGGCCGACGACGACCGGCACGCCGAGCTCGGCGCGTACCCGCAGGACGGGGGCGCACGGGGCGCCGCCGTGGGCAACGCGGTCGCCGCGCCGTCCGCTGGGGTGTCCGGCTACCTGGCGGCGCACGAGGTGATCGGCCTGATCACGGGGATACCGCCGGCGGTGCCGGGCCGGGTGCAGACGGTGAACCTGGCCGCGCTGGACGCGCCGCTGGTCCGGCTGGATCCACGCCGCGCGGACTGCCCGGCCTGCGCGGCCGTGCCGCCACCGCCGGCCGACCATCCACAGTAGACGCAATTGTCAGAAGGGAGGTGAACCCCGTGCAGAACATCGACATCCGCATGCTCGACCGCACCGAGACCGCCACACTCTCCGGCGGCGGCAACTCCACCTGACCGGACCCGCAGCCGACCCGACCGCGCCGCGAAGGAGGTGAATCCCATGCAGAGCATCGACATCCGCAAGCTGGACCGGATCGAGACCCTCACGCTGTCCGCCGGCGCCAACTCGGCGTGACGCCAGACCGCGACAGAGGACCCGTCGGCCGATCACGGGTGAGGGAGGTGACCCCGGTGCGCATCGAGATCCGCAAGCTGAATCCGGCCGAGACGGCAGTGCTGTCCGGCTCGTCCCCGAACGGCTAGCCACGGCCCGGCGCGGTCCGGCGTGGCGACCCGCCGGGTGCCACACCGGACCGCGCACCGTCCGGTACCCGATCGGCATTGAGGAGAGACCAGTGGAGCAGTTGGGGTCCGACCCCGGCACCGGCACCGCCACGCACGACGTGGCGCGCGGCACGGTGCAGATCGCGTACGTCCACGCGCACCAGGTGAGCCACTCGTGGCACCGGAGCATGGTGGCGCTGCGCGCACACGACCGGTCCACCGGGGGGCGCCGGTTCGGTGCCGCCGGGCCGGACATGCTGCGCGGCTGCACCGGTGACCTGTCCACCCCGCGCAACGAGGGCGCGGCCCGGTTCCTCGCTGGGTCCGCCGAGTGGCTGTGGTGGATCGACACCGACATGGGTTTCACGCCGGACACCGTGGACCGGCTTGTCGCCGCGGCCGACCCGGACCTGCGGCCGGTCGTCGGCGGCCTCTGCTTCTCGGTACGGGAACTGGAGCCGGACGGCTTCGGCGGGCACCGGGTGATGCCGATGCCGACCATCTTCGACAACCGCGAGCCGCCCGGCGTCTGGCCCTTCTACGAGCCGCGCCCCGACATCCCGCCGGACACCCTGGTGCGCTGCGACGCCACCGGCGCCGCGTGCCTGCTGATCCACCGCGGCGCGCTGGAACGGATGGCCGCCAGGTTCGGTCCCACCTGGTTCGACACCGTCCACAGTGGAACGGGTGCGACGCTCGGCGAGGACCTGTCTTTCTGCCGCCGGCTCGGCGAGCTGGGCATCCCGGTGTACGTGCACACCGGGGTCCGCACCACGCACCACAAGGACGTCTGGGTCGGCGTCGAGGACTACCCGAGGCAGGAATCGCATCATGTCGATCATCGAGGTACACGGGCTGACCAAGGAGTTCCACCGCCCCCGGCGCGTTGACGGCCGGTTCGGCGCGCTGCGCTCGCTGGTCACCCGGCAGAAGGTGGTCACGCGCGCCGTCGACGGGATCGACTTCCGGATGGAGGCCGGCGAGTTCGTGGGCTACCTGGGCCCGAACGGCGCGGGCAAGTCGACGACCATCAAGATGCTCACCGGCGTGCTGGTGCCGACGTCGGGCACCGTCGAGGTCGCCGGCCTGGTGCCGTGGCGCGACCGGGAGCGCAACGCCCGGCGGATCGGGGTGGTGTTCGGGCAGCGTACCGGCCTGTGGTGGGACCTGCCGCTGAGCGACTCGCTGTGGGTACTCGGCCGGCTCTACGACCTGCCGGCCGCGCGGTACCGGGAGAGCCTCGCACAGCTCGCCGCGGTGCTGGATCTGGATGGGTTTCTCGACACGCCGGTCCGGCAGCTGTCACTCGGTCAGCGGGTGCGTGGCGACTTGGCCGCTGCGCTACTGCACCGTCCGAGCGTGCTCTACCTGGACGAGCCGACGATCGGGCTGGACGTCGTGACCCGGGACCGGGTTCGCGCCACGCTCGCCGGGCTGAACCGGGACTTCGGCACGACGGTCGTGTTGACCACTCACGACCTCGGCGACGTCGAGCGGCTGTGCCGGCGCATCGTGATCATCGATCACGGGCGGATGCGCTATGACGGGGACGTCGCCGCGCTGAAGGCCAGGCACGCGCCGTACCGGGATCTCGTGGTGCACGTCGAGGACCCGGGTACGCTGCCCGACCTGCCCGGCGTACGGCGGGTCGAGCAGGCGGGCAGCCGGGTGCGGCTGCGGTTCGACCCGGCTCGGGTGGCGCCCGGCGACGTCGTCGCGCGCGTCCTGGCCGGGCAGCGGGTGCTGGACCTGTCGGTGATCGAACCCGACCTGGCGACCGTGGTGGCTGGGATGCAGGACGAGCTGGGATGAGCGCCACACGGGAATTGGTGGCCGCCGGCGGCCGGTACGCGGCGCTGGCCCGGTTGCAGTCGCGTACTGTACTGCGGCACCGGACCGACTGCGCCGTCGGGCTGATCGCGCTGGTGGCACAGATCCTGCTGTCCCGGGTGGTGTGGACCGCGGTGTACGGCGGCCGGGACGCCATGGACGGGGTACCGCTGGCGATGATGCTGACCTACGTGGCCCTGGCCGCGACGCAGCACTGGCTGCTGAGCCCGTGGGCGTTCTCGATGATTCCGGAACGGGTCCGCGACGGGACGGTGGGGATGGACCTGACCCGGCCGGTGAGCTTCATCGGCCAGGTCGTCGCCGGTCAGACCGGGCGCACCGTGGCGTTGCTGCCGTTCGCGGGTCTGGCGCTGCCGATCGGTGTGCTGCTGGCCGGCACCCGGCCCCCACGGTCCGCCCCGGCCGCCCTGGCGTACCTGCTCAGCCTCGCCCTGGCGTACCTGGTCAGCACCGGGTTGTCGGTCGTCGTCGGGCTGCTGGCGTTCTGGACCATGGAGATCCACGGGTTGTTCATCACCTACCGGATGGTGAGCCAGTTCCTGTCCGGCGCGCTGGTTCCGCTGTGGTTGATGCCACGCCCGCTGCGCGAGGTGGCGCGGATGCTGCCGTTCCCGTCGGTCACGTACACGCCGACGTCGATCTACGTGGGTACGCTGCGCGGCGGCGCACTGGCTCTCGGCCTGGCCGCCCAGGTCGGCTGGGCCGTCCTGCTCTTCCTGCTGGCGCGGCTGGCCTGGGCCCAGGCCCTGCGCCGGGTCGTGGTGCAGGGCGGGTGACCGGGCCGGTGAGCGGGCGAGTGAGTGGACCGGTGCGCACCGTGCGGATCTGGGCGCTGCTGGCCGCGGCGGCGCTGCGGGCCCAACTGCGGCACCGGGCCGATCTGGCCTTCTGCGTGCTGGGCGGCCTCGCCTTTCAGGGTGTCGGGCTCGCCGTCGTGGGTACTCTGCTGGCCCGGTTCCACACGATCGGCGGCTGGCGTCCCGGGGAGATCATGTTGCTGTACGGCCTCCGGCTGACCGCTCACGGCCTGTGGACCGTCCCCTTCGCGCAGTTGCTGAACGTCGATCAGGCGATCCAGCAGGCCGAGCTGGACCGCTACCTGACCCGGCCGGCCGGCGTGCTGGTGCAGTTGCTGACCCGCCAGCTGGCGCCGGTCTCCCTCGGCGACCTGGCCGGCGGCCTCGCCGTGCTGGCCGTCGCCCTGCCCGCCACGCGACTGTCCCGCTCGCCGGCGCTGGTCGGTTACCTCCTGCTCGCCCTGGCCGGCGCCGCGCTGCTGGAGGCGTCGCTGCACCTGGTCACGGCGGCCCTCGCGGTCCGGCTGGCCCACACCACCGCGCTGACCCTCACCACGGACAACCTGTTCAACACCTTCGGCAACTACCCGCTGCGGATCTTCGGGCCGGGACTGCGGTGGGCGCTCACCGCCGCCTTCCCGCTGGCCTTCGCCGCCTACTTCCCCGCCGCCGCACTGCTCGGGCGCGACGGCGAGCTGTGGGTGCCGCCCACGGTCGCCTGGGCCGCGCCGGCCGCCGGCGTGCTGCTGGTCGCCGTGGCGTACCGGTTCTGGCGGTACCAGCTCGCCCACTATGCCTCCAGCGGCAGTTGACGGCCGGCATGGTCGCGGCCGGTTTCGGCACCACGCACCGCTCGCGCTTGCGGGATGCTGTGGCGATGGGGAGGCACACGACGGTCGTCGATCCGCGACCGCCGGTCGAGGTTCTGGTGCTGGGGCCGGTGGCGGTGCGTCGCGGCGCCCGGCTGGCGCTCGCGACCGCGCCGCGGGTGGCCGGACTGATCGGCGCGCTGGCCCTGGCCGGGCACCGGGGCCTGACCACGCACGGGGTGAGCGAGGCGCTGTGGCCGGAGGACGGTGCGAGCCGCGACCGGTCGGCGGTGTCTGTGGTGGTACACCGGGCCCGGCGCTGGCTGCACGGGGTGGCCGGCGAGACGGCCCGGATCGAGTTCGGCGGCACCGCGTACGCGCTGACCGGGATCGGCACCGACGTGCAGCGGTTCGAGCGGCTGATCGACAGGGCCGGCGACAGCCACCGTGACAGGGCGGGTGACAGCCCCGGTGGCAGGGCCGGCGACTGGGCCGGCGACACGGCGGGCGACGGAGCCGGTGGCACAGCGGGCGGCGAAGCGGGCGACGGCGCCGGTGACGACCTCGACCGGCTGGCCGAAGCGCTGCGGCTGTGGCGGGGTGAGCCGCTGGCCGGCGCGCCCCGTGGGCCGGCCCAGGACGTGGCGGTGCGGGCACTGGCGCGGGCCCAGCTGGCCGCGACCACCCGCTACGGGCGGCTGCTGGTCGCCGCCGGCCGGGCTCCGGAGGCGCTCGACGTCCTCGCCCGCTTCACCGTGGACCACCCGCTGGACGAGCCGCTTCAGGCCGCGTTCATCGAGGCGCTGGCCGCCGCCGGGCGGCAGGCCGAGGCGTTGCGGACCCACGAGCGGTTGCGCCGCCGGCTCGCCGAGGAGTTGGGCATCGATCCGGGCCCGCTGGTACGGGCCGCGCTGACCCGGGTACTGCGGCAGGAGCTGCCCCGGCAGAGGAGCGCCGAACCGGGGGTACCCGACCCGGCCGTACCCGCGCAGCTGCCGGCGGACCTGCGTACCTTCGTCGGGCGCGAGCCCCAGCTGGCCCGGCTGGACGCGATGCTGGCCGGCGACGGGGCAACCGGGCCGATCGTCATCTCGACACTCGACGGCACCGGTGGGGTGGGCAAGACCGCCCTCGCGGTGCACTGGGCGCACCGGCACCGGACCCGGTTCCCGGACGGCCAGCTCTACCTGAACCTGCACGGCTTCGGCACGCTGCCGCCGGTAAACCCGGAGCAGGCGCTCGACCGCTTCCTGCGGGCGCTCGGCGTGCCGGGCGGGCGGATACCGCCGGATCTGCCGGCCCGGGCGGCGCTGTTCCGCAGCCGGCTCGCCGACCGGCGGATGCTGGTCTTGCTGGACAACGCCCGGGACCCGGAGCAGGTCCGGCCGCTGCTGCCCGCCGGTCCGCACTGCGTTGCCGTGGTCACCAGCCGGAACGAGCTGCGCGGCCTCGCGGTGCGCGACGGCGCCCAGTCGCTCGCGGTGGACCAGATGACCGTCGCCGAGGCGCTGTCCCTGCTGGCGCGACACGTCGGAGCGAAGCGGGTGGCCGCCGACCCGGGCGGCGCCGCGGCGCTGGTCGACTTCTGCGCCGGGCTGCCGCTGGCGCTGAGCATCGTCGCCGACCGGGCCGCCCGGCAACCGGACCTCCCGCTGGCCGAGCTGGCCGCCCAGCTGAGCGCGGACCGGGGCCGGCTGGATCCGCTGACCGTCGGGGACGACCGGACCAGCGACGTACGCGCGGTGTTCTCCTGGTCGTACCACGGCCTCGAACCGGACGCGGCCCGGCTGTTCCGCCTGCTCGGCCTGCACCCCGGCCCGGATTTCGACCGGGCGGCCGCCGCGGCGCTGGCCGGCACCGGCACCGAGGAGGCCGGCCGGCTGCTCGACACGCTGGCCGCCGGTCACCTGCTGGAGCAGCGCCGGCCCGGCCGCTACGAGTTCCACGACCTGCTGCGCGCGTACGCCGCCGAACTCGCCCACGGGTACGACCCCGGCGATGAGCGGTCCACCGCACTGGGCCGGCTCTTCGACTGGTTCACGCACACCGCCGCGGCCGCCGCCCGGTGCCTGTACCCCCAGTCGCTGTTCCTGACGCTGCCCGCACCGGTGCTGGCGCCGGGCCACTTCGACGACCTGGCACCGGCCCTGGCGTGGCTGGACGCCGAGCGGGCGAACCTGGTCGCCGTGGTGCGGCACGCGGCGCGGCACGGCCCGCACCCGATCGCCTGGCAGCTGGCCGACGCCGTGCGCCGGTACCTCTACGTGCGGATGCACCGAGCTGACGGGTACGCGGTGGCCGAGGCCGGACTGGCCGCCGCCGAGGCCGCCGGCGACGCGCTGGGACAGGCATCCGCCCGGCTGGCCCGGGCCGGACAGTGGGCGCGGGAAAACCGCAACGCCGACGCGATCGATGAGTACCGTCGCGCGCTGGCCGCGATGCGCCGGGCCGGCTGGCTGCAGGGCGAGGCGGCGAGCCTGGTCAACCTCGGACTGGTGCTGGCCAACAGCGGGCGGCTGCCGGAGGCGGTCGGCTGTTACAACGAGGCGCTGGAGCGGTACCGGGAGGCCGGCGACGTGACCCGGCAGATCTCGGCGCTGGCCAACCTCGGCTCGGCGTACAGCGCCCTCGGGCAGCTGCCGCTCGGCGCCGAGCGTGCCGAGCAGGCTCTCGCCCTGTGCCGGCGGGTCGGCAACCGCACCCACGCGGGGATCATCATGGTCGACCTCGGTGGCATCTACCACGGCCTGGGCCTGCTCGACCGGGCGGCCGACCTCCTGCGGGAGGCCATCGCGCTCAACCGCGAACTGGGCGACCTGGTCAACGAACTGGACGGGCAGTGCCAGTTGGCGGCGGTGGAGCACGACCGGGGCGACGACGCCACCGCCGCCGCGCTGGTCGATGCCACCCTTCCGGCGGCCCGGGACGCGGGCCACCTCGGTGTCGAGGGGCACACCCTGGTCGTGGCCGGCGACCTGCACCGCTCCGCCGGCCGGCGGGACGCGGCCCTCGCCACGTACCGTGAGGCGATCGCCCGCGGGCAGACCGGTGGCCGCCCAGCGGTCGAGGTCGAGGCGCTGCTCAGGCTGGCCGAACTGCACCTGGCGACCGGGGATGCGCAGCCGGCCGCCGAGTACGCCGAGCAGGCCGCGGCCCTCGCCCGGACCTGCGCGTACGGGATCCTCGAAGGGCAGGCGCTGACCGCCCTCGCCGCCGCGCGGCAGGCCCTTCGCCGCCCGGCGGAGGCGCTGTCCGCCGCTCGACAGGCCGTCCGCCTGCTCGATTCGAGCGGGCACCGGGCGGCTCAGGCGCGGGCGGCGGCGGTACTCGCGGATCTGCGGCATCCGGTGCCGTGATGCGGCCCGCCTCGATCAGCGGGGCGGGCCGCACCCGTGGACGGAGCCGGTCAGTACTTGATCGTCACCGTCGCCGTACCGAGTACCGGCGGGAGCTTCGACACGGTGACCTTCAGGACCTCGCCGTCGTCCACCACGCCGCTGGCGTCCAGCGTCTTCTGGTGGACGAGGTACTTGCCGGTGGTCGTCGACTTCACCGGCGCGCACGCCGTCGTGTCGGACAGGCCCGACGCCTCACACGCCGCCTCGTCCTGGCCGAGCAGGCGGTCCATGCCGAAGTCGCTGTCGTCGGCGAGGTACAGCGTCCTGCCGCCGTCCGCGGTCGCGACGCCTTCGATCTTGTCGTGGCTGAAGAACGCGCCCGACGGGTCGAGTTGGTTGAGCACGGTGCCGATCTCGAGGTACGGCGTCTTGCTCACCGGCGTGATGCCCGCCTGTGCCAGCAACTGCTCGGCCTTCGAGGTGACCGCGTCGCCAACGTAGGCTTCGATGGACTTCGGGCCCGAGGAGGTCGCGACCTGGTAGCCCGACGGGTTCGTGCCGTTGCCCTTGATGTCCGTCGCGCCGGTCAGGTCGATCTCGTAGAGGTTCTTGAAGGTCGCCTGGCCGGGCTCGCCCTGGTTGCCGTCCCGCTCGTCGATGAGGAACTTGGAGTCGGACAACGCGGTGATCTCGCTGACCGCACTGGCCGTGGTGGCCGGGTTGGTGAGCAGGTAGAGGTACTCGTGGATCGTCTTCGTCTTGAGGTCGACGGTCACGATCCGCACCGGGGCGACGTTGGCCGGCTTGATGGTCTTGCCCTTGGAGTCCGTGCCGTAGTCGGGCACGGTGAGCGCCGACTGCATGATGCCGACGAGCGTCCGACCGTCGGGCGTGACCGTGAGGCCCTCCATACCCTTGTTCTTGGTACGCAGCGTCAGCTCGACCGGCAGCGGGTGCTTGGTGTCGACCTTGTGGCCCTGGCCGAGGCCGCCACCGGTGTCGGCGCCCCACGGCGAGAGCCGCTCGATCTCCTTGCCGTTCTTGTCGAAGTGCGTGATGAAGGGGCCGTACTCGTCGGAGATCCAGAAGCTACCGTCCGGCAGAGCGACCAGACCCTCGGAGTCGTAGCCGTTGTCCGGGTTGAGCGTCACGGCCGGCTTGCTGCCAGGCACGGTGTAGAGCTGGGCCGGGTCGATGTAGTTGCCGAACAAGTCCTCGGTCTTCTCCGAGCTCGCGGCGTTCTTGGTCACCGGGTTCGGCAGGCCGTTGTAGGGCGTGCCGTCGGGTCCCTTGAGGACGATCGTCTTCTGCAGCACCGCCTTGCCGCCGACCAACTGGAACATGCCGATCTGCGGGTTGAAGGTCGGGTCGGTGAAGACCTTGTCGCCCAGCGGGCCGTCGTCGTCGGCGTTCGGGCCACGGTCGGTGACGCCGTAGAACCAGCCCGACTTGCCCGGCACCGGCACGAAGGACGAGCCGTAGCCGCCGCCGGAGATCAGCGCGGTCGTACCGTTGGGGCCTTCCAGCCCGCCGAGCGGCGGGATCTTGTCCCCTCCCGGTACCGCGTCCTTGTAGAGCGTGACCGCGTCGGTCGCGGTGTAGCTGAAGTGCACCGTGCCGTGGCTGCCCTTGACCGCCGGCGTGAAGCGGTAGGAGCCGTCGGCGTTGACCGTGAGGCTGCCCGCGGCCGGGTTGTCGAGGCCGCTGTGGCGCACGACCGCGGTCGCGCCGGAGTCATTCGACAGGAGGTTGCCGGTCACGGTGCCGCCGCTGTGCGAGTCGGCCGCGCCGTGGTCGGCGTTCACGGCGAACGGGTGAGGCTGGGTGGCCCACCATCCGAACGGGTCGGCCCAGGCGGTGCCGGAGGCCAGAACGATGACGGCCGCGGTACCGCCGATGACCGCTATTCGCTTGCGAGAAAGGAGGTTCAGGCGCATTCCTGCAACCAATAGGCGACAGGTGAACAGTGGATGGCCGGAGGATGTCGTGTTCCGGTCGGAACACGTAATCGAGAATCAGGTTCCGGGCAGACCGGGGCGATGTCCGGCCTCGCGCAACGCCGTCGACCCGAGCCCGGCCACCGCTGCGGCGTCAGGGCGTGAGCACGACCTTGCCGGTGACCGTCCCGGATTCGGCCAGGCTCAGGGCCTCGGCGGCGCGGGTGAGCGGGAACCGGGCCGCGACCTGCGCGGCGATGTCTCCGTCGAGCATGGCCTGGAAGACCTCGGTGAGGTCGTGTCGCAGCCGGGCACGGAAGCGCCGCGCGGTGGGGCGGCGGCCGGCCCAGATGTTGTAGAAGTAGGCGTGCCGGCCGTTGGGCAGGGCGTTCCAGGCCCAGACCCGGGCCAGGATTTTGAGGACGGGCAGCTGCTTGGACCCGCTGTCGTCGCGCGTGGCGGCGCTCCCGTAGGCGACGAGGGTGCCGCCGGGAGCGAGCAGCCGCCACGACGTGAGCACGCTGCTCGCGCCGAGGTGGTCGAACACCGCGTCGAGACCGCCGGGGACGAGCGCGCGTACGGCGGCGGGCACGTCGGTGGTGTAGTCGACCGGGGTGACGCCGAGGTCGCGCAGTCTGTCGTGGTGGCGGGGGGAGGCGGTGCCGATCACCCGGCCCCCGGCGAGGCGGGCCAGCTGCGCGAGCGTGGAGCCGACGCCGCCGTTCGCGCCGTGCACCAGGATCGTCTGGCCGGCCCTGACGTGGGCCTTGCGGTGCAGCAGCTGCCACGCGGTGATGCCGTTGACCACGACAGTCTCCGCGTCGATCGGGTCCAGGCCGGCGGGCACCGGTACCGCGTCCGCGGCTTCCACGGCGACATGGCTGGCCCAGCCGCCCACCTTGGTGAGCACCGCGACCCGCTGCCCGAGCAGCGTGGGGTCGGTGCCGGCGCCGACCGCGTCGACGACTCCGACGAGGTCGTAGCCGGGCACGAACGGGAACGGCGGCTGGTCGTAGTAGCGGCCCCGGCGCATCTGCTGTTCGGCGAAGGACACGCCGGTGGCCTCCATGCGGACCACCACCTGACCGGCGCCCGGCGTGGGCACCGGTGACGTGCGGATCCGCAGGCCATCCGGGCTCACCACGCCCGGAAGCACGATCTCGGTTCGCTGAGTGGCTGGCACGCTTGCCACCTCCAAGGTTGTTGTGCCGACCGTGGGTTGCCGACCGATCGGGCAGGTTAGTCGCTATCGCTTCAGTTATAACCTCTAACTCCAGTATCATCCACTCACCGGCGCGTCGTCAACCGAAGGACTGGGCATGAGCGAGACCGTGAAGAGCCCGCGGGAGCGTTACCGCGCGCAGGTCCGTGACGAGATCAAGGCACACGCCTGGGCGCAGGTGGCCACGACCGGCGCCGCGGCCCTGTCTCTCAACGCCATCGCGAAGCAGATGGGCATCAGCGGCCCCGCCCTCTACCGCTACTTCCGCAACCGCGACGAACTGATGACCGAACTCGTCCTCGACGCCTACCGCGACCTGTCAACCACCTGCCGGGCCGCGGCGGCGACCGCGCACACGCCCACCACCCGGCTGGCCGCGGTGGCGGGCGCACTGCGCCGCTGGGCCCTGGCCGAACCGCATCGATACCTGCTCATCTACGGCACCCCCGTGCCCGGCTACGCCGCCCCGCCCGAAGCGACCGCGATCGCCGCCAGCATCATGTCGGTGCTGATGGACGCGTTCACCGCGGCGTCCGCCGCCGCTGATACTGCGAGCGACGCCGCGACCGGTCCGCTCCCCAAGCCCGCCGCGGCTCTCGACCGCCACCTGGCCACCCACCGGCAGTGGGCGGCCGACCACCCCGCTCCCCCGGCCGTCCTGCGTTGCGCGCTCACCTTCTGGACCCGGCTGCACGGCGTGGTCAGCCTCGAGGTCGCCGGCCACTTCACCGGCATGAACTTCGACCCGGCCCTGCTCTACGCCGCGGAGGCCGACGCCGCCATCGCCGCGAGGTAGCGCCGCCATCACCGCCAGGCCGCCGGGGCTCGACGCAGCTCACGCAGCCCCGCGCGTCTCCGATCCACCGCTCCCCGCGCCCAACGACGAATCCCGAACGCTTTTCATGAATATAAGATCTTGATCGCGCCGCCGGCAGGCGGCGCGACCAGTGACATAGGGAGCACGATGCTCGAGAGAACGAAGTGGCTGCTGGGCGTCGCCGCCGCGGCCACACTGCTCATGGCCGTGCCGGGCACCCCGGCCACGGCCAGCGGGCCCAGGGGTACGGCGACAACCGGCGCGGGCTCCGCCGGTGGCGGGAAGACGTACAACGTCACGCTGCTCACCGGCGACGTGGTCACCGTGCAGACCACCGGTACGGGCTGCCCGCGGGTGCGGGTGAAGCCCGCCGACCCGACCGCGGTGGTGCAGCAGAGCTGCGGTCCCGACGGGCACGTACACGTCATCCCGGCCCGGGTGGCGGCGCAGGTCGGTACGGTCCTCGACCCGGAGCTGTTCGACGTCACCACGCTGATCGGCGACGGCTACGACGACGCCAGCACCACCGAGCTGCCGGTGATCGTGCAGCCCGCCGCGAACCTGCGCATGACGGCCCTCGACGGCGTACGGCAGCTGTCCAGCATCGGCGCGGTGGCCGGAAGCGTACCCAAGAAGAACCCCGCCACCGCGAAGCTGGCCGCCGGCTCCCTGCTCACCGGGGCGCGGCACGTCTGGCTCGACCGCAAGGTCCACGCCACCAAGGTCGACGCCACCCAGGTCGACGTCACCGAGGTCGACACGCACACTCAGCTCGACCACGACCTCAGCCAGATCGACGCGCCGCAGGCGTGGCAGGCCGGGTACACCGGCAAGGGAGTCCGGGTCGCGGTGCTCGACACCGGCGCCGACTTCACCCACCCCGACCTGGCCGGCCAGGTCGTCGACCGGGCCGACTTCGTCACCGACGGCGGCGACGCGGTGGACCACTACGGTCACGGTACCCACGTCGCCGCGACCATCGCCGGCACCGGCGCCGCAGCGGACGGACAGCGTCGCGGCGTTGCGCCGAACGCCAAGCTGGTCATCGGCAAGGTCCTCGACGACAGCGGCTCCGGCGCCGACTCCGGCATCATCGCGGGCATGGAGTGGGCCGCCACCCGGGCCGATGTGATCAACATGAGCCTCGGTGGCGAGGACCCGGACGACGGTTCCGACCCGCTCTCGCTCGCCGTCGACGCGCTGAGCGAGCAGACCGGCGCGCTCTTCGTCATCGCCGCCGGCAACAGCGGCGGTGCCATCTCGTCGCCCGGCTCCGCCGCCGACGCTCTGACCGTGGGCGCCGTCGACGGCAACGACCACATCGCCGACTTCTCCAGCCGCGGACCGCTGATCAACACCCGGGTGGCCAAGCCGGAACTGGTGGCGCCGGGCGTCGGCATCGTGGCGGCGCGGGCCGCCGGTACCACGCTGGGCAACCCGGTCGACCGGTACTACACGTCGCTGGACGGCACCTCGATGGCCACCCCGCACGTCGCGGGCGCCGCGGCACTGCTCGTGCAGCGCCACCCCGACTGGTCGGCGCGGCAGCTCAAGGCCGCCCTCGTCGGCGCGGCGGACCCGCTGCCCGGTGCTGATGGGTACGCCGCCGGCGCCGGGCGCCTGGACGCCGTGCGGGCGCTCACCGGCCCGGTGAGCGACCAGCCGGTGGTCAACCTGGGTACGTTCGACTACCCGCAGTCCGGGTCCGCCGAGGCGAAGCTGAGCTGGACCGGTGAGCAGAGCCCGGCGAGCGTCACGCTCGACCTGGACCTCACGGTCGCCAACCACGACGGTGACGCGGCACCACGCGGTACCGCGTCGCTCTCGACCGACCACCTGACGCTCAAGCGGGGAGAGTCGGCCGGCGCGACGGTACGGTTCAACCGCGCGGCCCCAGCCGCGAAGCCGGGCTACTACCTGGCCACCGTCACCGCGCGGACGCCGAACCACCGGCTGGTGTCCACCACGCCGATCGCCTTCTACGTGGAGCCGCCCAGCTACGACCTGACGATCGACACCCGCGCCCTGCCTGGCGCGACGCCGGACGAGTTCCCGGCGGCCGGCGTGCAGGTGACCGACCTCGACGACCCGCTGGTCTACTACGGCGGCGCGTACCTCGCGGCCGGCGAGAGCACCACGCTGCGGGTTCCGGCCGGCCGGTACGCGGTGACGGGCGGATTCAGCGCGTACAACGCCGAGACGGAGGAGCAGGTCGGAGCGTGGGTCGGCAGCAGTGACATCTCCGTTTCCGGCGACCGGACGGTCACCCTGGACCCGGCCACGGCCAAGCCGCTGACCGCCCGGGTCGACGGGCGGTCCACCACGACCACCACCACCGACTTCTCCTACGTGCAGACGGCGAAGAACGGCCTGAGCTGGTACCAGGCGGTCTCGTCCTGGGGCGACCCGGCGCACGTGTCGGTGTCGCCGGTCGCGCTGCCCGGCATCGGGTCGCTGCGGCTGTACGGGGGCTGGGCGCTGGACTCGCCGCAGGGCACCGCTGACCCGTACCACTACGACCTCGCGCACGAGTACACGAAGGGCGTGCCGGCCGACCCGACGTACCGGGTGACCGCCGCCGACCAGGCCAGGCTGGCCCGCATCGACGAGCGGTTCAACGAGATGGACTCCCCCGGGATGACCACCTCGATGCGCCGGTACGCGTTCACCGGGGACGGGATCTACCTGACCCAGAACCAGAGCTTCGACCCACCCGCGACCCGTACCGACTACGTCTCGCCGGGCTACCTCTGGCAGGACGAGGGGACCTACGGCGGCCTGCCCGCCCAGGAGGCGCCCCGCGAGTACCAGCCCGGCAGCCGGCAGGCGAAGGTCTGGGCGCGGCAGCCGCTGCGCTCCGACTGGTTCGACGACCCGGCCGGCGCGGGCTACAGCTGCGCCACCCCGCCGTCACGCACCAGCGGCAACCTGCACCTGGACCTGGTCATGCTCACCGACCAGCACGAGCGGGCCGACTGCCTCCAGGACGGCACGATCGGAGTGACCCGGACGCTGTCGCTGTACCGCGACGGCACGCTCGTCACCCAGCAGGACGCCGCACGCGCCGACATCACGGTGCCGGCCAAGGCCGCGGACTACCGGCTGACCTTCGACGTCGACACGAGCCGGGTGCTGCCGATGTCGACCCGGGTCACCACCTCGTGGACGTTCCGGTCGGCGGGGCCGAGCGGTACGGCGAGCGTGGGCCTGCCGCTGCTGTCGGTCGACTACGCGCTGCCGCTGGACGCCGCCAACCGCCCGGCGGGTGGGACGGCCACGTTCGCGGTCCGGCAGGCGACCGGCGTACCGGCGCAGAAGGTGACGTCGTTCCAGGTCTGGACGTCGACCGACGACGGCGGCACCTGGCGGTCGGCCCGGGTCCGGACGGACCGGGACGGCTACCACGTCGACCTGCCCACGGCCGCGGCCGGGCAGGCGGTCTCGCTGCGAGTGAAGGCCGGAGCCAGCGGCGGCAGCGGCATCGACCAGACGATCATCCGGGCGTACGACGCCGGCTGACGTCGTACCGCCACGCGGCCCGATCCCTCCGGGGGTCGGGCCGCGGTCGGTTGTTGCTGGCTGTGCTGGTATTGATGAACGTCCCGTTTCACAATTGCAGGTCATGAAGCGGATCGGGGTGCGAGACCTCAACGAAGGGGCCCTTGGCCGGCGTGCGCCGGCCAAGGGCCCCTTCTTCTGCGATCAGCCTACGGTCAGCCGTCCGAGTCGGACGACGGCAGGTAGGCGCCGGGCACCTGGTCCGGGGCGTAGATCTTGGACTCGCCCGGGTAGGGCTTGGCCCAGCCGTGCGTGTCGTACCACGTGTAGTGGTTCATCTGCGCCGGGTTCGCGTAGTCCGGGACCGCGTTCGGCCCGGTCAGACGCTGCTTCGACTTCCACTGCTGCCACTGCCCCGCGACCTGCTTCGCGGCGGCCGGGACCACCGTCGAGGGCTGAACGGCCGCGAACTGCGCCGGGACGTTGTCCCAACCGCAGCTCGGCTGGGTCGCGTAGCCGAGGGTCAGCGACGTGCGGTTCGGCACCGCGGTGAACGGCGTGAAGTTGGGCTTGGTGGTGAACGCCGTGGTCATCGGGGTGGCCGCGCTGTCCTCCTGGTTCATCGGGTGGATGCCCAGGATCTGCTCGATGGTCCGGACCATCGTGACCTGCGAGTAGTAGGTGTCGTCCACCACGCCACGCTGGGCGTAGGGGCTGATCACCTGGACCGGAGCGCGGTGGCCGTCGACGTGGTCCTGGCCAGCCTGGCTGTCGTCCTCGACGACGAAGATCGCCGAGTCCTTCCAGTACGGGCTGTGCGAGATCGTGTCGACGATCTTGCCGACCGCGAGGTCGTTGTCGGCGACCTGGGCGGCCGAGTTCAGCGGGCCACCGGTGTGGTCGCTGGACAGCCAGAACATGTTCAGGTTGGCCGGCCCGTTCTTCTCGAAGTCCTGCTTCCAGATCTCGTACCGGTACAGGTCCGGGATGCTGGTGTCGAACTTCGGGTACGCGTGGTTCGTGACCGCGTTCAGCGACGGGATCGGCGAGGACGTCACCTGGTTGATGGTGGTCGCCTGGCCGGTCGCCTCCATGTTCTGCGCGTCGCAGTAGAACGTGCTCCAGTTGTTGCCGGCCGGGACCGACTCGAACTGGTTGAACTCGCCGAAGTCGCGCACCGACTTGCCAGCCGCCTGCGCCCCGCTCCAGATGAAGCCGGACCGCTGGTGACCCAGCGCGTCGTCCTCGGTGTCGTAGCTGCGCAGGTACTCACCGGCGGACGACTCGGTGTACTCCGGGTTGTCGCCCTGCATCAGCCAGTTGTGACCCTCGGCGGAGTTCGTCGGCGGGTCGTAGAAGTTGTCGTACAGGCCGAACTGCTCGGCCAGCGCGTGCTGGTCCGGCGTCACGTTCTCGCCGAACTGCGTCAGCGACGGGTCGCCGTTGCCCTGCGCCATGTCACCGAACACCTGGTCGTAGGTGCGGTTCTCCTTGACGAGCAGGAACACGTGCTTGATCGTCGACGGGTCGCCGATCTTCGCCGGGACCGGTACCGCCTTGGCCTTCTTGCCCTTGGCCAGCTGCACCGAGTTGTTGGTCCAGCCGTTGTACTGGAAGACCTTGTCGGTGTACTTGCTGGTGTCGTGGTCACTGGGCAGCTTGAACCGGGTCAGGCTGCTCGTGGTGTCGTGGGTGTTGTGCCCGTTGCTGTCGGCGCGCGCGGCGTCGATGCCACGGGTGTTGCCCACCACGATCTGGCCGCCGACCTGGTCGACCGAGGCCGGGAAGTAGTCCGTGGGCAGCAAGCCGACGTACTTGACCGGTGCCTGCGCGTTCGTGTACTTGTACACGGCGACCGCGTTGGCCCGGCCGAGCGTGATCAGCAGGTGCCCGTCGTTGGTGAGGGTCACACCGTCCGGCTCGTAGCCGACGGTGGCCTCCGGCCACGGCTGGGTGGTGATGGTCTGGACGACCCTGTCCTTGCCGGGGTCGATGACCGAGACGGTGTCGCTGCCGGTGTTCGTGACGAACAGCGCACCGTTCTTGGTGTACACGTCGGTCGGGTGCAGGCCGACGTCGATGCTCTTCACCGCGGCGGTCGGGTTCGCCAGGTCGATGACGCTGACCGTGCCGGTGGTGGTGGCACCGGTGTTCGGGTTCGCCGGCACCTGGGTGCCGTACGAGTTGATGGTGGTGTCACCGGCGGTCGCCGTGCGTCCACCCTCGTTGCTGACGTACAGCTTGGTGCCGATGCGCAGGATGCCGCGCGGTGCGTTGCCGACCGCCCAGCTCTGCCCGAGGGCACCGGAGGCCGCGTCGATGGCCTGGATGCGGTTCTGGCCGTTGACCGCGGCGTACACCGTGGCGCCGTCGGCCGAGAACACGGCCTGGGCCGGCAGACCGCTCTTCGAGCCGTCCTTCGGGATGCTGACGGTGGTCGGCGCGCTCACCGTACCGTCGGCGTTGACCGGGAACCGGGAGTACCCGTCGGTACGGGGCACCCACAGGAACTTCCCGTCCGGGGAGTACGTCGGCCCCTGCTGGCCCACGTCGCCACCGCTGATCTTCAGGTTGGCGGCGGCGCCGCTGCCGACCAGCTGCTGAACCTTCCAGTTCTTCAGGTCCACGATGGTCAGCGCGATGCCGCCGTCGGTGGTCAGCGCGGCGAGGTGGTTGCCGTCCGGGCTGATCGTGTCGGCCATGATCTTGCCGTTGGGGATGACCAGCCGGTCACCGATCGGGTTGATGATCTGGTCGTCGGACAGCACCAGGCCCTGGCGGTTGGACTGCCCGGCCTGGTCATTGCCCAAGCCACGCGTGGAAGCGTAGGCGATTCCCGAACCGGTGAACGCGACAGCCACAGCAGCGGCACCCGCGACCACCAGCCGAGCCCTCCGACCCGAGGGCCCGAAGAGTCTCAGACGGGCCTTCCGGGCGGCCCGGCGTTGACGAGCAACTTGCATTCCTATCCCTTCCTTGCGGCGGCGAGCAGGTCGACGGATCCGTCGAGCTGCCAGAGCGGGTTCGGGGCGTCCCCGGTCGGGGTATGCACCACGAAGTACCCGTTCACTTGCGTCGGTCCGTCGCCGTCGGCGACGTACCGACCGTCTGGGGTGACGTCGAGCTGGTAGATGGCCTGTCCCACGGCATCGACGCCGGGCAGGTGCCAGCTGACCACGCAACGCCAGCCGTTGCCGGCACCGGTGTTCTCCTCCAGGCCGCCGCCCTTGTCGCAGGCCGCGGTCGCCCGCAACTGCGCCTCGGTGACGGCGGGGCGGTGCAGCTCATCGGTCTGCACCCGGTAGAGGTGGGCGAACACCGTCGCCAGCGAACCCTCCAGCTTGCCCTGCTCGATGCCTGAGCCCCGGGCGGGAGGAGCGGCGACCGCGAGCACCCCGACCGTGAGGGCGAGCAGTGCGGCCAGCGGCAGGACGCCGGCGGTGAGCGTACGGCGGGCGGAGCCGTCGTAGGTGGCGCTGGTGAAGTCGCGCCGCAGGAACAACCAGTACGCCAGCCCGGTCGCGAGGACGGCCCACAACAGGCTCACCACGACGCCGACCAGCAACGGGCCGAGCTGCATGGAACTGGTGAACAGGCCGCGCCACGCGATGAAGGCGTAGCCGGGCAGCGCCAGGCGCACCGCGACCGGCAGCGGAAGCATCTGGGCGACCTGCATGGCCAGCGCGACAACCGCCGGCAGCAGCAGCCCCATCGGCGAACGCCCCAACGTGACCGACCCGAGCAGCCCGATCGCCGCCAGCGCCAGGGTCGGGGCCAGCGCGCAGGCCCACGCCAGCAGCACCTTGCCGGCCGCGTCCGCCGGGGCGAGCAACTGCCCGTCCAGGCCGACCAGCGGCCGGTTGCCGACCGCGAGGACTCCGGCGACGGCGCTGGAGCAGGCCAGCCCGACCACCAGCACCAGGATGACGGTGAGGCTGGCCAGGGTCTTGGCCAGGAAGATCCGCCGCGGTGAGCGGATCGCCACCAGCAGATGCCGCCAGGTGCCGAGCCGGTCCTCGGCCGCGAACACGTCGCCGGCCACCACCGAGGTGAGCAACGGCAGCACCCAGGTGCCAGAGAAGGTGAGAAGCACCAGTGACCCGGCCCAGCCTGTGGCGTTCATCCAGCGACCGAACACGGTGTCGGAGGGCAGTGAACTCTGCTGGCTCACCACGGCCACGAAGACCGCCGGCACGATCCAGGAAGCCAGGATCAGCAGCCGTACCCGCCACTGGGCGAGCAGCTTGACCAGCTCGAAGCGGTACCCACGGGATACCGGAACCCGGTGAACGACGGCGGCCGGGGCTATCGACTGGTCCGGATCGTGGCGCGGCGCTAGACGCGCCGAGCCGGACTGGTCGAACGTGGCCGTCACTGGTTGTCCTCCTGCTTCTCGGTGAGCGCCAGAAACGCCGCCTCCAGCGGCGAGATGACCGGGGCCAGTTCGCGCACCGCGATCCCGGCCTGCACGAGCCGCACCACCAGGTCGTCCAGGGCCGCCACCGGCGCGCGTACCACCAAGGCGTCGCCACGCGCCCGCTGGCCCGCGGCGGTCTCGTCGACCAGCTGCAACCCGGACGTGGCGAGTGCCAGTTCGCGGGCGGCGGCCGCATCGGTCGTGACCAGCCGGTAGTCGAGTTCGTCGCTCTCCGCGCTCAGCTTGTCCAGCGGACCGGAGAAGACCACCCGGCCGGTGCTGACGATGGTGACCTCGGAGCACAACGCCTCGACGTCGTCCATGCGGTGACTGGACAGCACCACGGCCGTCCCGTCCGCGGCGAGGCGGGTGAGGACCCGGTGCATGTGATTCTTGCTGGCCGGGTCCAGGCCGTTGGTCGGCTCGTCGAGTACCAGCAGCCGCGGCGTGGTCAGCAGCGCGGCGGCGAGTCCGAGCCGCTGGCGCATGCCGAGGGAGAAGCCCCTGACCCGGTCGTCCGCGACGTCGGTGAGTCCGACCTGGTCGAGCACTTCCGCGATGCCCGCCTCGCGGGCGTCACGGTCACCACGGTCACGACCGCGAAGCGCGGCGAGCGCGGCAAGGTTCTGCCGGGCGGTGAGCGACGGGTACAGTCCCGGGCCGTCCACGAAGCCGGCGACACCGTCGGGCGCGGTGAGCGCACGGCCCACCGGCGATCCCAGGATCTCCAGACTTCCGCTGTCCGCGACGGCCAGGCCGAGCATCAGACCGAGCAGCGTGGTCTTTCCGGCGCCGTTGGGGCCGACCAGGCCGTGGATCCGGCCGGGCGCCACGTCCAGGTCGATGGCGTCGAGCGCGACAACCTCGGCGAAGCACTTGGTGATTCCGCGCGCCCGAACCGCCAGGGGCGTATCCATAGGTCCTTCCTTCTCGTCGTCTCTCACGGACCCTGCGAGCGCAGGTGGCGCCGGGAACGTGAAACGTCGTGAAGGCACCCCTACAGAACCTAGGGGCCGGAATCTCCATCAGTCCGAAAGCCGGGTGAACAACGCCTTAACTGGGGCGTACCGCGGATCGATGCGGGAGAGGACGGACGCGAAGCGCGATCCGCGACCACGCGCACGGGCGAAGCCGTTGGACAGCTCGACCCCGAGTCGATCAGACTCGGAGTCGATCTCGGCGGAGGAGGAGACCGATGGAGTACCGCACGTTGGGCAGCACCGGCACCGTGGTGTCGTCGCATTGCCTGGGCACGATGACGTTCGGCAACGAGAGCAGCGAGGAGGTGTCGCACGCGCAGCTCGACCGGTTCGTCGAACGTGGCGGGAACTTCATCGACACGGCCAACGTGTACTCCCGTGGAGTGTCCGAGGACATCATCGGTCGCTGGCTCGCAACCCGGCAGGGGATGCGGGATCAGCTCGTCATCGCGACCAAGGGGCGTTTCCCCATGGGAGATGGGCCCAATGCGGCGGGCCTGACCCGTACCAACCTGTCCCGGGCGTTGGACGCGAGCCTGCGCCGGCTCGGGGTCGAGACCATCGACCTGTACCAGGCGCACGCCTGGGATCCGCTGACCCCGATCGAGGAGACCCTCGGCTTCTTCGACGACGCGGTACGCGCCGGCAAAATCCGGTACGCGGGCGTCAGCAACTTCCTCGGCTGGCAGCTGCAGAAGGCTTCGCTGCTGGCACGGTTCCGTGGACTCGCGCCGATCGTGACGCTGCAGCCGCAGTACAACCTGCTGGTACGCGACATCGAGTTCGAGCTGGTGGACGTCTGCCGCAACGAGAACATCGGGATCCTGCCGTGGTCGCCGCTGGCCGGTGGTTGGTTGACCGGGAAGTACCAGCGCGACCACGTGCCGACCGGCGCGACCCGGCTCGGCGAGGACCCCCGGCGTGGCATGGAGGCATACGCCCCACGCAACGCGCAGGAACGCACGTGGCAGGTCATCGACGCGGTGCGGCAGGTCGCCGAGGGGCGCGGCGTGTCCATGTCACAGGTGGCGCTGGCCTGGCTCGCGGCGCGGCCCGCGGTCACTTCGGTGATCCTCGGCGCCCGGACGCTCGACCAGCTCGACGACAACCTCGGCGCCGCCGACCTGCACCTGTCGGAGAAGGAGACGGCTGTGCTCACCGAGGCCAGCGCGCCGATCGTGTCCGACTACCCGTACGGCACGCCGGGCGTCCAGCAGCGCTCGCGTGCCCTGACCCCGTCGAGCTGAGTGGCTGGGCCCGCCGCGGGCCGGCAGCTGATCGGCAGGACAGGGCCCGGGCGGGCGGCACTTGATACGTTGGCGACCGTGACGGCGAGCGGTGGTTCCGGGACAGCCTCCGAGGCGGTCGAGCGGGCGCTGCGCGCCGTCGCCGCCCACGAACCGGTAGTGCACGCCTGGACGCACCTGGACCCGGAGCGTGCCCGGCGCGAGGCGCGCGAGATCGACGCCCGCGCGGTCGGCTCGCCCTCGGCCGCGGGTTCGCCCTCGGCCGCGGGTTCGCCCTCGGCCACGGGCTCGCCCTCAGCCACAGGCCCGCGCGCGGGCGAAGACCTGCCTCTGCGCGGGTTGGTGCTCGGCGTGAAGGATGTCTTCGACACCGCCGACCAGCCCACCGAGTGCGGCACGCCGATCTACACGGGACGCCGGCCGAGCGCGGACGCGGCCGCGGTGGCTCTGCTGCGGGCGGCGGGCGCGACCTGCCTCGGCAAGACCGTCACCGCCGAACTCGCCTTCCTCACCCCCGGTCCGACCACCAACCCGCACCGGCCCACGCACACCCCGGGTGGCTCGTCGATGGGCTCTGCGGCGGCGGTCGCCACCGGCATGGCGGACATCGCCCTCGGTACGCAGACCGCCGGTTCGGTCATCCGGCCGGCGAGTTTCTGCGGCGTGTACGGCTTCAAGCCCACGTTCGGCTCGGTGTCGGTGGCCGGCGTCAAGCTCTTCGCTCCGTCGCTGGACACGGTCGGCTGGTTCGCGCGCACACCCGCGGCGCTCGATCGGGTACGTGTGGCCTTGACCGGCAGGCCGGCCGGCATGCCGCTCGCCTCGGCACCGGTGATCGGGGTGCTGCGCACCGAGGAGTGGCAGTCATGCGCGCCGGAGAGCCGGCGGGCGGTGGAGGATCTGGCCGGCAGCCTGACCGCGCACGGTGCCCGGGTCGTGGAGGTACCGGTGCCGGACTACCTGGACGGCCTCGCCGCCGTACAGCCGCTGGTGATGGTCTACGAGGCGGTCCGGACGCTGGTCTGGGAGGAGCGGATGCACCGCGACCGGCTCTCGGAAGGACTGCGGGCGGCTCTCGATCGCGGGCACGCGACCGATCCGGCTGAGTACGACCGGGTACAGGCCCGGCGGCGGGAGGCCACCGCGCGTCTCGACGGACTGTTCGACACCGTCGACGTCCTGCTGACGCCGGCCGTGGTGGGTGAGGCGCCGGCCGGACTGGACACCACCGGCGATCCGCGCTTCGCCCGCCTGTGGACGATGCTGGGTACGCCCAGCGCGGTGGTACCGGTCGCCACCGGGCCGACCGGGCTGCCGGTCGGCGCGCAGTTGGTCGGTCGGGTGGGCGACGACGCGCGGCTGCTCGCGGTGGTCGCCTGGCTGGCCGAGCGGGGGATCGTGCCGGAGCCCCGGCTGGCGCGCCCCTGACCGCCCGGGTCCACCCGAAGGTGCCGGTCACCGCCCCCAACGAGCGGCGCTCACCAGCACCTCACGACGTGCCTCAGGCGAACGTGCCGCCGAGGTTCTGCCAGCCCGGGATCCGCGCCCGTGGCCCGTCAAACCATGGTGGTACGGCCGGCGGCTCGAGCCTGGAAGGATGGCGCGGTGAGAACGGTGCCCGATCCCGAGGTGTGCGCACGCTGGCGACTGACGGCCGGCCAGCTGCTGGGCGACCGGGCCGGCGTGACGTGGCAGGCCACACGCGATGGCGTGGAGTTCATCGTCAAGCGATTCGACTCTTCCTTTCCCCCAGGCTGGTGGTACACGCTGCGGGTCGCGGCGGCCCTCCGGCGCCAGGGGTGGCCGACTCCGGAGCCGGCCGAGGAGCCACTAGTCACTCCCGACGGCGCGTGGGTGCTGTTCCACCGGCTGCCCGGCCGGCACCTGACGCCGGCCGACCGGGACAGACCCGCCGAACAGCGGGCCCGCGGGCGGCTGCTCGCGGAGTTCCACGCGGCCGCGGCCGGGAGCGGCATCGCCGACCAGCGCGAGGGATTCACCGGTCCGGCGGAGGTGGTGAGCGACCCGGAGTTGGAGCACTGGCTCCGGGTACACGAGACGGCCCGTCCCGACGAGGGGCGGGTGCTGCGGGCGTGCCGTGACGCGGCGGCGGAGTGGTTCGCCGGCAACCCCACTCCGCACGCGCCACGCAGCGTCATCCACGGCGACTTCGCGCCCTGGAACCTGCTGTTCGAGGCCGGCCGGCTG
Source organism: Rugosimonospora africana (assembly GCF_016862975.1). Lineage (GTDB taxonomy): Bacteria > Actinomycetota > Actinomycetes > Mycobacteriales > Micromonosporaceae > Rugosimonospora > Rugosimonospora africana. The sequence continues at coordinate 36,571 of NZ_BONZ01000085.1, forward strand.
ACCGGCGTGCTGGACTTCGAGGCAACCCACCACACCTTTCAGGTGGCCGACTTCGCGCTGTCCTGGCGCGGGTACCACGACGACGTTCTGCTCGGCTACGACGAGGTGCGGGCCCTGTCCGACGCCGAGTGGCAACTGGTGCGGCCGGTGTTCTGGGCATGGCTGTTCCTCGGCGTCAAGGATCTGCTGTCGGAAAGCTATGCCGGTACCCGCGACAACGGCGCGCCGCCGCGACTGGAATGGCAGGTGAACCACTTCCGGAAGCACTCCCCTCTGCTCGCGAGGAGAGCCGGCGTGGCGCCGCCGTTCGATGGCTGAACGCCGCCCGGTGTCGGGACAGTCGCGGGTGCGGTAAGGGATGCCCTCCCATTGACGTCGTTGCATCAGAGCAGTAATAACGAAGGTGATCGACTTCCACTGCCCACCGCTGCCACGCGGCAGCTCCCGCGTGTACGGCGCCGGATCCGCGCCCCCTGCGCGAGTTCCGGCGTCCCCCCGTTCTCGGATCTCTCGAAGGGCCCGGCACATGCGCCTCACCGGCATCACCCGCATGACGCGGTCAAGAACGATCACCCGGCAGGGCATCGCCCGTGCCGCTGCCGTCGCCGTCGCCGTCGCGGCGCTCGGGATCGCGTCGGTCCCGAGTTCGTCGTCGGGATCGGCGAATGCCCCGAACTACTCGCCCATCGCGCAGCGGGCGGTCGGCACCTGCGGCGTGGCGAAGGCCGACCGGATCGCGGCACTGCGGACCGCGCTGGACAACGTGGCGACGAAGCTGGCCAGCGGCGCCACCAACGCGCAGCGCTGGGGCAGCCTCGACCTGCGCGACCTCTACAGCTACCACGTGGACAGCCTGTGGAAGCAGGGCGTCGACGGCTGCGGTACGGCGGTCGCGGTCCTCGAGGGCTGGGAGTACCCGAACACGCAGGCCGACCTCGACACCCTGGACGCGCAGATCGGCCTGCCGAACACCACCGTGGAGACCGTCTACCCCAACGGCCCGCTGCCCGCGGTCTGCCCGCCCGGCATGGTGGCCCTGGGCTCCTACGGCTCCTGCAGCGCCTGGCAGGGTGAACTCCGGCTGGACGTCGAGGCGGTGCACCTGATGGCGCCGTACGCCAAGATCGTCATCTCGGCGACACCGTCGGACAGCGAGGTCGTCGGCGACCCGTCCAGCGAGGTCGCGATGCCCGAGATCGTCAAGGGTATGGAGTACCTCAGCAAGAACAAGCTCGCCAACGTCATGTCGATCAGCGACGGTTCGAGCGAGACCGACTACAGCCGCGGCGCGGCCGAGATCCATGCCCAGGACGTCGGCGAGTTGACCGCCGCCGCGGCCGGCATTCCGATCGCCAACGCGACCGGCGACTGCGGCGCCGCGCAGAACCTCACCACCGCCACCCGGCAGTGTGGCACCGTCTCGTCCGGTCCGGCGTCGGCGACCTGGGCCGACTCGCCGTGGGTGACCGCGGTCGGCGGCAGCACCGCCCAGCGCACGGCGCCCTGCCCGCCGTGCACCGCCCCGGGCAACGGCGAGGACACCTTCGTGGTCAACCCGATCGAGGGTGCCGGCCTCTCGGAGATGTACCGGCGGCCGTCGTACCAGTCGGCCACGGCCGACATCACCGGAAGCCCGATGCGTTCGATGCCGGACATCACAATGAACAGCGCGTCCGGCACCTCGGAGTCGGCACCGCTGTTCGCCGGCATCCTGGCGATGGCCACCCAACTGAAGGGCGCCAACCTCGGACCGATCAACGAGGCGCTCTACAAGACGATGGCGAAGAGCCCGAGCCGCAACGGCCTGATCGACGTCGCGTCCGGCAACAACACGTTCAACCGCGGCGGCATCTACGTCCCGGGCTACACGGCGGTGGCGGGGTACGACGTGGCGACCGGCTGGGGCACAGTCGACGCGGCGAAGTTCGTACCCGCGCTGGCGAAGGCGACCCACCACAACCTGATGCCGTCGGAGGCGTACGGCCAGCTGACGACGCTCCAGCAGACGTTGAGCATCACGCCGTCGTCGTTCCTGTCCTCGACGGCCACGATCGACCTGACCGACACGGGCTTCCTGCCCGGCCACCCGGTCACCATCACGGTCGACGGAAACCCGCTCGCGACGGTCACCGTCGACACGGCGGGCAACTGGAGCTACTCCTTCACCGCCACCGACAAGGGCCTCGCGGTCGGCAAGCACACGCTGGCCGTTCACAGCCTGCTGCTCGACCAGACGAAGCCGTTCTGGGTCACCTCCTGATCCTCCCCGTGGCCCACCTCAGCGTCGGCTGAGGCGCCACCCGGGCCGGCCCCGATCCGCGATGCGCGGGTCGGGGCCGATCCACGTTCCGGATACCGGCATTGTGTGCGCCACACACATGGTCTGCCGTCGATGCGGCCCCGTACCGTCGGCTGCACCCGGCGCCGGGATGGCGCCGGCAACTACCCGCCGGGCGTGAAGGGGGTGCGATGGCAGCGGCGATGATGTCGGTTCGCGGGCTGTCCCGCGACTTCCGCGGGTTCCGGGCGGTGGACCGGGTCGACCTCGACATCGCGCGGGACAGCGTGCACGCCCTGGTCGGGCCGAACGGGGCGGGCAAGACGACACTGTTCAATCTCCTCACCGGGTTTCTGACACCCACCGCCGGGCGCGTCGAGCTGGACGGGCGGGACATCACCGGACTGCCCCCGGAACGGATCGCCGGCCTCGGCGTCGCCCGCTCGTTCCAGATCACCAGCCTGTTCCCCCAGTTGTCCGCGGTCGAGCAGGTGGAACTCGCGCTGCAGGGCCACTCCGGCCGGGGCATGGCGTTCTGGCGTTCGCGGCGGACCATGCGTCGGTACCGGGAGCCGGCGATGCGGGTACTCGAACAGGTGGGGCTCGAGGACGTGGCCGCAGTACCCGGGCAGGAACTCGCGTACGGCCGCAAGCGCGCACTGGAGCTGGCCCTCGCCCTGGCACTGCACCCACGGGTACTGCTGCTCGACGAGCCGACCGCCGGCATGGGGCTGGAAGACATCGACCGGACCGTCGAGCTGATCGAGCGGGTCCGGCGGGACCGCACCGTCGTCATGGTGGAGCACAACATGAGCGTGGTGGGCCGGCTGGCGGATCGGGTGACCGTGCTGACCGCGGGCCGGGTGCTGGTCGAGGGCGGGTACGACGAGGTCCGCGCCGACCCCCGGGTCATCGACGCATACCTGGGGACCGGCCATGCTGCGCGTTGACCGGCTGTCGGCCGGGTACGGCGAGGCCACCGTGCTGCGGGACGTGTCGCTGCAGGTCGCGGCCGGCGAGGTGGTCACCCTGTGCGGCCGCAACGGCGCCGGAAAGACCACCCTGCTGCGCGCGATCATGGGCCTGCACCGGCAGGTACAGGGCCGGATCGAGCTGCTGGGAACGGACCTGGGGCGGCTGCCTCCGCACCGCCGCGCCCGGCTCGGGCTCGGCTGGGTCCCCGACGACCGGGGCGCCTACGCGACCCTGTCGGTGGCCGAGAGCCTCACCCTCCCGCCGGTGGTCGGCCCCGAACCGTGGCCGCTGGCGCGGGTCTACGAGGTGTTCCCCGCGCTGTACGCCCGCCGCGGCGCGGCGGCGAACACGCTGTCCGGCGGCGAACAGCAGATGCTGGCCCTGGCCCGGGTGCTGCGGATGGGCGCCCGGCTGCTGCTGTGCGACGAACCGACCGAGGGACTGTCCCCGCTGCTGGTCGGGCAGATCGGCACCATCCTGCGGGAAGCCAGGACGCACGGCGTGACCGTGCTGCTGGTCGAGCAGAACCTGCACTTCGCGACGACCGTCGCCGACCGGCACTACGTGCTGGCCGAGGGACGCATCGTCGAGGCGCTGGACAACGACGACGTCCAGGCGCGCGAGCACGAGTTGCTCAGCTATCTCGGAATCTGAGCCAGATCGGCCGGGAGGGCGGTGTCCCACGGCCCGGCGCAAGCATAAGGAGACGCGATGCGCACTATCCGGATCCGGAAACCGTTGGCTCTCGCGGCGGCCGCGCTGGTACTGGCCGGCTGTGGCGGCGGCGGGCCGCGCGGCGGCGGCGGCAGCAAACTGACCGACGGGAAGATCGTGCTGGGCGTGCTGAACGACCAGTCCGGCGGGTACGCCGACCTCGGCGGCAAGAACGCGGTGGTGGCCGTGCAGCTGGCCATCGACGACTTCAAGGCCAAGTACGGCGCCAAGGCCGTCACGAAGGACATCACCGTGGTCACCGCCGACCACCAGAACAAGCCCGACGTGGCCAAGACCGACGCCCAGCAGATGTACGACCGGCAGGGCGTCGACGCCATCTTCGACGTGCCCACGTCCTCGGCCGCGCTGGCCGTCGCCGATGTCGCCAAGCAGGACAAGCGGCTCTACTTCAACATCTCCGCCGCGAGCGACGACCTCAACGGCAAGTCCTGCAACAAGTTCACCTTCCACTACGCGTACGACACGAACATGTTGGCCAACGGCACCGGTGCGGCCGACACCGAGGGCGGCGCGCGGAACTGGTACCTCGTCTACCCGAACTACGCCTTCGGGCAGGACATGACGCGCGGCTTCACGCAAGCCGTGTCGAAGGCGGGCGGGCACGTCGTGGCCACCGCCGGATCACCCTTCCCGAACCCCACCGAGGACTATTCCTCCCTACTGCTCAAGGCCGCCTCGCTGAACCCGAAGCCGGACACGCTGGGCGTCATGCAGGCCGGCGCCGACCTGCAGAACGTGGTCAAGCAGTACAACCAGTTCAAGCTCAAGGACCGGGGAATCAAGCTCGCCGTCGGGCTGATGTTCATCACCGACATCCACTCGCTGGGCCCGGACGCCCTGGCCGGTACCACCTTCACCGACGCCTGGTACTGGAACTTCGACCAGACCAACCGGAGCTTCGCCAACCGGTTCTACGCCAAGACGCAGACCCGGCCGACCTTCGCCCACGCGGCCAACTACTCCGCGGCGCTCAACTACCTGGAGGCGGTGCAGGCGGCCGGTACCGACGACGCGGCCACGGTGGTGGGGAACCTGGAAGGCAAGAAGATCAACGACGTGTTCCTGCGCAACGGCACCGTACGCGCGGCGGACCACCTGGTCACTCACGACGCGTACCTGGCGCAGGTCAAGCCGTCCAGCCAGGTCGCCGAACCGTGGGACTACGAAAAGATCATCAAGACCATCCCGGCCGACCAGGCGTTCAACCCTCCGTCCGGCGACTGCCACCTGTGATTGGACGCGCATGGCCAACTTCCTGGAACAGACCGTCAACGGTCTGGTCAACGGTGGGTTCTACGCGATGCTCGCGCTCGGGCTGGCGGTCATCTTCGGCATGCTGAAGGTGGTCAACTTCGCGCACGGCGCGTTCTACATGCTCGGCGCGTTCGGCGCGTACCTGTGCCTGCGCGAGCTGGGCCTGTCGTTCTGGTGGGCGCTGCCGCTGGTACCGGTCGTGCTCGGTGTGCTGGGCATGGGTCTGGAACGTGCGGTCATCCACCGGCTCACCAGACTGGATCCGCTGTACAACTTCCTGCTGACCTTCGGCCTCACGCTGATCCTGCAGGACCTGGTGAAGTGGCGGTACGGGGTGTCGGCCAACCCGTACGAGGTGCCGGCCGCGCTGCGCGGGACGCTCCGGGCCGGATCGTTCGAGTTTCCCGCCTACCGGGTGTTCGTCTTCGGGTTCGCGGTGCTGGCCTGCGCGGCGGTGTGGTGGCTGCTGACCCGTACCCGGATCGGCATGGTGGTGCGGGCCGCGACCGAGCGCCCGGAGTTGACCGGCGCGCTGGGCATCGACGTGGCCCGCTGGACGACACCGGTGTTCGGATTCGGGGTCGCCCTCGCCGGGCTCGCCGGCGTGCTCGCCGCACCCATGCAGGCGGTGAATCCGCTGATGGGCGCGGACCTCATCATCGTGGTGTTCGCGGTCGTGGTCATCGGCGGGCTCGGGTCGATCCTCGGCTCGGTGGCTACCGGCTTCGGCGTCGGGATCGCGGTGGCGTGGGCGCAGGCGTACGCGCCGCCGGTCGTCGCCCAGGTGCTCGTGTTCGTGGTGATGGCCGCGGTGCTGCTGTGGCGGCCGGCCGGCTTGTTCGGGCGGGAGGAGACGCCGGCGTGAGGAAATCTCTGCGGTTCCTGCCGCTGGCGGCGGGTCTGGTCGTGGTGGCCGTCCTGCCCCGGGTGCTGTACCCGCCGGTCGCGCTGGACATCGTGTGCTGGGCGCTGTTCGCCGTCGCCGTCGACCTGCTTCTCGGGTACACCGGGCTGCTGTCGTTCGGGCACGCGGCGTTCTGGGGTACCTCGGCCTACACGGCCGGCCTGGTCGCGGAGCACACCGGCGCGCCGTTTCCGTTGGCGGTACTGGCCGGGGCGGCGGCCGCGGCCGTCCTCGCCGTTCCCGTCGGGTACCTGTCGGTGCGCCGCACCGGCATCTACTTCGCCATGGTGACACTGGCGTTCGCACAACTGATGTACGTGGTGGCCAACCAGTGGCGCGGACTGACCGGGGGCGAGAACGGGCTGCAGGACGTACCCCGGACGTTGTTCGGCACACACCCGTTCGGCACGGACCTGTCCGACCCGTACTACTTCTACTACTGGATGCTGCCCCTGGCGCTGCTCGGCTTCCTGGCCGCCTGGCGGATCGTGCACTCGCCGTTCGGCAGGGTGCTCGTCGCGATCCGGGACAACCCGGCCCGAGCCCGTGCCCTCGGGTACCCGGTGCACCGGTACAAGCTCGTCGCGTTCGTCCTCTCGGCCGCCCTCGCCGGACTCGCCGGTGGCCTGTTCGCGATGAGCCATCAGTTCGTCACGCTGGACACGCTGCACTGGACCACGTCGGGCCAGGCGGTGGTGATGGTGGTACTGGGCGGGATCGGCACGCTCTGGGGCGCCCCGGTCGCGGCCGCGATCCTGGTGCGCCTGCAGGACATCCTGTCGCTGGCGCACTTCGAGGAGGTCGGCCTGCTCACCGGCGGCGTGTTCGTGGTCGTGGTGTTGCTGTTCCGGCGCGGGATCTGGGGAACGGTGGCCGCGCTACTGCGCCGGTGGCGCATCGGCTAGCGACAATCAGACCTCGCGTTCGGGCGTCGACCACGCTCGGCGTATCCCTCGCCGTCGCGGCGAGCGACCCGGCCTCTCGCCGTCGCGGTGAGAGGCCGGGCGAGAATCCGGGCAGGTTTGGCGTTCGCATACACCCGGGTACCTAGCGGCGGGCCGGCCGGAACCCGTCGCATTGCCCGGAAGGACTTGACCGGTCGACGCGGTACCCTCGGTGCGCGTCATCGGGCTGTTCGTCAATCGGGTCCCACCCGCACGACAGAGGGAGGTTCCGTGCGATGAGCAGCGCCGTACAACGGCCGGCTCCCCCCGGCGGGGACGACCTCTTCTCCCTCGACGCGGAGCTCGGCCGGGACCTCGCCGCGATCGACTGGGCGGCGACGCCGCTCGGTCCGCCCCGGCGCTGGCCGCAGAGCCTGCGGGCCGCGGTGAGCATCCTGCTGTCGTCACGGTTTCCGATGTGGATGGCTTACGGTCCGCAGCTGACGTTCTTCTGCAACGCCGCCTACCGGCGCGACACTCTCGGCCGCAAGTACCCGTGGGCGTTGGGTCGCCCGGCCAGCGAGGTGTGGGCGGAGATCTGGGCCGACATCGGCCCCCGGATCGACACCGTGCTCAGCACGGGCAAGGCGACCTGGGACGAGGCGCTGCTGCTGTTCCTCGAACGCTCGGGGTACCGCGAAGAGACGTACCACACCTTTTCCTACAGTCCGCTGCGGGATGATGACGGCGCCTTGACCGGCATGTTGTGCGTGGTCAGCGAGGACACCGAACGGGTGGTCGGCGAGCGGCGGATGGCGACCCTGCGCGACCTCGGCTCCGATCTCAGCGTGGTGCGCACCGAGCAGGAGATGCTGGCCTTCGCCAGCGAGCAGCTCGGCCGCAATCTCCGAGACCTGCCGTTCACTCTGACCTACCTGTTCGAGCCCGACGGTCACGCGTGGCTGGCCGCGTCGACGGGGATCCGCGCGGGACGTCCGGCCGCGCCGTCGATCCTGACGGCCGACGGCTCGGGCGACGTCTGGCCGGCGGCGAGGCTGGCCCGGCAGGAGCCGGTGCTGATGGACCTCGACGGTCCGCCGTTTCGCGAGCTGCCGATCGGGGACTGGCCGGAGCCGCCGAACCAGGCTCTGCTGGTACCGCTGCCGCGTCAGGGCGCCGGGCCGTACGGGTTCCTCGTCGCCGCGCTGAACCGGTACCGGCCGCTGAACGACGGCTACCGGGGATTCGTCGAATTGACCGCGGGACATGTCGCGACGGGAATCGGCAGCGCCCGCAGCTACCGGGTGCAGCAGCGACGGGCGGAGGAGCTGGCCGAGCTGGACCGGGCCAAGACCGCCTTCTTCTCCAACATCAGCCACGAGTTCCGCACGCCGCTCACTCTGATCATGGGACCGGTACAGGAGCTGCGCGATCGGCTGCCGCCCGGCGACCAGCGTGCCCGTGACGAGGTGGAGGTGATCCACCGCAGCGGCTTGCGGCTGGGCAAGCTGGTCAACACGCTCCTGGACTTCTCCCGCATCGAGGCCGGACGCGTGCAGGCGCGGTACGAGCCGGTCGACCTGCCGGTGTTCACCGCCGAACTCGCCAGCGTGTTCCGGGCGGCGATCGAACGCGCCGGCCTGGCCTTCGAGGTGGACTGCCCGCCCCTGGACCGGCCGGTCTACGTGGACCGCGGCATGTGGGAGAAGGTCGTCCTCAATCTGCTGAGCAACGCGTTGAAGTTCACGTTCGACGGTGGCATCCGGGTGTCGCTCGACGCCGACGGAGACCATGCCGTCGTCAGGGTGTCGGACAGCGGCGTCGGCGTACCCGTGGACGAGATGCCGCGGCTGTTCGAGCGCTTCCACCGCGTCCCGAGCGCCCGCGCGCGCTCGAACGAGGGCAGCGGCATCGGCCTCGCGCTGGTTCAGGAACTCGTGCACCTGCACGGCGGCACGATCGCCGCGCAGAGCGAGCCCGACTCCGGCACCACCTTCACCATCCGGCTCCCCTACGGACACGCCCACCTGCCGGCGGACCAGATCGCCGAGACGACGGGCAGCCACGCCGCCACCGAGACCGCTGAGCCGTTCGTTCAGGAGGCGCTGCGCTGGCTGCCCGAGGACGCCGGTGGCTCCGGCCTGACGGCGCCGGACACCAGCGCGGTCGTACCGGCCACGGCTGCGGTCGACGGGCCCCGCGCCCGGGTACTCGTGGCCGACGACAACACCGACATGCGCGACTACCTGCGGCGGCTGCTGACCGGCCAGTACGAGGTGATCACCGTTGCCGACGGCGCGGCCGCCCTCGCCGCGGCCCGCAACCACCCACCCGACCTGATCGTCAGCGATGTCATGATGCCCGGACTGGGCGGGTTGGAACTGGTCACGGCGCTGCGCGCCGAGCCGCGGACCGCCGGCGTGCCGGTCATGCTCCTGTCCGCCCGGGCGGGTCAGGAAGCGGCCGTGGAGGGATTGTCCGCCGGTGCCGACGACTACCTGGTCAAGCCGTTCGCCGCGCAGGAATTCCTCGCCCGGGTACGGGGGAACGTCGACCTGGCACGGCTGCGCAACCACCACTCGCAGTGGCGCACGGCACTGATCGATTCGCTCCAGGAGGGCTTCTTCGTCGCCGACGCGGACGGCACCATCGTCGAAGTCAACTCGGCCTTCACCGACATCCTCGGCTACCCGGCCGACGGCCTGCCCTATCCGGCGCCGCATCCGTGGTGGCCCGACCCGCACGCCGACTCCTCCGCTCATGAGCAGGTGACCGAGGCGTACCGGCAGGTCATCTCGGCCCCGCACGGCAGCACCGTGGTTCCGCTGCGGCACCGCGACGGGCACCGGCTCTGGGCGACGCTGGCGACCAATTCGGTACGCGACGACCGGGGCACTCGGATGATGGTCGGCACCATCCGGGACGTCACCACCGAGCGGTACGCGGCCGCTCGCGACACCGCTCTCAACGCTATGAACGAGTGCCTGGCGAGCGCACGGACCGTACCCGAAGTGCTCCAGGCGGCCGTCACGCGGCTGCGCCGGCAGTGGCTCGCCCCCGCCGTGTTCGCCCGCGCAGGCGCCGCCACGGTCAGCGCCCCCACTGTCGGCGCCCCCACTGTCGGCGCCCCCACTGTCGGCGCCCCCACTGTCGGCGCCGCCACTGTCGGCGCCGTCGGGGTGGTACGCGATGCGGATGCCGATGCCGATCCCCCCGCGGCAATGGACGGCCTGCGCGACGTCCCGCAGTCGCGCATCCTGATCGAGTCCGGCGGCGGCGGCCGGCCGATCGGCGCCGGAACCACCGTCGACTCGCCGGTGGGACCGGTCGCGATCTGGCTCACGCTCGACCCGGCACGGGGATTCGGCACCGAGGACCAGACGCTGCTGTTGCTGCTGTGCGGGTCCCTGGCTCAGGCGCTGCACCGGGCACACGCCTTCGACCAGCAGCGCGAGGTCGCCGTGACGCTGCAACGCGCCATCCTCGGCCCAGTCGCCCTGCCGGACGGCTTCGCCGTGCGCTACCAGCCGGCGCTGGAGGTCGGCGGCGACTGGTACGACGCGGTCGACCTGCCCGACGGCCGGATCGGCATCATGGTTGGCGACTGCGTCGGTCGCGGGCTGAGCGCCGCCACCGTGATGGGACAGCTACGCAGCGCCGGCCGCGCCCTGCTGCTGCGGGCCACCGGTCCGAGCGAGGTCCTCACCGCGCTGGACCAGTTCGCCGTGCTGTTGCCCGAGGCGATCTGCACGACGGCGTTGTGCGCGATCCTCGATCCGGGCAACGGACAGCTGGTCTACAGCAGCGCCGGTCACCCCCCGGCGATCCTGACCCTGTCCGACGGCCGGACCGAGTTGCTCGCCGCCGGGCTTGGGCTCCCCCTGGGCGTGCTGCCCGGGCGTCCGCGTCAGGAAACGAACACCGTCGTCCCACCCGGAGCGGTGCTGCTGCTCTACACCGACGGTCTCATCGAACGCCGCCGCCGTCCGCTCGAGGCGGGCATCGCCCGGGCCGCCGAAACCGTGCGGGACTACCGCGCCCTGCCCGTCGAACAGCTCGCCGACCGGTTGTTGAGCCAGATGACCAGCAGCGACGGGTACAGCGACGACGTGGCCCTGCTCCTCTACCGGCATCCCGCCCCGCTGGACATAGCGTTCGACGCCGACGCCGGGGTGCTCGCGCCGGCGCGAACCGTGCTGCGTGCCTGGCTGCGCCGAGCCGGCGTCGACTCCCGGGTCACACAGAACGTTCTCGTCGCCGCCGGCGAGGCATGCGCCAACGCCATCGAACACGGCAACCGCGATGCCCACGGCCGGATCCACCTCGTCGCCGCCACAGCGGGAGAAGACATCCAGGTTACCGTCGCGGACACCGGGCGGTGGCTGGACGAGCAGACCAGCGAGAACCGGTACCGGGGCAACGGCATCAGGCTCATGCGAGCCCTGATGAACCACGTCGACCTGCGCACCGGCCCCACCGGCACCACCGTCACGATGTCTACGAGGATCACGCCATGACCACTCCGCTACACATCACCACGAGCCAGGCCCCCGACGGTCGACCGCGGCTGACCGCCGTCGGCGAGATCGATATCAGCAACACCAAGGAATTCACCGCGAAGCTGTGCGACGCCGTCGCCCCGGGGCACCGCCTCCTCGTCGACCTGACCCTGGTGACCTATCTGGACAGCGCTGCCCTGGCCGCTCTCTTCGCGTACGCCAAACAGATCGACATCCACATCTCACCGCTCAACGAGACACTGTTCAGCTTCAGCGGTCTCTCCCAGCTGACCACCATCCGGGTCATTCCGGCGGACCAGGACCAGCCCTCGAGCGCCGGCTGATACACCGGCGCGACCATACTGGTCCGTCATGGACCTGGACGACTACCAGCGCGGCGCCCTCCGTACTGCCGCTCCGCGTGACAAGAAGAACGAGCTGCTTCATCTGGTACTCGGGCTGGTCGGCGAATCGGGTGAGATCGCCGAGAAGTTCAAGAAGTGGGTCCGGGACCTCGGCAGCGACGAGTCGCGGATCGACCGGGCCGACATCGCCAAGGAACTCGGCGACGTGCTCTGGTACGTGGCGGTGCTCGCCGACTACCTCGACCTGTCGCTGGACGACATCGCGGCGGCCAACCTGGCCAAGCTGGCCAGCCGCCAGAGCCGTGGCGTGCTGGGCGGCAGCGGCGACAACCGCTGAGCCATTCACTGCCGTGCCGGACTTGGCCGGTCAGCCGTCACCGAGCGTATCCAACCTTGACCGTGAGGTAACGACGTTCGTAAGATCGATGAACAACTTTATGCCCTACAGGCCATATCGAGGAGCCGCGGTATGTGCGATACCGACCACCTGCTCTCGAACCAGACCGAACAGAGCGGCCTCAACCGCCGCCAGATCCTCGGGGCCATCGGCGCCCTCGGTGCGGGCGCGACCGCCGGCACCATCATCGATGCACCGCTCGCGGCGGCGAGCGGTGGAACACTCGACGACAAGACCCAGCCGGCTACCAACGCGGGCTACGAACCGCCGTCCGGTCTCGCCAAGGACTCCGGGGCGAAAAGCTCCGCGCTGTCCTGGCTCGACAACAACACCTCCAGCGTCTACGGGATGAACGACGAGGTGTGGGCGTACCACGAGCTGTCGCTGCAGGAGTGGAACTCCTCGCTGTTGCAGGCCACGTTCCTGGAGAAGCACGGGTTCACGGTGCAGTGGGGCGCGGCCGGATTCCCGACCGCGTACGTGGCGACGTACGTTGTCGGCAGCGGCAAGCCGACCATCGGGTTCAGCGTCGAATGCGACGCGCTGCCCGGCCTGTCCCAGAACAAGGGCGTGCCTTACCACGACCCGCAGGAGTACATCGACGACGCGTTCTCGCCGACGTACGGCGTCGGGCACGGCTGCGGACACTGCGCGCTCGGCACCGCGGCGATACACGCGGCGGTCGCCACCGCGAAGGGGCTCGCCGCCAGCCGCACCGACGGCACGGTGAAGGTGTACGGCGCGACCGCCGAAGAGTACCTGCTCGGCAAGGCGTACGCCGTTTCGAGGGGCGTCTACAAGGGACTCGACGCGCTCGTCGACTGGCACCCCGGCGGCGACACGTCGACCGGCTGGGGCTCGTCCAACGCGATGCAGTCCATCTCGTTCACTTTCCTCGGCATCGCCGGCCACGGCGGCACGCCGCTGGGCAACAAGAGCGCGCTGGACGCGGCCACCATCACCGGCATGCTGACCGAGTTCCTGCGCGAGGAGAACCTCGCGCCGTCCGGGCGCATCCACTACGCGATCCGCAACGGCGGTCAGGCGCCCAACGTGACGCCGGAGATCGCCGAGGTGTGGTACTACGTGCGCGAGGGCAGTCCGGCGCGGGTGAAGGTACTCGTCGACAAGGTCGTGAACTGCGCCAAGGCCGCGGCGATGGCTACCCAGACCAAGCTCGTCTACAAGGTGACCAGCGGGTGCTGGAACAAGCTGCCGTCGCAGCGCGGTGCCGAGCTGATGTACGACAACATGCAGCAGATCGGCGCCCCCGTGTTCTCCGCGGCGGACCAGGAGTTCGCCACCACGCTGCAGGGCAACATCGGCCTGGGCAGCGGCGGCTTCGCCACGCACGTCTCTCCGCTGAGCCCGCCGGATCCGATCTTCCTCGGCGGCGGCTCGACGGATGTCGCGGACATCAGCTGGCAGGCGCCGACCATCCAGATGGGCACGCCGATCTGGCCGCAGGGCTTCAAGTCGCACACCTGGGCGGTCGCATCCTCGGCGGCGTCCGACGGTGGGCACAAGGCCCTGCTGTCGGCGGCGAAGTACCTCGCCGCGACGGCGGTCGACCTGTACACGCAGCCGACCATCCTCGGCGAGATGAAGGACGAGTTCGCGAAGCGGACGAAGAACGTGACCTACGAGCCGCTGTTCCCGAAGGACTTCGAGCCGCCGATGTACCAGCCGCCGGACTGGTTCCTCAAGCGGACCGGCCAGCACTGGCCGCCGCCGAACATCACCTGGCCGCGGCCGAAGGTGATTTCGAAGGAGAAGTTCGCCGACCTCGGTCCGTCGCTGCCACCCCAGGACCTGCCGCCGCTGGGCTGACGCTCCGGTCCACTGCCACTCATCATCGGGGGGAATGGCTCAATGCCGCGGAGCCGGGCAAGGTTTGTCGCCCGGCTCCGCGGCGCTCCCCCGGCCGCTCGCCGGTGTCGCGCCGCGCGACATCAGATCACTGGGAGGCGACGGGGGCGAGGCCGGCGAAGGCGAGCTTGAGGACCTCGTCCACCTGTTCGGGAGCGACGGGTCGGTTGCGGAGCAGCGCCCTGTAGTACAGCGGCGCATACAGCAACTCGACCACGTCGTCGAGGTCCGCGTCGGTCCGGAGCTGGCCCTGCTCCTGCGCCCGGCGAAGCCGCTCCCGGCACGCCTGTACCCGCGGCTCGACGATGCCCTCCAGGAACGCCCTGGCCGCCTCGGGATCGTCCTGCGCGACCCCGATCAGGCTGGTGAACGGCGTGAACCGGGGGTTGGCCAACAGCGTCACCACTGCGGTCATCTGAGTCCGCAGGTCGGCGCGCACGTCGCCGGTGTCTGGGAAGTCGGTGACGTCGCCGGCGGCCTCGTTGATGGCTTCCTGGACGACGGCCGCCTTGGACGGCCACCACCGGTAGATCGTCTGCTTGCCGACGCCGGCCCGCCTGGCGATCTCCTCCATCGACGCCTTGCCGAGCCCCTTCTCCCGGCAGATTTCGAGGGCGGCGTCCAGGATCGCTTGACGCGCTCGCTGGCTCCGCCGGTCCTGATTGGGCGTGTTCATGGAGCGATAGTAGCAGCGCGACGAGACGAGACGATCCGTCTTGACTCGGCCGAGGACGGTCTTGTACGTTCGGAACCGCGAGACGAGACGTCTCGTCAAGTGCAAAGGCCGAGCCGGCCCGCGCCTCCGAGGACGACTCATGGCGTGGGTACCGGCTGGTCGGCGCGCGCCCCGGACCCTCGTCAACCGACTCGGGCAGCCACCAGAACGTGATCAGGAAGGAGCTCGTCATGAACGAGGCGACAACGCGCCGGTACACCGGCCTGTTCGGCATCATCGCCAGCCTGTTCATCATCGTGCAGGTCCCGCTGTACTTCCTCTACTCCGGCGCCCCGCCGGACTGGAACATCCTCACCCGCAGCCTCATCGGGATCATCGGTTGCACGCTGTTCATCGTGTACTTCACCGGGCTGCGCCAGCTCATCCGCCAGGTCGACCCGGGGCACGACTGGGCGGCGACCGTCGTCCAGATGGCGGGGCTGCTCTGGGTGGCGATGGTCTTCGTCCCGCAGGCGATGGAGGCCGGCGCCGCGATCTCGGTCGACCACGACATCGACACCACGACCGAGGGGCCGTTCGCACCGGCGCAGTACCTCATGCAGGGCGCGATCTCACGACTGTTGATGGCGCTGTTCCTGATCGCCCTGGCGATCACGATCTCCCGGCTCAGGTTCCTGCCGTCCTGGGTGGGACGCTCGGCGTACGTGCTCGCCGCGATCAACCTGGCCTTCGTACCCGCCGTCTTCTTCGGCGACAACGCGGCCGACTTCTACAGCGCCCAGGGCTGGGGAACCACCGCCAGCATGGGCGCGCTGTGGAGCCTGTGGACCTTCGCGGTGAGCATCAGCACGCTGCGCAGCGCCCGCCGGGCCAACCTGGCACCGCGTCCGGCGAGCCGGCCGGTCGCGCACGCCTACCAGTAACCGTTCCGACTACCAGATACACGAGGGTGCCCGGGGTGATTCGACCCGGGCGCCCTCGCGCCGGGGCGACCGCCGATGACCCGGTCGCCGGCTGCGCGGCCAGTGAGGCCGCCGCCGGCCGTGCCGCCGATGGCAATGACGATTCGCGAGGTTTTCTCGCGTCGACCGCCGCCTGCGGCTCCGCCGCAAAACAGCCCAAACCACTCACGCAGCGTGGTACGAAATATCCGGGGGCACGATCGCGAGGCGGACGAGCTGTGGCGCGTACGGGGGTGGAACAGCTCTTACGGGATCCCCAGAAGCCTCGGGAGATCTCCTTCCTCGAACTCTTCTTCGACCTGGCCATCATCTTCGCGCTCACCCAGTTCTCGCAGCGTTTCCTGCGGGACTTCCGCTGGGAGAACTCGCTACAGACGCTGATCCTCCTGGCGGCGGTCTGGTGGGTTTGGGTGGGCGCGGCCCGGACGACGGACTGGCTCGACCCGGACAAGCCCTTCCCGCAGGTGATCATCGTCGGGATGATGTTCGCCGGGCTGGTGCTCGCCGCCTCCGTTCCCCAGGCGTTCGGCAAGCATGGCGTCGTCTTCGCCGGGGCGAACGTCGCGGCGCACCTCGTGCGGCACCTGTCGATCGCCAGAGCACTGCGTGGACATCCGGTCGGAAAGCGTTCGGCACGCGCGGCGACCTGGTTCGGTGCGACCGCGATCCTGTGGCTGGCCGGCTCTTTCCTGCCGGCCACCCCGCGGCTGGTGCTGTGGTCGGCGGCGGTGATCCTGGACTATCTGGGCGTCGGGCTCGGTTGGCGGGTGCCCGGGCTCCCGCCGACGCCGCAGGCGCACCTGCGAGTGCTGGGCACCCACATCGCGGAGCGGCACCGGCAGATCTTCGTCATCGCGGTGGGGGAACTGGTCCTGACCAGCGGCATCACCTTCAGCCGGACCGGGCTCGACATCGTCCGGATGAGCGCCTTCGCGCTCGCGTTCGCGATCGCCGGACTGGTCGCTTGGATCTTCTTCCTGCCGCGCGGGCTCACCCTCGGGGAGACCCTCGACCGGCGACGGCCCGCGGTGGCGGTTTTCGCCTCGTACACACATCTGATCATGATTCTCGGGATCGTCGTCACGGCGATGAGCGCCGAGATCCTGGTCTCCCGACCGCTCGGCGAGACCCGGGCCCAGTGGTCTGCCGCCATCGTGGCCGGGCCCTTCCTCTTTCTCGGCGGTCGCGCCCTGTATGCCTGGGGAGTATTCGGGCGCCCCGCCTGGCGGGCCCCCACCGGCATGGTGATCCTCGCCGCCATCTCCCCTGCCATGGTGCGGCTACCGCCGCTCGCCGTCGCCGGTGTCGTCGGCCTGGTGCTGCTCGCCATCCTGTTCAGCTATCAACACATCGGCCCCGAGGCGCGCCGTGCGGGCACCTCGGTGGAACGGCTGCTCAAGAAGCGGAGGAATCCCCGGGAGATCTCGTCCTACGAACTGTTCTTCGACCTCGCCATGATCTTCGCCCTGACCCGGGTGTCGCAGCGAATCCTGACCGACTTCGGCCTGGTCAACATCGCGGAATCGCTGATCCTCGTGGCCGGCGTCTACTGGATCTGGGTCGCGACGGCGTGGTCGACCGACTGGTTCAACCCGGACGAGCCCCGACTGCAACGGCTCATCATCGGCATCATGTTCGCCGAGCTCCTGATGGCGTCGGCTGTGCCCACCGCGTTCGGCGCACACGGCCTGCTCTTCGCCGGCGCGTACGCCGGGATCCACATCGTCCGTGGGCTGGTGATCGTGCCGGCGCTGCGCGGTTCCCCGCTGCAGGCCCGATCGGCCCGGGTGCTCATCTGGTTCAGCATCTCGGCCGTCCTGTGGTTGGTGGGTGCCTTCCTTCCCGGCTCGGATCGCATCGCGCTGTGGGCGGCGGCCATCGCCCTCGACGGCGCGAGTGCCTGGTTCGGCTGGCCGGTGCCGAGGCTGAGCCACGCACCGCAAGCGCACCTGAAGGTGATCGGCGAACACATAGCGGAGCGGTACCGTCAGGTCTACATCATCTCCCTGGGCGCGCTGGTCCTGCTCAGCAGCCTGGCGTACAGCAGGGCGGGCTTCGACTACGTGCGCACGCTCGCCTTCGTCCTCGCCTTCACCAACGCGGCGCTGCTGCTGTGGAGCTACTTCCTGCCGCCCGGGCGGGATCTGGGGAACGTCGTCAACGCGACTGCGCCGAGGGTCGCGGTTGCCGCCGCATACTGCCACGGGATCATGATCGCCGGGACGGTCGTTACCGCGGCCGGCGCCGAGATGTATATCCGCCGGCCTCTCGGAGCGCCGAGCGCCGCGCTGTCGATGACCGTCCTCGGCGGGGCCGCGCTGCACATTCTCGGCCGTACCCTGCTCGGCCTCACGGTGTACCGGGTGCGGCGGCCGTGGCGCGGCCCCGTGGCGTTGCTCGTGATTGCCGGCATCGCGCCCGGGGTGGTGATAGCGCCGCCGCTCGTGGCGCCGATCGTCGGCGTCCTCGTCATCCTCGGACTCACTTTCAACTACCGGAAGACCGCGGCCAACCCGCCGCTGCGAAGCTGAGCCACCCGGCCGCGCGCCACCCGGCCGGGACCACACCTTTCCCGTGCTGCCGCTGGCGGGTCGGTAAACCTTCAGGCGAGGTCGGAGACGATCCGCGCCGCGGCTTCGGCAATCAGGGCGTCTACCGGCGGGGTGTCGTATCCGGGCCGGTCGGACATGACGGCCATCACGAGCGGCGCGCTGTGCGGTGGCCACACGACGGCGATGTCATTGGCCCGGCCGTAGTCGCCGGTCCCGGTCTTGTCAGCCACCGTCCAGCCCTGGGGAAGCCCGGCCCGGATGCGCTTGGCGCCGCTGAGGCTGCGCTTGAGCCAGTCCGTGAGCAGGGCGCATTTGTCGGCGGTCAGCGCGTCGCCGAGTACGAGCTTCTGGTAGTCGGCCGTGATCGCCCGGGGAGTGGTGGTGTCCCGCGGGTCCTGCGGGGCGACCCGGTTCAGCTCCGGCTCGTAGTCGTCCATGCGGCTGGCGGTGTCGCCGAGCTCACGCAGGTACGCGGTCAGCTGCGCCGGGCCGCCGAGGTCGCGCATCAGCAGGTTGCCGGCCGTACCGTCGCTGTACCGGACGGCGGCGTCACACAGCTCCCCGATGGTCATTCCGCCGGCGACGTGCTTTTCGGTGACCGGCGAAATGGAGTTCACGTCGGCCTTGGTGTAGGTGACGCGCTTGTCCAGGTGACTGAGCGGATTCCGGTGCAGGACGGCAGCCGCGGCGAGCCCCTTGAACGTGGAGCAGAACGCGAACCGTTCGTCCGCGCGGTAGGCCACCGTCGCGCCGGACCCGGTTGCCAGGGCGTACACGCCCAGACGGGCACCGTGCTCGCGTTCGATCGCGGCGAAACGCGGATCGTCCACGGGATCGGCCGCGCGGCTCGGTGCCGGGGACGGCGACGGCGACGGCGACGGCGACGGCGACGGCGACGGCCCGGCGTCAGACGGTCCGGCCTCAGACCGGCTGCCTCTGCCGCCACAACCCGCCAGTGGCAGGAGCGCCGCGGCGACCAGGAGTGCTCGGCGGGACGGGCCGGGCTGCGCGGATGACATCCGGTGATACCTTCCTTCTCTTGCCTTCTTTTGCGGACGAACGGATGTGCTTCGGGACAGAACAGAGCTAAACAGGATTCCCGATCCACGTCCACCATGTTTGACACCGTCGCCGTGCCGGTCACCGGGGCCCGGTGTGTTCGCGCCGTCACGGCATATCGAATTCCCCTAGAGTCGTCGGCATGCCAGCCCGAAGCCGAACGACGGCCCGACGAGCACCGGCGACGCGTGCGCAACGTGAACCGCGCAAACCGGTTCCACCGTCCGCGCTGACAACCGCCTCGCTCGACGAGCACGACCTGACGGCGGAGTCCGGCTTCGAGCGGCTGGGATTCGCCGACCTGGACCTGTCGGAGCGTCGCGCCGGCGCCGTCGAGTTCAGCCAGTGCCGGTTCGACAAGGCCACACTGTCGGGATCGGAATTGCCACGCCTCGGGCTGACCGACTGCCTCATCGAGAACTGCGACTGGGCCAACCTGCGGGCCGAGGGCGGCAAGCTGGACCGGGTCAGGGTCGCGGAGTCGCGGATGACAGGCCTGACCTGGACCGACGGGCTCGTCCGCGACGCCCTGTTCGATCGCTGCCGGATGGACCTGTCGGTCTGGCGGTTCGCCGATTTCGACACGGTCAGGTTCTCCCACTGCAACCTGGCCGGCGCCGATTTCACCAATGCGGACCTGCGCACCGCCCAGTTCGTCGAGTGCGACCTGACCAGGGCCCAGTTCAGCAACGCCACGATGGAGGGAACCCGCTTTCGCGGCTGCACGCTCGTCGGCATCGCCGGCGTGACGAGTTGGAGCGGCGCGGTCGTACACCACAGCGACCTGCTCGCGCTGTCCTACGCGCTGGCGGCGGCGCTGAACATCCGGATCGACGAAGACTGACGGGGCGCGCGCCGCCCTACGACCGCTTGTTCCGCGGTGCGGCGTGTTCGGCCGGGCGTCCCTGTGCCTTCCGGGCATCGGCGAGGACCACCGCGACGAGGACCGCGACAACGGCGACAGCGGCCACCAACGGCGGGGCGAACAGCAGTGGCGCGGACAACACGAGCAGGGCGAGCAGGGCGATCGGCCGGTTCGGCGAGACCCGGCCGAAGACGGTCTGCTCCAGGCGGGCCCTCCCGAGCACGAACAGAGCCGGCCCACCGAGGAGGACAGCGACCCACGCCGAGCGGCTGGCGCCGAACGGTTCGCTGAGAACGAGTTCGTCGCCGACCGCGGTGACGATGATGCCGGCCACCATCGCCAGGTGTGCGAATGACAGGGGCCGCGTCAGCCGCACCGGATCGGCGGCGACGGCGATGGCTTCGGCCAGTTGCTCCCCGGCGCGGAACACGTAGATTCGCCAGAAGAGTGTGGTGGTGAGGATCGACACCGCGAAGGCGCCGATCCGGTCGGCGGTGAAGTCTGTCCCGACGAATGCGAGCCCCGTGACGAGAATCAGCTCGCCGAGCGCGATGATGAACAGCTGACGGTGGCGCTCCGCCAGGTGCTCGGCGTTGAGGGGCCATTCTGGTGCGGTCACCCGCCCGAGCCGCGGTATGGGATACCGGAACCTGTATGCGGTGTAGTCGACGGCGGCGGCGAGCGTCCACAGCACTCCGCGCACGGCACCACCGGTGACGCCGCCGGCGAGCCAGAGGCCACCGGCGGCGGCGGACCAGACGAACAGCCGCCAGCCGGTGCGCTTTTCTCGTTCGGGCAGGACGACGATGAGGTACAACAACACCGCGATGTGGAGTGCGGCGGACACGCCCGCGAAAACGGCGCCGCGCTCACCGAAGGCGCCGGTCAGCACGACTGCCATCACCAGGCTGGCGATCATGGTGCCCAGCACGACCGCCTGAACCGTGGGGCGGCGAGGATCCAACCGGTTCGTCAGCCACGCCGTCACCGTCCAGACCCACCACAGCGCGAGGAGCAGGACAAGGGTCTGGTAGGCCCCGGTCCAGGTGAGATCCGAGACCAGCTTCCGGGACAGCTGGGTGAGGGCGAAGACGAACGCCAGGTCGAAGAACAGCTCCAGCAACTCGACCGGCTGTCGCTCCGCCGGCGCCCGGAGTAGCCCGCCTGGGTCCTCGTCCCCCATCACCTGTCCCATCGGGCTGTTCCGCGGGTCGAATTCTATCCGCTGCCGCCGCCTCTTCAGGACGGTTCCGTGGCCCGCCGCCGATGCCCGGCGTCCCGGATCAGGGTCAGGGCGATGACGAACAGGCCGAGCAGGGCGACGACCGCGTTGCCGGTCGTGAGCAACACGGCCTCGCCAGAGGTGGCGTGGTCGAGATGGGTCAGGTGGAAGAAGAAGTGGGGTACGGCGAACACGGAGAACGCCGCGGCCGCGGGAATGGTGAACGCGGCTCGCGGTGCGACGAGCGCGATGCCGAGGACGACGGCGATGCCGAGGGTGGCTCCGCCGAAGTCTCGCGCGTAGTGCTCGCTGAACGGCGGCGTGAGCGTGACGGTCGGGAAGTTGGTGTAGAAACTCTCGGGATACGCCTGGTTCCAGAACCCGACGACGAATTCGTCGAGGAAGAGAACGGCCAGAGCGATCCGGATCAGCGCGGTCATCGCAGGGACTCCTTCCAGGTCTTGCGCGCCCCCGCTTGCAGTGGCCCGCGAGGGCGCGCTCCCTTTCGTCAACTGGACCGCGCGGCGCCACGATTCGTGACAGCCGGGGCGCAGCCGGAGGGCGGCTGTCACGAATCGGAGAGTTGTTCGGTCCGTACCGGCAGGGGCGAACCCCGTCCCGCGACAACCACTGGGAGAACCGATGGTTCCCGAACCCCGCCGGTCGCTCCGGCCGGTCGCGCTGCCCAACGCGTTCTGCGCGATCGTCGCCGAACGGCGCCTCCTCAAGGACCTCGCGTACCGGCTGCTCGGCTCGGGCGGCGCTGCGGAACACGCGGTACGGCTGACCTACGTCCGCTGGTACACGATGCCGCAGCAGGAGCAGGACGGCATCGACAGCCCGGCCGCCTGGCTCGTCGGCACGCTCGTGCGGATCTGCGTCGATCTCCTCGAGACCCCGAAGCTGTAGTACAGCCGTGCGGGGTATGTACGCGCCGGTGCGACGGACGACGCCGAGAACGGCAGGTGGTTCGAAGTCGGTACAGCGAGGCACAGAAGGGACGGGGCGGGCGGTCATGGTGGAGCGGGGCGAAGACGGGACACTCGACGACGCGTGGGGCGCGTTCGACGCGGTCCGTCCCCGGCTGTTCGGCATCGCCTACCGGATGCTCGGAAGCGTCACGGAAGCGGAGGACGTCGTGCAGGACGCCTGGCTCCGGTGGCAACAGACCGATCGCGGCCGGGTACGCGACCCGATCGGGTTTCTGGTCACGACGACCTCCCGGCTGGCGCTGAACGCCGCGACATCGGCCCGCGCCCGGCGCGAGTGGTATCCCGGGCCGTGGCTGCCCGAACCCGTCGACACGTCCGCCGATCCGGTGCTCCGGGCCGAACGCACCGAGTCGCTCGAACTGGCCGTACTGCTCCTGTTGGAGCGGCTCAGCCCGGCCGAACGGGCGGTGTACGTGCTGCGCGAGGCGTTCGACTACCCGTTCCGGCGGATCGGTGAGGTGCTCGGTACCAGCGAGGCGAACGCGCGGCAACTCGGCCGGCGCGCGCGTACGCACCTGGCCCGGGAACGGTACGGCGACGGGTCCGGGGCCTCGCGCGGCGCCGAATCCGCCGAGCCGGACCTGCCGAAGCCGGTCTCCCGCACGGACCACGGCCGTCTGCTGCGTGCCTTCCTCGCCGCCGCCGAGTCCGGAGACCTGCCCCAGCTCGAAAAGCTGCTCGCCACCACAGCCGTCTCCTACGCCGACGGCGGCGGCATCGTCCGGGCCGCGGCGGTACCCGTCGTCGGGCGCGACAGCGTCGCGCGTTACGTCGTGGGACTGTTCCGGAAGTTCGGCCGTGACCTGTCGCTGGAGATCGGCGAATCCAACGGCCGGGCCGCGATCCTCGGGTCCCGGGCCGGAACAACGGTCGCGCTGGTCACGATCGACGCCTCGTCCGCCGGGATCGAGCGGGTGCTGATGGTCCTCAACCCGGTGAAACTCGGCCGGTTTCAGCGGTAGTCGACGGCAGGCCGGCCCGGTTGACGCGGCCGCACGGATGAGATCGTTGGTGGGTGGTGGAGTCACTCGACCTGCATCTGGAGTTCGACCGGAGTGCGGGTTTCCCGGGTCGTTCGCTGGAGAGCGCGTTGCGGGACAGCATCCGGACCGGCCGGCTGCGGGCCGGGTCGCGCCTGCCCGGCAGCCGGAGCCTGGCCGCCGATCTGGGGCTGGCCCGGGGCACCGTGGTGCAGGCGTACGCGCAACTGGTAGCGGAGGGGTGGTTGGTGTCGGCGCCCGGCTCGGGCACCCGGGTCGCGGACCACAGGTCCGGGTCGTCGCGCGGCGCCAGACGCGCCGGGCCAGACACGCCACCACCCCAGGCTCCGCCGCGCTCACGCCGGAAACCGCGGCCGCCGACGGCGTCCGGGCCGGTGATCGAGTTGCGACCGGGCATCCCCGATCTCGCTTCTTTTCCGCGTACGGCGTGGGCCGGCAGCGTCCGCCGGGCTCTGGCGACGGCATCCCACGGCACCCTGGACTACCCCGAGCCGGCCGGGTTGCCCGCGCTGCGGGCGGCGGTGGCGGACTATCTCGCGCGTACCCGTGGGGTGCTCTGCGACCCGGACGCGGTCGTGATTACCGCGGGCTTCACCCAGGGTCTCTGCCTGCTGGCCCGGGCGCTGCACCGGCGCGGGGTACGCTCCATCGCCACCGAGAACCCCGGCCTGGCCCGCCACCGCATGGTCCTGCGCGCCGCAGGCCTGACGGTCACCCCGCTCACCGTCGACACGGGCGGGGCCGAACCGGACCAGGCGGCGGGTCAGGCAGCGCTGCTCACGCCGGCGCACCAGCACCCCACCGGCGCGGTGCTCGCCCCGCAACACCGGTACCGGTTCGTTGCGTGGGCACGCAAAAACGACGCGTACCTGATCGAAGACGACTACGACGGCGAATTCCGGTACGACCAGCGGCCGGTGGGCGCGATGCAGGCGCTGGCGCCGGAGCGGATCGTGTATGCCGGCAGTACCAGCAAGTCGCTGGCGCCGGGCGTGCGCCTGGGCTGGTTCGTCGTCCCCGAGCCGCTGCGCCGCGACCTGGCCGAGGCGATCGGAGAGGCCGGCGCGGCGGTCTCCGCGATCGACCAGCTCGCGATGGCCGACCTGCTCACGCACGGCGACTACGACCGGCACATCCGCCGCATGCGCCTGACCTACCGGCGCCGCCGCATCGAGCTGGCCGACCGCCTGGCCGAGGTGACCACCACCCCGCTGGAGGGCATCGCGGCCGGGATGCACGCGCTGCTCCCGTTGGCCTCGGCTGGGCAGGAGCGCTGGTTCATCCAGACCGGACGCCGCCAGGGACTGCGGCTGACCGGCCTGCACAGCAACGATTACTGGCACGACCCGGCGGACGGGCGGCGGGCCGCGGCGCTGATCCTCGGGTACGCGGCGCCGCCGTCGCACGCGTGGCAGGCGGCGCTGGCCGGGCTCGGCCAACTGGTCCAGCAAAGCGGTCGTTGAATGGTCCATTTCACTGGTCCGGATGGAGTTACGTTCGGGTCATGCAAACCATGAAGATCGGGAACAACGACGTCGTGCTGCTGGGCACCGCCATGCCACCGGAACTTCCGGAGGGCTCACACGTGATGACGGCGACGATCGAACT
This sequence comes from Rugosimonospora africana, assembly GCF_016862975.1. Taxonomy (GTDB): domain Bacteria; phylum Actinomycetota; class Actinomycetes; order Mycobacteriales; family Micromonosporaceae; genus Rugosimonospora; species Rugosimonospora africana. The sequence goes on from NZ_BONZ01000085.1 coordinate 61,668, forward strand.
GCCGCCGGGCGACCCCGGCGCGCCGCCGCACCGCCACTCCGGCCCGGTGTTCGGCTATATGCTCGAAGGCGAGTTGCTCTTCGAACTGGAGGGCGAGCCGGAACGGGTGATCAGAGCCGGCGAGGCGTTCTGGGAGCCCGGCGGAGACGTCATCCACTACCAGGCCGCCAACAACCGTCCCGACCGGACGAGCAAGTTCGTGGTCGTCATGGTGTGCGCGCCCGGTAAGGAGATGCTGACGTACGTCAGCCCCGAGGAACTCGAACAGCGCGGGCACCGCCGGGCGCCCCGGCCGAACTGACGAAGGAGCATGGCGTGCGTATCCTTCTCGCCGGTTCGACCGGTGTCGTCGGCCGCCGGCTCGGACCGCTGCTGACCGCCCGCGGACACGAGGTTGTCGGTCTGGCGCGCAACGGACCGGTCGCCGTCGACGTGCTCGACCGGGAGGCGGTGGCGGCCGCCGTCCGGGACGCCCGGCCCGATGTGGTGATGCACCAACTGACCAGCCTGAGCACGGGCGACTTCGCGGCCAACTCTCGGCTGCGCCGGGAAGGGACGCGCAACCTGGTCGACGCGGCGCTCGCCGTCGGGGTACGCCGGATCGTGGCGCAGAGCATCGCCTGGGCGTACGAGCCGGGTGCCGAGCCGGCGACCGAACAGACTCCGCTCGACCTCGGCGCCGCCGGGCAGAGGCAGACCAGCGTGGCCGGTGTCGCCGCGCTCGAATCCGCGGTGCGGGAGGCGCCCGAGTGGGTCGTACTGCGATACGGCACCCTCTACGGCGCGGACACCTGGTATGCCCGCGACGGCCTGATGGCCCAGTTCGCCGGCGCCGGCAAGCTCCCCGCCGACGGGGACGTGAGCAGCCTGCTGCACATCGACGACGCCGCCGCCGCGGCGGTAGCGGCCCTGGAATGGCCCACCGGCGCGGTCAACGTCTGCGACGACAAGCCCGCCCCGGCCTCGCGGTGGGTGCCCGCGTTCTGCGCGGCGGTCGGAGTCCCGGCACCCGCGGTGACGGAAAACGAACGGCACGGCTGGGCACGGGGAGCGAGCAATCACCACGCCCGCGAACACCTCGGCTGGATCCCGGAACACCCCTCCTGGCAAGCCGGTTTCGCCACGCTGTAAGCAGATACAGGTTCGGCGGCTCGATGAGGCCGCGGCGCGGCCGCGTCACCGCCCATCCGCGACGAGGTTGGCCGGCAACGGCTTGGTGTGCAGGATGACCAGGTCCGCGACGGCCCGGGTCAGGGCGACGTAGAGCCGGTTCATGCCGCGGGGCTCGGCGGCGACGATGTCGGCCGGCTCGACCAGCACCACCCGGTCGTACTCGAGACCCTTGACCTGGCTGACCGGGATCGCGTGCAACGACGCGGCGAGGTGGTCGGGGGCGATGACCGCGCCGCTCTCCCCCGAGACCGCCGCGGGCAGGTCGTCCACCTGCCGGATCTCCAGCGTGCCGCCGGGCCGGAACGAGCGGGTGGGCTCGATGCCCGGTGCCAGCGCCCGGGTGGCGAAGTCGGCGATGACCTGCGGCACCCGGTATCCGGTGGGCAGGTCGAGCGTCCTGACCTCGCGCTTGCCCAGCCGGTGGACCAGCTCCGGCCAGGACTCGACGGCCAGCGGATGGGTGGCCTGACCGAGGTCGCCCACGATGGTCATCGAGGCGTGGGAGGCGCGGCGGGCGATCATCCGGCACTCCATCGGCGACAGGTCCTGCGCCTCGTCGAGGATGACGTGCAGGTACACGTCCTCGACGGGTTCCTCGGTCGCGGCGACCGGCAGTGGATCGGCCAGCACCGGCACATAGCCCTCCTCGCCGTACGGGTCGAAGCCGTCTGCCCATCCGGTCACCTTGTGGCCCTCGCGCAGCAGGATCGCGGTCGCCCAGCGCTGCGCGGCCCAGTAGTCGTTGTGGTCGATGGCCTGACCGGACTGGGCGATCGGCGTGGACATGCCGGGAGCGAACAGCTGCCAGCCGTCGTTGAGGCTCCAGCTCACCACGAAGGTCTCGGCCAGCCGGGCACCGCTGTTCAGCTCACGCAACTTCCACTCGGGGACCGCCGCCTTCGGCTTCTCCGGTTGACCGAGAATCTCGGCGAGTTCGTCGAGCAGCGGAACGTCGTCCACCGTCCACTCCCCGTTCTGCGCGGGAAGGACGTCCTGCGGGGTCAGCGACGGCCACCACGCGTTGAGGAACGCGTCCGGGACCTGTTTGCCGTCCAGCATCTCCGACAGCACCGTCGCCGCGATGGCGCGGGCGCCGTTGGGTTTGACGCTCGACGCCTCGCAGCGCTTCCTGATTTCGAGGCGGGCCTTCGCCAGGTCATCGGCGGCGAGGGTGCGCAGGTGGTCCGGCGCGTTGGGTGGGGTGTCCCACGCCAGGTCGGTCAGCACCCGCACCATGCGCAGGTCGCCCTTGGCGCGGGCGACATTGGCGGGATCGCGGCGCGTGGCGGTGACGCCCTCGAACAGCTCGCCGATCGCCCGCAGGTGGACGCTGTCCTCACCCAGCCCGGGCAGCACCCGGCCGATGTACTCGGTGAACACCGTCGACGGGCCGACCACCAGCACCCGGCCGTCGGAGAACTTGCCCCGATCGCTGTAGAGCAGGTAAGCCGCCCGGTGCAGGGCGACCTGCGTCTTGCCGGTGCCCGGGCCGCCGGTGATCAGGGTGACGCCGTGCGCGGGTGCGCGGATCGCCTCGTCCTGCTCGCGCTGGATGGTACTGACGATGTCGCGCATGTGCTCGTCGCGTTTCCTGGTCAGCGATCGGAGCAGGGCACCCTCGCCGACCACACCGTCGACGTCCTTTGTGGACAGTACTTCGTCATCGAGCCCGACCACCTTGCGGCCCTCACAGACGATGACGCGCCGACGATCCACGCCGAGCGGTTCGCCGGGGGTGGCCCGGTAGAACGGCGCGGCGGCCGGCGCGCGCCAGTCCACCACCAGCGGCTCCCGGCCCTCGTCGCGGACGCCGAGCCGGCCGATCCGGTAGGTGTCGCCGTCGTCGAAGTCCAGCCGACCGAAGACGATGCCCTCCTCCTGGCTGTTGAGGTCGGACATCTTGGCGGCAGCGCGCAACACCATGGCGTCGCGCTCGACCAGGCCGGTGCGTGGACCGGACGTGGCGCGGCTGTGACCCTCCGCCGTCAACTCCTTCGTCTGCGCGCGCATGGCCTCCAGGCGCTCGTAGACCTTGTCGACTACCTGCTGTTCGATCGCGATCTGGTGTTCCGCTTCGGACACGTGGCTCCCTTGTGGGCACGACTCTTCCCAGGCTCGTCGAGAACCGGGCTCGTCGAGAATATGTGCTGGTCAGGAGCGCAAAATCAGCATCCGGAGGGATTCGCACGACTTGACCGGCCGATATGATGGAGATGGCTAAGAAGAAAACGGGGTGGTCAAACGCCCTTCCGTCTGTCCCGGCGAGCAGCCGACCGGTGTCCGTTTTGCGCTGGGTGACGCGTTTCCTAGACTGCACGCTCGTGGAAGACGTTGTGCTTGGCGCGGTGACCTGCCCCTCCGGTGAACTCGTCCTGATGGACGGCGGATACCTGGGGCTCTGGTCGGGCAACCGCTCTCCGGACGACACCCGGCAACCGGATGGGATCGCCGCCGTCGACTTCGAGGTCGTCGGCCGCGACGCGGTCGCCGCCGCCGAATCGTTCGATCGCCAATCGGGCCAGACCCTCTACGACATTCCGCAGGACAAGGTGCCGCAGTTCACCGCGTGCTTCGACGGCCACTGCCGCGAGCGGGGCCTCGAAGCGGCTCTTCGGCCCTTCGGCCGCCAGGTCTCCCATCGTGACCGCGTCCGGCGTGCGGTAGCCGCCGGCGACCCCGACTTTCTGATCAGCGGCGTCCCGGTGGTCCCGGTCGGAAACGTGCCGTCCACCCGGCCGCTGCCGGTCACCGCGGCCCGGGGCCAGTGGGGGTGGCGGCAGATACGCATCGGACTCGGAGACCAGGCGGCTGCCGAGTCACGCCAACTGGGCAGCATCGGCGTCGACTACGCGCGCTTCGTCTTCGCGGACGCGGACTCCCTGGCGGACTGGGTGCACGACGACCCCATTGACGGCCTCGCCGATGTGGTCTTCTGGGGCAAGGACGAGGCGGCGATCGCCGAAGAGTTCGGCGCGTCGCGCACCGGTACGCCGGGAGACGACCATTACGGCTGGCTGAACCTGCCGGTCGGGCAAGCCTCCGAGCGCGCCCTGGCGCTGAACGAGCGGCGCAACGCCGAGCCCCGCCGGATGTTCGCCTTCGACGTGCGTCCCCACTCGCATCACTGGAAAGTGATGACGGACGTACGCGCGGCCGAACACGAAGCCGCCACCATCACCATCGCGGGCGCCGACATCATGATGGCGTTGACCTCGGTCGGCGACGGTTTCTTCCCGGTGCACCTCGACCTGGACGCGTCCGGCGTTCCGACCGCCGTCCGCATCACCATCGAGAAGGACAGCTGAACCGGGACTCTCGAACGCTCCACAGTCTGGCTCGGCGCGTCTGACGCCGCGCGACGACCCAGACCAGTCGTCGGGGCGGGCGCTGCGCGCCCGCCCCGACCTGTTCACAGTGCGGTGACGGTCAGTTCTTGGAGCCCTTGTTCGGTACGACCGTGATGGTCTTCGAGGTCGTGATGGGCGCGAGCGAGCTGTTGTCCGTGTACGCGCGCATCGAGTCGTTCGTCACCGAGACGGTCACCGAACCCGGGCGCAGCGCGGTCAGCGTCCGCGTCGCCGGATCGAGGATCGCCACCTTGCCCTGCCGTCGTGCCGCGTCGATGGCCGCCTTCCCGCTCCCGATCGCCAGGTTGGACGAGCCGTGCCAGTCGACCGACATCGGGTACCGCAGCGGCACCACCCGCGTACCGGTCGACACGCCCTCCGGCTGCACGATGCTGCCGGACAGCTGCGCCGTCGTGTTCGCCTTCAGCGAGTCCGGAGTGTCGAGCGTGATGGACTGCGCGAAGGCGCGCACGTCGGCCTCCAGCCACTGCTGGTCGGCGTCGCGCAGCGAGTCGACGGACCAGTCGACCCACCCGGTGAAGCCACCCCGGTCCGGCGTCCCGTACGGGTCCTTGCCCGACGACGGCAGCACCGTGTACGGGACACCCTCGACGCGGTGCACGTTGGCGATCTGGGCGTGGGATCCGACCATCGCGGCGCCCTTGCCCGTGGAGTCACGGAAGTCCGTGAGCATCTTCTCGATCAGCCCGACCTCGTCGCGGTCACCGAGCTGGCTGGACTTCGCGGCGTCCGGGTCGTCCACCGGGTGGTGGGCGAACACCATGACGTTGCGCACGGTCGGGTCCTTCTGGGCGTCGGCCAGCGCCTTCTGCATCATCGGGAGCTGATCCCACGCCGTGCCGTGCAGCGACCCCAGGGAACTGGCGAGCAGGATGAACCGCGTTCCCTTGTGGTCGAACGTCCGGTACGGCTGGCCGAACTCGTTGGTGAAGTTCGTCAGGTCGGACTGGGTGTTGTTGAGACCGTAGGACTCGTGGTTGCCCGGCACGTAGTAGCACGGGATCGATCCGGCCTTCGGGTTGGGCGTGCTGTACTCCGCCGGCTCCTGACCGACCGGGATGAGGTCGCACCCGGCGTCGGTGAGCACCTGGCGGGCGAGCGCGAGATCCTGCGGCAGGCCGCGGTCGGTGATGTCGCCGTTGAGCACGATCAGGTCCGGGTGGGTCGCCCGGATCCGGGCGATGGCGGCCGTCGCGACCTGGGACAGCGCCGGGTTGTCGGCGGTGAACTGCACGTCCGACAGCGTGGCGAACTGCCACGTGCCGGGGCCGTTGGGAAGCGAACCGTCGTCGGAGACCAACGAATCGGGCTGCAGGTCGGGCTGGGCCGGCAGATCGATCGACGTCGGTACGTCGGCCTCGAAGCGGTCCAGGATGAACGTGCCCGCCTTCTGCTGCGCGACGCTCGTGTTGATGCCCTGGAAACTCTGGATCGCGATCGGGAACGCCGTGTTGGCCGGCAGCGTCCACGTCGCGTACTGCCAGTCGCTGCTCGCGGTCAGGCCCGTGCCGTAGACGCCGTTGCTCTTGCCGTTCGCGTCGACGTAGTTGATGTAGGTCAGGCCGCTGGGAACGCTGATGCTCGACTTGAGGCGCAACCGTACGCGCAGCGGCTGGCCGGGCACCGGGACCCGCTGGGCCGCCGAGGCCGCCGAGATGCCGACGTTGCGCATCGCGTTGAAGTCGATCCGCAGGCCGTCGGGGTCTGCTGAGAACGTCGTGGCCGCGGTGCTGTTGTTGTGCCAGCGGGCGAGCACGTCGTCGTTGAAGTCGTAGGCCGTCTCGGTCTGCACGCCGATGGTGATCGGGAGCTTGACCGACGTGCCGCCGACCGAGACCGTGAGGATCGTGCCCGCGTTGGTCAGCGGGGTGATCTTCAGCTTGCCGTCCGCGGGCTGGATGTCCACGACGCTGTGGTCGTAGTCGAGCGAGAGGTCCCGCGGGTCGATCGGGGCGGTGTAGCCCTGGTCGTCGCGGCCGGTCACGGAGAGGGCGACTGCGTCGGCGGGCGTCGGATCGGCGATCGACAGGCGCTGGGACGACAGTTCGAGGCTGTTGACCGGGTCGAGGACGGTGACCTTCTGCTCCGCCTTCTGGCCACCCACCTGCGCCTTGACCGTGATCGGGCCGCGCGGCTTGGCCGGGGCCGCGAGCGCGCCGCCCTTGATGGAGGCACCGGTTGCGGCCCAGTGCACGGACTTCGGGTCGACCGTCACCGGCGTCTGATGGTTGTCGATGCCCTCCGCGACGAGCGTGCGGTGCAGCCCGGGGAAGACCTTCACGCCGCCGTCGGCCGACGCCGCTCCCGGCGCGGGCTTGACGAGCAGCTGATGCAGCTTGCCGTCGCCCTTGGCGACGAACACGCCCACGCCGTTCGGGTCGCTGCGCTCGCCTCCGTCGGACGGGACGTTCCGGACGCTGGCCTGGTCCTCACCGAGCGCGCGGGCAACCATCGTGGTCGATCCGCCGCCGTCGAGGTTGACCGCGGTCTGCACGCCCATCGCGGCGAGGTCGGCCGCCTCCTTGTCGATGCCGACGCCGCCCTTGCCGGTACCGCCCGGGCCGTCCCAGGTGGCGAGCACGAGCTTGTGGCCGCCGTCGGAGAAGCCGAGTGCGGTGCGCGGGGCGATCGAGGTGTCGAGGCCGCCGACGACCTTGCCGCCGGAGACGATGGTCCCGCCGTCGCCGAGCGCGAACTTCATCGTCTTGGCGACGTCGTCGGCGAGTGCGTAGCGCAGTGCCACCGGGTCGCCCGGCCGCAGCGCGCGGATCGCGGTCGCCGCGGCGCCGCGCCCGACGAGGACGACGCCGTCGTCCGGGATCGTCCCGGAGCCCGCGGGGCCGTTCGGCGTGACCGACACGACCGAACCGTTCTCGACCAGAACCTCGGCGATCTGGTCGTTGGCCACACCGGTCAGGCCGCGGTTGCGGCTGTAGTCGCCCCAGGCGGGCGTGAACGCGATCAGGCCGTCCGCGGGGACACCGCCGCCGTCCGCGGCGTTGATGGACAGGACTTTGTGGTCCGTACCCGAGAAGTTCGCGGTCGCGTCGACGGTGAGGTCCACGAGTTGGGCGATGCCGTCGTCGCTGACCCCGACGTGCTGGCGTCCTCCGATGTCGGCGGTCTTCAGCAGTTGCCCGTCCTGGACTTCGCCACCGAGTGCCGCGTTGGAGTTGCCGATGTCGAAGAACTCACCGTTGACGCCCGCGACGGCGCCGGCCTTGTTGGCGGAGACGCTCAGCGGCCCGCCGGACGCGACCGGCCCGGAGGTCAGCAGGTCCGTGCTGACCGCGCTGTTGGACAGGTCGACGGTCAGGAACTGCGCGTCGTACCAGCCCTTCTGGTCGAGCGCCTTCACGTGCTGCAGGTTGATCCCCGGACCGACCTTCTCGGTCGTGTTGATCAGGGACAGTCCACCGGTGACCGGCGCGGACTGGCTGGTGCCGGCATACGCGGCGGTCGGCAGGAACGCCAGCGTGGATACCGCGGCGACGGCCACCAGCAGTGGCCTGGCATACCGATGGCCCAAGACCATCAATCTCATCGAAACCTCGACTCAACAGGAAAGGGAGACGGGCGGCGCCCCCCGCGACGCGCGGTTCGAGTGACGGGCAGCGCCGCACTCTATCGAATAGATCAACTCGGAAACCCGGATGACACCACCGCGAGCACGCAATGAACCCCGGCCGAATACGCGGTCGCGTCCCGCCGTCGCGCCCGCGATGTCACAGGCGGCCCGGCTGTTTCGTCTCCATGGGTGTTAGACAGACGGTTACGGGAAAGGTATGTGTCATGCGGGTGTTTGTGGCAGGCGGAGCCGGAGTGTTGGGGCGGCGGCTGGTGCCGCAGCTCGTGGCACGGGGCCACGAGGTGACGGCGACCACGACGAGCGCGACCAAGCTGGGCCTGCTCGAACAGCTGGGCGCCGAGGCGGTCGTGATGGACGGACTGGACGCGAGGTCGGTCGGCGAGGCGGTGGCCCGGGCCCAGCCGGACGCGATCGTTCACCAGATGACCGCTATCTCCGGCAAGCCCGACATCAAGCACTTCGACCGCTGGTTTGCCACCACCAACCGGCTGCGTACCGAGGGAACCGACCACCTGCTGGCCGCCGCCGAAGCGACCGGCGTACCGCACTTCGTCGCGCAGAGCTACGGCAGCTGGAACGGGATCCGCCAGGGCGGCTGGGTGAAGACCGAAGAGGACCCGCTGGATCCGACGAGCACCGGCCAGGGCGCCGAAGCCATCCGCCACCTGGAGAGCGCGGTGTTCAAAGCCGGCGGGGCGGTGTTGCGGTACGGCGCCTTCTATGGGCCGGGCGCCATCGACGATCAGGTCGAACTGGTACGCAAGCGGCAGTACCCAGTCGTGGGCAACGGCGGCGGGTACAGCTCGTGGGTCCACCTCGACGACGCGGCCAGCGCCACCGTCCTGGCCGTGGAGCAGAAGGCGAGGGGCGTGTTCAACATCGTCGACGACGAACCGGCCCCGGCCAGCGAGTGGTTGCCCTACCTGGCCGCGTGTGCGGGCGCCAAACGGCCGATGCGGTTCCCCACCTGGCTGGCCCGGCCGCTGGCCGGAAAGACGGCGGTGGCGATGATGACCGAGGGTCGCGGCTTCTCAAACGCGAAGGCCAAGCGGGAACTCGAGTGGCAGCTGCGCTACCCCTCCTGGCGGCAGGGCTTCAAGGCGGAGCTCTCGGACTAGGTCGCGGGTCGCCTCCCGGATCGTCCCACGGATCGGCTCGCGGATCGCCTCTCCGATCGTCCCGCGGATCGGCTCACGGATCGACTCTCGGCTCAGCCGAAGCGCCCGTGAACGTAGTCGGCGGTCCGCGAGTCCTGGGGATCCTCGAAGATGCCCCGGGTCTGGCCGGCTTCGACGATGTGCCCCGGCGTGTCGTGGGTGGCGAGGAAGAACGCGCAGGACTGTGACACCCGCGCCGCCTGCTGCATGTTGTGGGTCACGATCACGATGGTCACCTGCCCCTGTAGCTCCGCGATGGTGTCCTCGACGCGGCGGGTGGAGGTCGGGTCGAGCGCGGAGCAGGGTTCGTCCATGAGCAGCACGTCCGGTGAGACCGCCAGGGATCGGGCGATGCACAGGCGCTGTTGCTGGCCGCCGGACAGTGCCCCGCCGGGGGCGCGCAGCCGGGAGCGCACCTCGTTCCACAGTCCGGCACGACGCAGGCTCGTCTCGACCAGTGCGTCCTTGTTCGCGACCTTGATGCCGGCGAGCTTGAGCCCGCTGGCCACGTTGTCGTAGATGGACATGGCGGGGAACGGGTTCGGCTTCTGGAAGACCATGCCGATGCGGCGGCGTACCTGGGCGGGCTGGCGGTCCGGTCGGTAGATGTCCTGGCCGTCCAGGAGCACCTCGCCGGCCAGCGACGCGCCACGCACCATCTCGTGCATCCGGTTGAGGATGCGCAGGTACGTGGACTTGCCGCAGCCGGACGGTCCGATCAGCGCGGTGACCTCGCCGGGTCGCATCCGCAGGGAGACCCGTTCGAGCACCTTGTGGGTACCGAACCAGGCCGAGACGTCGCGGCTTTCCAGCCCGACCAGCGGGCGGTCCGGGGGAACCGAGCCGCCGGGCCACTGCGCGGTCACGTCGACGGGAGGCGGGCTGCCCGGCACCGGGCCACCGGGCAGTTCCGCGGTCACGTCCGGCGGTGCCGGGTCGGCCGGTCGCAGGCCGCCGATGCCGTCGACGACGCCGGCATCGGCCGCGTGCCGGCCGGCCCCGCTCGGGTTTACGAACTCGACTGTCACCCTCGATCTGCTTCCTCTGTGTTGGGCGTTGCCGCTCGGTCGGATGATGGGCGCTGAATGCTGTGTTGGGCGTTGCCGCTCGGTCGGAAGATGAACGCTGAATGCCTCAGTACAGGTTCGGCAGCAGGCCGGCCAGGTTCTCGTAGAGGTTCCACGCCACTGCCAGAAACACCGGTGCCGCACACACGTAGGTGCCCCACCGCGACCACCGGTGCGCGGCGACCGTGGCCAGGGCGGCCAGCAGCAGCAGGGCCTGCGACCAGAGCAGCATCGGCAGCGGGCTGACGTCGGTGTCGCGGGACATGCTCTGCTGGTTGGCCGGCAGCGCCGGCCTCCCTCCGGGGTTTGGCTGCGGGGTTGAGGTCAGGTCGGCGCTCACGCTGACCGCGGAGCGCGGCCACCCCGTCGAGTCGGCGGTGACCAGCACCAGCCGGTTCGTCGAGTTGGCCGGGGCCGGATGGTTGTCGTCGCCGAAGGAGGAGACGACGTAGGTGGCCACGCCCTGCCCGGTAGTGACGGTGATCTTGTCACCGACGGCCAGCCGCATCAGGTGCGCGAACGGAGCGCCGAAGGTGACCCGCTTGCCGTAGAGGACGCTGACTCCGGCCTGCCCCGGCAACACGGTGTCGGGCCGGTGCCCGGGACCGTTGTCGAGATCCCGGCTGGACGTGCCCTCCATGACGACCGCGTGCAGGCCGATGTCCGGGACGTCGAGGACGGCGACAGCGGTACCCTCGCGTACCGGCCCGACCGGGGCGGTGCCCTGGCTCAGCGTGTACGCGAAATCCTTGTACTGCGTCGACTGGGCCCGCTGTTCGGAGAGGTTGGACAGGCCGAACAGGTACCCGGCGAAACCGACCGCGAGCAGCAGGAGCAGGCACACTCCCCCGCTGACCGCTCCGGCGATCAGTTCCGGGGTCGAGCGCGGCGGTGCGGTGGCCGCCGACGCGGCGTCCGGTGCCCGCTCGGCCGTCTCGACTTGGCTCGGCGCGACCATGGCCGTCATGTCCGCACCCGCCGACGGCGCCGCAGCCAGGCGCCCAACGCCCCGGGGATGGCGATGGCGAGCAGGATGTCCACCGCCGTGAGGGTGGCGTACACCCAGCTCTGCCGCAGTGACCGGGACAGGAACACCGGCGAGGCGTTGACCGTACCGGCCGCGTCGGCCTGATCCGTGCCGATGGGCAGCCCAGTGTCCGGGTCGATCTTCACTGAACCGCTCGGCGCGCCACTCGGCGTGGTGCCGCCCGCGCCGGTACCACCGGACCCGGAGCCGCCCGACCCCGAGCCGCCGGACCCCGAGCCGCCGCCCGAGTTGTTGGCGACCGCCTTGCCGCCGACGACTGTGCAGTTCAACGGCGCACCCACCTTGTCGCAGGGCGAGGGTTTCGGCGCGTCGACGATGAGGTGGTTGACCCCGTCGTGATACGTCGGGTTGTTGCAGCCGTTGAGTTGACTGGTGTCCGGGGTGGCGACGTGGCCCGGGATGTTGTCGACCTGCTCGAACCCGCCGACGACCAGGTTCTTCGGCAGCGGCGAGTAGCCGAGGTCGCCGGCCTTCTGCTGGGCGCCGCACAGCACGTAGTTCAGCCAGGTGGACAGCGTGGCGCCCTTGGTGTTGTTGAACCGCGGTGGCGGCCCGAGGGTCTGCCCGCCGATGGTCCGGTTGACGCGCGGCACGATCAGGTAGCTGTAGCTGGAGATCGGGTAGGTGCGCGAGTCGGGGTTGGTGTAGACCTTGTCGAGGTTCTGCATCAGGAACGTCAGGCTGTTCGGGTTCTCGTCGATCTGCGCCAGCTGAAGAGCGATCGCCACGTTGGAGGCGGTCGGCAGCGCGTAGTAGCCGGCCTTGTTGAGCACCTTGACGACGGGAAGCTTGCTGTTGAGCGCGTAGGCGTACTCGTCGTAGCCGATGGAGCCGACGCCGAAGCTGGGCGATGCGACGTAGTTGGCCACCTGGTCCGAGCCGTTGCGTTGCACAGAGCCGGCGAATGCCGGGTAGAACTCGGTCGGGGGGCACGGGCTCGGCCCGCCGTGTTGCCGGCAGAACGCGTTCCACTGCGAGGTGTACTGCTTGGACATCCACTGGGAGAACATGTAGCTCGCCCCCGAGCCGTCCGACCGGGTCACCACGGTGATCTTCTGGCTGGGCAGGGTGGCGCCGTAGTCGTGGCTGATCCGCGAGTCGCTCCAGTTGGTGATCTGGCCGGTGAAGATCTTGGTAATCGTGTCACCGGACAACCGCAGGTTGGTGATCTTCTTTCCGCCGACCACCAGGTTGTACATCAGCGCTGTACCGCCGGCCACGATCGGCAGGTACGAGTACGCGTATGCGGAGTCCTCCTGACCGGCGCCGAACGGGTCCGGGCTGGTCAGGAACGCGATGTCGGAAGCGGCGAAGTCCGCCTGGTTGACGATGTAGTGCTGGCGGCCGGCGGCCGAGCCGTCGCCGGAGAAGTCGATGCGGATGCCCTGGTTGAACACGTCCCGGCTCCACTGGTCAATCGCCGGCTCGGCCCACGAGGACCCGTCAGCCTGCAACTCGGCGAAGGTCGCGGCGTGCGCCGGGCCGGCCGTGGTCAGGGAGGCGGCCAGCAGGCAGGCCAGCGGGATCGCCAGCCACCGCAGGCCGCGGGTCAGGCGTGCGCGCATATGGGTACCTCTCGGATGGCGGATGGACAGACGACCGGACACGCGCCGCTTCACTGCGCATCAGCGCCCCGGTCGGCGCCGGTGAGCTCCAGCGCGAGCGAGCGGTCGCCGGCTTCCCGGTCGGATCGGACCAGCTGGTCGGCCTCCCGCGCCCGGCGCAGCTGGCGGCGCTGGCGGCGGGTCAGCTCACCGGGCGCCTTGCCGCCGATGAGCCGGGCCAGGGCGAACAGCAACAGCACCATGACCATCAACGCGAGCGCCGCACCGAACGCCCGGGAGACCATGGCCGGCTGTGGGTAACGGACGTAGTTCCAGATGTACAGCGGCAGGCTGGTCTGCGGCCCGGAGAATGGGTTGGCGTTCAGGTCCTTGGTGAACCCGGCGGTGAGCAACACCGGTGAGGTCTCCCCGACCGCCCGGGCCATGGCGAGGATGACGGCGGTGGCCAGCCCCGAGCGGGCCGTGGGCAGCACCACGTTGAGTACCGTGCGGATCTGGCTGCCGCCCAGCGCGTACGACGCCTCCCGCAGCCCGCTCGGCACCAGGCGCAGGATCACCTCGGCGGTACGGGTGACGATCGGGATCATCATCACGGTCAGCGCCACCGCGGCGGCGAAGCCGCTCGCGCCGACTCCCAGCGACAGGATGAGGAACGCGTAGATGAACAACCCGGCGATGATCTCCGGCAGCGCGGTCATCGCCTCGACGATGGTGCGTACCGGCCGGGCCAACGGCCCGCCGACCTCGACCAGGAACAGCGCGCACAGCACGCCGAGCGGAACCGAGAACACGGTCGCGATGCCCATCTGCTCCAGCGAGCCGACCAGCGCGTGGATCATGCCGCCGGAGGTGAGCGGATCGAGCGGGCCGGCAAGCGCCATCGTGTCGGTGAAGAAGTTCAGGTGGTGCAGCGCCGGATAGCCGCGGACTGCCGTGTAACCGATCTGGTCGGCGACCACCGCGATCACCAGCAGGCCAGCGCTGACCAGCAGCACCCCGACCAGCCGGTTGGCCACGTCCCTCGGCTCCCACTGCACCACACCCGCCAGGGCGTACAGGCACAGGAACGTGACGTAGCCGCACAGCCAGAACCCGACCGCGCCGGAGGTGGGCAGGATTCGCTGGTAGAGCACCCAGGTCAGGGCGATGCCGCCGAGCGCCGCGCCGACGAGGGTGCAGACACCCTCCATGGTGACCTGACGGATGCGTACCCGCCGCTCGGCGGCGGGGCCGGGCGCCGCGGGGGCCTGGGTGCCCGGACCGCCGTGCTCAAGGTTCGCCGGCCGATTGTCCGGGGGCGCGAGGGTGTCCATCGGCTACTCCGTCTCGGCGCCGGAGCGCGACCGGCTGACCACGATCGAGGCCAGCGCGTTGACCAGCAGGGTGATCAGGAAAAGCACCAGGCCCGCGGCCATCAGCGCGGAGAGCATCTCGGGTGTCGATTCCTGGTAGCGCAGGGCGATCAACGCGGCGATCGACATCCCGGAGTTCTCGAAGATGTGGGTGGCCAGGAGGTAGGTGGGTGAGACGATCAGCGCGATGGCGATGGTCTCGCCCATGGCCCGGCCGAAGCCGAGCATGGTCGCGCCGATGATGCCACCGCGTCCGTAGGGCAGCACGACCGTACGAACCATTCCCCACCGGTTGGCGCCCAGGGCATAGGCGGCTTCCCGTTCGCCCACCGGCGCCTGGGAGAACACCTCCCGGCAGATCGAGGCGATGATCGGGATGACCATCAGCGAGACCACGAGACCCGCGATGAACGTCGAAGTGGTGAAGGAGCTGGAGGTGTGCTCGCCGCGCACCCGGAAGACCGGGATGAAGCCCAGGTTCTCGGCGACCCAGCGAATGCTGCCGATGACCCGGGGCTGGAGGAAGAAGACCCCCCACAGGCCGTAGATGATGCTGGGCACGGCCGCCATCAGGTCGACGACCGCGATGAGCGTGCGCCGCAGGCGTACCGGCGCGTACTCGGAGATGAACACCGCCGTGCCCAGCGCGACCGGCACCGCGATGGCCAACGCGATGATCGCGATGATCGCTCCGTCGGGCAGGACCGCCGCGATGCCGAACCGGTTGGCCGCTGGGATCCAGCTCTGCGTGGTGAAGAACGACGGGCCCGCTTTCCGCA
The DNA here is from genome assembly GCF_016862975.1 of Rugosimonospora africana. Taxonomy (GTDB): domain Bacteria; phylum Actinomycetota; class Actinomycetes; order Mycobacteriales; family Micromonosporaceae; genus Rugosimonospora; species Rugosimonospora africana. The sequence goes on from NZ_BONZ01000085.1 coordinate 76,766, forward strand.
GCGCCCCGCCGGCCCGCAGGATCAGGAACAGCGCGATCAGACCGGTGATGACCAGAACCGCGACGCCAGCGCAGCGCAGCACGCCGCGGAACACCCGGTCGGCCGCCGAGCGCGGAGTGACGATCCGCCGCGGGCGGTCCTCGGGCCAGTCGCCCCCGGCCGGCGGCTCGGCCGGGGCCGGCAGCCGCCCGAGTGCGATGGAGTCGTGCGCGTCCGGGGCTGGTATCGACGCGCCGGTCATTGGCCCGTTTCCGGCTGCTGGACGGCGGCGTCCGCGACGGTCACCGGCGGCGCGGAAGGGATGCTCTTGGTCGTGATCCGCCGAAGCCAGGACAGCAGCGCCGCTCCCGCTCCGGTCGTGGAGAGCAGGTAGGTGGCCGGCCCGCCGGCCACCAGAAGCGCGCCGAGCCCGAGCAGCACCGGCAGCCAGGCGCCCAGCGGTCCGTCGGCGTCACCGTGCTTGATCCCGAAGGCGGCCTGGGTCAGGCTCGCGCTGGGTGTCGCCCCCACGTTCGGGGTGCCGCTCGCGGTGGTCAGCGGGGCACCGCCGGACGGTACCGACGCCTGGCCGTTGTGGCCCGACACGGGCGAGCCGCCATTGCCGGTGGACCCGACGTTGCTCCTCGGCGGGCCGCCGGAAATGGTGGTGTCCGGCGGCGCGCTCGTGCAGCTCTGCGTGCTGACCGCCTGCTGGGCCGAGCGGACCTGCGCGACCTGTGCGCCGGTCAGCGCCTCGTTGCCGGGAGCGAGCGACCCCGGGGTGACGCCGTAGAGCTGCGAGGTCGCGACGTGGTCGAGGAAGCTGCCGATCGCCGCGGCCTTGCCGTCCGACAGGCCGCAGGTCGGAACCAGCGCGTAATCGACCATCGTGAGCGGGTACTGCTTCGGGTCGGGGTTGGCGAAGTCGGCGAACTGCGTGATCTTGTCCGGGTTGGTCTTCATGTCGCTGACCGCCGCACTGAGCCCGCCCGTGTCCGGAGCGACGGCGCGCCCGCCCGCGTTGACCAGCTTCGCCGTCGGGAACTCGTCGGCCGCCGCATCGTTCAGCCCCACCACGGCGAACACCGCCCGGGTTCCCGGTGCCTCCGGATCCATCCGGGGCCACGTGCATGACTTGTCCGGCGGGCTGGTGTTCGGGGGGCAGGAGATGAGGCTGTACTGCACGGCGCTGGGCCGGTCGATGACCAGCGAGTTGGCGACCAGATTGAGCCCGGAGATCGGGTTCCAGGAGTTCTGCATGGTCGACTTTCCAGGCGCGCCGTGGATGTCGGGAGGTGCGGTGTAGCCGGGGTCGAGCACCTGGAATTGGTCCAACGGGTAGCTGATTCCACGGTAGTAGGTGTTGACGCGCATGCCCCACGGGTCAGGCTTGCCGGCCAGGAAGGCCGCGGCGTCCGGGTCCGACGCGACCCACCGGGTCAACTCGTAGACCAGGTCGCTGTTGCCGGACACCACCAGGGGCAGGAAACCCCCGAAGTCCATCAGGCCGCCGCCGGCCACCAAGGGGAAATCGGCGTCCGTGTACTGCGGGTTGAGGGCCCGGAACTCCGGATCGACGAACACGGAGCGCGGGTTGCCCTTGATGGCCGGATCGCAGTCCGGGCCTTGCGTCGAGGTATCGCTCGCCGCATGGCAGTCCCAGGGAAACAGCGCGTAGGACTGGGTGAGCAGCTTCGCGACCAACCGCGCGTTCAGCGTCAGGTCTGTGAGGAACTGCCCGGTCTGCGGGTCGTCGACGTGGAAGGCGATGGCGATGCCGGAGGTGACCACCGGTGCGTAGGTGAATTTGCGCGCCGCGGCCGCGCTCGGATCCGGTGGCCGGTTCACCACCGCCAGGTCGGCCGCCGAGGTCAGTGCTCCGGACCCGCCGGCCAGGAACGACTGCCGCGCGAGGTACTCGTTGGTCCCGGAGTCGAAGTCGAAGCTCAACTTGTTCGCGTCGTTGCACCAACCCGCCTGGAACAGCGACACCGTGCGGGTCAGCATCGGCGCGCCCTGCGCGGCGAACGCCGGTGCGGCGGACGGACACTGCGCGGGCGTCGGCGCGAACTGCAAGGGGAACACAAAGCGGTCGCCCCAACTGCAGGCCAGGGAAAGAGCGGCGTCCGCCGCATAGAATCCGGCACCCAACCCGGTCGTGTCCTTTGTGTGGTCCTTGCAGTTGACGCCCGGGTCTCCAGGAGCCTTGCCCGAGGGCTGGACGCCTCCCCAGTTCGGCACCACGAGCAGGGAGCACGGATGTGTCGGGTCGCAGCTCAGGAAGCTGTTCTCCACGGCGGTCTCGATGTGGAAATACGCCTCGCCGGTGCCGTTTGCGCCAGTGAGCGCGGTGACCCTGTTGCCGACGCTGACGTCGTTGGGTGTGTTGGGAAAGGCGGTGAAGCAGTCGTCACCAAAATTCGGGTTCCACAGTGTGGCGCCGTTGACGACAGCCTTGCCGGGATTGGTGCCGCGGCACTCCAGCAGAGCGACGTCGTAGAAGGAATTGGCGCCCTTCTTCGAGCTCGGCGTGAAGTTCTTCCAGGTCACGTGCACCATCTGGCTGGTCAGGTCTGTTGTCTGGTCGACCGTGACCGAGGGTGGCAGGGGATTCTGCGCACCGGGATTCGGCTGCCCGGCCGAAGGGTCGTACGCATTGTCGCCGGAGACCGTGCCCGTCACCGTGGTCCCGCTGGCCTGGGCCCGCTGAAGCCCGGAACCGGTGATGATCGGCGCCACCACCGCGGCGGCCACCGCGACGACGACGAACGCCACCGCCAGCAGCCGCGTCGACCGTGACCGGTCCGACCGAAGATAGCGAACGACTGGTCTCACGAGATCTCCCACTGTCCGACGGTGCGGACCTGCGCTGGTTGCGACGGTCGCGCGAGCACGCGTCATACATTGTCGCCGACTATTCTGCGGCGTCACAACGGTACGTTGGGGTGATGTACCTGTAGACCGACCAGCGGATCAATGAACGTCTCGTGAACCAGCCAGCGCGGCGACGACCGGTGCCCGGGTCGCGACGTGTCGCCGCGACCGGGCACCGACCTGGAGCCGGATCAGCCGGTGAACTGCCAGCTGCTGCTGAAGCTGCCCGCGTTCTGTCCGGCCACGAAGTAGCTGGTGCCCAGAGCGGCGTCGAGGTAGCTCGCCCCGGCCGCGTGGACCTGCACGGCGGATGCGGTGAAGGTGTTCGTCGTACCGGCCGTCCCGGCGTGGCGCGTGCCGATCGTGTCGAACAGCACCACCGGGCTGGCCGATCCGTTGGGTACGGCCGTGATCTGGTCGCGGAACAGGTCGAACACCACCGAGGTGAACGTGACGCACTTGCCGTTGGTGAAGTTGACGATCAGCAGCTTGCCGGCGAGGTCGAGATGCCCGGTCAGCGTGGACACCTTGGCGGTACCCGCGGTGACCGGGAACGACTCGGTGACCGCCCGGTTGGTGTTGTCATAGCCGACCGAGGCCGGCGACCCCGGCACCTCGGCGAGCCCCGCCTTCGCAAGCGCGGCTTCGACGCTCAACGGAACGCTGACCGTGACGGTCCCGGTCGCCGCGGGGTCGGCCGCGGCGGCCGGGCCGCCGGTGGCCAGCAGGGTCGCGGCGACCGCGCCGATCGCCGCGACCGTGGCCGATACTCGCGCTGCTACCGATCTGGACATGGATGCTCTCCTTCGAAAGGGTTGAGGGGATTGCCACGGAGGTGCATGCGCCTGGCCTGCCCCAGACAACCGGGGCAGGCCAGGGCCTCGTGCAACGGCGGCGCCAACGGTGCACGGCCACCGCGGTCGAGGACTACGGCTAGATGACGCCGCAGTTCGCGAATGGCAGGAACCCGAAGTCGGTGATGGCGGACTGGTCGTTGCAGATCGCGCCCGCCACCGCCCCGGTGCCGTCGCCGAAAACGCCCTGCAGGTAGCTCGGAACGGCGGGGGCCGCGGCCGTGCCGGCGTTGCGCACGACGTTGTACACCAGGCGGACCAGGTCGAAGTCCGAGTTGATGACGGTGGTTCCGCCATCGACAGTGGTCGGCGAGGCGCCGTCGGCGCTCTTCAGCACCATGGTGCCCTGGTCACCCGCGCCGTGGTTGTGCTCGGTCTGAGCCAGGTAGACGGCCACCGAGTACGGGAACACGATGTTCGCCGCGTCGGCGCCGGAGAAGATGGCGTTGTCGCCCTCGTTCTCCTCGACCGTGTTGTCCTGGCCCTTCACGCAGGTGCCCAGGGCGGTGTTGCCGATCGACTGCAGGAAGAACGCCCGGGTCCCGGAGTTGGACTGCGGGATGACCGGGACGATCGCCGCGGTGCTGGTGCCGCCGACCTCGTTCCAGGTCACCGGGCCGGTGTGCCCGGTGCCAAGCAGCGAGGCGTCGCAGCTGTAGATCGCGTTGAGCTGGTCGGTGGACAGGTTGGCCACCGCGTTGCCGCCGCTGTTGGCCGACCAGGTCACCGCGTCGATCGCGAACGGAAGGAACACGATGCTGGTCGGGTCAGTCGCCTGCGGGCCGCGCGAGGAGCGAGCGTAGTCCACGCAGAACGCGCTGGAGTCAGTCGTGGACTTGAGGTTGGCCTCAAGCTCCGTGATGCCCGCACCCGAACCGTTGGGGCGGGGCCGGGAGGTGCAGCCGTCCTTCTCGATGATCGGGCTCGAGCCGACCGCGTCCCAGCTGTAGAGCTGAGGAGCGGGCAGCGGGTGGGCCGCGTTGTAGTCGGTGGACTGTTGGTCCAGCTCGAACTGGGTGGTGTCCGAACCGGTACCGACGATGTCGACGGTGCGAGGCGTCGTCGGCGCATCCGCCATCGCCTGCGCCGCACTGATGCCGATCGCGGCGAGGGCGGCCCCCGCCACGAACAGCATCCGCTTGCTGTTGCGCACTTTCGTGCTCCCTTCCGGAGTTTCCCCAGCAGCCGTCACGGATCTCGCGCCGACCGCGCCGGCCTCACGGCCAACGACAACCAACCTCGCCCGTCGTCGATGCCTGAGGCAACACGTTCAATCCAGCCGCCACGGCGGGTTTGCCGCGCATTTGCTTGCCCCGACATGGCATCGGCCGCAGCGGACACGCGAGATCCGGCGGCCACGCGCCGCCGGATGCCACGAAGAGGAGTCAGTACGCCAGCGGGGCGAAGGTTCGCAGAGTGTGCAGGAACTGTTCGTAGGAGCGCAGGCACGCGTCACGCCGGCCGAAGTCGCGTGCGGCCATGGCCACCGCCGTGCCGTCCGGGTCGAGGGTCAGCCACGTCCAACCCACGCCGCTTGGCGGATGCGAGATTTCGCGGGCCAGGTCGGACTCCTGGACGAGAGCCTGGAAGGCGGCCTCGGCGGTGTCCGCGTCGGGAAACAGCTGCACCGAAGCAGCCAGTGGCCGGCCATTGGCGGCGAGCATCCGCCATCCGAACACGCCGTCGTTGTTCACCGTCGTGACTACCTGTGGTCGCGCTACCGGTTGTCTGTGGTCGAGGGTGGCCGTCATGAACCCGTCTCCTCATGTGAGGCTGGCCCGCAGCCCTTGGGGAAAAAGCGATGCTCCGGGGTCTCTTACATCGCCGGTGATTATATTGCCACAATGTGTATGGGTGGACCTTCGCGTACCGACCACATCGGACAGCGGAGCGTCATGAACTTCAGGTGAATGCGCCCGGCGCCTGCCTCCGCCGCAGCCCGCGGGTTCAGTCGCGGCTGAGCAACAACGCCACCGGTATCCGCCGCAGCGCCCGGGTCGGAACGAGGGTGGCCAGGACGGTGACCCCCGCCGAGGCGACCACGGTGGCCCCGGTGACCGCTAACAGTCGCAATGGGACGGAGCCGGCGAATACGGCCGCGACCGACAACCCGATGACGCCGCCGAGTCCGGCTCCGGCCATCGCTGTCAGGCCCGCCTCCAGCAGGATCAGGCGCCACAGTTCGGTGGGGGTCCAGCCGGTGGCGTACAGCACCGCGAGTTCCGGGTACCGGTCGCGCATGTTGAGGTAGATGACATCCGCGACCGCCAACGCCGCCAGAAGCACGGCCACGGCGACGGCGAGGTAGTCCACGCTCCTGGCCCGCAACGATATCGCGGTACCGAGCACGGACCCGACGAGGCTGCCCCGGAACGTCAGCGTGATCGCCACCAGCAGGGTGAGGCCGGCGGTGCCGACCGCCACGGCGGCGAGACCGAGCGCGGTACGACCCGGCACCCGGACCAGGTTCGCCGCCGCCATCCGGGACAGGCTGCGCCCGTGCGAGGCGGCGGGTCCGCCCTCACGCACGTGATGCATGGTGAACAGCGGCGGCGGCGCCGAGGCGCGCCACGCCGGCCACAGCGCGGCCAGTAGCGACACCAGCAGCGCCGCCGGCAGTGCGGCAGCGGCGCGCAGCGGGGTGACGGAGACACCGAAGGCGTGCCCGGCAGCCACGGACAGCAGCATGCCCGCCAGCCCCGCCAAGCCGCCGATGAGGGCTATCTCGTACAGCAACAGCCGCAGCAGCTGGCCTCGGGTCCACCCCAGACAGCTCAAGACGGCCAACTCCCGCCGCCGTGCCCGCACCGAGGCCGCGGTCGCGTTGGCCACGAACAGGCCGCACACGACCAGCACCAGAGCGAACAGCAGGAGGCTCTGCCGGTCCACCGCCTGCAGGACCGTGGTGACCACACCCTCACGCTGCCACTGCTCGGACAGCAGCAGGGCCGGCCGCCCGGCGGCGCCCGCGGGGAGCGCGACCGTGACCGTCGTCGGTGAACTGCCCAGGGTGATGTCGACGTCCAGTCCGGTGGCCTGGTGGATCGCGTCGGCGACGGTACGCACCCGCTCCCTGCTCAGCGCGTCGTTGCCGGTGACGCCGGCGACCCGTACCCGGATCGCGCTGATCGGCGCGCCCGGGCGTACGTCGGTGAACGTGGCCGGGTCGCTGAACGCACCGATGCTGCTCAACGAGGTCAGCATGGTGGGTGTGGACAGCGAATAGCCCGCGATGTCGCTGTTCGGCAAGAGATTGCCGCCGCCCAGCAGCGCACGTGAGCGGTTGTCGGCGCCGGTGAGTGTGGCCGCGTCGAGAGCGTCGAGTACCTGGTCGCCGCCGACGTCCACCCGGGTGGGGTCGAAGGTGCCGATCGTCGTCAACTGTGGCGCGGCCTGATCGGTCTGCCGCCGGGAGGCGATGGCTGTGTGCACACGCAAGCCACGGAACGCGGTGTCCGCCGCCTCCGGAGGTGGGTCCACGAAACCCTGGTCGCGCAGGTCGGAACGCCACACCTGGTCGGGATTGGTCACCGCCTTCGGGCGCAGCACACCGTCGGGTCCGCTGTCGTAGCTGGTCGGTCCGGCCGTCCAGTAGCTGTCCACCACGGTCTGCCGCGCCCCGGCGAGGTACTGCGCCAGCATCCGTTGGTACGCCTGCGACGCGGTCACCGTGGTGGTCCGCACGGGTACTCCGGACCGCTCCTGCATTAGGGCGGCGATCTGTGCCGGCGGCAGGCCCGCGGCGTAGCTTGCCGCCGCGTCCGCCGGCAGCCGGCTGATGCTGACCTGATCCTGGTCGTCGATGCCGGCCCGGTCGGCGACGAGTACCGGTATGCCGGCCGGGTTCCCGGTCACCCCCTCCGGCAGGTACGCACCCGCGGTGACCGCCCGGTCCATGCCGACCAGCCGCGACTCCTGTTGCGGGTCGATCGCCGCGAGCAGGAACGGGAAGGTCCACCGCAGCACGACACCGACATGGCCGGCGGGCAGCGACTGCCAGCCGGCTCCGTCCAGGCCGTTGCGCGTCGACCAGCATGCCGCGGTCCGCAGGTTTGCCGGCGCGAACGGACCGGCCACCTGCGTGGTCGAGGCCGGGCACACCAGCGTGGAGTGCCCGGCCGCGTCGGTCTCGACGGTGCCGTAGTCGCCCCGGCCGGTCGCCGGTGAGGTCAGCCGCAGCGTGTCCGGGGTGACGTAGGTGTAGCTGACGCCGGGCCGGTCGATGGTGGTCAGTCCGCGGTCCGTGCTGCGTCGCGCCGAGGCGACGAAGAGCTGCCGCGCTCCGGGATCGATCTGGTCGGTGATGTCGATCGGGACGCTCACGGTCTGCAGGACGTACCCGATCATCGCGATCGGCGCCGCGACCTGGACGCCGGGCAGCTTCGCGATGGTCTGATCCTGCCCTGTCGTGATGCCACCGAACTGGCCGGCGAGGAAGTCGGCCCGCACCAGGTGTTCCGAGCGCTCCAGCGGGGTGCGGGTACCGGCCGGACGGACCAGGATGTCGTAGCTGCCGTGCGGAGCGGATTCGGCCTGGCCGCGCAGCTCCAGCCGCTCGGTGGCCGCGCGCCCGGTCAGGACCGTGAACGCCGCCGTGGCCGCCGTCACGGCCAGCAGGAGCGCGACCGCCCGTGCCGGTTGGCGGCGCAGCTGGGTGAGGAGCTGTCCGATCACACCGAACCGCCGGAGCTGGTCGCGTACCCGGCCGCCTGCCGCTCGAACAGCCGCGCGTACTCGCCGCCGGCCGCCATCAGGCTGGCGTGGTCACCCTGTTCGGCCACCCGGCCGCCGGCCAGCACGACGATCCGGTCGGCGCCGCGCACGGCGGACAGCCGGTGCGAGATGAGCAGCGTCGTCCGCCCCCGCCGCAGCGTGTGCAGGCGGCCCAGCACCTCGGCCTCGGCGGCGGCATCCAGCCCGGCCGTGGGTTCGTCGAGGATCAGCAGGTCGGCGTCGTCGCGCAGCAGCGCACGGGCCAGCGCCACACGCTGCCACTGGCCGCCGGACAGCTGTACCCCGGACCGGTCCGCACCGCCGCGGGCCCCGCCGAACGCGCGGCTGAGCATCGTGTCGTAGCCGGCCGGCAAGCCGGCGAGCGTCTCGTGCACGCGGGCGTCGGTCGCCGCCGTGCGCAGCGCCGCCCGGTCGGTCATGCGGCGCACGTCGCCCAGCCCGATGTTCTCCGCGGCGGTGAAGTCGTACGCCATGAAGTCCTGGAACACCACCGCGAGGCGGGCACGTAGGCCGGCCGCGTCGAGGGTCGCGATGTCCAGGCCGTCCCACACGATCGCACCCGAGGTCGGCTCGTACAGCCGGCACAACAGCTTGATGAGCGTGGACTTCCCGGCGCCGTTGACACCGACCAGTGCGACCATCGCGCCGGCCGGAATCGAGAAGCTGACATCGGTGAGCACCGGGGCACCGCCCGGATAGGCGAAGCACACCGCCCGCAGTTGCACCCGCTGGCGCAGCGCCGGCGTGCGCCCGCCGGTGACGGTCCGGGCCGGGGCGGGGTTGGTCAGCTCGAGGTAGTGGGTGAACGCCAGGACGCCGCGGTAGCCGTCGGCCAGCGCGCGCACCAGCGCGCCGGTGCTGGCCTGCAGGCCGGTGAGCGCGGCGACGGCGGCGCTGAGCTGCCCGACGCCGAGGCCCCCGTGGGCCGCGCGCAGCGCAGCCCAGACGATCGCCGCGCCGGTCACCGCCGCACCGGCCGCGGCGAGTGCCGTCTGAGTGCGCAGCACGCCACGGTCGATGCGCCGCTCGGCGTCGGCGACCGCGCCGATCTCCTCGGTCATGCGGGCACCCAGCAGCTCGCCGATCCCCCACAGCCTGATCTCCTTGGCCGCACGCGCGTCGGTCATCAGCCCGGCATAGAACATCTCCCGCCGGCTGCGCGGGCTGGTCTCCCACATCACCTCCGCGCGCCGGCGACTCTCGGCGAACGCCGCGATAGCGGCCGGCAGGCAGGCCAGCGCCGAGACCGCCGCGAGCCACGGCGCGACCGTCGCGAGCACGACCACGAAACCCGCGACCGTCACCGCGCCGCGCAGCCCTCCGAAGACGGCCTGCGCCAACGCCTGCGGCGCGCTGGCACCGGCGTGCTGGGCCAGGCGCAGGCGGTCCAGGAACGACGGGTCCTCCAGCGGGCCGAGGTCGTCGATCGCGTTGACCCGGCGCATGAGATCGGTCTTCGTGTGGTTGGCGATCCGGCGCCCCAGCTCGGCCTGGACGTAGCGGGACAGGTGCGTGACAACCGGCAGCGTCCCGGCCGCGACCGCCAGTTCGAGCGCGGCGGCGGCGATCGCCGCCGGCGGGGCGTGGGCGGCGATGTGGCTCAGCAGCGCGGCGAGCGCGGCGGCCGATACCGGTACGAGCAGCCCGCCCAGCGCGGAGAGGACTCCGTAACCGGCGAACAGGCCGGGAGCCGGGCGCCACACGGTCGCCAGTGTGCGCGACAGCGACCAGCCCAGGCCAGCCGGATCACGCGGTCGCCGCATCGTCGGGTCGCTCGGGCCGGGCTACCGCGGCTGCCGGTGGCGTGGCAGTTCCTCGACGGACTGCCCGATCGCGGTGACCACACCGGCGTCGTCGACCAGGACGTACGAGGGGAACAGGGTGATCCGGTAGGCACCGGCCATGCCGCCACCGCCCGAGGGTTCGACCACGACCGAGGCGACCTCGGCCAGTTCGGCGGCGATGTCCGCGCCCTGCCGGGCATCGCCCACGACCACGGCGACCACCCGGTCCGGAGCGCCGGAGAACGCATTCGCGTAGCGGACGAACCGCGGCAGGCTGAGCCGGCAGCCCTGGCAACTGGCCGAGAAGAAAGCCACGAGATAGGCGGCGCCGGCCAGCTCGATGCCGCTGACCGTGCGTCCGGAAATCGTCGACGCGAGAAAGCCGGGGGCGGCGTCACCGACCGGCGGTCCGCTGGGCGGCAGTACCGCCGGTCCCGCCGGAGCCTGCGTCGCCACCGCCTGGCGGCGCAGGTACCGGGCCAGAACCAACCCCAGGGCCAGGGCGAGCGAGCTTGTCACCGCGGAGTACACGGCCAGGACAGCGGCGACGCTCACCGTGGTCCGCCCCCGACCGGCGTACCGGCACCGGGGCGGTGCGGGAGCGCGCGGGTTGCCGGCGCGCGCAGCACCGCGAGGATGTCGCCACGGAACCCGACAAGGGTCGCCGCGAGACCCGCGGTCAGGAAGCCACCCAGTGACGCGGCCGCGTCCCGGGGCTGCCACCGGTGCAGGGCCAGCAGCAGGAGCGCGGTCAGCCCCAGTGCCGCGCCGCGACCGGCCGTGCGCCAGGTGATCGGTGTGGCGGAGGCACCGAAGCAACCGCAGCGGTATCCCGCGTCTCGGTGAGCCAGGACGGACGCGCCGGCCGAAAGGCCCGCGAACACGACCACGGCCGCAGCCGATCCCCACACCCGAGTGGCCGGAATTCCCAACAGCAGCGCGGTCGCGGCCTCCACCCCCGGCAGTGTGTACGCCACCGCACGGGCGGCCGGGAACCGGAGCCCCTGGCGTACGGTCGCCGCCAGGTCGGTCCTGGCCGAGGAGTCGACAGCCTTGCGCCACGCGGCCACGGCCAGCACGATCACCAGTGCCCAGCACGCCACGGCCAACAGGTAGCCGCTCACCCGAGCGCCCCACCCATCTCAGCAGTTCCCGATCTGCACCCACGCCTGGCAGAAGTACGTGCAGTCGGGCTGGAAGCAGCATTGGCGTTCGAAGTACCTACCGGTCGAGTCGCACATGAAATCGTTGGTGCAGTCGGGAGCGCACCCCTCGGGCCCGGCCACGGACACGGAACGGGGGGCACCAGCTGGTGCGTTCGGTCCAAACAAGAGAGTTGTCGCAAAGCCCAGCACACCGGTCATCGCAGACCTCCGCCAAGACATCGTCGAATGATGCTGACCGTAAGAGCGCCAATACATTGGGTCAAGGTATTCCACACCGAAGTACCCTGATGTTTCCCCGGCCGTCACACGTGTCCGACCGGCCTCCGACCGCCCTCTGCCCGACCGCTGGCCGGTCATCCCGGACGGGTCACCTGCCGCAGTGTCGCATCGGGTTCCGGGGCGAAAATGCGTTGGTCAGCCACGATCGCGCCGTCGCGCAGGCGGATCTCCCGCTCGCACTGCGCGGCCACGCTCGGGTCGTGGGTGGCCAGCAGCAACGTCATGCCGTACTCGGCCTGCGCGGTGGTGAGCAGGTCGAGGATGTCCTCGCCGGTGGCGGAGTCCAGACCACCGGTCGGCTCGTCGGCCAGCACCAGCCGCGGGCGCCCGACCAGTGCGCGGGCGATGGCCACCCGCTGCTGCTCGCCGCCGGACAGCTCACGGGCCAACGCGTCGGCCCTGCCGCCGAGCCCGACCGCGTCCAGCAATTGGGCGGCACGCCGGCGCCGGTCGAACCCGACCCGGCGCGGAAGCAGCGGGGCCAGGACGTTGTCCAGCGCCGAGAGGTTCGTCAGCAGGTGGTAGTGCTGGAAGACGAAACCCATGTCCCGCCGGACGCGGGCCGCCTCGGTGTGCGACAGGGTCGCCAGATCGGTCTCATCGAACAGGACCGACCCGGCCTCCGGACGGTCGAGGGCGCCGACGAGTTGCAGCAACGTCGACTTCCCCGCGCCCGACGGGCCGGTGACAGCCACCATCTCGCCGGGTCGGATCTCCAGCGAGACAGCGTCGATCACCGTCACCCGGGCGCGTCCCTGCCGCCGGACCTTCGTCACGTCGCGCAGGCGGATCCGCGCACCCGCCCCGGGCTCTCCCGGGCCGCCTCGCGCGGGTGCCCGGCCGTCCTGACCGGACCGCGTCGACGCATCAGTAACCTGCGGCCCCGACCCCTCGCGGCCCTCTAGAATTGCGCGGTGGCTATCCAACATGCCGTGCTCGCCTTCCTTGCCGACGGGCCCAGCTACGGCTATGAGATCAAGGCTACCTTCGAACGGGCCGTCGGCCCGGAGTGGGGCGGCCTGAACATCGGCCACATGTACCAGATCCTGGATCGGCTCAGCCGCGACGGCCTTGTCACGTCCCGGGTCGTCGCGGCCGGAGCGCGTCCCGACCGCACCGTGTACCGCATCACCGCCGCCGGCCGCCGCGCACTCGACGCCTGGCTGGACGAGCCGATCACCCGTGCCGCCGGCTACCGCGACGAATTCATCCTCAAGCTGCTGGCCGCATCCCTGCGCAGCGAACACGCGGTCCAGCAGGTGTGCCAGGCACACCGGGACGCCAAGATGGGCGAGTTGCAGACGCTGCGCGCACTGCGCCGCCAGCACAAGGACGAACCGTTGGCCGCGGTCACGATCGAAGCCGCGATCCTGCATGTCCAAGCCGACCTGAAGCTCGTGGAGTCGGTGGCCGCCAACGCGGCGCAGGCGCTGTTCCAGACATTCGGTGCCTCGGTGTCCACACCCGACCCCGAGATCGGGCTGAACGCCGGTACCCGGCGAACCGCCTGAACTCGTCCCCCCGGCCGACACCCGACGTTCACGCACCACTCACTCTCGGCTGCGAGCATCGCCGACCGGCGGCACCCGTCGATCGGCGACACCCACGCGCCGGTCCCCGACCGAAGGGCGCTCATGACCGCACGACTCCGCGGTCGCCTCCGGGCGGCGACACCGGCCGTGCTCGCCACGCTGGTCCTGCTGTCGACGGCGTGCACGAGCCCGTCACACCACGGCGACCAACCGCCACCGCATGCCGGCGGTACCCTGCTCTACCTGCGCTCCGGTGCCGGATTCGTCCATCTAGACCCGCAACGCGACTTCCTCGCCCAGGATCAGGCGTTCGCCGGCGGCTACCTGCAACGCACGCTGACCACCTACACGTTCAGCGATCGGGCCCGCGCGGCCACCCTGGTACCCGATCTGGCCACCGACACCGGCCGTCCCAGCCGGGACGCGCGGACCTGGGCGTTCACCCTCCGCAAAGGGGTCAGCTTCCAGAACGGCCAACCGATCCGCTGCCAGGACATCAGGTACGGTCTGGCACGCGCCTTCGCCGGTTCCGCGCTGACCGGGGTCTCCCCGCCCGCGGTCGCGATGCTCGACATTCCCCGGGACGCGCACGGTGAGCCGACCTACCAGGGTCCGTATCCGGCGCCGGGCAACAACACGGGCGCCCTCGACCGGGCCGTGGCGTGCTCGCCCGACGGGCGCACCATCACGTTCCACCTCAACCGCCCGGCCGCCGACTTCAACGACACCGTGGCGCTGCTGACCTACAGCCCGGTACCGCAGTCGCTGGATACCGGTACGCAGTACGACCAGCGGCCGGTTTCGTCCGGCCCGTACGAAATCGCGCAGAACGCCCCGGGTAGCCGTCTGGTCCTGGTTCGCAACCCGCACTGGAACAGAGCCTCCGATCCGGTGCGACCGGCGTACCCGGACCGCGTCGTCACCGAGATCGGCGTGCCGGACACCCAGATCCAGCAGCGACTGATCGCGGACGCCGACGCCGATCAGGCCGCCGTAGCCAACCTCAGCGCACCGTCGGCGCAGGCGGTGTTCGCCGACCCGAAGCTTGCGGGCCGGCGCTACGACGGCACCAACGGCAACGTCGACTACCTGGCGATCAACACCACCCGGGTCGCCGACCTCCAGCAGCGCCGGGCCATCGTCGCGGCGCTCGATGTCGGCGCCCTGAACGCCGCGGCCGGCGGCGATCTGGACGGTACCCGCGCCGACGGGCTGGTCTCCCCGGCCCTCGGCATCGACTACCAACCCACCGGACTGTGGGACGGGTTGCTCGGCAAGGACATCCCGACCGGGGGCGACCCGTCCTACGCCCGCCAGCTCATCGCCGAGTCCGGACGGCCGATGCCGGTGCTCACCTACGACTACATCGAGTCCGCCGGAGCGGACCGGGCCGCGACGATCGTGGTGTCGTCGCTGGCGCGCGCCGGGATCACCGTGCGGGCGCACGCACTCTCACCGCAGGTCTACTACCCCACCGTGCGTGACCCCCGTACCGCCAGCGATCTGGTCTTCGGTTCCGCCGCGCCGAACTGGCACAACGCCTCCGCCCTCCTGGCCGACCTGCTGACCCCGTCCGGCTCGCTGAACCTGTCGCAGTACGACGACGCCACCGTGACCCGCGACGTGCACGACGGCCAGACCCAACTCGACCGGGACGCCCAGGCACGCCAGTGGAGCCGGCTCGACCGCTCGGCGATGCTCCAGGCGGTTGCCGTACCGCTGCGCTTCGAACACGCTCAGGCGCTCGTCGGTTCCCGGGTCGGCGGCGCCTACATCTGGGCGCCGTACGGATCCCTGCCCTTCGGCGCGCTCTGGGTGAGGCCATGACGGCTCGATCGGCGCACCCGGGATTCCCGCGTCGAGTGACAGGTCCGTTGGCCGCCGCACCGAACCGAATCGCGGCCGGGTCCGTGGTTGTTCGCGGGGGTCCCGTTCTCCGGGACCGGCGACCGCGAGACAAGGGAGTTCCTATGCTCAAACGAGTCGGCCTGATCGGCGCGGGCGTACTGGCCGCGGCAGCCGTTGCGGTGCCGCTTCCCGCCAACGCTCAAAGCTCGAGTAGGCCCGTGCAGCCGCATGGCTTCCTGCAGACCAACCTCGTTTCCGACCAGCCCGGCAAGGCCACCCTGACGGACCCGCACCTGATCAACCCGTGGGGCGCATCCGAAAGCACATCCAGTCCAATGTGGGTGTCCAACACCGGTACGAGCACCTCGACGCTCTACGCGGGCAGCGTGGGCACCACGCCGCCGAGCATCAACCCGCTCGTGGTCAGCGTCCCCGCGGGGCCGCCGACCGGTCAGGTATTCAACGACACCACCGGCTTCGACCTGCCGGGCACCACGACACCGGCGAGGTTCATCTTCGCCGGCCTCGGCGGCGCAATCACCGCCTGGGCCGGGGGCGCCAGCGCGACGGTCGCCGCGCAGGCGAGCGGAGCCGCGTACACCGGCCTCGGATTGGCGCACAGCCCGTTCGGTCCGCTGCTGTTGGGCGCGGACTTCGCCACCGGCAAGATCGATGTGTTCGACTCCACGTTCACTCAACTGCCGGTGGACGGGCTGTTTCAGGACCGGAACCTGCCGAAGGGCTACGCGCCGTTCAACGTGCGGGAACTTGGTGGAAAGGTCTACGTGACCTACGCGAAGGTGGATCCCGCCACGCACCTGGAAGTCAAGAAGCCGGGTGAGGGCGTGGTCGACGTCTACACCACCTATGGCACGTTGATCAAGCGGCTGGTCAGTCACGGCTCGCTCGACGCGCCCTGGGGCGTCACCATCGCACCGGCCGGCTTCGGCAAGTTCTCCGGCGAGCTGCTGGTCGGCAACTTCGGCAACGGCCGGGTCAACGTGTTCGATCCGGCAACGGGTCGCCCGCTCGGCCCGTTGACGGACTCCTCCGGCAGGCCGATCGTGATCGATGGTCTGTGGGCGTTGCTGGTCGGCAATTCCGTGGTTGGCGGCACCGATTCGGTGCTGTTCACCGCGGGACCCGCGAACGAGACCCACGGCCTGGTCGGCAAGCTGACTGCCAACTGACGCTCCGCACGACGCCGGTCCGGCCTCGTCACGCACCCGGTGAGGCCGGACCGCGCCGACAGGCATCGTCGCGAGCATCCGGTGCGGCGTGCCGCATCAGGATCAACCCGCTGGCCGCGAGGAAGGGACACCGGGAACATCCGACACCCGCGCGGTGTTCAGCCGATCATGGCCGCGTGCAGATCGCAGGTGACCCGGCTTCTACTCGGATCGTCCGGCACGTTCCTGCCGGTGGAAGGAAGCATCACACCATGGCAACAGTGAGTTTCCGCGAGGCGTCGAGGGTTTACCCCGGTACCACCAATCCAGCGGTCGACGCCCTCAACCTGGAGATCGGCGACGGAGAGTTCCTCGTCCTGGTCGGCCCGTCCGGCTCCGGCAAGTCCACCGCCCTGCGCATGCTCGCCGGGCTCGAGGATGTCGACAGCGGCGGCATCTTCATC
>NZ_BONZ01000086.1 GCF_016862975.1 Rugosimonospora africana
CCACCGGCCAGAACACTAATACGCACGCTAAAACACACCGAAGCCGAACCAGTTCGAAGCCTCTTGGGTTTCGACGATCCTCGCTCCCGTTCGAGGATGTCGACCATTTATGTGCGCGTCATGATCCAGAAGCATGCTGCCGTCAGCCTGAAGGCGGTTGTGCGTGTGGGGTGGGCGCGGAGCGCAGAACCACCAGAGAGGGATTCATCTCCTCGCCACTTCGACGCGGCGCTGATGCCCACAAGGGAGAATTGGCCACAGCGTGACGAAGCGGCCGCGCGGGATTGCGGGCTGGCCGGACGCCGGCTGCCGGGAGCTCCGGCGTCCGCCGCGCCATCATGGCCTCGTCCGACCTGGCGAACCCGGTCTCAGTCGACGGCGTGGGTGAGGTCCATCGTCCAGTTGGTCCGCCAGGTTTCCCCGCCGTCGTAGGAGAACGCCTGCTGCCAGCGCGCGGTGTCCGGGCTCGGAGTGGTCCACTCGAATCGGATCCGCACCGCGTGGCCGCCCACGACGTCGTCGCAGAAGAACTGACCGCGGCCGTCGCTGAACGATCCCTCGACGGGCGGGTCGAGGTGGCCGGGTCGAGTGCTGGACGCCCACCAGATCCGCCAGACCCTGGCCTCGGGGTCGAACTGGCGGAGGGTGAAGCCTTCGAAGGTGTCGGTCCAGATCCGGTCGACGTGGCCGAGCCCGCCGAGGATCGGTTCGGCCTCGGCCGTCGCGTCGAACTCGGTCCACTCCTGGCACTCGGGGTCGGTGACGTCGACCAGCTTGCGGTTATGGACCCGCCAGCGGCCGAAGATGAAGTCGAAGTCGGAGCGTCCGTCGACGGGTGGGGCAGCGTTCACATCAGATCCTTAATCCTGGGTGGGCGCACACCATACGACGGGGCACCGACAATTCCGGCCGGTCAGACGCGCCCACGGTCCGAGTCTTATCCGACACGGGGCTTCGGTCCCCTGCGGCAGGCTTGACCAGACGCTGTGCCATCCGTGCTGGCTCGCGAGCGCACCGACCGCCCGGTCCACATCCGAATGTCGCCCAGCGGGGGATCGAGCCCTGGGATCGCGCCGGCCGGCGGCAATAGAATCTGCTCATGGGCCTTGTGAGCGCCGTCGACGACACGGTGGTCCACCGGAGTGGACGTGGCTGACTCGCGGCCGACCCAGCCGCCGGCACCCTTGTTCGAGGATGCTTGCCGGGACAGGTTGACGCCGTCGCGCCGGTACGCTGCGGGGGCGGGCGGCGTCCGCGGGATGCTGACCACGATTCTCGGCGAGTTCGCGCGCCGGACCGGGGATCCGACGCCATCGTCGGCGTTGATCGATGTGTTGGGTCGCTTCGGTGTGCCGGAGACGACCAGCCGGCAGGCTCTGCTGCGGGCCTCCAAGGACGGTTGGTTCGTCCCGGTGCGTTCGGGGCGGCAGACGCTGTGGCGGCTCACTCCGGCGTTCGAGCAGTTCCTGAACGGCGGCGAGGAGAAGATCTACGGCTTCACCGCGGCCCAGCCGGAGTGGGGCGGCCGCTGGCTGCTGGTGCTGGCGCGGGTCGCGGAGGACAACCGGGCGGGACGGCACCTGCTGGAGACGCGGTTGAGCTGGGCCGGGTTCGGAAACCCTTCGCCCGGGGTGTGGATCAGCACGTATCCCGAGCGGGCGAAGGACGCAGAGCAGGTGCTCAGGGATGCCGGGGTGCGCGGGGGCGCACAGATCTTCATCGCGGAGCACGTCGCTGGCGACGACCTGTCCACCCTGATCCGTCAGGCGTGGGATCTCGACGAGCTCGATCGGGGCTACCAGGCGTTCGTGGCGGAGTTCACCAGCCGTCCGTCGGACGATCCGCTGTTGCGGCTGGCGCTGCTCGTGCACGCCTGGCGCCGGTTCCGGCTCATCGACCCCACCCTGCCGAAGGAGCTGCTGCCCGCGGGCTGGAGCGGGATCCGCGCGGCGAAGCTCTTCCACCGGCAGCACGGCCGGTGGCGGCCCGCCGCGATGGCGGAGTGGCACAGGATCAGCGTGCTGACGAGCTGAACGGGAGGCGAACGTCCTCGTCGTACTGTCTCCGTGCCCGTTGAGGTTCGACGAACGTACGCACTAGCCGCGTCAGATTGTCGTGTTAGAATTTCGCATCGAGATTTGCCGATGGGTGCCGCGGCGAGCTTGGGAGCCATCGGCACGGACACCGTCGGCGGCACCCGGGCGTGCCTCTCGTGACCGCACCAGGCCGGCAGCTGCCGCATCGGTGTCGTCGTCCCAGGGCGCAACGACTCGACGGTGTCGACGGCCGCTGACCCGGTGGGTCGAACGTGACAGCCAACGAGGAGACATGACTACCCAATGACTGGGGAGGGATCATGCGTGTTCACATCCGCAGGGTCGTGACCGTTGTCTCGGTCGCGGCCCTCACGGCCGCAGCCGGCATGGCGACCGCTGCGGTCGCCATGACCGCCAACGCGGCGACCGCCGGCTGCAGGGTCACCTATTCGGTGTCGTCTCAGTGGCCGGGCGGCTTCGGCGCCAACGTGAGCGTGACCGACCTCGGAGACCCGCTCACCAGTTGGACACTGACCTGGTCGTTCGGCGCCGGCCAGCAGGTGACACAGGCGTGGAACGCCACGGTCACCCAGAGCGGGGCCCAGGCGACCGCCCGCAACGTCAGCTGGAACGGCAGCCTTGCCACCAACGGCAACACGAGCTTCGGGTTCAACGGCTCGTGGAACAACAGCAGCAACCCGGCGCCGGTCAACTTCGCGCTCAACGGCGTGGCCTGCAACGGCGGTACGGGTCAACCCAGCACGAGTCCGACCACCGGCCCGACGACGGGGCCCACGACAGGCCCCACCAC
Source organism: Rugosimonospora africana (assembly GCF_016862975.1). Taxonomy (GTDB): domain Bacteria; phylum Actinomycetota; class Actinomycetes; order Mycobacteriales; family Micromonosporaceae; genus Rugosimonospora; species Rugosimonospora africana. The sequence goes on from NZ_BONZ01000086.1 coordinate 2,848, forward strand.
GAGTCCGACCGGCGGCCCCCGCCCGGCCCACTCGATGGGCTTCATCGGCTGCTCGATGGCGGAGAACACCGCGCAGGGGTATGTCGCGGACGGCGGCACCCGGATGTGGGGCCCGTACGGGACCGGCGGCCTGGTCGTGCAGTCGTGGACCGACCCCAACTCCAGCGCCTGGCAGCTGTTCGATGGGCAGGTCGGCAGGTACGGCCGGCCGACCGCCGTGTGGGTGCAGATCTGCGTCTTCACCAACGGGGCCACCTACGACGAGGTAAAGCGGCTCATCGCCAATTCGCGCCAGCACGCGGCCTCCGGTGCGACGATCTACATCACCGGTCAGCCGCAGTACGACGCCGGTCACGTCTGCTCCCTTGCCGGCGCCAACGGTCCACAGTTGACAGACAGCCTTGCCAGGCAGGCGGCCGCTGACACCACGCAGAACGTCGTCTACTCCGGACAGTTCCACCTCGCCAACAGCGAGGTCGTCTCCGACGGCTGCCACGCCAACACGGCGGGCCAGTCGTCGCTCGGCCGGCAGGCCCTGGCGTTCTGGGGCTAGTTTCTCTCCCGGCAATCGATGCCGGGACACCACACCGGTGTCCCGGCATCCCACGATGCATGCCCAGGGCCACCCTCCCCACCCGCTTCCTGGCCGAGCCGCAACGGTTCGTCGAGCACCCGCTGTTAACGCTCACAGATTGCCTTTGAGTCGTCGGCGGCCAGCGAGCACGCCATCCGACTGGCGCAGAAGGCGCTGCGGACGCGAGGTCTCGACCCATGTCGCGTGCGCGCGGTCTGCGCGGCAAGCCGACCGTTACCGGTAACAGATCGGCCTCGATCGGCGTCTGTCGACGAAACTTTCGAACCCGTCCCGCGGTGCCGCCTTCGTCGTTCGGGCGACTTCGATGTTCTCGTTTGCGGGCGGACTGCGCTGGTTACAGGATGGATCGTGTTGACAGCATCGATGTCGGTGAGTAGATTTTCGGCCCAAGGCGCGGTTGGCAAGCTATCGAAAGTTTCGCTACCGTCGACGGCGGGCGCCTGCGCCGTCTGGTAGTCCAACCGAGTGGGCAGCGGTCGCTGTGGGCACGCGGCCGACCCGCCGGTCAGGTGGATTCACGGTCCGGGACGTGGCCCACCGCAGCCTCCGGTGTTACCGCTAACACGGATCGATCCGACTCCATCGCTGATGTTCCGGTGCGCCGGTCCACCCGCCGTCCCCGTGCATGCCGGGCCTCCTACCGAAAGGCGATTCCGCAGCCATGACGCATCCGACCTCACCTCGACGACGCCGATTACTGGCCATGGGAACTCCGGCCGTGGCGATTCTCGCCGTGGCCGCTGCGGCGCTGTTGATGCCGAGCCCCGCCCAGGCCGCCAGCACGCTCGGCGCTCAGGCCGCGGTCACCGGGCGATACTTCGGTACCGCCGTCGCGGCGAACAAGCTCAGTGACACGACGTACTCGACGATCCTCGATCGCGAGTTCAACATGATCACCCCCGAGAACGAAATGAAGTGGCAAACGACCGAGCCGTCCCGCGGTTCGTTCAACTTCGGCCCGGCAGACCAGATCGTCAGCCATGCGAACAGCCACGGCCAGCGGATGCGCGGCCACACTCTGGTCTGGCACTCTCAGCTGCCGAGCTGGGTCAGCGCCATCACCGACGCGAACACTCTGCGCTCGGTGATGGACAACCACATCACCCAGGAGATGACCCACTTCAAGGGCAAAATCTACGCGTGGGACGTGGTGAACGAGGCGTTCGCCGACGGGAGTACCCAGCACCGCAGCTCCGTGTTCCAGAACGTGCTGGGCAACGGGTTCATCGAGGAGGCGTTCCGTACCGCGCGCTCCGTCGACCCGGCGGCGAAGCTCTGCTACAACGACTACAACATCGAGAACTGGTCCGACGCCAAGACGCAGGGCGTCTACAGCATGGTCCGGGACTTCAAGTCGCGTGGCGTTCCCATCGACTGCGTCGGCTTCCAGTCCCACTTCGGCTCCGGCGGGCCGCCGTCGAGTTTCCAGACCACGCTGTCGAACTTCGCCGCGCTCGGCGTGGACGTGCAGCTCACCGAGCTGGACATCGCGCAGGCGTCGGGCACCGCGTACGCCAACACGGTCCGAGCCTGCATGAACGTCTCGCGCTGCACCGGCATCACCGTCTGGGGCATCCGCGACAGCGACTCCTGGCGCAGTGGTGACAGTCCGCTGCTGTTTGACAGCAGCGGGAACAAGAAATCCGCCTACAACTCCGTGCTGCAGGCACTGGGCAGCGGTACCCCGGCCAGCAACCCGCCGACGACCACCCCGCCCACCACGACACCGCCCACTACCAGGCCGCCGTCCAGTCCGCCGACCGGCGGCCGGTCCTGTTCCGCGACCTACTCCGTCACCGGCCAATGGCAGGGCGGATTCCAGGCGGCGGTGACCGTCACCGCCGGATCGTCGGCCATCAGCTCCTGGACCGTCACGTGGCAATTCGCCAACGGGCAGACCATCACCCAGGCATGGAACGCCACCATCACCTCCAGCGGATCGGCCGTCACCGCCCGCAACGTCAGCTACAACGGGTCGCTCGGCGCCGGCGCCAGCACCCAGTTCGGGTTCCTCGGCAGCTCGAACGGCACCAACAACACACCGTCGTTGACCTGCTCCGCGGGCTGAGAGGGGAGCGCCCATGCGACGGTTCGACTTCTCACCCCGGCCGCGGTTGCTGATCGCAGTCGCCGCCGCCGCGCTGGTACTCACGGGCGCTGGCGTGGCTCGAACCCCGCTCGCGTCGGCGGCCACCACCGGATGCCGGGTCGACTATGCGATCAGCGCGCAGTGGTCCGGTGGCTTCGGTGCCAATGTGACCGTCACCAACCTGGGGGACACCGTCAACGGCTGGCGGTTGACCTGGAACTTCGTCACCGGGCAGTCCGTCACCCAGGCATGGAACGCGACCGTTTCCCAGTCCGGTACGGCCGTGGTCGCGACCAACGTGTCGTACAACGCGACCATCGTCAGTGGTGGTACGGCGGCGTTCGGTTTCAACGGAGCGTGGAGCGGCAGCAATCCGGTACCGACCGCGTTCGCGCTCAACGGCACGGCCTGCACGGGCAGCGTGACCGGGACGTCCGGCCCGTCGACGTCGCCGTCGGTCCCGCCGACCTCGTCGTCGCCATCCGCGTCACCGTCCACGCCGGCATCCCGGCTGCCGTGTGACATCTACGCCGCGGGCGGCACGCCGTGCGTGGCCGCGCACAGCACGGTACGGGCGCTCTACGCCGCGTACCACGGCAACCTCTACCAGGTCCGTCGCTCCTCGGACAGCACCACCAGGAACATCGGTGTGCTGACCACGGGCGGGGCCGCCAACGCCAGCGCCCAGGACTCGTTCTGCTCCGGTACCTCATGCGTCATCACCGTCGTCTACGACCAGTCCGGGCACGGCAACGACCTCGCCTACCAAGGAACGGGTGGCGCCGGCGGCTCCGACACTCCGGCGAGCGCGACCAGCGAGTCGCTGACGGTCGGGGGCAGCAAAGCGTACTCGCTCTACATCAATCCGAAGAACAGCTACTGGCGCAACGGTTCCTCGTCGGGGGTGCCTACCGGCAGCGCGCCCGAGGGGGAGTACATGGTGACCAGCGGCACGCACGTCAACAGCGGCTGCTGCTTCGACTACGGCAACAGCGAAACCGACCGGAGGGCCGACGGCGCCGGCGCCATGGACGCCATCTACTTCGGCACGAGCTGCTGGTTCGGCGGATGCTCCGGATCCGGCCCCTGGGTGCAGGCAGACCTGGAATACGGCCTCTACCCCGGCGGCAGCCAGTCCTGGAACTCCAACCAGCGCGCGTTCACGAGCAAGTTCGTTACCGCGATGGTCAAGAACAACGGAACCTCACGGTTCGCCATCAAGGGCAGCAACGCACAGTCCGGCAGCCTGACAACCTTGTGGGACGGCGCGCTTCCCAGCGGGTACAGCCCGATGAAAAAGCAGGGCGCAATCGTGCTGGGCAGCGGCGGCGACTGCTGCAACGGCAACACCAACCAGAGCCTCGGAACCTTCTACGAGGGAGCAATCGTCTCGGGTTACCCGTCCGACGCCACCGACAACGCGGTACAGGCGAACATCGTCGCGGCCGGGTACCGGTGAGATCGCCCGCATCCGTCTACCAGGAGAGTGCTTCATGACCAGGTCCAGAGCTATCAATGTCGGTCTGATGGTGGCCGGCGTCGGGTTGCTGACGTCGGCGGCGGCTGTGGTGGCGTTGCCGGCTGGTGCCGCGACCGCGGGCTGTTCGGTGAAGTATGCCGTGTCGTCGCAGTGGCAGGGCGGATTCGGCGCCGATGTGTCGATAACGAATCTGGGCGATCCGTTGTCCAGTTGGACGTTGACGTGGTCGTTCGGCGCCGGGCAGACGGTGACGCAGGCGTGGAACACGTCGTTGACGCAGAGCGGTTCGGCAGTGACCGCGAAGAACGTGAGCTACAACGGTTCGGTCGCGACCAACGGTACGGTGTCGTTCGGTTTCAACGGGTCGTGGACGGGCAGCAATCCGGCGCCGACGAGCTTCGCCGTCAACGGTGTGACCTGTACCGGCAGCGCGGCACCGACGACCGCGCCGCCCACGTCCCCGACCGCGCCGCCCACGTCGCCGACCACGGAGCCCACGACGGCGCCGCCGACCGGCACGTGCACGCTTCCGTCGACGTACCGCTGGACGTCGACGGGTTCGCTGGCCACCCCGAAGTCGGGGTGGGTCTCGCTCAAGGACTTCACCAACGTCGTCTACAACGGCAGGCATCTCGTCTATGCGACGACGCACGACACGGGATCCGCGTGGGGCTCGATGAACTTCGGCACCTTCACGAACTGGTCCGACATGGCCTCGGCCGCCCAGAACAAGATGCCGTTCGCCACCGTCGCCCCGACCCTCTTCTACTTCGCCCCGAAGAACATCTGGGTACTCGCGTACCAGTGGGGTGCGACCGCCTTCTCCTACCGGACGGCGAGCGACCCCACCAACGTCAACGGATGGTCAGCGCAGCAGGCACTCTTCTCCGGAAGCATCTCCGGCTCCGGTACGGGACCCATCGACCAGACACTCATCGGTGACAGCACCAACATGTACCTGTTCTTCGCCGGGGACAACGGCAAGATCTACCGGGCCAGTATGCCCATCGGGAATTTCCCGGGCAGCTTCGGGGCGACCTCCACCGTGGTCATGAGCGACAGTACGAACAATCTGTTCGAAGGAGTCCAGGTCTACAAGGTCCAGGGCCAGAACCAGTACCTCATGCTCGTCGAGGCGATCGGCTCGCAGGGGCGCTACTTCCGCTCGTTCACGGCCACCAGCCTGGGCGGTTCGTGGACACCGCAGGCCGCGACCGAGAGCAATCCCTTCGCAGGCAAGGCCAACAGCGGCGCCACCTGGACCAACGACATCAGCCACGGCGACCTCGTTCGCAGCAACGCCGATCAGACCATGACCGTGGATCCGTGCAATCTGCAGCTGCTCTACCAGGGACGTTCACCCAGTTCCGGCGGCGACTACGGCCTCCTGCCCTACCGGCCGGGTGTGCTGACGCTGCAGCGCTAGACGCTCCTACAGCAAGGGCACGGGCAGAGAACGAAGGCGAGGGCGTCGACGTGGACGCCCTCGCTACGGCGCCGTCGGTGACGTCCTACTATTCGTGCTCACTGACGCGCGGTAATTCGTCCATCACGTTCAGGGCCTCTCCCGTGATGCCGGATGTCAGTGCGAAGGCGGCTTCAACGTGGGGATTGTTCCGGGCCGTTTCCTGCGTCATCCGCATGTGGTCGATCGAGTCCCACCGCCAGATGACGGCCCAGGTCTTCTCGTCGATCCTGCCGAGGCACGCTTCCCGCGGGCCGGGTGAGGTTGCTCGCAGAGCGGAAACCATGGCGGCGTGCCTGGCCTTCACTTCCGCACTGTCCGCCGGATCGATCGTGAAGTGCGTGATGCCGATGATGGGGCCGCCGCTCGCTTCGGATGTCATGGCAGCGACTGTGCGGGAAGCCACTCACAGATCGCTCACATCCGGCGCGAGGCACAGCTGCCGTCCTTGCCGGACCGACCTCTGCGCGGTGATCCTGTTGCCGCGGCGGGTAGGTTGGTTCGTGGTATGAGGATTGAGGTCCTGGGTCCGGTACAGGTGCGGGACGACGACGGTCGCGTTCTGCCGGTTGTTGGCGCCCGATTGCGGGCGTTGCTGGTTCGCCTGGCGTTGGAAGCGGGGCGAGTCGTCACCGTCGGGGCTCTGGTGGATGCGGTCTGGTCGGATGGTGGTCCCGCCGATCCCGGGCACGCGCTTCAAGCGCTGGTGTCGCGCCTGCGGGGTGTGCTGCCGAAGCCCGCGTCGCTGCGGGCCGCGCCGGGCGGGTACCGTCTCGAAGTCCCCGCGGAATCGGTGGACATGTGCCAGTTCGAACAGCTGGCACGGGAAGGGCGGCATGCTCTGCGGAGCGGCGATCACGGCTCCGCCGAGGAATGCCTGCGCGGCGCGTTGGCGCTGTGGCGCGCAGACCCGTTCCCCGGATTGGATGGCGCCGTCGTCTCGGCGCAAGCCGCTCGACTTGCCGAGCTTCGCCTGTCCGTGTTGGAGGATCAGCTCGAGGCGGAACTTCCGGTACGGGGAGCAGACCTGGTCGCGGATGCTGAAGCCCTCGCCGCCGCGAACCCGTTGCGCGAGAGGTGCCATGCTTTATTGATCAACGCGTTGCAGGCCGACGGACGAGGCGCGGAAGCGCTTGCCGCCTTTGAGCGCATGCGACAGCGGCTGGCTGACGAACTCGGTGTCGATCCCGGGCCCGAGCTGCGCCGGGCGCACCTGGCCGCGCTCCGGGCTGACTCGCCACGGCCGGGTGGGAACCTGAAGGCGCTGCTGGGCGGCCTGATCGGCCGTGAGGGCGAACAGCAGCAGATCGCCCGGCGGCTGGCCAGCGGACGGCTGGTCACGTTGATCGGCCCGGGTGGTGTCGGCAAGACTCGGCTGGCCATCGCGGTCGCTGGGCAGACGCCGACGCCGGGCGGTGTCTGGTTGGTGGAGCTGGCCGCGGCGGCCAAACCCGCCGACGTGGTACACGCCGTCGTCGCCGCACTCGACCTGCGGGAGACCGGCGTCCGGCATCAAGCTCCGGCGGCTCGACTGGCCGAAGCGCTCGGCGGGCGCGATGTCCTGCTGGTGTTGGACAACTGCGAACAGGTGGTGGACGCCGTCGCCCGTCTCGCGCACGAACTGTTGGGACGCTGCCCGCGATTGCGCATCCTGGCCACCAGCCGCGAGCCGTTGGGCGTCACCGGTGAGCTACTGGTCCCCGTACTGCCGCTCGACGTGGACACCGCCGTCCAGTTGTTCACCGAGCGTGCTCGGGCCGTCCGGCCAGGGTTTCTCGTCGACGAGGGCAACGCCGGACAGGTCGCCGAGGTGTGCCGGCGGCTGGACGGTCTGCCGTTGGCGATCGAGCTGTGCGCCGCACGGCTGCGAACCATGCCGCTGAGTACGGTGATGGAACGGTTGAACGACCGGTTCGCGTTGCTCGGTGAGGGCAGCCGCACGTCGATACCGCGGCATCAGACCCTCAGCGCTGTTGTGGCGTGGAGCTGGGATCTGCTCACCGGTGAGGAGCGCGCGGCGGCCCAGCGGTTGGCGGTGTTTCGCGGTGGCTTCACGGCGGAGGCGGCGCGGAGTCTGCAGGTGCACCCTGGCCCGCTGGTGGACAAGTCTTTGCTTCAGTTCGACGGCAGCCGGTATCGAATGCTGGAGACGGTCCGCGAGTATGTCCTGGGCGCGTCGCACGATGGTGAAGCGGCAAGAGACTTGCACGCCGCATACTTCCTCGAACTGGCCACGCGGGCGGCGCCGGGCCTGCGCGGCCAACAGCAGTTGTCGTGGCTGGACCAATTGAATCCCGAACGAGACAACTTCAACGCCGCACTCGAACACGCCTGTGCGGCCGGAGACGCCGACACCGCGACCCGGCTGGCCGCGGCACTCGGTCACTTCTGGGCCATTCACGGCGAGCACCTACTGGCCGCCGACCGGCTCCTGGCCGCCCTGCGGGTGCCGGGACCGTCCTGCGCCGACAGCAGAGCGGCGGCGACCGGCGCCTATCTGTTCCACGCCGTGCTCATCGCCGACTCCGCGCGGGTCAAGTCCGCCGGCGATGACCTGCAGGTGACCGATCCGCTGGCCGCGGCCCTGCTCGCCATCGCCAACGGCGACAACGCGGATGCACTGGCTGCCTTGACACCCGACCCCCGCGACGCCTGGAAGCGCGGAATGTTCGGGCTGGTGCGTTCCTTCGTCCATTTCAACGAGGGAGACTTCGCGGCAGCCCAACGCGACCTCCAGCACTCCGGCGACGGCTTCCGGGACGCCGGAGACCGGTGGGGCCTCGCCACCGCGCTGACCTACCTGGCGGTGGCCAGTGTCTGCGGTGGAGATGTCGAAGACGGTGGCCGCGCGATCGCGGAGGCGGTCAGCGTGGCCGGCGAACTCAGGTCCGACGGATACCAGCGGGTCTGGTCGGCGGTCATCCGCCTCGGCTGCGGAGACCTCGATCGCGCCCGTACCGAGCTGCTCGATCTCATCGACGTGGTGTCCGGCGTATCGGCCGCGATGGCCGGGCTGGCGCTGGCCGACCTCGCCCGGCACGCCGGCGACCTGGAGCAGGCCGAACACTGGCTGCAGCGGATGAGTAAGCGTGCCGACCCCGACGACGCCATGGTGCAGGCGATGGTGTGCGCCGGTCGGGGTCAACTCGCCCTGGACAAGGGCGCGTTGGAGGACGCCCGCAGCTGTCTGTGCCGGGCCTTCGTGCTGGGCCGCGACGCCCCCGACATGGGCATGGTTGCCGTGTCCGGCGTCGGGCTGGCCGCGCTGCGGTTGCGCCGGGCCGATCCGGAGACCGCCGCCGAGCTGCTGGGCGCCGTGTGGTGCTGGGGCACGTTGGCCTGCAGCCTCGACGCGGCCCGGCTGGCACGCGAGCTGCGGGCGTCGCTGGGCGAGCGCGCCTACACGCGGGCCTACGATCGGGGGCGTGGGCTCGATCGCGGTGGCGCGCTCGCCCTCATCGAGGCTCAGACCCGACGCCGGTAGACCGCGACCGACGCTGGCAGGAGGACGACGAGGAACCCCGCCGACCACAGCAGCGTCGCGGTCGCCGGTGCGGCGACCGGGCCCCCCAGCAGCAGCCCACGGACGGCTTCCACGGCCTGGGTGACCGGGTTGACGTCGATCCAGGTCCGTAGCCAGCCGGGCATCGTCGTCGCCGGTGCGACCATCGTCGTGCCGAAGGCGAGCGGAAAGATACCGAGGAATGCGATCGTCTGGACGATCGCCTCCTCCCTGATGGCGACGCCCGCCAGTACCGTCGCCCAGCTCAACGCGAACCCGAGAACGACCGCGAGGCCGCAGCCGGCCAACGTGGCGAGCACACCGGTCTCGACTCGGAAGCCCATCAGGAAGCCGACGACAAACAGCGTGGCCAGGGTCACCAGGTAGCGGGCGGAGTCAGCCAGCACAGATCCGAGCAGCGGTGCGGACCGGGCTATCGGCAGGCTGCGAAACCGGTCGAAGATTCCCTTCTTGATGTCGCGGTTGATGCTCAGGCCGGTAGCTGTCAGACCGGCGAGCACGGTCGTCATCACCAGGATTCCCGGAAACAGGTACCGCAGGTAATCGTGGCTGGATCCGGCGACCGCGCCGCCGAACAGATAGACGAACAGCAACAGGAACGTGATCGGCATGAGCAGCGTGTCAAGGAACAGGCCCGGGTTGCGCCGAACCTTGGTGAGATTGCGACCCGCAATCGCGAGAATCTGCCGCACTGTACGAACGCCGGCTGTCCGGGAGCTCATTCGGCCGCCTTCCTCTCGTCATCGCCGGTGCGGTGGTGACCGGTCAGGGCGAAATACACCTCATCCAGGCTGGGCAGGCGAAGGGACAGTTCGGCAACGTCCACGCCGGCCGCGTCCAGACCGAGCACCACATCGGTCAAGACCCGACCCGCATCGACGGCCACGGTCACCACGCCACCGCCGGACCGATCGGGCTCACGCCCCGACACGGCGCTCAACACCTTCGCCACGACGCCGGTCTGGGTCGGGTCGGCGGGCCGGACCGCGACGGTCTGGCCACCGCCAACCGACTGCTTGAGAACGGCGGGCGTGCCGGTGGCGATCACCCTGCCTTCGTCGAAGACGACGACCTCGTCGGCCAGCGCGTCGGCCTCCTCCAGGTACTGCGTCGTGAGCAGAACGCTTCGGCCATCGGCGGTCAGCGATCGAACGATACGCCACAGATCCTCGCGTCTGCCAGGATCGAGACCGGTGGTCGGCTCGTCGAGAAAGATGATCCGCGGGTCGCCGACCATGCTGGCCGCCAGGTCCAGCCGCCGGCGCATCCCCCCTGAGTAGGTGGACACCCGCCGCGCCGCGTGATCGGTGAGGCCGAACCGGTCCAGGAGCTCATCGGCCCTGCTGCCGACTGCCGAGCGAGGCATGTCGAGCAGCCGCGCGATCAGGACGAGATTCTCGCGGCCGGTGAGATCCTCATCCAGCGAGGCGTACTGGCCGGTGAGGCCGATCAGCCGCCGGATCTCGGCGGCGTGCCGGACGACATCGAGTCCACCGACCTCGGCCTCACCGGCGTCCGGGCGCAGCAGAGTGGCCAGGATCCGGATCGCGGTCGTCTTACCCGCACCGTTGGGCCCAAGAACGGCGAGCACAGTGCCGGGCCGTGCCGCCATGTCGATACCGGCCAGTGCGGTCGTCCGACCGAACCTCTTCACCAGGGCACTGGTCTGAAACGCATAATCCATGCCAGCAGGCTTGCGTCATCGCCTCACAGATCGGCCCCATCCGTTCCAGGACCTCGTCACGCCGATGTGAGCGATCTGTGAGCGGTCTCGCGGGCGGTTCCCGGGCCGTTCCCGGGCCAGCGACAGCGAGGCGAGTGCGGCCGGGGATCTCACCGGCCTGATTGTCAGGTCCCCACGGACCCGTCGGGGCGGGCGACGCGAAAACCGAGGTACGGGACGAGTGCCTCGGGCATCACGACCGAACCGTCCTCGCGCTGGTTGTTCTCCAGGATGGCGGCGAGAGTGCGGCCGATGGGCAGCCCCGAGCCATTGAGGGTGGCGACGAGGCCACGCCGGCCGTGCTTGTCACGCATCCGGATGCCGGCGCGGCGGGCCTGAAAGGTGCCGCAGTCGGAGCAGGAGGAAACCTCGCGGTAGCGGCCCTGACCGGGCAGCCAGACTTCGATGTCGTAGGTGACCTGAGCGGAGAAGCTCAGGTCGCCGGCCGCCAGGGTGACAACCCGGTACGGCAGGCCGAGTTCGGTCAGGCACGTCTCGGCGTGGCCGACCATCTTCTCCAGCTCCGCCCGGGACTGATCGGGGTGGCAGATGCGCACCATCTCGACCTTCGCGAACTGGTGTACGCGGATCAGCCCGCGGGTGTCCTTGCCGTAGGAGCCGGCCTCCGAACGGAAGCACGGGGTGTGGGCGGTGTACGCCAGCGGCAGCGTGTCGGCGTCGAGGATCTCGGTGGCGTGCAGGTTGGTCAGGGGTACCTCGGCGGTGGGGATCAGGTACAGGTCCCGCGTGCCGGTGCCCGTCTTGAACAGGTCCTCCTCGAACTTGGGCAGCTGCCCGGTGCCGGTCATCGTCTCTCGGGTGACCAGATACGGCACGGAGCATTCGGTGTAGTCGTGCCGGGTCGTGTGCAGATCGAGGAAGAACGCCGCGAGGCCGCGTTCGAGCCGGGCGCCGGCCCCGCGCGCGGCGGCGAACCGCGGGCCGGACAGCTTGGTCGCCCGGGCGAAGTCGAAGATACCCAGAGACTCGCCGAGGTCGACGTGGTCCTTGGGTTCGAAGGAAAAGGCCGGCGTGTCACCGTGCCGGCGTACCTCGACGGCGAACTCCTCGGAGTCGCCGTCCGGCACGGTGTCCAGTGGAAGGTTGGGTACCTCGAGCAGAAGCGGGCGAAGCCCAGCGTCGATCCGATCCTGCTCGGACTCCGCGCCCCGGATCTCATCCTTGATCTGCCTGGCCCGTTCCTTGAGCCCGTCAACGTCGCCGCCCCGTCGAGCGGTGACCTGAACCTCCTGGGCGACCCGCTTCGACTCCGCCCGCAGCTCGTTCGCCCGCTGGATCGTCGTGCTCCGCCGCGACACCAGATCCTCCAGTGTGGACAGATCCAGGGTGTAGCCGCGGCGAGCCAGCCGTCGGACGGCGTCAGCGCCCAGGTCCAGCAGGGCGCGGGGGTCATGCATGACGGGCCTCTTCCTCAACAGCGGTTGTCCGTGCGATCGGCGCGGCGTTTCGCGGACGAAGTTAGCAAGACCGGTGGCCGGTGTCGCCGGAGTTGAGGCCCGAGCGCTGGTGCGGCGGACGCGGATCGTCAGCGGGTCGGGCCGCCGGGCCAGGGTTGGCTGGGGAACGGCGCTGTCATGGCGGGGCCGGGCAGTGGGCCCGGCCGGGATGCGCGCAGGACCGCCATGGCGATGCCGCTGGCTGCGGCGGCGGCCAGTGCGACCGCGGCGACCGGCACACCGGCCAGGAACGCCCAGCGCCAGGTCGCCACATTCGTCAACACGCCGCTCACGACGGGTCCGAGCAGGAGAGCGACGCCGAGCGCGAGGGCGAGCGCCAGCCTGGCCTGGGTACGCCAGCGGCTCAGCTGACCGGACAGGGCGAAGGCGACGCCAACGATGACTCCGGCACCCGCCCCGGCGAGAAGCCGCCCAATGAGAATCAACGCCGTCGACTGCGCGAACACGCTGACCGCGTTCCCGAGGAGCATGAGTACCAACGCCGGCACCCCGGTCGCGGTCGGCCCCAGCCGCCCGAGCAGGTAGCCGGGCGCGACCAGGGCCACCGCCAGCACCGCGTACGGCGCGCCCACAAACACCATCACGGTCCCGATGGACAATCCCAGGTCACGCTGTATCGCCGTGGCCAGCGGTCCGATGGGCGCGGTCAGCAGTCCGGCGGCGAGCAGTGCACCAAGCGCCGGGCCGGCAAGCGACCAGAGCGGGCGAACCACCGGTGGTTGGGCCGGTACGGTGTATCCGGATGGAATCATCCGGCGAGTATACGTATCGACCGATTGCCCACGATCGTCATGAGCGCTCTCGACGAAGCCCCGGGTCGGCGACCGCGGGTACGATCTCGTCGTGGGCAATCGATTCACCGCGGACGGGTCACCGTACGACGCGGGCGGTGTCTATTTGTCGAACGGCGCGACCGACGTCTTCTACGACGTGCTCACCCTGGCTGGTTGCTCGCTGGCCGAGACGCCGTGGCAGCAGAATCTGGTGGTACGTTTCGCCGACGGGCACCGCCTCGGGTTGGGCTGCGACGGCTTCGACCTCGGCGATCTGCCGTGGACGACGGAGTGGCCGGGAGAGAAGACGTTCCTGCTCCGAGTCGTCGACCTGGCTGCCAGCCGCCACCGCTGGGATCTGCTTCGCTACGACCCGCCTGTCATCTCCGCTCAGCTCGCCGCGTTCGGTGGCATGGTGGCTGGGTTCACGCCGGTGCCGGTGAGAGCTTCGGCGTGGGGGGATTGGCGGAAGCCACCTCCGTCGGATCGGTTGTCCCGCTGCCCGTCGCATGACCTCTACGAGGGGGAGTTCGGCTGCCGCCTGTGCGAGCATGTGGCGGCATCATGCGGGTGATCGTTCTTGGCGGAACCTGGTTCGTCGGTCGGGCCATCGCCCACGCGTTGGTGGCAGCCGGACACATCCCCCTGCTCGTCCATCGAGGACGTGACGAACCGGCCGGTCTTCCCGACGTCGAGCATCTGCATCATGAGCGGGAGACCTGGCCGGACCGCCGGGCAGACTTCGCTTCCTTCGGGGCGGACGCGGTGATCGACGTGTCGGCGGGCAACGCCACGGGTGCACGAGCCGCACTGATGGCCTTGCCGCCGGGCGTCCGGCTGATCGCGCTGTCCAGCGTTGATGTGTACCGAGCCTACGAGGGGATGCTCAACCACCGGCAGACCGATGCCGTTCCACTGACCGAGGATTCCCCGCTCCGCACAGCCCGTTACGTGGACGGGCCGCACTGGGAAAACCTTGAGCTGGAGGAGCTTTACCTGACCGCTGGCGCGACGATCCTCCGCCTGGGCGCGGTCTACGGCGAACACGACTACCAGCACCGTTTCGAGCCGGTTCTTCGGCGGATTCGAGCAGGGCGGCCACGAGTTCCGGTCGGTACCGGCAGTTTTCTGTTCAGCCGGGTCTACGTCGGCGACGTCGCTCAAGCGGTACTCGCCGTTCTGGCGAGCGAGCGAGGCGGGGGAGAGTGTTTCAACATCGTAGAGGCACAGACAGCTCCCATGCGGCTGTTCTACGAACAGGTCATCGCGGCGGCGGGTGCCGACCTGGAACTCGTTCGGGTCAGCGACGACAGGTTGCCCGCCGACCTTCGTTCCGTTGGAGCCGTCGACCAGCACCTACTGGCCAGCGCGCAGAAGGCGCGCGAGGTCCTCGGATGGCGGGACTCCGACCGCGAGACGGCCATGCGACGATCGGTGCGGTGGCACCTGAACAACCCGCCGCTGGAATGGAGCGATGACTTCTCGCAGGACGACGCGGCCCTCCGCGCCGGGTAAGGAGCGACTCTTCAGGAGCACGCGGCGCCGTCGTGCTCTGCGCGCCTGGGGAAGGACTCGGCGATGACGGATCTGCGGGCGCTGATCGGGGAGCTGGCGTCGGCGCTGGCCGGCACCAGCGTGGCGGTGCTCCAGGCGCGGTACCACCGGGGCGGCAGCTCGCTCCACACGTTCGACGCCGCCGGGCGGCCAGCGTTCGCAGACACCGGCCTCGCTCTGCACGCTGCGCTGCCCGCGCTGGACGAGGCGCTCCGTCCGGCGGGGGAGGCCCGCCCACTCGTCGTCGAACTCGTCCGTGACGGGGCCGGACACGCCGAGCTGGGGTACACGTTCGATCTGCCCACCGTGGCACCGGCGCGGCTGATCCTCGATCCCGGTTACCGATCGCGCAGGCACTCGGCCTCGCCGTCGCCGGCACCGGCTGGCGTCGCCGTGACCGACCGGCCCACCCACCCACGGGTCCTCGCGACCGTCCGCGCCCTCGTCGCGGAGTTCGCGCACGAGTACGAGCGGAAGACGGGGCGCGCGCCCAGGCTCGGCGCCGGGCATTCAGAGAAAGACATCCGTGCCGCCGAGGCCGCCATGGGCCTGCGGCTGCCCGAGGACCTTCGGGCTCTGTACCGCACGGTGTCCAGCGACGAGGAGTACGGGCTGCTCGGGGCGGGAGCCCTGCTTCATCCGACCGTGTGGAGGTTGCGGCTGGCATCCGGCTCTCCGGTCGCGATCGGGACGCTGGCTGACTTGCCGGTCCTGTCTCACCTCGATCTGTCGGCGGCAGACGTGAAGGACTTGCGGCGGCTCACGGAACTGCCCGGCCTCCGGGTACTCGAGCTCAACCTGGCCCAGTGGCGGGAACTGCGGGAGTGCGGTGCTCTGCCGCCGAGGCTGGCCGCCGCGGCCCTGAACGGGTTCGCCGGGCTCAGGGAGGTCGACGAGTGGGCTGACTGGCTGCGTGAGGCCGCCGGGCAAGGGTGAGTGGGGCACGTCGAAGCGTCAGGTATTGGACTTGAAGATCCAGTAGTGGTTGGCGTTGCTGTCAGCCGGGTAGACCAGGGCGTAACCGTCGTCGGTGACCAGGAAAGGCACCGCTGTGTCAAAACCGTTCTGCGCCACCGTACCGGTCGTGAGGCTGAGCGCCAGTGTGGGAAGCGGGAGGCTGTTGTCGCCGTTGACGTACGCGTTGACGGAGTTGAGCCGCGTGGATCCGTAGACGGCGTCGCCCACGACCAGGATGGGCGTGAAGCCCTCTTGGGTCGCCGTTTGCTGCCACCGGATCTGGGCGTCGGCCTCGCTCAGCGCGATGCAGCCCAGGTCTGAGTCGGCCGGAAGTATCGGGAGTACGGCGGTGTTGGCCTGGGCGTTGTCGGCCCCTCGTGCGGATCCCGAGGAACTCCAGAAGTCGTGCGACACAGTGAGCGACGCCGTGACGCCCAACGCCTTCCCGGTGTGCAGGTCGTTCACGGACACGATCGCCTTGTCCGGATCAGATCCGGCGCTCCAGACCAGGACCAGACGCCCGGCGGTCGTGAACCGGACCGAGGGGTTGGGACTCGTCGCTCCGGCTGGCTTCACCGTGTCCGAGGTCCAGAGGGTGGACCGGGGATTCGTGAGGTCGTAGGCGGCCAGGCGGGACTGGGGTTCCGAACTGCCGGGTTCCGCCTCGGAGACCAACGCGACGTTGTCGACGATGGTCGGCAGTTGAGGATAGGCGTTCACATCGCCCACATCGACCGACAGGCGCAGGGTGCCGTCCGGCGCATAGATCGAGACCTTGGAGGTGGTCGCGTTCACCGGCCACCCGTCGACCGGCTTCCGGGACTGTGCGTCGGGCCAGCTCTCGTCCACCACCTTCTTCCCCGAGGCGACGAAGCCGAGTTCATGGTCGGTGGTCTGGGGCGGGTTCAGTCCGTCGGAGGCGCCGGTCGTGGTCTCGTGGAAATAGATGGCCGGTTGGCCGTTGAAGTCGCCGACCTGTGGTTGCTGTTCATCCCACAACGGGACCTCGACGCGGGCAAGCTGTCGGCCGGTGGACGCTTGGTAGAACACCACGGTCGCGGGCCTCTGCTGGTCACCGGTGCTCTTCGGGTCGGTGGCCTTCACAAAGACGAACGAGGTGCCGACCGCGTATGGCGTGTCGTCCTCGCCGCTGCCGCCCGTGTGTGCTGGAACGGCCGCAACCGGTTTGGCGTCAAGCCCCGGTAACGGGCTGCCCGTGTAGGCCGGGACAGAGGCCGTGGCACCCCCTGCCTTTCCAGAATCGGCCGGCGACGAATGGTCCGCCGATGGTTTGCTGTCACCGCAGCCCACCAGCGCCACCCCCGCGACGACAGCGACCACTCCCGCGGCGAAGTTGCTGGATCGGACTACCTGTGGCATAAGATTTCCCCATCTTTCCGTCGACCGCCTCGAGAACGTGACGATTCGCCACAGTAGCCCCCAGGTGAGCGTGCGCCCTGCCCGGGTTGTTCGGATACTTCGAGTTCCCAACGGGAACGGCGCGGCGTGTCAGTGCCCGCTCAGCCGAACCGCGGCGACCTCGGTGGCGGTCTCCGTGGCCGCGGCGACGGCATCGTCCAGGCGGACCGGCGGTGCACTCCGTGACCAGGCGAGTTGCACGACAGACTCTGGCGCGTCCCGCAACGACTTGAACGTCACCCCGCTGCGGGCCAGGTTGGAAAAGGATGCCGGCTGCGGTGAGACACCGATTCCGGCGCTGACCAGTCCGAGCTGGGTCTCGATGTCGGCGCCCTCCATCGCGGTCCTCGGCGAGAATCCGGCGGCCTGACAATAGCCGAGGACCTGGTCGTGGAAGAGCGGATTGGTCGCGCGCGGCCACAGGATGAACGCTTCGTCGCGCAGGTCGGCGCCGGTCAGCAGGGGTTTGGTAGCGAGGCGGTGACCGGCTGGCAGGGCGAGCATCATGGGTTCGGCGAACAGGTCGAACAGCGTCACGCCTGTGGCCGGATCCGCGCTGCGGACCACCCCGAGGTCGAGTTCGCCGGCGCGTAGCGCGGCCAGTTGCGGGGGCGTGTCCAACTGGGTCAGCTGTATCGCGAGTCCGGGCAGACGCTCGTACAGCCTGCGGACCAGGCCCGGCGTGACGCTGTTGAGGGCGGCGCCGATGGATCCGATCCGGAGGTGGCCGGTGCCGCCGGCCGCGATGGAGCGGCAGTGCGCGACCGCCCGCTCCAGTTCGACGAGTACCCGGCGGGCCTGCGGCACGAACGCCGCGCCCGCGGCCGTCAGCGTGACCTGCCGGCTGGTGCGCGCGAAAAGGGCAGCGCCGATCTGGCGCTCCAGCCGACGGATCTGGTGACTCAGCGCTGGTTGGGTCATCCCGAGCCGGTCGGCGGCGTGCCCGAAATGCAGGCGCTGCGCGACCTCGAGGAAGGAGGTCAAGAGGTCCGTGTCCACCGATGAAAATTATCAATCAAACCATCTTATTGTTTCATTGGACGCATGATCGCGAAGGCCAGTAGCGTGCAGCCAACCCATCACACCGTTGACGAGGAAGAGCGAGGCGAGGAATGCGGTACGCCCGGCTAGGTACGTCAGGCCTGAAGGTGTCGCGGATCGGGCTGGGCATGATGAGCTACGGCGACCCCGGTCTGGTGGCGTGGTGCCTGCCGCAGGAGGCGGCCGAACCGATCGTCCGACGTGCCGTCGACGCCGGGGTGACGTTCTTCGACACCGCCGACATGTACTCCGGCGGCGCCAGCGAGCAGATCACCGGACGGTTGCTCGGCAAATTCTTCGCCCAGCGCAGTGATTACGTGCTCGCGACGAAGCTCTACTACCCGATGGGGTCGGGGCCCAACGATCGCGGGTTGTCCCGCAAACACATCATGGACGCCGTCGACGCTTCGTTGCGGCGGCTGGGCACCGACTACATCGACCTGTACCAGGTGCACCGCTGGGATCCGGAGACACCGATCGAGGAGACCATGGCGGCGCTGGACGACGTCGTCCGGGCGGGCAAGGTGCGTTATCTCGGCGCGTCTCTGATGCATACCTGGCAGTTCGCGAAGGCACAGTACACGGCGCGGGCGGGTGGCTGGAGCGGGTTCGTGTCGATGCAAACTCGCTACAACCTCGCCTATCGCGAGGAGGAGCGGGAGATGATTCCGTGCTGTCTGGACCAGGGGGTGGGTCTGCTGCCGTACAGCCCGCTGGCCCGGGGCCTGCTCGCGGGTACCCGTGAACGCGACGGCGTTCGGCACACCCCCCGGGCGATGGCCGAACAGGCCGCCGGCTCACGACAGGACGACAATGACTTCGATGTCGTGGACGCGCTGCGGTCCGTGGCCGCCGGTCATGGCCTGCCGCCCGCGCGGGTGGCGCTGGCCTGGCTGCTGGGCAAGTCATCGGTGAGCGCCCCGATCGTTGGCGCGACCAAACCCGGCCACCTCGACGACGCTGTCGCCGCCGTGGACCTCACCCTTCGCGACGAGGACGTCGCCACGCTCGAGGCTCCCTACCGACCCCGGGCGCCGTACGGCTACTCATAGCTCGCTCGGCCCGAACCACTGGCCTGCCGCCGCGTGCAGGCCGTCGTGCGGTACCTCGGGCAGCAATTGGAAGAATTTCCACGCGTACCCGTAGGGATCTTCGACCTCGACGTAGCGCTCGCCCCATGGCGCGTCGAGCGGGCCTGCCCCGATCACGCATCCCGCGGCCCGACAGCGCTGGGCCGCCTCATCGACGTCGTCCACCTCGATACCGATGACCACGCCAAGACCGCGTGGTCCCACCCTCGTGTGACGCTCCCGGACGCTGTCGGTGAACGGGATGCCCACCAACGCATCGACCAACAGCTGTAACGGGCCCCGGCGAAGGATCGCCATCATCGCCCGGCCGTCCCGACCAGGCACGACCCCCACCGGGACGAACCCAAAGCTCTCGTACAACGCCGCAGCCGTGCCCACGTCATCGACCCGCAACGCCACCCGTACCGGAGGTTCACCACTCACGTCCCGACGCTAGCGAAACGCGTCCCTCCGGCTCTACCGTCCCGACCAGTACGGGTCGCGGCCGATGAAGCCCAGCAGCTGGGCCTGCGCATCGGCATCGGCCGGTACCTCGACCCGTGGGCCGTACTGGCCAGAGGAGCGCAGTACCTCTTCCATCTGCCGCATCCCGTCGAGGAGTTGGGCGCAGAAAACCGAATCCAGGCGATCGTCCTGGCCGGTGGCCCTGGCCAGATCCCAGGTGTGCATGAACACATCGGTGGTGTAGAACTGGTCGATCGCGGCATCCAGGGGCAGGGTGCCGATGTGTGGGTTGGCGAGTTTCCGGTGTGCCGTCTCCGGATCGTCCAGCATCGCCTGCACGCCGTCGCGGTGAACCTGCCACGCGGCGATGGGGTCCTCGTCGACCGACGGTCCCCGGGGCAGGTCGATGCCGGCACCGGCGGCGAGAAACCCGGGGAGCCAGTCGGTCAGGTGCCGTACGACGTCGCGGGCGGTCCAGCCGGCGACCGGGGACGGTGCGTCCCAGGATCGGGCGCCGCGGACCCGGTCGGTGAAGAGTCCGGCAACGTGGCGGTGTCGTTCGGCTGGGCGATCGGGCAGTGCCATCAAGACGATCCTTTCGGTTCAATGTTCGCGGGACTGCTTCGCGTCGACGCGTCAGTCGTCGGTCGAAGGCTTCGACCCGGGCGGGATTTCCTGCAGCGGCCAGGCGTTGCCGTCTGGCGACGGGACCGGCTCCAGCCCGGCCAGATAGGCGTCCAGGCGGGTGTAGCTGGCATCCATGCCGTCCCGCATTCCGGTGCGTACGGCGGCATCGCGGACGGCTGGCGAAGGGTACCGGACGGTGGTGGTGATGGTGGTGCGGCCGTCACGCTCGTGGAAGGTGACCGTGTTGCGCGTCGGCGGCAGGTCCCCGCTTAACACCTCCGTGCTGACCAGCCGGTCGGGGCGGACGATCTCCTCGTAGGTGCCCGCGATCGTCAGCTCCGCACCGTCGCTGGCGCGCCACACGTAGCGGTACGCGCCGCCGGGCCGCAGGTCGATCTCGCACACCGGCATCGTCCAGCCGGACGGGCCGAGCATCCAGTTGGGCACGTGCTCGGGCTTGGTGTGCAGGTCGAACACCAATTGCTTCGGCGCGGCGACGACCCGGGTGATCCGGACCTCTCTGTCGCTGGGCAGGTCGAAAGTGGTGACGCCCAGCCCACCCAGCTCATCCGTCCCGTGCATCGAGCGGTCCCTCCGTCGGTTCCCCGGCTGCGGTGGCCTCCGCCGTACCGTCTTGGATCATTTGCAGGTAAGCGTCGAGCCGTGCGTAGCTGTCGTCCCAGAATCGCCGGTACTCCTCGGTGAACGCGGCGACCTCCTGCAGCGGGCCCGCCTCCAGGCGGCACGGCCGCCACTGCGCCGCGCGCCCCCGTGAGATGAGCCCGGCGTGCTCCAGCACGCGCAGGTGCTTGGAGATCGCCGGTCCCGTCATGGCGAACGGTGCGGACAGTTCTTTGACACTCGCCTCTCCCTTCGCGAGCCGAGCCAGGATCGCCCGCCGGGTCGGGTCGGCGAGTGCGGCAAAGGTCGCACTGAGCCTGTCTGTAGTGACCACATGCTACCTAACCAACTGGTTACCTAACCTTGTGGTTACCTAACCAGTCGACAAGAGCATCTGTCAACCCGACTCGCGTGGTCGGATGGTCGGCCGGACCGTGGAGACATCGCTCGCGATATCCGGCATGCTGAGGGAATGACTGAGGCACCCAAGGGTCGTTCCGCCCTGTCCGGCGGCACGGTGGCCGCTTCACCGCCGGTGATCTCCGTGATGGTGATCGTCCCCGACGCGGACGCCGCGGTCGCCTGGTACAAGGCCGCACTGGGCGCGACGGAGCTGTGGGACCTCGGCGGCGTGGCCGGCCTCGAGATCGGTGGCGCCGCCTTCTTCCTCCACGAGGTCAATCCCGATAACCCCGCGGAGACCAGTCCCGGCCAGGCCGGGGTCACGAGCATCCGCATCGAGGTGTTCGTCGACAACCCCGACGACTTCATCGCGCGCGCCGTCGCCGCGGGCGCCACCGCCGGAGCGGCGATCGAGGATCATCGCGCGCCGTGGGGGACGCACCGTCAAGGTGGCTTCGTGGACCCGTTCGGTCACCGGTGGTCGGTAGGCGACAGGTCACCCCTGGGTCGGTTCCCGCGCTGATCGGGCCGCTGACCGCGGCGCGGGTGGGTTGAGGGCCGTGGCGCTTGCCGGCCGCTGACATATCGTCGGCGTATCGAAAACCATATACGTGCCGGTAACACCGCGCCGCCTTGACTGTATGCGTGACCTATAGCGAACCAGCACGAGCAGCGGCTCGCCGCACCCTATCGCTGGCGTCGTCGTCCTCCTCGGCCGTCCCGTCGATGGGAATCACGATTTATGGATGCGGCCGGGACGAGGTCGTCTTGTTCAGGGAGCTGGCGCCCCGCTTCGGCGTACTGCCGACCATCACCGAGGAGGCGGTGTCCGAAGCCAATGTCGAGCTGGCCTCGGGGAACCGGTGCGTGAGCGTCGGCCACAAGACTCAGGTCACAGACTCCGCTCTTCTCGCGCTGAGTCAGGCCGGCGTGGAGTACATCTCCACGAGAAGCATCGGATACAACCACATCGATGTGAAATACGCGGAGAGCGTCGGCATCGCGGTGGGAAACGTCGCCTACTCGCCCGACAGCGTGGCGGATTACACGCTGATGCTCATGCTGATGGCGGTGCGACATGCGAAAACCATCATCCGCCGTGCGGAGACTCATGACTACAGGCTGAATGAGGTACGCGGTAAAGAACTGCGCGACCTGACCGTCGGGGTGATCGGGACCGGACGCATCGGCACAGCGGTCATGGACAGGCTGCGGGGTTTTGGCTGCCGAATACTGGCCTACGACAACCGTCCGGGCACCGCTGCCCATTACGTCCCTCTCGATGAGCTGTTGCAGCAGAGCGACGTTGTCACGCTCCACACCCCACTGACCGCGGACACGCACCACCTCCTCGACCGTCGACGTATCGAGCGGATGCGGCACGGCGCGTTCATTGTCAATACCGGACGCGGTTCACTTCTTGATACCGGGGCCCTCATCGCGGCACTGGAAAGCGGCAGATTGGGCGGTGCGGCGCTGGACGTCATCGAAGGAGAGGAAGGAATATTCTACGCGGACTACAGAAACAGAACCATCGAGAGCAAGCCGCTGTTGCGGCTGCAGCAGCTGCCGAATGTGATCGTCAGTCCGCACACCGCGTATTACACGGACCACGCCCTCAGGGACACCGTTGAAAACTCCATCGTCAACTGTCTAAAATTCGAAAGCGGAAAGCAGCATGGATAGGTTGAGAATCGGAATCGTCTTCGGGGGTTGTTCCGAAGAGCACCCCATCTCCGTCAAGTCCGCGCAGGAGATCGCAAGAAATCTGGACACGGAAAAGTATGAGCCGTTCTACGTCGGGATCACGAAGAGTGGGGCTTGGAAGCTCT
The DNA here is from genome assembly GCF_016862975.1 of Rugosimonospora africana. Taxonomy (GTDB): domain Bacteria; phylum Actinomycetota; class Actinomycetes; order Mycobacteriales; family Micromonosporaceae; genus Rugosimonospora; species Rugosimonospora africana. Next base: position 25,962 of record NZ_BONZ01000086.1, read on the forward strand.
GCGACGGTCCGGGCGCACACTGGGAAGACGGCAGTTGCCGTCCGGCCGTGCTGTCACCGGATCGAAGCGTCCACGGGTTGCTTGTCCTGGACCAGGGACGATACGAGACGATCACTCTGGACCTGGTGTTTCCCGTCCTGCACGGCAAACTCGGCGAAGACGGTGCGGTGCAAGGTCTGCTGGACCTCTCCGGCATCCCGTACGCGGGCTGCGACATCCAGAGTTCTGCCCTGTGCATGGACAAGTCCCTCGCGTACACCGTCGCGAGGAGCGCGGGAATCGCGACGCCGAATTTCTGGACCGTCACGGCGGACGAGGACATCGACCCCGAGCGGCTCACCTATCCCGTCTTCGTGAAACCGGCCCGTTCGGGTTCATCTTTCGGCGTCAGCAAGGTACGCCGGAAGGAAGAACTGCTGGATGCGGTGAAAATCGCGAGGCAGTACGACTCGAAGGTGTTAATCGAGGAGGCTGTGGTCGGCAGCGAGGTCGGCTGTGCCATCCTGGGCAACGATCCGGACCTGATCGCGGGCGAGGTAGACCGAATCGCTCTGTCTCATGGCTTTTTCAGGATCCATCAGGAGACTGAGCCCGAAAGCGGCTCTGAGAACTCGACACCGATCGTTCCCGCTGACATCCCGGCAGAGTCACGCTCGCTCGTCCGGGAGACGGCGAAGGCCATCTATCGCGCACTGGGATGCCGGGGACTGTCGCGGGTGGACATGTTCCTCAAGGAGGACGGGACGGTGGTCCTCAACGAGGTCAACACCCTGCCCGGCATGACCTCGTACAGCCGTTATCCCAGAATGATGGCGGCCGCCGGATTGCCGCTTGCCGAGGTGATCGACCGGATCGTGTCGCTGACGTTGACGGGGAACGGACGATGAAAGACGACTTCGTCTTTGTGGACGAGTTTGTCCCTGGAATACGCTGGGATGCCAAGTATGCCACCTGGGACAACTTCGCGGGCAAGCCGGTGGACGGATACGTGGCAAATCGAATTGTCGGCACGAAGGCCCTGTGCGCGGCCCTGGAAAGAGCGCAGAAGAGGGCCGCGTCCCTTGGTTTCGGCCTGCTCCTCTGGGACGGTTACCGGCCGCAACGCGCCGTGGACTGCTTTCTGCGCTGGTCGGAAGCGCCGGAGGACGGCCGGACGAAACTACGGCACTATCCGAATATTCTCAGACCCGAGGTTTTCGAAAGGGGATATGTGGCCGCCAGATCGGGCCACAGCCGGGGCAGTACCGTCGACTTGACGCTCTATGACCTGACGACCGGTGAACTCGCTCCCATGGGCGGTGACCATGATCTGATGGATCCGATCTCGCATCATGGAGCGAAGGGGATCGCACCGGCCGAAGCGCGGTGCCGTCGGTACCTTTGCTCGATCATGGAGGACTGCGGTTTCGATCGGTACGACTGCGAGTGGTGGCATTACACGCTGAAAGACGAACCCTATCCGGACACGTATTTTGACTTCCCCATCATATAGTCGGGCCGGCCAAAGAAGCTTGCCAAAAGGCTTGCCACAGCGATCCGTTTCGACCGGCGTCTCCGGTGTGGGCGCACCGCAGACGCTGACAGGGGAAGGCATGCAGATACGACTGGCGCGCACCACCGACGCCGCGGCCATCAACGAACTGCTCCACCAGCTGGGCTATCCCCAGGTCGGCGCCGCGACAACAGCGATCCGAATCAAGACCTGGGGTGACGACCTCTCCAGCGCGGCCTATGTGGCCGATGCCGACGGCGACATTCTCGGCCTCGTCGCGGTCCACGTCTGTCCGTTCTTCGAACGCACCGGCTCCTGGGGGCGGATCGTGGCGCTGATCGTCGACGACCAGGCACGCGGCGAGGGCGTCGGCGGTCAGCTCGTCACGGCGGCGGAATCGTTCGCGACCAGTCGCGGATGCGTCCGCATGGAGGTCACCAGCGGAGATCACCGCCGAGGCGCGCACGAGTTCTACCGGCGCCGCGGTTACCTCGACCAGGCAGGAAGGTCGTCCCGGTTCCTATGCGATCTCGACGACACCACCCGGTCATGAGGACCAGATACCGTCGACCACGGTGGTGACGGTGCGGTAGCGGGGCGATGTGGCGACGGCGGGATCCCGATGGCCGCGACATACTCGTACGGGTGGTTGTCGGGGAGGATGAGCGGCTGGTCGGCCACGGCGGCATCGTGGGTCTCGCCGTCGGACTGCTGCTGGTCGGTGGCGCACTGTCGACATTCGGCCCGGGTGGCGACCCGGCGCTGTCGGTGGTCGCGACGGTGGTGCTGACCGCCGTTGCCGGGTGCTGGCTCGCCGCCTTGGCGCTCCCGCGCTTCAGCTGGGCGGGTCGGCCGGCGTTGCCAGTGGTCTACTACGCCGGCCTTCTCGTGGTCTTGTCGGTGCTCGTGATGCGTAGCCCGTGGTTCATGGTGGTGTCGTGGGTCGCGTGCGTCTACGCCTTCCTCCTGTTCGAGGCCCGCTGGGCGTTCGCCGGCGCCGCCGCGGCCGGGGTGGCGTTGACGGTGGCTCAGGCCGGGTCGCCGGTACCGGAATCGAGGCAGTCTCTGCCCCTGTTCCTGATCAGCCTGGTCGCACCGCTGCTCGCGGCCGGCTGGTACCTCGGCCGGGAGAGCGACGCGCGACGGCGGCTGATCGACCGCCTGACCCTCGCGAACCGCGAGCTGGCCGCGTCGTCGGCGGCGAACGCGGCGTTGCAGGACCGGCTGCTGGCGCAGTCCTGCGCGGCCGGCGTACAGCAGGAACGGCAACGGATGGCCCGGGAGATCCACGACACGTTGGCGCAGGACCTGTCCGCCGTGGTGGCACAGCTGGAGGTGGCGTTGTCAGCCGATCCCGGAGAACAGGGCTGGCGGGCCAGGGTGACGCAGGCACGTGACCTGGCACGGGACGGGTTGGTCGAGGCGCGCAGATCGGTACGGGCAATGGGACCCCGGCCGCTGGACACGGCGGCGCTTCCCGAGGCACTGCACCGGCTGGTGGACCAGTGGCGCGAGCGAGCCGGAGTCGACGCGTCCTGCCGGGTCGACGACGACCTGCCGGCGCTGCCCGACCGGGCCGAGGCGGAGCTGCTGCGGGTGGCGCAGACGGCCCTGGCGAACGTCGCCGAGCACGCTCACGCGTCGCGGGTGCGGGTCTCGCTGTCGAGCGTCGGCGACGCGGTGCTGTTGGACGTCCGCGACGACGGCGCGGGCTTTGACCCGGCCCACGCCGTGGCCGGTACGGCGGACCGCGGGTTCGGGATCGGCGGCATGCGGCAGCGGCTGGGCGAGGTCGGTGGCCACCTGGAAATCGAGAGTGCGCCGGGTGCGGGTACCGCGGTCTGCGCGAGGGTGCCGATCGGCTCCGGGGTGAGCTGATGGGCGAGCTGGTGAACGACGGGATCCGGGTACTGGTCGTCGACGACCATCCGGTGTTCCGGGACGGCCTGCGCCAGCTGCTGCGCGGCAGCGGGGAGTTCACGGTCGTCGCGGAGGCCGCCGACGGGCTGGAGGCGCTGGCCTACGTGCAGCGGAATCCGGTACACGTCGTGTTGATGGACCTGCACATGCCACGGATGGACGGGGTGACGGCGACCGCCCGGCTGCGTGAGGTCGCGCCGCAGACCCGGGTACTCGTGCTCAGCACGTACGACACCGACGCCGACGTTCTGCCGGCCATCGAGTCCGGTGCCACCGGGTACCTGCTCAAGGACGCCTCACGGGCGGAGTTGCTGGCGGCGGTGCGCGCCGCCGCGAAGGGCGAATCCATGCTCTCCCCGTCGGTCGCTCGTCGGGTCCTCGGCCGGCTCCGGGAGCCGGTGGAGCGGGTACTCAAGCCCCGCGAGGTCGAGCTGCTCCGGCTGGTCGCCGGTGGCGCGACCAACCGTGAGGCCGCCGTCGCCCTGTTCGTGAGCGAGGCCACCGTCAAGGCGTCGCTGCTGCGCGTCTACGAACGCCTCGGCGTGCGCGACCGGGCATCCGCGGTGGCCGAGGCGTACCGGCGGGGCATGCTCTCCTGATCGTGTGGATCCCGTGCCGCGTCCGGCCTGCCGGCGGCGTGTGGCCCCGGCGGCGTGGCCCGCGGGGCGCGGCCACGCCGGGCGCGCCGGCGCAATAGCCGATCGGTGAAAACCTCACCACCTATCGAGAACCGACCGGGAGCCGATGGAGCCCCGCCGCCCGCTCGGCTGCCGTACAGACTGGACGGGTTACGGCAACGAGAGGGGAGATGACCGTGGCAGCCTTCGAGGATCCCGTCATGAGTCGCGGGTCCGGGGTGCACCGCTTCGGGGTGAACGGCAACGGTCGACGGGCGGTCCGGTCCGCCCGGTCGGCCGGCGGACCGGTCACGGCGCGCGGCCTGTCGCCACGTCGCGCACGAGGCCGCCGGGCGCGGGCCGCGGCTGGTGTCGCGTTGCTCGCAGTCGTGACGATCGCGGCGACGACGATCAGCGGGTCGACCGCTGCGGCCGGCGCCGACGCTGGCGCCTCCGCGGGCGTGGTACACACGCGGTCCGGTGCCGTCCGGGGACTCGCGGCCGGTGGCGTCGAGCGATTCCTGGGGCTGCCCTACGCGGCCCCACCCGTGGGAGCGCTGCGCTGGCGGTCGCCGCAGCCAGCACCTACCTGGTCGGGTACCCGCGACGCGACCCGGTCCGGACCGCCGTGTGCCCAGGGCGCCGCGCTGTCCGAAGCCAGCGAGGACTGCCTGTACCTGGACGTCACCGTGCCACGTCAGGCGCCGGCCCCGGCACCCCGACCGGTCATGGTGTGGCTGCACGGCGGCGGCTTCACCCAGGGCGCCGGCGGCGACTACGACCCGACCCGGATGGCGTCGCAGGGCGGGGCCATCGTGGTCACCGTCGACTTCCGGCTGGGCATCTTCGGCTTCTTCGGCCATCCGGGCCTGCCCGGCTCCGGCACCTTCGCGTTGCAGGACCAGCAGGCGGCGCTGCGGTGGGTACGGGACAACATCTCCGCGTTCGGTGGGGACCCGCACAACGTGACGCTGTTCGGTCAGTCCGGTGGTTCGGTGGCCACCTGCGCCCAGCTGACCTCGCCGCCGGCGGCCGGGTTGTTCCAGCGAGTGATCATGGAGAGCGGCACGTGCGCGCTGGACTGGCCGGCCAACTCGGCGGCACTCGGAGACCCCGCGGGATCCTTCTTCAAACCGGTGGCCGCCATCCAGCAGGCCGGTGACTCCGCGGCGGCGGCGGTGGACTGCCAGCGGGACACCGACGCAGCTGAGCTCGCCTGCCTGCGGTCGCTGCCCACGCACGCGCTCGACGACCAGTTCGCCAACTTCGGCGTCGCCGCCACCGGTACGCCCGTGCTGCCCGTGGACCCCGAGACCGCGCTGCGGTCCGGCGCCTTCCACCGGGTACCCGTGCTGTCCGGGCACACCCGGGACGAACACCGGTTGATCGCCGGCATCCTGGCCGCTGCGGGATGGTGGATCGCGCCAGACGAGTACCCGGCACTCATCGAACAGAGCTTCGGTGCCGACGCACCGGCCGTCCTGGCCCGGTACCCGCTGTCGCGCTACGACAACGACGGGGCCCTGGCCTGGTCGGCCGTGTTCACCGACCGGATGTGGAGCTGCACCCAGATCGAGACCGAGAACGCGCTGGCCCGGTATGTGCCCACCTACACCTACGAGTTCGCCGATGAGCACGCCCAGCCGTTCGGCGACCTCCCGCCGGACTTCCCGGCCGGCGCGTCGCACGCGTCCGAGGTGCCGTACCTGTTCGACGTGGCCGGCCGTCCGCCGATCACTGGTGACGGGTACACCGACCAGCAGCGCGGGCTCGCGGCCAGCATGATCGGCTACTGGACCACGTTCGCCCGTACCGGCAATCCCTCCGGACGGGGCGCGGCGTGGCCCGCGACCCGGCCGGCCCACGCGGAGCAGCCCGCGCGACGACTGGCCCCCGGCCCCGGCGGCGTGGCCCCGGTCGACGGCTATGCCGAGCACCAGTGCGCGTTCTGGCAAACGATGCTCTGAGTCTGAGATCGGACCAGCGGCCCGGGCCCCGGGCCGCTGGTCGGTCCGCCGATCGTCAGCTGCCGCTGTGCGGTGACGCCATGGGCAGTCGCACCGTGACAACGAGCCCGCCGGCGGCCCGGGGGCTCAGGGTGAGGGTTCCGTCGTGTGCCTGGGCGATGCTCTTGACGATGGCCAGGCCGAGGCCGACGCCCGCGTGGTCGCTGCGTACGCGTCGGGTGCCGCGCTGAAACGGCTCGACAAGCGTGGAAACCAACTGTGGGGAGAGCTTCTCGCCGGTGTTCTCGACTGTGAGCACCACAGTCGTGGGGTGGACGCTGGTCGTGACCCACACCGTGCCCTGTTCCGGCAGATTGTGGACGATCGCGTTGTGCACGAGGTTCGTGGCCAGCTGCAGCAGGAGCGCGTGTGAGCCGGTGGCGGGGGTCAGGTCGCCGGAGGTCTCGATGGCGATGCCGCGTTTTTCGGCGAGGGGAAGCAGCGTCTCACTGGCCTCTTCCGCGATGAGGGACAGGTCGACGTGTTCCCGGGTGAAGGACCGTTGATCGGCGCGGCTGAGTAGGAGCAACGCCTCGGTGAGGTCGATCGCTCGGGTGTTGACGGCCTGGAGGCGGTCGACAAGTTCGCCGGTGTCGCGGTTCAGATCGTTGCGGGCCACGTCGAGAAGTGTCTGCGTCACCGCCAGCGGGGTGCGCAGTTCGTGGGAGGCGTTGGCCGCAAATCTCTTCTGCTCTTCGACGTGCGCCTCGAGCTGCGCGAGCATGGTGTCGAAGGCATCGGCCAGTTCGCGGAACTCATCGCTGGGGCCTTCCAACTGGATCCGGTGGGAGAGCGATCCATTCGCGGCCCTGCGGGTGGCGTTGGTGATGCGGGTCAGGGGAGCGAGCATGCGGCCGGCGAGAATCCATCCCCCCACGAGACCGAACACCAGCAGGAACGCCAACGCTTCGGCCGCTCGCGGAAGGAAGGCGCGCTGGAGGTCGGAACGGTTGGGAATGTTGGCGCCGGGAATGTGAGAGTGAGGAGGCAACAGGAACTCGCGGTTGGGAACGTACCGCAGGAGGAAGACCCACACGACGGCGAGCAGCAAGGCACCGGCGAGCATGAGGAACCCGGCGTAGCTGAGGGTGAGTTTGAGCCGGACGCTCAGGCCGGGCTGCCTATCCACGGTCCGATTCCTCACGTCCGGTCTCGGGTGCGGTGTCGATGCGGTACCCGACGCCAGGCACGGTGGCGATGATCCAGGGCTCGCCGAGTCGTTTGCGCAGCGCCGAAACCGTGATGCGGACGGCGTTGGTGAACGGGTCGGCGTTCTCGTCCCACGCCCGTTCCAGGAGTTCTTCGGCGCTGATCACACCGCCCTCGGCGGCGACGAGAACTTCGAGTACCGCGAACTGCTTCCTGGTCAGCGCGACGTACCGGCCGTCCCGGAAGACCTCGCGGCGGAACGGATCCAGACGCAGACCCGCGATCTCCCGCACCGGCGGCCTGTTGTGGGCGCGCCTGCGGTCGAGTGCTCTGAGCCGGAGTACGAGTTCCCGGAGCTCGAACGGCTTGGTGAGGTAGTCGTCGGCGCCGAGCTCGAACCCGGAGACCTTGTCGTCGAGCCGGTCGGCAGCGGTGAGCATCAGGATCGGCATGCCACTGCGGGAGGCGACGATGCTTTCGGCGATCTCGTCACCGGACGGCCCGGGAACGTCGCGGTCGAGGACGGCGATGTCGTAGGCGTTGATGCTCAGCAACTCCAGGGCGGTGTCGCCGTCACCGGCGATGTCCGCCGCTATCGCTTCCAGGCGCAGCCCATCGCGGATGGCCTCCGCCATGTAGGGCTCGTCCTCGACGACCAACACACGCATGCTCCCGATGCTACAAACCGTCAGATATCGTCGGCATACCGAAAACCACATACGTGCCGGCGACACCGCGCCGCCTTGACTGGCGGCATGAGCCAGACGGCATCGGCGCCCCCGCCCGGCGACGTCTTTCACGGCGACCGCGGTGACACGACTACCGATGATGACCACGCCGTTACCGAGAATGACGGCGCCCTTCCCGGCGGCGTGACCGTGTTTGATGACCGGTATCCCGGCGTGGCCAACCTCGACCCCGATCTGCTCCGCGCCCTGCGCGAGGCGGCGACCGACGCCGCAGCCGACGGCATCGAGTTCTGCGTCAACAGCGGATGGCGGTCCCCGGAGTACCAGAATCGGCTTCTTCGCGACGCGATAGCGAAGTACGGCTCGGACGAGGAGGCCGCCCGGTGGGTCGCCACCACGGACACGTCCGCTCACGTGTCCGGGAACGCGGTCGACATCGGGCACGCCGATGCCACGGCGTGGCTGTCCGCACACGGTGCCAGGTATGGACTGTGCCAGATCTACCGCAACGAGCCCTGGCACTACGAACTGCGCCCCGAGGCGATTGGGCGTGGCTGCCCTCCCATGTACGCCGACCCCACGCACGATCCGAGGATGCGGCGCTGACACTGCCGCCGCGCGGGCCGCCGGCGGCCTCCCTGCGAGTTGGTCGAGTCTGTGCCGACGATTCATCCGCTCGCCAAATGCGGATTCAACACTCGGGCGGTACCGCCCCTGATCGTCTGCGAGGACGGTCCCGGTACGACCCTGCTGCGGGGCATCACCGCCAAGGGTGAGATCTTTCCGATCGCTTCCTCGGTCGATCTCGTGAACGATGTGACCGGTCCGACGTTCAGCCCGGACGGCAGCATCCTGTTCCTCAACATCATGGGTGAGGACCCGCCGAACCAGCCGGCCATGTCGTTCGCGGTCTGGGGTCCCTGGCGCAAGTACGCCTGAGTGGCCCGCCGTTCGGGAGGCGACGAGGCTGCGGTCTGACGATCTGACGTCAGACCGCAGCCTCGTTCAGGCCGCTACCCGTGTCAGAGTCTGGATTCACGCCTCCGGGGCGATAAGCGAAGAAACCTCGGCAAATGCTGCGAACCCGACAGGGATTAGTACCCATTATGTGATGATTCTTCCCATCGGGGCTTGTGGCGCTCAGTGGTCGAATCAGGAAGCCCGCCGCCGGTATGCGTCGTTCCGCGCGTACCCGTGATGCGGAGGCAGCCAAGGGGACGGATAGACGGCTCCGACAACCATTCACGGGAGGGAACGGCATGATCAGTGTGCGTAGGCAGACGTTGGCGGTCCTGGCTGTCGGCGTTGTCGTGGCTGTCGGCGGTGCCGGCAACGCGGCGTCGGCGGCGGCAGCCGATCAGGGGGCACCACCGAACACGAGCGCGGCGAACGACACCAGCAAGGCGTCCGCCGAGGGCAAAAAGTCCGACGGCGACAAGGGGAAGAAGGCCCCGCGCTTCGAGGTCCGCAACCAGGTGTCGGATCAGGCGGAGCGCGACCCCGCGGTCGTCGATCCGGACGCGGTCAACACCTGGGGACTGGCCTTCGGGCCGGCGCCCACCACCCCACTGTGGGTGGCGAACAACGGCACCAACACGGCCACCGTCTACACCGGTGGCGTCAACGGCGCGCCCGTCGTGAAGTCTGACCTCACCGTCGACATCCCCGGTGGCGCGCCGACCGGTGAGGTGTTCAACGACACCGACGGTTTCGACGTGCCCGGGGCCGGCAACGACAAGCCGGCCACCTTCATCTGGGTCAGCGAGGGCGGCGACGTCACCGCGTGGAACCCGGACGCTGGGACCGAGGCGGTTCAGGTCGCGCACGTGGACGGCGCGGTCTACAAGGGGGCCACCCTCCTGAAGACCAAGTTCGGCAACTTCCTCCTCGCCGCCGACTTCCACGACGCGCGGATCGACATCTTCGACGAGAACTTCAACAAGCTTGAACTGAAGGACTCGCCGTTCAGCGACGACAACATTCCCGACGGGTTCGCGCCGTTCAACATCGTGGCGTTCGGCGACAAGGTATATGTGTCCTACGCCAAGCAGGACGCTGACGCGATGGACGACGTGGCCGGTCCCGGAAACGGGTTCGTCGACCTGTTCACGAAGAACGGCTCGAAGGTGCAGCGCATCGCCAGCCGGGGGACCCTGAACTCCCCGTGGGGACTGGCCTTCGCGCCGGACAGCTTCGGTCGCTTCGCCGGCGACCTGTTGGTCGGCAACTTCGGTGACGGCCGGATCAACGTCTTCGACGGGAAGAAGTTCGAGGGGCAGTTGAAGGACGAGAACGGTGAGCCCATCACTCTCGATGGCCTCTGGGCCCTGCTGCCGGGCACCGAGGCCACCGGCGGCGAATCGACGGTGTGGTTCAGCTCCGGACCCGACGACGAGCAGCACGGATTGGTGGGCCAGCTGATTCCAGAGGACAACTGACCGGACCGCATGCGCGACGCCGCGTCTCACCGAGCGTGAGGCGCGGCGTCCCGCGCGGCCCCGGAGACGCTGGAATGTGGACCGCTCTGGCCGCCGATGAGGGCGCCCCCACTCCCCGGACGCCGCCGTCCATAATGGGCCGGTGCTCGATCTGCCAGAGGGGCGGGTGCGCCTGCCGGGCCGCCAACTGCGGGAGCTGCGCCGGTTGGCCGCGCAGGGGCGGCCGCATCCCGATCGCGCCGTGCGGCACCGTGCGGTGGCGTGGGCTCGCCGCCCCGCGCCGTCGCCCGGTCGGATAGCGGCGACCGTCGTCACCGGCACCCTCGGCGCGGCCGCTCTCGCCATCGGAGCGATGGGCGGGGCCGGCGTCCTGATCGTCCTGCTCGGCCTGCCGCTGACCCTGATCGCCGCAGCCCTGGCCGCCGGGCCGCCGCGGGCCGCCCTCATCCACCGGATCAACCTCGCCGCGTTGCTGGACGACCTGGCGGTACCGGCGCGGCCGCTCGAGGTCGTCGGGCCCGTCCGTCGGCGCCTGCCGCACCAGCTGTCGGTGTCGGGAGTGCTGGTGGCCAACGCGGTGGCCGGTGCGGTCGCCCGCGCCTACTCCGTGACGCTGTTCTGCCTTGTCGTGGCCGTGCTCGCGGTCGCCGTCGGCCGCATGCGCACGTCGCCGGCGCTGCCGGTACGGCTGGACGAGACCGGACTGCGCCTGTCCGGTGATGGCGTAGGGGTGCCGTGGACCGGGATCGACGCCGTGGAGCTGGCGTCCAGTGTGGACCCGTTCTTCCTGGGCGTCAGGTGGCGGCTGCCGGTCCAGGCGCCGCCCGGCCGGATTCCGGCCGCATCGGGCGGGCGCGCACCGGGTTCGGGGCGCCCGCTCGAACTCTGGCTGGATCCGCGCGACCATCCGCCCGAGGCGATCGTGCTCACCTCGCGCGCCTACCTGGCGGCCAAGCCGACCGCGGAAGACCCGCCGCCCATAGCTTGACCGTGCCGCACATTCCCGCGGCGGCGTAGGGCGGCGGGTCGAGGGTGCTCGCGGGTCACCGGAAGCGGGCGCCGAGGACGACACCGACGATGAGGGCGACGACGCCGAAGCCGACCCAGGCGGCGACGACGGCGCCTAACCCGATCAGAGGCCGGAGCGCGTTCCCCTCGGCCGCCGGGGTAGCCGGGGCGTCGGTGACGCCGGCGGCGTTGTCGCCGCCGCCGGCGACGGTGGCGCTCGGACTGCCGGTGGGCGCGGCACTCGGGCCGGTGGAAGCGGCATGCGAGCCGGTGGGCGTGGCGTGCGGGCCGGCGGTCGTGGCATGCGGTCTGGTGGGCGTGGTGTGCGGGCTGGTGGGCGTGGTGTGCTTGGGCGGGGCCGGGTTCGAGATGCGGATCTCGCCGTGCGCCGCCGGGGTCCCGCCCTCACAGTGCTGTTCGAACGTGGCGTCGAAGGTCTGCACATAGCCGTTGGGACCGAAGACGGCCTTGATGACGGTGAAGGAACCGGTCAGTTCGTTGCATCCCCGTCCGTCGCCGCTCAGGTCCAGGCCCGGGCCGGTGCCGTTGAACGGGTACCGGTGCGCGCTTGCGTAGGTGCCCGGGGCGAGGACCTTCGTGCCCGGTGCGTCCACGTCGAGCGTCCACGTGTCGCCGTTGTACGCGTTGATCGAGACGCTGACCGCGCTGCCGCTCGAGCTGGAGACGCTCAGCCCGTCGCCGTTGCCGGTGGAGTACGAGTACGACTTGCCCTGGCTGATGTAGTCGCCGGAGTCCCCGCTGAAGCTCAGGGATCCGGTGGTGACTGCCTGCGCATGGGCCGTGCCGGACAGGAGCAGCCCACCGGCGGCTGCCGCGAGCGACAGGGCAACGGTCAGGACGCGCCGCCGCCATAGCATCTTCATGCTCTTCCCTCCCACGTCGATGAGCGTGTCTCGTCGCCGTGTGCGTGGCGTCGGCCAGGAACCCGGCCTCGACCAGCAGGTCATACTGGCATGCGAGGGCTGTCCGGCTCACCGCGGGGATGGTTGCGGCGCAGCGGAGTCGGACATGTGCGAATCTGCCGGACCCTGGTAGACAACCCGGTCTGGAGCGGACTCCCGGTCAACTCCTCACGGCGGCGAGTGGCAGGATGCTACGCCGGAGGTCTGTGGCGTTCATGAATGTATCCGGCAACGTTGTCGTGGCTGTCGCGGGCGGCCTGGTGTGCCTGGTCGCCGTCGTGGCGATCGGGTGGGGCGTGCTGTCGTACAACAGGCTGGTGCGCCGGCGCAATCAGGTGTCCGCGGCCTGGGCGCAGATCGACGTGCAACTCCGGCGGCGGTACGACCTGATACCGAATCTGGTCGAGACGGTGAAGGGGTACGCCGCCCACGAGCGGGGCACCCTGGACGCCGTGGCGTGGGCACGCGACGGGGCGATCGCCGCCACCGCCGCCGAACCGGCGGCCCGTGCCCACGCCGAGAACGCGCTGAGCCAGGCCGTGGGCCGGCTGTTCGCACTCGCCGAGGCATACCCGGCGTTGAGGGCCAGCGCGAACTTCCTCGGACTGCAGGGCGAGCTGAGCGGTACCGAGGACAAAATCGCGTATGCCCGGCAGTTCTACAACAGCGCGGTGCAGACGTACAACACGTCGATCCAGTCGATCCCCACCAACCTCATCGCTCGCATCGGCGGCTTCCGCGGCCGGGATCTGTTCCAGGCCGCGGGCGAGGAGCGCGGCCCGGTTCTGGTGCGGTTCCAGGGATGACCACGAGTCAGTTGGCCGCGACCGGCCTCGCGGTCGCATCGGTCGGCGTGTGGGTGGCGGCGTACCTGGTGGCCCTGCTCGTCACCCGGCCGGCCCGCCCCGAGCCGGCACCGCCGACGCAGGACCTCGGCCCCGAGCCGCCGGCCGTGGCCAGCCTGCTCGCCGGCGGCTGGGTGGTGACCGAGGACGCGGGCGAGGCGACGCTGATCGACCTGGCCGCGCGGCGCTACCTCGAGTTCCGCCAGCCGGGCAACGACCCGGTACAGACCACGGTGCACGTGCGCGATCCGCGACCCGCCGGGCTCAACCGGTACGAGCGGATGATTTTCGATCGGGTGTGTTCGCTGGCGGTCAACGGCGTCGTGCCGCTGACCGCCCTGACGTTTCGGGACCCCGCTCAGGCCACCCGGTTCGGCAGGCGGGTACACGCGGCCGTGGTCGCGGACTGCCGCGCGCGGGGGTTGTCCCGGCGCCGGTTCGGGCCGACCGAGTTGACCGTCCTCAACGTGCTCGCGGTCGTGTGCGGGTTCGGCGTCGCGGTAGCGGTACTGCTGCTGACCGACCACGCGAAGGGCGGCCCCTCCCTCAAGGCCGCGTTCGCGGCGTGGTTGTTCGGCGCGGTGTTGCTCGCCGGCTTCGGCAACCGGTCGATCGGCGAGCGGGACACCCCGGCCGGACGGGCGGCCTGCGCACGCTGGCTGGGCGTGAAGACCTGGCTGCGCAACACGGAGGAGTTGGCGAGCCTTCCACCGGCCGCGGTCGCGGTCTGGGACCGGTACCTGGCCTACGGCGCGGCGCTGGGCGCGGCTCGAACCACCAGCGTGGTGATCGACCTCGGCATGGGCAACCGGCGACGGGTCTGGTCCTCCTACGGCGGCAGGTGGCAGCGGGTACGGGTGCGGTACCCGCGCTTCTGGCCCCGGTACGGCAGGCAGACCCGGTATTTCGCTATCGAGAGCGTCCTGCTCATCGTCGGCGGTGGGCTGCTGATCGGCCTCGGTACCGGAAGCGTCACCACCGTCCTCGGCGTGCTCGCGCTCTGCGGCGGCCTGTACGTGCTGGCACGGGCGGTCGTCGACGCGACCAACCCTGTCACGGTCACCGGACAGGTGCTCTGGTGCCAGAAATGGCGCACCAAACAGGAATCCAGGGACACCCGCGTCCCGTGGCTGCACTACCTGGCTGTCCACGACGGTACCGGGGACACGACCACCGCGTGGGGTCTGCCCAGCGAGTGGACCGGGCGGTGCGGTGCGGGAGACGCGGTACGGATGTCGGTCCGCCGCTGGAGCCGGCGGGTCGTCGCCCTCGACCTGGTGGCGCACGGCCCGGTACCGCATCAGAAGGAGGCGGGCCCGGTCTCGGTGGACACCGAGTCCCTGATCGCCGCGGAGTTGGGCGTGTCCACCCTGCGGGGTGCCGGCGGGACGCCACTGCCCTCGGCCGGGCTGCTGCTGACCGCCGACGAGGTGAGCCGGGCGGTGGGGGTACCGGTGACCATGCGGGGAGTCGGCGATCCGGGCTCGCGGCGGGTGGCCGCGAACATGGTCCGGTTCGAGGCTCCGGACGGCCGGACGCTGGTGACCCTGGAGATGGGCGACGGTACCGGCGGAAAGCTGTCCATGATGTTCCACCGGCGCAATCCGCCGCTGCCGGGAATCGGTGACGAGGCGTACGGCGGGGACCGGTGGGCGGTGGGCCGCAAGGGCGCCGTCGTGGTCAGCGTGTCGGCGCGGACCAACCCGTTCCCGGTCGACCCGCGCAACCTGTACTGGCTGCTCTCCATCGCGGTGTCCCGGCTGTCGCTGCCCACCGCCCCGGCTCCCTGGGCGGGGTGACCGCTCACACCGAGCCGGAATCAACATCAACCGACAAGACATTGACGGATTGCGTTGGATTACCGTCGCGCGGTACCTTGTTCGCACCGCAACAGGTCTCTAGCCGGGCCTCGGGCAGTTCATGGCAACGTCCCTATCGCGTCGCGCCCCTCGCGCCGCCGCCGGGACGTGGATCCGGGCGCACACATCGTTGTGAGCCGCCATTTCCCGAGGTAGGTCATGAAGAAGAAACTCACCATTGCCGGCGCCGCCGTCCTCACGCTCGCCGCGTCCGTGTTCATGTTCGTCCGGCCGGCCTCCGCGGCGGTCGGGCTGCATGTCAGCGGACGCAACATCGTCGAGGCCAACGGGCAGACGTTCGTCATGCGCGGGATCAGCCATGAGCACACCTGGTTCGCCAACCAGACCAGCTCGTTCGCGAACATCAAGTCGCTGGGCGCCAACACCGTGCGGGTGGTGCTCAGCGGCGGCCGGTGGACGGCCAACACCGCCAGCGACGTGGCCAACGTGGTGTCGCTGTGCAAGCAGAACCGGCTGATCTGCGTGCTGGAAGACCACGACACCACCGGGTACGGCGAGGACGGCGCGGCCTACACGCTGGATCAGGCGGTCAACTACTGGATCAGCCTGAAGAGCGTGCTGACCGGCCAGGAGAACTACATCGTCATCAACATCGGCAACGAGCCGATCGGCAACAACAACCCCGGCCAGTGGACGAGCGCCACCACCGCCGCGATCCAGAAGATGCGCGCCAACGGCTTCGAGCACCTGCTCATGGTCGACGCGCCGAACTGGGGCCAGGACTGGCAGTTCACGATGCGGGACAACGCGCAGACCGTGCTCGACGCCGACACCCAGCACAACACGGTGCTGTCCATCCACATGTACGACGTGTTCAACACCGCGTCGTCCATCACCTCATACCTGGACGCCTTCCAGAGCAAGGGATGGCCGCTGGTCATCGGCGAGTTCGGGTGGCAGGCGACCTCCAGCAACGTGGACGACCAGACCGTGATGGCACAGGCGGTCTCCCGGGGCATCGGCTACCTCGGCTGGTCCTGGGAGGGCAACAACGACCCGATCCTGGACATGGTGACGAACTGGGACCCCCAGCAGCTCACCACCTGGGGTCAGCGAATCTTCAACGGTACCAACGGAATCAAGGCTACCGCCAAGGAAGCCAGCATCTACCGCGGTGGCACCCCGCCGCCGAACAGCCCGTCGCCGACCCCGTCGCGTACCACGGCCAGCCCGTCGCCCACTCCGTCACGGACCACCGCTCCTCCGACGGGTGGGTGCACGGCGACGTACTCGCTCACCGGGCAGTGGCCGGGCGGCTTCCAGGCCGAGGTGAAGGTGACCGCGGGATCCGCCGCCATCAAGGGTTGGACGGCGACCTGGACGTTCGCCAACGGCCAGGCGGTGACCCAGGCGTGGAACGCCACGGTGACCTCCAGCGGATCCAGTGTGACCGCACGCAACGTCAGCTACAACGGCAGCCTCGGCGCGGGGGCCAGCACCACCTTCGGCTTCCTCGGATCGTCGAACGGCACGAACAGCGTGCCGGCCGTCTCCTGCGCCGCGAGCTAGTTCGCGGCACCGGTACCGGGGTCGGGCGTCCCCCTGCGCCCGACCCCGGTCGAGCCCGTCACACCACTCCTCCCGGGAGCCACCATGCCTCGCAGATCGTTTCCCTACCTCGTCGGCGCACTGTTGCTGACCGCCGCCGTCGCCGCTGTCGCGGCCGCCCGGCCGGCCGGACCGGCCAACGCCCGGCCGGCCGTCGCCGCGGCCTCGCCGGTGCGCATCATGCCGCTCGGCGACTCCATCACCGCCGGTCCCGGCTGCTGGCGTGCAATGCTGTGGCACGAGTTGCAGACGGCCGGATACTCGAACATCGACTTCGTGGGCAGCCAGTCCGACGGCGGCGGTTGCAACCCCGGGTACACCTACGACTGGGATCACGAGGGCCATGGCGGCTACTCGGCCACCGGCATCGCCGACAACAACCAACTCCCGCCGTGGCTGGACGCGGCCAAGCCGGACATCGTCCTGGTGCACCTGGGCACCAACGACATGTGGGGCCACTACATCACGACGGCCACCAAGCTGGCCGCGTTCACCAAGCTGGTCGGCCAGATGCGGGCCAGCAACCCGAACATGAAGATCATCGTCGCGCAGATCATCCCGATGAGCGAGGCCGCCTGCGCCACCTGCCCGGCGGACGTCGTCGAGTTCAACAACGCACTGCCGGCCTGGGCCGCGACCCTCACGACCGCGCAGTCGCCCATCAGGTTGGTGGACCAGTGGACCGGCTTCGACGCGGTCGCGGACACGGTGGACGGGGTGCACCCCAACAACACCGGATTCCAGAAGATGGCCGACCGCTGGTACCCGACGCTCGCGCAGGTGCTGAACGGGGCCACCCCACCGCCACCGTCGTCCTCGCCGAGCACCCGGCCGACCGGCTCGCCGACAGTCCGCCCGTCCAGCTCGCCCAGCACCCGGCCGACCGGCTCGCCCAGCAGTCCGCCGAGCACAGGTACGTGTGTGGCGGCGTACCAGGTGACGTCCCAGTGGGGCGGCGGGTTCCAGGCCGACGTGACGGTCACGAACCGGTCGTCGACGGCCTCCTCGGCGTGGGCCGCCAGCCTCACGTTCGCGAACGGGCAGCAGGTCACCCAGGCGTGGAACGCCACCGTGACACAGAATGGGGCCACGGTGACGGCGCGCAACCTGAGCTACAACGGCACGTTGGCGGCCGGTGCCTCCACCTCGTTCGGGTTTCTCGCCTCGTGGAACAACGGCACCAACGCCGTACCCGCCGTCAGCTGCGCGTCGAGTTGAGCGGACAGAGGTTTCCTAGCGGTGGTCGAGATAGGTCAGCACGGCGAGTACCCGGCGGTGGTGGTCGCCCGACGGGGCCAACCCGAGCTTGGCGAACAGCGCGTTGATGAGGTTGCTGACCGACTTCTCGGTGATGACCAGGCGGGCGGCGATCGCGGCGTTGGAGTGGCCGCCCGCCATGAGGTGCAGCACCTCCCGCTCCCGTGGCGTCAGCACGGCCAGCGCGTCGTGGCGGTGGAGCAACTGCGCCACGACGTCCGGGTCCATCACGGTGGCGCCGGCGGCGACCTGACGCAGTGCGCCGATGAACTGGCGGACGTCGCCGACCCGGTCCTTGAGCAGGTAGCCCACCGCACCGGCCCGGTCGGCGATCAGTTCCCGGGCGTAGAGCCGCTCCACGTACTGGGACAGGACCAACACCGGCAGGCCGGGCACACTCTGCCGGGCCGCGACGGCGGCGCGCAGTCCTTCGTCGGTGAACGTGGGAGGCAGCCGGACGTCGACCACCGCGACGTCCGGCCGTACCGCGACCAACTCCTCGGCGAGCCCGTCGCCGTCGGGCACCGTGGCCACCACCTCGAAACCGTACGCGGCGAGCATCCGGGTCAGCCCGTCGCGCAGCAGCACCTGATCCTCGGCGATCAGAACGCGCACGGCAGCTCCATGTCCAGCACTGTGGGGCCACCGGGCGGGCTGGAGATCCGCAGCCGCCCATCGAACGCGGACAGGCGGCGCCGGATGCCGAGCAGGCCGGTGCCCAGGGACGGGTCGGCGCCGCCCCGGCCGTCGTCGCGGACCACGACGCGCAGGACCGTGGCCGCGTCCACAAGACAGACCCGTACCCGCCCGCCGCCGCCGTGCCGGATCGCGTTGGTCAGCGCCTCGGCGGTCGCGAAGTAGGCGGCGGACTCGACGGGGGCGGCCAGCCGCCGATCCAGCCGCAGGTCGAGCTCGACCGGAACCGGGCTGCTCAGCGCCAGCGCCTCCACAGCGGCGGCCAGGCCCCGGTCGGCCAGCACCGGTGGATGGATGCCGCGTACCAGGTCCCGCAGTTCGGTCAGGGCGGCACCCGCACCGGCCCGGGCCTCGGCCAGCAATGCCTTGGCACCGGTCGGATCGGCGTCGATGACGTCCTCGGCCACGCCCAGGTGCATGGCCAGTGCGACGAGTCGCGCCTGAGCGCCGTCGTGCAGGTCGCGTTCGATGCGGCGCAGCTCGGTGGCGGACGCGTCCACGGTGGCCGCGCGGGTGGCGGTCAACCGGTCGACCCGGGCGGCCAGGCCGGCCGCGGACGTGGGCCCCAGCAACGCCGCCGCGAGCCACGCCTGGGCGCGGATGAGGTACCGCGGCAGCCGGTACGCGATCGCCGCCAGCCCGACACCCGCCGGTACCAGCGCCCAGGTCCACGGACCCGACCGGCCGGTCAGTTCAAGCACGGCCGGGTCGAACCCGGTCGGCTCGGGCAACAGGACGCGCAGTCCGGGGGCGATCAGGCACTCGATCCCGCCCAGCCACAGCGCGACCGGGAGCACGAGGCCGGCCAGCCCGACGAAGAACTGGCACGGCAGCCAGGCGAGGTCGCGCCAGGTCCCGGGGTCGCGCAACGCGACCCGGAACCGGGCCGGCAGGTCGGCGGGCAGCGCGGCATACGGGTCCGGGATCTGCCGGTCCAGTACGGCTGCGGCGCGGCGGCGCTGCACCGTCGCGAGCTGGCGGGCCGACCACATCACCGCGCCGAACATCACCAGGCCCAGCCCGGCGGCCACGGTCGCCGGCACCGACACCACGGCCACGACCACCAGCGCGAGCGCCGGTACCCCGATGGCCGCGCCGGCAGCGAGCCACCGCAGTTCCCGCATCCGGTCCCGTCCTCGATTCATGCGACGACGGTAGGCCCTGCACTCGCGCCACGACAGGGTGCCTGCACCCCGACCCGGCTGGGTGCTCTCGCTCTGGCCGGCCGCGTGGCGCCTCCAGGAGGCTCGGTCCCGACACAGCGACGGATGAGGGGAGAGGCGATGCGACGCATCGTCACAGCACTACTGGCACTGCTGACGGCAGTGGTCGCGGGCGCGTTGGTGGTACCGGCGGATCCGGCTCGCGCCGCGCCCGACGGCGTGACGGCCACCGAGGTATCGTTCACCGGCAGCGGCGGCGTGGTCCTGCACGGAACGGTTCTCACGCCGGCCTCCGGCACCGGCCGGCACCCGGGAATCGTCATGCTGGAGGGCGCGGGCAATCGCGGTCGCGGGTACCTCATGCCGGATGCCCGGGCGTATGCCCGCCACGGCATCGTGACGCTGGTGTACGACAAACGCACCGTCGGGTACTCGTTGCTGCACCGGGACTACTCGGTGCTGGCCGACGACGCGCTGGCCGGGGTGCGGCTGCTGCGCTCGCGACCGGATACCGACCCGGGCCGGGTCGGTCTGTGGGCACTGTCCGAGGGGGCGTTCGTGGCTCCCATCGCCGCGAACCGCTCCGCCGACGTCGCGTTCCTCATCACGGTCGGCGCGGTCGGGACCACCGTGGCCGAGCAGACCGCCTGGGAGTACGGGCAGTACCTGCGCCACGCCGGAGTCAGCGGATCGCTGGTGCGCACCATGCGGGGCACGGCGATGCGCAGCGCCATCGGCGCCCACCTGTTTCCCGAGGCCGACTTCGACCCGCTGCCGCTGTGGCGACAAGTACGTCAGCCGGTGCTGACCGAGTGGGGCCAGCTCGACCGTGACGCCGTACCCGCGGCCAGCCGCCAGCTGATCGGCGAGGCACTGCGCGGTGGCGGCAACTCCCACCACACTGCTCGGGTCGTCCCGGCGGTCAACCACGATCTGCACGTCACCGCGGACGATGGCTTCGACCGCCTGCCCACCCTTCCCGCCGACTACGGGGACTACGAGGCGGCCTGGATCGGGAACCCGACCCAGCCACCGGCGGTGCAGAGCCTCGCCTCGGACGCGGGCCGGGTCGCGCCGACGCTGTCGCCACCCGCCTGGTACGACAGCGCGTGGGCGCAGCTGTCCATCCTCGCGGTGCTGCTGGTCGCCTTCGTCGCGTACCCGGTGGCCGGCCTGATCCGCCGGGTCCGCCGCCGTACCCGCGGCCACTCGCCCCGGTCGGCGCGCTGTCTGGCCGTGCTCGGCCCGGTCACCATCGCCGGCACCATGCTCTACATGCTGTTCATGCTCGCCAGCGCGGCCAAGGTGACCGGGCCGGTGCTCGCCGGCCGACCGGTTCCGTGGCTTGTCTTGCAACTGCTCGCCGCCGGTACAGTCGTCGCCACCGTGGCACTCGCCGTCGGCTGGTGGCGCGGTCCGACCAGTCTGGCTCGGCGCGTCGGGCGCCGCGCGACGACCCAGACCAGTCGTCACCACCGCAACGCGGCCGGCCCGATCCAGGTGGCTCTGTTCGCGGCCGGCCTGCTGTTCATCCCCTGGGCCCTCCACTGGGGCCTGCTCGTTCCCTGACCCGCCGGTGCCTTCGTCGCGGGGATCGCCACCCCGCGACGAAGCGCGGGGCGTGCGGTTGTCCGTGGTGGCGGGTGGGTACCCGTCGTCATGGGAACAGTCCTGTTCGACGTCGACGGCACCTTGGTCGACACGACGTACCTGCACGCCGTCACGTGGTGGCAGGCGCTGGCCGCGCACGGTCGTCCGGTACCGATGGCCCGGATCCACCGGGCGGTCGGCATGGGGTCGGACCGGCTGCTGCCGTACCTGCTCGGGGAGGAACCGGACGAGGAGCTGTCCGGCGCGCTGACGGCAGCCCATGCCTCGCTGTACCAGCCGTACTGGCCACAGCTGCAGCCGCTGCCCGGCGCCGGCGATCCGCTGCGTGCCTGCGCGGCGCGGGGGCTGGGCGTCGTCCTTGCCTCGTCGGCGTCGGCGGACGAACTGACCGCGCTGCGGAAGGTGCTGGCGGCCGACGATGTCATCACCACGGCGACCAGTGCGGCGGACGCCTCCACGAGCAAGCCCGCACCCGACATCCTCCAGGTGGCACTGGAACGCAGCGGTACGGCGGCCAGCGACGCGGTGTTCCTCGGCGACTCGGTCTGGGACGTCGAGGCCGCCGGCCGTGCCGGTGTGCCCTGCCTCGCGGTGGAGTGCGGCGGCACCAGCCGGGCGGAGCTTCAGGAGGCCGGGGCGATCGCGGTCTACCGCGACCCGGCCGCGCTGTGCCGGGAACTGGAGCGTGGTGCGGTGCTGCCCCAATCGCTGGGTGAACAGCGGTAGTCACGAATCGCCCGCCGCCGCGCGAGAGTGCCTGAGCGGCGACGCGTCGGCGGTCGTCGACCTGCTCGATGCGGCGCAGTGGTGGTCGGTGTATCGCGACGCCGACGTGACGGACCGGCTTCGGGAGCTGCTCCAGGCGGTGCCCCGACGCGATCTCGAGCAACTCGCCCGGGATCGGCATGGCGGGCTGGTCCCGGCGGTGAGGACCGCGCTCCTGGTTCTCGACGGTCACGGACTCACGCCGCCCGTGGACGGCTGAGGGCGACGGCAGTCCGTGCGGGCGACCCGGTCTCGTTATCATCCGCGGCGTGGCTTACACGGTGCGGATCCGGGTCCGGTACAACGAGTGCGACGTACAGGGTGTGGTGTTCAACGCGAACTACCTGGTGTATGTCGACGAGACCGTGGACCGCTGGATCACCGACACCCTCGGCGAGGACGCGATCGACGTGATGGTGAAGAAGGCGACCGTGGAGTGGTCGTCTCCGGCCCGCCGGGGCGAGGTGCTCGACCTGGTGCCGGCGGTGAGCCGGTGGGGGAGGAGCTCCTTCGACCTGACGGTGACCGGCAGCGTCGGCGACCGGCCGGTCTTCACCGCCACGCTGCTGTACGTGAACGTCGAGCCGGGCAGCAAGACACCGGCTCCCGTACCCGAGCGGGTCCGCGCCGCGCTGGCGTGATCGGTGGTCGGGCCGCGACCGCCGGCGCGGTGACCAGCGTGCTTTCCGCGTATCCCACTGACACGAGGAGACTTTCGTGGACCACCCATCGTCCGTCGAGCCACTGTCGGCCCCCGACGGCGGGCCAAGTCAGGTCATCCGTCGCGGCGACACCATCAGGCGTCCCGCGGGGGCCTGGACCGGCACGGTTCACGCGCTGCTCCGCCACCTCGAACGGGTCGGCTTCACCGCCTGCCCCACGGTGATCGGCGATGGCATCGACGCCGACGGCAATCAGGTGCTCAGCTACGTCGAGGGCTCCCTGGTGCATCCGCACGCCTGGTCGGACGAGAGCGTGTGGCGGGTCGGCAGGATGCTGCGCGACCTGCACGTCGCCACCGCTTCCTTCCGGCCACCGGCGGACGCCCGTTGGCATCCGTGGTGGATGCACGATGACGGGCCCGGGTCGGTGATCACGCACTGCGACGCCGGACCGTGGAACATCATCGCCCGGGACGGACAGCCGGTCGCGTTCATCGACTGGGAACTGGCCGGGCCGGCCGACCGGCTCGACGAGATCGCCGGTACCGCCTGGTGGAACGCCCAACTGCACGACGATGACGTCGCGCAGCGCCAGAACCTGCCCGACCCGCCCGCCCGGGCGCGGCAGCTACGGCTGTTCCTCGACGGCTACGAGCTTCCCCGGGCCGACCGGAGCGGCCTGGTCGACCGGCTGATCGAGGTCGCGATCCGGAACTGTGCCGCCGAGGCGGTCCAGGCTCGGGTCACGCCCGAGTCCGTCGACCCGTCGCCGCTGTGGGCGCTGGCGTGGCGTGCCCGCGCGGCCTCCTGGATGATCCGCCACCGGTCTCTGCTCGACAACGCCGTTCGGGCGTAGCGGGATCGCCCGGCCCGGGGCGTCGGGGACGCGCGCCCCGCGCTGCCGCGCCCCGGCACGCTCGGTGAGCCGCCGCGGTCGCCGACCGCCGGAGAGCCCGGCCCGACCAGCGGAGGCCCGCTCCGGATCCGTACACCTCGCCCGAAGCGGCGGTACCGCACCACCGGATGCCCAATCATGGGGAAGTGCCCCGGGTAACGAACATCTTCCGGGCTCGACCGGTGAAGACCAGGATCGGGCACCGGGCGACGATGTCGGAGATCTTCTTCGACCTGGTGTTCATCTTCGCGCTCACCCGGGTCATCGCGGTCATGGGAAGTCCGCCGGCCGCAGTGAGCATGGTTCGGGGGCTCGTCCTCCTGCTGCTGCTCTGGATGTCCTGGACGCTGTACGTCTGGCTGAGCAACCGGGCCCGCGCCGACGTCGGTCTGGTTCGGGCCGGTGTCCTTCTCGCGATGCTCGCGATCTTCGTGATCGCGCTGGTCATTCCCGGTTCCTGGCATACCCATCGTGGCGCGGCCAGCGCGGCGGTCGTCCTGGCACTGGCCTACATCGCCCTGCAGTTCCTCCACCTCGCCCTGTTCTTCTACGCGTCCGCGGGCAGTCGGCAGTCGCGGCGGACGCTCGGCATCTTCGAGATCGCGGTCGTCGTGTCCTGGGTGCCGCTGATCCTCGGCGCGATGCTCGGCGGGGTCGCGCAGACCGTCCTGTGGGCTGCCGTGTTCGCGATCGAGTACGGCGGGGGGCATCTCGCCTCGAAGCTGAGCGGCTGGCAACTGCGCAGCCCCGCCCACTTCAGCGAACGTCACGGCCTGGTCGTGATGATCGCACTCGGCGAGTCCCTCGTCGCCGCGGGAGCCCATGCCGCTCCGGCGATCGTCCGCTGGCCCGAGCTACTGGCGGCGGTCCTCGGGTTCGTCGCCACGGTGTGCCTGTGGTGGCTCTACTTCGACGACACCGCCGTGGCCGCCGCGAAGGCGCTGGAGAAGTTGGCCGGCCAGACACGCAACCAGGCCGCCAGCAGCGCCTACAGCCTGGCGCACTTCCCGATGATCGCTGGCGTCATCTATTTCGCGCTCGGCTCGCAGCAGGTGCTCATCCGGGTGGACCGGCAGCCGATGCCGGGACTGCTCAGCGCGTCGCTGGACTGGGGCTCGGCGGTGGCTCTGTACGGCGGGGTTGCCCTCTTCCTAGGCGGGCGCGCCGTGTTCCTTGCCCTGACGGTCCGGTCCGTGCCGCGGGCGGAGGTGGTGGCCGCCTGCGCCGCGCCGGTGCTGCTGCCGGCCGGCCGGTTCCTGCCCGCGCTGGTCGCGCTCGGCCTGCTCACCGCGCTGCTCGTCGGGCAGATCTTCTGGGAACGGTTCCGCCGGGGAGAGGCGGCGGTCGACGTCGCCGAGGTGACATCGGTCTGAGCGCGTTCGGGTCTGTCACCCGGCGGGTTCTTCCGAGCGCTCGACGGGCCCTCCACTGTGGATCGGCCGAACCTCGACGCCGCCGCCCTGATCCACCACGGGGTTGGTGCGCGCGATCGCCACGGCCACGTCGAGGGTCGGCGCCTCGATCACGTAGAACCCCGCGACGATCTCCTTGGAGTCCAGGAACGGCCCATCGGTGACCGTGTCGCCGCGAATCGACGTCGCCATGGCTCTGGGCGTCAGCGCGTACGC
Organism: Rugosimonospora africana; assembly: GCF_016862975.1. Lineage (GTDB taxonomy): Bacteria > Actinomycetota > Actinomycetes > Mycobacteriales > Micromonosporaceae > Rugosimonospora > Rugosimonospora africana. The sequence goes on from NZ_BONZ01000086.1 coordinate 51,154, forward strand.
GGCGAGCATCGCATTGCGGCCGGTCAGCTCGTCCGCGTGCCGATCGCAGTCCTCACGATCCTCTGGCGTCGAGTCGGGGGCGTGGGCGGAGTCGTTCGCATAGATCAGCACCGCGTACTGGGCCATGACGGATCTCCCTTCGATCTCGGGGTTGAGCGGGAGGAGCGGCGTCGCTACCCTACCGAGCGGCGGAAAGCCACGGGGGTGCTACCGGCTGTGTTTAGCGCCCGCGGCCACGACGATGGTGAGGCGGTCGAGTGACGTCGTACGGTGACCAATACGGCCAGCCCTCCGCCGACCCCGGTCCGTTCGCCGGTTCGCCCGGCACCGGCCGCCGCGCCTGGCCGGCCGCGCCGAGCCAGAGGCCACCGGCGGTCCCGGACGCGGAACCAGCGGACCCCGAGATGTCGCCGGAGCCGTCGCCACCGACCGATTCCATCCCGACCGGGTTCGAGACCCAGCCCCGATTCGAGACCCAGCTCCGAATCGAGACGCAGCCGCCCTACCTGACGGCGTCGCCCACTCTGTCGCACGCGCGCGCCGCGCCACCGGTGTCCGGCCCGGGACCGGCCCCGGTGTCGCCGGGCGCGCCGGTGGTGGACTCGCCGACCCAGCCGCTGGCCACGGTACGCCGCCCTCGACGGGGTCGGCTGGCGCTGGCCGCCGCTGCCGTGGTGGCCGTACTGGCCGGCGGTGTCGTCGCCGTGAAGCTGGCCGGTACCGGCGGCGACCACGGCGCGGAGGCGGCCAGCAACGGTGGCGCCGGTCGCAGCGCCGACACCACGGTGGGGGAGCCCGCCCCGGCCGCCGGTGCGCAGCAGACGGCATCGGTCAGCCCGTCGCCGTCCGCCTCCGGGGCGGCCCGTACCACCTTGAAGCCGGGCGACCGGCTGACCGTCGGGCAGACCCTGCGGTCGCCCCGTGGCCGGGACACGCTCGTCCAACAGACGGACGGCAATCTCGTCCTGGTCGACCAGGCGAAGCGACCGCTCTGGTCGTCCCAGACCTTCGGATTCCCCGGGGCGTACGCCAGCTTCGAGAGCAACGGCGACCTCGTCGTGTACGCCAAGACGGGCCGCGCGCTCTGGCACACGGCCACCGGCGGGCTGGGTGCCTCGTTCGCGGTCCAGGACGACGGCGGCGCCGCGGTCTACCGCGCCGATCACACCACGGTCTGGTCGAGCAAGACCGAACTGTCGCGGCTGTACACCGGGCAGGGACTGCTGGCCGGACAGAAGCGCTCGTCGCCGAACGGGCGGTACACGCTGGTGCAGTCGCCACAGGGCGACCTCGTGGTGTCCAACGCGAGCAACCAGACTCTCTGGACCTCACAGACGGGCGGCAATCCCGGCGCGTACACGGCGATGCAGGCCGACGGCAACCTGGTCGTCTACAGCAGCGACCGCAAGCCGTTGTGGTCCTCGGCCACCACCGGCAACACCGGGGTGTCCGCGGTGGTGGGCAACGATGGAAACGTCGCCGTGGTGAGCGGCAAGGCGAAGACCCTCTGGGGTACCGCGACCGACGGTGTTTCCAAGCTGACCGCCAGCCAATCGCTGCACGCCAACCAGTCCCGCAAGTCCCCGCAGGGCAAGTACCGGCTCCTGGAGCAGGTCGACGGCAACCTGGTGCTCTACGACGCGGCCAACAAGGTCGTCTGGAGCAGCGCGACCTACGGCCATGCCGGAGCCTCCGCGAAGATGCAGGCCGACGGCAACCTGGTCATCTCCGACAGCGCCGGCACGCCGCTGTGGAGCACCCACACCACCGGCAAGGGCGGCACGTATCTCGTGGTGCGGGACGACGGCAGCGTGGCGGTCTGCGGCGCGGCGGGGGCCACGGTCTGGACGAGCAAGGCTTCCTGAGCTGGCCGTCGAGGTTCTTGCGACAGGTCGCCGGTGCCACGCATTGTCCCGGTGGGTTCCGGGTACCCGGCGCGAGGGGCAAGACCGAGAGGGAAGGCGAAAGAGCCATGAATGTATCGCCCCGTACCACGCGTACCTGGCTGATCACCGGCGCTTCCTCGGGGATCGGCGGCACGCTCGCCACGACCCTGCTGGAGCGCGGGGAGCAGGTCGTCGTGACTGCCCGTGACCGCGAGCGCGTCGGAGAGTTCGAACGGCGCTACCCGGGCCGCGCCATCGCGGCGGAGTGCGACGTGACCGATCCCGCCGCGGCACGCGCGGCGATGGCCGCCGCGGTGGCGGCCTTCGGCCGGGTCGATGTCGTCGTCAACAACGCCGGCTACGGCTTGTTCGGCGCACTCGAGGAACTGCCCGACGACGAGCTGCGCCGGCAGTTCGAGACCAACGTCTTCGGTTCGCTCAACGTCGCCCGCGCGGCGCTGCCGCAGCTGCGGCAGCAGCGCTCCGGACACATCGTGCAGATCTCCTCGCTGGAGGGCGTCGCACCGATGCTCGCCGGCGAGACCGCCTACGCGGCCACGAAGTTCGCCGTCGAGGGCATGTGTGAGGCCTTGGCCAAGGAGGTTGCCCACCTCGGTGTGCGGGTCACGATCGTCGAGCCCGGCCCGGTGCGCACCGACTTCGCGGGCGGCGCGAGCGCGAAGTCACCGGAGATCGAGGACTACGACGACAGCGTCGGTGAGGCCCTGCGCCTGTTCGCACAGCTGGCCGGCAACCAGCCCAACGACCCGGTACGGGTCGCCGAGGCCATCATCGAGGCGGTCGACGCCGACCAGCCGCCGTTGCGGCTCGCGCTCGGCGGAGAGGCGGCCGAAGCAATCCGCGCCAAGCTCGACGGGCAGCGCCGCGACCTTGACGCCTGGGACCACCTCGCCCGCTCGACCGCGTTCGCGTCCTGATCCCCCGGTGGGGGACGCGCCCGGGAGTCGGGCGACGGGATGTGAGAGTTCGATCGCATTGGCCATGATTGGTGGGTCATAGCGTCGGGTACCCGACGCTATGACTGCGATCGTTTCTGAAGCTCTGATCGCCCGGCTCGCCGAGTGGGGTGTGGACACGGTCTTCGGGCTGCCCGGCGACGGTATCAACGGCATCATGGAAGGGCTGCGGCGCAATCAGGGCAAGGTCCGCTTTGTTCTGGTGCATCACGAAGAGGCCGCGGCGTTCATGGCTACCGCGTACGCCAAGGCGACCGGCCGGGTCGGTGTGTGCCTGGCCACCTCGGGGCCGGGCGGTATCCACCTGGCCAACGGCCTGTACGACGCCAAGTTGGACCACGCGCCGGTGCTGGCCATCACGGGCATGCAGGAGACCAGCGTGCTGGGCACCGGGTACCAGCAGGAGGTCCACCTGGACCGGCTGTACGAGGACGTCGCGGAGTACAACGAGATGGTCACCAACCCCGCGCAGCTTCCCGGGCTGGTGGATCTGGCCGTACGCACCGCGTACGCCCGCCGGGGTGTGGCGCACCTGACCATCCCCAACGACATCCAGGTCGCCGACGCCGGCAAGAATCCGTGGCCGACCGTCGCTCCGGCGCACGCCCCGGCCACGTCGCCGGTGTACCTGTCTCCGCCGGTGCGCCCGCGCGACGACGACCTGAACGCCGCCGCCCGGGTCCTCAACCGTGGCGAGCGGATCGCGATCCTCGCCGGGATCGGTGCCCGGGGTGCCGGTCCGCTGGTGGAGCGGGTCGCCGAGGTGCTCGGCGCACCGGTCATCAAGACGCTGTCCGGCAAGATGGTCATCCCCGACGACTCGCCGTTCGCCACCGGCGGTCTCGGCCTGCTGGGTACCGCGCCGAGCGCCGAACTGGTCGACGACATCGACACGTTGCTGATGCTCGGCACCAACTTCCCCTACACCAAGCACCTGCCGGAGCCCGGCAAGGTCGCGGTCGTGCAGATCGACACGGACGCCGCCCGCATCGGTTCCCGGATGCCGACCGACGTGCCGCTGGTCGGCGACGTCGGGGCCAGCCTCACCGACCTGCTGCCGCTGCTGCGCACCCGGGACGACCGCTCGCACCTGAAGAAGTACCAGGACAAGATGAGCGACTGGCGGTCGAAGATGGCCGCCCTGGAGTCCCCCGACCGCGACCCGATCGCGCCGCAGTACCTGGCCCACCTGCTGGACGAGTTGTGCACCGACGACTCGGTGCTGACCTGTGACTCGGGAACCATCGCGACGTGGGCCGCCCGGCACTGGAATATCCGGGCCAGGCGGGAGTTCTACCTGTCCGGCAACCTCGCCACGATGGCGCCCGGGCTGCCGTACGCGATCGGGATCCAGCACGCGTACCCGGACCGGCAGGTGGTGGCGTTCATCGGCGACGGTGGCTTCGCCATGCTGATGGCGGAGTTCCACACCGCGGTGTGGCACGGGCTGCCGATCAAGGTGGTCATCAACAACAACGCGGGCCTGGGCCAGATCCTGTGGGAACAGATGGTACTGGGCTACCCGGAGCACGGAGTGCGCTTCGGTGACCCGCAGCCGGACTATGCCGGCTGGGCACGGTCAGCCGGCGGGTACGGGGTGCGGGTGGAGAAGGCGGGCGATCTGCCCGACGCGTTGCGTACCGCCTTCGCGACGGACGGGCCGGCGCTGGTGGACGTGATGGTGGATCCGAACGAGCCGCCGATGCCCGGGAAGGTCACCTACGAGCAGGCCAAGAAGTTCGCCGGGGCATTCCTGCGCGGCCAGCCGCACAAGGCGGCCATCGCCACCACCCTGTTCAAGGACCGAGTCCAGCAGCTGAAGGATCGCTGATGACGGTCGTCACGCTGCCGATTCCGCGGGCGCGCAAACCGAGCGAGGCCGGGGGAGAGCAGCCGTTCGAGCTGTCCGAGGCGCTGCGCGAGGCGGTGCGGGGCGAGGTGCGGTTCGACCCGGGTAGCCGGGCGGTGTACTCCACCGACGCGTCCAACTACCGGCAGGTGCCGATCGGGGTGGTGATTCCCCGCGACATCGACGACGTGGTGGCCGCGGTCGAGGTCTGCCGCCGGTACGACGCGCCGGTCTTCTCCCGCGGCGGCGGCACGAGCCTCGGCGGCCAGTGCACCAACGTCGCGGTGATGCTGGACCTGGCCAAGTACGTCAACGCCGTCGAATCCGTCGACGCCGAACACCGCACGGCGGTGGTCCAGGCCGGCATCGTCCTCGACGAGCTGAACAAGGCGACCCGGCCGCACGGTCTGGTGTTCGGCCCTAAGCCGGCCACCCACGACCACTGCACGATCGGCGGGATGCTGGGCAACAACTCCTGCGGGTCGACAGCCCAGTGGAGCGGCACCACCGCCGCGAACGTGCGGCGGATGGAGGTGCTGACCTACGACGGGGTACGGATGTGGGTCGGCCCGACCAGCGACGAAGAGTACCAACGGATCCTGGACGAGGGCGGCCGGCGGGCGGAGATCTACCGGCAGGTCCACGACCTGCGGGACGCGTACCTCGGGCAGATCCGCACCGGCTACCCCCAGCTGCCGCGGCGCATCTCCGGGTACAACCTGCCCGATCTGTTGCCGGAGAACGGATTCAACCTGGCCCGCGCGCTGGTCGGCTCCGAGTCGACCTGTGTGACGATCCTGCGCGCCGAGCTGGACCTGCTGCCCGAACCGACCCACGTGGCGCTGCTGCTGGCCGGCTACGACGACATCGCTTCCGCCGCCGACCGGGTGCCGCTGGTCAACGAGCACCACCCGTACATCCTGGAAGGGCTGGACAACAAGCTCATCGAGTACGAGCGGGACCGCCGGATGAACACCGTGGCGCTGCACGAACTGCCGCCGGCCGGCGCGTGGCTCATGGTCAAGCTGACCGGCGAGTCCGACGAAGAGGCCCGGACGCGGGCCGAAGAACTGCGCGACGCCCTGGACAAGGACGGCGGCCTGCGCACGCACCGGCTGCTGGCCGACCCGGAGCACCAGGCCGAGCTGGACTCGGTGCGGGAGGCGGCGCTGGGCGCCACGGCGCGGGTACCCGGAATGGCCGACACCTGGCCCGGCTGGGAGGACTCCGCGGTGCCGCCCGAGCGCGTCGGGGACTACCTGCGCGACCTGGGCAAGCTGCTCGACGAGTACGGGTACGGCGCGGCGTCGCTGTACGGGCACTTCGGCCACGGTTGCGTGCACACCAGCATCCCGTTCGATCTGGTCACCGCGGCAGGCATCGCCGACTTCCGGTCGTTCGTCACCCGGGCCGCGCACCTGGTCGTCACGTACGGCGGTTCGCTGTCCGGTGAGCACGGCGACGGGCAGGCCCGCGGCGAACTGCTGCCCATCATGTACGGCGAGGACCTGGTGCGCGCGTTCGGCCGGTTCAAGGCCATCTTCGACCCGGCCGGGCGGATGAACCCCGGCAAGGTGATCGACCCCAACCCGTTGGACGGGCAATTGCGACTGGGTACCGACTACGCGCCGCCGGTGCAACGTACCCATTTCGAATACCCGGACGACGGCGGGTTCGCCGGCGTACCGACCCGGTGCTTCGGCGTCGGCGCCTGCCGCCGACACGACAGCGATGCCGGCGTCATGTGCCCCAGCTACCAGGTCACCCGGGAGGAGCAGCACTCCACCCGGGGCAGGATGCGGCTGCTGTTCGAGATGATGCGCGGCGAGACGATCCGCGACGGGTGGCGCAGCCGGGAGGTCCACGAGGCGCTCGACCTGTGCCTGGCCTGCAAGGGTTGCAAGAGCGACTGCCCGGTCAGCGTGGACATGGCCACGTACAAGGCCGAATTCCTCGCCCACCACTACACTGGCCGGATCCGCCCGCGGGCGCACTACTCGTTGGGTTGGCTCCCGCTGTGGGCCCGGCTCGCCGCACCCGCGCCGTGGGCGGCCAACCTGGCCACCCACGCCCCCGGCCTCGGCCGCCTGGCCAAGCGCGCGGCCGGCGTCGACCCGCAACGCGACGTGCCGCGCTTCGCGCCGCGCCGGTTCACCGACGCGTTCCGCCGCCGGGGCAGCCGGGGCAGCGGCAAGCGCGGCCGGGTCGTGTTGTGGCCGGACACGTTCAGCAACTCGTTCGATCCCGGGATCCCGGCGGCGGCGGTCACCGTGCTGGAGGCGGCCGGCTACCGGGTCGTGGTACCGCAGGACACCGTCTGCTGTGGACTGACCTGGATCTCGACGGGACAGCTCGACATCGCGAAGAGAGTGCTCCGGCGAAGCCTGCGCACGCTGGCACCGATGCTGCGCGACGGGCTGCCGGTGGTCGGCCTGGAACCCAGCTGCACCTCGGTGCTGCGCGAGGACGCGGTCAACCTGCTGGGCGCCGGAGACCTGGACGCGGTACGGCTGCGCCAGCAGACCAGGACGCTCGCCGAACTGCTCGACGAGGACGCGCCGGACTTCGCCCCTCGACTTCCGGAGCTGACCGGTGGTGCGACCCAGGCGATCGTGCAGACCCACTGCCACCAGCACGCCACCCTCGGAAACCAGGCGGACCGGCGGGTCATGGAGCGCATCGGGCTCGACGCGCGGGTGCTCGATTCCGGATGCTGCGGCCTGGCCGGCGACTTCGGCATGACTCCGGAGCACCGGGACGTGTCGCTGGCCTGTGCCGAACGGGTACTGCTCCCGGAGGTCCGGGACGCCGATCCGGACACCCTGATCCTGGCCGACGGCTTTTCCTGCCGTACCCAGATTCACGAGGCGGGCACCTGGCGCCGGCCACGGCACCTGGCCGAGGTGCTCGCCGCCGCGGTGGGCGCACAGCGGCCCGGTTGGTCCGCGACAGGCAGGCAGCGAGAGGAGAGTCGAGATGCCCCAGCAACAGTGGAGCGCCAAGCGTGAGCGCCAGTACGAACACGTGAAGGACAGCGCGAGGCAGCGCGGCCGGTCCGAGGACGTGGCCGAGGAGATCGCGGCGCGCACGGTGAACAAGGAACGCGCCCGCTCGGGCGAGTCGAGGACCGCGAGCCGTTCGTCCACACAGGACATGTCGTCGAGCCGCCGGGGTGGGCTGCGGTCGCACTCCGGGTCCGGCGGGCGTACCCGCGACCAGCTCTACGAGGAGGCGAAGCGCCGCAACATCAAGGGCCGCTCCCAGATGTCGAAGGCGCAGCTGGAAAAGGCCGTGGGCCGGTAGGCGGCAGGCAGTGTGCCCCGGCGCGACCGTGCCGGGGTATGACCCGCCGTCACCCGCGGGCGGACGCCGGCCGATACCATGCCGCCATGAGCGAACCCGCGCCGCGCCCACTGCTCTTCCTGGACGTCGACGGAACGCTCCTGCCGTGCGGCGGAGCACCGCGTCCGTCGACCCTCGAACAGTGGGACCAGTGGCAGGACTTCTCCAATCCACAGCTGGCCAAGCTGGTGCCCGGGCACGGTCCGCGATTGCTGGCTCTGCCCTGCGATCTGGTGTGGGCCACCGCGTGGATGCACGACGCCAACGAGGTGATCGCCCCGCTGCTCGGCCTCCCGGAGTTGCCGGTGGCCGACCTGCCGGACGCGCCGGAGGAGGACGAGGTCGGCGCGGTGCACTGGAAGACGCCGATCCTGGTCGAGACCGCGGCGGGCCGACCCTTCGTCTGGGTCGACGACGAGATCAGCGACCTCGACCGGGCGTGGGTCGCGGCCCATCACCGGGGACAGGCTCTGCTCTACCGCGTCGACACGGCGGTCGGCCTCACCGACGCCGACTTCGCCGCACTCGACGACTGGCTTCACGACCTTCCGGCGGGCCGTGACGCAGGGGTTCGCGGCGAGGACTTCGACGCGACGGGCGCCGGCCGCCTCGGGGAAGCATGATGACCGCGGCGATCGGCATCATCGGCGGTTTCGCGCTGGGCGTGGGGATCGCGGTGATGGCGGTACGCTGGCCCTTCCCCAGGCATTGGGTGTGGCAGGTGCCGACCGGCCTGGTTGTGCTCGCCGCGATGACGATCTGGGCCTGGAACGCCGGCCGTAACGGCTTTCCGGCGACGTTCGGGCCGTTCATCCTCGCCTCGTCAGCCTTGTCAGCCCACGCGAGGCGCCATCGCAACCCACCTCCGGCCTGACGCCGGAGCGGGACGGGTGAGGCTGCGTGGACCATCCCCGGACTGGCCGGACAGTGAACGTGACTGTCCCGCGACGACGGCCTGGAGCTACAAGTATACCAGCGGTATACTTCCGGGCATGAGTGACACGACGATCAAGGTGCCGGCCGGGGTGCGCGACAGGTTGGCAGTGCTGGCGCGGGAACGGTCGACGACCATCCGGGATCTGGTCGAGGCGCTGGCGAACGCGGAGCCGACGGCCGCGGAGCGCGCTGCTCAGCTGGAGGAAAACCTTGCGGTCTTGCGGGAGGGCTTCGGGGTCGAGTTGTCCGATGGTGACCTCGACGCTGGGCGGGCGTTCTGGCAGTCGGTCGCTGACAGGCCCGGCGCCGGGAAATGACGGCGGTAGTCCTGGACTACACGGCGCTGCTCGCGATTCGCGGGAACCAGAGCGTCTCGCGGGCCATCGCTACGGCACCGCAGACGGATGGGCGGTTCGTCGTGCCGGCATTGAGTCTGCTCGGAGCCGCGGCAGATGATCCACCGATTGCCGACCATGTCGGGTCGCTGCACCGAGTGGACATCGTGGACCTCGGTCTGGCGGCCGTCGGTTTCACCGCGAGGCTGATCGCGGACGGAGTCGACTGGCGGTTCGCGCATGCGATCGAGGTTGCGCGCGTTGGCCCATTGCGGCCGCAAGGTCTGCTGGTGATGACGAGCGACCCAGGCGTCTACGGCCCGTTCGGGATCGAGACGTTCACCATCTGAGGGAGCGGCGGACAGGGACGGCCATCCGCGCCGGTCACCGCCGCCGGCTCACTCATCTGGGGAGCGCGGCCCGGATGACGGCGGTGTCCGACGGTCGGCTCTTCATCCCGAGTGGACGGTCACGGTCTGAAAGGTGAGCTGTACCTTCGGGTGGCCGCCGCCGACCTGCCCGTACGCGCCGTCGTCGCCGCCGCGCGCCACCGTCGTCAGGATGTCCAGGCCCTCGGTGACCGTGCCGAACCGTTCGTAGCTGTCCTCCAGTCGGCTGGCGCGGTACACCATGAAGAACTGGCTGCCGTTCGTGTCGGGACCCTGGTTGGCCATCGCCACGACACCGGGCGCGTACGTCGTCTCCGGCGGCGGCGCCACCGACGGCATCACGACGTACGGGTCGTCGGACGCGTCGGGCGAGACGAGCCGGTACGACATCAGCGGCGCCGATGGGAGCATGACCGGCGCGCTGCGCTTCTCGTCGGGGAACTGGTACATGGGACCGCCGGTGCTGGAGCCGGTCGGATCACCGCACTGGAGCAGGCCGATGTTCGGCACGTCCAGCAGCCGGTGGCACGAACTGTGATCGAAGAAGTGTTTGCCGGCCAGGTAGACGAAATTGGCGACCGCGCACGGCGTAATGCGCGGATCCATGGAGATCCGGATGACACCGAGATTCGTCGTGATTGTCATGACCGCGGTGCCGGCGGCCGGCACGGCGGTCGGGGGCGTACCGACGTCCGTCAGGTCGGCGTCCGGGTTGTGGTAAGGCACCCACTCGCAGGACGCGAGGGATGGTGTCGCCGCATCGGACGGGAGCAACCGGGCGGCGTGCGCGGCCGGTGCCGGGGTGTGCCGGGTGCGCTCGATCGCCCACACTCCCGCGCCGGCGAGGATGAGGATCGCCGCGGCCAGCCCGACGAGACGCAGCGCGAAGCCCCGGGCCCGACCGCTGCCGAGGGTGTCGCGTCCGGACTCGCCGGACGGGTCACCGGCTCCGGCGTCCGAGGATTCGGGAACCATGGCGCCAGGTTAGGTGCGGTGCGCGAGACCCGGGATCCGCTGCCGGTACCGAAAAGCCTGGCGCCACGTACGAAGGAACGGGACGCCGCGGTCGTCCGGCTTCCGGCTACGACGGCGCACCGCTTTCCGCGGGTTCGCCCGACCGGTCGGCGACCTGGCCCTGCTGCCCGTGGAGGCGGCCGATCAGGATGACGTTCTGGGTCGCAAGGGTCAGGCCGAACATGAGCAGGACGCTGGCCGTCGTGACGAGCGCGGTCGCGCCCAGCTGCGCGCCGGCGGCGGCGAGGCCGGCCCGCAGGGCGATCGACAGGAACCACAAGGCGACGGTCAGCGGCCCGTAGCGGTACCAGATCCTGCCGCCGTTGGGGTAGAGCAGCACGGTGAATCCGCGGACGCCGCCCAGCCCGAGCGAGATCAGCACGTCGACGGCGAGCACCACCGCGTCGATCGTGTGCAGCCTCGTCATGGACAGTTGCGGGACGGTGGAGCCCAGACCGAGGGCGACGAGAATCAGCGGGAGAGTCAGGACCCTGCCGGGGCTCAGCTCGCGGCCACGGATCCGGGTGAGCAGAACCAGCAACAGGATGGCGACGGTGAGCACCGCCGGCAGGGTGCTCGCCGGACCGCTGGTCGGCGTGGCGGCCAGGACGGCTCCGGTGGGGTCGGGTTCCACTGCTTTCCAGCCTCTCGTGAACGCGCTGACGCGACGTCACGACTATATCGGAAAGTGTAATAGACGCGCGAGGGCGGCGACTACCAGACCAGCGGAACGAGGCGTTTGCGGGCGGCGGCGTAGCCGCGGTAGCGGTCGCCGAGCGTGGCCAGCAACGCGGTCTCCTCGACGCGCGTACGCCAGAGCACCAGGGCCAGGGTCAGCGCCGCCAGTACGGACAGGCCGACCCAGTTGGCGGAGACCAGCCCGGCGCCGACGCAGACCATCAGCATCCCGGCATGACCCGGGTGGCGCAGCAGCCGGTACGGGCCGGCCGCGATGACCGGCTGATCCGGCGCGACCCTGACAGTGAAGCTGCAGTACCAGCCGCCCAGCGTCCGGATCGCCAGCTCGCGCAGTCCGGTACCGGCGAGGATCAGCGCGATGCCGGCGCCCACGCTCAGCGTCCGCGGCCGGATGTCGGCCGCCGGTACCGTCACCGGCGCCAGGTTCACCGCGACCGTCCCGGCCACGAAACACAGGCCGGACAGCCACCAGAAGGCGCGGTGGTACAGCCGGGGATCGTCGCGCCGGAGCCGGGACCGCCAGCCACGCGCGAACTCCGTGCCCTCGGTCAGCAGCCAACCGAGCTGGACCAGCAGGACGAGCACCCCGAGCGGGTGGGCTCGGGTGTACGTCCGGACCGGGCCGTCCGGGGCGAACCGACCGATGCCCGCCGCGAGTATGCCGCCGACCACCACGACCGCGCCGACGCGCAACAGGACGGCTCGGCGGGCCACGACTTTCGACCACGCGACGGCCGCCCCGGCGACCAGGTTCACCCCGGTGCGTACCCGCGTGGTCTCACCGGCGGCAACCAGGTCGTCGATCAGCTGGCTCAGCTCCGCGCCGTACCGATCCCGCCAGGCGCGCGGGTACAGCCGCAGCAGCCAGCCGATCACGACGCTGCCGTGGCGATGCGCCGCAGCCCGACCTCGGCGATCCGCGCCGCCTCGGTCAGCCGCTGCCGCAGGTGTTCGCGGCCGGCTTCGGTGATCTGGTACGGCCGTCGGCGCTCCTGCGTGCCCAGCGCCTCCACCATGCCGGCCTCTTCCAGCTTGGCCAGCGCGCCGTAGAGCGTTCCCGCGCCGAGCCTGACCCCGGCGAAGCCCTCGATGTCCTTGATCAGCGCGTAGCCGTGTTTCGGCGACCCGGCCAGGCTGGTCAGGACCAGGATGCTGCGGTCGGACGATCCACGGATGGATTCGCTCGTCATCGCGTACGCCTTTCCGAAGTCGCCGACGCTCGTTCGGAAAGTGTAATAGCAGCGCCTCAGGCGAGCGCCATGACGAGACGGACCAGGGTGCCGGTGGCACCGCTGCGCAGCTGCACCTCGTCGCACAGCTGGTTGGCCAGCCACAGGCCCCGGCCGTGAGTGGCCTCCGGCTCCGGCAGGTCGACCGCGATGTCCGTCGGGATGCCGGGTCCGGTGTCGTTGACCTCGATCACGACCTGGTCGGCCTCGATCTGGATGGTGACGCCGGCCTCGCCGCCACCGTGCTGGATCGCGTTGGTGGCGATCTCGTTGACCGCCAGTGTGAGCCGCGCCACCCGGTCGGGCTCCAGTCCGGCGAGACCCGTGATCCGGGTGATCAGCTGGCGTACCCGGTCGAGATCAGTTGCGGTCAGTCGTTGCATCGTTACGAACGGTGGCTCCTGCCAGTTCGCGCTCCCCGATGCCACCTGAATCTGACCTCCTCCCGCCCATAGCCTCAACCCGATAGTGGTGGTCGCGCAACTCGTGCGGGGCACCGGGGTGCCGATGCGGGCGATCCTCCTAGAATGATCCCCGACCACTGTTTCGCGGAGGCGACCGGAAGGGCCGCCCAGTCGTGACCCGAGGAGGCGGGATGAGCATGTCCGTCTCGGCGCACCGCTCCGACGACGCATTCCGGCTCCGGGTCGCCGGGGAGATCGACCTGGGCAACGTGGACGCGTTGCAGGCGGAGGTTGCCGCGGCGCTGGAGGCGGACGACACCAGGGCCGTGATCGTCGACCTGGCCGACGTGAGCTTCCTCGACTCCAGCGGGATCAGCGCGCTGCTGAAGGGCCGCCGGCTGGCCGACGGCAAGGGCAAGGGCTTCCGGGTGGAGGCTGCCCGGGGCATGGTCCGCGAGGTGCTGACGATCACCGGAGTGTGGCAGCACCTGTCCGGGGAATGAGCACGATCGCCCGGCCCCGGCACGCCCGCCGCCGATCGCCGGTCAGTCGCCTCCCGAACGCAAGCGGTTAGCATGCACTCGTGACAGCGGACGTGGGCACCTCGGGCAACGACGAGCGGCTGCGCCGGCTCGAATCGGTGACCGACGCCGGCCTGTCCCAGCTGAATGTCGAGGATCTGCTGGTCGAGCTGCTGGAGCGGCTGCGGGAGCTGCTGTCCGTCGACACCGCCGCGATCCTGCTGCTGGATCCGTCCAGACGGTATCTTATCGCCACCGCCGCCCGGGGCATCGAGGAGGAGGTCCACCAGGGCGTGCGGCTTCCGGTGGGCCAGGGCTTCGCCGGGCAGGTCGCTGCGCTCGGGCGCCCGGTGATCCTGGAGCGCGTCGGCCCGACCAACGTCATCAACCCGCTGCTGCTGGACAAGGGGATCGTGTCGCTGCTCGGGGTACCGATGATCGCCTCCGACGGTGTCATCGGCGTCCTGCACGTCGGCACGCTGAGCCCGCGCCGGTTCACCGAGGACGACGTCGACCTGTTGCAGCGCGTTGCCGACCGGGCGAGCCTGGCCGTCCAGGCCAGGACGGCCAGCATCGACCGGTCCGCCACCGTCGCCCTGCAGCGCAGCCTGCTGCCGGCCGAGCTGCCCGCCGTCGACGGCCTGGACGTCGCGGCCCGGTACGTGCCGGGCGCCCGGGTCGGCATCGGCGGCGACTGGTACGACCTGTTCGCGTTGCCGTCCGGCTATGTCGGCATCGTCATCGGCGACGTGGTCGGCAATGGCCTGCGCGCCGCGGTGGTGATGGGGCGCATCCGCAGCGCGCTGCGCGCCTACGCGCTGGAGTCCGACGACCCGGCCGACGTGCTGAGCCGGCTCGACCGCAAGATACAGCTCTTCGAGCCCGATGCCGTCGCCACCGTGATCTACGCGGTGATCGAACCGACGCGGCAGCGGATGATCGTGTCGATCGCCGGCCACCCGCCACCCGTCCTCGCCGCCCCGGGCACCGCCGCCCGGCTGCTCGACGCGCCCGCCGATCTGCCGGTGGGCGCCTACCCCGACGCGCCCCGCCGGACCGTCGAGGTGCCGCTTGCCGCCGGAACCGTGGCCTTCTTCTACACCGATGGGCTCGTGGAGCGCCGGGACCGCCCGCTGCACGCGGGCATCGACAAGCTGCTCGACGTGGTGACGCCGGCGCCCGCCGAGGGCGTGTGCGCCGCCGCGATGGCCACGCTGATCCGCGACCAGCCGACGAGTGACGATGTCGCGGTCCTCGCCGTCCGGGTGGGCCAGCCGAAGACGGCCTCCTGACTCGTCACCGGGCGGGGCCGGCCGCGTTCCTCACATCGGGCGGGGCCGGCCGCGTTCCTCACATCGGGCGGGGCCGGCCGCGTTCCTCACACCGGGCGGGGCCGGCCCGCGGTGACATCGGCAGGCCGGCCCTGACCCCCCGTGTCACTCGTTGCGCGCGGTCTCCGGACCGGTGATCCGCCGCAGCAGCGGCAGCGTCGAGGCGACGATCCCGACGGAGGCGGCGAGCCCGACCAGCACGATGACGTAGTACTCCACGCCGGGCGCCAGCAACGTGTAGCCCAGCTGCGCGCGCAGGAACAGGTGCGCGGCAAGGAAACCGGCACCGGTGGCCACGACCGCCACGACCAGCAGCGGTACCGCGGTCTCCAGGGCGATGACCCGGCGCAGCATGGCCAGTGGCACACCGGACAGCCGCAGCAGGCTGAATGGGCGCTTGCGGTCGGACAGGCCACCGGCCACGCTCACCGCGAGACTGCACCCGGCGATCGGCAGGCTGGTCAAGATGACCACGTTCGCCAGCTGCTGCCAGCCGACCAGGTCGCGGGAGAAGTCGGCGTCGAAGTCGGCCTCGGTGGCCGGTATCCGGTTGCCCGGGTACGCGTTCTCCAGGATGGTGCGCGCGGCCTCGATCGTCGCCGGGGATCCGTCGGTGTCCACGTTGATGGACATGACCGGAAGCTGGGCGAGGCGGTCGGGGGACACGTCCGCCGTCGGCAAGTACCTCTGCGTCGTGACCGGTGACACGGTCTGCCCCGGCACCGGGGATGCGTCGAACGTGGGCCGCAGGTCCTGGTTCACCGCCGCGACGCTCGCGCCGGGTTCGC
This sequence comes from Rugosimonospora africana, assembly GCF_016862975.1. Classification (GTDB taxonomy): domain Bacteria; phylum Actinomycetota; class Actinomycetes; order Mycobacteriales; family Micromonosporaceae; genus Rugosimonospora; species Rugosimonospora africana. The sequence goes on from NZ_BONZ01000086.1 coordinate 66,854, forward strand.
AGCGGCCGAAGGCGTGGCTCGCCGACAGTTCGGCGCAGGAGACCAGGCCCGGCTCCCACAGCATCGCGTCCACGCTGGTTGGTCCTGGGATCGACTGCATCGGCGGCGGGTTGTCCGGATTCAGCCGAACCACCGCGACCGCGCGGACGCCGGGGACCGAGCGCAGGGCGGCCGGTACCGGGTCGGGCGTCGGCGGCACCGACGTGAGCATCTGCCCCGAGTCGGTGTGCCCGCTGGTGAAGTTGTCGACGAGGGTGGTGACCGCCGTACCGGTGGTCGGGGTGCCGCGGTGGGCCACGATCGTGGTGATGACCCCGACGGCCACGCTCGTGACGAACAGGGCGAGCATGAGGCCGCTGATGGCGCGGAAGCCGGCCTTCGGGTCGTCGGACAGCCGGCGCGCGGCGATCAGCGTGGCGGGCCGCTTGGCGCGCCGGGCCACCACCCGGGTGCCGACCATCGTCAGCCACGGCCCGGCGATGACCAGTCCGGCCATGACGACGAGGAACCCGGGCAGGAACACCTCGACCTGGGCCAGCGAGTTGCCCCTGGGCGGGCCGACGGCCAGCACGTAGGCGAGTTCGCCGAATCCGGCCAGCAGCGGGATCAGCCGGTACACGCGGGGTGGTTTCGGGGTGACCCGCCGGGTCACCCCGAGCGGGGAGATGCGTACCCGGCGCAGCGCCAGCCGGGCCGCGAGGGCCGCCGCCACCGGTACGCCCACCGCGACGCCCAGGATGTCGAGGACGCCGAGCGACAGGTCGCTGGGGAAGAACGGCGCCCCGGTGAACGGGAAGGCCGCCAGCGGGTCGCGGAACAGGTAGAAGAGCGCGAAACCGAGAGCCACACCGGCGGTGGCGGCCACCGTCGACTCGACGACCGAGATGGTCGAGATCTGCCGGGGCGTCGCGCCGACCAGGCGCATCGCGGCGAACCGCTGTTCCCGGCGGGCCGCCGACAGCCGGGTCGCGGTGCCGATGAACATGAGCACCGGGAACAGCAGGGCGCCGGCCACCACGGACAGGACGAGGTCCATTCCGCTGGCGTTGACGCCGATCACGCACCGGATGCAGTCGCTGGGCGACACGTCCGGGATGCTGGTGATCCTCATGGCGCCGGACACGTGGGCGAGCTGGTCCGGCCGGTCGCCGATGATGATGATCAGTGAGTTGGGCGCGGGCAGCGCCGCGTCGCCGATGGTACCGATCTGGTGTCCGGGGAACCGGTCGGCGAGCTGGCCGGCCGGGGTGGTGCGCATCAGCTTGCTCAGCTCCGGCGAGGCGTAGTACTCGCCCGGCCCGGGCAGGCGCGGGATGCCCGGTGGGACCGGCGAGGTCGGCCCGGTCGGGGCCACCTCGATGCGGCCGAGCAACTGCCGGTGGAAGTAGTCCCCGTTGGCCGACCACCACAGCGGATCCGCGGACGTCGCGGGGGCCGCACCGGTCGAGGCGGCGGCGCCGGCGTTGAGCCACGCGTACCGGAAGTTCTGCGTGTTGACCGCGTTGATGCCGGCCAGGACCACGAGCAGCATGCCGGCGCCCAGAGCCACGGCGGCGGTGATGATGACCAGGCGGGCGATCGCCTCCCGTCCGCCGGTGACGGCGAGCCGCAGTCCGAGCCGGATCACGACGCCACCGGATCCGGCGCCAGCGCACTGGCCTTGCCGTCGCGGACGACGACCTCACGCTCGGCGTACGCGGCCACCCGGGGATCGTGGGTGACCAGGATGACCGTGGTGCCCTCCTGCCGCGCGGCGTCGATGAGCAGCTCCATGACCTGTTCGCCGGTGAACGAGTCGAGCGACCCGGTCGGCTCGTCGGCGAACAGCACCTCGGGGCGGGACACCACGGCACGGGCCAGCGCGACCCGCTGTGCCTGCCCGCCGGACAGCTCCCCGGACCGGCGGCTCTCCAGCCCCGCCAGGTCGAGCCGCTCGAACCACTCCCGGGCGGCCTTGAGCGCCGCGGCCCGCTTGGTGCCGGCCAGCAGCAGCGGCAGCGCGACGTTCTCCTCGGCGGTCAGCTCGGGCACGAGCTGGCCGAACTGGAAGACGAACCCGAAGCGGTCGCGGCGAAGCGTGCTGCGTCCGGTCTCGCCGAGGGTGTCCACCCGCTGCCCGTCGAACCAGATCTCGCCCGAGTCGGGCGTGAGGATGCCGGCCAGGCAGTGCAGCAGCGTGGACTTGCCGGATCCGCTCGGGCCCATCACGGCCACGATCTCGCCGGCGTTCACCGTCAGGCTCGCACCGCGCAGCGCGGGCGTCTGGCCGAACGACAGGACGGCGTCGCGCGCCTCGACCAGCGGGCGCGACGGCGTGCCGGGGTCGGGCGCGTTCATGAGCGCACCTCCCGGGCCAGGGCGTCGAGTCGGGTGGCGGTCATGTCGATCCAGCGCAGGTCGGCTTCGAGGTGGAACAGGGCGTGGTCGGCCAGCAGCGCGTCGATCGTGGCGCCGGTGCGCCGCAGTTCGGTCAGTTCGCGCATCCGCCGCATGTGCGCGGCCCGCTGCAGGTCGAGGTAGGTGGCGGCCGGGCGGTCCAGCATCAGCGCCAGCACCACCTTCGTGAACAGCACCGTCTGCAGGTGGGGCTCCGGCTCGAGCGGTTCGGTCAGCCAGGTCGCCACCTCGGTCGCGCCGTGGTCGGTGATCACGTAGCGCTTGCGCTCCGGACCCTCGCCCGGCGCGACTTCGCTGATCACCACCTTGCCGTCCCGGGCCAGCCGGCCGAGGGTGGCGTAGACCTGCCCGAACGGCAGCGGCTTGCCGCGTGCGAAGAAGGCGTCGTAGTCGCGCTTGAGGTCGTACCCGTGGCTGGGCTCGCGCTCAAGCAGACCGAGGAGGGTCAGCGGAACACTCATGCCGGCGAGCATACGCCACGGGTATACACCGAGTACATACACCCGGCGAATACGGCGCGTCCTGGTCCGGAGACGGCAACGGCCGTGACCACGGGAGTGGCCACGGCCGGTACCGGAGGGGAGAGGTCAGCCGCGCCCGGGCAGCCCCTGCGCGATGCGGTAGTAGGCGCTGTTCCAGCGCACCCGGTCGGTGAACGAGCGGGTGGTCGTGTCGGCGTCGATGAGCAGCAGTTCGGTGTGCGCCATGTCGGCGAAGTCGGCCAGCGTCTCGGCCGACACCGCGCGGGTGAGTACCGTGTGGTGCGGCCCGCCGGCGATCAGCCAGGACTCCGCCGACGTGGACAGCGACGGGGCCGGCTTCCACACCGCCCGCGCGACCGGCAGGTTGGGCAGGTCCTCGTCCGGGGGTACCACCTCGATGGCGTTGGCGACCAACCGGAACCGGTCGCCGAGGTCGGCCAGGCCGATGACCACACCCGGTCCCGAGTTGGCGTTGAACACCAGCCGCACCGGGTCCTCGCGGCCACCGATGCCCAGCGGGTGGATCTCGCAGCTCGGCCGGCCGTCCGCGATCGACGGGCACACCTCCAGCATGTGCGCGCCGAGGATCTTCGGCTCGCCGGGCGCGAAGTGGTACGTGTAGTCCTCCATGAACGAGGTGCCGCCGGGCAGCCCGTCGCCCATCGCCTTCACGGCGGCCAGCAGCGCCGAGGTCTTCCAGTCGCCCTCGGCACCGAACCCGTACCCGTCGGCCATCAACCGCTGCACCGCGATGCCCGGAAGCTGCCGCAGGCCGCCCAGGTCCTCGAAGTTGGTGGTGAAGGCGCCGTACCCGCCGGCCTCCAGGAACTGGCGCAGCCCGGCCTCGATGCGCGCCGCGTAACGCAGCGACTCGTGCCGCTCGCCGTCCTTGGCCAGCTCCGGCGCCAGGGTGTACGCATCGGCGTACTGCTCGACGAGCGCGTCCACGGCCGCGTCCGGCGCGGCGTCCACGACGGCGACCAGGTCGTTGACGCCGTGGGTGTTGACCGACACGCCGAAGCGCAGCTCGGCCTCGACCTTGTCGCCCTCGGTCACCGCGACGTCGCGCATGTTGTCGCCGAACCGCGCCATCCGCAGACCGTCGAGGTGTGCCCGGCCGATCGCGGCCCGGGCCCACGCGTCGATGCGCGCGGCCACCGCCGGATCGGACACGTGCCCGGCCACCGTCTTGCGGACCGCGCCGATGCGGGTCTGCACGTACCCGAACTCGCGGTCGCCGTGCGCGGCCTGGTTGAGGTTCATGAAGTCCATGTCGATCGTGCCCCACGGCAGGGCCGCGTTGACCTGGGTGTGCAGGTGCAGCAGGGGCTTGCGCAGCGAGTCCAGGCCGGTGATCCACATCTTCGCCGGCGAGAACGTGTGCATCCACGCGATGACGCCGACACAGCCGGGGTCGTTGTTGGCCTCCCGCATCACCGCGCGCACGCCGGCGGAGTCGGTCAGCACCGGCTTCCAGACCAGCTCCACGCTCAGCGCCGCCGAGTCCTGCAACGCGCGCTGGATCTGCTGCGACTGGTCGGCGACCTGTCGCAGGACATCGGGACCGTAGAGGTGCTGGCTGCCGGTCAGAAACCAGAGTTGGGGCTTGTCGCCGGGTGCCATACGCGGTTCTCCTGTTAGGCGGCGGGTTGGGTTTGGCCGTACACGTTCTGGTAGCGCGCGTAGAGCGCGTCGATGTGCTGCCCTTCGATCGGTACCGGCGCGCCCAACTGCCGCGCGATGTGCACGGTGCGGGCGACGTCCTCACACATGACGGCCGCCTTGACCGCGTCCCGTGCGGTGCGGCCGATGGTGAACACCCCGTGGTTGCGCATCAGCACCGCGGGGGAGCGGTGCCCGGCCAGGGTGTCCACGATGCCCCGGCCGATGGAGTCGTCGCCGATCAGCGCGAACGGGCCGATCGGTATCTCGCCGCCGAACTCGTCGGCCATCGCGGTCAACACACAGGGCACCGGCTCGGCGCGGGCCGCCCACGCGGTCGCGTACGTCGAGTGCGTGTGCACCACGCCGCCGACGTGCGGCAGGTGCCGGTACACGTAGGCGTGCGCCGCGGTGTCCGACGAGGGCTTGAAGTCGCCGTCGACCAGCTTCCCGTCCAGGTCGGTGACGACCATGCTGGCCGCGGACAGCTCGTCGTAGCCGACCCCGGACGGCTTGATGACCAGCAGGTCGGCGTCGGGTACCCGCGCCGAGACGTTGCCGGCTGTCCACGCGACCAGGCCGTTGCGGGGCAGTTCGGCGTGCAGGTCGGCGACGTACTGGCGGATCCGCGCGACCTGGGTGGTGACGTCCTGGGTGATGGTCATAGTGGCGCTCCCGTCCGGGCGATGCGGCGCAGCCGGTGCATCACGTCGTTGGCGCCGCGGCCGAAGTAGTCGTGCAGCGTGGTGTATTCGGCGAACAGCGCGTCGTAGACCGCCGCCGCGGCCTCGTCCGGCTGGTACACCGCCGGCTTCGCGCGCCCCATCCGGGCGGCGGCCGCCGGCACGTCGACGTAGAGGCCGGCGGCGACCGCGGCGTGGATCGCCGACCCGAGCGCCGGCCCCTGCTCGGAGTCGATGACCGACAGCGGCATGCGGGTCACGTCGCTGTAGATCTGCATGATCATGGGGTTCTTGACCAGGCCACCGGCGACGATCAGCTCGGTGATCGGCACGTCCGCCGCGCGGAACGTCTCGATGATGGTACGGGTGCCGAACGCGGTCGCCTCGACCAGCGCCCGGTACACGTCCTCGGGGCGGGTGGCCAGCGTCTCGCCGACCAGCACGCCGGACAGCTCGTGGTCGACGAGCACCGACCGGTTGCCCGACTGCCAGTCCAGCGCGATCAGGCCGTGCTGCCCGGGGCGCTGAGCGCTGGCCAGGCCGGTCAGGTACTCGTGCACCGACACCCCGGCCGCCGCCGCGGCATCGGAGTACTCCGCGGGTACGAAGCGCTCGACGAAGTGCCCGAAGATGTCGCCGACACCGCTCTGCCCGGCCTCGTACCCCCACTTGCCGGCGACGATGCCGCCGTCGACGACGCCGCACATCCCGGGTACCGGCAGCGGCGCGTCGCCGTTGACGACGTGGCAGGTCGACGTGCCGGTGATGGCGACCAGTTGGCCCGGCCGCAACGCGTTGCACGCCGCCGCGGTCACGTGCGCGTCCACGTTGCCGACCGCCACCGCGATGCCCTCCGGCAGCCCGGTCCACGCCGCCGCCCGCGCGCTCAACCGGCCCGCCGCGTCGCCGAGTCGGCCGATCGGCGCCTCCAGCTTGGCCGTGACGAAGTCGGCGAAGCCCGGGTGTAGCGCGCCGAGGAACTTCGGGCTCGGGTACGCGCCGTCCTGCAGGATGCCCTTGTAGCCCGCGGAGCAGGCGTTGCGCACGTACTCGCCGGTCAGCTGCCAGATGATCCAGTCCGCCGCCTCGACCCAGCGCTCCACCCGCGCGTACGTGTCAGGGTCCTCCTCCAGCAACTGCAGCGCCTTGGCGAACTCCCACTCCGAGGAGATCAGCCCGCCGTAGCGGTCGATCCACGGCTCGCCCCGCTCGTGCGCGAGCCGGTTGATCCGGTCGGCCTGGCCCTGGGCGGCGTGATGTTTCCACAGCTTGACGTAGGCGTGCGGGGTCCCGGCCAGCCCGTCGACCTCGTTGAGCGGGGTGCCGTCGCTGAGCGTGGGAACCATCGTGCACGCGGTGAAGTCGGTGCCGACGCCGACCACGTCGGCCGGGTCGACGCCGGCGGCCGCGATCGCCTCCGGCACCGCGTGGCGCAGCACGTCGACGTAGTCGGACGGGACCTGCAGCGCCCAGTCCGGGGGCAGTTTCGTGCCGTCGGGCAGCGCCGTGGTCAGTACGCCGTGCCGGTACTCGTGCACGGCGTGCCCGAGTTCGGTGCCGTCGCTGGCGCGTACCACGACGGCGCGCCCGGACAGGGTGCCGAAGTCGATACCGACCACGACAGGGACAGCCTCAGCCACCGTCATCTCCTCGTAGGTCTCCGCGACGACCGGCCCGGCTCGCCGGGGCCCGGGCGTAGTCTCACGACACGCTCCCGCACGCCGTCGATTGTTATCGCTAACATGGATGGAGTCAATGGGTGCACAGATCTTGCCTGATGGTGCGGGGGTTACCGTGCGGAATCGACTCTCGGCATCGAAACCCGTTGTTACATGGGCTTTTCTGGTACGGGTACGAGTCGGGTCACCGTACGACAGCGGACCTCGTCGCCGTGGTCCGCCGAGAGCGGCGCTGAGCCAGATTTAGTTTTGTAGGACGCTAACAACCGCCTCCGTCGATGATTTGAGTCTCCCTGGACACCGAAGCCGACGCTAGCCCGGCGGCGGTCCGACACTGCGGCGGACCACCAGCCGGGGCGGGATGATCCGGCGCTGCCCGCGCTGCTTCTCCGAGTAGATCTGCGCCAGCAGCAGGTCGAGGCTCGCCGCCGCGGCGGCGTCGAAGTCGGGGCGCACGGTGGTCAGCGGCGGTATGTAGAAGGCCGACTCCGGCACGTCGTCGAACCCGACCACGCTGACATCCTCGGGCACCCGCCGGCCGCGTTCGTGCAGCGCGAGCATGATGCCCAGCGCCAGGTGGTCGTTGGCGGCGAAGACCGCGGTCACGTCGGTCATCCGGGCGAGCACCTGCCCGGCGCGGTAGCCCGACGCGGCAGACCAGTCCGCCGGCATCAGTGGCGGAGCCTCCACACCAGCCTCGGCCAGCGCCCGCCGCCAGCCGGCGATCCGGTCGCGGCTGTCGAACCAGTCCTCCGGCCCGGACACGTGCCATACCGTGCGGTGCCCGGCCTCCAGCAGGTGACGGGTGGCCGCGTGGCTGCCGGCCTCCTGGTCGACCGTGACCAGTTCGGTGGTCCGCCGCCGGTCCCCGTCGATGGTCACCAGCGGGACGTCGTCGGGCACGTTGTCCAGGGCCGCGTTGGCGGACTCGACCGGGGCGATGACCACCAGCCCGGCCACTCGCTGGTCGAGGTGCCGGCCGATGGCCTCGGTGATGGGCTTCTTGTCCAGGTCGCGCACGCTCTCGACGCTGACCGTGTACCCGTGCGCCACCGCCGCCTGTTGCAGCGCGGTGAGCGTGGCGGCCGGACCGTACAGCGTGGAACTCTGCGTCACCACGCCGATGACCTGCGACCGGCCGGTGGCCAGCGCCCGGGCGGCCCGGTTGGGCCGGTAGCCCAGTTCGGTGATGGCCGCGTGCACCCGCAGCCGGGTCTGCGTGGTGACGTTCGGGTGGCCGTTGAGCACCCGGGACACCGTCTGGTGGGACACGCCGGCAAGCCTCGCCACGTCGGTCATCGCCGGCTCGCGGGGGCTTCTGGGCATCGGTCCTCGCTCGGTGCGGGCTGCTGGGCCGGATGGCGACACCCGGGTCGCACGCTGGCTGCCCGGATCGTTCAGTGTAGCCGTCCGCGAGATCATCCGGTGTGCCGCGGGATCGGCCTCGCCCGGCCCGGGGCGGCCGCTGTCCGTGCTCCGTCCACCGCCCGCGGGATCGCGTCGCGGACCGAGTCGGTGATCGCCATACCGGCGGAGAAAAGGGACGCACGCCGTAGCAGTCCGGCGAGGAATTCGCCGGTGTTGTTCAGGAACAGAACAGCGAGTGGTACTCGGAGGTCTTTTTCCAGGTCCGTTTCCAGGTCCGTTTCCAGACCCGTGTCGCGATTTCCTTCGCCGAATGAACCCCTCCTTTCTGCGCCACGACGTGGCCGGCCGAAAACGAAGGACCGAGACCGGTGAAGCCACGCCCCGTCCACCGGTGCCCGGCTGTTCTAGCAGGTCAGTGCCGGTTTCTTTCGCTAGGTGGCCAGAATTCAGGGAACGCAGGCGAACCCGGGGTCTTTGGCGGAGCACGATTCTCGGGGTTGTCGCCGCGAGCGATGCTCCCGTATATTCTCCGCTCGCCGAAGAATCAATGGGTGAGGGGCGCAGCAGTGGGTATTTTCGGTAAGAAGGACGATTCCGGTAAGGGTGGCGTCGAGGCGCTGGAGACCTACAAGGTGATCTACAAGGGCGGTCTCGCTGCCCTACCCAAAGCGAAGTCCGGAGAGATCCGCTTCCTGCTGACGCGGGAGGCGTTCGAACTCCAACCGACGATCGGTAGCAAGTCGTACTGGCAACCGCTCACCATTCCGTATGCCGATGTCGCGGACGTGAAGATCGTCGCTCGACAGATGAGCACACTCGAGGCCGTGCTTGGCGGCCCTGACGCTCGGCGGCTCAACGACTCGAACAACATCCATATCGAGTACCTCGACGAGAGCAACCCGACGACTCTGCGTCTGGAGATGCTCACCGGGATCACCGTCCCGAACCAGGCCGCGAAGTGCAGGGAGTTCGAGGACCGGTTGCGTACCCTGCGGATCCGCGACCAGTTCCGGGCGGCTCCGGCGGGGCCACCGGCGGCCGGTGGGGCCGACGTGCCGAGCCAGATCGCCGGCCTGGCGCAGCTGCGCGACCAGGGCATCATCAGTGACGCCGAGTTCGAGACCAAAAAGGCTGACCTGCTCAGCCGCATGTAGGTCCCGGTTCCCGATCCGAATTGCGGCGGGCGTGTCGGTGGCGGGCGTGTCGGTGGCGGGCGCTGAGGCGCTCGCCTGGCCTGCGGATCTTCGAGGTCGCCGGTGTCGTCGCCCGCGAGACTATCCGGAGTGCCGCAGGACCACCATCAGGACCGTGGGCGGATTGTCCACGGTGCCCGCCAGGGCGACCTCCCGCATCAGGTTGTCGGTGGCCGCGTCGCCCAGTTCGGGGCGCAACCGCTGCTCGTGCTCTGTCCACAGTGCATAGAGCCGCCGCCAGTACTCGTCGTAGTCCGGGTACACCAGCGACTGCTCGACGTCCAGGCCGGCCGATGCCGCCATCGTGGGCCAGTCGTCGGCACCGGCCGGGCGCTGCCGTACCGTGACGACCGCCCGGCCGGCGGGTGCCAGGATCCGGCGTACCTCGCGCAGCGCGGCGACCCGGTCCTTGGCGAACTGCAGGGCATCCATGCTCAGCACGCCGTCGGCGTACCCGTCGGGCAGCCCGGTACCGTCGAACGTCCCCAGCCGGAATTCGGCCCGCCCGGGGGCCACGAACCGCGCGGCCCGGATGGCGGCCAGGTCGACCGCGACCGGGCTGAAGTCGATCCCGACGAGGCGGGCGGACAGTGCACGCGTCAGCCAGAGGCCGGGACCGCCGCGACCGCAGCCGAGGTCGACGAGCCGCCCGTCCGGGCGCAGCCGTAGTGCGGCGACGGCGTTGCCGAGCAGCCACCAACTGCACGCGCTGAACGGTTCGACCTCGGCCGGGTACTGGTCGCCCATGGCCTGCGCCCACAGCTCGCGCATGAGCGGGCTCGCGTGCAGGCCGGCGTGCGCGTTGTCGTAGTCGGCGGCCGTGACGCCCACCTTCTGCGTCTTGGCCTCGGCCTGCGTTGGCCCCATGTCTGTCATCGACGTGCGACCGATGACCGTCAGAGTGGGTCCAGCCGGCGCTTGAGAAGGCAGAACTCATTACCTTCGGGGTCGGTCAGGACATGCCACGGCTCCTGCCCCGTCTGGCCGATCTCGGCCGGGCGCGCGCCGAGCTTCAGCAGGCGTTCGAGCTCGGCGTCCTGATCGCGGTCGGTGGCGTTGACGTCGATGTGCAGCCGGGACTTCCCCGTCTCCGGCTCGTCCCGGCGACTGAGGATGATCGTCGGCTGCGGACCGCCGAACCCCTCGCGCGGCCCGATCTCCAACGAGCCGTCATCCTCGCGATCGAGCACGACGAAGTCCAGGACCTTGCACCAGAATCGCGCCAGCACCTCGGGGTCGCGGCAACCGAGTACGAGCTCACTGATACGACATGCCATGAACGGGACCTGCTCTCAGCCGAGGAACCGCCGGGGAGGCCACAGGCGAACCTGACGGGCTCCCAGCGGTGAAAACAATCCCGAGATCGTACCGGACGAGGCGATGTGCGGGCGAAATGGCTTCGGAGCCCTATTCTGGCTCAGTGGTGCCGTCTGAGGACTGCTCCGCAGGGGCCGGGGTGAGGATTTCCATGAGGTGCCCGTTCGGGTCGCGGAAATATGTGCCGCGGTTGCCTTTCTTGCCGGTGTAGGTCTGGCTCACTTCGCGGCAGGCGGGGTCAGCGTAGTAGGCGATGCCGGCCTGCTGGATGCGGGCGAAGTCGGCCTCGAATTCCTCGTCGCTGACCAGGAACGCGTAATGGTGCTCGTCGACCTTGTCGTAGGCGTCGAAGTCGAGGGTGACTCCGTTCGCCAGTGTGACGGGCGTGAAATGCGCGGTGGGTGGACCGACCTCAAGCCCGAGAATGTCGGCGAGAAACTGTGCGGAAGCCTTCGGGTCGTGCGCGGGGACGATGGTGTGGTTCAGTTCGGTAGCCATTGCCTGGCTCCTTTCGATACAGGGCGTCATGGGATCGGGTGATGGCATCCGCACGTCAGCTCTCTCTCCCGGCTGTCTGCGTCTGGGTCGCCCGCTCCCGCCCGGTGGATCGTGGCCGTGGCGCGGGGACGAGGAGGTAGACGAGCACGGCCATGGCTGCGAGGAGGCCGGTGGCCCAGGCGGTCGCGGTCGCGTACCCGTGGACGAAAGCCGCTCGCCGCAGGGTCGGGGTGGCGGGGTGGCTGGCGAGGTAGGTGGCGGTGGCGGTGACTGCGATGGTGTTCAGGATGGCTGTACCGATGGAGCTGCCGACCTGGGTGGCGGCGTTTATGACGGCGGAGGCTACGCCCGCGTCTTGTTGGGTGACGCCGTTGATCGCGAGCTGGAACGCCGGCGGGAACAGTGCTCCCATGCCGATCCCGACCAGGATCTGGGCGGGCAGGATGGTCGCGAGATACCCGCTGTGCGGCGTCAGCCGGGTCATGAGTGCCAGCCCGCCGGCGGCGACCAGCAGCCCACCGGCGAGCAGGATCCGCGCCGGGAGACGCGGCAGCAGCCGGTTGCCCAGCTGGTAGCCGCTCAGCGCGTTCGCCAGCGTCATCGGCAGCACGGCCAGTCCGGCGCGGACCGGCGAGTAGTGCAGCACCACCTGCAGGTGGTACGTCAGCATGAGGAACATGCCGAATGCCCCGACGACCGCGGTTGCAGGGGCGAGGTAGGCGCCGGCGCGCGTGCGGTCGGCGAGGATGCGCAGCGGAAGCAGAGGGTTGGGGATTCGCGCCTGCCGCAGGGCGAACACGGCCATGATGGCGGCCCCGCCGATCAGCGCGCCGAGCACGAGCGGCTGCGCCCAGCCACCCGCGGCTGCCTGGCTGCACCCGAACACCAGGGCCGCGAGCCCGCCGGTGGCCAGCACGGCCGAGGTGGCGTCGAGGCCGACGGAGCCGAATCGCGGCGGATCGGGCAGGACGAATCGGCCGACGGTCAGCACCACGCCAGCGATCCCCACGTTCACGAACAGGCACCAGCGCCAGTCGAGGTAGTCGGTGAGGACGCCGCCGAGCAGCAACCCGGTCGCGGCTCCACTGCTGGCCACCACCCCGTAGATGGCGAACGCCCGGCTCCGCTCCCGTTGTTCGGTGAAGGTGAGGGCGAGCAGCGACAACGCGGTCGGCGCGATCAGCGCGGCGAACGCCCCCTGCACGGCGCGTCCGGCAGCAAGGACCGGCAGCGTGGGCGCCAGCCCGGCGGACAGCGAGGCGAGCCCGAACCCGCCGAGTCCGATCTGGAAGGACCGGCGCCGGCCGATGGCGTCTGCCATCCGCCCGCCGAACAGGAGCAGGCCGGCGAAGCACACGGTGTAGGCGGTCACTACCCATTGCCGCTGCGCGTCGCCGAACCCCAGCGCGCGCTGGGCGGAGGGCAGCGCGATGTTCACGATCGTGGCGTCCAGCGCGGTCATGAGTTGGGCGGTGGCGATCACGCCGAGCGCGAGCCACCGGCGCTGCGGCTCACGCGGCCCGCGCGGCCGGGTCTCCGCGCTCGCCTGTACGTCAGTCATCGCATTCGCCTCCATAACCGAAGGGGTGCCCTCCGCTACGGTAAAACGAAGGGATCCCCTCCGTCTAGTGGTAGGCTGGGGCGGAATTATGGAGGGAGCGTTCGGATGCGAGCCGATGCGCGCCGCAATCACGCGCGGCTTCTGGAAGCGGCGCGGGACGTGTTCGTCGAGCAGGGCCCGGGCGCGTCGCTGGAGGAGGTCGCCCGACGCGCCGAAGTGGGGATCGCCACGCTGTACCGGCGCTTCACCGATCGCCACACGCTCATGCACGCGGTCGCCCTCCATGCGTTGACCGGGACGATCGAGGCCGTTCGACGGGCTCAGCGGGACCATCCGGATCCGCTCGACGCGCTGGCCGCGTACGTCCACGCCGTCTTGGACCTGCGGACCTCCGTGGTGATCCCGACGCTCCTGGCCGCGCTCGACCTGGACGAGCCAGAGCTCAAAGCCGCACAGAGCACCTCGGCGCGGCTCGTGGAGGAACTGCTGGCGGAGGCCCACAAGACAGGTGGACTCCGCGACGATGTGGTCTTCGGCGACATCGGACTGCTGCTCACCCGGTTGTCCCGGCCACTGCCCGGGCCGTTTTCCGACGAGACGCAGAACGCCCTCGCCCACCGGCACGCCGACATCATCCTTGCCGGCCTCCGCGCCTCGACCGAACCACCCCTCGCCGGACCCGCCCTGAAGCTGGCCGACCTGCAACAACTCCGGCACACACCCGACGCGGTCTCCACAGGCACCTCAGCGACCAGTTCATAGCGGTCGAGCCGATCGGGTCGCCCCCTGATTCAACGAGATTCCGCGTACTCGGTGAGAATCTCGTCGATGACCCGTCTGGTCTCTACCGCCACCGCATTGTCGCTGTGTAGCGCACGGGCGTGGACCACCAGCGCCTTCCACAGCGCCCAGCCCCGCCCACGTGCCCACGTTCCAGGGTCGATGTCGAGCCTTGCGCGGAATGCCTCGCGGCTCGCCCGGGTCAGCACCGTCCAGGCGATCGCCAGGTCGCACGCGGGGTCGCCGACACCGCACGTGCCGAAGTCGATGACGGCAGCCAGCGCGCCGTCACGGACCAGGAGGTTCCCCGGGGCGATGTCGCCGTGGAACCAGACCGGCCGGCATTCCCACGACGTCTCCAGCGCCAATTGCCAGATCTCCGTGACGAGATCCCCGGGTACCCGGCCGTTGAGCACCCCGATCGCCCGTCGCGTCTGGACGTCGTAGACCCGCAGTGGCCCGCCACGGAACCAGTTGTGCAGCCCCGGTTCGGGCCCTCCAGCCGGGTCGACCTGTCGCAGCGCGACGAGGAAGGCGGCCAGGCTGACCGCGAACTCGGTCAGGTCGGCAATGGTGTCGACGCCGGCGGGCTCGCCGTCGATCCATTCATAGACAGACCAGTGGAAGCCGAACCCTTCGTCGGGCTCGCCCTTCGCCAGGGGCGTGGGTATCCGCAGCGGCACCCGCGGCGCGAGCATGGGCAACCACCGGTGTTCCTTGTCCACCGCCAGCGCGTACTCCGCGGCGGTCGGCAGCCGTACCGACATACGGTCACCGAGATGAAAGGTCTGGTTGTCCCAGCCGCTGACCGCGACGGACCGCAAGGGCAGGTCGGCCCATCGCGGGAACTGCCTGGCGACCAGCCGTCTCACGAGACTTACGTCGACCAGACGCCGATCGGGTATCGGGACGGTGTCTGGGTCAGAGGTCACGCCACAACATCACAAGGCGGACGCCGGAGGGCAACCCATTTAGGTGTCCTACACCTTGTCGCCAGAATCTCAGGCACCGGCGTGCCCAGCTCCGACGCGCGGCGCCGGCCGACCTCTGCTAGACAAAAGGGTATGAAGGTCCGTTTTCTGGGTGACAGCTTCCCGGCAGCCCGTGAAATCCTGGCCGAGCTGCTGGCAGAGGACGACGTCGGCGCCTGGGCGTCGGGAGCGCCGGCCGGGCCGGACGGCCGGGCCGACGTGCTTGTCCCCGCGATGCGCGAGGTCGACGGCTCGCTGATGGATGCGGCGCGGCCGGCGCTGATCCAGCAGTTCGGCGCCGGACTGGAGGGCGTCGACGTGGCGGCGGCCGCCGCCCGCGGGATTCCGGTCGCCAACGTCCCCGCGGACCGGACAGGCAACGCCGGATCGGTGGCGGAGCTGGCGATGCTTCACCTGCTGGCGCTGTCGCGCCGGTTCGATCAGGCGCGGGCCGCGCTGCGTGACGGGCGGTTGGGCGAACCTCTCGGCCGCGGCCTCGGAGGCCAGACCGCCACAGTCATCGGCCTCGGGGCCATCGGCCGGGAGGTGCTCACCCGGCTGCGGCCGTTCGGCACGCGGCTGGTCGGCATGGGTCGCCGCCCGCGTTCCGAGGCGGACCCCACCGTGCTGGCGCTGGTCGACGAGTACCGCCCGCTCGTCCAGCTGCACGCGGCGCTCACGGCGACCGACCTGCTGGTGCTCTGTCTGCCGCTGACCGGGGACAAGCGCGGCATCATCGGCGCGGCCGAGCTTCGGGCGCTCCGGCCCGGAGGGATCCTGGTGAACGTCGGACGCGGCCCGGTGGTCGACCACGACGCGCTCGTCGCGGCGCTCCGCTCGGGCAGCCTCACGGCGGCGGGCCTGGACGTCTACTGGCAGGAACCCATCGACCCCGACGATCCGGTCCTGGCCGAGAACGTGTCCGCCACCCCCCACGTCGGCGGCGTCACGACGCAGGCATATCGGGCCACCGCGGAACGCTTCGCGGCCAACGTGGAGCGGCTGCGTCGCGGCGCGCCGTTGGAGGACCGGGCCGCCTGACACCTGCCGGTTGTGAGGTCGGAGCCGACCTTCGGAAACCCGGCCGAGTGACCGGCCGCGCAACCACCTCCGCCCGATCAGCGGCAGAAGCGGTGCCGTCAGTCGGACGTGAGGTTCCACCGCGCCGGCAGGGCGCTGCCGCACAGGGCGCACGTGAAGTCGTCGTCCCGCACGATGTTGCGCTCGCCGCAGGTCGGGCAACGGCGGAAGGTGATCCGGTCGGTGAAGCCACCGGGATGCGGTAGGCCGACCCGGTCGAGCGCCTCGGCCACCGCGGGCCAGCAGTCCGGGTCGGGGCAGTAGCCGGTCGACTGGTTGGTTACCTCGGCGACGCGCCAGCCGGTGCCGGCGGGGGCAAACGCCATCTCGCCGGCGGCGAGGACGTCGTGGCCGCCCGCGAGGGCGACGTGTTCGCTCCGACGCGGTGCCAGCCTCAGCACGCCATCGAGAACAACGACGAACGTGACCGGTTCCGTGAGATCTCGAGAGTCGCGGCCGGCCAGCCACCCGTCCAGCGAGGCCAGCGAGGCCAGCGAGTCCACGGCAACCGCGTCCACCGCGATCACCCGATCGCGCAACTCGGCCGGGCCGACATAGCGGTACCGCCTGACACGCACCACGGCGCGACGATATCGGCCGGAACCGGCAGGCGACACACCCGGTCCACGCGTCGCAAGGCGGCAATGCTTCGATGACCGGATGGGAAGCCACTCTGGTTCAGCCAACGGAGAGCAGCGGGTACCGGTCACCGAAGTCCTCCGCGGGCTGGAGGTCCACCCGCTGGAGCCGGGTGAGACGGCTCTGGAGGCATTCGTACTCATCAAGCTGCTCGACGCGCAGGGCGACATCAGCTGGTCCTACCGGACGACGAACCGACTCAATCGTGAGGAGCTGCTTGGCGCACTGATCGTGCAGGCCGACGTCCTCCGCAAGGAACTGCGCGACGAATGGGACGACAGCGACGACTGATCCCCTGCGGTGGACGCCGCTCGGCTTTGCGAAGCAGCGCCAAGGAAATGGGAAGGCAGCGACGATCTCCGTTTGCCATACTGGCCGGCATGAAGCTCGCTGAGGCTCTTGCGCTGCGCGCGGACGCGGCGCGCCGCGTCGAACAGCTGCGTGCCCGCGTCACCGCGAGCGCACGTTACCAGGAGGGCGAAGCGCCTGCCGAAAACGCTGAGACTCTGATGACCGAGGCCGCCGAGGTGCTCGGTGAGCTGGAGTCGTTGATCCGGCGGATCAACCGCACCAATGCTGCCAGCCTGGTCGAGGGTGGCACGCTCACCGACGCGTTGGCTCGCCGCGATGTTCTCCGTCTGCGGCACAGCCTGGTCACGTCCGCTGCCGGCGCTGCCGCCGGAGAAGGCCAGCGTGGCTTCCGGCAGCTGCGCTCGGAGCTGAAGATGATCCCGGCGCTGCCGGTGGGTGAACTGCGCGGGCAGGCCGACGACCTTGCCCGACAGCTTCGCGAGGTCGACACGCTCATTCAGCGGACGAACTGGGAGGTCGACCTGCTGGACTGAGCACACGGGTGCGGAGCAGGTAGCCGACGTGGAGGCGTGCGCGAGCCCGAGAACCGGCGGGTGAAATCCGGTCTCCTTTCTGGCGCGCCGAGGGCAGGCGCAGGGGTTCGATTCCCTGGCAGACAACGCACGCCCAGCACGGCACACAGGTGACGGCGCACAGGGCACGGCACACCACCAGGCGCAGATCCACGACGGCGAGGGCGGGACAGGGGACCTCCGCGCATCGACCGATATCGCGACCGGGCTGACGTCGATGGTGGCCCCGGACGGCTGTGACGGCGCGACCGGGGCCACTCTTGGTCATCCGATGGCCTGATGCGCGATGGTGGACGGTTCCCGCCCGGCGAGCAGCCAGCTGCCGATCGCAGCGACTACCTTCCCGCGCGCGACATACTACGTTTATCGTAGTAGAAGTAATGTCCTGTCATCTGGGTATGAGCGGTCTCAGTTCCGCTCCGGGTGGCCCGCGACCGGGAACCCCGTCGTCGATCGCCGTGGGTTCTGGTACCCGGCCCGTCGGCCCGACCGATACACTACATCTTGTAGGGTTCCCGGTTGAAGCGGGGTGGAGGTCCACCGTACGGGTGGGCACCGGTTGTGGCTCGATCATCGCTGCGTCGAAAGGTAGCTATCGTCATGATCGAGGCTGTGGGCCTCAGCAAGCGGTACGGGGACCGGGTCGCCGTCGACCAGCTGTCCTTCACCGTCCGGCCCGGACAGGTGACCGGGTTCCTGGGCCCGAACGGGGCCGGGAAGTCCACGACGATGCGCATGATCCTGGGCCTGGACACGCCGACCGGCGGCCGGGTCACCATTGATGGCAGACCATACCGGCAACTGGACTACCCGATGCGGGAAGTCGGCGCGCTGCTGGACGCGAAGGCCATCCACGGTGGACGGTCCGCGTACCACCATCTGCTGTGCCTGGCGCAGACCAACAACCTGCCGAAGCGTCGCGTCGGCGAGGTCCTGGACCTCGTCGGTCTCGCCGAGGTGGCGGGTAAGCGCGCGAAAGGGTTCTCGTTGGGCATGGGGCAGCGGCTGGGCATCGCCGCCGCGCTGCTGGGCGACCCGAAAATCCTGATGTTCGACGAGCCGGTCAACGGGTTGGATCCCGAGGGGATCCTGTGGATCCGCAACCTGATGAGGTCGCTGGCCGCCGAGGGGCGGACGGTCTTCGTCTCCAGCCACCTGATGTCGGAGATGGAGAACACGGCCGACCACCTGCTGGTCATCGGCCGGGGCCGGATGATCGCCGACTGCACGGTGCAGGAGTTCATCGACCAGAACTCCGAGCTGCTGGTGAGGGTCAGAACCCCCGAACCGGCCAGGCTCACCGAAGTGGTCACCGGGGCGGGCGGCACGGCGACGCCGGACGGGGACGACACCCTGCTGATCTCCGGCCTCGTCATGGACCGCATCGGCGACCTGGCATTCGACAACCAGGTGCGGCTGTACGAGCTGTCCCCGCTGCAGGCGTCGCTAGAGCAGGCGTTCATGGAGTTGACCAGGGACACCGTCGAGTACCACGCGGCGGTTCCCGGAGGCCGGGAGGTGTCGGCATGAGCAGCACCGGAGAACGGTCGGTCGGCGACTCGGCGACCACCCTGCTGCGGATTCCACCGCTGGCCCCGGCAAGAGGCCGGGCCGGGCTGCGCGGCGAGTTGCGCAGCGAGTGGACGAAGCTGCGAACGGTGCGCTCGACCATGTGGTCGCTGGTGGCCATGGCCGCCATCTCGGTCGGGCTGATGGCGTTGATCGCATGGGCTCTGATGAACCGGTGGAACCGCCTCGATCCGGGCGAGCGGACCAACCTCGCGCACCACCCGCTGGAGGTCATTCTGGCCCGGCCGGTGTTCATCAGTCAGCTGGTCGTCGCGGTGTTGGGTGTCATGGTGATCTCCGCCGAGTACACCACCGGCATGATCCGCTCCACGCTGCAGTCGCAGCCTCGGCGGCTGACCGTTCTGGCCGCGAAGGTGGCGGTGTTCGCCGCGCTGATGCTCGTCGTGGGCGAGGTGCTCAGCTTCGCCGCGTTCTTCGTCGGTAGGCAGGTCATCGCCTCGCACGTTCCAGTCGACCTGAACGACCCGGGGGTCAGCCGCTCGGTCGTCGGCGCCGGGCTCTACCTCGCCGTGCTGGGCCTGTTCTCCCTGGGCTTCGGCGCGATCCTGCGGCACACCGCCGGCGCCATCACCGCTGTGCTCGGGCTGGTCCTCATCGTGTCGAACCTGACCGGGCTCCTGCCGGACAGCTGGGGCCATCACATCAACGCGTACATGCCGACCAACGCCGGGCTGCTTGTCATCCAACCCCAGCCGCAGCCCGGTGACCTGCTCTCGGCCTGGCAGGGCTTCGGCGTCTTCGCCGGATGGACTGTGCTGGTGTTCGCTGTCGCCGCGTTCCTGTTCACGACACGCGACGCGTAAGGTCCCCGCGGCTCAGCGGCACCAGCGGCGAGCATCGCGCCTCGGTCGGCCGGAACCGCCGACGCCAGCCGCCGTCTACCGACAGACCTGTGGCAGTGTTGTCCGCGCGGCGGCGACGCCGAGCGCGGCAAGACCGAAGCACGCCTCGATGGTGCGCAGCACCGTGTAGTGGTCAATGCGGTCGCTGACCCGAGCCGGGGCCACACCCTGCCCCGTGACGATCGTGGAAATCAGGTTCGCTCCGGAGGAGTCGTCCTCGTCGAACGTGACGATCAGCAGGCTGTGATGCGTCCGCGCCCACGTCGCGTACCCGCTCAGATGCTCGGCGAGCCAGCGGTCTCCTGTCGCGACGGGACAGTCGTGCATGTCGTCGCACAGGTCGGGGGAGACGAACGCCACGGACGGAAGCCCGGTGAAGTCGGAGGGGAACGCCGTGTACGGCTGACTCACGGTCGCGGGCAGGTTGGTGAAGTTGATCCACGGTGCGTGCTTGCGCACGTACCTGCCGTGGGTGCACCCGGTGAAGCCGCTGCGCGGCAATGCCTCGGCGTACCCGGTGAACGTCCGGCCGGCGTCGAGCAACTGGCGGGCGAGGTTCATCGTCGTGAACGTGTGCGGGCACGAGTCGTTCGTGACCGCTTGCGTGCCGCCGGAGAACAGGGCGAGATAGTTCGGCTGGCTCGGATGGGTGATCGCGTACGAGCGGGTGTAGAGCGCGCCCTGCCGGGCCAGGGCGTCGAACGCGGGTGCCTTGCCACTGCCGATGATCTGTCCGGTGCCTTTGTTCTCGAACACCACCACGACGATGTGTTCGGGTACGCCGTCGGCGGGCGGCGTGATGGCGGACGTGGCCTGCCGCGCCGGCACCACGGTCGGCAACGGTGTGCCGGCGGGCGAGCCGCAGGAGCCCACCGCGACGATGACAATCCCCGCCGCTGCCATCGTCAGCGATCGTCGCAGCCGGCCGGTCCTGGCGGTGAACGCACCTCTCATCGGCCGGGCCGTCCGGTCACCGCGCGAACGTGAACAGCCGCCGAATCCAATTCCTGCGCCACGCGCTTACCGTACCCGCCACACGCACCGAGGACCGGGCCGAATGCGGCCGGATCTGGCGCATGCCGCCCGATTCGAAGGTCTACGCTTCGTCGACCCGGATGACAGTGGCGAGGACGTCGTTGAGCGCCTCGGTCGAGCTCGGATGGGTGTAGACGGCGTCGCGAAGTTCGGCAGCGGTGATCCGGTGCCGCATCGCGAGCGCGACCGTGTTGATGATTTCCTGGGCGTCGACGCTGAGCAGGGCGGCGCCAAGGATCTCGTCGGTCTCGGCGTCGATCACGAACTTCATCACGCCGCGGGTCTCGTTGACGGCGTACGCCCGGGGCATCGCGACGATGTCCGCCACGGGTTGGCTCGCGATCGCGACCCGGCGCCCGGCCTCGCGGGCCTCCCGCTCGGTCATCCCCACGGTGGCCAGCGGTGGGGTCATGAACAGGGCGTGGGGCACCACGACGCGGTCGGTCATCGAGCGCCGGCCCTCACCGGTGAGTTGGTCGAGGACGATCCGGCTGTCGTCGAGCGAGAGGTACGTGAACTGCGGGCCGCCTCTGACGTCGCCGAGGGCGTAGATGTGCGGCTGGCTCGTCCGCAGGTACTCGTCGACCTCGACCGCTCCCGCCCCGGTCGTCCGCACGCCCGCGGCGTCCAGCCCGAGATCGCGAGTTGCCGGTACGCGGCCGGCGGCGGTGAGGATGGCGTCGACCTCGACGCTGTGCTGCCGGCCGTCCGTGTCGTAGTCGATCGTCGCGCCGTGCTCACCGTCGCGGACCCGCGTCACCTGTGCGCCGGTGACGATCTCGATGCCGTCGCCCGCCAGGATGCCGTGTGCGGCGGCGGCGATGTCGTCGTCTTCGCGGGTGAGGATCCGGGCGGCGTGCTCGAACATGGTGACCTGGGAGCCGAAGGCGCGGTAGATGGAGGCGAATTCGATGCCGAGGTACCCGCCGCCCAGGATGGCCAGCCGCCGCGGCAGGGTGGTGCTCTCGATCAGCTCGGTGCTCGTCACGGTGTGGCCGCTGGTGGCGAGGCCGGGGATGTCGGGGGTGACCGGTTCGGAGCCGGTGTTGATCAGGATGGTGTCGGCGGTGACGGTGAGACGGTCGTCGGCGGTCGTGACGCCGACGGTGTGCGCGTCGATGAAGCTGGCCTGCCCGGTGAGGACGGTCACCGTCTCGATGCCGTTCAACGCGTCGAGGTTGCCGTGCCGCATCATCTCCCGGATGGACTGGACTTCGCCGACGGACCGCTGGTACCAGTCCTGTGCCGGGTCACCCGGTCGGCGCTGATGCGAACGGTGGACGAGCCCCTTGGTCGGTACGCATCCCACGTTGGGGCAGGTGCCGCCGTACATGCGCGCGGATCGCTCCACGACGACGACCCGCTTGCCGAGCCGGCCCATCCTGGCGGCCACGGCCTTGCCTCCCTTACCGAATCCGATGACGAGAAGGTCGGCGTCGAGGGTGCTGTTCACGGTACTCAGGTCTCCGATCTCTACAAGCGGATCTGCGGCGGTGACGAGCGCGGCCGGCTCGCGGGGCTGGCCAGAGGTGGAGTCGGTCGATGGCGTCGAGGCACGGCTGCCGGGTCTGAGGCCCCTCTGTATGTGACGGCGCACGCGTCGGTCTTACCCGTCCGTGATGTGGCCACGCTCACACCGGCCTCAGCAGAGGGGCGTACCCGTCAGGACCACTCCCGCCGCACCGCCAGAACCAGGCCGCGGTAGTCCTCGCCGCAGGGCCCGCAGGCGAGTAGATGCGCCGCGATTCCGGGGTATCGGCGGGCTGCTTCGGCCCGGGACGCGTCGTCGCGGGCCAGATCGGCGTAGACGTGCAACAGGTGCAGCGCCTGCTCGCAGCCGACGTCCCGGGGATCGGTGTTCAGGAACCGCTCCAGCTTCGCCCAACCGGTCATGGTCGCCTCACCCCGATTCTGTGCTCCGGCCGTGTCTTCTGCCCTGTTGTCTGAGGCATCCGGCGATGGTGCCGCGGCTGGCAGATATCCGTTAGCGGCAAGCGTCGCCCGCAACTTACGTCGGGCGTCGAACATGATCTTGTAGATCGCGTTGCGGGTCGAGCCCCACCGCGCGACCAAAGCGTCGAGCGGGATGCCGTTGACGACCAACGCGAGGAATACCTGCCGTTGCCGTTCGGTCAGCTCCTCCTCGACGGCGCGGCGCAGGGTCGCGATCAGCTCGCGTTGTTGGACGTACTCGTCCGGGCGCATCCCGAACCGGTCGGGCAACCGATCCCAGTCCTGCGCGTCCAGGGCGACGGACGGGTTGCGGGACCAGAAATGTCGCCCGAGCTTGTTCGACACCTCGAGAATGGCGAATTTGTAGGCCCAGGTCGTGAACCGGCTCTCACCGCGGAACTCGGTGAGTTTGGTGATGATCGACACCAGTGCGTCGTCGGCGGCCTGATGGGCGAGATCGTCCAGTTCGGGACCGCTGAACGGATGGTGTCCGCCTCGGCGGTGCAGTTCGGCCCGGGCGGCCCGCAGGAGCAGGTCATGGAGCCCCCGCCGCGCCTGGTCGCCGGTGCGGCCCGGGTCGGCCAACTCCGCCACCCACCGGGCGGTTTCCTCGCCCACGCCACGCCCGGAAGGCGCCCCGACCGGGATCTGCTCCGCCGGGGCACCGTCTGCGGTCGTGTCAGCCGATTGCACGCCGCCAATCCTACGAGCCCGCGGGCGAGACCCGGCCCGACTTGGGCCGGGATGTTACGGACCCCTTAACGGCCGGCGTGGTCGCGCGCCCGGGGGTAAGACGCCGCGCGTGCCCGACGCGAACCATGCGTCCGACAGGTAGAACCCGACAGGAGAAGTTATGGGTACCACCGCTCGCATCACCGGAATCGCCGGCTTGGCGTTGGCGGCCACCGCGCTGGGCGCCGCGCCCGCCACGGCATCGCCGTCGCACTCCACCGCCGGTGCGGTGTTCGTTCAGACCGACAACGTCGACGGCAACGCGGTCGTCGCCTACGACCGGGGCGCCGACGGCAGCTTGCGCCGGGCCGGCACGTATCCGACCGGCGGCCGGGGCGGGGCACTCAACGGCTCCGTCGTCGACCACCTCGCCTCGCAGGGCTCGCTGGCCTACGACCGCGCCCACGGCCTGCTCTACGCCGTCAACGCCGGCAGCAACACCATCAGCGTCTTCGACGTCCACGGAGACAGGCTCGTGCACCGCCAGCAGCTCTCGACCGGCGGCGACTTCCCGGTCAGCGTCGCCGTACACGGCAACCTCGTCTACGTGCTCAACGCCCGCGGCGGCGGGTCGCTGCAGGGTTTCCGGCGCGTGGGCGGCCTTCTGGTACGCGTCCCGACCTGGAACCGCGCCCTCGGGCTCGTCCCGGTCACGGACGCCAACGAGTTCACCCACACGCCGGGTCAGGTCGCGTTCACGCCCGACGGCAGCAGGCTGCTGGTGACGACCAAGGCCGCCGGCAACGACATCGACGTGTTCACTGTCGACCGCTTCGGTGGGCTCTCGACCAAGCCGGTGGTCAACTCCGATCCGGACGCGGTGCCGTTCGCGGTCGCGTTCGATCCCCGTGGCCACGTGGTCGTCGCGGAGGCCGGGCCCAACGCCGCGGCCACCTTCACCCTCGGCCGCGACGACGAACTCACCAACACCTCCCGCACGCCCACCGGGCAGGCGGCCACCTGCTGGATCGTGGTCGCCGGCGAGCACTTCTACCTGTCCAACGCCGGCAGCGGCAGCATCTCCGGCTTCCAGGGTGGGCCGGACGGCACGCTGACTCCGCTGGGTACCACCGGCACCGACCCGGGCACGGTGGACGTGACCGTGTCTCCCGACGGCCGGTACCTGTACGCGCAGACCGGTGGGGCCGGCGTCGTCGACGAGTATCGGGTGGCCCGTGACGGGTCGCTGACAGAGGTCGGGTCCGTCACCGTACCCGGCGCGACCGGCGGTGAGGGGATCGTCGCCTCCTGATCCGGCGGCCCACGCGCGACGCCACCGCCCCCGGGCGGCGGCGTCGCGCCGTCGCGAGCGGTGGCTGCGCGGGTGCGGTCTGTGGCCGCAACCCAGGGGCCGTCACAGACCTACCCCTCCAGGCTCGGGGTGCCGATGGCGTCCATCCGACCCCAGCGGCCCGGGATGTCGAACAGCTCGATCCGACCGAACCGAGCCGGTACGGCGGGCGTCACGACGAGGTCCTCCCCGTACGGGTCGAGGCCGAGCAGGACGCGTAGCAACAGAAACGTGGCGCCGGTGGACATGGCGTGTGGACTGTTCGCGGTTGGATACGGGATCGGGTTCTGGGTGAGGTCGCGCTCATACCCCCC
>NZ_BONZ01000087.1 GCF_016862975.1 Rugosimonospora africana
TTCTTCCTTTCAGGGGGCACCTCATTGAGGTGCCCCCTGAAACGTATTTGGACCGGGAAACAAAACCGGGAACCAAAATGCGGAATCGCGAATTACTTCCGGTGCTCGACAGCCTCGCGGACCTGAACGATCAGCTGAGTCGACTCGTCCATGGACCGGTCCGGAAACAGCGCTACCGCCAGGCTCCCGTTGTCCGCCCAGCCGCAAACCGTCATCGGTCCACCGTCGCCGTTGCTGGTCCCGCACCTCATGGTGCCGCCGAGCGGCCCCGCCGGTACGTCGTGCAGACCGGTGATCGAACCACTGCTGTCGTCGAGCAGTCCCAGCGCGCTTCCCAGCTCTTTGTCCGGCGAGCTGATGCTGCCCGTACCGCCGAACAGCAGAACGACCCGGTCCTTGTTCGCCGGATCGCTGTAGACCGCTCCGGTCGTGGACCTGAGCGCGAGGTCGGCGCCGAGCGCGTCACGGAGATAGTCCGCGGTCTGGGCCGCGTCGGCAGCGGTGTCGTGCCGCAGGGTTCCGATGGTTGCCGGCGTGCTCAACGTGCTGCCGGTGTGGTGCCGCCGCCAGTCGACGACGCCGAGCGTGGCCACAGCCGCGACGAAGACGGCACCGACGGTACCGACAGTGATCCATCGGCGGCGGTGCGACGGTCGCGTGGATTCCTGCGCCTCGTCCTCGTAGACGGGTTCCAGGAGTGGTAGGTCGGACACTCGTGCTCCCTTGGACTGGTCGGTCGGAGCATAACAACGGGCGCCCGTAAACTCGGTGCGTGACGACAAGACGGCAACCCTCGGGTGAGACCCCACGCTCGGGCGACCACGCCTCAGCAAGCACGGATCTGCCCGCCCAGTACCAGCCTGGGGCGGTCGAGCAGTCGCGGTACGAGCGCTGGGTGTCGGCCGGCTATTTCAAGGCCGACCCGACCAGCGACCGGCCGCCCTTTTCGATCGTGATCCCGCCGCCGAACGTGACCGGGTCCCTGCACATTGGCCACGCGCTGGACCACACGATCCAGGACGCCCTGGTGCGCCGGCGGCGGATGCAGGGCTACGAGACCCTGTGGCTGCCCGGTATGGACCACGCCGGGATCGCCACGCAGAACGTGGTCGAGCGCCAGCTCGCCGGCCAGGGTCTCAGCCGGCACGACCTGGGCCGCGACGCGTTCGTCGAGAAGGTCTGGGAGTGGAAGAACACGTCGGGCGGCTCGATCCTGGGCCAGATGCGCCGCCTGGGCGACTCGGTCGACTGGTCGCGCGAGCGGTTCACCATGGACGAGGGCCTGTCCCGTGCGGTACAGACGATCTTCAAGCGGCTGTACGACAATGGGTTGATCTACCGCGCCGAGCGGATCATCAACTGGTGCCCCCGCTGCCTCACCGCCCTGTCCGACATCGAGGTCGAGCACACCGAGGACGAGGGTGAGCTGGTCTCCATCCGGTACAGCGACGACATCGTGGTCGCGACCACCCGGGCCGAGACGATGCTCGGCGACACCGCGGTCGCGGTACACCCGGACGACGAGCGCTACCGCCACCTGGTCGGCACCGAGGTGACCCTGCCGCTGACCGGCCGCCGCATCCCGGTGGTCGCCGATGCGCACGTGGATCCGTCGTTCGGGACCGGTGCGGTGAAGGTGACCCCGGCGCACGACCCCAACGACTTCGAGATCGGCCAGCGGCACGGCCTGCCCAGCATCACGATGATGGACGAGCGCGGTGTGATCACCACACACGGACCGTTCGAGGGGCTGGACCGGTTCGAGGCCCGGCCGGCGGTCGTCGAGGCGCTGCGCGAGGAGGGCCGGATCGTCGCCGAGCGGCGCCCGTACCTGCACTCGGTCGGGCACTGTTCGCGCTGCGGCACCACCGTCGAGCCGAGGCTGTCGCTGCAGTGGTTCGTCAACACCGGCCCGCTGGCCAAGGCGGCCGGCGACGCGGTGCGCGACGGCCGGGTGCGGTTCGAGCCGGCCGAGCTGTCCAAGCGGTACTTCGGCTGGGTCGACAACATGCACGACTGGTGCATCTCCCGGCAGCTGTGGTGGGGCCACCGGATCCCGGTCTGGTACGGGCCGGCCGGCGAAGTGGTCTGCGTGGGCCCGGACGAGGACGCGCCGACCGGCGAGGGTTGGCGGCAGGACGAGGACGTGCTGGACACCTGGTTCTCCTCGGCGCTGTGGCCGTTCTCCACGTTGGGGTGGCCGGCCGACACTCCGGAGCTGCACCGCTTCTACCCGACCAGCGTGCTGGTCACCGGGTACGACATCCTGTTCTTCTGGGTGGCCCGGATGATGATGTTCGGCCTGTACGCGATGGAGGGCCGCCAGCCCTTCGACGTGGTCGCGCTGCACGGCATGGTTCGCGACCAGTACGGCAAGAAGATGTCGAAGTCCTTCGGCAACGTGGTCGACCCGCTGGACTGGATCGAGCGGTTCGGTGCCGATGCGACCCGGTTCACGCTGGCCCGGGGCGCCAACCCGGGCGCGGATGTGCCGGTGTCGGAGGAGTGGACCCAGGGTTCCCGCAACTTCTGCAACAAGCTGTGGAACGCCACCCGCTTCGCGTTGATGAACGGCGCGCGTACCGACGGGCCGTTGCCCCCGGCCGAACGGCTGTCCACCGTGGACCGCTGGATCCTGTCCCGGCTCCAGCACATGGTGCAGGAGGTCGACGAGCAGTTCGAGCGGTACGAGTTCGGCAAGATCTGTGACACGCTCTACCACTTCGCGTGGGACGACGTGTGCGACTGGTACGTCGAGCTGACCAAGCCGGTCATCGGTACCGACCAGAACACCCAGCGGGTGCTCGGGCACGTGCTGGACCAGGTACTGCGGCTGCTGCACCCGATCATCCCGTTCGTCACCGAGGAGTTGTGGCTCGCGCTGAACGGGATCACCGACGAGGCGGCCGGTGACCGGTCGGGCGGACCGGAGTCCATCGTGATCGCCGAGTGGCCCACGCCGGACAAGTCCTACGTCGACGACGCCGCCGAGGTGGAGATCGCCGGCCTGCAGAAGGTGGTCACCGAGGTCCGCCGGTTCCGGTCCGACCAGGGACTCAAGCCGGGGCAGCGGGTCGCCGCCCGGCTGTCAGGCCTGCCGGCCCTCGGCCTGGCTCCGCACGAGTCGCTGATCCGCGCGCTGGTCCGGCTCGATGAGGACGGTGCCGACTTCACCGCGTCCGCGACGTTGCCGATCACCGGCGGCGTCACGGTGGAGTTGGACACCCGGGGCGCGATCGACGTCGCCGCCGAGCGGGCCCGGCTGGAGAAGGATCGCGCGGCGGCCGAGAAGGAACGCGCCGGAGCCGAGGCGAAGCTCGGCAACGCGGAGTTCCTCGCGAAGGCGCCGGAGCAGGTGGTTGCCAAGATCAAAGGTCGGCTCGCGGCAGCCGAGGCGGAGCTGGCGCGGACCAATGCCGCGCTGGTGGCTCTCGGCGGTACGGGCGTGACGACCGAACAACCGGGGGTGCAGTCATGACGGCGGGTACCGCTTTTCCGGGTGGTACCGGGTGAGCGAGCGACAGATAGGTGAGCGCGGCAAAGCCGCTCCCCCCGTGAGGATCAGGAATCAAAGTTGCAGCGCGTTCGTGCCTCATGCCGGACCGCAGCGAAGCGAGGATCCGGCATGAGCGAGGAGTTCGACCGGGTCAACGCCGAGCTGGAGGCGCGCGGATTCGCCCGGATGGTTTTCGACCTGGGTCGCATCGAGTCGCTGCTGGACCTGCTCGGCAGCCCGCAGCGCGCGTACCCGTCGATCCACATCACGGGTACGAACGGCAAGACCTCCACCGCTCGGATGATCGATTCGCTGCTGCGTGCCCACGGGCTGCGGACCGGCCGGTATACGAGCCCGCACCTGGAGACGGTGCGGGAGCGGATCACGATCGAGGGTCAGTCGATCGACGAGGGGCGCTTCGTCGAGGTATACCGCGAGGTCCAGCCGCTCGCCGAACTGGTCGACGCGAAGGTCGGCGAGCAGCTGACCTACTTCGACATGACGACGTCCATGGCGTTCGCGGCGTTCGCCGACGCGCCGGTCGACGTGGCCGTCGTCGAGGTGGGGCTGGGCGGCGTGGACGACTCGACGAACGTGCTGCAGGCGCAGACGTGCGTGATCACACCGATCGGCCTGGACCACACGGAATGGCTCGGCGACACGCTCGCCGACATCGCGACCGCCAAGTCCGGCATCATCTACCAGGGCGCCACGCTGATCCTGGCGGCTCAGGAAGAGGAGGCCGCGGAGCCGATCCTGGAGCGCTGCGTCGAGGTCGGCGCGACGGTGGCCCGGGAGGGCGCCCAGTTCGGCGTGCTGCGACGCGAACTCGCGGTCGGTGGCCAACTGCTCACGATCCAGGGGCTGGGCGGCATCTACGAGGACGTGTTCATTCCGCTGCACGGCGCGCACCAGGCGCAGAACGCGGCCGTGGCGCTGGCCGCCGTGGAGGCGTTCCTGGGCGCCGGTGCCGCCCGGGCACTGGACGGCGAGAACGTACGGGCCGGCTTCGCCGGTGCGACGTCGCCCGGCCGGCTGGAACGGGTACGGACCTCGCCGACCGTCTTGCTGGATGCCGCGCACAATCCGCACGGGATGGCGGCGACGGTCTCCGCGCTGCAGGAGGAGTTCGCGTTCCGGCGGCTGGTCGCGGTCATCGCGATGGCGGCCGACAAGGACGTGGCGGGCGCGCTGGAGCTGCTGGAGCCGGTGGCGGACGCGATCGTGGTGACGCGCAACAGCTCGCCGAGGTCGATGCAGCCGGCACGGCTGGCCGAGCTGGCGACGGAGATCTTCGGCGAGGACCGGGTGTACGTCGAGACCGAGTTGCCCGACGCGATCGAGGCGGCGGTGAACCTGGCCGAGGAGAACATCGACGCCGGCATCAGCGGGGTGGGTGTGCTCATCACCGGTTCGATATTCACCGTGGCCGACGCGCGGAAGCTGCTGCGCCGATGACCGCGCCAGGCGACGAGACCGGCAAGCCGGCCGACCCGCGCCGGGCCAGCGCTCAGCAGGCCGACCCGCAGCCGGGCGGCGCGCAGCCGGCCGACGTGCAGCGGACCAACGCTCAGGAGATCGACGGACAGCCGGCCGACGGGCAGCCGGCCGAGGCTCAGCAGGTCGACGGGTCGGACGGTGAGGGCCCCCGGTCGGGGCTGCGCAATCCGGCCGGGGCGGTACGCGGCGTCGGTGCCGGGACGCTGGTGCTGGAAGCGATCGTCCTGCTGCTCGCGATCGTGCCGCTGACCAAGCTCGGCGGGGTGCACTCGCCCGGCGCCGCCATCGGTGCGGTCCTCGGCCTGGTGGTGCTGTGCGTCGTACTGGCTGGGCTGCTGAGGCACCGCTGGGCGTGGTACGCCGGCATCGTCCTGCAGGTCGCGTTGTTCGCCTGCGGGCTGTTCCACATCGCGTTGGCCGTGCTCGGAGTGCTGTTCGGCGCGGTGTGGGGGTACGTGCTCTACGTGCGCCGCAGCGTCACCGGATAGGACGGCGTCACCGGATAGGGCAGCGTCACCGGGTAAGGCAGCGTCACCGGGTGGGGCGGGGCGGTTAGCGCAGGTCCCACCGGATCAGCGCGATGCCGTGCCCGTCCGGGTCGCGGAACGCCGCCGACCACAGCTCCAGCTGGTCGTACCGGCTGACCGCACGCGGCCGGTGGACGAACTCGATGCCGCGCGAGCGGAGATCCTCGTACGCGGCGTGGACGTCCGGCACCTCGAGCATCAGGTGTACCAGTCGCCGGTCGACCGGCTCCATGTCGACCACCCTGCGCAGCTCGATCCGGCAGTCGCCGGACTCCAGGACGGCGCTGCCCAGCCCCATGTCGACCTGGATGAAGCCGAGCGTGTCGCGGTAGAAGGCCACCGAGCGGCCCAGGTGCGACACGAACAGCGTGACGCTCACACCTCGCACGCCGTCGGGTTCCGGCTGTCCGGGCGGTGGCGTCACGGCCAGGTACGCGTCGGATATCTCGCCGTCCTCGGCGAGGTCGCCGACGACCGATGAGCGCGGCATGGCCGGTACCGCCGGCTCGGCCGACAGCACGTGCTCGACCCGCAGCGACCCCCCGCGCCTGCCCGGCGGGGCGGTGGTCGTGGCCGACGCGGCCGGCTCCTTCACCGGCCGGTCCTCCACGGTGCGCGCCGCGCTCGACGCGGCGCCGGCCGCCGCGGCCGGACTCGCGTCCGCAACGGAGGTCGGGGCGGTGTCTGCGGCCGGACCGGCGTCCGGTGCGGCGGGCCGGGTGGGGCTCGCGGTGGTCGGGGAGGATGCCGTCGCGGTACCGGCGGCCGGGCCGAGGTCGGTCAGGTCGGTCGGATCGGGTACCAGGATGGTGTCGGTCGCCCGGGTCGGGTCGGTGACCGGCGGCGGTTCGGCGGTCATCACCGCACCCTGGCCGGGTGATTCGATCATTTCGTCACGGACCGGCCGGCGCGGGCGGGGGGACGGGCGGCGCCGGACGGGCCGCCGTACCGGCTCGTCGGGGCGCCCGGTGGGCGGCGGGTTTCCGGCAGGTGGCCGTATCCCCGCGGACTCGGCCACCCCAGCGGACTCACGGACGCCGGAGGATTCCCGGATGCCCGGGGATTCCCGGATGCCCGGTGATTCCTGGATGCCCGGGGACTCCTGTGGGCCCGTGGACTCCGGCGGGGCCGGGGGTTCCCGGTCGCCGGACGGCTTCACGTCACCGGCCGGCCAGAGCGCGTCGACCAGCGGGGCGTCGATCGGCGGGCCGTCGTCCGCCGGGCCGCTGCCGGTCGGTTCGTCGGCCGGTCGCCGGGCGGCCGGAACGTCCTTGACCGGAAAGTCGTTGACCAGAACCGGGTCGGCCAGACCTCCGCGGCCGGAGACCTCGCCGCCCGGGACTCTCTCGCCGGGAACCCCGCCGCCGAGAATGTCGTCACCGAGAACGTCGTCGCCCGGGATCTCGTCGTCCGGCGGCAGTGCCTCGTCGGGGTCGGGAAACACCAGGTCGGGGATCGCGTCCAGGTCGTCGTCCGCCGACGAGACCCGGAACACCGTCGGGTCCATCAGGTCCAGCTCGATCACCCGGCTCGCCGGGTCGACGCTGGGCATCGGCTCCTGCTCCGGGTCCTCCTGGTAGTCCTCGTCGAGCAGGTCGCCGAGGTAGGCGTCCTCGACCGGGGTCTCCTCGGTGGCCTCCTCGCCGAGCAGGCCGTCGGCGACATCGGCGTGGGAGCGGACGTTGTCCCACAGCACGCGTACCCGTCGCCGGTCGCCGATGGCCACCAGGATCGGCAGCGTGCTGCCCTCGTGCGGCCACTTCGACACGGGTACGCCGGTCTCGCGGATCTTCACGGCCACGTCGTCGGTACCGGGTGCGTGCACGATCAACTGCATCGTGCACCGCCCGTACAGGGCCGACGCCGGCGGAGGCGAGCAGCTCTGAACGTTGGCGGTACCGGGCACGTACGCGAACTCGCGGCTGTTGAGCGCGGAGACGACGTACAGCCCTATGCCGGCGGCCAGTACGGCAAGTCCCAGCGCCGCCATCACCCAGCTGCTGGCTCCGGCGCTGGCGCAGATCATGAAGACCGCCAGCACCCCCAGCACGACCGAGACAACGGTGCGACTGGTGGACACCGTCCAACGGCGGGTGCTCGGCACGCGGAACCTCCCGGGTGTTTTGCCAGGCTAATTCGCCAGGCTAAGCGGCTTTGGTCGGACGCGAAAGGCCCAATCGGGACACGCTGGGTATGAACCTTCGCCCGGCGACTGGTCCGGGTCGACGCGCGGCGCCGGGCCTGCCGAGCTAGACCGGCCGTGACCAGTCCCGGGTCGTCGCGCGGCGCCAGACACGCCGAGCCCGACCAGTCGGCAACCCGTCGATCGCGGCAGCGGCCGCGCCGGGCATCTGCCGGACCGGCGGCGTCCGGGCCACCGGAGCCGGTTAGGCTCACCGTGAGGCGAAGGAGGCCAACGTGTCCGAGCGCACGCTCGTATTGATCAAGCCAGACGCGGTACGCCGTGGGCTGGTCGGTGAGATCACCGGCCGGCTGGAGCGCAAGGGACTGGCGATCGAGGCGCTGGTGTTGCGCACCATGGATGCCGAACTGGCCGATCAGCACTATGCCGAGCACGTGGACAAGGCGTTCTACCCGCCGCTGAAGGAGTTCATGACCAGCGGGCCGCTGGTCGCCGCGGTGTTCTCCGGGGACCAGGCGATCGACGTGGTACGGGCACTGGTCGGCAAGACCGACGGCCGGGCGGCGGCGGCCGGCACGATCCGAGGCGACTTCTCGCTGTCCAACCGGGAAAACCTGGTGCACGCCTCCGACTCGCCGGACAGCGCCAAGCGCGAGATCGCGCTCTGGTTCCCCGAGCTGTCCGTCTGACCTTCGGGCGGCCCGACCGGGCGGCCCGAAGGAGCCGCCCGGCGCGGCCTCGGCTCCGCCGACGCTCTCGGCTCGGCCGAACTCGCTGACGCCTCGGCTCTGCCGAGCTCGCCGACACCGTCGACCTGACCCGCCGGTTCGCCGGGTGGGTCAGCCGGGCGTCAGCCGGGTGGGTCAGCCGAACGACCGCAGCTTGTCCGGGTTCAGGATCACGTACACCCGGGCGATCTGGCCGTCCTCGATCGCGACGGCCAGGATCCGGCGGATTCCTCCCCGCCGGAAGGTCAGCGCGGGCAGTCCACCCAGTTCCAGCATCGTGATCTCCAGCGGCCACATCGGGCCGTACCACCGGGTGAAGGCGCGGGCGACCCGGTCGCGTCCGTGGACCGGCTTGCGCGCCGCGTTCGCTTTCCCGCCCCCGTCGGTCCAGGCGACCACGTCGGCGCGCAGCAGTTCGGCCAGCCCGGCCAGGTCGCCGGCCTGCGCCGCGGCCATGAACCGGTGCAGCAGCTGCGCGTGCCGCTCGCGGTCGGTGGAGAACCGGGCGGTGCCGCCGATTCGCTCGCTCGCCCGGTGGTACAGCTGGCGGCAGTGCTCCGGGCTGCGCTCGATGATCTCCGCGATCTCGTCGTACGGGACGTCGAACGCGGTACGCAGCACGTACACCGCGCGCTCCGGCGGGTTCAGCCGTTCCAGCAGGTGCAGGGTCGCGATCGACACCGAGTCGCGCTGTTCGACCGTGTCCAGGGGCCCCAGCACCGCCGGGTCGGCCACCACCGGCTCGGGCAGCCAGGGGCCGGCGTACGGCTCGGCGTTGCGCTGGCGCAGCCGGTCCAGCGCCAGCCGGCCGACGGTACGGGACAGGTAGCGCCTGGGCTCCCGTACCGCCGACCGGTCGGCGCCGGCCCACCGCAGGTACGCGTCCTGGATCACGTCCTCTGCGTCCCAGGCCGTGCCGAGCAGCCGGTACGCGAGCCCGAACAGCATCGGCCGGTGCGCCAGGAAGGGCCCGGCCACGTCCGGGGACGCGACCGGGTGACGGGGACTGGCGGTCAGACCGTCTCCGGCGGGGTCGTCCTGCTGGTGATCGAGATTCGGTTCCACACGTTGATAGTCGCAATGGCCAAGACCAGGTTCGCGACCTCCTCGGCGGACCACACCGCGCGCGCCTGGTCGAAGACCTCGTCGCTGACCCCGTGCGACCCCAGCCGGGTCACCTCGTCGGTCAGCGCCAGCGCGGCCCGTTCCCGCTCGGTGAACAGCGGCGACTCGAGCCACGCCCCCACGGCGAACAGCCGCCGGCTGTCCTCGCCGCCGGCCAGGGCGTCACGGCTGTGCATGTCGACGCAGAACGAGCAGCCGTTGAGGATCGAGGCGCGCAGCTTGATCAGGTGCAGCACCGTGTGGTCGACGTTGGCCGACACGTACTTTTCCAGCCCGAAGATCGCCGCGTACCCCTCGGGAACCAGCTCCCGCATCTTCAATCGATTGTTCATGCCCGAACGACAGCCGAGGGGGGTCCGGCGTGACAGGGCCGGGGTGTGACCCAGCCGACACCGGGTCGCGATGCGACGGTCAACGGTGACCAGGGGCGGAAGCCAGATCGGGTACGCTGGATGGCGCAGGCGATGATCCGGCCATCACCGGTGAGCCTCCGGAAGAACAGGCGCCGCGGCCAGCGGCAGTCCCCAGTAGAACCGGACGGGTTCGGCCCGTCACAGCCGACCGACGAGCGGGTGGCTTCTCCGAGCCACCAAGCGAGGTGGTACCGCGGGTTGACCGCCGCATCGGGCGGACGACTCGTCCTCGCGTGGACCGTGCCATATCGAGCACTCCGCGAGGAGACCGCACCCATGAGCTACCCCAAGAATTCTGAGCGGGCTGGGGTTCCGGCCAGCCCGAACCTGCCCGAGCTGGAGCGGGGCGTCCTGGACTTCTGGGCCGCCGACAAGACCTTCGAGGCGTCCGTGGAGTCCCGGCCGGCGGGCAACGAGTACGTCTTCTACGACGGCCCGCCGTTCGCCAACGGGCTGCCCCACTACGGTCACCTGCTGACCGGGTACGTCAAAGACGTGGTGCCGCGCTACCAGACCATGCGCGGGCGCCGGGTGGAGCGCCGGTTCGGCTGGGACTGCCACGGCCTGCCCGCCGAGGTGGAGGCCGAGAAGCAGCTCGGCATCACCACCAAGGCCGAGATCCTGGATCTGGGCGTCGACCGGTTCAACGACGCGTGCCGCACGTCCGTGCTGCGGTACACCCAGGAGTGGGAGCGGTACGTCACCCGGCAGGCCCGCTGGGTCGACTTCGCCAACGACTACAAGACGCTCGACCGTGACTACATGGAGAGCGTGGCGTGGGCCTTCAAGTCCCTGTACGACAAGGGTCTGATCTACGAGGGCTTCCGGGTGCTGGCCTACTGCTGGCGGTGCGAGACCCCGCTGTCGAACACCGAGACCCGGATGGACGACGTGTACCGGGACCGGACCGACCCGGCGTCGACGGTGTGGTTCCAGTTGGCCGCCGGGCCGCCGGCGCCCGCCGGAGCGTCAGCGGAGGCGAAGCTGGCCAGCGAACCCGCGAGAATCCTCGCCTGGACGACCATGCCGTGGACGCTGGTGCCCAACGTCGCACTGGTGGTCGGGCCGGACATCGACTACGCCGTACTGGAGCACGAAGGCAACCGGTACATCCTGGCCGAGTCGCGGCTGTCGGCGTACCAGAAGGAGTTCGCCGGGGCCGAGCGGGTCGGCACGCTCAAGGGCAGCGAGTTGGTCGGACGCCGGTACGAGCCGCTGTTCGACTTCCTCGTCGACCGGCTGGCCGACGTGCCGGCGGCGTTCACCGTACTGGCCGGGGACTTCGTGTCCACTGAGGACGGTACCGGTGTCGTGCAGGTCGCCCCGTCGCACGGTGAGGACGACTTCAACGTCTGCACCGCGGCCGGCATCCCGACCATCCTGACCGTCGACGACCACACCCGGTTCACCTCGATCGCGCCGCGGTTCGAGGGCTTGCAGGTGTTCGAGGCGAACAAGCCGCTGCTGCGCGAGTTGCGGGAGCGCGGCGTGCTGGTGCGCCAGGACTCCTACGTGCACTCGTACCCGCACTGCTGGCGGTGCGACACCCCGTTGGTCTACAAGGCACTGTCGTCCTGGTTCGTCGCGGTCAGCACGTTCAAGGACCGCATGGTCGAGCTGAACCAGCAGATCGACTGGACTCCGGCGCACATCAAGGAGGGCTCGTTCGGCAAGTGGCTGGCCAACGCGCGGGACTGGTCGATCAGCCGCAACCGGTTCTGGGGCTCACCGATCCCGGTGTGGAAGTCCGACGACCCGAACTACCCGAGGGTCGACGTGTACGGGTCGATCGCCGACCTGGAGCGGGACTTCGGTGTACGGATCACCGACCTGCACCGCCCAGTGATCGACGAACTGACCCGGCCCAACCCGGACGATCCGACCGGCAGGTCGGTGATGCGCCGGGTTCCCGAGGTGCTGGACTGCTGGTTCGAGTCCGGCTCGATGCCGTTCGCCCAGGTGCACTACCCGTTCGAGAACCGGGAGTGGTTCGAAAGCCACTACCCGGGTGACTTCATCGTGGAGTACATCGGGCAGGTACGCGGCTGGTTCTACACCATGCACGTGCTGGCGACCGCGTTGTTCGACCGGCCGGCGTTCCGCAGCGCGACGGTGCACGGCATCCTGCTCGGCTCGGACAACCGCAAGATGTCCAAGAGCCTGCGCAACTACCCGGACGTCTATGAGATGTTCGACCTGTACGGGTCGGACGCGATGCGCTGGATGCTGATGTCCTCGCCGGTGCTGCGGGGCGGCGACATGCCGGTCACCGACAGCGCGATCCGGGACGCGGTACGGCAGGTGCTCCTTCCACTGTGGAACGTCTGGTACTTCTTCTCGTTGTACGCCAACGCGGACGGGTACGAGGCGAGCTGGCGCACCGACGAACGCCGCCTTGCCGATCCGGCCCAAGCGCCGGCTCGCGACTCCGGCCACCTGCTCGACCGGTACGTGCTGGCCAAGACCAGGGAACTGGTCGAGGCGACCCAGGCACAGCTGGACACGCAGGACATCAGCGGGGCGTGCGCGTCGGTACGGTCCTATCTGGACGCTCTGACGAACTGGTACGTGCGCCGTTCGCGCGACCGGTTCTGGTCCGGCGACCGGGACGCGTTCGACACGCTCTACACCGTGCTGGAGACGCTGTGCCGGGTGTTCGCCCCGCTGGCGCCGCTGACCGCCGAGCAGATCTGGCGCGGACTGACCGGCGGCCGGTCGGTGCACCTGACCGACTGGCCGGACGCGACGGCATTCCCGGCCGACCACGCGCTTGTGTCCACAATGGACAAGGTGCGGGACGTGTCCTCGGCGGCCCTGTCGCTGCGCAAGGCGCGCGGGTTGCGGGTGCGGCTGCCGCTGGCCTCGCTGACCGTGGCCGCCCCCGACGTGGAGGCGCTGCGGCCGTTCGCCGACCTCATCGCCGATGAGGTCAACGTGAAGTCGGTGGAGCTGACCGGAAACCTGGCGGGCTACTGCGAGCGGGTGCTGACGGTGGTGCCGCGGGTGCTCGGCCCGCGGCTGGGCGGCCAGGTGCAGCAGGTGATCCGGGCGGTGAAGAGCGGTGACTGGTCGGCCTCCGACGCCGGTGTCATCGCCGGCGGCGTGACCCTGAACGAGGGGGAGTACGACCTGAAACTGGTCGCCGCGGACGCCGACCGCTCCGCGCCGCTGCCCGGCGGCGAGGGTGTGGTCGTGCTGGACACCGAGATCACCCCGGAGCTGTACGTCGAGGGACTGGCCCGGGACGTGGTCCGGGTCGTGCAGCAGGCCCGGCGGGAGGCCGGCCTGGACGTGTCCGACCGCGTCCGGGCGACGGTGGAGGCCGGCCCGGAGGTCGCCATGGCGGTGGAGCGCCACCGGGACTTCGTGGCCGAGGAGACGCTCGCTGTGTCGCTGGAACTCGGGTCGGTGGGCGAGTCCGGCTTCGCCGGCGAGGCGGGCGACGGCGAGCCGGTACGCGTGGCGGTCGCCCGCGCGTAGCGCACGCGGACGGCGCCCCGACCTGTCGAAGGCCGGGGCGCCGTGGTGCCCCGGCCGTGGCGTCGACGACCGTGGCTTTGCCGAGGTCGGGGCCGGTGGGTGGCGTAAGTCTCTGGATTCCGGGTTTCCTCGGCGGGCGAGCACCGGTGGGCTACCGTGGAGCCCCTTCATTCGCGGGACCGGAGGCCCTGATTGTCAGCGCTGTACACCTTGGGGCGGTACACGGTGTCCCCGGTCGTCCGCGGGCTGTGGCGGCCGTGGACCGACGGCCTGGCGAACATCCCGGCCGAGGGCCCGGCCGTCCTGGCCAGCAATCACCTGTCCGTCGCCGACTCGGTGTTCCTGCCGATCCTGTCGCCACGGGAGATCACGTTTCTGGCCAAGGCCGAGTACTTCACCGGCGACGGGCTGCGGGGGCGGGCGACCGCGGCGTTCATGCGTGGCGTGCGGCAGATTCCGGTCGAGCGGGGCAACGGCCGGGCGGCACTGTCCGCGCTGGAGATCGCGCTGACGGTGTTGAAGAACGGGGATCTGTTCGGTATCTACCCGGAGGGCACCCGGTCACCGGACGGCAAGCTGCACCGCGGCCACACCGGCATCGCCCGGATCGTCCTGGACGCCCGGGTTCCGGTGATCCCGGTCGCGATGATCAATACCGACAAGGTTCAGCCGATCGGTGCCCGGTTGCCCCGTCTCGGCCACGCGATCGGGGTACGGGTCGGTCCCGCCCTGGACTATTCGGCGCAGGCCGACGGGCCGCGCAACCCGAAGCTGCTGCGCGAGATCACCGACGACATCATGGCGCACATCCGGCGGCTGTCCGGTCAGGACTACGTCGACCGGTACGCCAGCCGGGACAAGGCGCCGGGCTGAGCGGGCGGGACCAGGCGGGCTGAGCGCGGCCCGGACACGGCGCCGGGCTGAGCCGGGCGACCTGCCCGGATACCGCCGGTGAGCGGGCCACCACCCGGGCCGGACCGGTGCGCCGCGTACCCTGGCCATTATGAGTGTGGCGTCTGATGCCGGTACGAGCCCGTCGACGGCCCCGACTGTCTGGCCCCAACTGGAGCGGTTGCTGCCCCTGATCAGCAAGCCCATCCAGTACGTGGGCGGAGAGCTGGGCGCGACCGTCAAGGACTGGGACACGGCCTCGGTGCGCTGGGCGCTGATGTACCCGGACGCGTACGAGGTGGGCCTGCCCAACCAGGGTGTGCAGATCCTCTACGAGGTGCTGAACGAGCTTCCCGACGTACTCGCCGAGCGCACCTACGCGGTCTGGCCCGACCTGGAGAAGCTGATGCGGGAGCACGGCGTCCCGCAGTTCACCGTCGACTCGCACCGGCCGGTAGGGGCGTTCGACCTGCTCGGCGTCTCGTTCTCCACCGAGCTGGGCTACACCAACCTGCTCACCGCGCTGCACCTGGCCGGCATCCCGCTGTCCGCCGTCGACCGGGGCGCCGGGGACCCGGTCGTGGTCGCCGGCGGGCACGCCGCGTTCAACCCCGAGCCGATCGCCGAGTTCATCGACGCCGCCGTGCTGGGCGACGGCGAAGAGGCGGTACTGGAGATAACCGAGATCGTCCGGCGGTGGAAGGCCGAGGGATCGCCGGGCGGGCGCGACGAACTGCTGCTGCGCCTGGCCCGCACCGAGTCGGTCTACGTACCCCGCTTCTACGACGTGGACTACCTGCCCGACGGGCGCATCCAGCGGGTGGTGCCGAACCGGCCGGACGTGCCGTTCCGGGTACACAAGCGCACCACGATGGACCTGGACGCCTGGCCGTACCCGAAGAAGCCGCTGGTACCGCTCGCGGAGACGGTGCACGAGCGGTACGCGGTGGAGATCTTCCGGGGCTGCACCCGGGGCTGCCGCTTCTGCCAGGCCGGGATGATCACCCGGCCGGTCCGGGAGCGGTCCATCACCACGGTCGGGCAGATGGTGGCCGAGGGGCTGGAGTTCTCCGGGTTCCGGGAGGTCGGCCTGCTCTCGCTGTCGTCGGCCGACCACTCCGAGATCGGGGACATCTGCTCCGGGCTGGCCACCGCGTACGAGGGCAGCAACGTGTCGCTCTCGCTGCCCAGCACCCGGGTGGACGCGTTCAACATCACGCTGGCCGAGGAACTGTCCCGGGGCGGCCGGCGCACCGGCCTGACGTTCGCGCCGGAGGGTGGTTCGGAGCGGATCCGTCGCGTGATCAACAAGATGGTGTCCGAGGAGGACCTGATCCGCACCGTGGTGACCGCCTACACCCACGGCTGGCGCCAGGTGAAGCTGTACTTCATGTGCGGCCTGCCCACCGAGACCGACGACGACGTGGTGCAGATCGCCCGACTCGCACACGAGGTGATCAAGGCCGGGCGGCAGGCCACCGGGTCGAAGGACATCCGCTGCACGGTGTCCATCGGCGGGTTCGTGCCCAAGCCGCACACCCCGTTCCAGTGGGCGCCGATGTCCTCCCCGGAGGTCATCGACAACCGGCTGCGGCTGCTGAAGCAGGCGATCAACTCGGACCGGTCGCTGGGCCGGGCGATCGGGTACCGGTACCACGACGGTCAGCCCTCGCTCATCGAAGGGCTGCTGGCCCGGGGTGACCGCCGGGTCGGTGCGGTGATCCGCCGGGTGTGGGAGCAGGGCGGCCGGTTCGACGGCTGGTCGGAGCATTTCTCGTACCAGCG
Source organism: Rugosimonospora africana (assembly GCF_016862975.1). Taxonomy (GTDB): domain Bacteria; phylum Actinomycetota; class Actinomycetes; order Mycobacteriales; family Micromonosporaceae; genus Rugosimonospora; species Rugosimonospora africana. The sequence continues at coordinate 16,089 of NZ_BONZ01000087.1, forward strand.
GTGGATCGACGCGGCGACCGAGGTGCTGCCCGCCTTCGGGGTGGATCTGGACTGGTACACGACCCGGGAGCGCGAAGAGCTGGAAGTCCTGCCCTGGGACCACCTGGACTCCGGGCTGGACAAGGACTGGCTGTGGAAGGACTGGCAGGACGCCCTGTCCGAGTACGAACAGGATGACTGCCGGTGGACGCCGTGTTTCGACTGCGGCGTCTGTCCGAGCATGGACACCGAGATCCAGATCGGGCCCAGTGGGCGCACCATGCTCCCGTTGACCCCGGTAAGCGGTAACGGCCTGCGCGTACCGGCGGAGGCCCGATGACGCCGAAGCGGCAGCCGGAGGCCAATCAGGAGCCGGTTGTCCAGCGCATCCGGATCCGGTATGCCAAGCGCGGCCCGCTGCGGTTCACCTCGCACCGCGACTTCGCCCGTGCGTTCGAGCGGGCGGTGCAGCGGGCCGGGGTACCGATCGCGTACTCGCAGGGGTTCACGCCGCACCCCCGCATCTCGTACGCGAGCGCGGCACCCACCGGCACGGGCAGCGAGGCGGAGTATCTCGAGGTCGGCCTGCGAGCGGTTGTCGACCCGGATGACCTGGTCAAGGCGCTGGACGCGGCCCTGTCGCCCGGGCTGGACGTGCTGGAGGCGGTCGAGGCGCGGGGCGGGGCGCTCGCCGAGCGGATCGACGCCTCGCACTGGCGGATCGAGCTTCCCGGGACGGATCCGGAGGCGGTGGATCGGGCCGTGGCGGCGTTCGAGGCGACCGCCGAGGTGCCCGTCTCCCGGCTGACCAAGCAGGGCACCCGGACCTTCGATGCCCGGGGTCCGGTGGTCAGGATCTCGGCCGCCGCGGCGCCCAGCGAGGGTGACGGCCGAACATGTGCCATACTCGACCTTGTTGTACGGCAGGTCACCCCTACCGTACGACCCGATGACGTCCTGTCTGGCCTGCGCGTTGTGGCCGACCTGGAGCTGCCGGTCCCGCCAAGGGCGATCCGGCTGGCGCAGGGATCGCTGACCGCGCAGGGCGAATTGGTCGATCCGCTGTTCGCGGATCGGGATGGGGCGGCCAGCGGCGCTCCGCCGGTTTAGGCGGGGTTGGCAGACTTCGGCGCGCGCGCTTCGGTGTGGGTGCCGGGAAACACTGAGGCGTCCCTGCGTGGCAGCGTGCAACGCGCCCGGGGAGGCCAGAACTGGAGAACGTCCGGATGCTCGAAGACGAGCCTATGGGTGGCGAGACCGGCGCAGAGCCGGCCGAGGCCACCACAGCACCCACCCGCCGTACCCGCACGACACGCCGGCGTACCACGGCGGCGGAGAGCGCTCCCGCCGAGGCGCCGGCCACCGACGCCGGCGCGGAGCCGGTCGCGGAGGCCGCCGCCGAGGCGCCGGCCAGGCGCAGCCGTACCCGCCGCAAGGCCGCCGAAACCGGCGAAACCGGCGAGTCTTCCCAGGTAGCGGCAGAACCCACCACTACTCCCACCACCCGACGACGCCGGGCAAAGGCCGCACCGGCCGAGGTGGCGGCCGAACCCACCGCCGGATCCGAACCGGCCCGGATCGAGCCGGAGGCCGGCACCACGCCGGTCGAGGCCGGGGCCCAGCCGGCCGCGGCCGAGCCCACCGGGACCGGCCGCAGCCGGCGGCGCAGGTCCGCCGAGGCCGCCGCCACGCCGCAGCCCGCCGAACCGGCCGCCGAGGCCGAACCGGAGGCCGAGCAGGCGCCAGCGACGGGCCGCAGGCGCCGTGCGCCGGCTGCCGCCTCGGTGCTGTTCATGGCGCCCGAAGCCGCTCCGGAGACCGCCGAGGCGCCGGCCGCCGCCGCTGGTGCGGAAGAGGAGCCCGAGACCGGTCGGACCAGCCGCCGCCGGCGGGGCCGGCGCGGCGAGGCTGCCGCTGAGGCGACCGTCGAGGCCGCCGCGCCCGAGGTCGAGCCGGAAGAGGCTGAGCCGGGCGAAGAAGATGAGGACGAGGAGGCCGCTGGCAAGCACCGCCGCCGCCGTGGTCGCCGGGGCCGGGGTCGGGGCCGTGGCAACGGTGACGAAGCCGCCGAGGCCGAGGAAGACGAGGCCGAGGCCGAGGCTGCGGAGGAAGCCGCCGAGGCCGAGGAGACCGAGGCCGGCGAGACGGTCACCCGCCGCCGCAGGCGCCGCCGCCGGGGAGGTACCGGCGACGGGGAGTCGACCAACGAGGATGGCGTCGTCACCGTCGTCAAGGTGCGCCAGCCGCGCGCCGGGCGCGACGAGGTGCAGGGCGTCAGCGGCTCGACCCGGCTGGAGGCCAAGCGCCAGCGCCGCCGGGACGGTCGGGAGCAGCGCCGTACCCGGCCGCCGGTGCTGTCCGAGTCGGAGTTCCTGGCCCGGCGCGAGTCGGTGGACCGCGCGATGGTGGTCCGGGAGAAGGGCGACCGCACCCAGGTCGCGGTGCTCGAGGACGGCATCCTCGTCGAGCACTACGTGACCCGGGCCAGCGCCGGCTCCATGGTCGGCAACGTCTACCTGGGCAAGGTCCAGAACGTGCTGCCCAGCATGGAGGCCGCGTTCATCGATATCGGCCGGGGCCGCAACGCCGTGCTGTACGCCGGCGAGGTCAACTGGGACGCCACCGGCCTGGAGGGCCGCGCCCGCTCGATCGAGCACGCGCTCAAGTCCGGCGACTCCGTGCTGGTACAGGTGACCAAGGATCCGATCGGCCACAAGGGCGCGCGGCTGACCAGCCACATCGCGCTGTCCGGCCGGCACCTGGTGTACGTGCCGCACGGCAACACGTCCGGGATCAGCCGGAAGCTGCCGGACAACGAGCGCAAGCGGCTGCGTGATGTGCTCAAGTCGCTCGTTCCCGAGGGCGCGGGCGTGATCGTGCGTACCGCCGCCGAGGGAGCGTCCGAGGACGAGCTGTCCCGGGATGTGATCCGGCTGCAGGCACAGTGGGACGACATCCAGGCCAAGGCCGCCGAGGGCGGGGCGCCGGTGCTGCTCTACGAGGAGCCCGACCTGGTCATCCGGGTGGTCCGGGACCTGTTCAACGAGGACTTCCGGGAACTGATCGTCCAGGGCGGCGAAGCCTACGACATGGTGGAGCTGTACCTCAAGCACGTCTCCCCGGACCTGTTGAGCCGGCTGCACCGGTACACCGGCGTCTCCGACGTGTTCGCCGAGCGCCGCATCGACGAGCAGATCCTCAAGGGCCTGGACCGTAAGGTCTTCCTGCCCTCGGGGGGCACCCTGGTCATCGACCGCACCGAGGCGATGACCGTGATCGACGTGAACACCGGCAAGTACACCGGCACCGGCGGAAACCTCGAAGAGACGGTGACCCGCAACAACCTGGAAGCCGCCGAGGAGATCGTCCGCCAGCTGCGGCTGCGCGACCTGGGCGGGATCGTCGTGATCGACTTCATCGACATGGTGCTGGAGTCCAACCGCGAGCTGGTGCTGCGCCGGCTGACCGAGTGCCTGGGCCGGGACCGCACCAAGCACCAGGTCACCGAGATCACCTCACTGGGCCTGGTGCAGATGACCCGCAAGCGCATCGGGTTGGGCCTGCTGGAGGCGTTCAGCGAGACCTGCGAGCACTGCAAGGGTCGCGGCCTGATCATCCACACCGATCCGGTATCGGACAAGAAGCCGGCCGCCAAGGCGACCGCGGCGGTCGCCGCGGCCTCGGAGGTCACCGGTGGCTCCAGCCGGCGGCGTTCCCGCAAGGCTGCCGCGGCGGAGGCTGCCCCCGAGCCGGTGGCCGAAGAGGACGAGCTGGTCGCCACGACCTGGGACCCGGACGAGGAGCCGGCCCTGGCCGCCACGTCGGACCAGGCCGAGAACCCGGACGAGTTCGAGGTGGCCCACGACGAGGACGAGCAGCACGCGGACGGCCGCCGGCGCGGCCGCCGGGGCGGCACCCGCCGCCGGGCCCGGTCCGCGTCCTGACCTGCGTTTTCGCCCCCACGCCGATCCCGCTCCGTAGACTGGCGCGGCAGGGCCCGTCCGGTTGTGCCGGCCGCCGGCCCACTTCCGACCGGTCTGGCTCGGCGCGTCTGCCGCCGCGCTACGACCCAGACCAGTCGTGCGCCAGGCAGGGAGTGACCTGGTGCCGGAGTTGATCAGGTGCTGGGGGTGACCGGGTGCGAATGCGACGTTCCGCTCGCCCGGTGGGTGGCGCGGCGCTCGCCGTCGCCGGCGCCGCGCTTACCTTGATCACCGGGTGCGGCACCGGTGACCAGCGCGCGGGCGGTCCAGCGGGACCCGGCGCGCCGGCTGCCGCGCCGACGGTGACGCCCGCGCCGGCCGCGTCGTCGGCCGATGCGACCACGGCGAACACCCGCCAGGTGTGCGACGCGATCAACTTGGCGGTCGCCCAGGGTGCCACCACGTTCGGCGCCGACCTGGGCTCGATGACCGGGCACCTGGCCGGCGGCAACCGCAGCGCGGCGGATGACGCCAGGAGGTCGGCTCTGCGCGAGCTGACCAGCCTGGCCGGCAAGGTGCGCGCCGTCGCGACGCCGGCCCTGAATCCGGCGGTACGGGCGGCGGCCGAGACCACGGCGGGCAACCTGGATCGGGCCGCAGCCGATCCCGGCCTGCTCGGCGGGGTGAAGACGGCCATCGACGTGGCCCCGGTGCTCAGCCGGATCACCTCGACGGCGAACCCCCTCATGGCGGTTTGTGTTTGAGGGCAGCCGAAGCGGGTCGCGACCCGGTTTGGGAAGCGCGGGCACCATGACGTACTCTTGCCTGCGGCGCACCTTCGTGCGCAATGATGTCGCGTGTTCACCGGACCGACTAGGACCGGCTACCGCGCCAACATGATCTATCCGCCCGCAGCTACGACAGGAGTCCGCGTCTCATGTACGCGATCGTCAAGACCGGCGGCAAGCAGTACAAGGTCGCCGAGGGCGACGTGATCGAGGTCGAGAAGCTCGCGGGCGCCCCTGGCGACGGGGTGTCGCTTTCGGCGGTACTGCTCGTCGACGGCAGCGACCTGGTGACCGACCCGGCGAAGCTCGCCGACGTCGCGGTGACCGGCGAGGTCGTCGCGCAGACCAAGGGTCCGAAGATCCGGATCCACAAGTTCAAGAACAAGACCGGATACCACAAGCGCCAGGGTCACCGCCAGCCGCTGACCCAGGTCAAGGTGACCGGCATCTCGACCGGGAAGTAGGCGTCAACGATGGCTCACAAAAAGGGCGCGTCCAGCTCGCGCAACGGCCGGGACTCCAACGCTCAGCGGTTGGGTGTCAAGCGGTTCGGCGGCCAGCTCGTCAACGCCGGTGAGATCCTGGTCCGTCAGCGCGGCACCAAGTTCCACCCCGGCGAGCTCGTCGGGCGCGGCAAGGATGACACGCTGTTCGCGCTGGCCCACGGCAACGTGCAGTTCGGCATCAAGCGCGGCCGGAAGGTCGTCAACATCGTTCCAGTCGCTGGCTGAGAGCACCGCCCGAGGGCGGGCTGGGACATGGTCCCGGCCCGCCCTCGGCGTTTGTCCCCATTGAACGGAAGTAGGTAGGCAACGTGGCGACGTCATTCGTCGATCGGGTCGTCCTGCACGTGCAGGCCGGCGACGGCGGGCACGGCTGCGTGTCGATCCTGCGGGAGAAGTTCAAGCCGCTCGGCGGCCCGGACGGCGGCAACGGCGGCCACGGCGGGGACGTGACGCTCGTCGTCGACCCGGCGGTACACACCCTGCTCGACTTCCACTTCCGGCCGCACGCCAAGGCACAGAACGGCAAGGGCGGCCAGGGCGGTAACCGGCACGGCGGCAACGGCGGCGACCTGGTGTTGCGGGTACCCGACGGGACCGTGGTGCAGGACGTCCACGGCAACGTCCTGGCCGACCTGGTCGGTGCGGGTACCAGCTTCGCCGCCGCGCATGGCGGCCGGGGCGGGCGGGGCAACGCGGCGCTGGCCAACACCCGGCGCAAGGCTCCCGGCTTCGCCGAACTGGGGGAGCCCGGTGACCGGTCGGACATCGTGCTCGAACTCAAGAGCGTCGCGGACGTCGGGCTGGTTGGCTTCCCGAGTGCCGGCAAGTCTTCACTGATCTCGGTGCTGTCGGCCGCCCGCCCGAAGATCGCCGACTACCCGTTCACCACGCTGGTACCCAACCTGGGCGTCGTGCAGGTCGGCGACGAGACGTTCACGATCGCCGACGTACCGGGCCTGATCCCGGGCGCGGCCAGTGGCAAGGGGCTGGGGCTGGAGTTCCTGCGCCACATCGAGCGCTGTGCCGTGCTCGTGCACGTGGTGGACACCGCCGCCCTGGAGACCGGCCGCGATCCGGTCGGTGACATCGACGCGATCGAGGCCGAGCTGTCGGCGTACGGCGGCCTGGCCGACCGGCCGCGACTGGTGGTGCTCAACAAGATCGACGTACCGGACGGGCGCGACCTCGCCGAGATCGTGCGGCCCGATCTGGCCGCGCGCGGGCTGCGGACCTTCGAGGTCAGCGCGGTGACCCACGAGGGGTTGGCTGAGCTGCGGTACGCGCTGGCCGAGATCGTGCGTGAGCGCCGGGACACGATGCCGGCGCCGGAGCCGACCAGGATCGTGATCCGGCCCATGGCCGTGGACGACAACGGGTTCACGATCGAGCGCGACGAGGACGACGTGTACGTGGTGCACGGGCCGAAGCCGGCGCGCTGGGTACGCCAGACGAACTTCGACAACGACGAGGCGGTCGGGTACCTGGCCGATCGCCTTGCCCGGCTGGGGGTCGAGGATGCCCTGGCCAAGTCCGGCGCCGAGCCGGGCTGCCTGGTACGCATCGGCGACCGCGAGTTCGACTGGCAGCCGACGCACTACGCGGGGCAGGACTACGTCCCGGGTACCCGGGGCACCGACTACCGGCTGGACGAGCCGTCCACCCGGCCAACGGCGGCCCAGCGGCTGGCCGCCCGTAAGGCGCGCCGGCAGCGTCCGGTCGACGAGATCGACGAGCCCGATCGCGCCGGCGCGGTCGACACGGACGGTATCTGACGACGCGCACTGTCCAGGCTTTCGCCCCCGATCGGCAACCAGGGCGAAACGGACTGCCGGTACCATCGCTCTGTGTTGATCGAACCGCGCGACTCCGCCGACCCGCTTGTCCGCCGTTTGGCGCTTGAGCAGCATGCCGAGGTCGCCCCGCTGAAGGGTGAGAGCCACGCGGCGTACCGGCTGCGCACGGGCATCGAGTTCATGGTCGGGTTCGTCGACGTCAGGCCGGTCGGTTGCGGAGCGTTACAGCGGATCGCCCCCGGTGTCGGTGAGGTGCGGTGGATGTACGTCCGGCCGGCGTACCGGGGCCAGGGATTGTCCAAGCTGATCTTGGCGGCGCTGGAGGAGCGCGCGTGTGAACTGGGCCACCACAGTCTGCGACTGGAGACAGGCCGGCTGCTGACCCGGGCGATCAGCCTGTACCGTGCCGCCGGGTTCCGCGCCATCCCGGCCTACGGCGAGTACGCCGGCAACCCGGAAAGCGTCTGCTTCGAGAAGCCGCTGCTGCCGTTGCCGGCCTGATTCGGCCGCGCGGTCTTCGGCGCTGCTTCACCGGCCACTGTCAGGCGAACGTCGCCTCACCGGCCAGGGTCGCCAATGCGCCGCGCCTCGCCGGTCAGGCATCGCCAATGCGCGTCGCCTTGCCGGTCAGGGTCACCAGTTCGCCGAGCACGTCGGCTGCGATGCCGGCCAGGGACCGCGTTTCGCCTTCGCGGATCCAGCGGGTGAACGCGATCCCGAACACCGTCATGCCCGACTGCGCCGCCAGCGTGGCGGCGAGTTCATCGACGCCTCGCGCGCGCAGGGCATCGGCGATCGTCGTGCCGATCGTGGCGAGCTTGTGCAGCTCGCGTTCCTGCAGCGCCGGGTTCTCGTCGATGACGGCTTGGCGGGTGCGGGAGTGGGTCCGGTTCTCGTCGGGGAAGAAGGTCGCCGCGGACTCGAGCCCGGCGGCGACGATCTCGATCGGGGACGCGTCCGGTGGCGCGCCCGCCACGCCGGCGAGGAACGCCTCGACGAGCAACTGCTGCCCGTAGAACAGGACCTCGCGCTTGTCGCTGAAGTGGCGGAAGAAGGTGCGCTCGGTCAGGCCGACCGACTGTGCGATCTCCGTGGCGGTCGTCTGCTCGAACCCGCGGGTGGCGAACAGTTCGAGGGCGGCCTTCTGCAGCCGCTCCGGGGCACCCGGTTCCCAACGCACCATGCCGTCGAGTCTAGTGACGACAGCGACTGAAGTGGGCGATGGCAGCGACTGACCTAAGGGCGTAAGGTATGTCTGTGACTGACGTCAGTCACAGACATCATCTCGCGCTCCGCTCCGTCGCGGAGTGCCGGAAGGAGATCACGCCATGCGCGTTTTCGTCACCGGAGCCTCCGGATGGATCGGCTCCGCCGCAGTCGACGAGCTGCTTGCCGCGGGCCACGAGGTCACCGGGTTGGCCAGGTCCGACGCGTCTGCCGCAGCACTCTCGGCCAAGGGCGCCCAGGTCCTCCGCGGCGACCTGGACGACCTCGACAGCATCCGCGCCGGCGCCCGCGACGCCGAGGCCGTCATCCACCTCGCGAACAAGCACGACTTCTCCAACCGGGCCGCAACGGACACGGCCGAGCGGGGCGCGGTCCAAACCATCGGCGACGTGCTCGCCGGCAGTGGCCGTCCGTTGCTGCTCGCGTCGGGTATCGCCGGGCTCAGCCAGGGCAGGCCGGCCACCGAGGTCGATCCGTCCCCGTTCCACGGCCCGGACTCTCCGCGTGGTGGCACCGAAAACCTCGCGCTGGAGTTCGTCGATCGCGGCGTGCACAGCGTGAGCCTGCGCTTCGCGCCGACCGTGCACGGGACCGGCGACCACGGGTTCATCGGGATGCTCGCCGCGATCGCCCGCGAGAAGGGTGTCTCCGGCTACCCCGGTGAGGGGACCAACCGCTGGGCCGCCGTGCACCGCTCCGACGCCGGTCGCCTGATCACTCTCGCTCTCCAGAAGGCACCAGCGGGCTCCCGCCTGCACGTCATCGCCGAAGAAGGCGTCCCGACCCGCGTGATCGCTGAGGCGATCGGCCGGGCGTGTGATCTGCCCGTCAGGTCTGTGGCCGCCGACGACGTGCAGGACCACTTCGGCTGGCTCGGCGCCTTCTTCGCCATGGAAGGCGCGGCGACCAGCACCGTGACGCGCGAACTGCTCGGCTGGACGCCCACCGGACCGACCCTCATCGAGGACATCGACGCGGGCGCGTACTAAGAGGATTCGGAAGCCCCGTGCGACCCGCCACGGTTGTCCCGTGCCGCCCGCGCGACCGCGCCGGCCCCGCTGGTCATGGCGCGTCGCCACGGCGCCACACCCTCGATCTCGGTGGCGAGTGAGAAGCTGAGGAACGTCCTGATCACGACGATCAGGCCGAGCACGAGCACGTTGCGCAGGGTGGGCGAAACCGCGACGGTACGGACCAGGTCGGCGGCGACCAGGAACTCCAATGCCAGCAGCAGCACGCTGCCGAAGGCTTCTCGCAGCGCGCGGTACCCCCGCCGGCCGCCTTCGGAGCGCCACATGCGAATCGCGATCACGACGGACCACACCAGCCCCACGATGAGCACGAGGGAACCGACGACATCGAATCCCTGCGCCACCCGTTCGGCCAGGTCCGTCAAGTCCAGCATCGCTCCCACCCGGTCCGGTGCGCCGTACCGCGCCTACCGACGCTACCCAACCAGACCGACGAGGGATGAGCAGAGGGCGTATCCGGAGGCCGGATACGCCCTCTGCGCTAGTCGCAGCGGAGAAATCGTCAGTGCGAGGCGGGAACCGCGTCGGCCACCTGCTCGGCGTTGTCGTCCGGGGTGTCCGCGCGCCTGCGCTTGACCAGCACCACCGACAGCGCGGCCAGCGCCATCACGCCGATCGGCAGCCACAGCGTCACCCGCATCGCGTTGGTGAACCCGGTGTCGAACACCGTCTTCCCGATCGCCTTGAGGACCTTCGCGACGTCGGCCGGGGTGCCGTCGGGCACTTTGATCGCGTTCTGGCCGGCGCCGACGTCGAGGTTGCCCGAGGCGTTCTTGAACCCGCTGATGAAACCGCCACGGAACTGCGGAGGCAGCTTGCCGGCGTTGTTCGCGGCGGCCGTTCCCAGCTTGCTGGACAACTGCGCCTGCAGCAGCGCGCCGACGGCCGCCGAACCGACGACACCGCCCAGCTGGCGGGTGGTGTTGATGAGTCCGGACGCGGCGCCGGCCATCCGCGGTTCGATGTTGCGCATCGCGATGGTCTGCAGCGGCGCGAACGTCATGCCCAGGCCGAAGCCAGCCACGATCAGGCCGGGCAGCAGTTCCCAGCGGGACATGCCCAGGTGCGAGGAGGCCACCAGGACGCCCATGCCGCCGGCGAACAGACCGACGCCGAAGAACAGGAGCCACTTGCCGCCGACCCGGTCGGCGAATCGTCCGGCCAGCGGCGCGATGAACATCGAGATGACCGACATGGGGGCGGTGGTCAGGCCGGCCTGCAGCGCGCTGAGCCCGAGGACGGACTGCAGGAAGATGGTCAGCGGCAGGAACAGCCCGAGCATGCCGAAGCTGATCGCGGCGACCACGCCGTTCATGATGGAGAAGTTGCGGTCCCGGAAGATCGAGAACGGGATCAGCGGTTCGCCGTTGCGCTCGATCCACTGCAGGTACATGAACACGGCGAGCATCACCACGCCGACCGCGATGATCTCCACGATCGTGATCGGTCCCCAGACCTTGCCCCAGTCGTGCGACTGGCCCTCGATCAGCCCGAACACGATCAGGAACAGCGCGGCGGTGGACAGCGCGACACCCGGGACGTCCAGCTTGTGCCGGCGGTTGAGCTTCAGGTTCGGCATCACGATCGCGGCCATCACCAGCGCGATGATGCCGACCGGCACGTTGACGAAGAAGATCCAGCGCCAGCCGTAGTCGGTCACCAGCCAGCCGCCGAGCACCGGGCCCGCGACGGTGGCCACGCCGGCCACCGAGCCCCAGATGCCGAACGCGGCCCCGCGCTTCTCCGGCGGGAAGATCATCGTGATCACGGACAGGGTCTGCGGCGTGAGCAGCGCGCCGCCGAAGCCCTGGATCACCCGGAACACGATGAGCTGGGTCGGGTCGTGCGCGAACCCGCACGCCGCCGACGCCGCGGTGAAGATGACCAGGCCGGTCATGAACAGAACCTTGGGGCCGTACAGGTCGCCGATGCGCCCGGCGGTGATCAGCAGTACGGCGTACACGAGGATGTAAGCGTTCAGGATCCACAGCAGGTCGGACAGTTGGGCGTCCAGCCCGGTCGCCAGCGCCGGGATCGCCACGTTCACGATCGTGGTGTCCAGCAGGATCATGAAGAAGCCGAGGCAGAGCGCGATCAGCACCAGCCAGGGGTTGTACCGGCGCTCTTGCTGGGCCGGTGCGGTCATGACGGAGACTCCTTGATCTCGTCGTCGGTCCACGGCAGCGTGCCGGACCGGATCTCGCTGATCAGCTCTCGTACCCACTCGAGTTCCGCCCGACGGGTGGCGTGGCGGAACTCATGGTCGAGCAGGGATGTGCGGGGCAGCCCTCGTTTGGTCAGGCTCGTGTGCACCTGTTCGTCGGCGGCCAGGCGTGCCTCCAGCGCGGTCATCCGGTACTCCAGCAGCCGGACGGCCTCCTCACGGTCCAGAGTGCGCAGCATCTCCACGGCCGTGACGAAGACCGGATATTCCTCCTCCGGGTAGCGCACGAGGTTGCGCAGGTTGTCCAGGTAGGCGTCGTGGCCCACCTCGGTGATCGCGTAGACCGTCCGTTCGGGCCGGCGACCCTCCCGGCCGGTCTCCACCGGCTCGATGAGCGTGAGCTGATGCAGCCGCTCGAACGTGTGGTAGAGCGACCCAGGACGCACCTTGACCGCGTAGTCGATCGCGCGGTCGCGGATGACCTGGTGCACCTCGTACGGATGCATGGGGCGCTCGCGCAGCAGCCGCAGGACGGCGAGGCCCAGCGGCGTCAATGCTCGGTGTGGGTTAGTCCGCATCAGATACTCCGCGTGGAGTATACGGCTCGGGCCGCAACGTGTGTCAATTTCGGTCAGACCGGCAGCAGGCCGAGTGCCGCCCTGGCGCGGCGTACCGTGTCCGACCCCCGATTCCGGGCGCGCTGCGCACCCTCGGCCAGCACCGCGGCGACCCCCGCCGGATCCGCGGCGAGTTCGGCGTAGCGCTGCTGGATCGGGCGCAGCGTCGCGATCACCACGTCGGCGACCGCCTCCTTGAGCTCCGCGTACGACGAGAACAGGCCCGCGAGCACCTGCGGCGAGTCGTTCACGCAGCTGGCCATGAGGTTCAGCAGGTTGGCGACACCCGGCTGCGCCACCGGGTCGTAGCGCACTTCGCGCCCGGCGTCGGTGGTCGCACGCATGATCTTTCGTCGCAACACCTCCGGGGGATCGAGCAGGAACAGCACGCCGGTCGAAGACACATTCGTCTTTCCCATCTTCGCGCTCGGGTCTGACAAATCCATCAACCGTGCGGCGAATGCCGGGAGTACAGGTTTGGGCACCACGAACGTCTGCCCGTACCTGCTGTTGAACCGGATAGCCACGTCCCGGGCCAGTTCGAGGTGCTGGGCCTGGTCCTCGCCGACCGGTACCTCGTCGATGTCGTGCAGCAGGATGTCCGCGGCCATCATCACCGGGTACGTGAGCAGGGACAGCCGTACCTGCTGCTGGGTGGCCGCCTTCTCCTTGAACTGGATCATCCGGTGTGCCTCGCCGTAGCTGGTCGCGCACTCCAGCAGGTAGTGCAGCTCGGCGTGCTCCGGTACCTGCGACTGGATGAAGAACGTGCAGTGCTTCGGGTCGACCCCGGCCGCCAGCAGGAGCGTCGCCACCTCCCGGGTTTTGGAGGCGAGCTGTGCCGGGTCGTGGTCGACCGTCATCGCGTGCAGGTCAGCGATGAAGATCGACATGTCGGTGCGGTACTGGGCCTGCACGGCGGGAGCGATCGCTCCCAGGTAGTTACCGAGCTGCAGGCGGCCGGTCGGCTTGAAACCGGAGATCTGGCGGGACATGTGGGGCTCCTGTGGTCAGGGTGGCCGCCGCTCCGGGCATACGACGACGGCCGCCCGGAGTGGGCGGCCGCGTGTGGATCGGGTACGCGAAAGGGGGGCCGCCCGTCAGGGCGCCCACCAGCCGAGGTTCGGCGACATTCGCATGCGTCCAGACTAACGCAAGCTCGGCGTCAGCCGGACACCCGAGACCAGCCGTCGTCAGTCAGCACGACATGGTCGAGGAAACGCAGCCCGACCGCGTCGGCGGCCTCCTCGATCCGGGTGGTCGCATCGCGGTCGGCGTCGCTGGGCGTGGCGTCGCCCGCCGGATGATTGTGAGCGAGAGCGAACGCCTGACCGTCGCGGCGCAGCACCGAGACGATCACCTCACGGACCGGGACCAGCGAACGCTCCGCCGAGCCCTCGCTGACCACCTCGCAGTGCAGCACGTGGTTGGCGGTGTCGCAGCTGACCACGACGAGGCGCTCACGGGTGCGCCCGCGCAGCATCGGCGCGACGAGGTCCACCAGGTCGAGCGTGCTGCCGATGTGGAGCCGTTTGTCTGTCGAACCGGCCCGGCGGGCCAGCTCGAACGCGGCGACGACGGCGGCCGCCTTCGCCGCGCCGATGCCGGGCAGCGCCGTCAGGTCGGCCGGGTGTGCCCGGGCCAGGGCCGGAATCGAACCGTAGGTCGCCAGCATCCGCTCGGCGAGAGTGTGTGCGCCGGTGCCGCGGCTGCCGCCGGTGCCCAGCACCATGGCCAGCAGTTCCCGATCGGCGAGCGCGGTGGGTCCGAGCGCCGAGAGACGCTCGCGGGGGCGTTGCGTGCGGGGGAGGTCGGCGATGAGCATGTGCGGAGGTTATCGGCGGGGTACGACAGCGACCGAGCGGTCGGCTGGCCACCCGTGCCGGCCGGCTCGGCGTCAGGCGACCCGGCGATGCAGCCACTCGAGCAGGTCGGGCGGAGCGAGCTGGGCGGCACGCGCGTAGTAGCCGGCCAGTTCGTCGTCGCTGAGAATCTCGCGCCCGGCTCCCGAGGTGCCCCGGCGGAAGAAGAAGCCAGGATCGGCCACGACCCCCGGAGGGGGCGGGACGAGTATGTCTTTGCGGTCCCTCATCCGCCGGAACGTGGCCGCCTCGGCGAGTACCGGCCAGGACCGCTCCGGAACGGCTATCCCGAGCCTCCCAGCGAGCCGGCGCATCTGGCCCTCAAGGTCGGTGAGCAGGTCGTCGTAGTGCACCAGCAGCACGTTCGGCTGGTCGCGCCTCGCCCAGGCGTCGGAGAGGTACCGCATGACACCGGACAGCGACTCGCCCGCGATCCATTCGAGCAGTACCTCGTGCAGTTCCTCGCGCGACACGTCCGGCGGCTGCGCCGGAGGCGGCGGCCCGAGAGGCGCCGGCTCGGCAGGCGGTGGCCCGACGGGTGGTGGCCCGACGGGTGGTGGCCCGACGGGTGGTGGCCCGGGAGGTGGTGGGCCAGGAGGACCAGGGGGCCAGGGCGGCGCCGGCGGCCCGGATGATCCGCCCGACCCAGGCGGCGCGGGCGACCACGGCGACCCGGCCGGTGCGGTGAAGCCCGGCGGCCCGGACAGCCCGGGCGGAGGACCGGGAGGCGGGCCGGGCGGCGGTGGGGAGCCGGCCGCGCCGTCCTGGTGGTACAGCGACACGAACGCGTCGAGCGGATGACGGGCCGCCACGATGTAGGTGACCCGCGGATCGGAAGGAATCCCGTCCAGCGGCGTGTGTGTCTTGATGAAGCGTCGGTGCCGCTGCTCGGCAAGCTGGGCGAAGACCAGCTCCCGCGGCACGGCCGGACTCTCCAGCCACGGCGAGAGGTGCCACAGCGGATCCGGCAGCTCCGGGGTCTGGAAGATCAGCAGTGCGCAGATCATCTGCATCCAGGTCGTTCCGGACTTGCGCTGGGTGCTGATCACGATGTCGCCGGGCCGGAAGCGGAAGCCGAGCCATCTGCCGCTGTCCTCGCCGGGCGGTTCCCAGTGGATCGGGGCGGACGCCACGCCGCGAGGCTAGCAGGGGATCGGCCGCCATCGCCGCCCGAAAGGAGGGCAGCGGTACTGGCGGCCGCGTCGTAGCCTGTGGCTGGATCGACGTTCCTGAGGTTGGTTCATCGAACGGGGAAGACCTCTGAATGATTCGTCATGACCCTGCATCGGCGCTTGGCGGTATTGGCTCCCCGGCTGTTGCGGGGGGCGGCACAGCGGTGATCGCTTCCGTGGCGAGCGCGTTTCCGGACCGTTCCTATTCGCAGGAGGAGATCGGGACTCTCCTCGGCCTGGAGAACAGGGTCGTCAAGAAGCTCCTCAGTTCGCCCCACATCCAGCGCAGGCACCTCTACCTCCCGGAGGAAGACCCGCAGACCGGGCGGGTGCGCTCCGAATCCGCGGCCGAGCTGCACGCCAAGTTCCGTGACGGGGCGCGCGAGATCGGGTCACGGGCCATCCGCGCTGCCCTGGACTCCGCCTCGCTGTCGCCGACGGATGTCGACTACCTGCTGTGCGTCACCTCCAGCGGCTTCCTGGTGCCCGGGCTCAGTTCGCTGTTCTCGCGGGAACTCGGTTTCAAGCGCGATCTCGTTCGGGCAGATGTCGTCGGCATGGGCTGCAACGCCGGCCTGAACGGCATGAACCCTCTCGTGCAGTGGGTGAGGAATCATCCGGGCGGGGTGGCGCTTCTGGTCTGCTGCGAAATCAACTCCGCGATCTACGTACTCGACGAGACGCCGCGCACCGGCATCGTCAACAGCCTCTTCGGCGACGGGGCGGCAGCGGCCGTGCTCACCGGGTACCACGGCAACGGCACCGGACCCGCGCCCTCCCCGCGAACCCCGCGCGTGCTCGACTTCGAGAGCTACTGCATCCCGGAACAGTGGGACGCCATGCGGTTCGACTGGAATGCCGCCGCCGGGAAGTGGAGCTTCTATCTCGACCGGGACATCCCGTACGTCATCGGATTCAACATCCGGGAGCCGGTGGAAACGCTGCTCAAGCGAAACGGCCTCGATCTGTCCGAGGTCAGGCACTGGGTGTTGCACTCCGGCGGGGGTGTGGTGATCGACTCCGCCAAAAGCAGTCTGGGCCTGGAGGAGCACGATGTTCGCCACACGCGCTCCGTATTACGCGACTACGGGAACATCTCCAGCGGCAGCTTCCTGGTCAGCCTGCAGCGGCTGCTGGCCGAGGACTGCGCGGCGGCCGGCGACCGGGGCGTCATGGTGACGATGGGCCCGGGCGCTCAGATCGAAACCGCGCTCCTCGAATTCGGGAGCACCTAGCTGCCGACGCGACTCGCGGCAACGCGGACCGGATGACACAACGCACGAGGGTGGGCGGTAGTACCAAGAGGAGGATCGATGTCTGAGACCACCAGTCCGAGTTCATCGCGGAGTTCACCCCATACCGGCACCGTCCTCCCGCAAGGCCGGCCATTCTGGATCGTGGACGGCAAGGCGTACGACTTCACCGACTGGATGAGCCTGCATCCCGGTGGTGCGATGTGGTTCAGGCAGACCGAAGGCCGCGACATCAGCGCCCTCCTGCACACCTACCACCGGGAGCCGGAGAAGGCGAAGAGGTTCCTCGCGAAGTACGAGATCGAAGAACTATCCGGGATCACGGTACGGCCGAAGGTCATCGTCCCGCCGCGCGCCAGCGAGGGCGTACCACCGCCGCCCGACGAACCCCCGCCGACCAGCGAGCACGACGTGCTGCCCAAGCTCGGCATCCCGCCGTTCCTGCTGGCCCCGGACTTCGACGCGCGCACGGACCTGCCGAAACTGGACTACCGCGAGCAGGGCAGCCTGCTCGCCGAGATCCGCGAGAAGCTCAACGTCAGGTTCTCCAAGAAGGACCTGAAGAAATACGATCGCGCGTTCGACGCGGTGACCTGGGCCATCGGCGTCGCGCACGTCGCCGCGCTGGCACTGCTGATCGCGCACCTGCTACCCGCTTGGGCGTTCGTCGTCATCATGGTCGTGACGCGGACGTCGCTTGCCGGTTCGGGGCACTACCACCTGCACCGCAAGTGGAAAGACCAGCGCCGCTTCACCATGCCGATCGGCAAGGCGCTGTTCGACATCAACTACGTCGGCACGAGCCTCATCGGATCCGACGGGCACGTCCTGCTGCACCATCCCTATCTCGGCTCCGGCGCCGACGTGAAGAAGACGTTCTTCGACAGCATGCTCCGGCTGCACCCGATCCTGCGGGTGCCGGGCTACACACTGCACAAGTTCGGCATCTGCCTGACGGGCCTGGCCTTCCGAGCAAGGGAGATCGCCAGATTTGAGCGTCCCCGGCGCAACACGCCCGATGGCAGGAACTCGGCTCCGGACGCGATCCGGACGGATTTCTGGATCATCCGCGCGTGGATCGTGGTCGAGTTCGCCGCGTGTCTGGGCACGGGGCACATCCTGGCCTGGGCGGTGCAGTTCTTCATCACCTTGTGGTTCAACACCTTCCTCGTCGTCGCGAGCCACGACTTCGAGGAGTCGGTCACCGAGCAGGAGCTCGCCGCGATCCCCGAGCCACTGCGTGAGGACTGGGCGGCCCAGCAGATCGGCCTGAGCTACGACCTGAGCGTGGTCGGCAACCGCTGGATCGATCTGTTCCTCAGCGCCGGCCTCAGCCCGCACCGCGTCCATCACGTGCTGCCGTGGCAGGGCTCCGGGTTCGCCAACCTCGCCAGTGAGGAAACGGTCAGGCAGGCGTGCGAACGGGTCGGCATCACCTGGGAACGCCCCCGAAACCTGATTTTCGGGCGGTTCCCGGCCGTGATGAAGCACTACCTGCTGTGCCCCGCGAGGCCAGCACCGCCCCCGCCGCCCGATTTCCTCCCGAGCCTGCTCCCGCCCCCACCTCCGCCGGGCGCACTCCCGCCGCCCCCGTCGTCGGTCAAGCAACAGGTCGGCGTGCTCCTGAGCTACGCGGCCGACGGCTGGCGAGGAGTCGGAGTCTGATCGGGGAAGGATCGAGCGGGGTCAGTCCGTTGCCCCGGAGCCGCCCAGCCACACGGCGAGCACGTCGACGTCCAGGGGCGTGGTGCGCGGTCCTCGCGGCTGGAACGTGAGGTACCCGACCTGCCCCTGGACGGTGAGCTGATCCGGTACGCCGTCGGCCACCGTCTGCGGCAGTTTGGCATGCCACTGCTCGGTACCCGACGCGTCCAGCAGCGAGATGCCCTGATCGTCCACCGCGACCGTCGAGCGCCCGTCCGCTGAGGTGGCCAGCCGCGCGTTGCGCAGATTCTTCTGCCAGGCCGGCGCACCCGACGCGAGAACGCGTGCGGTCAGCGTGTCCCCGGCCACCACCAGCAGGTCGCCGGCGATCTCGATGCCGGACACCGGCGTGGACCCCGCGTCCTTCCAGACCAGCGTGCCGTCCGCGACCCGAAGCACCTGGATCGACTGCGCGTTGCGCAGCGCCAGCAGCTCCTTGCCGAGCCGCAGTTCGCTGCGATCCCAGGCGGCATCCGGCGGCGGGAACCCGTGATCGCCGCTCGGCGGCGGGCCGTTGAACGAACCGTCGGGTGGCGGGGGCGGGAAGCCGGACGGCGGGGGCCCGTAGCCCGGTGGCGGCTGCTGTTGGGTGGGCATCGCCGGCAGGTCGTACGGGAGGGACCACCGGGGCGTCGCGCCGGTACCGGTGTCGTACGCGCTGACCCGTACCGTCGAGCCGGACCGGTCGGCCGCGACCAGCCGGGTACCGGTGGTGGCCAGGGCAGCGAACGACGGCTGCTCGGTACCCGACGAGTGAGCCGCGGCGCGCCACAGTTGCCGGCCGGTGCGGTCGATCGCGACCGTGGTGCCGCTCAGGTCCAGGAACGCGCGGTCGGGCAGCAGCGCCACCTGCCGGATGCGCACCCGGTCCGGGTCCACCCCGCGTACGGTCGCCTCCGCGCCGGCGAGGTCGAGGGCGGAGAACCGGGGCCGTCCGGTACCGCTGTCTAGCAGCCACACCCGCTGCGCGTCGTTGACCAGTACCCCGTCGCCCCATAGCCGCACGTCGAACGGCCCGCCGGCAATGCCCGCCGTCCACCGCCGGTCATTGCCCGGGCCCACCGCCACCACGCTCGAGGACGACGATGTGACGGCCCACCGGGTCGGGTCGACGGCGATCCGCGCGGTCACCGCCCAACTGCCCTCCTCCGGCGGGGCCGACGGCGGCGTGGCGCCGGATCGCAGCTGCCACAGCACCGAACCGGGCGCCCGCGTGCCGTCCCCGGAACCGGCGGAGGCGTGCGGCGCCCGGCCGGACAGCGCGGCGAACAGCGCCGCCGTCCCGCCGCCCAGGACCACCGCGCCGAGCGCCCCGCCCAGCGCGATCACCCGGCGGCGGGGTAGCCGGACCGTGGTCGGCGCCGGCGCGGCCGGACGGGGTGGGCCGGTGGAGCGGTACCAGCCGGGCCGGGGCGCGCCCAGCTCCGGCATCGTGGACAGCACCCGGGTCAGCTCGGCCGCGCTGGGCCGGTCCCGTGCCTTGCGGTTGACGCACCAGGCGACCACCCGCCGTACCTCGGCCGGCACGGTCGACAGGTCGAAGCGGCCGGCGGTCATCTGGAGTACCTGCTCGTACATGTTCTCGCCGTCGGCCAGGCGGCGACCGGTGGCGGCGAACGCGAGCGTGGCACCCAACGAGAACACGTCGGCGGGCGGGGCGGCCTCGGCGCCGCGCAGTCGTTCGGGCGCCATGTACGACGGGGTACCCACCAGGCTCGTGGTCATCCGGGTGGAGTCCGGGCTCTGCGCGATGCCGAAGTCGATGATGTGTGGGCCGGCGTCATCCAGCAGCACGTTGCCCGGCTTGAGGTCGCGGTGCACCAGGTCGGCGCGGTGGATCGAGGCCAGCGCCTCGGCGAGCCCGGCGGCCAGGGTGAGCACCGCCTCGGGGGAAAGCGGGCCGTGCTCGCCCACCCACTGCTCCAGGCTCGGACCGTCGATGTACGTGGTGGCCAGCCACGGCGCCTCGGCCTCCGGGTCGGCGTCGACCACCGGCGCGGTGAACAGCGGGTTGACCGCCCGGACGGCGGCGACCTCATGGGCGAACCGGCGCCGGAACACCGGGTTGTCGGCCAGGTCGGCGCGGATCACCTTGATGGCAAGCCGCCGGCCGGTCGCGGACTGCGCCAGGTAGACCCGGCCCATCCCACCGCTGCCCAGCACGCCGAGAAGCCGGTAGGACGCGATGGCCGTGGGATCGGCGGCGCCAAGCGGCTTCATGGTTACTCTCACGGGAGTCTTCGGACGGTCCCCGGCAGCGTATCGACCAACGCAACTGGGGAGATCACGACAACGTGTCGACTTTCCTGCCTTGTCGGGCAGGTTGACCGGCCCGCACGGTGTGCGGTGCCGGGACATCGGGGGTGAACACCGATGGCAGTATGGTCGGCATGCCGAGCCTGACCAGCGCCGAGGCGACCCGTCGAGCGGCCCTTCTGCGTGTCGATTCGTACCATGTGGAGCTGGATCTGACCCGCGGCGACGAGGTGTTCGGCTCGACCACGACGATCCGGTTCCGGGCGCAGTCGCCCGAAGTCACCTTCGTCGACGTCACACCGCGGACCCTGCACGCCGCGACGCTGAACGGCGTGCCGCTGGATGTGGCCGGGTTCGACGGCGACCGGCTGGCGCTGCGCGAGCCCTCGGCCGAGAACGTCCTGGTGATCGAGGCGACCATGGCCTACACGCGGTCCGGTACCGGGCTGCACCGGTTCGTCGACCCGGCCGACGGCCAGGCGTACCTGTACGCCGGGATGTTCGTCGACAACGCGCCGGCCGTGTTCGCCTGCTTCGACCAGCCCGATCTCAAGGCACCGCTGACCCTCACGGTCACCGCCGATCCACAGTGGACGGTGGTGGCCAACGGCGCCGGGCGGCAGACCGCGCCGGGCCGGTGGGAGTTCACCGAGACCGCCCCGCTGGCCACCTACTTCGTCGGGCTGGCCGCGGGCCCCTACCACGGCGTGCACTCCGAGCACGACGGCGTACCGATGAGCCTGTACGCGCGGCGCAGCCTCGCCGAACACCTGGACCGGGACGCGCCGGAGATCTTCGAGATCACCCGGGCCTGCCTGGACCGGTACCACGAGATGTTCGCCGTGCGGTACCCGTTCGGCAAGTACGACCAGGTCTTCGCGCCCGAGTTCACCATGGGCGCGATGGAGAACCCGGGCATCGTGACGTTCCGCGACGAGTACGTCTTCCGGTCGGCGGCCACCGAGGCGCAGCACGAGCGGCGGGCCGCCGTGATCGCGCACGAGATGGCGCACATGTGGTTCGGCGACCTGGTCACCCTGCGCTGGTGGGACGACGTGTGGCTGAACGAGTCGTTCGCCGAGTACATGGGCAGCCGGGTGATCGCCGAGGCGACCCCGTACACCGACGCCTGGACCAGCTTCGCCACCGGGCGCAAGGCGTGGGGGTACGCCGCCGATCAGCGACCGTCCACCCACCCGGTGGTCGGCGAGGTGCCGGACACCGCGTCGACGCTGCTGCTGTTCGACGGGATCTGCTACGCCAAGGGCGCCTCGGTGCTGCGCCAACTGGTCGCCTGGCTGGGCGACGAGGCGTTCCTGGCCGGCCTGCGCGACTACTTCGCGCGGCACCGGCACGGCAATGCCACGCTGGCCGACCTGCTCGCCGCGCTGGGCCGGGCCAGCGGTCGCGACCTGAGCGCCTGGGCGCGGCTGTGGCTGACCACGTCCGGGGTCAACACGCTGAGCCTGGACGGCGGCGTGATCGTCCAGGACGGCACGCCCAGCCGGCCGCACCGCATCGGCGTCGGCCGCTACGACCGGTCGGGGGCGCGGCTGGACCGGATCGAGGTGGACATCGACGGTCCCGGTACCGCCATCGAGCTGGCGCCCGCGGACCTGGTCCTGCTCAACGACGGCGACCTGAGCTACGCCAAGATCCGGCTCACCGACTGGCCGGCGGTGATCGACCTGCTGCCCAGGATCACCGACTCGCTGACCCGGGCGTTGTTGTGGCAGGCGGTCTGGGGTGCGGTGCGCGACGCGGTCCTGCCCGCCGGGTTCTACCTGCGGCTGGTTGCCGCCGGACTGCCCGCCGAGACGCGGGTGACGGTGGTGGAGCACGTGCTCGACAATGCGTGGCACGCGGCCACCCAGTACCTGCCGGCGTCCGGGCGGGTCGACGCGCTGGCGGGCATCTACGAGGTCTGCCGGTCGATGCTGACCCGCGATCCCGAGCGCCGGTTGGCGTTCGCCCAGGGTGCGGCCCGCTTCGCCCCGCCGGGGGACTCCGCCGTGGTCGCCACGCTGCGCGGCTGGCTCGCCGTGGAGCGAACCGATTTCGGGGTACCGGTCGATCCCGAACTGCGCTGGCAGATCGCGTACCGGCTGGCCGCACTCGGCGAGCTGGACGCCGCGGACATCGACGCGGAGTACGAGCGGGATCACAGCGGCACCGGTGCCGAACAGGCGGCCCGCTGCCGGGCGGCCCGCCCCGACCCGGACGCGAAGGCGGCCGCCTGGCAGACGGTCGTGGCGGACGAAACGCTGTCCCAGCGGCTGCTCTTCGCCAGCGCGGACGGCTTCTGGCAACCCGGCCAGGAGGCGCTGACGCAGACCTACATCGGCCGGTACGCCGGGCAGATGCCCGAAATGGCGACCCGGCGTCACCCCCAGGTGGTCAGCAGGCTCGCCGATTTGGCGTACCCCCGCTACGCGGTGGCACCAGAGACACTGGACACGATGCGACGTCTGCTCACCCGCGACGACCTGACCCCGATGTTGCGGCGGGCGGTCGTCGACGCCACCGACGAACTGGCCCGCTCGCTCGCGTCCCGGGGGCGGTAACCCGTGCGCCAGGGCCGGGCAGCGCGGATCGTGACTGGAGGAGGTGCATCGTGATTTTCGATCCGGCCGAGACGATGTCGGTGGACGAGCGCGGCGCGCTACAGACCCGGCGGCTGCGTGCGCTGGTCGACCGGCTGCTGGCCGACGGTGGGCGGCAGGCGGGACTGCTGCGCGAGGCGGGTGTCGAGCGCGGCGGCGAGCTGACCCTCGACGACCTGCCCGGGCTGCCGACGGTGAGCAAGCCGGACCTGTGGGACGCGTACCCGTTCGGGATGCTCGCGGTACCGCTGGAGGACTGCGTGACCGTGCACGGCTCGTCGGGTACCAGCGGGCGGCCCACCCTCGTCCCTTACACGGCACACGACCTGGACCTGTGGGCGCACGTGATGGCGCGCGGGCTGGCCGGCGCTGGCGCCACCCGCGCCTCGATCGTGCACAACGCCTACGGGTACGGCCTGTTCACCGGCGGTCTCGGCGTCGACCACGGAGCCCGTGCGCTGGGTGCCACGGTGATCCCGATGTCCAGCGGCAACACCGCCCGGCAGCTGCGGCTGATCCAGGATCTGCGCCCGGACGTGTTGACCTGCACCCCGTCGTACGCGATCTACCTCGCCGAGGCGGCCCGCGCCGAGGACATCGACCCGACCACCCTGGGCATCCGGGTCGGCGTCCACGGGGCGGAGCCGTGGACCGAGGCCATGCGCGAGCAGATCGAGCTGCTGCTGGGCATCCGGGCGCTGGACATCTACGGGCTGTCCGAGGTGATCGGGCCCGGGGTGGCCTGCGAGAGCCTGGACTCGGGCGGTTGGCTGCACGTACAGGAGGATCACTTCTTCGTCGAGGCGCTCGACCCGGCGACCGGCCTGCCGGTACCCGAGGGGGAGTTGGGCGAGCTGACGTTCACCACGTTCACCAAGGAGGCGTTCCCGCTGCTGCGCTACCGCACCGGCGACCTGGCGCGGCTGTCGCGCAAGCCGTCGCCGGACGGCCGCACCACGGTGAAGATGAGCAAGGTGGTCGGCCGCAGCGACGACATGCTGGTGATCCGCGGGGTCAACGTGTACCCCAGCGAGGTGGAGGCGGTGGTGCTCGCCGACGCCGGGGTCGGGCCGCAGTACGCGATCGTGGTCGACGCCCGCGCGACGCTGCCCCGCCTGGTGGTCTGCTGCGAACCCTCGGCGCCCGGGGTGGACGGGCTCGAGGTCGGTGCCCGGCTGCACGGGGCGCTGGCCCGCCGGTTGGGGCTCGGCTGCGAGGTCCGGGTCGTGGAGCCGGGCACGTTGCCGCGTACCGAGGTCGGCAAGGCCCGCCGGGTCATCCGCTGGGACGCGGGTCCCGCGCCGCTGCCCGGGGTGGAGTAGCCCCGGCTCTTGGCTGGCCCACCCGCGGATGGGCCAGCCAAGTGATGCCGGGTCAGCTCACGCCGGTGAGGGACTTCACCACGTTGATGGCGAAGTAGATCACGAACACGATCGACACGCCCCACATCAGCGGGTGGATCTGGCGTCCCTTGCCCTGGGCGACCCGGATGGCCACCCAGCTGACGAACCCGGCGCCGATGCCGTCGGTGATCGAGTACGTGAACGGCATGAGCACCATGGTCAGGAACGCCGGGACCGCCACACCGATGTCGGTGAAGTCGATATCGCGGACCTGACGGATCATCAGCGCGCCGACGACGACCAGCGCCGGGCCGGCGGCCTCGCTCGGTACCAGCTGCACCAGCGGCGTCAGCAGCATCGCGGCCAGGAACAGCACCCCGGTGACCACGCTGGTGAGTCCGGTCCGGCCGCCATCGGCGATGCCCGAGGACGACTCCACGTACGTGGTCGCCGAGGACGCGCTCGCCCCGCCGCCGGCCGCCGCGGCGATGCCGTCGACGAACAGCACCCGACCCAGCCGGGGGATGTCGCCCTTCGGGGTGGCCAGCCCGGCCTGCCTGGCCAGGCCGACCGTGGTGCCCATCACGTCGAAGAAGTCCGACAGCACGAGCGTGAACACCAGCAGGATCGCGGTCACGACGCCGACACTCGCGAAGGCGCCGAACGACACGTGACCCACCAGGTGCAGGTCGGGTGCCTGGAACAGCGGATGCGGCAGGGTCGGCACGCTCAGCTGCCAACCGGTCGGGTTCGGCTTGCCGTTCACGACCGACGGGCCGGGGTGGGTGGCCGCGTTGACGATGGCCGCGATCACCGTCGTGCCGATGATGCCCAGCAGCATGCCGCCGCGGATCCGGCGAGCCACCAGGACGCCGGTCAGCAGCAGCCCGATGATGAACACCAGGCTGGTCCAGCCGTGCAGCGTGCCGTCCGAGCCGAGCTGCACCGGAACCGTGGTGTTGGCGGCGTCCGGGATCCGGCGGACGAATCCGCCGTCGACGAACCCGATCAGCGCGATGAACAGGCCGATGCCGGCGGCGATGGCGGCCTTGAGTTCGGCCGGGATGGCCAGGAAGACCGCCTGGCGGAAGCCGGTGACCACCAGTACGGCGATCAGCAGACCCTCGATGACGACCAGGCCCATGGCTTCCGGCCAGCTCATCTTGGAAGCGACACTGAACGCGACGAACGCGTTGAGGCCGAGCCCAGTGGCGACCCCGAACGGCACCTTGCCGATCACGCCCATCAGGATCGTCATGACCGCGGCGACCAGGGCAGTGACCCCGGCGACCGGGGTGATGCCCAGGAAGTGGCCGCCCTTGTCCGGTGCGGTACCGATGATCAGTGGGTTGAGGACCACGATGTAGGCCATCGTGGCGAATGTCGTCAGGCCGGCGATGATCTCGCGGCGGACGGACGAGCCCCGCTGGGTGATCTCGAAGAATCGGTCGAACGCGTTGCGGGGCGAGGGTGCGTCGGGAGTCTCGACGGGTTGGGGTGGCGGAATATCGGTCGTCACGCTCATGGCGCGGCTGGCTCCTGTCCGGGTTGGCCCGCGGCGGATGGTCGCGAGCTGCAATGAGGGGGCGGCCGCTCCGATTCGGTTGGCCCGGAGAACGTCGGAGCGGTATTCAGTTGGGGGAGTGGGTGAAATGCCGCGGAGCCACCCGATCGGGGACGGCTCCGCGGACAACTTTACCGGTAACCGCAGGCCACGGCGACATTCTGGTTCATGGTCGGTTCACGGGCGGTTCACAGACCGGCGCGGTGCTTCCGGCCCGTGCTCGCGTCCGCCGCGGACCGGCTCCGGCTGTTCGCCGGCTTCTGCTCGCCCCGCCACAGACCGGCTCCGGCTGTTCGCCGGCCAGGCGACCGGGGCCTGCGGGCAGCGGGCCGAGAGTCGATCATGCGGGTACCATCGGGGTGATGGAGGCACGTTCACGACGGATCGGGATCATGGGCGGCACGTTCGATCCGATCCACCACGGTCACCTGGTCGCGGCGAGCGAGGTGGCCGTCCGGTTCGATCTCGACGAGGTCGTGTTCGTACCGACCGGCCAGCCCTGGCAGAAGGCCGACGACAAGGTCAGCCCGGCCGAGGACCGGTACCTGATGACGGTGATCGCCACCGCCTCCAACCCGCGGTTCACGGTCAGCCGGGTCGACATCGACCGGGGCGGCCCGACATACACCATCGACACCCTGCGCGACCTGCGCGAGCTGTACGGTTCGGCCGCCGACCTGTTCTTCATCACCGGCGCCGACGCGCTCGACAAGATCTTGTCGTGGAAGGAGGTGGACGAGATGTTCGCGCTGGCGCACTTCGTGGGCGTGACCCGGCCCGGGTTCGACCTGTCAGATGATCACCTGCCGGATCACGAGATCAGCCTGATCCAGGTGCCGGCGATGGCCATTTCGTCGACCGACTGCCGGGAGCGGGTCGCGGCCGGGCAACCGGTCTGGTACCTGGTACCCGACGGTGTGGTGCAATACATCGCAAAGCGCCACTTGTACCTGTAGTACCTCTCATCGCCGTTCGCACCACTCGGTCGTGGCTGGACGACGGCTACCTCGCCGGTTGTGAGACGCTGGTAGCTGGCGACTGGTCTGGGTCGCGGCGCGGCATCAGACGCGTCGAGCCAGACTGGTCGGAACAGGCAGACCGAGGGGAGTCAGGTGCCCGCGACCGAGCGCGCCATCGAACTTGCGCTGGCCGCCGCCCAGGCGGCCGCCGACAAGAAGGCCAACGACATCGTCATCATCGACGTAGCCGACCAACTGGTGATCACGGACGCGTTCCTGGTCGCCTCCGCGCCCAACGAACGCCAGGTGCAGGCCATCGTGGACGCGATCGAAGAGGCACTGCTCCAGCTACCGGAAAAGGCAAAGCCCATGCGCCGCGAAGGCGAGCGCGCCGGCCGCTGGGTGCTGCTGGACTACGTCGATCTCGTGGTACACGTCCAGCACAGCGAGGAGCGCGAGTTCTACGCGCTCGATCGGCTGTGGAAGGACTGCCCGACGATTCCGTTCGTCGATCGCGATCTGGTACCCGCTGATCTTGATGGGTCGCTCGACGCGTCGTGAGCGCCACCCGGTTGATCGTCTGGCGACACGGCCAGACCACCTGGAACGTCGCGAACCGCATCCAGGGGCAGCTGGACATCGACCTCGACCCGACCGGCCTCGCCCAGGCCGGGGCGGTCGCCGCCCGGCTCGCCGAACTGCGGCCGGACGCGATCGTCAGCAGTGACCTGCGCCGGGCCTCCGACACCGCCGCCGCCCTGGCCGCGCTGACCGGACTCGAGGTCAGCTACGACCCGCGGCTGCGGGAGCGGTCCTTCGGCGACTGGCAGGGGTTGACCAATGCCGAGGCCGCCGAGAAGCACCCGGTCGAGTACGCCCGGTGGCGGGCCGGCCAGACGATCGACGGCTGTGGCGTCGAGGAAGCCGATGACCTGGGCAAACGGGCATCGGGTGCGTTCCGGGAGGCGGCTGAGCTGGCGCCGGGCGGCACCGTGGTGGCGGTCAGCCATGGCGGCACGGCCAAGTACGGCACGGTGGCGCTGCTCGGCTGGCCGAGCACGGTCCTGCCGGGCATCGGTGCGCTGAGCAACTGCCACTGGGTGGACCTGCGCGCGTACCCGTCGGTGGGCTGGCAGTTGCGCGCCTACAACGCCGCCTAACGGGAGCTGACGGGTCGGTGTGAGGCAGCCGGCTCGCACCCCTGCCGAAGTTGCCTCGGAAGATTTGAGCGCCCGGAACCGGCCGGGACGGGGTAGCGTCCGATGGACATGGGTACGCGTCGACTTTCCGTCATGTGCGCCGCCGGTCTGGTCGCAGCCGGTGTCCTTGCCGGCTGTTCGGCTGGCACTCCTCAGATTGTCCCGAGCGGAGGAGGCACCGTGTCCGCTTCTCCCCAGCCCAGCCAGCAGCCTTCGGACCAGCCGATGCCGCTGCCGTCCCCGGTGGAGACGCCGACCGCCTCGCCGATACCAACGGGGGTGATCCTGCCCCCGAGCAAGCCGGCACCGTCCGGCGAGCAGACCCTGACCGGGCAGGTCGAGGCCGGGGTAGAGCGGGGCTGCCTGATCCTGAACGACGCCACCGGCGTCTACCAGCTGCTGGGTGGGGATCCGACGGTCGTCTATGCGGGCGCCCAGGTGTCGGTCACCGGCCACGTGGTCACCGGCGTGATGAGTTACTGCATGCAGGGCCGCCCGTTCCAGATCACCGAGGCGCACCGAATCTGAGGCGGACCCGACCGTAGCGCTGGCGTGCGGGCGGAGATCGGATACCGTGCCGGTCATGTCCATTGCCGTGGTGACCGACTCCACCGCCTACCTGCCGGCGGAGCTGATCGCGGCCGGCGGGCTGACCGTCGTGCCGCTGGGCGTGGCAATCGACGGCGTCGAGGGGCGCGAGGGTCTGGACGTGTCGCCGGACGACGTGGCACGGGCGCTCGGAGCCCGGCGGCTAGCGGTCACCACGTCCCGTCCCTCGCCGGCAGAGCTGTCCACGGTCTACGGCAAGCTGCTGGCCGCCGGCGCCACCGGGATCGTCTCGGTGCACCTGTCGGCGAAGCTGTCCGGCACCTACGACGCCGCCGTACTTGCCGCCGCTGACCATCCCGGTCTCGTCGAGGTGGTGGACTCCCTCAGTACCGGGATGGGGCTGGGCTTCCCCGCGCTGCACGCGCGTGGTGAGGACCTGGCCGCGGCGCGGGCCGCGGCGCTGGCCGCGGTCGCCCGGACCACCACTCTGTTCTATGTGGACACACTGGAGTACCTGCGGCGCGGCGGTCGCATCGGTGCCGCCTCGGCCCTGTTGGGCACGGCGCTGTCCGTCAAGCCGATCCTGCACATGGCCGATGGCGAAATCGTGGTACGGGACAAGGTGCGTACCGCGACCCGGGCGATGGGCCGGCTGGTCGACCTCGCGGTGGAGGCGGCCGGAGAGTCCGATGTGGACATCGCGGTGCATCACCTGGCGGCGCCTGGCCGGGCGACGGAGTTGACCGCGGCGTTGACGGATCGGTTGGGCGTGCGCATGAAGGCGTGTTACCAAACCGAAATCGGCGCGGCGGTCGGTGCGCATGCCGGCCCCGGCCTGGTATCGGTCGTCGTACATAACAGATCGACTGCCTGATCGGTACGGCGTCCACAACCACCCTCGCCGTCCACAGTTCCTGATCTGAGCGCGGCGGCGGCCGTCGCGGCCGGCCTAGCGTTCCGTCCGTGCGTAGGCGGGACAGCAAACGGGACGACGACGAGACCCGGCGGCGCTTCGACGCGGTGTGGCCGTCGGCGGCACCCCGGGATCCGGGCGGGGTCGACGCGTGGCGCCGGTTCGACACGCAGCCGACGGCGGCATCGGGTGGGCACCGGATCCGCCCGGCGGTGCCGCCGGGTCGCGCGCAGGAGGGTGGGGCCGGCGACGATTCCGGGTCGACTTCCGGTCCAAGGCGGACCGATCCGGGATCGGAGCGGCCCCTCTCCTCGCCTGCCCGGTCCGGCTCGCAGTCGGAGCGGCCAGAGTCTTTGAAGCGGTCTGAGCCTCCCGACCGGTCGGAGTCTGAGGTGACGTGGCCGGGGTCTTCGGTGGGTTCGGGGGGTGAGCCGATGCGATCCGGTGCTGGTTCGAGTCGGCCGGAGTCGGAGTCGGAGCCGGAACGGTTGGAGTCTGAGGTGGTCTGGCCGGGGTCTTCGGTGGGTTCGGGGGGTGAGCCGATGCGGTCCGGTCCTGGTTGGAGCCGGCCCGAGTCCGAGCCGGAGTGGCCTGGGTCCGATTCGATCGGGTCCGGCGGTTCGGAGCCCGGGGCCGGGTTCGGGCGGGAGTGGCCGGCGGCCGGATCCGAGCCGTCCGCGTCCGCCGACCGGTGGCCCTCGTGGGCCGCTGGCGACGATGACGCGGGCGGTGGCGGCGCAGGCGGCCTGGCGGCATCGGGACGCCGCGCACTCGGTGCGTTCGATCCCGGGCGGCGCGGGGTGCGGGCGCTGATCGCGGTCACGATTCTGGTCGTCGCGATCGCCGCCTTCCTCGCCTGGCGGGCACAGCCGCACAGCGAGCCGGTGGGGCCGGCGTCGACCTACTCCGCGCCGCTGGCCGCCACACCCTCCGCCCCGCCCAGCACGATCGTGGTGGCGGTGCAGGGCAAGGTGACCCATCCCGGCCTCGTGCGGCTGCCGAGTGGCTCCCGGGTCGCCGACGCGATCGCCGCCGCCGGTGGGGCGTTGCCCGGCGTGGACCTGTCTTACGTCAACTCCGCGCGCAAGCTCACCGACGGTGAATTGATCGTCATTGGGGAGACCCCGCCGCCGGGCGTTGCCGCGGCCGGCGATCCGACCGGTGGCGGCAAGGTCGACCTGAACTCCGCGTCGCTGACCGAGCTGGAGACACTTCCCGGGATCGGCCCGGCCCTGGCTCAGCGCATCATCGACTACCGCACCCAACACAACGGCTTCCGGAGTGTGGACGAACTGCGGCAGGTCTCCGGCATCGGCGACGCGAAGTTCGCTTCGGTCAAGGACCTGGTGACGGTGTGAGCGGCGCTCCGGTGCGGAAGCACTCGTCGCCGCTGCCGGACCTGCGGCTGGTCGGCGTCGCTGCCGGCACGTGGCTTTCCGCGCTTGGCTGCCTGTATCTGGCCGCCCTGCCGGCGGCTCTGCTCGCCGCCGCGGCCGCGCTGCTGGCCGCGGGTCTCGGGAGCGTCCGGCGACTCGGGTCCCCACGCTGGTTGGTCGCCGCCGTGCTGCTCGGTGTGGTGTGCGGCGCCGCCGCGACCGCCGCGAGGTTGGCGGTGCGGGACGCTGCGCCACTCGCCGGTCTGGCCCGGCAGCGCGCCACTGTCCAGGTAGGACTGACCATTGTGGACGACCCGCGACCGGTCGGCGGAATCGCGAACGGGCCGCAGACCTATCTGGTGCCGGCATCGGTCACGACTATCGAGACTCGCGACGGACGGCACCTCCGGTTGGATGCCGGGATGCTGGTGTTCGCCGACGATCCGGCATGGCGGGCGCTGCTGCCCGGCACATCGGTCCGCGCCTCCGGCCGGCTGTCCCCGCCCGACGGCGGGGATCTGACCGCCGCCGTACTGTCGGTGTCCACGGCACCGGACCGGATCGGCACGGCGCCGTGGGCGCAGCGCGCCGCCGGAGCGTTGCGCACCGGCCTGCGCCGGGCATGCGCTCCGCTGCCTCCCGGACCCGGCGGACTACTGCCGGGTCTGGTCGACGGCGACACCGGACGATTGGACCCGGCTGTCGCCGACGACTTCCGCGCGACCGGCATGACGCATCTGGTCGCTGTGTCCGGAGCCAACGTGGCGATCCTGTTGGGCGCGGTGCTGCTGCTGGCCCGCTGGTGCCGGGCAGGTCCGTGGCTTGCCGCCGCGTTGTGCACGGTCGCGCTGGTCGGCTTCGTGATCCTGGCGCGACCGTCGCCCAGTGTGCTGAGAGCGGCGGCGATGGGCGGCCTCGGCCTGCTCGCGCTGGTGTCTGGCCGTCCCCGGGCCGCCGTCCCCGGGCTCGCGGCCACCGTGATGGTGCTCGTCGTGGCGTCCCCGGCACTGGCGGCGGATCCCGGCTTCGCGTTGTCCGTGTTCGCGACCGGAGGGTTGCTGCTCCTCGCTCCACGCTGGCGGGACGCGCTACGCCGGCACCGGGTGCCGGCCGGCCTGGCCGAGGCGCTGGCCATCCCGGCCGCCGCCGAGGTCGCCTGCGCGCCGGTGATCGCCGCGATCTCGGGGACGGTCAGTCTCGTCGCCGTACCGGCGAACCTGCTCGCCGAGCCGGCCGTGGCACCGGCCACCGTGCTGGGTGTGGTGGCGGCCTCGGTGTCCACCGTGTGGCCGGCCGCCGCCGAGTTCCTCGCCTGGTTGGCCTCATGGCCGGCACGGTGGCTGGTGTCCGTCGCCCGGTTCGGCGCGGCCACGCCGTCCGCGGTGGTCGGTTGGCCGGGCGGCGCGTCCGGTGGGCTGCTGCTCGCACTCATCCTGCTGGTCGGGCTGCTGGCCGCGCGCCGGCCCGCGGTACGGGTGGTCGTCGGGGCGTGCGCGGTCGCCGCCGCGCTGGGCGCGGTTCCGGTGGCGGTGGTGGCCGGGGGCTGGCCGCCGGTGGGGGCGTTGATGGTGGCGTGCGACGTGGGCCAGGGCGATTCGGTCGTGTTGCCACTCGGCGGGGCGAGGGCGGTCGTGGTCGACGCCGGGCCGGAGCCCACGGCCACCGACCGGTGCCTGCGCGAGCTGGGCGTCCGAGAGGTGTCCCTGTTCATCGTCAGCCATTTCCACGCGGACCACGTGGGTGGGGTGGACGGCGTGTTCCGGGGTCGGCGGGTGGACGAGGTAGCCATCGGATGGTTCCCGGAGCCGGCGGCCGGGCGTCAGGAGGTGCTGGGGGAGGCGGCTCGGCGGGGCACCCCGGTGGTGGTGCCGGAGCTGGGCTGGCAATGGGTAGAAGGCCCGTTGGCGTTGACGGTACTGGGACCGGTCGGACGGGTCACCGGCACCGACTCGGATCCGAACAACAACTCGCTGATCGTGATGGCTCACGTGCACGGGATCCGGATGCTCCTGCCGGGCGACGCCGAGGTGCAGGAGCAGGCGGCGGTACTGGCTGCGGACGGTCCGGGCGCCCTGCGCGCCCAGGTGCTCAAGGTGGCCCATCACGGTTCGGCGTACCAGGACCCGGCCCTGCTGGAAGCGGTGCACCCGGCGGTCGCGCTGGTATCCGTCGGGGTGGGCAACCCGTACGGGCACCCGAACCTGCCGATGCTCGGGCGCCTGCAGCGTGAGGGAGCCCGGGTACTGCGTACCGACCTGGACGGTGACGTGGCGGCGGTGCTGGACCGGGGAAGGCTCGCGACCGTCCGGCACGGGGTGGCCCCAGGGCGCCGGCCGCCCTGACGCGATCGCCGGGCGGGTGCCGGGAACTGGTCGCTACACGGGGCCGGCAGTGAGGCCGGCGCCGGCCGTCAAAGGGCGGGTGTGAGTCGCGACACCGGCCGGGAGTCGCGGGGACGGGGTGCGACATGGGGCCTCGCCGCACCGTTGCGGTCCCGGCGTCAGGAAAGTAGTGGGGCGTCGTGCCCCGGGTGACTGGCGTCGGGCCAGCGTACCGGGGGTGTGAGTGGGGTATCGGGCTGGTCGTCCCCCTCCAGAAGCGGCGGTCGACGTGGGACGATATCTGGGTGACAACGGCGCCTCCCGTGCTCTGCCTCGTCAGCGGTGACGAAGAGTTGCTCGTCGCACGTGCGGTGGCCGACGTGACCGCGCTGGCCCGGGCCAGCGACCCCGACACCGACGTGCGCGAGCTGGAAGCCAACTCGCTGCTGCCCAGCGAGCTGGACGAAGTGCTCAGCCCGTCGCTGTTCGGCGGCCGGCGGGTCCTGGTGGTCCGCAACGGCCAGGACGCGAAGAAAGATCTCGTAGCCGCCCTGCTGCGCTACGCCCAGGAACCCGACCCCGAGGTGAGCCTGGTCGTCACGCACGCCGGCGGCGCCAAGGGCAAGGCGTTCGCCGAGGGGTTGCAGGCGGCGGGGGCCAAGGTCCTGCGCGCGGCGAAGCTGACCCGGCCGAAGGATCGGGCCGAGTTCGTCCGGGACGAGATTCGCCGCCTCGGCGGCAAGTCCACGGAGGACGCCGCCGAGGCACTGCTCTCCGCAGTCGGCAACGACCTGCGTGAACTGGCCGCCGCGTGCTCGCAGCTGATGGCGGACACCGACGGACGGGTCACCGCCGAGACGGTCAACCGCTACTACCGTGGCCGGGCGGAGGTCAGCGGGTTCACGGTGGCCGACGCCGCCATGGTGGGCGACGTCCCGGCGGCGCTGGAGGCGCTGCGCTGGGCGCTACAGGTGGGCGTGGACCCGGTGCCGATCGCGGACGCGCTGGCCGACGGCGTGCGTACCGTGGCCCGGGTCGCGGCGGCAGGCCGGGGCAACCCGTACCAGCTGGCCTCGGCTCTCGGCATGCCGGCCTGGAAGATCGAGCGCGCCCAGCGCCAGGGGCGCGGGTGGACGCCCGAGGGCCTGGTCGACGCCATGCGTGCCGCGGCCGACTGCAACGCGGCGGTCAAGGGCGGCTCGGACGACCGGGGATACGCGCTGGAGGCGGCGATTTTCGCGATGAGCGCCGCCCGTAAGGCGGAGGGCACCCGGTGACGACCGCGGGCGACTGCGGAGACGGCGCGGGCTCAAGTCCGGTCCTGCCGGTCATTCCTGCGACCACTCCGGCTCGGCGCGTGCGGCGCCGCGCAACGGCCCGGCCCGGTCGCCGGCTCGCGGCGAGCCGGGAGCGTGCGCGGTGAGCAGCGTCGCCAGTCCCAAAAGACCGCTCTACGCACGGGCGTTGCGGTTGCACTACATGCATCCGGGCGGGCTGCTGTGCTTCTTCTTCTTCGAGGGCATGATCCTGCTCGCCGTCCTTCTTGCCCTCGCCGAGCTGGTGACCTGGTGGGTCGTGATCATCCTGCCGGTCTCGGTGGCGACCATGGTTAAGATCAACGACGTGGTCGCCGGGCTGTCGTTCACCCAGCGCGGCAAGGCGGTGCTGCCGAGGCGGATTCCGGCGGTGGCGCGGGGCAGCGCCGCGGTCGGGCCGACCGGTTCCGCTCCGCCGCAGACAAACCGGCTGACGACGGGCCGGGCGGTCGGGCGGGCCGTGGGTACGGCACCCGCGCCGGGCAGTTCCGCCCCGGGCAGTTCCGCCCCGGGCAGGGCCCCCTCGCCAGATGCCGGGACATCCGGGCATCCGGACCCCAACCCGGCCTCTCCGGGCACGAGTCAGCCGACCAACGGGGCACGACCGGGTGATCCCGCCGGCCCGCGAACGACCAACGGGGCACGACCGGGTGATCCCGCCGGCGCGGGGACGCCCGACGGGCACGGTCCCGCCGACGCCGAGACGAACGCGGATTCGGCCTCCGATCCGGGCGCCGGCCCGCTGCCGCGCCGCACCGCCTGGCCCAACCAGCGGCGCTTCGAGCGGCCAGTGTGAGGCGGCGAAACCGGACTTGGGCACGCGAAAACGCCGTCCGGGCTTACCGGACGGCGTTAGGCGAGAGGCAGGGTCTCAGGCCGCCAGCGCCGAGTAGCGCTTGGCGATGGCCGACTTGCGGTTGGCCGCCTGGTTCTTGTGGATGACGCCCTTGCTCGCGGCCTTGTCCAGCCGGCGGGACGCGTCACGCAGCAGGGTCTCGGCCGTGGCGGCGTCGCCGGCCTCAACCGCCTCGTTGTACTTGCGGATGGCCGTCTTCAGCGACGACTTGACCGCCTTGTTCCGCAGCCGGGCCTTCTCGTTCTGCCGGTTGCGCTTGATCTGGGACTTGATGTTCGCCACGCGACAGCCTCGTCCTGGTAGCTCGGTTGGGTTGCTGGTGTGCGGGCGACGGTGAGTCGCCACACGCGAGGAGCCAGATTACCAGGTGGGCAGGGTCTGAGCCAAAACGGGTACGGACGCGCAACGGGCCGGCCGGGGATCACCCGGCCGGCCCGCCCGCAGGGCTTGCCTCAGCAGGCGCCGTTGCAGGCCATGACCTTCAACCGGTCCAGGGTGCCGTTCCAGACGTCGGAGTCGCCGGCCAGGGTGGCGGCGCTGCTCCACTGCCAGAAGGAGTAGACCGAGTAGCCGGGCGGCAGGGTGCCGACCGTGCTGGAGTACCGGGCGATCCACAGCGGGTCGTTGGCCGCCCAGGCGTTGTAGTTGCCGATGCAGGTGTTCCACCAGTCCGTGGTGGTGTAGAGCGCCGGCCAGCGGGTGGTCTTCGCGTGGTACTCGTTGGAGAACGAGGTGATCCAGCTGCGCATGGATGCCTGAGACAGGCCGTAGCACTCGGCGCCGTACGGGTTGTACTCGATGTCCAGCGCGCCGGGCAGCGTCTTGCCGTCCTTGGACCAGCCGCCGCCGTGGGCGACGAAGTAGTCCGCCTGCGCCGCGCCAGTGGTGGTGTCCGGCCGGGCGAAGTGGTAGGCGCCGCGGATCATGCCCACGTTGTACGAGCCGTTGTACTGCTGGGCGAAGTACGCGTTGGTGTAGTACGTGCCTTCGGTCGCCTTGATGTAGGCGAACCGCGAGCCCGCGTTCCACTGTGCCGTCCAGTTGACGTTGCCCTGGTAGGAGGAAACGTCCTGGCCCTGAAGGCCGGCGGGGGCCGCGACGGCTCCGGTGCTGAACAGGACACTCACGGTGGCGGTGGCCACGACAGTGAGCGCGGCCAGCAGGCCGAGCCGCTTGCGGGGTGATGCCATCTGCACTCCTTGGGGATACGGGGGTGAAGACCTTCGATGTTTATTCCACAGACGGCGGTCGATCTCCAGGTACGTAGACGATCTTTGTGATTTATGTTTCGCGAATTGTGCATGTCCGGACAATGGCCTGACCAGCACCACCCGGACGGGAATGTGGCGATGCGGACGGTTACGAATCGGATACGTATCGTGTGTCGCCAAGGGTCGCGGAGCTGCGGTGACGCCGGTCGCGGGGGTCGGCGGCCGGTGCCGGCACCGCGCTCACCCGGCGTGGGACGATAGGAAGGGACCACTGCGCGCCGCGCTGGGCGAACCAGAGTCCGACCGAACACCGCCGACGTAGAACGGACGACTGTGCCACCGACGCCAAATGCCGGCGCCACCGCCCCGGAGCGCATCCGCAACTTCTGCATCATCGCCCACATTGACCACGGGAAGTCCACCCTGGCCGACCGGATGCTGCAACTGACCGAGGTGGTGGACGCCCGGCAGATGCGCGCGCAGTACCTCGACCGGATGGACATCGAGCGCGAGCGCGGCATCACGATCAAGAGCCAAGCGGTCCGCATGCCCTGGCGGGTGCGGGAGGGTGGCCGGGTCGGCGAGGACAGCGTCCTCAACATGATCGACACGCCCGGTCACGTCGACTTCACCTATGAGGTCAGCCGCAGCCTGGCCGCCTGCGAAGGCGCCGTGCTGCTGGTCGACGCGGCCCAGGGGATCGAGGCCCAGACCCTGGCCAACCTGTACCTGGCGCTGGAGAACGACCTCACGATCATCCCGGTACTCAACAAGATCGACCTGCCCGCCGCGCAGCCGGACAAGTACGCCGAGGAGCTAGCGCACCTGATCGGCTGCCAGCCCGAGGACTGCCTACGGGTATCCGGCAAGACCGGGGAAGGGGTCTCACACCTGCTCGACGAGATCGTGCGACAGATCCCGGCGCCGGTCGGCGATGCTCAGGCACCGGCCCGCGCGATGATCTTCGACTCGGTCTACGACGTGTACCGAGGCGTGGTCACCTACGTCCGGGTGATCGACGGCCGCATCGAGGCGCGCGACCGGATCAAGATGATGTCCACCGGCGCCGTGCACGAACTGCTGGAGATCGGTGTGATCTCACCCGAGCCGATCAAGGGACAGGGGCTCGGCGTCGGCGAGGTCGGGTACCTGATGACCGGCGTGAAGGACGTGCGCCAGTCCCGGGTCGGCGACACGGTCACCATCAATACCCGCCCGGCCACCGAAGCGCTCGGCGGGTACAAGGATCCGAAGCCGATGGTCTATTCGGGCCTGTACCCGATCGACGGCTCCGACTATCCCGACCTGCGTGACGCGCTCGACAAGCTCAAGCTCAACGACGCCGCGCTGTCCTACGAGCCGGAGACCAGTGCCGCGCTCGGCTTCGGGTTCCGCTGTGGCTTCCTCGGCCTGCTGCACCTGGAAATCATCCGGGAGCGGCTGGAGCGCGAGTTCGACCTCGACCTGATCTCCACTTCGCCCAACGTGGTGTACCGGGTCAACCTGGAGGACGGCGGCGAGGTGACCGTCACCAACCCGAGCGAGTACCCGTCGGGCAAGGTGGCCCAGGTGTTCGAGCCGATCGTGCGCGCCACCGTGCTGACGCCGAACGACTATGTGGGCGCGGTGATGGAGCTGTGCCAGGGTCGGCGCGGCACCCTGCAGGGCATGGACTACCTGTCCGCCGACCGGGTCGAGCTGCGCTACACGCTGCCGCTCGCCGAGATCATCTTCGACTTCTTCGACCAGCTCAAGTCGCGGACCAAGGGGTACGCGTCGCTGGACTACGAGCCCAGCGGGGAGCAGCAGGCCGACCTGGTCAAGGTGGACATCCTGTTGCACGGTGAGCCGGTCGACGCGTTCTCCGCGATCGTGCACAAGGACAAGGCGTACAACTACGGGGTCGCGATCGCCGCCAAGCTGCGCTCGCTGATCCCGCGCCAGCAGTTCGAGGTGCCCATCCAGGCCGCGATCGGCAACCGGGTCATCGCCCGGGAGACCATCCGTGCCATCCGCAAGGACGTGCTCGCCAAGTGCTACGGCGGTGACATCACCCGTAAGCGCAAGCTGCTGGAGAAGCAGAAGGAAGGCAAGAAGCGGATGAAGATGGTCGGCCGGGTGGAGGTGCCGCAGGAGGCATTCATCGCCGCGCTGTCCACTTCGGACGGTGGTGCCGATCAGCGCGGTACCGGCAAGAAATGACGCACCACTGCCACCGCTGCGGCACCGCGCTGCCCGCCGCGCCACCGGTCGACTGTCCGGCGTGCGGGTACCAGATGTTCCTCAACGCGCGCCCGACGGCGACCGTCATCATCCTCGACGGCGATCGGTTTCTGTCGCTGGTGCGGGCGCGGGAGCCCAACGCCGGCCGGTGGGACCTGCCGGGCGGCTTCTGCGACGGGTGGGAGCTACCGGCGGACGCCGCGGTACGGGAGGCCCGCGAGGAGCTGAACGTCACCGTGCGGCTGGACCGGTTCGTCGGCATGTACGTGGGCGGCTACCGGTTCCAGGACGAGACGTTGCCGGTGCTGGACATGTTCTGGCTGGCGACCATTGTGGACGGACAGCTGCGCCCGGATCCGAGTGAGGCGACCGGCCACGACTGGCTTCCGCTGGCCGATCCGCCGCCGATGGCGTTTTCCACGATGGACAGTGCGCTGCGCGACGCGGCCGCGCTGCTGGCCGGCAAGTACTGAGGTTTCGGCATTTCCGGCGACGGGTACTTCTCGCATCGTTCCACCTGAAGGACGCGAGCAGGAGGAGGGCTCCCGTGACTGTCGCAGGCATCATTTCAGCGATCCTGGTTGGTCTGATCATCGGCGCGCTGGGGCGCCTGGTGGTTCCGGGCCGGCAGAACATTCCGATCTGGCTCACCATTGTGGTCGGTATCGTGGCGGCCTTCATCGGTACCGCGATCGCCCGGGGCGCCGGCGTCGCCGACACCAACGGGTTCGACTGGATCGAATTCTTCATCCAGGTCGGCTTGGCCGCGCTCGGCGTACTGGCGGTAACCAGGCTGGGTGGCGGACACCGCCGGCTGGGCCACCGGTAACACCGGCCCGGTCCCGACCGCGTCGGCGAACTAAGAGCGAGGCCCGCTCCGGACATCCGGAGCGGGCCTCGTCACGTGCCAGGCCTGGCTAGCGCAGCCAGGGGACGTTGCGGTCGAGCAGACCGCGCGTCTTGAGCTCCTTGCGCAGCGGGATCTCGTCGTCGATGTACCCGTCCCAGTTGATGCCCCAGTAGTTCGCGGTGTGCGTGCCCTCACCGAGCAGCTGGCGCTGTACCGGGGTGCGGTTGCGGTACCACTCGCTGTCCTTGTCGACGTGCAGCTCGTCCAGCGGCCGGATCCACCGGTAGGTGTAGCCGACGAACAGCATCTTGCGGGTGATGTTCGACAGGTTCGTCGAGCGCGAGTGCCACTGGCGGCGGTCGAAGATGAACGCGTCGCCCGGGTTGGCGGTGATCTCCACGGTGCCCTCGGGGTCCGGGTTGTGGACACTCAGGTCCGCCGGGCGGGGCAGCGAGTTCCACAGGTGGCTGCCGGGGATGACCTTCGTCGCGCCGCGGCCCGTCTCCGACAGGTCGGAGAGCACGTACGCCACCTTGAGCGAGAACATCGGCCGGGGGACGTTGGGGTCCATGGTCTCCGGGTCGGAGTTCTGTCGGTACCCGTCCTGGTGCCAACCCCAGTACGGCTTCTCCGGCTCCGCCGCCGGCGGCGTCACGTCCAGGTGGTTGTGGTGGGTGTAGATGTTCCACCCGGCCAGGCCCCACATGTACGGGAACGCGATCGGCTGGGTCAGCAGCTCGCCGAACAGCTCGTCGCGGTCCAGGAAGCCGAGCAGGTGCAGGGTGCCGTCCTTCTTGGTGCGGCCGGCCGCCATCTCCTCCGCGTGGACGCGGTCGACCGCCTCTTCCAGCGCGGCCCGGTGGTCCTCGGTCAGGACGTTGCGGAGCAGCATGAAGCCCTGCTCCAGGAATTCCTTGCGGTCGACCTCGCTGATCGGCTCGTAACCGGTCCGGCCGTCGTAGTCGAACGCAGCGGGCTTGGCTGCCTCCATGGTGTTACTGCCCTCCCTCGACGATTCTGCCTCCCCCGCGGAACACAGCCGGGAGGCGGCGAAGACTCCCGATGGTAACGCGCTGCTATAGCAGCGGCGTGTCCGCATCCGGTCCCCGCCATCGATGAGCGAGGGGATTTCCGTTGGGACACAAGGGATCTAGCCGTCGAGAATGATTACTCAAAGGCGTCGTGTATTAACTCTGCGAGTACACCGCGGCGATGATCTGATCGCCCGCGGCAACCGTACGGTCGCCCGAGGCTCGGCTCCAGGTGCCCGCCTTCGCGGTCCACTCCTGGTCGCCGTACCGCACGCTCTTGATGTTCTGGTCGACGCTGTGCGCGACGAGCCAGTGCGCGATCTGCCAGCCGTTGCGCGTCTCGTTCACTGTCAGCTTCAGGCCGGGCAGACTGTTATCTGTCACGGTGTCCATTTCGCCCCAGTCTGCCGTGAGGCTCTGCGCCAGGGAGCCCGCCGCGGCCGGGCCGCGCGCCGCGGGCGGGGCGGTGATCGTGCAGGCCACCGCGCCGGACACGTCGCCGGACAGGGCGTTCGCGAGGATCTGGGCTTCCGCTTCCCACTGCGCGTACGCCGAGCCGTCGGCAGAGCGCTGGACCGCCTGGGCGGCCTCCGCGATCGACCTGCCCTGCCAGTTCCTGACCCTCATCAGCGCGGTGTAGAAGGCGCCGGCCGCGTACCGGGGGTTGGAGATCTCCTGCGGGGTGCCCCAGTCCTGGCTGGGGCGCTGCTGGAACAGGCCGATGGAGTCCCGGTCGCCACCGGCGAGGTTCTCCAGCTTCGACTCCTGCAGGGCGGCGGAAAGCGCGATCACCACCGCCCGGGTGGGCAGCCCGCGCCGGATGCCGACAGCGGCGATCGTGGCGGCATTGGCCATCTGGTCCGGCTCCAGCGTCGCCTTGCCGTCGGCGCTGACGATGCACTGCTGGGTGACCAGATGCAGGGGGAGCCCGTTACTGAGGCTCCGGACGGCGATGTAGACGCCGGCTCCGGCGATCACGGCAAGCGCCGCGAAGACCGCCAGAACCACCCGGATACGCACGGTAACCCTCCACAGTGGTCGGCCGCACGACTGGTCTGGCTCGGGGCGTCTGACGCCGCGTGACGACCAGACCAGTCGGCAGTCAGCGTAGTGTCCGCATAAACGCTACGCCGGGTGGCGTGCTCAGATCGGTATGATCGATGATCACCGGTCAGGGGCGGGTAATCCAGGCCGCATCCCGCTTTTCCCGAAACGCCGCGATGCCCTCAAGGGCCTCGGCGGAGCCGAAGTACGAGACCGACATCTCGGTCAGTTCCTCC
Organism: Rugosimonospora africana; assembly: GCF_016862975.1. GTDB lineage: Bacteria > Actinomycetota > Actinomycetes > Mycobacteriales > Micromonosporaceae > Rugosimonospora > Rugosimonospora africana. The sequence goes on from NZ_BONZ01000087.1 coordinate 57,958, forward strand.
AGATCGTCACGTAGGGTAGCGGCGGCGGGGCGAGTGAGCAGGTTCTTCGTGCCGGCCAGGGCGCCCGGTGCGCCACGCCGCAAGGCGTCCACGTAGCCCTCGGTGGCCTCGTCCAGTTCGGCGGCCGGGACGGCGGCGGTGATCAACCCGATCCGCTCCGCGCGGGGACCGTCGAAGGTCGCCCCGGTCAGGTACAGCTCGGCGGCGGCTCGGGAGGTCAGCCGGGGCAGTACGACCGCCGATATCACCGCCGGTATGACCCCGATGCGCACCTCGGAGAAGGCGAACGTGGCCTCGGCGGCGGCCACGGCGATGTCGGCGGCGGCGATCAGGCCGAGCCCGCCCGCGCGGGCCGGGCCGGCGACCCGGGCGAGTACCGGCTTCGGACACTCGGCGATCGCGGCGAGCAGTTCGCCCAACCGGGCGGCCGGCACCCCCGAGGCGTCCGTGGAGGTCGGGCCGGCCAGGCGCGCCGCGAGAGCGGCCGCGGTCTCCTTGAGGTCGGCGCCGGAGCAGAAGACCGGCCCGGTGTGGGTCAGGACGACGACCCGCACCGCCGGGTCGGCGACCGCCGCCGCCAGCGCGTCGATCAGCCCGTCGATCATGGCGCCGGACAGGGCGTTGCGGTTGCTCGGGCTGTCCATCGTGACGCGGGCCACCCCGTGGTCGATCTCGACCCGGACCGGCGAGGTTTCGGTACCCATGACGGCACACTAGTAGGTATGCCTGGAGCGCTGCCCGATGGAGAGCCGGTGCCCGCCGACGGCGAGCTGCCGGCCGAGGCTGTCGCCGACGTCGGGGCCCGCGGTTTCGGCGTGTACGTGCACGTGCCGTTCTGCGCGTCCCGATGCGGGTACTGCGACTTCAACACCTACACCGCCGGCGAGGGGGTCGACCCGGCCGGGTACGCCGACACCGTACTGACCGAGCTGGCGCTGGCCGGCCGGGTGCTCGGCGGTTCGGTACCGCGGGTGGACACGGTGTTCTTCGGCGGCGGTACCCCGACCCTGCTGCCACCCGGCGAACTCGGCCGGATCCTCGAGGGAATCGACCGCACCTGGGGTCTCGCGGCGGATGCCGAGGTGACCACCGAGGCCAATCCCGAGTCGGTGACGCCGGCCTCCCTGGCACAGCTGCGCCGCGCCGGGTTCACCAGGATCTCGCTGGGCATGCAGTCCACCGCCGCGCACGTGCTGCGGGTGCTCGACCGCCGGCACTCGCCCGGCCGGGCGGCGGCGGCCGCCGCGGAGGCGCGCGATGCCGGATTCGAGCACGTCAACCTCGACCTCATCTACGGCACGCCAGGGGAGACCTCGGCCGACTTCTCCGGTTCGCTGACGGCCGCGCTGGATGCCGGTGTAGACCACGTCAGCGCGTACGCCCTGATCGTCGAGGACGGGACGCGGCTGGCGGCCCGGATGCGGCGGGGTGAGCTGCCGTACCCGGACGACGACGTGGCGGCCGACCGGTACCTCGCCGCGGACTACGCGCTCTCGGGTGCGGGGTTGGACTGGTACGAGGTGTCGAACTGGGCGGCCAGCGAGGCGGGCCGGTGCCGGCACAACCTCGTCTACTGGACCGGCGGGGACTGGTGGGGGCTGGGTCCGGGCGCGCACAGCCACGTCGGTGGGGTGCGTTGGTGGAACGTGAAGCACCCGGGCACCTACGCTGGCCGGTTGGCCGAGGGGCGCTCGCCGGGGCACGGGCGGGAGCTGCTGACCGCGCAGGAGCGGCAGGTCGAGGACGTGATGTTGCGCCTGCGGCTGGTCGACGGGCTGCCTTTGTCCACATTGGATGATGCGGGCCGGGAGGCGGCGGGCCGGGCGCTCGCCGACGGTCTGCTGGATCCGGAGCGATTCGACCGGGGACGCGCGGTGCTGACGCTGCGTGGCCGGCTGCTCGCCGACGCGGTCATCCGCGATCTGTTGCCCTGATGGCGTGACTGCCTGATGGCGTGACTGCCTGATGGCGTTACTGCCTGATGGCGTTACTGCCTCATGGCGTTATTGCCTGATGGCGTGACTGCCTGATGGCGTTACTGCCTCATGGCGTGACTGCCTGATGGCGTGACTGCCTGATGGCGTGACTGCCTGATGGCGTGACTGCCTGATGGCGTGACTGCCGTGGGCGGCGTCCGCCGGTGAGTTTGCCCGTGCACGACTCACCGGCCGGCGCGCGACGCTCGTGCTACTTCACCAGTGGGAACGATAGCGGGTAGCGGTACAGCTGGCCTTCGTTGGCGCGGACGCCGCCGATGATGCCGAAGATGACCCCGATCAGCCAGGCGGCGGGCAGGATGACCCAGCCGATCAGGAAGCACACGGTGATGGCGCCGACCGCGGCGACGATCGTCCAGGTCAGCTGGAAGTTCAGCGCCGCCACCGCGTGTGCGCGCACGGTCGGCGACTGGTTGCCCTTGGTGGTCAGCGCGATCAGCGGGGCGACCCAGCCGAAGAACGCGGTGATGAACACGAGGGCCGCGCCGCCGAAGTGGGCGATCAGCGCCCAGGTCTTGTCGTCGGCGCTGGCGTAGCCCAGTGGCGGGGGTCCGGGTGGCGGCAGGTAGCCCGGCGGCGGATATCCGCCCGCGCCGTAGCCTCCGCCGGGCGGGTACCCGCCCGGGGCGTAGCCGCCTGGCGTGGGGCCGCCCGACGTTGGACCGCCCTGTGGTGTGTAGCCGCCCTGTGTGTAGCCGCCCTGTGTGTAGCCGTCCTGTGTGGGGCCGCCCGACGTTGGACCGCCCGACGCTGGGCTGCCGGGCGGGACGTCGTCGCGAGGATAGCCGGGCGGCGGCTGTGGCGGGATGAACCCCGTCGGCGGGTCAGCTTCCCGGGCGGGGCCGCCACCCGTGGCACCGGGATCCACGACGGGATTGGGGTCCCCGGTTGAGCTGGGAGGTTCGGTCATGTGCGCCACGGTAAGAGCACCGATCAAGCGGGCGCCAGACGGCTCAGATGACTTGTTTTAGACACTTGCGACGCACCGCAAGACACCCGGACAGCCGGCCGTGGGGGCGGTTGGCGGTGGGCGCGGTTGGCGGTGGGCGTGGTCGGTGGTGGGCGTGGTCGGTGGTGGGCGTGGTCGGTGGTGGGCGCGGCCGGCGGTGGGCGCAGCCGGCGGTGGGCGCAGCCGGCGGTGGGCGCAGCCGGCGGTGGGCGCAGCCGGCGGTGGGCGCAGCCCGGGCCTTGCGGCCCGATGGCTGCGTCAGCGGACGAACGGATAGCTGACCGGGTACTTGAACAACTCGCCATCGTTGGCCCGGATGCCGCCGACGATCCCGAACACCGCGCCCGCCACGACCACCGCGATCTGCGCGAGGTAGAGCAGGCTGCTGACCGCCGAGGTGGGCAGCAGGCCACCGGACACGCCGAGGCAGATCCGGGCCAGCACGAGGATGAGGGCGGCTCCGCTGACCGGTACGAAGAAGTTCACTGTCGCGGCGGCGTGCGCCCGCACGCTCGGAGACTGGTTGCCCCGGCCGAGCAGCGCGATCAACGGCGCCACGAAGCCGAGCACGCCACCGCTGATCACGGTGCCGGCGGCCCCGCCGAAGTGGGCGACCAGGGCCCAGGTCCGGTCCTCGCGGGACGGGAAGCCGGGCGGCGGCGGACCGGGTGGCCGCTGGCCGGCACCGGGCGGGTACCCGGGCGGCGGGCCGTACCCCGGCGGACCGCCGTAGTTCGACTGGCCGCCGTAGTTCGACTGGCCGTAGCCGGACTGGCCGCCGTACCCCGGCTGGCCACCGTACCCAGGCTGGCCGTGCCCGGGCTGGCCGTGCGGTGCGCCGTGGCCCGGCTGGGGCGGCGCGCCGGGGCCGGGCGGCGGCGACCCGCCGGGGGGCGTTTCGTCCCGTGGTGGGGTGGGTGGTTGGGTCATGTGCGTCACGGTAGGGGTAGGGCAGGGTCGGCGCCAGAAGGGGTACGGGCCGGAATCGGACGACGCGCCGATCCCCTGCGGAGGCCGACCGGACGTAGACTGGCACTCACAAACGCCGAGTGCCAGCAACGGCCGACGGGCCAGGGAGGGGTGGCGATGAGTCTGGATGACCGGAAGCTCGATGTGCTGCGGGCCATCGTCCAGGACTATGTCTCTACCCAAGAGCCGGTTGGCAGCAAGGCCCTCGTCGAGCGTCACCATCTGCGTGTGTCGCCGGCCACTATCCGTAACGACATGGCGGTTCTGGAGGACGAGGGGTATATCCGGCAGCCGCACACCAGTGCGGGGCGGGTGCCCACCGACCGGGGATACCGGCTGTTCGTGGACAAGTTGTCCCGGATCAAGCCGCTGAGCCCCGCGGAGCGCCGGGCGATCGAGCGGTTCCTGATCGGCGCGGTCGACCTCGACGACGTGGTGCACCGCACCGTCCGGTTGCTGGCGCAGCTCACCCGTCAGGTCGCCGTCGTGCAGTTCCCGAGCCTGTCCCGCTCGTCGGTGCGGCACCTGGAACTGGTGCCGGTCTCGACCACCCGGATCATGCTCGTGATGATCGCCGACACCGGCCGGGTCGAGCAGCGGCTGGTCGAGCTGCCCGCGCCGACCCCCGAGACCGACGTGCTGCGGCTGCGCACCGCGGCCAACGAGAAGCTCGGCGGCCAGCGGTTGGTCGACACGCCTCCGCTGGTCCAGGACCTCGTCGACGAGTCCGAGCCCGGTCTGCGACCGGCCATGGGGGCGCTTGCCAGCGTGTTGCTGGAGACGCTGGTGGAGCGCACCGAGGAGCGGATCGCGCTGGCCGGGACGGCAAACCTGACACGTGGTGGCATCCTGGATTTCCAGGGATCGCTCCGGCCGATCCTTGAGGCCCTTGAGGAGGAGGTCGTGCTGCTCAAGCTGATCGGGTCGGCCGAGCCGGACACGGCCACGACCAGGGTTCTCATCGGCGACGAGAACGAGATCGAGCATTTGAGGGCCACGTCGGTGATCAGCACCGGCTACGGACCTGGCAGCACGGTGGTCGGCGGGATGGGGGTGCTCGGGCCGACCCGGATGGACTACCCGGGCACCATTGCTACGGTCAGTGCCGTGGCGCGCTACGTCGGTGAAATCCTGGCGCAGAACTGAGTGAGGGCATGACAACGGTGGCCAAGGACTACTACGGGATCCTCGGTGTGGCGAAGGATGCCACGGCTGACGAGATCAAGCGGGCGTACCGCAAGCTGGCGAGGCAGTACCACCCGGACGTCAATCCGGACCCGGAGGCGCACGAGCGGTTCAAGGAGATCAACGCCGCGTACGAGGTGCTGTCCGACGACCGGAAGCGGCAGATCGTCGACGTCGGTGGCGACCCGCTGGCTCCCGGCGGTGGAGGGGCGGGCCCCGGCGGTGGCCCGGGCGGTCCGTTTGTCGGCTTCCAGGACATCATGGACGCCTTCTTCGGCGGTGGCACCGGCTCCCGCGGTCCGCGTCCGCGCACCCGCCCGGGTTCGGATGCGATCCTGCCGCTGCCACTCGACCTGCACGAGACCGCGTTCGGGGTGGAGGCGCCGATCACCGTGGACACCGCGGTGACCTGCCAGACCTGCCAGGGCGCGGGCACCGCCGCCGGTACGCACGTGGCCACCTGCGACGTGTGCGGTGGGCGCGGCGAGGTGCAGTCGGTGCAGCGCACGTTCCTCGGCCAGGTCGTCTCCTCGCGCCCGTGTGGCGCCTGCGGGGGATACGGCACGGTGATCCCGAACCCGTGTCCGACCTGCGCGGGCGACGGCCGGGTCCGCAGCCGCCGGACGCTGACCGTGAAGATCCCGGCCGGCGTCGAGGACCAGATGCGCATCCGGTTGGCCGGTCAGGGTGAGGTGGGCCCCGGCGGTGGCCCGCCCGGAGACCTGTATGTCGAGATCCACGAGCGGCCGCACGACGTGTTCTCCCGCAAGGGCGACGACCTGCACTGCCGGGTCACCGTCCCGATGACGGCCGCCGCGCTGGGCACCCGGCTGACCATCAAGACGCTCGACGGCGAGGAGAACCTCGACCTGCGCCCGGGCACCCAGCCGGCGTCCACGGTGCGCATCCGCGGCAAGGGCGTGCCGCACCTGCGCGGCACCGGCCGGGGCGACCTGTTCGTGCACCTCGACGTGCGTACGCCGACGAAGCTCACCCCGGAGCAGGAGCGCATGCTGCGCGACTTCGCGAAGACCCGGGGCGAGGAGGTCGCCGAGCTGAGCAAGCAGGGCGGCTTCTTCTCCCGGTGGCGCGACGCGTTCAACGGCCACGCGTGATCGGCGCCGGGAGCCGGCGGGTCGGCGCATGAGTTCACGCCGGGAGCCGGCGGCTCGGCGGGGCGAGCGCGGATGAGTCTCAGCCTGTTCCTGGCGGAGACGCTGCCGCCGGACGGGGAGTTCACGCTCGACGGTCCGGAGGGCCACCACGCGGCCGATGTCGCGCGCCTGCGGGTGGGCGAGGCGCTGCTGCTCGGTGACGGTCAAGGCGCCACGGCCCACGCCGTGGTCCGGGCCGTGCGGCGCGGCGCGCTGGATCTGTCCATTATGGAGCGTTGGTACGCGGCACCCCCCGACCCCCGCCTGGTCGTGGCGCAGGGCATCGCCAAGGGGGAGCGGGGCGAGCTTGCCGTCCAGGCGATGACCGAGGTCGGCGTCGACGAGATCGTGCCCTGGCCTGCGGCCCGTTCGGTCGCGGTCTGGCGCGACGAGAAGCCGCTGTCCCGGTGGCGGGCCACCGTCCGGGAGGCGGCCAAGCAGGCCCGCCGACCGTGGATCCCGGAGGTGTCCGCTGCGCTGCCGACGGCTCGGCTGGCGCAGCGGGCCACCCTCGTCCTGGATTCGGCGGCGACTGTGCCGCTGTCGGCCGTGGACCTGCCCGGGCACGGGGACATTGTGCTCGTGGTCGGCCCGGAGGGCGGGATCGCGCCGGAGGAACTGGACGCGTTCACCGCCGCCGGCGCGGTACCGGTGCGTCTCGGCGACTCGATACTGCGTACCTCGACGGCCGGAGTTGCCGCGCTGGCCGTACTGTCGGCGCGGCTGGGCCGCTGGTAACCGCCGCTGGTAACCGCCGCTGGCGGTCAGGTACGCAGGTACGAGGCGCCGTTGAGGTCCACGACGGTACCGCTGGCCCACTGCGCCTCGGGCGAGGCGAACCAGACGATGGCCGCGGCGATCTCCTCCGGCTGCGCGATCCGGTTGAACGGGCTCTGCCCCCGCAGTTCCGGCCCGCGCGTGCGCAGGCTCTCGGTGGCCATGTCGGTGTCCACGAACCCGGGCGCGACCGTCACCACGTGGATGCCGAGCGGCCCGAGCGACACGGCCAGTGACTGGCCCATCGCGTTGAGCCCCGCCTTGGTGGCGCCGTACCCCGGCTGGCCCGGCTCGCCACGGAACGCGCCGCGGGAGGACACATTGACGATCGCGCCCCCGGACTTCATGTGCTGTACGGCGCAGTACGTGACGTTGGCGGCGCCGATCAGGTTGACGTCGACGGTACGGCGCCAGCCGGCCTGCCACTGCTCGTAGGACACCTCAGTGATGCGGTGCGGGGCGAAGATGCCGGCGTTGTTGACCAGGACGTCGATCCCGCCCAGCGCCTGCGCGGCCTCGTCGACCATGGTGCGCACCGCGTCCGGGTCGGCCAGGTCCGCCCCTACCACCACGTGCCCGCTGCCGGGCAGGTCGGCGACCAGCTTCTCGGCCAGCGTGGCGTTGTCGCGGTGGTGTACCGCGACCCGGTCGCCCCGCTCGGCGAAGGCGATCGCGGCGGCCCTCCCGATGCCCCGTGACGCTCCGGTGATCAGTACTGCTCGGCTCACTTGCGCTCTCCCAGATTGGTGCGGATGGTTTCGAGCAACTGGACCAGCTGCTCGCGCTCATCGTCGGTCAGGCCCCGAAGGGCGCGCTCGGTCAGCCGGCGCCGCTCCTGTTCGAGGGTCTTCTCCAACCTGCGCCCGCGGTCGGTCAGGCAGAGCCGGACCAGGCGGGCGTCGCTCGGGTGCGCCTCCCGGTGCAGCAGGCCGGCGGTCTCCATCCGGGTCGCCGTCCGGGTCACCGTCGGCGTCGCGAGTCCGAGTGCCTTGGCCAGCTCACCGGGGGTCTGCCCGTCGGTCTCCCACAGGCGTTCCAGGATGAACTGCTGACCGGCGCGGACCCCGTGTTGGTTGAACGCGGCCTCGGCCGCCTCGGCCATGGCCCTCTTCGTGGACCAGAACGCCGTCTGGAACTCGTCGCGTTGCACGACACACACGCTACTTGACCGATGATTATTAGCCGGCTAACGTGAATCATTAGTCGGCTCACGATATCCCGAGGGGGAGCACATGCGTGTACTGGTGACCGGAGCGACCGGCCGGGTGGGCAGCCGCCTGGCACCGCGCCTGGCGGCTGGCGACACCGTCCGGGTGGTGGTGCGCGACCCGGGCCGGGCCGCGGGCCTGGCCGAGCGGGGCATCGAGGTCGTCACCGGCGACCTGCTCGATCCGGACACGGTCAAGCAGGCAGTGGCCGGCGTCGACGCGGTGGTGCACCTGGCCGCCGCGTTCCGCCAGGTCAGCGACGAGGAGATCGTGGCGGCCACGCACGACACGACGGTGGGGCTCGCCCGTGCCGCCCTGGATGCCGGGGTTGGGCGGTTCGTGTTCTCCAGTACCAATTTGGTCTACGGCCCCGGGCGTGGCCGCCCGGCCAACGAGGGCGACGAGCCCGCGCCGGCAGCCACCTACCCGGCCGCCAAGGTGCGCGCCGAGCGGGCACTGCTGGACCTGCACCGGAACGCCGGGCTGGGCCTGCGGATCCTGCGGCTGCCCTTCGTGTACGGCGACGGCGACCCGCACCTGGCCGAGTCGCTCGGGTTCGCCGCACGGCGGCCGGCGCACTGGCGGCTGCAGATGGCCCACCACGCGGACGTCGCCCAGGGCGTGACCCTGGCACTGCGCGCGGAAGGCATCGACGGGCGGATCTACAACCTGGCCGACGACGCCCCGATCACCGCCTGGGAGCTGTACGCGCTGCAGGGTCGGCAGGCCCCAAGCCAACCGACGTCGTCGCCGGCAGGGACGTCGCCCAACGTAGAGAAGGTCGCCGACGAGGTGGACCCCTGGGAGGGGATCGTGGACATCGAGCGGATCCGCCGGGAACTGGGCTACCGACCCATCTACCCGAGCGTGTACGCGGCGCGGGCGGCGGGCGCACTGTAAGTTGCCTGCCATGGTCGACAACTGCCTGTTCTGCCGGATCGTCGCCGGGGAGATTCCGGCCACCGTGGTCCACGAGACGCAGAACACCCTGGCCTTCCGGGACATCGCGCCGAAGGCGCCGGTACATGTGCTGGTCATCACGAAGGACCACCACGCGGACGTCGCCGCGGTCGCCGCGGCCGACCCGGCGCTGGCCGGCGAGGTTCTGGGTTCGGCCGCCGAGGTGGCCCGGGCCGAGGGTCTGGGGGAGCGCGGGTACCGGCTGATGTTCAACTCCGGGCCGGACAGCGGGCAGGAAGTGGCCCACGTGCACGCGCACGTCCTCGGCGGCCGTCCGCTGGGTCCTATGCTCTGCGAGTGACTTGCGAGCCCTCCCACCACTACCAGAGGCTGGTCCAGCGAGCCCAGCGTGACGGCCGGATCCCGGCCCTCGCCGTGGCGCTGCACCGTGCTGACCGTCCATTGTGGACGTATGAGGTCGGCGCCGAGCCGGACACCCAGTTCCGGATCGGCTCGGTCACCAAGACGTTCACCGCGATCCTGCTGATGCGCTGCCGCGACGAGGGGCTGCTTGACCTCGACGACCCGGTCGGGCGGCACATCGACCTGCCGGCGCACGGCGAGTTGCCGATCCGTCGCCTGCTCTCGCACACCGCGGGCCTGCAGCGCGAGCCGTTCGGCGACATGTGGGACTCCATGCGGGCCCCGGACGCCGGAACGCTGCTGTCCGACCTGGCGCAGGCCGAACGGGTTCTGCCGCAGGCCCGCCGCTACCACTACTCGAACCTGGGCATGGCGATCCTCGGGTACCTGGTCGGCAAGCTGCGCGGCGGCACCTGGGAGGAGGTGCTGGTCGACCAGCTCCTCACGCCGCTGGGGCTGTCCGGCGTCACGGTGCGGCCGACCGGCAAGGCGACCACCGGGTACCTGGTGGACGCCTACTCCGACCACGCCCGTCCGGAGCCGTCCACCGACTTCGGTGCGGTCGGTCCGGCCGCGCAGCTCTGGGGCACCGCCTCCGACCTGGCCCGGTGGGCGGCGTTCCTGGCCGACCCGGCGGCGCTGGACCCGGACGCGCGGGTGCTGGCTCCGGCGACGCTCGACGAGATGCGTTGGCCGCTGACGGTGACCGACGAGGCACTGTGGGGCACCGGGTTCGGGCTGGGCCTGATCCTGGTGCCGCAGGGTGAGCGGATCATCCATGTCGGTCACGACGGTGCGATGCCGGGATTCCTGGCCGGGGTGTACGGGCGGCGGGGCAAGGACTCGCCGCCGGCCTTTGGCGCCGCCGTACTGGGCTCCTCCGGTACGGCGACCGAGATCCTGAGCCTGCCGCACACCCTGCTGGCCGAGGCCGCCAAGCGCGATCCGGCCGAGATCCCACCGTGGCGGCCCGGCGAGCCGGCCCCCGAGTCGTACCGGAGCGTGCTGGGCCGGTGGTGGAGCGAGGGGTACGAGTACGTTTTCACCTGGCGCGATGGTGCCCTGCGGGCACGGCGCGCGGACGACCCGGCTGGGAAGCCGCCGGCGATCTTCGAGGAGCTGGAGCCGGACCGGCTGCGTACCGTCTCCGGCCGGGAAGCGGGGGAGCTGCTCCGGCTGAGCCGGGACCCGGCCTCCGGGGCGGTGGTGCTGATGCACTGGGCGACCTACCGGTTCACCCGCGACCAGCAGACCTTCGGGTCCTGATGATCATGGCTGGGGGGAGGCTGTCCGGGCGGCGGGCCGATACCATTGAAGTCCTGATACTTCGCCGGATGGAAGGTGGCAGCAGGCCCGCGAGGCCGACCCATGACAAGCAGCCCACCCCCCAGCGCGGCCCCGGCCGGGAGCGGCCCCAGTGCGGCGGCGCCACGGGTGCAAACCAAGATCTCAGTCTCCGATCCTCAACAGATGGTCAGCCTGCTCGGCGCGGGCGACGAAATTCTCAAACTGATCGAAAAGTCCCTGGCCAGTGACATCCACGTGCGGGGCAATGAGATCACCATCTCCGGCGGCCCTGCGGACAACGCGCTCGCTGAGAGGGTCTTCGCCGAGCTGCTCGAACTGATCCAGAAGGGCGAGACACTGACCGCGGACTCCGTGCGGCGCACCGTCGGCATGCTCGAGGAAGGCACCGCCGAGCGGCCCGCCGAAGTACTCACGTTCAACATCATTTCCCGGCGGGGGCGCACGATCCGGCCCAAGACGCTCGGCCAGAAGCGCTACGTCGACGCGATCGACAAGCACACCATCGTCTTCGGGATCGGCCCGGCCGGCACCGGCAAGACCTACCTGGCCATGGCCAAGGCGGTCGCGGCGCTGCAGGCCAAGCAGGTCAACCGGATCATCCTCACCCGTCCGGCGGTCGAGGCCGGGGAGCGCCTGGGCTTCCTGCCCGGCACCCTGTACGAGAAGATCGATCCCTATCTGCGGCCGCTGTACGACGCGCTGCACGACATGCTCGACCCGGACTCCATCCCGCGGCTGATGCAGGCCGGCACGATCGAGGTGGCTCCGCTGGCATACATGCGCGGCCGGACGCTGAATGACGCCTTCATCATCCTGGACGAGGCGCAGAACACCACGCCGGAGCAGATGAAGATGTTCCTGACCCGGCTCGGGTTCGGCTCCAAGATCGTGGTGACCGGCGACATCACCCAGGTCGACCTGCCCGGAGGCACCCGCAGCGGCCTGCGGGTGGTCCAGGAAATCCTGGAAGGTGTCGAGGACGTACACTTCGCGCGGTTGTCGAGCGCGGACGTGGTCCGTCACCGGCTGGTCGGCGAGATCGTGGACGCGTACGCCAAGTGGGATGCCGCCCAGGAGGCGCCTGGACCGCACACGCTGCCCGCCAGCCGGACGGCGCACGGACGTGCCGCGCGACGCCGCTGACGCGGCCGGCGTCGCCGGGACGGGCGGCCCGGTCGGGCCGCACGGACCCGGACGGAGCGGGGCCGCACAGGAAGCGTCCGCCGGAACGGGGCCGGCGGGAAACCAGGGGGAGCGGGAAGTGTCCATCGAAATCGCCAATGAGTCCGGGGTCGACGTCGACACCGACGCGATCCTGGCGGTGGCTCGGCACGCACTGGACGAGATGGGCGTCAACCCGCTCGCCGAGCTGTCCATCCTGCTGGTCGACCTGGAATACATGACCGAGCTGAACCACCGGTGGATGGACGGCGACGGCCCGACCGACGTGCTCGCGTTCCCGATGGACGAGGGCAGCGTCGATCACGGCCCCGGCGAGGGCGCGGGCACGGAGCCGACGCTGCTCGGCGACATCGTGCTGTGCCCCGAGGTGGCGGCCAAGCAGGCCGGCAACGTGGGCCACTCGACGGCCGACGAACTTCACCTGCTCACCGTGCACGGCGTGCTGCACCTGCTCGGGTACGACCACGCCGAACCGGAGGAGGAGCGCGAGATGTTCGGCCTCCAGGCCCGGTTGCTGTCGGGCTGGCAGGCGAAGAACACCGGGCGCGCGTCCGACGGACAGCCGGGCGCTGTGGGCCCCGTCTAGGAGAGCGCGATGTTGCTCCTGGTGGCCGCCGGGCTGATCATTCTGGCCGGCCTGTTCGCGATGAGCGACGCGGCGCTGTCGCGGATCTCCCCGGCCCGCGCCGGGGAGATGGCCCGGGAGGGGGTACGCGGAGCCCGGGCGCTGCAGGTCGTGGCCGGGGACGTGGTGCGCCACCTCAACCTGCTGCTCCTGCTGCGGCTGGCCTGCGAGCTGACCGCCACCACACTGGTCGCGCTGGTCACCATCGACACCTGGGGCGCGGGCTGGACGGCCGGGGCGTTGACCGCGGGTTCCATGCTCGTGGTCAGCTTCGTCGTGGTCGGGGTCGCTCCCCGTACCATCGGCCGGCAGCACGCGTACACCGTCGGCCGGTACGCCGCCCCGCCGGTGCGCTGGCTGGGCCGGGTACTGGGGCCGCTGGCCCGGCTGCTGATCCTCGTCGGTAACGCGTTCACCCCGGGCCGGGGTTTCCGGGAGGGCCCGTTCGCGACCACGGTCGAGCTGCGCGAGCTGGTCGACCTGGCCGAGGCGCGGGGCGTGGTGGAGCACGGCGAGCGAGAAATGATCCACTCCGTGTTCTCGCTCGGCGACACGATCGTGCGCGAGGTGATGGTCCCGCGCACCGAGATGGTGTGGATCGAGGCGACCAAGACCGGCCGGCAGGCCCTGGCGCTGTTCCTGCGTTCCGGCTTCTCCCGGATTCCGGTGATCGTCGAGAACGTCGACGACGTGGTCGGCATCCTCTACCTCAAGGACGTGATCCGCGCCCAGGACACCAACGAGGTCCGCGAGCTGATGCGCGCCGCGGCCTTCGTTCCGGAGTTCAAGCCGGTCGACGACCTGCTGTCGGAGATGCAGGCGGCCCGCACTCACATCGCCATCGTGGTCGACGAGTACGGCGGCACCGCCGGCCTGGTCACGATCGAGGACATCCTCGAGGAGATCGTTGGCGAGATCACCGATGAGTACGATGTCGAACGGCCGCCGGTGGAGCGGCTGGGCGACGGCTCGATCCGGGTCAGCGCGCGACTGTCCGTGGAGGATCTCGCCGAGCTGTTCGACGTCGAGCTGCCCAACGACGAGGTGGAGACGGTGGCCGGGCTGATGGCGCACGAGCTGGGTCGGGTTCCGATCCCGGGAGCGGACGCGACCGTCGCCGGGCTGCAGATGACCGCCGAGGGCACGACGGGCCGCCGCAACCGCATCGACACGGTACTGGTGCGGCGGGTGGTCGAGCCGGAGAATCCGCTGTCCGAAACCCGAGACGAGAGGCAGCCCGCCGATGCCTGACCAACCCGCCGCCACGGTCGTGAGCGACCTCGCCGCCGAGGACCAGAAGCTGGTCACGCTCGCCCGGTCAGCGCGCGCCCGGATCGGTGCGGTCGAGGGTGCCGCGGTACGGGACGGGGACGGCCGCACCTACGCCGGGGCCACGATCGCCCTGCCGTCGCTGTCCCTGACCGCGCTGCAGTACGCGGTCGCCTCGGCTGTCGCGGCCGGCGCCTCGACCCTGGAGGCGGCGGCGGTGGTCACCGAGGCGTCCACGGTGGACGACTCCGGCCGGGCCGCGGTCCGGGACCTGGCCGCGCAGGCCGCCATTCACCTGGTCGCGCCGAACGGTGCCGTGCTCGGCGCGATCACGGACTGACGCCTGCTCGACCGGCGGCCGAGCCGTTTCCTGGCCGGGAGCCGGGTCAGCTTGCCTGCGGGGCGCTCCAGCCGGTGACCGTGATGCCGTCGCACAGCACGTCGAGCGTCAGCCCGGTCAACGCCAGCCGCCCATCGGGGAGCGTGAGGGCGATGTGTTGGTACGTGGCCGGGTGGGCGCAGGCCGGTGAAGACGGGTTGTAGCCGCCGTACCCGTTGACGATACGGAGCGTGAACTGCGCCTCGTTCCCCGGACGCATCAGCATGGCGGGTGGATTCGGTACCTGTGGCGAGGTGGGCAGCCTGCGCGTGGTCCCGTGCGTGTCGGTGTAGACCATCGACGGGGTACTCGGCAGCCGGCAGGCCGTGTGAGAGTCGTTCGTCACGGTGACCGTCTCGAACGCGCTGCCCCCGCCGCCGTCGCCCTGGATCGAGTCGAGCACCAGGTCTCTGGCCCGGCAGGAGCCCACCGGGGCCGGTTGGTGGTGGGTGCTGCCGGTCCGGACCGGGGCCGCCGGAGCGGTCGCGCCGGCCCGAGGGGGCGTGCTCGCCGGGGTGGACGGGGATGAGGCCGGGGCGGTTGTGGTGACCCCACCCGCCGGGATGGTCTGTGCCGGGACGCCCTGTGCCGTCCCGGGCCTGTTCGCGCAGCCCGCGAGCCCGGCGAGCCCGGTGAGGCCGGCCAGGGTTGCGAGGACGGCCAGGCGGAGTGGGGCTAGAGAGTCAGTACGCATGGCGCCTCCTGTTCTCGACGGGCGTCCGGTCCCGCGACGGGCCAGTGGCCGTCACGGTCCGGCACGCCACCACGTCGATAGGTACACGCCGCGTAACCGACCGCAGTTGCGCAGGTAGCGTGCGTGATTGTGCGGATGGCGTGATGGGTAGCGCCGCGGGTTGACTCCGCCCGGGCGACCGCGTCGCCGGTACCGGTAAGCTGGGCGCCGTGACGTACCGTGCTGGTTTCGCGTGTTTTGTCGGCCGGCCCAACGCCGGCAAGTCGACGCTGACCAACGCGATCGTCGGCCAGAAGATCGCGATCACCTCGAACCGCCCGCAGACCACCCGGCACGTGGTGCGGGGCGTGCTGCACCAACCCGACTCCCAGCTGGTCCTGCTCGACACGCCCGGCCTGCACCGCCCCCGTACCCTGCTCGGTCAGCGCCTCAACGATCTGGTCCGCGAGGCGTGGAGCGAGGTCGACGTGATCGGCCTCTGCATCCCGGCCGACGAGGAGATCGGCCGGGGCGACCGGTTCATCACCGGCGAGATCGCCGGACTCAAGGCGACCCTGGTCGCCGTCGTCACCAAGACCGACCTGGTCTCCAAGAAAGACCTGACCCAGCAACTGGTCGAGGTCAGCCAGCTGGCCGACTTCGCCGACGTGGTACCGGTCAGCGCGGTCTCCGGCCACCAGATCGACGAGCTGGTGTCGGTGCTGTCCGGTCACCTGCCCGAGTCCCCCCAGCTGTACCCGGACGACATGCTCACCGACGAGCCGGAGCAGGTGCTGATCGCGGAGCTGATCCGGGAGGCGGCGCTGGAGGGGGTCCGGGACGAGCTGCCGCACTCGATCGCGGTACTGGTCGAGGAGATGATCCCCGAAGGGGACCTCACCAAGATCTACGCCGACGTGTACGTGGAGCGGAGCAGCCAGAAGGCGATCGTGATCGGGGCTGGCGGCAGCCGGCTCAAGCAGGTGGGCACTCAGGCGCGCGGCGCCATCGAGGAACTGCTCGGCGGCCGGGTGTACCTGGACCTGCACGTCCGGGTCGCCAAGGACTGGCAGCGCGACCCGAAGCAGTTGCGCCGCCTGGGTTTCTGACGGCTCACGCCGGTCCGGGCGTGGCGATGCCCAGGGCGTCGATCAGCGCGTCGGGATCCTCGACGGTCACCGTCAACGCCGGATGGTGTGCCCACCGGCCGATCACCCCGCTGACCGGGGTGGCGAACCGGACGCAGACTCCGGCGGCGGTACTCGTGCCGAGGCTGATCCCCCGGTCGACCAGCGACAGGCGCAGCCCGATGACCCGCCACCACCGGTACGGGCCGGTCCGGCGCGCCTCGACCACGTTGTCGCGCGGGGTACGCAGCCGCCACGGCCCGAACCCCACGGTCAGGTACTCCGCGTCGACGCTGACCCACGCGGTCTGCGGCAGTACGCCGATGAGCGCCAGGAACGGCATGAACCGCCGGTCGAACGCGAACGTGAACCGGCGTGGCAGCGGCTGCGCCCGGTCCCCGTACGTCATGAGTGTCTGATTACCCGTGCCGGGCGGGGGCAATCATGAGTTCAGCTCGGACCGATCCAGAGTCGCGAGTGGCAGTCAGAACATCGGCGGTCGCAAGCCATCGCACACCGCTTGGCGGTGCCCGAGGGCAACGGGCACCCTGTCCATCACGCGGGACTCTTTCGCCGTGCCCGGATCAATGAAGTTGATCAACCGGTAGATCTTGTCGTGGTCGCCATCAGGTCGCGGTGGTGAATGGGCTCATGATGCATGATCCTGTTGCGCAGAAGACGCATGGCCTCGTAGTTGTCGTGGAGGTCTCTGCGTCGGCCGTGATAGTGGGGGAACGAACGGTGCAGGGTTGGCACCCATAACAGACGGCCATACTGTGAGCCTCTGTGATTGCTCAACAGTGAGGTCCAGAAGCCGAATTGCAGCTCGGCCACCACGTCGTCGGCCGTCACGTTGCGCACGCCTCTGCGCTGACATTTGTCGGGCGCCTCGGTGACCATACGTGTCCCGCTCGCGGTGAGTAGGGCAACGTCCCATCATGTGTCGCGCGCATAGCGCGAGCGGAGCTGGGCATCGAGCGCATTGCGGAGTACGAGCTCAAGGCAGTGCAGCGGGCCGTAGAACGCCGCCGAGATCTCGATGTTCCACCAGTACAGCTCGGTGGGGTGCCAAGGGTGTGGCTTCGTGCTACCGTTTTTGCGTAAGCCCCGGGTCCGCCTCTGCTATGCATGCCGCCCGGGGCACGGCTTTATCTACTGGCAGGGCCGACGGTCCGCGCTCCGGCCGGTTTTCGGTCCCCGCTCACATTAGAGCCTCGGTGTCCGATGCGTAATCCCGAAATTTGCTACGGCGGATCTGTGCGCATCCCAGAGTGAAGTCGCCCAGCATCGCGCCGAGACCGGCGATGGCCGGTTGCGTCGCGCCCGACGGGGTAGGCGTCCTCCGTGGGCGGGCCGTCGACTCCCGAGAGCCACGAGCCGCTGCGCAGGCGCGACCGACCGCTGCGTGCCCGCTTTCTGGAGCTGTTCTTCGACCTGGTCTACGTGTTCGCGCTGACCGAGCTGTCCCAGTACCTGGTGCGGCACTTCGACTGGCCGGGCGCCGGGCGGACCCTGGTGCTGCTGTTACCGCTGTGGTGGTTGTGGGCGCTGACCGCGTGGGCGACCGACACGCTCGAGCCGTCGCTGACCTGGATCCAGGTCATCGTCGTCACGGCGATGGCCGGCATCCTGGTGATGGCGGCGGCGATCCCGCGCGCCTACGGCCCCGAAAGCGAGATCTTCGCCGGGCTGTACGTGGCCATCAATCTCGGTGCCAGCATCAGCTACACCGGTGTCCTGCGCCCGGTCGGCCTGCACCGGCGCGGCGTCCGGCGGGGGATCTGGTTCGCCGCCTCGGCGCCGCTGTGGATCGTCGGGGGACTCGTCCACGGGTTGGTGCAGCCGCTGCTGTGGGGGTTGGCCGCCGCGCTTGAGTACGTGGTCGGTCTGCTGCGCTGGCCGGTACCCGGGCTGGGCCGCTCGCCGCTGGGCGAGCTGCGGCTGTCCGGAGAGCACGCCTCCGAGCGGTACCGCCAGGTGTTCATCATCGCGCTCGGCGAGACGGTACTGGTCAGTGGCCAGGCGTACGCACAGAACGGCTTCAGCCCGACGCGGCTGGCGGCGCTGGTCGCGTCGTTCGCCACCACGGCGCTGCTCGGCCGGATCTACATCTACCGCGCCGGTGAGCTGCTGGACCGGGCGATCACCCGGTCGCCGACCCTGTGGCGGGTAGCCACCCCGGCCACGCACGTGCACCTGCTCATGATCGCTGGTGTGGTGCTCACCGCCGCCGCTGACCAACTGCTGATCGCCCACCCGACGGGCAGGGCCCAGCCCGCCTGGATCGCCGCGATACTCGGTGGGCCGGCGCTGTTTCTGGCCGGGCGTGCCCTGTTCGATGTCACGGTCTTCGGCCGGGTGTCGTGGTCGCGGCTGGCCGGTCTGCTGGTACTGGGTGCGTTGGTCCCCGGGGTGCTGCTGCTGCCGATGGTGGCGGTCAGCGTCGTCGTCGTCATCGTGCTGCTGGGCATCGCCGTGGCGAACGTGGCGAGCTGGCGGGCTCACCCGCGGGAGCTGGCAACGGAACCAGAGCAGGCGTGATGCCCGCCGGGACCTGAGGCGACCGCATAGCTCGGTCCGGTGCGGGTATCGGCGGACCGGACCTGCGTGCGACCCGTGCGCGGCGTCGGCCGGCTACCGGAAGGAACGGACATCGTGTCGGACCAGTCATCGCCGTCACCAGTGCCCGATTTGGTGGGGATCCTGGCGCAGGTCATCGCCAAGGCCGGCCGGGAGGCGCAGGTGTGCGAGGGGCTGCTGCGGGTCGCTGACGGGGCGCGTACGAAGGAAGGCAATCTCGACTACGACCTGTATCGGGACCGCGACCGTCCCTGGGCGTTCTACGTGTTGGCCAACTGGGCGAACCAGGAAGCGGTCGATGCTCACGTGGACAGCACGTACGTGCGGGAGTTTCTCGAAGCGCACACCGAGACGGATCTGGCGGCCCCGCCGACGCGTATCAACGCGCGGATGCTGTCCCGCCCGAACGCGGACACCGGCCGGCGACGACCGGAACCCAACTCGGGCCAGCTCACCTTCTTCCCGTTTTTCAACGTCCGGCCGGACGGGCTCGACACGGTACAGCAGGCGCTGCTCGGTGCGGTGGACTCGACCCGTACCGACGAGGGCTGCCTCGACTACGACCTGTATCAAGTCGCCGACGACCCGACCACGCTCTTCTACCGGGAGACGTGGACTGGCAAGCCCGCGCTCGACGAGCATATGAATACCCCGGTCTTCTACGACGTCGTGCGGGGCCAGGTCGATCCGCGACTGTCGGTGCCGTGGAGTGGGCTGAGCATGACGATGGTGAGCGCGCCCGGCGCGATCCGAGTGCCCGGCTAGAGGCAGGGGCACTCGGTGTCATCCCCACGCGGCACGACGCGGACCCTGGCCGCGGCGACCGACCTGGAACAGCTGTCGATTCCGCCGGCGACGCCGACCGTCACGCCGTTGACGCTGAACGTACCCGGATGGGTGCTCGACGACCTGCGCCACCGGCTGCGGGACGCCCGCCTGCCGGACCGGGAGACCCGCGCCGGTTGGGCACAGGGCGTTCCCCTGGACCGGTTGCGGGACCTGACGGAGTACTGGTCCCGGGACTATGACTGGCGGCGGCTGGAACGGCAGCTGAACGACCTCGGCCAATTCCGTACCCTGATCGACGGGGTCGGCATCCACTTCCTGCACGTACGTTCCGCGCACGCAGACGCGGTACCCATCATCCTCAGCCACGGCTGGCCCGGATCGGTGGTCGAGTTCCTCAAGGCGATCGGTCCGCTGACCGATCCCACCGCCCACGGCGGCGGCGCGGCGGACGCGTTCCACGTCGTCATCCCCTCCCTGCCGGGGTTCGGCTTCTCGGACAAGCCCATCGATGAGGGGTGGCACCCATCGCGCATCGCCCGGGCCTGGGATGCGTTGATGGCCCGTCTCGGCTACGACCGCTATCTCGCGCAGGGCGGCGACTGGGGCGGCATCGTGACCAGCCAGCTGGGGAAGATCCGACCGGCCGGGCTCGCTGGCGTGCACTTCACCCTTCCCGAGTTCCCGATCGGCGCCCCGCCGCTGAGGGGGCAGCCGACGGCTGAGGAAGAGGCCGCCCTGGCGCAGATGCGGTCCCTGGACGCCGGGTCGGGGTACGCGAAGCAACAGTCGACGCGTCCGCAGACCCTCGGGTACGGGCTGGCCGACTCCCCGGTCGGGCAGGCCGCCTGGATCTACGAGAAGTTCGCCGAGTGGACCGACACCGACCACGACCCGGAGCAGGTCCTGACGCGCGACGAGCTGCTGGACAACATCACGCTCTACTGGCTGACCAACACCGCGACGTCCTCTGCGCGCATCTACTGGGAGTACAAGGTCGCGAACACCATCACGGTCGAGTTGGACCTGCCGGTGGGCGTCAGCGTGTTCCCCCGCGAAATCGTGCGCATCCCGAGGATCTGGGCGCAGCGCGCGTTCAGCGGCCTGATCTACTTCAACGACCAGATACCCGCAGGCGGCCACTTCGCCGCGTTCGAGCAGCCCGGGATCTTCGTCGAAGAGATGCGCAAGTTCGCCCGCCTACTCCGGTGACCGCGGCCGCGTGGCAGACGGCGAGTCGAGGCGCAGTCCGTCCACGAGGAGGTCCGCGACCAGCGCGGCGTGCCTCGCGACCTCATCCGTCGCCAACGGCGAAGACGGGTCGAAGTGCTCGGCCAGCGCGGTCAGCGTGTGCGAGGCGGCGCCGCCGTGGACAACCAGGAAGTGGAAGGTGCGCAGCGGGACCCGGCGGATGCGCCCGGTGTCGGCGAGGTGCTCCAGCAGCCCCGCGATGGGGCTCATCGCGGGCTGCACGTAGGTGGTGTAGAGGTACGCGAGCCTTGGGGTGTCCTGCCGGCCCTCGATGTTCATCAGGCCGACGAGCTCCGGGTGCTGCGCGGACAGCTCCAGGAAGCGCCGGATCCACAGGCGCAGCTGTTCGAGCGGATCGGTGAGCGTCGGATCGAACACACCGGCCAGATCGCGGGTGATCTGGCCGAAACCGTGGTCGACGGCCGCTTTCCACAGACCCTCTTTGGATCCGAAGCGCTGGTTGATCAGGCTGTGGCTCACGCCCACCTCGCGGTTGAGCGTGCGAACCGATACGCCGTCGTAGCCGTGGGTCGCGAACGCGTGCAGCGCCGCGTCGAGGATGCTCTGCGCGGACACCGCGTCGCCCGTCGCGGGTGGGCGTCCCGGCCCGCGACGGCGCTGCCCGCCGGAAACCCCCGCCGGCTGGCCCGCCTCCGGGGTCGGTTCCATCGCTACCCGCCTTCCATGACCGCGGTCACCGGCCAGGGCGACCATCGTGACCTCGGCGCGCACACCATCAGACGCCGTGACGGGCGACGGAAGCGACGAGTCCAGCAACGATCGCGATTATTCCACCGACGATGAACACCAGGCTCAGGCCCGCGGAGTCGACGAGCAGGCCACCGAGCGCCGAGCCGACCGCGATCGCCAACTGCAACACGCTCATCAGTACGGCGGCCGAGGCTTCCGGCGCGTCCGGGGTTGTCGTCAGCATCAGGGTCTGCAACGCCAGCGGGACCAGCCCCCAGATGAGCCCCCAGACCACGAACAGGACGCTCACGGTGATCGGTGCGCCGCTCAGGGCGGGGAGGAACACCAGAACGACGCCGAACGAGGCAGCGGCGCCGACGAAGGTCCAGATCCGGCTGCGCGCCACGAGGGCACTGCCCAGCAGCGTGCCGACGATGCCGGCCAGCCCGTAGCCGAGGAACAACACGGTGGCCAGGTCGGAGGCCAGGTCCGCCTTCTGCAGCAGGAACGGGGTGACGAAGGTGGAGGCGGAGAACTGCCCCACGGTCACCACCGCGCCGACGACCAGCACCGTTCGGGCCATCGGTACGCGGAAGACCTTGGCGAGGTGGCCGAACCGCATGCTGCCGCCGGAGGAGAGTTCCGGCAGGAGTACCCGTTGCGCCGCGACGATCAGAATCGCCGCACCCGCCGCGCCGGCGAAGGTCGCCCGCCACCCGATCAGGTGCCCGAGAAGCTGCCCGGCGGGAAGCCCGACCACCGTACCCGCGGAGAGGCCGGCAAGGATGATCGAGGTTGCGCGGGTGCCGGCCCGAGGACCGGCCAGGCGGAAGCCGAGCGGGGGTACGACGGCCCAGAACCCGCCGATCGCGATCCCCAGGAACACCCGGGCCAGCAGCACCACGAAGAACGTCGGTGCCACCGACGCGAGCAGGTTCGACACCGCCACCAGCAGGCCGAGTACCAGGATCATCCGGCGCCGGTCGAGGCGGCCCGCGCCGACGATGACCAGGGGCGCCGCGATTGCCGCGCTCAGGCCCGGTACCAGCACCATCAGCCCGGCGACCCCGAGCGATACGTGAAGGTCGGCGGAGACGTTCGGCAGGAAACCGACCGGCAGGAACTCGGTCGTGACGATGATCGCCGCGCCGAGCGCGAGCGAGATCACCGCCAACCAGGTGCGCAACGAGGGCCGGGTCTCCGGCTTTGAATTTGTCACTTGTCCAATAACAAGACGGCAACCGACTAATATTCGCGATCATGGCCTCGATCACACCGCCGTCGAGGCGATGGCGCAGGCGGGGACCGTGACGCGATCGCCGGCCGGGCCTGTCGGGGCGGGCTGGCACAATCGCAGGGTGAACGGGTGGCGAGCCAAGCTCTACCGCGACGACGCAGTCGTGCTTCGTGGGCAGAAACTGGGCGAATCGGACCGCATCATCACCCTGTTCACCCGCCGGCACGGCCGGATCCGGGCGGTGGCCAAGGGAGTGCGCAGGACCACATCCAAGTTCGGTGCCCGGCTGGAACCCTTTGGACATGTGGATGTCCAGGTCGCCGAGGGGCGCTCGCTGCACTCGGTGTCCCAGGTCGAGGCGATCGACCTGTACGGCAAGCGGTTCATCGACGACTATCCGCGCTACACCACGGCGAGCGCGATCGCGGAGACCGCCGAGCGGCTGACCCCGATCGAAGAGGAGCCGGCCCTGCGGCTGTTCCTGCTGACCCTGGGGGCGCTGCGGGTCCTGGCCGAGGGGCTGCACACCAGCTCGCTGGTGCTCGACTCGTACCTGCTGCGGGCGATGGCCCTGGCCGGCTGGGCACCGGCGCTGGAGGAGTGCGCGGTGTGCGGCACCGAGGGGCAGCACCGGGCGTTCTCGGTGCCGGCCGGAGGATGCGTCTGCCAGGACTGCCGCCCTCCGGGTGCCGCCCACCCGTCGCCCGCGACTCTTCAGCTGATGGCGGCGCTGGCAACCGGCGACTGGCCGGTGGCCGACTCCTCCGAGGCCGGCCCGCGCCGGGAGGCGGCCGGCCTGGTGGCCGCGCACCTGCAGTGGCACCTGGAGCGCGGGCTACGCTCGCTGCCGCTGGTCGACCGCTCCAGCCCGAAGACCAGCCCCACCCGTGGGGCGGATGAGAATCAGCGATCCACCGATGGAGACCTAGCGTGAAGCGCAGCTACGTTCCCCCGTCCCAGCATCCCTCCGGCGCGAAGCCGCCAAAGCTGCCGGGGGAGGCGATCCCGAACCACGTCGCGATCATCATGGACGGCAACGGCCGCTGGGCAAAGGCGCGTGGGCTGCCCCGCACCGAGGGCCACAAGATGGGCGAGGCGGCGCTGTTCGACGTCATCGAGGGCGCCATCGAGCTGGGCGTCAAGTACCTGTCCGCGTACGCGTTCTCGACCGAGAACTGGCGGCGTTCGCCGGAGGAGGTGCGCTGGCTGATGGCGTTCAACCGGGAGGTCATCCACCGGCGCCGCGACCAGTTCGTGGACATGGGGGTACGCGTGCGCTGGGCCGGCCGGCGGCCGAAGCTGTGGCGCTCGGTCATCAACGAGCTGGAGATCGCCGAGCAGATGAGCCGGCACAACGACCTGATCACGCTCCAGTTCTGCGTGAACTACGGCGGGCGTGCGGAGCTGGCGGACGCGTTCTCGGCGATGTCGGCGGACGTGGCGGCCGGCAAGCTGAACCCGGACAAGATCACCGAGCGGACGGTGAGCCGGTACCTGTACTGCCCGGACATCCCGGACGTGGACATGGTGCTGCGGCCATCGGGGGAGCAGCGGCTGTCGAACTACCTGATCTGGCAGAGCGCGTACGCGGAGTACGTCGCGCTGGACACGCTCTGGCCGGACTTCGACCGGCGCCACCTGTGGTACGCGTGCGAGCTGTTCGCGCAGCGGGACCGGCGGTTCGGCGGAGCGATCCCGAACCCGGTAGCCCCGCCTCCGGCCAACTGACGGCCACGTCCCGCCACGGTGCGGGTCATCCGGCTCGCGCCGGCCGGTACAGATGTCCCGGGAAAGACGGGACGGCGCACCGTACCCGCGGGAGCCGGGCATTGGCACGATCGATCGCATGACACGGACAGCCGAACTCGTTGCCTGGCACCAAACCGCCGACGTGCGCGCCGCGGCGCTGATCCTGCCCGGCGGTGCCGTCAACGGCCACGGTCGGTACTGGAAGTTCGTCGACATCGGCCTGCGTTCCCTCGCCCGTACCCTGGCCGAGCGCGGCGAACCCGACGGGCTGGCCGTGTATCTGCTGCGCTACCGGTACCGCGGCTGGAACGGCAGCGACGCGGACACCGCGGTGGACGCCCGCTGGGCGTTGGGGGAGATCCACCGCAGGCACGGAGCGGTACCGGTCTGTGCGATCGGCAACTCGCTCGGCGGGCGGGCCGCCTTCCGGGTCGCCAGCGAGCCGACGGTGGCCTCGGTGGTCGGGATCGCGCCGTGGTTGCCCGAAGACGAGCCGGTGACCGAATTGGCGGGTCGCCGGGTGCTCGTCATGCACGGCGACCGGGACCGCGGTGACGCTTCCGCGGCGATGTCATTGGCGTACGCGCAGCGGGCACGGGCTGTCGTACCAGATCTGGCTCGCTTTGAACTCGCCGGCGAGGGCCATCTCATGCTGCGCCGCTCGGCGGACTGCTGGGCATTGACGACCGAGTTCGTCGTCGGCACGGTGGGCGCCCAACCGCTGAGCCCGGCAATCGAAGCGGCGATGGCCGCGCCGGCACCCGATGGTCTGCGCACGACCCTACCGATCGGGTACGGCAGATAACGGCACGGTCCCGCGGCCGGCCGTTGCTCCGGGGGCGCCGGGCGGTCCCGCGGCACCCCGGATCCGGGCAGCTCCACCGCTGTTACTTGCTTGGATAATTTTGTACTTGACGAGGGTTACTCGTCTGGATAATCTGTTATCCATGCAGATAACAAAGCCGGACAACACCCCTCCGGTCGACAACCGCGCCGAGGCGCGCCGCGCGCAGATCATCGCCGCGACGATCGATCTGCTGGCCACCGAGGGCATCACCGGTACCTCGTTCGGTCGCATCGTGAAAGCCGCCGGCCTCAGCAGCACCCGCCTGATCAGCTACCACTTCGCCTCCAAGGAGGCACTGCTGCAGGCGGTCGCCGCGGCCGTCGTCGCCGAGGCGGGGGCGAGGATGCGGCCGGCCCTCGACGCCCAACCGACGGCGGTCGGCAAGCTCGAGGCATACATCCGGTCGAATCTGGCCTTCCTGGCCGAGTACCCGAAGCACGCGAAGGCCGTCGTCGAGATCGCGCGAGCCTCGTCCGCTCCCCGTGACGAGGCGCCGACGTCAGACCAACCCGAAGCCGCCGGCGACACGCCCGGGGTGGGCAACGACGACGTCGCCGTACTCCTGCTCGCGCAGCTGTTCAGCATGGGACAGGCCGCGGGCGAGATGCGGGACTTCGACCCCGTGATCATGGCTCGGGCGTTGCGCGCCGCGATCGACACCACCGCAGTCATGGTCGCGATGACGCCGACCATCGACATCGACCATCACGCCGACGAACTCGTCGCGCTCTTCACCCGCGCGACCGCACCGGAGGGAAACCGATGAGCGTCCAGCCCAACCCCCAGCCCGCGACGACCACCGAGCCTCAGGTCACCGCCCCGGCGACCCCGACCGGCAACTCCGCCAACGCGAATCTGCGCCGATACCTGGCCACCCAGCTGCTCATCGACGTGATCGCCCCCGCCGCTGTGTTCTACGTCCTGCTCAACGCGTTCAACCTGTCGGCCCTGCCGGCGAGCCTGATCAGTAGCGCGATCCCGGCGATCCGTACCGTCGTTCACGTCGTCACCAAGCGCACCGTCGACGTACTCGGCCTGGTGATGCTGACTCTGTTCGTCGTCGGCGGCGCCGTCTCGGTCATCGAAGGCAACCCACGGATTCTCTACGCGAAAGATGGCTGGCTGACCGGCCTGTTCGGCGCCTGGATCCTGGTGTCTCTGCTGATGCGCCGGCCGTTCATGCTGGCCGCCGGCCGCGCTATCGCGACAGTGAAGATCGGCGACGAGGGCGCCGCCCAGTGGGAGGCCCGTTGGGAGCAGGAACCCCGGTTCCGGCGGGACATCCGGTTCGTCAGCCTGATCGTCGGCGCCGTGCTCATCGCCGACGCGGTGGTGCGCGTCATCATCGCGTACGCACTGCCGATCGGAACGGTCCCGCTGGCCACCAACGTCCAGTACGTCGTGATGCTCGGCTGCCTGCTGACCTGGTTCTTCTGGTACACCAACAAGCACGGTCTGCGGGCCTGACCATGGCACACATCGCGATCCTCACCATCGGCGCCCACGGACACATCAACCCCACGATCGACCTCGTGACCGAGGCCGTGACCCGAGGACACCGGGTGACCTACTGCGTGCCCGCGGGCTTCGGCTCGGCCGCCGAGACCGCCGGTGCCAGACTGCTGACCTACGGCTCCCTGCTCACACCGCAACCGGCCAGCCCTCCTTCGGGGCCGGCTCCGGCACCCCCGGTCGACGCACCGGCGCAGGCGCCCACCGCGGCGGAACTGGCGGCCTACCTGCCCTTCATCCTGCTGGCCGAATCGGGACACGTGGTGCCCCAACTCCTCAAGGCGTTCGCCGATGACATCCCGGACGTCCTGCTCTACGACCGTACGGCCTACGCGACGGGTCGCGCGCTGGGCGAGAGGTGGCGCCGGCCAGCCGTCGAAGTGTTCGTGTCGTTCGCGTACAACGAACACTTCTCGCTCGCGGCGGCCACCCACCAGCAGTCCGTACTCGACCCGGACCATCACGCCTACCGTGCGCTCGCCGACCAACTCGCCGCGTTCGCCACGGCCACGGGCACGCAGCCCGTGACGGTCGACGACTTCGTGCTCGGCCGCACCGATGAGGCCATCGCGTTCCTGCCCAGGGCATTCCAGTACGCCGGAGACACGTTCGGGTCCGGGCACGAGTTCGTCGGACCCTGTCTGAGGACACGGCTGGCGGCATCAACCCCGACCGGTGCGCCGGATCGGCACCGCCCGGTCGAGATATATGCCTCGCTGGGTACCGCGTTCACCGACCGCCCGCAGACGTACGACGCGATCATCGACGCACTCGGCCAGGTCGATGCCCGAAGCCTGCTGTCCATGGGCTCGATCGGCCACGACGGTACCGTGCCGGACGCCGGCAACGACCGCGTCGAGATCCGAGCATCGGTGGATCAGCTTTCCGCGCTCGCGACGGCTCGGGTGTTCGTGACCCACGCCGGCATGGGCAGCGTGATGGAGGCCCTGTACTTCGGCGTGCCCCTCGTGTGTCTGCCCCGCACGACCGAACAGCAGACCGTGGCCCGGCGGATAGCCGAACTCGGACTGGGGATCGATCTGGGCGCCGATGCTCCCACGCCGGCCGGTCTGCGCACCGCGATCGAGCGAGCGCAGACCGATCCGCGGATCCTCCGGAGTGTCCGGGCCATGCGCGACGTCGTCCGCGCGACAGGTGGGGCGACGGCGGCGATGGACGCCGTCCAGCGACTGTTGGCTCAACGGTCCGCCGCCCTGTGTGCCGGCACGCCTTGACGCGCCTCTACCGGATGCCCGTCGCCGCGTTCTCCAGGTCGTCGACGCTGCCGGACATGATCGTGCGGATGTGTTCGGTGATGCGCTGGAGCGGCCAGTCCCACCAGGCCACGGCGAGCAGGCGGTCGACGTCGGCATCGCTGAACTGCACTCATGCGACAACTGCCACATCAGGATGCTGTACCGGCGCAGGACCGACGCTGGCGGCCTGCCCGCCGACGTCCTCGACGCCGCGAGCGACGACGACTGGCAGCCGCCGGAGCGTTCACCGAACCTGGACGAGCCTCACCCGGGCACGGGCCGGCGAACCGCCGCCGCCCTCACAGCCCGGGGAACATGTAGTCGACGCTGATCAGCCCGTCCTCGGCCAACACCAGCACCTCTCGACCCCCTCCCGCGACCGTGCCCTGGGCGAGGTCCGTCATCTCCCAGGTGAAGTGGACCGTGTCGTGCAGCCGCACCGCATCCCTGCGGGCCCGGAAGGTGTACGCCCCGCCGGCCACGAAGCTGTCGTAGCTGCGCAGCACCCGCGTCTCGATCGCGTCGTACCCGTGAGCCTCCAGCGTCGTGTGGTCGAATCCCAACTCCGCCGCGATCTCCCGGAACTGCTGCGGCGGTTGCAGCACATGCCGGCCCTTCGCCGCCCACAGTGCCTCGATCTGCGACCGGCGCAGCCTGGCATCCGGCTCCGTCCAGAGCGAGATGTACCGATCGGCCAGAGCCTGCGCGTCAATGTGGATCATCATCTGTCCCTCACATCCCAACGAGAGACCCACACTCCGCCGAACGTCCCGCGCGAACAATTCCCGACGGGGAATGACGCCGGTCGTCACCCCTCGCGTGCGCCTGTTGCCCCCGCTGGGTCGGCCGTCGCCTTGGCGGCACCGACCTTCCGGCGTGCGTCTCTTGCGCCACCGGGTACCATGTCTGGCATGGTAGCTGATCGGGCCAGGAACCCGATGACTGAGCTGCGGCGCGGGACCATAGCGTTCTGCGTGCTCGCGCTACTGGACGAACGGGAGCGTTACGCGGTGGAACTGGTGGACGCCCTGACCGCCAGCCAGGCTCTGGCGGCCGGGGCGGGAACCATCTACCCGCTGCTGTCGCGCCTGCGCGACGAGAAGCTGGTCGCCTCCACCTGGCAGGAGTCCCCGACGGGGCCGCCGCGCCGGTACTACCGGCTCACCGCGTCTGGGCGCCGCTCGCTGGAGGCTTTCCGCGGCGAGTGGGCACAGTTTCGCGACGCGGTGGATCAGCTCATGACGCCGGGAACGTCATGAGTACCGCACCGACCACCCCGAGCATCGTGAGGAGCGAGCAGATGCCCACGTCCGACACGCTGATCGCCGACTACCTGGAGCGGTTGCGGCGGGCCAGTGTCGACCTTCCCGCCGGTTCCCGTGCCGAGCTGATGCAAGACATCGGCGCGCACCTGGCCGAGAAGGTCGACGCCACGGCCAGCGAGGTGCAGGTTCGTCGCGTCCTGGATGAACTGGGTACTCCGGAAGAAATCGCGGCCGTGGCCGCCGATCAGTCCGGTGCCCGTCCGTCGGCCGGCGCCGGCGGTGGCGGTGGCGGTGGCCTTGCCTACGACACGGCCACGGTGCTGGTGCTGTTGCTCGGCGGGTTCGTGATTCCCGTGCTGGGATGGATCGCGGGGGTCGTGATGCTGTGGAACGGGCCCCGCTGGGACGCACGCCACAAGTGGGCCGGCACGCTCATCTGGCCCGCCGCCATCGTCTTCACCCTGATGGTGTTGACGGCCGATCACCGGGCGTCCGGCCACCTTGGCGTGGTGGTCGTGATCGGCCTGGCCGTGGTCGTGGCCGGTCTGGTGGCGGGGTTCGGCTATCTGCTGCGCGGGGCCCGGTCATCGCGCTGATCCGCCGGGCCGACGTCGGCGGTGTCGCTCGCCGGTCACCGAATCTAACCCAGGCAAAAGAGAGGGATTCCCATGGCACAGCCGGAAGCATCGTCGTCGAATAGTTCTGCCCGGCCCAGACTGACCCGATCCCGTGAGCATTACGTCTTCGGTGGCGTCTGCGGCGGTCTCGCCGAGTTCTTCGGATGGCGTCCGTACACGGTGCGGCTGCTGTTCGTGTTGTCCTGCGTGCTTCCCGGCCCCCAGTTCCTCGCCTACTTCATTCTGTGGTTCGTCATTCCCAACGCCCCCCGATCCAGGTGACCTGCCCCGGCGCGCGATCCGCTCCCGGCCTGGCCGGAGTTACCTGACCCGGTCTGCCTGGGAGAGGTAACGCAGGCCGCGTCTGAGGAAAGTGCGGGGATTGGTGTCGAGGTACCGCGCCCATCCCGGGTCCGCGTCACCGCGTAGCCACGCGTACCGGGCCAAGCCGTAGCCGTACATGGGCTCTGTCAGGTAACCGAACCGGCTGGTGCGGGCGTAGCTGTACGTGCCTCGAACTGTTCGCGTGTACTCGAACGCGGCGTTGGCGCTGAAGATGCCAAGGCCGAAGAAGATGGTCAACAGGTCAGTGAGTGGCTCGTGGTCCTGTTGCCGGGCCGAGATCCGGCCGTCTCCCAGTAACAGGACGTGGCCCAGTTCGTGGGCGATGGTCGCGACCAGCGCCGTCGGGTGGGCAGCCTGATCGTCACGGATCCCGATGACCGAACGGCCATCGCGGATGCGGTGATGCCCGGCCGCGCCCGTCCACTCCGATTGGATCGGGACATACGCCGACAGCTCAGGGTTGTCGTCGGCCGCGTCGTACTCCAGGTCCACGCGCGAGGGGTCGATGTCCATCTGGGCGCACAGCCGCGCCAGTACCGCCCGGATGTCCTCCCGCGTGCCCCGGTACGCGCCGGGAAAGTAGTCATCGGTCGGCAGCACCACCTCGCCGTGCAGGCGCTGCGTCCCGAACTCGGTAACGAACCAGTCCATCGACCGTTCGATCCAGTCCCGCTCGACCGGCCGTACCGGGCAATCCGCCTGCCGCCACCACGCCATGCCAGGATTGTGCGCCATCACGCCGGCCTCCCGCTGCCGGCGCGAGTGCCGGCAGCGGGCCTGCCCGATCGTCCCGGTCGCCGGTCAGGGTTGGATGTTCTCCAGGTCTTCCAGAAGGCTCGGGTGCTTCGGTTCCCAGCGCAGCGTCTGTCGGGTGTGGGTGCTGGACGAGGGCTGGTCGGTGGCGAAGATCGGGCCGAGTGGGCCGTAGGTCTCCACTGGTACCGCCTCGACCGGCAGGCCCAGTCGTCGGCCGATGACCGAGGCGATGTCACGCACCTCATCGCCCTCGTCGGCCACGGCGTGCCAGGAGGTCCCGGCCGGCGCCTGCTCCAGGGCCAGCCGGAACAGGACCGCCGCGTCGAGGGCGTGCACGGCCGGCCAGCGCTGTGCGCCGTCGCCCGGGTAGCCGGAAACTCCGGTCCGGCGCGCGATGGCGGTCAGCAAGCCGGCGAACCCGCCCTCGCCCTGGTTGTGGACCGTGCGCGGCAGGCGTACGGCCGTGCTCCGGACCCCGCGTGAGGCCAGGTCCAGGATCGCCGTGACCGCGCGGCCGCGGCCGCCGACCGGCCCGTCGGTCGATGGCGGGTCGGCCTCGGTGGAGACGCGGCCCGGTACATAGGGCGTACCCGAGACGGTGACGAGGGGACGGTCGCTGCCGACGAGTTGCTCGCCGAGGGCCGCGAGGGCGGCGCTCTCCTCGGCGACCGCCTTGGCGAGGGCCTCGGGACTGCTGAAGTCGTTGGCGAATGCGAGGTGGATCACTCCGTCGGCCCGGGCAGCGCCGGCGCGAAGGACATCCAGGTCGGCCAGACCTCCCCGCAGCGGCTCGGCGCCGGCCTTCTCCGCCGCCAGCGCGGACGCGTCGGAGCGGGCGAGCGCGAGGACGGTGTGACCGTTGCCGAGGAGTTCGGCGACGACGGCGGAACCGATCAGACCGGTGCCACCTGTGACGAAGACGTGCATGGAGTTCTCCCGCAAGTGATGGGACTCTTGTCCCATCACTCTATCAGAGTGACGGGACAAGAGTCCCATCGCCTATGATGGGCCCGTGGGTCGATGGGAACCAGGAGCACGCGAACGCCTCGTCGTGGCCGCCGTCGACCTGTTCACCGAGCAGGGGTACGACGCCACGACGGTTGCGCAGATCGCCCTGCGAGCCGGGGTGACGAAGAGCACCTTCTTCCGGCACTTCCCCGATAAGCGCGAGTTGCTGGTGGCCGGGCAGGAGACGCTGAGCCGGCTGCTGGCCGAGGGGATCGCCGAGGCACCCGGAAACGCCAGTCCGCTCGAGGCGATCGGGGCCGGTCTCGAGCGGGCCTCGAGCGCGATGGGTTCCATGAATCGCGAGTTCGCTCCTCGCCTGAAGGCGGCCGTCGCCGCCAGTGCCGAACTTCAAGAGCGTGACGCCCTCAAGAGGGTCAGCCTCGCGGCCGCGATGACAACCGCCCTGGTCGCCCGGGGCGTGCCCGACTCGACCGCGGCTATCGCGGGTGAGCTGGGCGTCCTCGCCTTCAAGCGGGGGTACGCCGAATGGTCCGAGGGCGACCGTGACGGCAAGGATGAGCTCGCTCATTACACCCTGGCGGCGCTGGACGAGCTGCGGGCGGCGAGCGCATCGCTGGGCTGAACCGGGGGTTCGCGTCCTCGCTGACGCGTCCCGGATGGCAACGCCTCCCGGAAGGGTGCGACCGTGGGGGCCGGGTGGCCCCCACGGTCGGGCTTCGGTCAGCTGTCC
>NZ_BONZ01000088.1 GCF_016862975.1 Rugosimonospora africana
CAACGCGGCGCGTTAGGCATCCGGAGCACGGGCCGCTCATGCCGAATCGGGTGCGGTGGGCCACGCGAGGGTGCCGACCCGCGAAGGCGCGGATGACGCAACGGTTCTGGACTGTCGTCACTGTCAGGTCTTGCGGACTGCGCCGGTGAAGCCGGCGATGAATAACGTGGCGAATCCCCATGCCAGTAACTGCAACACCCAACCGGCTACGGTCAGCCACTGACCGGCGGCGGTCGCGGTGAGGTCGCATTGAGTCCGGGCGTCGGTCTTGATCAGGGGAAGGCCGAGGTCGAGTCCCACGCCGACTCGTTCCACCGACGTGCATGCGGTGCCGGATGTGGTTGAGTTCCTTGTGTGAGTCAGGCCGTCACCGGCGAGGACGCAGAGTGCAACGGCGGTGATGAGCACCGCCAGCAGCCCGATGAGAGCTCGCCATGGCTGGTATCCGTACCCGAGGGTGAGGCCGGTCAGCCGTGCCCAGGCTCGCGCGCCCTTGCCAGTCGTCGTTTTGGCCTGGATCTGATGCCGCCGCTGTTCCATGAGAATCCTGCGTACGTCTCGGTCGTGGCCCGCAGCCCGGTGCCCTGCTGCCAACTGCTGGTACGGCTGCGCGGCGTAGACGGGGGTTCCGTGGCGCAGTAACCCGAGCAAGTCGTCAATGGATGGGCCGATCGGTACGCCGCCGTAGGTCAATCCATCCAACAGGAGCCGGCTCTGCGGGTCGGACTCGTTCTGCACACCGTTGAGGGACAGCCCCAGCCGACCGCCGATCTGCACTCCAGGGAGGCGAACCGCACCGTACTGGCCGGCGCCGTTTGCCTCGAACCCATCTCCGACATTGACGCTGCCGTCGATGTGTGCGCGGTCCGCGGCCAGAGCGGGTCCAGACCCGTTTCGGATCTTCGCTCCTCGGCAGGTCAGCTGGACGCCGATATGCGCACCGAGCAGGCGCACCGCGCCACCGCCACCGGTTCCGACAGCCTCGAATCCATTGTGGAGGTACATGCCGTGTTCGACTTGCAGACAATCGCCGTTGAGGGCGGGCCCCGACTGGTTTTGGATCTGCGCACCGGAACAGTCCAGCTGGCCGCCGATCTGCGCGCCTGACAGGTTCACCGTGCCTGTCTCCCCGGCACCCGCCGCGTCGAACCCGCGCCGGAGGAAGACGCTCTGGTCGACGTGCACACTGTCGGCGTTGAGCGCCGGCCCCAATCTGTTCCGAATCCGTGCAGCGGAACAGTCCAACTGGCCGCCGATGTGCGCGGCGGCCAGACGCACCGCCCCGGCCGTCGCCGCCGCAATGACGACACTTCCCACGAGGGAGACGCCGGCCGCGGAGCGCAGCCGGTCAGCCGCCAACGGCGGTTCAGCGGGGTGCTCGATGAGGCAACCATCGAGGGCAAGGCCGGGCAGGGCAGCGTCGCGGGCGATGATTCCGTCAGGCAGAAAACAATCCTGCAACTCCAGGGCGACGGCAGCCGTCAGGTTCTCAAGGTCGAGCCGCCCAGCGATCCGCGCCCCCCGCAGCCGCAGCCCGCGCGGGTCAGCGCTGGTAGCTCGCCGTCCGCGAAGGATCTCACGGATCAGATTCGCCTGGACGGTCCGTGAGTCATCCCAGGACCGCATAGCCGACTCATCAACCGTTTCCGCGCCAGCCAGGTCAAGCAGTTCCCCGCTGAGAACGCAGTCAACCAGCTGGGATTCGATATCGACGTCAGGGTCACGCATCGTGGGCATGAACCCATTGGAGCGATCCGATGCAACCCGGCCGCTCATACCGTCTCAGGCCGAGGCCGTCTCGAAGGTGGCAAGAGGTTGTCGTCCGTTGTCTCAAGATCTAGATTGGGACAACGTCCGCGCTACCTCGAGGAGGCCCGGTGGCAGGCTCGACCGGCGGTGACGGGCAGGCGGCACCAACCATCTACGACGTCGCGCGGGCCGCGGGCGTTGCGGCCTCGACGGTGTCCCGGGCGTTCGCCCGCCCGGCCCGGGTCAACGCAGAGACCGCCGGGCGGATCCGCAGGATCGCGGAGGAGATGGGCTACCGGACCAATCCCCTCGCCCGCGCGCTGCTCAACGAGCGTTCCTCGATGATCGCGCTAGCCATCTCCGACATCACCAACCCGTACTGCTTCGAGATCATCCGTGGTGCTCAGGCGGCGGCGATGGAGGTCGGCTACACGATGCTGCTCGCCGACGGCCAAGAGTCCGACCGGCTCGAGCGGGAGACGTTGGACCGGGCCGCCCGGACGGTGGAGGGCATCGTGCTGGCCAGCACCCGGATGTCCGACACCTCGATTCGGATGATGGCCAAGCTCCGGCCGCTGATCGTACTCAACCGGGCCGTCGCGGGTGTGCCGTCGGTGGTGACCGACTACCGGCACGGCATGCGGGAGGCCGTGGAACACCTGCACGGCCTTGGACACAGCCACATCACCTATCTGGCCGGGCCGGAGGCCGCGTGGTCGGACGGCATCCGCTGGCAGGCGTTACGTGAGGCCGGCGTCGAATGGGGCCTGCGACTGCACCGTCTCGGTCCCTATCCGCCCACCATGCTCGGCGGCGTCGCCGCCGCCGACGACTTCTGGCGGCGATCGACCAGCGCGGTCATCGCCTACAACGATCTGGTGGCGCTGGGACTGTTGCGCGGCCTCTCGGCCGCCGGTGTCCGGGTGCCGCAGGACGTCAGCGTCGTGGGGTGCGACAACATTTTCGGTACTGACTTGGTCACGCCCGGCCTGACCACCCTCGCCGCGCCGCTGCGCTTCCTCGGACGCACCGCCGTGCAAAGCCTGCTCGCCCTCATCTCCGGCGCCCAGCCTCCGGTTGACAAACCGGTCTCGATTCCGACCCGCCTGGTGGTCCGCGCCTCCACGGATGAACGGCGCCCGGCCCGGCTCGCTCCCCCCGCAATCCCGGTGCGCCCGCCGATCTCAACACCGGCGGGTACGCCGGCTACCTGAACGCGCTGGAGGACCGGCCGTGCCACTTCGTCGCGCTACCTCTCGCCTTCTACCACGCGTCAAGGCAACTCACAGCAACTGATGGTCTGCGGGGCCGCACCGGAACTACGGTCAGGTGCGGCTCCGTCCCGGGGTCGGCGAGCCTGCGCTGCCGGGCAGATCGGAAGTAGAGGTAGAGGTCGTGGACCGATGAAGAGCGCCACCCGCGCGACATTCCTGGGAACTGCCTTGACGGTTCTGGTGCTCTCCATAGCCCCACCCGCCCTTGCCGAAGGCGGGCGAGTGCCTGACCCGGCGCCCGCACCGGCCAGCCGCGGCACGGCCCCGGGCTCCGTGTCTGTCGTCCCCTCGGCGGAGGGCATCCACGTCGTTGACATCTCGAGCAACACGATCACTCTGGCGTCCGGTGACACCTTCATCTACACAGTGGACACCGCCGAGGGTCAGGGCCGCACCACTCTCGAGGTCAAGACGGTGGACCAGCTGCTGAAGGAGATCACCTCCGCGGACGGGTCCGCTCAGACCTACACGGTCGAGGACTCACAGGGTGCTCAGAAGCACGCCGCTGACCGCGTCGTGCCGGGCGACGTCCTCACCGTGACCGCAGGACATAAGACCCACGACTACACGATCGACGTCGTCAAGGGCGCCGTGCGCGGCCAGCTGGGGCTGCAATCCGGCCAGATCACCGCGAACACCAGCTCGGATGTGGTCGTGAACTTCACCTCCGGCATGAGAAGTCCCGCCACGGAAGTGCGCGTGCGGGTGCCGCGAGGGATCCACGCCACGATGGACAACACGACCGTCAACGTCATCGGGCGGGGGGAAGTCAAACTATCCGGGCTCGCGACGCAGTCGATCGGCAGGGTCGGAGCGGGCTACCGGTTCCAGAGGGTGGGGACGGCCACGATCGAGGACACTCGAGACGGCGGCCAGGTCATCACGTTCCACGGGCTCGATCTCAGGCCGTCGAACGGCATCGACCTGCAGATCCGGTTCACGCACGTCTCGGTGAAGCGGGGCAGCTACCCCTTTGAAGCCTCCTACACCACCTCCGAGCCCGAGAAACTGACGAGCCCGGCAGCCACGGCCACCCTCCAGGTCGTCAACACTGTCAGCGACTTGCAGCGAGTGCTCGACAAGAGCCTGACCTACAAGGAAGCCCCGGACACCTACACAACGGCGCGATTCCGGTGGACGACGCCCCAGCACGCGGCGTCCGTCAGGTTGATGCAGTCGACGGACCAGGGCGCGACCTGGAAGCAGAGCAAGGCCAAGGTCGACTCCCGCTCCGGGGAAGTCGAGGTCAAGGACCTGACACCGAACACCGAGTACGACTTCAGGCTGGACGTCAGCGGCGGTACGAATCACGGCGAGTCCAACGTCGCGAAGTTCTACACCGGCAAGCTGGACGCCAAGCTGATGGGGGCCAAGGGCGACGGGGTCGCCGACGACACGGATGCGGTCAATCGGGCGATCGGCTACCTCAACGCGATCGGCGGCGGAACGTTGCTGTTCGAGAACGGCACGTTCAACGTCAGGACCGTTCACCTGCTCAGCAACGTCTACCTGTACGTCAACAGGGACGCGACCATTTCCGCGATCAAGGGTGCCGACGCGCCTGAGCCCTTGTACTTCTCCGACTTGGCGTATCGCTCGGGTACCTCTCCGACCGACCCGGGGCCCTACGAGGATCCCGAGAACAACACGACGAAGCAGGACGTCGGCCACACCTACTTCCATAACAGCATGTTCTTCGGCGAGAGGGTCGACAACGTAAAGATCATCGGGAACGGCCGGATTACGGGCAACGGCAACATCGTGACCAGCGACGGCGTCATGGACAACGCTCCGGACCTCAGGGCCGACAAACTGGTGACCGTGAAGCTCAGCACCAACTTCGAGTTCGGCGGGATCGACAACGGCTTGGACCTCTGGTACGACGAGACCGACTCACCCACGACCGACCAGCCGTACTACATCAAGAGCCTGGCCAAGGACGGCACGACCGAGTCGAAGCAGACAGACATCAGCAACATGTTGAGGGTCGACAACGCCGGGCACTTCGCGCTGCTGGCTACCGGAACGGACCACATCAACATTCACGACTTCTACTACGACAAGGGCAAGGGCGGGCAGGCGCGAGACGTCTTCGACCTCATGGAGAGCAGCTACGTCAACGTCAAGAACGTCTACGCCAAGGGGACGTCCGACGACATCGTCAAACCCGGCAGCGACTCCGCCCTGGGGTTCACCAGGCCGGCGACCGACTTCTACGTCCGGAACATTATCGGCGACACGAACTGCAACCTTTTCCAGATCGGCAGCGAGACAGCCGACGACATCAGGAACGCCTATGTTGACAACATCTATGTGCTAGCGGGAAACAAGGCCGGTTTCTCCATCTCCACGAACGACGGTGCGACGGTGGAGAACGTCTACCTGAACTCGGGTAGGACCGGACCGGTCCACCACGAGGCGCAGATGCGACGCACGCGGACACCGTTCTTCATCTCGATCTCCAACCGGGGCCGCGTGATCGGCGGGAAGGCGCAGAGAACGAAGTTCATGGAGAACGGCGTGCAGCGCGACGAGTTGCTGAGCACCAACGTCAACATCGGCCATGTTCGCAACGTTCACATCAAGGACGTCAATATCGAGGAGGTCTATCAGGGAAGCCAGTACAGCGACCCCTCGAAGCGATGGGTTCCCTACACCGACCAGGCCAAGGCGACGCCGATCATCGCCGGCTACCAGGTCGGCGAGGGCGGACCGGCCCTGCCGGACGGTCGCACCATCGGTTACGTCGAGAACGTCAGCTTCGAGAACGTGAACCTGCTGGTGAAGGGCGGCAATAGCTACAAGGACTCGCAGGTCAGCCCGCCGGAACTCGGCGTCGGGAAGTACAACGTCGCAGACTTCGGAGTGCAGCCCTCCTACGGGTTCTGGGCGAGGCACGTGGACGGGCTGAGCTTCACGAACGTGACCACGAACTTCGAGAGCAATGACGACCGCTACGCCTTCGTGCTCGATGACGTCAAGAATGCGGAGCTCGACACTGTGACGATGGTGAGGGGAAAGAACAATCCCAGCGTCGTCGAACTGAAAAACGCCAGCAACATCAACCTGCGTAACTCCGCCTTCTACGACGGCACCTGGGGAAACAATCTGACTCCTCTCGAAGACCTCACCAACGTGACGGTGTCGGACGCCCAGGCATACCCGCCGATCGTGAAGGACCCGCACAGCACCGCCATCCAGCTCAAGCAGGACGGGCATGAGAACGTGACGAGCTTGGACACCGGATCGAGGGTCGTCACAACGGTGCTGGGTTCCACGGCGGCCGACCTGACCACGCAGATCGAGTCGACGGACGGCACGGCCCAGTCGTATGCGGTCGCCGATCCCGACGGTCGGCCAAAGAGCGCGGACGCGTTGCTCGACACCGGGGACGCCCTGGTCGTCACGGCGGAAGACGGCACGACCAGAGCGGAGTACCGGATCGTCGTCTCACCGGACTTGGTGATCGAGGGGGAGTCACAGCTCGGCTCGGTCGAGAAGAGCGTCCCGACCATCACCCTGTCCACCTCCTCGACGAACGGTATTGCGTACTTGCAGGCCAGCTCGGTGCCGGCAGGGGAGTGGATCCAGTTCAACGTCGATGTTCCCGTCGCGGGCACCTATGACATCTCGTACCAATACAAGACCAACACGTCCGGGAGGGCGACGGTCCAGGCGTACGTGGACGGCGTCGCGAGTGGGGCGGAGGTCGACCAGAACAGCTCGACGGCCAACCAGTACGTCCCGGTGAGCCTGGGGCAAGTCACCTTCGCGGACGCCGGACAGCATCCGATCCGCTTCGAGGCCGTGAAGCCGGGGTCGATCGTCATCGACTACCTCAAGCTCACGAAGGTGGTCGGCGGACAAGCGGGTTGACGTGCCTCGCGCGATCGCATCCTTCGGAACCGACCATGACACGCGGGGCCCTGACGAAATCAGGGCCCCGCACGCAGCTGGGCTGAAGCTCTGGCGGACTGTCAGTCCGCCAGACATCGGACTACTGCGTGGCGGAAATTCCGACGATGGACCAGATCAAGTCTTGTGTTCGGCAAAACGTCCGATCTATGGTCACGCCATGCCCCGCATCACGGCCCTGCGCACGGTCGACCTACTTCCCGAGTTGCCACACGCTTCTTCACCCCCTTATTCAAGGAGTCGATGTGAGACGCTCCTCAATTGCTGTGGTATTCACGCTCGCCATTCTTGTCGCCACCCCCATGGCGGCCCCCGCACAGGCTGCCACCGGCAAGTTCCACGTGCCGCAGGCGGTGCTCGACCATCTCGGCCAGAACGACTGGGGCAAGCTCCAGCAGATGCTCTCCGGCATCTCCGGCTCGGTGACGTCGCCGCTCAAGATCAGTGATGTCGACAAGGGCAGCTATACGACCGGGCAGCTGATGGGCAACGGCGACATCGGCGCTGTCGCGGCCGGGGTGTCGACCACCTCCCAGCAGTTCTACTTCGCCAAGAACGACTTCTGGGGCGAGCTGCACGCCCAGGGAACCTCGGTCAAGGACAACGCGGGGATTCTGGCCGGCGGCGGTCTGGACGTCTGGCCGACGACCGGGGCCGGAACCGGCGCGGCTGCCGCGTTCAACATGCGACAGGACATCCTCGACGCCGAGGTCACCACGAACCTCCAGCTCAAGGACGACCAGGGCGGCGACGCCGCGATCCAGCTGAGCTCGTGGACAGCCGATACGGCGGACGTCTTCGTCACCGAGGTCCGTAACGGCGGCACCGCGCCGGTCACGCTGAAGGCGAAGCAGTGGGTCCCGGCAATGGCCTACGCGAGCGCGAGCGCGACCGACCTCACCGATGCGCAGAACACCTATCCGTACACCGGGGGCGTGGACTCCTCGCAGACGGATCCCGTCCTGTGGACGACGCGGGACAGCACCACGAGCAACACCAGCGGCTACCGCAGCCGGATGGCGACCGCGACGGCGGTCGTCGGCGCGAGCCTCGTCGACCCGCGCCAGGAAGTCGAGGCCAATGACTACTACGACAGCAACAAGGGCAAGTACTACAACTCTCTGGGCGAGTCGGGGAACTTCACCGTCGCTCCGGGCGCGACCGCGTCGCTGGTCACCTACCTGGCGAGCAGCAGCGGCAACTACACCGCGATCAAGAGCGTCGACGATGTCCAACAGGACGCCGTGAATGAGGTCCGCGGGTACGCCTCGCAGAGCGCCATCGACAAGCTCAAGGCCGCGCACGAGGCTTGGTGGAAGGACTACTGGCTGCGCAGCTATGTCCAGTTCACCGATCCGGCGCTGGCCCAGTACTACTACGGTTCGCTCTACGTGCTGGGCAGCTCGAACCGCCCGACGAGCGCGAACGGGAAGGTGAACCCGCAGAACCTGCCGGGCTCGATGTACGGGGAGTGGGTCCCGGCGGACAACGTCGGCTGGGGCGGCCGGTACTTCCTCAACTACAACCAGCAGGCCCAGTACTACGCGTCGGGCTCAACCAACCGCGTCGACACCGAGGTGCCGTTCAACCGCGTCATCGCCTACGACCTGCCGTGGCAGCAGAACAACGCCGCCGCGCAGGGCTTCGACGGCGCGGTGCATGTGCGGACGGAGACTCCGTTCGATGTGATGGCGAACCCCCAGCCGGCGCTCGCGCCGAAGGCGGCGGTGCCGGTCTACGGGTTCAGCTCGGGGTCCACCGACCAGAAGTCGAACGGCTACTTCTCCGCCGTCAACATGGTCTCCTACTACGAGTACACGCTGGACGACCACTACCTGCGCACTGTGCTGTACCCGTACCTGAAGCAGCTGCTCGCCTTCTACAGCTCCTACGTCCTGAAGCAGGACGACGGGAACGGGCAGTACCACTACTCCGTGGTCGGCTCGTCGATCCACGAGGGCGACGCCGCCGACATCAACCCCGACCTCGACATGGGCGCGATCAAGTACATGTCGACGTTCCTCTCCCAGCACGCCGCCGAGATGGGCGAGGCCAAGGCGACGGTCGCCCGTTGGAAGGACCTGGCGGAGCACACGGCCTTCCCGGAGGCCATGCTGCCCCAAGGCATCTTCTCCGCGAACAACAACGACAACTTCGTCCCGACGCTGATGGCCACGGACTACCAGTCGCCGAACCAGCCGCACGTCGACATGATCGAGCCGGGCGACCAGCCGGTCGAGCTCGAGGGCGTGGTGTTCCCCTTCGAGAACGTGCAGCAGCTCGACGGTGATCCGGAGCTGCTCGCCAAGGTACGCAACACGCTGGAGTACATGAACGCGTGGGCCGCCACCGGATTCGCCGGTTGGAGCAGCCAGAACAACGGCTTCCCGAAGGTGTTCCCGATCGCGGCGCGGGCCGGCTGGCCGGCCGCCGACCTGCTGGCGAAATTCAAGACCGCTCTGGCCGCCAAGGTGCGTACCAGCAACCTGACCTACTACGGCAGCGGTGGCGCGGTCGAGACCGTCGGTGCGATGGAGGGCTTGGACTCGATGCTGCTGCAGAGCGGCACGACACCGGACGTACCGACGACTCTGCAGGTCTTCCCGAACTGGGACCGGACTCAGTCGCTGAGCTATGAGCGGCTGGGGGCGAAGGGCAACGTCGAGGTGTCCAGCGCGTTCGACGCGACCAGCGGTTCGGTGTCCTATGTGGACCTGACCAGCAAGCGGAACGGGAAGATCGCGCTGGTCGACCCGTGGGCCGCCGGCCGTCCGGTCATTCAGGAG
Organism: Rugosimonospora africana; assembly: GCF_016862975.1. Lineage (GTDB taxonomy): Bacteria > Actinomycetota > Actinomycetes > Mycobacteriales > Micromonosporaceae > Rugosimonospora > Rugosimonospora africana. The sequence continues at coordinate 9,725 of NZ_BONZ01000088.1, forward strand.
GTCCGCGCCAACGACACGCTGGGCGACAGCGTCAAGTACGACGTGCGCGGCGGCAAGATCGTGTTCAACGCCAAGCCGGGCAAGCGGTACCTGGTCATGGTCGACACCACCCAACAGACCCACCTCGTCACCGGCATCTCGCTCTCGAAGTACTCCACGACGCTCGTGTACGACGGCAAGAACCGCAACGCCCCCGCCGGCACCGACACCGTCGCGGTCACGCTCGAAGGCGCCAAGCCCGGTGACAGGGTCATGTGGACATCGTCCGACGACAAGGTCGTGAGGGTCTCCGGGGACGCGAGGACGGCGACGATCAGGGCCGTCGGCTCCGGCCGCGGCAAGGTCGCGGACGCGACGATCACCGCACGCACCGTCGAACCGGGCGGCTTGGACAAGGGCGGCGTGAGCCAGACGATCAAGGTCCAGGTCGCCGACGTGTCCACGGTTCCGACCGGGCTGACGCTGCTCAGCCCGCCGGACGCGACGATCTACGGGCCGGCGTCCACCAGCGCCAGCACCGACAAGGTGACGGGCACGGACCGCCTGCAGCTCACGGTCTCGGTGTCTCCGGCCAACGCCTACGACCGGCAGATCGCCTGGCGGTCGAGCAACCAGAACGTGGCGATGGTCGACAAGAACGGTCTCGTGGTCGCGCGCGGCGCGGGCACCGTGACGATTACCGGCACCAGCATGGCCAACCCGAGCCTGCCCCCGGTGACGACCACCGTCACGGTGACCGGGGCGGGAAAGGACTACAGCGGGTACGACGGGCTGACCTCGGTGCTGTCTGCGGCGAAGTCGATCTCGTCGTACGCTGGCGACGGCACCGGCAAGGGAGGCTTCACGCGGGTCTCGGCCAGCCCGAACTGGGAGGGACAGCAGGAACGCTTCCAGATGGCGTACATCAACGCCCTCGGGGTGAAGGCGCGCTACTCCGGCTACTCCGCGGTGAACATCAGCAAGGACACCGCGTACTTCGCGGCCGTCGCGCTGAACGAAGCCATCCGGGCGATCGACCCCACCCTCGCGGTCACCCTGCCGGACAGAAACCTGGCGGACAAGACCGATCTCGCTGCGGCGATCGCCCACGCCTCGCAGCTGACCGCGGATGACTTCGCGACCCCGCAGGCGTGGAACACCCTGCAGGCCGCGCTGGCCGCGGCGAAGACGCTGAACGACGACCCGAAGGCGACCCAGCCGGACGTCGACGCCGCCCTCGCCGCCCTGTTGGCGGCATCGGCGGCCGCGAGCATTGCGGACATCCCGCAGGTCGACCTGTCCGGCGTGGGTGCGGTGACGGTGAATGGCGGGCATGTGGTCCAGCTGCTCGCCGGGGCCGGGCGGACGTGGACGGTCACGCCGGCCGACGACTCGGCCGCGCCCGGCGAGACCATCGATGCGAGCGGCGGCCTGCTGTGGGTGTCGGGGGACGGCAGCTACACGGTGACGGCGACGGCTGCGGGCGCCGCGGACGTCGTGGCCACGGTGACCTTCGCCGAGGTACCCCCGCCGCTGCGGAACCTGAGTCTGAACGGCGCCGGCACCGGGACCGCGTTCGGCTCGACAAGCTCGGGTTCGTACCCGCCGCAGAACGCGTTCGACGACAACCCGTCGACGTTCTACGACCATAGCTCGGCGACGCCGTACGTGGGCTGGGACTTCGGCAGCCCGACGGCGGTCAACGTGCTCCGGTTCCTGCCGCGCTCGGGAACGAACGCCGCTCGGATCGCGGGGGCGACACTCCAGGGCTCGAACACGTCGCCCACTGACGGCTTCGTCGATCTGGTGACGATCACCGACAGCCCGACAACGGCGAACTCGTCCTCCTGGTACGTGAAGGCTGTCGACAGCACCACGCCCTACCGGTACTACCGCTGGCTGGGCACGAACGGTTCGCACGCGAACGTGGCCTCGTTCGAGCTGTACGCGGCCAACGACCGCGGGGTCACGGTGACCACGACACCGGCCGGATAAGGAGAGGGCGGGAGCGGCACTTCCCCGGGAAGTGCCGCTCCCGCAGGCGTTCCCCTGGGTCGGCAGAGTGTCGGAGTCAGGGTGTGAGGTGGCCGCGAATGGCGGCGGCCCCGGACTCGGTGAGCCAGTCGTTGAGGGTACGCAGTCCGGGATGGATGACGCGCAGTGCCTCGATGTCGGCGTGCCAGCGGTGACCGGCCTGCCAGCGTTTCCTGGTGTCGGCGACCTCCGGGCCGATCGCGGCGGCCTCGTCGTCGGTGAGCTGCTCGTACCGGATCGGAACGCCGGTCGCCTCGGAGATGGCGGCGGCGGCCTCGACCGGAGTCGGCTGGTCACCGGCCAACTCCAGGGTTCGTCCAGCGAATCGCGGTGGATCCGCGAACGCGAGCGCGGCGAATTCGGCAATGTCTTCCAGCGCGATGATCTGCATGGGTTCGTGCGGCGGGAAGAGATGGCGGTGTACGCCGTTGGCGATTCCGTCGATGGCGATCCTTCCGACGCCGAGATAGTTGGTCATGAACCGGACCGGACGCAGCACGGTGGGCAATGCGATGCGGTCGCGCAGGTACTGCTCGATCAGGGCCTTTCCCGCTGAGCCCGGCAGCGCTGTCGACGCGGACGCGACGGTGCTGAGTACCACCTGTTGGATTCCCGTCGTGGCCGCCGCGTCGATCAGCGCCCGCCCGCGTGCCACTTCAAGATTCGTGTCGGGTCCGGCCGGGCCGAAGGCCGAGGGCGGTATGGCGAACACGGCGACCGCGCCGTCGAGTGCGGGCTGCAGGCTCGCCGGATCGTCGAAGTCGCCGCGTACAAGCTGGGCACCGGCGGCTTCGAGCGCGGCGGCGGCGGGCGCGCTCGGGTCGCGCACCAGGGCTCGTACCGCCCGTCCCGCGGCAAGCAGGCGCCGCGCGGTGGCGCCACCCTGCTTGCCGGTGGCACCGGTGACGAGGATGGGGGAGTCGGGGTTGCCCGATGTGGAGGTGGTCATGGCGTCCGTTCCTGGGATGCGTGATACTGGCACGACCCGGAACGATCCACCCGGTTACCGCGCGCGGACAAGGATTACGTGACATGACGCCAGTGCCTTCGCTACCCGGTGCCACACCTGCCGGTCGCGCCGACGCCCGCCGCAACCGGGAAGTCGTGCTGCGCACCGCGGTGCGGGTGTTCGCCGAGGACGGGATGGACGTGCCGCTCGGCCGGATCGCGAAGCGCGCCGGGGTCGGCGCCGGCACCGTCTACCGGCACTTTCCCAGCAAGGAGATGCTGATCGAGGCGGTGCTCGCCGAACACGTCGAGAGTCTGGTGCGCGCGGCCGACCGGTGGACTGGCCGCACCGCGCCCGGTGAGGCACTGCTCGGGTTCCTGTTCGAGGCGATCGAGAAGTCCGCGGTTCGCCAGGGAGTCTGCGACGCGCTCACCGCTGACCGGGGCTGGCCGCACGTCAGGCTCGCCGCCGCCGCGCAGCGGTTCGGCCAGGCGCTGGACCGCCTGCTGCGCGATGCCAGGCGCGCCGGTGCGATACGCGCTGATGTGCAGGTCGACGATCTGTCCGCGCTGATCGCCGGTGGTGCCGCGCTGCGGTCGGCGCACCGGAGCCGGGCACACGGCATGCGGTTGGTGCGGCTGCTGCTGGATGGACTGCGCACCGGGCCCGTCACGGAACCCGCCGTGTTTCGTGACGCGGTCTCGCGCTCGCGTCACGAAACCGCGGCACACGCCGTGGAGCACTGTGTGGAGTGCGGCATCCGGCTGCGCATCCGGGCCACCGGGCGGCCGGCGCGATACTGCGGCCCCACCTGTCGCCAACGCGCCCGCCGCCGCCGCATCGCCGGCTGAGCGTCGCTCGCCCGGAGGTGAACGGATCTTGGACGGGCGGTGACGACGTCATCCCCGCCCTGGCAACCGTGTGCCAATTTTGCCGACAGACTGCGGTCCGCCATTTAACTTTAGTCCCGAAAAAAGTCCTGGTCAGCGCGGTTCCGGTCCGGCTCGTCGATGGCCACAAATCCCTGCGGCGGCTTGCCAGCGGCGGCCCGGGGTGGGCGCTCAATCTTGACAGGGTGCGGCGGTACCGCGAATCTCTAATCCTGAGAGCGCTCTTCCTTCCGTCCCATACCGTCCCGTGGGGAAGAGTCATGGTTTCTGTTGCCCTGGTGCCGCTTCGGCGTGCCCGAAATCCGCACCGGCTGATCCTGGCCGGTGCGCTCATCCTGGTCCTACTGGCCTGGCTCGCGGTCGCCGTGGGCACCGCCCGGGCCGCGGCGACCCTGCTGTCGCAGGGCAGGCCCGCCACGGCGTCGTCGGTGGAGAACGCCGGCAGCCCGGCGAGCGCCGCGGTCGATGGCAATACCGGTACCCGGTGGTCGAGCGCGTTCAGCGATCCCCAGTGGCTCCAGGTCGACCTCGGGTCGACGGCTACGATCAGCCAGGTCGTGCTGCAGTGGGAGTCCGCCTACGCCACGGCGTTCCAGCTCCAGGTGTCGGCCGACGCGTCGACGTGGAGCACGATCTACTCGACCACGACCGGTACCGGTGGCACGCAGACGCTCAACGTCTCGGGCAGCGGCCGGTACGTCCGCGTGTACGGGACCGCACGCGCTACCGGGTACGGGTACTCGCTGTGGGAGTTCCAGGTCTACGGCACGCTCGGCAGTGGCGGCGGCTGCGGTACCGCCGACGCCGCACTGAACAAGCCGGCGACCGCGTCCTCCACCGAGAACGCCGGTACCCCGGCGAGCGCCGCCGTGGACGGCAACGCCGGTACCCGGTGGTCGAGCGCGTCCAGCGACCCGCAATGGCTGCGGGTCGACCTGGGCGCCACGGTCACCGTGTGCCAGGTGGGGATCCAGTGGGAAGCCGCGTACGCGAGCGCGTTCCAGATCCAGGTGTCCAACGACGGGTCGACGTGGAGCACGATCTATTCGACCACGACCGGTACCGGCGGGACTCAGGCGTTGACCGTCTCCAGCACCGGCCGGTACATCCGGATGAACGGCACGGCGCGCGCCACCGGGTATGGGTACTCGATCTGGGAGTTCACCGTCAACACGACCGGCGGTGGTACGACGTCGAGTCCGAGCCCGACACCGACCACGAGTCCGACCGGCGGGGGAGGCGGCCCGACCCAGTACTGCGGGTACCAGGATCTCGCCGTGGGCCAGCCGACGACGGCCTCCTCGACCTATTCCGCCACCGCCAACCCGGCGTCCTTCGCCACCGACGGCAATCCCGGCTCCCGCTGGGAAAGCGCGTACAGCGACCCGCAGTGGCTCGAGGTCGACCTCGGCTCCCAGACCCAGATCTGCGGTGCCAGCCTGCTCTGGGAGGCCGCCTACGCCTCGGCGTTCCAGATCCAGGTGTCCAACGACAACGCGACCTGGAGCACGGTCTACTCGACCACGACCGCCGTCGGCGGCAGCGAGTCGCTGACCGTCTCGGCCACCGACCGCTACATCCGGGTGTACGCCACGGCGCGGGCGACCCAGTGGGGCGATTCGATCCTCGAGTTCCGCGTCTACGGCCTGACCACCGTCGCCCCGATCAGCGGCGGCAACGGCAACGGCGGCAACGGGGTCTGCCCGTGGGTCAACTCGACCGCGCCGGTTGCCCAGCGCGTCCAGCAGGTGCTGAACACGATGAACCAGTCCGAGGAGTTCACCCTGCTCTCCGGCGACGGCGGCTCGTCGTACATCGGCCAGGTCGCCGCCATCCCCAACCTGTGCATCAAGGCGATGAACATGCAGGACGGGCCGAACGGAGTCGGCGACGGGACGGGCGGGGTCACCGCCTACCCCGACGGCGAGAACGCCGCGGCCACCTGGGATCCGGCACTGATCCAGCAGGAGGGCGCTGCGATGGGCGCCGAATTCGCGGGCAAAGGCGTGAACGTCTCGCTCGGGCCCACAACGAACCTGGTGCGCGATCCGCGGTGGGGCCGGACCTACGAGACCTACGGTGAGGACCCCTACCTGGCCGGCCGGATCACCGCGGCCGAGGTCACGGGCCTGCAGAGCCAGGGCGTCCAGGCGATGGTCAAGCACGTCGCGGCCTACGACCAGGAGCAGTACCCCAACGGCAACAACAACGAGACGGTCAGCGAGCAGGCGCTGCAGGAGCTGTACCTGGCCCCCTTCCAGTCGGCCGTCTACCAGTCGGCTCCGGCGTCGTTCATGTGCTCGTACGCCGTCGTCAACAGCGCCGCCTCCTGCCAGAACGCTGACATGCAGATCAAGGGCCTGAACAACGAGGCGAATTTCGGTGGCTACATCACCTCCGACTGGGGAGCCGACTACAACAACGTCGCCTCGGTTGTCGGCGGAATGGAGATCGGGATGCCGTTCCCGGGCTCGATCGCGACCGACATGGCCAACGCGATCGCGAACGGCACGCTGAGCCAGTACGCGGTGAACGCGGCCGTCGCCCGGATCCTGACCCAGATGTTCGCCTTCGGCATGTTCGACAACCCGGCCAGCGGTTCCCTCTCCAGCACGGTGACGTCCGCGGCGCACCAGCAGACCGCGCTGCAGCTCAGCGAGGAGGGCTCGGTCCTGCTGAAGAACAACGGGATTCTGCCGCTGAACCCGAACGGCACCGAGTCGATCGCCGTGATCGGCACCGACGCGGGTGCCGGCGTGGAACTCGCCGGCGGCGGCAGCGGCACGGTGACCAGCTCCAACACGATCTGGCCGATCACCGGGATCCAGAACGCGGTCGGGTCTGGTGTCAAGGTCACCTACACCGCTGGCAACGACAACGGCACTGCCAACATCCCGCAGGCGGTCGCCTCGGCCAGGGCGGCGACCGACGCGATTATCTTCGTCAACCTCCCGGAGGGCGAGGAGAGCGACCTCACCACCCTGGACCTGTCCAGCACGGACGAGTCGATGATCCAGCAGGTGGCGGCGGCGAACCCGAACACCGTCGTGGTGCTCAACAGCGGCGGTCCGGTGGTCATGCCGTGGCTGAACTCGGTCGCGGCCGTGTTCGCGAACTGGTACCCGGGCCAGGGGGTCGGCAACGCCATGGCCGCGCTGATCTTCGGGACGGCGAACCCCTCCGGCAAGCTGCCGGTCACCTTCCCGAGCAGCCTGAGCCAGGTACCGGCGCAGACGCAGGCGCAGTGGCCGGGCACCTCGACCGGGGTGAGCTACAGCGAAGGCGTGAAGATCGGGTACCGCTGGTACCAGTCGCAGAACATCACGCCCGCGTTCCCGTTCGGTTTCGGCCTGTCGTACACCAACTTCTCGTTCTCCAACCTCAACGTCGGCGCGTTCAACGCCAACGGCACCGCCACGGTGACGGCTACCGTCACCAACACCGGCTCCCGGGCCGGGGCGGAGGTCGCGCAGCTGTACGTCAGCGATCCGGCGGCCAGCGGGAACCCGCCGCAACAACTCGCCGGCTTCCAGCGGGTCAACCTCAACCCCGGCCAGAGCACGACGGTCAGCTTCACCCTGACCATCCACGACCTCGCCAACTGGTCGACCGCCGACAACCAGTGGGAGGCCCAGGCCGGTACCTATGGCATCTCGGTCGGCGACTCCTCGGCCAACCGGCCGCTGTCGGCGACCACCAGCCTGGCGCACCAACTCACCGGCCAGGTCGCCGCGGGCACCTCCGGCGCCGGCATTTCGCCGGCCAACACCGCGGTCAGCGCGAATGTCGCCCCGAACTCGGGTGTACCGGGCTCGGAGACGGTCGGCGTGGTGAACCCGTGGGGTTACAGCAGCCCGAAGGGTACTGCGGTCTCGTTCGCCATGCAGGCCGTGGACTCCAACAAGTCCGAGACCCTCACCTTTACCGCGACGGGGCTGCCACCCGGCATCACGATCGCGGCGAACGGCACGGTCTCGGGTACCGGCACCGCGCTCGGTACCTACACGGCGACGGTGACAGCGAAGGACTCCCAGGCAGTCACCGGTACGGCGACCTTCGTCTGGTCCGTCGTGCAATAAGCGGGCAGATCACGCGGGTGATCGCGGCAGCCGCCGGTCGGAGTACCGCGATCACCCGCGGCCAACGCAGTTGACGCTGAAACCTGGCCAGACGGCGTCGCCGCCAGTCCCATGAGCGGGAAGCTACGGCGTCTCATTCGTAGACGGTTCCGAGCGGGGCGTGACACTTTGCCGGTGTGGAGGGCATGAGTTCATCGAGAGTCATGGCGGCACGGATCAGTGCGAGGTGGCTGAATGCTTGGGGAAAGTTGCCGAGCTGCATGCCGGTCGGGCCGATCTCCTCGGCGTAGAGGCCGAGGTGGGTGCTATAAGTGAGCATCTTCTCGAACGCGACCAGCGCGTCGTTCAGGCGTCCCGAGCGGGCCAGGGCTTCCACGTACCAGAAGGTGCACATGCTGAAGGTGCCTTCGTTTCCGGCCAGGCCGTCGGGCGACGCGGAACGGTGGTACCGGTAGACGAGGCTGTCGCAGACGAGGTCCTCGTCCATCGCCCGCAACGTGGACTGCCACATCGGATCGTCCGATGCGATGAACCCCACCGCCGGCATGGCAAGCAGCGAGGCGTCCACTACGTCGCTACCGTAGTGCTGGACGAACGCCCCTCGTCCGGGGTGGTATCCCCGGCGCATGATCTGGTGATAGATCCGGTCCCGTTCCCTGACCCAGCGGTCGATCTCGGCGGGTGTCCCGTGCCGGCGAGAAATACGGATGGCCCGGTCGAGAGCCACCCAGGACATGAGGCGGCCGAAAGTGAAGTCCTGGTGGCCACCCCGGGTCTCCCAGATCCCTTCATCGGGCATGTCCCAGTGCTCACAGAGCCAATCGATGAGCCTGACGGTGTTGAGCCACGCCTCAAAGGACGTGCGCAGTCCATAGGCGTCCGCGAAGTGGATGGCGTTCAGCGCTTCGCCGTAGATGTCGAGCTGGAGTTGGTGGATGGCGCCATTGCCGATCCGCACCGGGCGGGAACCGCGGTAGCCCTCGAGGTGGTCGAGGATCTCCTCGTCGAGGGCGGTCGAGCCGTCAACGCGGTAGAGGTGGTGCAGCGGCCTCGCGCGGTCCGCCGCCTCGCAGATCCGCTCGTTGAGCCACTGCAGGTACCGGCGTGCCTCCTCGGTGAATCCGAGACCGAGCAGGGCGTGAACCGAAAACGAGGCGTCGCGGATCCAGGCGTAGCGGTAGTCCCAGTTCCGCGACCCGCCGATGTGCTCCGGTAGACCGGCGGTGGGGGCGGCGATCAGGGCGCCGCTCGGCGCGTATGTCAGGAGTTTCAGCGTCAGGGCCGAGCGTTCCACCGCTTCCCGCCACCGGCCCAAATAGCAGGAGCCGGCGAGCCAGCCCCGCCAAAAATCCCGGGTCTGCTCGTACAGCGAGTGGACCACCTCCGGGGCCATGAGACGGGGTGGCTCGTCCGAGCCGGTTTCGAGGATGCCTCCGCCGATGGCACCCTCGCGCAAGGTAGCCAGGACGCGGACCCCGTCGCCGTCGCGCTTGATTTCGACTTCCGCGGGGGGCTGGTCCACGTAGCGGGGCCGGTGCCAGGTCATGCTGAGCGTCGGGCTGCGAAAGACGGCACCCTCGGGGTGAACATCGACCTCATGCCGGTCCCGTCCATAGTTGAATCGCGGCTGGATCTGGGCCTCGAAACGCATGGTGCCGCGGATGACGTGGATCATCCGGACGAGGCGATGACGATCAGTCGGGGTGTCGCCGGCAACCGGCATGAAATCGATCACCTCACCCACGCCGTCGGGAGTCGAGAAACGGGTGATCAGGATCGGTGTTCCCGGCAGGTACAGCTGCCTGCTGACGTATCGGGTGTCGCAGGGCGTGATACTGAAGTGCCCGCCTCTTTCGACGTCGACCAGTCCTGCGAACACGCTGGGCGAGTCGAACCTCGGTACGCAAAACCAGTCAAGGGTGCCGTCGTCGGCGATCAGCGCCGCTGTCTGCATGTCGCCGATCAGGCCGTGCGCATGAACGAACGGATACGATTCCACTCGCCGCCCCCCGCCAGAACCCTGCCCCGTCTCCTCACCGTAAGTGCTGGCGGAAGTTCAGTAGGCGTACATCGGTCCAGCGCCACCGCCAGGGTCACGTCATCCGGGGGTCGGTATTCGGAGTCGCCGCGACCGGAATTCATGTGGGGTGTGCCTGGCCGTCGCCAGTGTGCCTGATCCCGACCGTGAAGACGCCTCCGGTTGTCTGAATGGAAGTAACAGCATCTGGTCGTTGTCGCGAGGTGTTCAGCCGGCAATCAAGAACGGGCAAGATCCAGGTCAGCCGGACGGCGAAGGATCTTTGTGATCATTGCGCTGCCGAAAGGTGACCACCGATGAATGAGCAACCCTGCCAGCACCGCGGCTTGGGCCGCCGGCACGTGCTGGGGATGGCCGGCGGGTCCGCGGCCGCGGTAGGACTGGCGTCCCTGCTCGGCGCGGCGCCAGCGGGCGCGGCTCCGGGCGCGACGGCGGCCATCGCGCCCGGCCACCGGCCCGGCGGATCTGACAAGCCGCTGCGCTTCGCTGTCGTCACGGACACTCACATCAACCTGACCAACACCCAGTCCACCACCTGGCTGGCCCAGATCTACGCCGCCCTCGCCACTCGCGAACCCGACTTCGTGCTGCACTGCGGTGACATCGCCGACACCGGCCAGCCCGACGAGTACGACCGGTACGCGCAGATCCTGCCGGACGCGCTGCGTGGCAAGATCCACTACTCTCCCGGCAATCACGACACCCGCTGGGACCCCACCGCCAAGCAGCTCTACCGCGCCCACTTCGGCCCGGCGCCGTACTCCTTCGACGCGGGCGGTATTCACATCATCGGCTTCGACCCTTCCGAGGTTCTGCAGGAGCCCGGCCACTACGGTCCAGGCGGGTTCGCCTGGCTGGAGGCCGACCTGCGTCGGCTGCCCCCCGGTACCCCGGCTGTGCTGTTTCAGCACTTCCCGCTCGGCAACTCGTTCTACTACGTCGACGACCAGCCGGCCGTGCTTGACCACTTCGCCGGATACAACCTGCGCGGCATCTTCGCCGGCCACATCCACCGCGAGGACATCAGCCACTTCAACGGCCTGACTCAAGTGGCGATGAACGCGGTCCTCAACGCCCCGGTCTACTACTGGGTGGAGAAGTCGACGGACGGCGGCGGCATGCCTGTACTCCAGGTCAGCCGGGTGAGCGTGGCGGCGGACGGGACGCAGACCGAAGTGCCGCTGTCCACCATGCCGCTGACCGGAACGGGTCAGGGGAGGGCGCAGCGGCCCCGGCAGGTGTTGCTCGGGCGGGTCGGCGCGGGTGTCCTGCCGGTGACCGTACGGTTGACCCCGGACGCGGGCTCTCCTCAGGTGGGCGTGCAGCCGTACCCCCAGGCGGTGTTCGGCGGCAGCAGCGCGCCCGCGTACCAGGCACTGACCGCCGACGGCGACCGCTTCACCGGAACGGTTGACGTCTCGGCGCTCGCGCCCGGCCAGCAGCGGCTGCAGGTGCGCGTGCAGGCGGCCGACGGCACCTGGTGGGAGCAGACGAACCTGTTCACCGTGCCGGGCGGCGCACGGGACCCGCGGCAGCGTTGGCAGTACCAAATGCCCGGCGCCGCACAGGGCGGGATCGCGCTGGCCGTCGACGCGAAGTCAGGCCGCGGCAGCGCCCAGCAGGACAGCGCGTTGCTGGTCGCCGGGTCCAGCGGCGGCCAGGTGGTCGCGCTGCGCACTGACGGTAGCCGCGTGTGGCGGGCACAGACCGGTCCGGTGTACCGGCAGCCGGGGGCCGACGCCGCGGGCGAGACGGTCTTCGTGCCCTCCGCCGACCATCACCTGTACGCGCTGGATGCCCGCACCGGCCACCGCCGCTGGCAGTTCGACGCCGGTGCGCCGGTGCTGGGCGCGCCGGAGGTGTCCCAGGTGGACGGTCAGCAGCGGGTGGTGTTCTCAGCCGGGCAGGGCCTGTTCGCGCTCGACACGGCGACCGGCCACCAGGTGTGGTCGGTGCCCGACTCCAGCTTCTCGTCGGGACGGCCGGCCTGCGACGGTGAGCGGGTCTACGCGGCCGGCGCGGACGGGTACGCCCGAGCCTATGACGCGCGCACCGGCCAACAGCTGTGGGCGTACCAGATGGTGACCGGGGACGAGCACCACCTGGACCTCTACAGCGGTTGGGACGCGGTGGTGGCCGTCGGCGGCGGACTGGTGGTCGTGGCCACCGTGTCCAATGCGATCGCGTTGGACGCCGCCACCGGCGCGAAGCGCTGGACGGTGTCCGGCAGCACGATGTACGCGCCCGCGCTGATCCTGGACGACGCCACCTGCCTGCTGACCACCGAGTGGGGTGTGCTCACCCTGGTTCATTTGGCCACCGGCGCCACGATCTGGCAGAACAACCTCGCGCTGCGCGTGTTCAACGCCGGAGTTGTGGTCAACGGCGACACCGCCTGGGTACTGACCGTGGACGGCAAACTCATCGGGGTACGGCTGGCCGACGGGGCCCGGGCCGGCTGGCTGCAGCACAGCCTGGTGTACACGTTCGGCCGGCCGGCGGTCACCGGCGGAATGCTGGCTGTCGGCGACCAGAACGGGGTGGTGCACGGCATCCGGCTGCGCTGACGCGGCGGCCTGATCATCGGCCGGGTCCCGGGTGCCACCCTGCATCGGGCACGCTCCGGGGCCCGGACGCGTCGCGGCCCGTCAACGAACCACGGGGCCGGGCAACTCCGCAGCGGTGACTCGGGGGATAAGCAGGATGTTGAGCTCCAGTCCCTTCATCAACCACGAGGAACCGAATGCGAAGACGGCCGCGGTCTCGCCGATGATCAGTGAGTAGTCGCTGAGCCAGCCGGTCGCCTGCGTCGCGCCGATGAACAGCAGCGCGAGGCCGATCGCTGCCGCGCAGCCCAGATGGAAGCGCCGCCAGAACGCCGGGGACATCCGGGCGCGCTGGCCGTCGTGCCATCTCGTCCGCTTTCCTTCCCGGATGCCGAAGAAGAGGCTCATGACGCCGAGCAACACGATGAAGGTCCCCGCACAGATGTAATGCACGATGGCGACGTGTTGTTCGCCGAGGCGGATTTCCAGGGGAGTGGGTGGGCTGGTGCTGTCCGGGGGCCGGCTGGTCGGGAACAGCGCCACGCCGAGGACCGCGATTCCGGCGATCGTGGTGATGACGTTGTCGAGCTGGTGTTCGAACACCTTGTAGGTGATGAGAAATACCGCGGTGCCGAACAGGATGCCGACGAACACGTCGCGCATGCCAGAGTGGTAGTAGGCGCTGAGCGATCCTCTTGCCTTCACGCTACCGCTCAGCCAGAACGCGTCGCCCAGGAACAGCACGATCGGAAGCGCGAGGCCGAGGAAGCCGATCGCCGCTCGCATCAGCAGGTAGGACTTCAGGTACAGGATTCTCCCCTGGACGTTGACGTCAGCCTCGGTCGCGTCCGCACCTGTCCGCGAAGCACCGTACGCGGTCAATTCTTCACGGCTTGGCCGTTGCGGAGCCTGCGTATCCGGTGTCCCGTAGCCCACGTCGCCTCCTCCCTACGACGCGCACCTCGCCGGTGCAACCGCTGCGCGAGGCGGGCTGTCCCGCGGCCGCCGAGGGGACTGTCTCTCGGTGAAGACAGTACGCGCGCGGCATTCTTGATCGATATGGCCAGGTCATCAGTCGGCGATCATGCCGCCGCTGAGGTTGGCGATGGCTCCGGTAAGCCCGTACGCCTCGGACAGCTGCGGTGTCTCCGGCATGCCCGCGGCGTTCAGACACACGAGGCGTACGCCGTGTGGTCCCAGTTCGGCGGCCAGTCCCCGGGACAGCGACTCGATCGCTGCCCAGGCCGGTGCCATGCCGCCCATGACGTGCCACTTGACCGGGCGCCGGAGTACCTTTGGTCGCCGTTCGAACCGTTCGAATTCGCAGGGGCAACCGATGGGGACAAAGACGCCTAACGGTGCCGGAACGCCCAGTGGCGCCGGCCGACGAAACAAGGAAGCGGACAAACGTGCCCGGATCGCCGCCGCCAAGGCGGCCGCCGCCCGCGCGCAACGCCGCAGCCAGCTGACCAGGTTGGGCATCGGTGGCGGGGTCGCGGCCGTGATCATCGCCCTGATCGCGGTCGGCGTGGTCGGCCTCAGTGGCGGCAAGTCGGCCAGTACGGCGGCTCCGGTGATTCCCGCGACTCCGGCCAACACCGCCACCGGCCGTGACAGCACTCCGCCGTGGGCAGTACCGGCTGACACGTCGGCGGCGGTTCAGGCGGCCGGCCTGCCCATGCTCGGCGCGGAGGGCACGGTCCTGCACATCCACGCTCACCTGGACGTGGCCGTCAATGGTCAACCGGTGACCGTACCGGCCGAGGTGGGCATCGATGACGCGGCCCAGCAGATCAGTCCCTTGCACACGCACGACACCACAGGCGTGATCCATATCGAGTCGCCGACCCAGGCGCAGTTCAGTCTGGGACAGTTCTTCACGGAGTGGCAGGTGTCCCTGTCGAGCGACCACATTGGTGCCCTGACTGTTGACGCCAGCCACCAGCTGCGGGCGTACGTCAACGGCAAGGCGGTGGATGGCGATCCGGCCGCGATCGTGCTGCACGCGCACGACGAGATCGCGGTCGTCTACGGCACGGCGGCTCAGCAGCAGAAGGTGCCTTCCTCGTATGCCTTCGCGCCCGGGCTGTGACGGGTGACGCTCGACGCCTGGAACATCGACGCCAACATCTCGTGCTCCCGGTAGCGGTCTTGCATCAACGTGAGTTGACCGCGGCACATTACGGAGGACGTCGGAGCCTGGCGGCCCTGTCCTAGGACGATCTAGGCTTTGTGACCACGGCGCCTCGACGACGCTGTCGCGAAGCTACGTGGCGGGGCTGACGCCCCTTGACGTCGTCGAGGCTCTGGACGCCCCGGTAGCGTTGCAGTTCGTGGCCGGGCGCGTGGGTAGCCGCGGCAGCGGTCGGGTGGGGTCGGCTCCAGCCGCGATGCTGATGTCACCTGTGGCGCGGCTGTATCCTTGCTCACCTGGGTGCCTTGGGGTGCCGTCGGCGAGTGACGATCGGTGATCGGCGCTGGCCCGGTAGCGGGGAAGGGATCGTGGAGTTTCGGTTACTGGGGCGATTGGAGATAGCCAGCGGCGGCCGGCTGCTGGAGCTTAAGCGACGACGCGAGCGTTGCCTGCTCGGCGTGTTGTTGCTCCAACCCAACCGACCGATCTCGATCGACCGGTTGATCGACCTGTTGTGGGAGGGCGAGCCTCCTCCGGCCGCCCGCGCGAGTCTGCATACCCACGTCTCCCGGCTCCGAGCCGCTCTCGCCCCCGGTGGCCATGACCCTTCGGTCATCGACCTGGTCGGCGACGCTGGCGGGTACTCGGTCCGGGTCGACCCGGACCGAGTCGACACTCACCGGTTCCGGGAGCTGATCGGGCGGGCGCAGGCCACCGAAGGCGACGAGCGGGTGGAACTTCTGCGTCAGGCCATCTCGCTGTGGCGGGGCCCGCTGCTGGCGGACACCGCGTCGCCTCGGCTGCGCATCCGGGTTGGCTCCGAACTGGCTGAACTGCGGATGTCCGCCGCAGAACTCATGTTCGAAGCCGAACTGGCAGCTGGTCGGCACCGGGAGGTGATCGACGAGATATCCGAACTGGTAGAGGAGCAGCCGTACCGGGAACGGCTGACCGGTCAGCTGATGCTCGCCCTCTACCGCTGTGACCGCCACGAAGACGCTCTGAGCGCCTACCGGAGGCTGTGTGCCCGCCTGTCCGAGGACCTCGGCGTCGATCCCGGGCCTGAACTGCGCGCGTTGCAGGACAGGATGCTCCGCGGCGATCGGGGACTGGTCACCGTCCCCCACAGCCCGGCCGGCGTACCGGCGCAGCTTCCGGCCGCGCCAAGGTGGTTCACCGCACGAGCCAGTGAGCTGGCCGAGCTGACGAAGATGCTCGACGGAACGCAGGCTGAGGCCGTCGGCAGCGACGTGATCGCGATGATCGTCGGGGCCGGCGGCATCGGCAAGACCTGGCTTGCCCTGCACTGGGGCCATCTGCATCGGGACCGTTTCCCGGACGGGCAGCTGTTCGTCAATCTGCACGGCTTCGATCCGACCCAGCGGCCGATGTCGACGGCCACCGCGGTACGCGGGCTGCTGATCGCCCTCGGGGTCGCTCCCGACGCGATCCCGAGGGAGTTGGCGGCGCAGGTCGGCCTGTATCGCAGCCTGGTCGCAGCCCGGCGGATGCTGATCGTGCTCGACAACGCACGCGACACCGCCCAGGTCGTGGACCTACTGCCCGGCTCGCTGTCCTGCATGGTGATCGTGACCAGCCGGAATCGTCTGACCGGTCTGATCAGCGCCCACACCGCCCACCCGATGCTCCTCGATGTGCTGGCAGAGTCGGCGGCCCGGGATCTGCTCGCCGGCCGTCTGGGCGAGCACCGACTGACCGGCGAGCCGGACGCGCTGGCCACCCTGCTGTCCGCATGCGGGGGCCTACCGCTCGCGCTCAGTGTCACCGCCGCCCGCGTGGTGACACAGCCCCAGGCGCAGCTGGCGGAGATCGCCGCGGAACTCCGGGACACGGCCACGCGGCTGCAGGCCCTGGACGACAGCGACCCGCAGGCGAGCCTTCGTGCCGTCATGTCGTGGTCCTACGCCTCTCTGCCATTCGAACTGGCAAGGTTGTTCGCGCTGCTCGGGGCGGCGCCGGGTCCGGACATCAGCTTGACCGCCGCCTGTGCTCTGGCCGGCCTGGCTACCGACGAGACACGCGCGGCGTTGCGCGCGTTGGAGCGCCAGTCCCTGGTCCAGCAGCACGTCGAAGGACGATGGCGGATGCACGACCTGATCCGGCTGTACGCGGGCGAGCGCGCCGTGATCGACCTGTCAGCCGGCGAGCGTGAGGCGGCCGCACGCAGGCTGGCCGACTTCTACGTGCATGCCGCGCATGCCAGCGATCGTTTGCTCGATCCGCACCGCCCGCCGATCGAGGTGGACCCGTTTGACGGCCCGGTGCTGCCCGTGTCGGATCCGGCCGAGGCGTTGGCCTGGTTCTCTGCCGAACATGCCTGCCTGGTGGCTGTCCAGGATGCGGCAGCGACGTCCGGGTGGGACCGCGCGGTGTGGCAGCTGGCTTGGACGCTGAACACGTTCCACCAGCGACAGGGGCTCGTGGACGACGACCTGCGCGCCTGGCGGGCCGGGGCGGCCGCCACCGACAGGATCGGCGATCCCACGGCACAGACCCGGGCTTATCGGCTGCTCGGTCACGCGTGCGCCCGCATTGGCCGACACCAGGAGTCCATCCAGCATTTGCGCCGGGCGCTCACCTTGGCCGAGGAGGCCGGTGACATCATCAGCCAGGCACACGCCCACAGCGCTCTGGCCGGAAACTGTGGACTGTCCGGAGACTTCCCGCGAGCGCTGCGTCACGCCCAGCGGGGCCTGGACTTGCACGAATTCCTCGACGACCCGGTGTGGAAGGCCGACGCGCTCAACACCGTCGGTTGGTACGAGGCCCAGCTCGGCCAGTACGAGCAAGCTCACGACCACTGCGTACGAGCGCTGGAGTTATGTCGCCGGCACGCCGACCACGACGGTGAGGCGCACACTCTCGACAGCCTCGGCTACATCGTCCACCGCACCGGCCAGCTCGACAGCGCACTGACCTACTACCGCGAGGCCCTACGGATGTTCCGCAAGCTGGGCAACGCCTATGGTGAGGCCGACTCGTTGGACCAGCTCGGTGAGGTGCATCGTGACCTCGGTGACCTTGACGAGGCGGCGCACGACTGGGGCCAGGCTCTCACGATGTACCGCACCCAGCGGCGGGTTGCCGACGCCGACCGGGTACAGCAGCACCTCGATCGAATCTACCGGTGACCGTGCTTCCGCGGCTCGACCCAGCCGCGACCACACCATGACTGTGCTGTGGACGACGCGTGTGCCGATCCTCGTCTGCCGGTCCAGCGATACTGGGCAGCCGCTCCGAATAGTGCTCGAACGCGGGCACGATCTCCTTCAAGTAAGGCCGTAGAGGACGGATTGGCGGTGCATTTGCTGGGGATGTCCTGCGAGGACTAGTGCTTCGACGGGAGGCGGGCGACCGATGGGCTACAGCCGGCGTGAACTGATGCGATACGCGAGCGCGGTGGGTGCGGGGCTGGTCCTGTCGGGCACCGCGGCGTCGGCCGGGGACTGTGATACCGGCTCCGTTACCGGTACCCAGTTGAACAGTGACGGACCGCGGCCGCCGTACTTCGCGGTGCCGCTGCCGCAGCCGCCGGTGCTGCGGCCCGCGTCAGTCGATGGCACCACCGACTACTACGAGGTCACTGCGCGTGCCGGCTCAGCGCGGATGCTCCCGGGAACGCGAACGACGATCTGGGGCTACGACGGTCTCTTTCCAGGCCCGACCATCGTCAGCCGGAGCGGGCGCCGGACGGTGGTGCGTCACATCAACGAGCTGCCGGTGCCGACCACGCCCCACCTGCATGGAGGCCACACTCCAGCGGACAGCGACGGGTACCCGACCGACGCGATCGTGCGGACCGGTGGCAGTCTTCCGGATCTGGGCCGGTACGTGGGCATGACCATGTCGCCGAGCGACTATCAGGTCTCCTACGAATACCGGGATTACGTGTACCCGCTGAACCAGCGTGCGGCCACACTGTGGTACCACGATCACCGAATGGGTTTTACCGGACCGCAGGTGTACCGCGGCCTGGCTGGCTTCCACCTGGTGTACGACGACGAAGAGACACGACTGCCGCTGCCGGGCGGCGACAAGGATCAGCTGCTCATGATCGTGGACCGGGCGTTCGACGGCGACGGGCAGCTGAAGTACCCGTCGACAGGTCCCAGCCTGCAACATGAGGCCGGGGTGTCCAGCAGGTACCACGACGGTGTGCTGGGCGACACCATCCTTGTCAACGGCGTGCCGTGGCCGTTCCTCGAAGTGTCGAACACCCGCTACCGGTTCCGGATCCTCAATGCGTCCAACGCCCGCCGGTTCGAGCTTGCGCTGGATCCGCCGCCCGCCGACGGCCCGCATTTCATCCAGGTGGGCAGTGACGGTGGGCTGCTGGACCGCCCGGTGGGGCATGACCTCGTTCCGATCGCCCAAGCCGAGCGCTTCGACGTGGTCATCGACTTCGGGCAGTACCGGGTGGGTGACCGGGTCACGCTGATCAACCGGGCAGGCTCGGGCCCGACGACCGTGGTGATGCAGTTTCGCGTGGTGCGTGAAGAGGCCGATGACAGCTGGGTGCCCGGAGTCCTGGCTGACATGAGCGAGTTCGACGCGCTGACACCGGATCGGGCCAGCGGTACTCGCGCGATGCGGTTTTCCGGCGGCGACCCGTGGGAGATAAACAACAAACCATTCGATCTTCACCGGGTCGACGCGAACCCGAAGCTCGGCGCCACCGAGATCTGGAAGATCAGCACCAGCGCGCACCATCCGGTGCACCTTCATCTTGTGCAGTTCAAGATCATCGCGCGTACGGGTGGCCTGCGCCCCACGGACGGGGGTTGGAAGGACACCTTCGACCTGGCGCCGGGCGAGGACGGCCAGGTGCTGGCACGGTTCACCGAGTACCCCGGCGTGTACGTGTTCCATTGCCACAACCTTGAACACGAGGATATGGCGATGATGGCCAATGTCGCGGTCGAGTGATGAACCGAGGCGTCGCCTTGGCGGTGAGGCAGCCGCAACTGCTCGCCGCGGGCAGATTCTGGCCGCCGTCGTGGAAAGTCACGTCATCCCGATCAAGTTAGGTCAGACACGGATTGCGTGCTTTTCGTGGGGGAGGTCCCGGTGGGCGGCAAGCATTTCGGCTCCGTCCAACGAGGTTCCGGCGGGACGGCGCGTTGTGAGGTCGCGGAGGGCGAGTTCGTTGAGCAGGAGTCGCAGGAAGGAGGTGTCGTTGGTGAGCCCGCCGACCACGCTCACCGGCAAGCGGGGGTCGGCGATCGACGATGCGGTCTGCGCGAGGCGACGTGCGGCCTTGCGCACGATGCCGCCGGCGACCACGTCGCCGGCTGTGGCCCGCGCGAGGACGACCGGCGCGAACGACGCCAACGCCCGAGCGACGTCTGTGCCGCCGGTGACGGCGTGGGGAACGTGGCGGATGTCGCCGGCGATGGCACGAGCATCGTCTTCGAGGGACGTGTGAGGTCCGCGCCGGTCGGCGGAGCGCAGTGCGCAGGCGAGTCCGGCTTGGCCGATCCATCTGCCGCTGCCCTCGTCGCCGAGCCAGGGGCCCCACCCGTCCGAGCGGCTGACCGTGCCGTCGGCGTCGACGCGGTAGGCGACCGAGCCGGTCCCTGCCACCAGTACGGTGCCTGGTCCTGCGCCGAACGCGCCGATGTGTGCGGTGAGGACGTCGGATGCGATGACGACATCGAATCCCCAGAGCGATCGGATGCGTTGCGCCGCCTCGCGGGCGGCGTCGGGATTGGATTCGACGCCCGCTGCCCCGGCTCCCAGCCCGACGATGTCCGGGCCCTCGTCCATGATGGTGGAGACGAGCGGCTGGATGGCATCGAGTGCGAGGTTGACGTTGCCGGCGGCGGCGAATCCGGGGAAGCCGGCTCCCCGTAGTTCGGTGGTTGTCGAGGCTCGGCGCAGTTTGACCCGGCAGTGCGTCTTGCCGAGGTCGATGGCGATGTAGCTCGGTGCCGCTTGTCTGGTCACGATCTCTTCCATCAGGGGTGGATGAAGGGAACTTACAACAGCGGCATGCCTGGCGAAAGTCATTGACACATGATCGAGCGCGTCCATACCATGGCACCGACCTCGGGGTTCCGATCGGACAGACAGGGCGTGGGCGAACCATGTCATTGGGCTCTCACCCGTGAGCATCCAGACCAACATCCAAGCGCGGGCAGGCTCCCTTCCCCCCACGATGCGCCGGGTCGCAGAGGCGATTATCGATCGGCCACAACTGGTGGTCGAGAAGTCCATCAGCGAAGTCGCGCGGGCGTGCGACACCTCTGAGGCGTCAGTCGTGCGATTTTGCCGCGCCATCGGGTTTACCGGCTTCTCACAGCTGAAGTTGCAGATGGCGGCCGAGTTGGCCAAGGAGGCCGCTGAGTTTGGCATCGGCGAGCCGAGCAGCTACGGCGCGGACATCAGCCCGTCCGACACGCTCGCGGAGATGGTCGCCAAGATCGCGAGCAGCGAGATCCTCGGTATCCGCGAGACCGCTGACAGCATCGACTTCGACGTGCTGCGGCGTGTGGTGCGTAAGCTGGAACGCGCCAGACGTGTCGTGCTGTTCGGCGTGGGTGCGAGCAACGCCGGCGCTCAGGACCTGGCTCAGAAGCTACTGCGGATTGGCCATGTCGCGCTGGCGTTTCACGACGCTCACGATGCCATGGTCTCGGTGGCCCTGCTCAGCGCGGACGACGTGGCGATCGGGTTCTCGCACAGCGGCAGGACCAGGGAGACGAGCGCGTTTCTGCGTGGCGCGAGCGAGAGCGGCGCCTACACGGTCGCTGTCACGAACGTAGCGGAATCGCCATTGGCGGGATGTGCCGACAGCGTGCTGCGTACCGCGGTCAGAGAGACGACGTTCCGGTCGGGCGCGATGGCGAGTCGAATCGCTCAGCTGACCATCGTGGACTACCTGTTCGTCGCCGTCGCCCGTAGCCGCTATGACCACACCGTGCAGGCGCTGAAGAGCACGTACGAGATCGTCAGGGAGCTGCGCGACGACCGGCACTGATCCGTGCCGCGATCTGGGTGCCGGCCACCGCGGCGTACGGATAGTGGAAGGAAGGGCATGACAGCGCAACGTACCCGTACCGGCGTGGAGGTCGCTCTCGCGAACCCCGGAATCCTCGGGGGCACCCGTATCGGCCTGCTCACCAACTTCACCGGAACGACGCCGGACCTCGGTCGTAGCGTCGACGCGCTGGTGGCCGCCGGTGCCCCTGTCACGGCTCTGTTCGGCCCTGAGCATGGGCTGAACGGTTCCGTGCAGGCCGGGCAGACGGAGGTCAACGCTCGCGACGCGAGTACTGGGCTGCCCATCTTCGAGACGTACCTGAGCAACGGCACCGAGCTGGACGAACTCGTCGCCGCGTCGGGTGTCGACACGATCGTGTTCGACATGCAGGACCTCGGGGTTCGCTTCTACACGTACATCTGGTCGATGTACGACTGCATGCAGACGGCGGGGCGAACCGGTGTCCGCTTCGTCGTGCTCGACCGACCGAATCCCCTCGGCGGGGCGGTGGTCTCAGGCCCGGGCCTGGACGTGGCGGGGCATGCCAGCTTCGTTGGCCGCAGCGACATCCATGTCCGGCATGGTCTGACGGCCGGCGAGCTCGCGCGCCTGTTCAACAGCAGGGAACTACCCGCCCAGGGCCTTCGTGTCGACCTCGATGTCGTGCGAATGTCCAGCTGGGAAGCGGCCACCGACTTCGATGACACGCAGCTACCCTGGGTTGCGCCGTCGCCGAACATGCCCACCCTTGATACGGCGTTCGCCTTTTGCGGCACCGGGCTGTTCGAAGGGACCAATCTCAGTGAGGGGCGTGGCACGACCCGGCCGTTCGAGCTGATAGGTGCACCCTATATCGACGGACGCCTGGCGAGGCGCTTGCGTGAGACCGAGACCGCCGGTGTCATGTTCCGGGAGATCTGGTTCACCCCGACCTTCCACAAGTACGCCGGGCAGACCGTCCGCGGCGTCCAGCTACACGTCACTGACCGGGCTGTGTTCGATCCTGTCGCAACGGCGCTCATCATGCTTGATGCCGTCGCCGACCTGTACCCGGACCAGTTCGGCTTCCTGCCACCAGGTGAACGGGTGGATGCGCCCGAGCGTGGCCACGCCGTCGACCGGCTCTGGGGATCGGCGGGGTTGCGCGAGGCCGTGCAGGCGGGACGGTCCGCCCTTGCGCTCCACCCAGGTACTCGTGCCGTCAACGCTGTCTACGGCGACGACGTTCTGCTCTATCGACGCCCTTCCGCTGCGTAACCGCGCCCGTGTAAATCAGTACCCGAGTGCGTCCATCTGGTGAAACTTCTTGACTTCGCTTGCTGACGCGAAGACAATTTTCGTCCAACGGCCATGATCGACGATGCACGGGACTGAACGTGCAGCGGGGAGGATCGATGACGCAGCCCCACTCCATTGCGACGATCAGAAGGTTCCATCCGGGAGACGGGCCAGCGATCGCCGGAGCCTGGACGGCGGCGGCGCCGGGAGACGGCATCACCTACGACCGCTTCCGCGACATGTTCCTGCTCGACCGCAACTTCGACGCCGCGGGCCTGTTCGTTGCCGAGCGGGACGGTCGCATTGTCGGTGCCGCCTACGGCGTGCGCCGCCTCATCCCCGCCGACGGAGCGGATCTGGAAACGAGTTCGGGCTGGATTCCGTTCTTCTTCGTGGTTCCTCAGGCGCGTCGCCAGGGCCTCGGTGCGCGGCTCGTGCGCGCCGCGATGGAGTGGCTGGCGACCAAGGGCGCCAAGACTGCGTACTTCTCGTCGTACACACCCAACTACTTCCTCCCGGGACTGGACGCGGCCCGCTATCCCGCAGCCGCGCAGCTGCTCGCCTCGCTGGGTTTCACCACTCAGTACGAGTGCGTCGCCATGGACCGAAGTCTCAACGACTACCAACTGCCGGAGCGCATCGGCAAGCGCGTCGCCACGCTGCAGGCGGAAGGCTGGACCTTCGGGTCACCAAGCGGCGACGATCTGGTCGACCTGATCGCCATCGCCGGGAGCCGCTTCAACCCGGACTGGGGGAGAGGCGTCCGTGAGGGTGTGCTCGGTGGGCAGCCGCTCGAACGCATCATCACGGTACGCGACCCGGATGGCTTGATGCTCGGCTGGGCGATGCACGGTACCTACGAGAACGTCCTCGAACGCTTCGGGCCGTTCGGTGTTCTGCCCGAGAGCCGCGGTACCGGTCTCGGAGAAATCCTGCTTCACCTGACCCTGGAGCGGATGCGGGCGCTGGGGGCACACAGCGCCTGGTTCCTGTGGACCGAAAAGAGCTCCCCGGCAGGTCACCTGTACGCGAAGACCGGCTTCGCGATTACCCGCACCTTCGCGGTTCTGCACGCGCCGCTCGTGGTGTGACACGCGGATCCACAGCACCGAGAGGAAGATCATGAGACCAGCACTGTTCGGCCGACCTGGCCGAACCGCCAGGTTCGCGCTCGTCGCCGGTGCCGCAGCGCTCGTGCTGTCGGCTTGCGGAGGTGGCTCCGGCAGCGCCAACGGCAAAGTCACCCTTACCTTCCTGAGCCACTACGGCGACGAGCCCATGAAGGGCGGCATCTCCAAGCTCATCAACGAATGGAACTCGTCGCATCCGGACGTACAGGTCAAGCAGCAGACGGTGAAGTTCGACGATCTGCTCACCACGCTCAACGTTCGACAGACCGGCGGCAGGGGAGCGGACATCCTGAGCTCGTACGCCCTGTGGGGCGGCCAGCTCGCAGCCAACGGTGTGCTGGACAAGCCACCCGCCGACGTCGCCAAGGACATAGCGGGGAACTACAGCCCGGCGGCGGCGGCCGCTGTCACCTCGGGAAGCGGGCAGGTGTTCGGCTACCCGACGGAATTCAACACGTACGTGCTGTTCTACAACAAGAAGCTGCTCGCCGACGCCGGCTATACCAAGCCACCGTCCACCTGGGCTGAGCTCAAAGACATCGCGGAGAAGACCACCAAGAAGGATTCGTCCGGCAACTACAAGGTGGAAGGGCTGAGCCTGATCCAGGACGGCGACAACCAGACCGCCCACCCGTTCCTGTCCCTGCTCAACTCCACCGGCAGCACGTTCCTCAAGCCCGGCGGCGAATCGGCACTGGACGACAATGCGAAGTCTGTCATGCAACTGGAGTCCGACCTCGTCAAGTCCGGCTCCACGACGACCTCGATCATGCCGACCAAGAACTTCCCGAGCAACGGGGTGGCCATGGCGATCCAGGCCGGTTGGTGGATCGGCAGCCTGAAGACCCAGATGAAGGGCGACTACAAGAACGTCGGCACTGCCCCGGTGCCCGGCCCCGAGGCGGGTAAGAAGGGGTCGCTGGCGTATGCGTTCTTCACCGGGGTGAACGCCCGAAGCAAGCACAAGCAGCAGGCGTGGCAGTTCCTCACCTGGTTGAACTCGAACAAGAACACGCAGGGCGTCACGGAGATGGGGGACTTCCTCGCCACGAATGGCCTCATCCCCCCGCGGAAGGCCGACGCCGACATCCTCGGTGCGAAGCTGCAGGCCGCCGACCCGAACCTCACGCCTATCTATCAGGCCGCGGACTATGCGATGGCCGAGTCCAACGCGGCCAACGGCTACAAGGCCAAGACTTCGCTGCACAACGCGCTCGACAAGATTCTCGTCAACCACGCTCCGGTCGATCGTACGTTCAACGATCTGATCGCCGAGATCAACCGTAAGTAGTGTCCCGCGGTGACGGGGCGGGGACCCGTCGCCCCGTCACCGCGGACCGACAGCCTTGCCAGGTGGGAGCCGACGCATATGACAGGAACGTACGCGGCCGCGACGCGCCAGGCGTCGGCCAGGCAGGGCGCCGCGGCGCCACCGGTGGCGCCACGGTCGCGACGCTTGCGGAGACAGGGTAGGGCCGGTTACCTCTTCCTGGCGCCTTCCCTGCTGTTCTTCATGGTCTTTCTGATACTGCCGTCCCTCTTCGCGATCTTCCTGTCGCTGTCCCAGTGGGGCGGCTACGACCTCACGCAGATCAAGTTCATCGGGGTGAAGAACTACCGCGACATCCTCAACCTCCACAGCACCTTCGTCTCGCCCATCCTGGTGAACACCCTGGTGTTCGCGGCCCTGTCCGTGATCCTGGCGGTCGTCGGGTCGTTGGTGGTCGCGCAGTGCATCGAGCGCCTGCGGTTCCAGGGCTTCTGGCGATTCCTCTACTTCCTGCCGGTCGTCGCGACCGTCGTCGCGGTCGGCAACGTGTGGAAGATGATGTATCAGCCGTCCGGCCTCATCAACGGAATCCTCAACCTGCTGCACGTCAATTCCATCGGGTTTCTCTCCGATCCGCACGAGGCCCTGCCGTCGGTCGCCGTCGTGCAAGCGTGGGCGTCCATAGGCGCCGCGGTGCTCATCCTTACCGCCGGCATCAAGGCGATCGACCGCACCATCTACGAGGCCGCGGAGATCGATGGCGCGAACAGTTGGAGGACGTTCTGGGGTATCACGCTCCCGTTGCTGCGTCCGTCGCTGCTGTTCGTGTTCATCACGCAATGCATTGCGGGGATGCAGTCGTTCGCTCTCATCATCGTGATGACCAAGGACGGCGGACCTGCCAACGCCACGAACGTCGCCGCCTTTGAGATGTACCAGCAAGCCTTCCGGTTCGGCGCCTGGGGCACGGCAAGTGCGATGGCGATGGTGCTCTTCGTCATCATCTTCATCATCACTCTGATCCAACTGTGGATCAGTCGACGAGCAGGAGACGACGACTGATGGCCCGCAACAGGCGAAGCCGCACTCCTTGGTTCTCGTACAGCGTCGTCGCGATCGGCGGACTGCTCATGGCCCTGCCGTTCTTGGACATGCTCTCCAGCTCGTTCAAGGGTCCGGGCGAGTACGGGATTCTCCCGTACCACTTTCTCCCGCACCACTTCACCTGGAGCAACTACGGTGCGGCATTCGACCAGCTGCAGTTGGGCCGGTTGTTTCTGAACAGCGTGATCGTGACCGCGGCGGTCACCGCGTCTGTGCTGGTGACTTCGGCGATGGGCGGCTACGCGCTGGCCAAGCTACGCTTCCGCGGCAGGGACGTCATCTTCCGGTTCATCCTGGCCACGATGATGCTTCCCCCGTTCCTGCTGCTGATCCCCGACTTCATCATCATGTTGAACTGGCCGCTGGCCGGCGGGAACAACATCATCGGCCAAAACGGTGACGGCGGCATGACCACCAACATCGTCTCGCTGATGCTCCCGTTCCTGGTGAGTGGCTTCGGGATATTCCTGATGCGCCAATTCATGATCGCTGTCCCCGAAGAGATGCTGGAGGCGGCTCGGCTTGACGGGGCTGGTGAATGGCGCCTGTTCTACAACATCATCCTCCCGCAGACCGGCCCCGTGGCCATCACCCTCGGCCTCATCACGTTCGTCGGCCAGTGGAACGAATACATCTGGACATCGCTGATCGCGTCGACGAACCCCGACCTGATGACGCTCCCCGTCGGCATTCAGCAGTTGCAGAGCTTCATCGACCCGAACCGGACCACGCCGATCGTCATGGCCGGCATCATCATCAGCATCCTTCCGGTGCTCATCACATTCCTTTTCCTGCAGAGGTACTACGTCCGCGGCGTGGTACTGAGCGGAATGAAGTAGTCGCGAACCAGATGGAAACGGAGCTAGCGTGAGCAGGACAGTTCTCGCTGTCGGTGGCCACATCGGTGACATGGATCTTACCGCAGGGCCAACACTCGCCAAGATGGTCGATGACGGCGACCGCGCGATCATTCTCGCGTGCACCTACGGTGAGCGGGGCCACCCCCGTCTCAGCCCTGAGGAATACCGCACCCAGAAGGTGCGCGAGGGTGAGCAGTTCGCCGAGGACATCGGCGCGCAGTTCCGTGTGCTTGACTACTCCGACGGGTTCCTGCCCGACGACGACGAAGCAGCCAACCAGATCGCCGACATCATCCGGGCGGAAAAGCCAGACATCGTCATCACCCACTGGCGAAACAGTATTCACCGCGATCACGAGCGCACCGCGATCCTTGTCGAGCGTGCACGGTTTCTCGCCTCGCTGCCGGTGGACAGTCCTCTCGGTCGTCACGGGGTGAGGCAGCTCCTGCACGCTGACAACTGGGAGGACGCCGAGGGTTTCGCACCCGATCTCTATGTGCCCATCCCCGACGGCGCCTTCCAACGGTGGCGGACCGCGATCCAGAACCAAGCGTTCGCCCGCGGTGAGACTTATGGTTTCCGGTACATCGACTACTACACCGCCATGATGTCGGCGAAGGGCTGCCTGGCCGGTACCGACAGGGCGTGCGGCTTCGCCGTGGGGGGAAGCTCCAAGTTCCAACTCGCCGGACCGTGACAGCAACGCCGTCGACCCACATGCTCGGTCGAAGCCATACGCCGTGCGGAAGCCTGGTCGATGTGGCCGGACCTGATGGAGGTGCCGGTCACTTCGGCCAGCCGGACCCGTGCAGGAGACCGCTGGTGTAGATGCAGGCGGTAAGGGTCGCCAGAACGATGCCCACTGCCAAGGTCCGGACCATTTCGATCCTTCCGTTGCCGCTCCTTGCCTCCAGGAGATCGGCAGAGATGCTCCGGATCAGCGTGGGTAGGCTGATACCCAGGCCGGCGAGCGTTCCCCAGGTCGCGCCGTTTCCGAACATCTCGAGCAGGTCGGGGGAGCACGACTGGTCGTTGGCCCCGAGAGCCGCAATGGCTGCGGTCGCGGTGATGAAGGTTCCGTAGACAGCGGCGATTCCCGCTCGCTCCACCACCCGGCGTATCGTGCGCGAGCTTCGCTCGGTACGCATTGGCGGAATGCCCAGGCTCTGGACGATCATTGCCAAGGTGCCGAGACCTAAGCCCGCGGGCACGCCGACGACGGCCGAGAGCGCGACATGTGCCGCGCCGGTGGCCTGTTGGGGGCATCCGGCGTACTTGCCGGCGATCAATCCGACGATGGGCGCGGTGAGGACCGCGGCGAATGCCAGGTAGCCGGAGCCTACCGGGCTGTGGTCGGCACGACGGAACCATACGTGCAGTGGTGTCGCGTCATCGCGCCGTTCGGTGGGCTCAGTGGTTGACCGGCCTTTGCTCACCGCTCGGTCGTCGTGCCGGTCGGATGTGCCGGGCGGGGTAGCTGGCTGCGGTGCGGGCCTGGTCCGACCCTTCCCGGTGGCCCTCCGCGTTGACCTGCCCATGCCCCGCCTTCCTCATGCTTGTCAAGGTGTTCATTTCGCGGTATGGCCGGGTGTCGGCATTGCCAGCCCTAGCCAGAACCGGTCGTGCGGTTGGAGCGCGAGCAGCATGTCACCGGTAAGTGGCAGGGCCTGCCCGCCGGGTGCGGTACGCCAGGCGGCCCATTGTCTGGCATCGGCGTACTGCGCCACTGTCCAGCGAGCGGTCTCGAGGTCGGTGCCGAACTGGTCGGCGAGCCGGTCAATCGAGGTGAACAGGGATTCGGACGCCAGCTTGCGTAGCAGGTCCCGCACCGGCGGTGGCGCCAACCAGTGCCGGTCGTCGGTATCGGCGCCCTCCGTCGCGCGGGAGGCGGTGTGCAGCGCGGTGACCAGCGCCTGGATGTCGGGCATGATCTCGTCAAGATCGGGACTGGCGACTGCGGCGAGTGTGCGCAGGATCAAGGTGAGCTGCTGCGCGTACACCTCACGGTTGGCCGGTACCGGGTGGGCGGTCAGCGTACCAAGGGCCTCGCGCAGCGTGTTCAGGGCCTCGCGACGCTGACCGGCCTGAATCTGCGTCCAGCCGAGGTTGAACAGCCCACCGACCAGGTCGGGAACGTACGCGGGATTACGCGCGACGAGGGTCTGGAACGCGTCGACGGCCCCGCGTAGCAGGCGCGCGGCACCGGCGTGGTCGCCGTCTCCCGAGATGGCCGTGGCGAGGTTGGCCAGGGACCGGGCCAGCCCCGGTAGGTACGTGTCGCCGTCCGCCGCGGCCAGCGCGCGGTACCGGTCACGCGCCTCTTCGGCCGCCGCCCTGGCCTCGGCCAGCAGCTCGACAAAGCCCGCCGTGTGCCCGCCTTGCTCGCCTTCACCTTCCCGCCTGTTGCCTGCCTTCGCTTGCCCTTTCCGCGTAGCGCTGCCGGCGTGCCGTTGGGCGAGCTTGAGGAGCAGCGCGGCGCGGTTGTTCAGCGCGATGGCGAGATGGTGCGGCCGGAGCGCGGGGGCGGCCCGGCTGACAGTGCGCAGCAACTCCACGGCCTGGCCGTTGAGCCGCAGCGCCTGGTCGTCCTGGCCGAGGTGCTTGAGCCGGTTCGCGAGATTGTCCAGGCAGGTCGCCAGGGTCGGTACCGCGGCGGGGTCAGCGGTCGCGAGCGCCTCCAGATGCCCGACGGCCTGCTCGGTGACGCGGGCGGCCTCGGCGTACTCCCCGATGTCATCCAGCCGGTTGCCGAGATTGTCGAGCGCGTTGGCCAGCTTGCCCCGGTAGGCGGCGTCGTCGGCGGCCAGCGTGCGGTAGAGCGTGACGGACTCCCGCGCCGGGCCGAGGGCGGCCGCCGCCTGTCCGGCCTGGGCGTAGCGCCAACTCAGGTCATGCTTCAGCTGCGCTCGTTTGGCGTCGTCGGTCTCGCCGGCCAGCAGGTACCTGGTGGCGCGCTCGGTCAGTAGCGCCGCGGCCGCGTCGAGGTCGGCGTGCGGGCGCTCGGGTAGCTGCTCGGCCAGGCGCACCAGCAGCGCCGGGTCGGCGGCGGCGGCCACCGCGGCCAGCGCGGCACCGCCCGCGTCCATGGCGATGGCGGGATCGGCGGACAACAGCTGCGCCAGGTACCGGCCGGCCTGCGGCCAACGCGCCGCCGACGCGGCTAGGAACGTCAGCGCTCGACCGGTGTACGGCGCGAGGCCGTTGCCGGTGCCCCGGGCGAACAGGCGGCCGGGGCGGGCCGGATCGCCTGCGGCCACCAGCAGCTCGCCGCACCACGGGTCCGCCGGATACCCTTCGTCGTGCCCGGGCAGGTTCAATGCGATGAAGTCCTCGGCGAGGCGGTCCGGGTACAGCGGCTCCAGCGCGTTACCGTCCAGGCCCGGGTAGCAGCGCCGGTGAGCGTCGAGGAGCTGCTGCGCGGGCAGCCCGGTGGCCGCGGGCAGCCCGGTACTGTCCACTGTGGACGCAGCGATTGCGTTGGCCAGTTGGCCTGTCAGCGCGGCCACAAAGGTGGTCCGGGCGATTGCGGTTACCCGCTCGTCGCCGTAGAGCTTGGCCCAGTACTCGCGCTCCCGCAGCAGCAGGTACGCGGTCACGTCCGCAAGATGCCCCGGTGGCCGGGCCGCGCGGCTGGCCGCGTCCACCGCGGCCAGCGCCGCCATGTGGATGCTCAGCACCTGTCCGGCGTCGGCTCCGGTCATCGTTGGCAGCGCTACCGCGGACGGGTCGGGATACCGGTAGATCTCCGCGTACCGGTCGCGAGCCTGGGCGAGCAGCCGGGCGCGCTCGCCGTCGCTGATCGCGAGGGGCGGCAGCGGCCGGACGTGGCCGCGCATATCCAGCTTGTCCAGCTCGGCCGCGATCCGCGGCCACCACTCGATCGACCGGGCCAGCAGCAGAACCCGGGTCGGTGCGCGGCGCGGCGCGAGCTGGTCGTGCAGCAGCCGGGTCAGGTCCACGGCCGGCCACCGCTCGGCGTAGTCGACCACCAGCAGCATCGGTCGGTCGGGTGCAGGCGGTCCGGCCGTCTCTGCGGCCGGCGGATCGGTGGCGTGGTGCGCCCACACCGCCGCCCAGCCCGCCTCCCGCCAGCGGGTGCAGGCGTGCCGGGCCAGGCGGGTCTTGCCCTGGCCGCCGGCGGCGTGCAGCAGCAGGGCGGCGGGCGCGTCGGGCTGGTCACGCCAACCGTCCAGTTCCCGGATCAGCTCCCCGCGGGCCGTGAACGGGACGACCTGGCGATGTTCACGCAGCAGGCTACCGGGCTGGTCGAGCCAGTGCCGAAGTCGCTCGACCGGGGTCGGCGGCACCGGCTCGAACCGGCACAGATGGTATCGGGGCCCGGTGTGGTGGATGGTGAGCCGAGCACCCGGCCCCTGCACCCCGTATCCGCCGGGGGCGACGTGCTGGTGGTACTCGGGCGTCATGCCTCGGGCCGGTGATACACGACGGCCGTGGCGCCAGGGCCCTGCGCACCGGCACTGCCACCGCTCACGTACTGCTGGTACACGGTGCGTGGCGCCGCGGACAGCGCGGCACGGATCTCCGCGGACAGCGCGGACACCTCGGCGGCCGCGTCCGGGTGCTCGGTGAGCAGGCCGCGCACCAGAACCTCCCAGGCTGCCTCCTGGCGGACGAGCTGCCGCCCGTCGTCTTCGCCGGCGGCGAGCAGGCTGGCACGTGTACGCTCCAGCTCCGCCGCTACGAACTCCTCCCGTCGGAAACCCTGCCTGCGGAACAGGGCCGGCAGCTTCTTCGCCAGAGCGATCATCCCGCTCGCGGCGGCCTGTACCACGACCTTCGCGAACTCGGTCTCCACAGTGTCCGGCACATTCATCGTCGCCTCCCTATGCGCCCAGGGTAACCAGCCAGCGCACGACCGGCGGCGGTCGTATGCCACCCGATGAGTCGCCGGCACATCACGCACTGCGGTTGCCGATGGCGACTGACGGCGTAGTGTCGGCGGGAGAGCCCAGCGTCTCACGCGAAACTCGAAGGTGCCGCCGTGTGTCCGCGGTGCTGGACGTTCCACTGATGGCGAACGACAGCACGATGAGCGGAGGTACCGGCTGTGTTGTCTATGAATCAATGGTTGCTGGTCGGCGGTCTCTGGGAAGAGACGCGCGACGCCGACGACGGCGTGATGTGCGTGCGGTTGCTGGCGGACCTGGATCTGGCCACCGAGGGTGCCGCCCGGATGAGGCTGGCGCGCCTGTGCCGCGACGAAGCCGTGCGGTGCCTTCTGGTCATGGCTGGCCCGGACCGGTTCGTCGGCCTGCGTGGCCTGGACGTGTTGATCGACGCGAGCGCCCGGATGCGCCGGCGCGGGCGGTCCCTGGTGGTGGTTGACCCGCCCGTCTCGTTGCGGTTGATGACCGAGGCGTTGCGCCTGGGCGGGCAGTTGCGGGTGATCGCGACGGTGCGGCAGGCGATGTCACTGGCGGACGTGGCATGACAGTCGATGATGACGCGCTGGGGCGCAGCCTGCGCAGGTTGTCGGACGCCTGAGGCTGATTGGCGACGGTGGTGGCGTGCGGATGGCCGGCCCTCGCCTACAGCATGCCCGCCGCGCGGAAGAGCCGGTCGTAGATGTCACGGATGATCCGTTGCTTGCGGGCGTTGTAGTCCATGACGTTCCCGCCCCCGGGGATCGCCGAGCGTTTCGCTTCCTCGTAGAGCGCGCGATCGTCCGGATGCGCCCGCAGCCAGTCGCGGAACATGCGGTGCCGGATCGCCTCCGGGCTGTCCGGGCCGAACACGTGCAGGTTTACCGGTGGATCGGGGAACCTCAGGCAGCGGTGTTCGTGGAATGACGGTTCCCGGATGACCAGGACGTAGCCGAGGCGTTCGAGTGCCGGGACGTATCTGTCTTCTTGCCGCGGGTCGGCGACAGTGAGGTCGATGTCGATGACATCCTTGGCGGCCAGCCCTTCGATGGATGTCGATCCGACGTGTTCGACGCCCAGAGCGACGTCGCCGAGTGCCGCGCGGATCTGCGCGGCGAGGGTCTGGTAGCGGCGTGGCCACTGCGGGTCGTAGGGGACGATCGTCACCGTCTCGTGCGCGGGTGGCCCGACGACCCACGGGTTTTCGGACGGGTCGGGGTCGCGGTGCCGGGTGATCTCCTCGTAGGCGCGCATCCGTCGCAAGTTAGCGCTACCCGGCGGAGACGTCCAGGTGTTTGCCGCGTGGCCCGGCGGGGCGTCGTCCGGCAGGGGTGTCGTCTGGCAGGAAACCTCGTGCTCACGCCCGCCGGCAAGCCCGGTGGATGTGCGTGTCGCCGGCCTCTTGCGCTCCTTGTTAGTCTACCCTAAATTAGGTGTGCCTTACCTTACTAGCCGCAGGCGGCGGAGCGTGGATTCCGTGCGCGCCGGCGGCTCACCGACCGGAGGACCCCTTCGCATGACGTCGCTGACCGCCGCGACCCCCGGCCGCCACCTGTTCCCGCGAAAGCTGGCCGTGCTCGCGGCAACCGCGGTGCTCGTGGCGGCAGCCGCGTGCTCGCCGAACGGTGGGCGGGTTTCCGGCGTACCGGGCGCCGGCTCCTCGTCCGCCGCCACGTTCCCGGTGACGATCGCGCACAAGTTCGGCAGTACGACGATCAAGGCTCAACCGAAGCGGATCGTCGCGGTCGGGCTGACCGAGCAGGACGCCTTGCTGGCGCTGGGTGTCGTTCCGATCGCGACCACGAAGTGGCTCGGCGCCTACCCTGGTGAGATCGGCCCGTGGGCCAAGCGGTCGCTGGGCGGCGCGCCGGCACCTACCGTGCTGGACGACGCCGACGGCATCCAGTTCGAGAAGATCGCCGCGCTGCACCCGGACCTGATCCTGGCCCTGTACTCCGGCGTGACCCAGAAGGACTACACCACCCTGTCCGCGATTGCCGCGACGGTCGCGCCTCCGGCCGGCGTACCCGACTTCGGCATCGGCTGGGATCAGGCCACGCTGACCGTCGGCAGGGCGGTGGGCAAGCAGGCCGAGGCCCAGCGCCTGGTCGACGGGGTGAAGGACGACTTCGCCGCGGCACGCGAGGCACACCCCGAGTTCGCCGGGAAGACCGCGGCCATGGTCACCCCGTACGAGGGCTACTTCGTCTACGGTCGCGACGACCCGCGCACGCGGCTGCTGACCGGGCTCGGCTTCACGTTCCCGGCCGACCTCGTCGCCGTCACCGGCGACAGCTACGGGCGAAGCATCAGCCCGGAGCGCGCCGCCCTGCTCGATACCGACGCGCTGGTGTGGCTGCTGGACAACCCGGCGGCCGACACGACGGCGCTGCACGACGGCACGCTGTACTCGCGGCAACCGGTCGTGCGGGACGGGCGCGAGGTCCTCGTCGACCAGTCCGCCGACTACGGCAACGCCATCTCGTTCGCCTCGGTGCTGAGCCTGCCGTACGTGCTTCAGCACCTGGTCCCGCAGCTGTCCGCCGCCGTCGACGGCGATCCGGCGACGAAGGTACCCGCGTGACCGGCCGGGACCGGCGCGAAGACTACCGGCGCGCGCGGGTGTGTTCGGCGGAGCCGGTCAGCCCGAGCCTGATGCGGATCCGGTTCGGCGGCGACGAACTGCGCGGTTTCGCCGCGACCGGGCACGCCGATCAGCGGGTCATCATCGCCCTCCCGTCGCCCGGTGAGGACGAGCCCACCCCGCCGGTGACGGTGGACGGGTCGCGCGGGTACCCCGACGGGACGAGGTGCCCCGAACTGCGCAGCTACACCGTGCGGGACTGGGACCCGCGGCACGGCGAACTGGTCGTGGACTTCGCGCTGCACGCCGCCGGGGTGGCCACCGAGTGGGCCCGGCGGGCCAGGGCCGGAGCCGTCGTTTATGTCCACGCCGACACCGGCTGGTACCGGCCCCCGGCCGACACCGCGTGGCGGCTGCTGGTCGCCGACCTCGCCGGCCTTCCCGCCCTGGCACGGATCGTGGAGACCCTCCCGGCCGGTGCCCGGGCGCACGTGCTCGCCGAGGTGCCCGAGAGCGCTGACGTCCAGCGGTGGCGGTGTGCCGCGGACCTGTCGGTCCAGTGGCTGGTGGGCAGCGGGAACGGGGTCGGCCCGAGCGCGCTCACCGGTGCGGTGCGCGCGCTCGCGCTCCCCGCGTCCCCGTGCTACGTCTGGTCGGCCGCCGAGGCCGGGATCGCCCGCACGATCCGAAAGCACGCGCGCACCAGCTGGCACCTGGCCGCGTCCCGGTTCGACATCATCGGGTACTGGCGGGCCGAGCAGGAGGCGTGGCTCGCCCGGTACCGCTCGGTCGAGGCGCGGATGGAGGAACTCTGGACGGCCGGCATCCGCGACGGGAAGTCCGAAGACGACGTCATCGACATGCTCGACGATGCGCTGGAACAGGCCGGGCTCTGACCCTGTCGCGCGCTCGCGACTTGCTAGCACACCAGTGAAACCGAAAGGAAATTTGTGGTGACATCGCTGCTCGCGACTGGTCTGGGTCGTGGCGAGGCGCCAGACACGCCGAGCCGGACTGGTCGGAAACCCACACCGGATGCCGACATTAAGTTCGCGCGCATCGTGGATGCGTTGACCCGGCGGGGCTTTCTCGGTGCCGCTGCCGGATCGGCCGCACTGCTGGGCCTCGCCGCCTGCGGTGCCGCCGGTACGGGCGCGGCCTCCGGCAACGCTGGACTGGCCGCCCGGCAGGTGGACAGCGTCAACGGGCCGATCGCCGTACCGGCCCGCCCGGCCCGGGTGGTGACCCTGGACGACTTCTCCATGGCCGCGATGTTCGACCTCGGGATGGATCCCGTGGGCGTCTACAGCGCCGGCGAGCAGTACGTCCAGCCGCAGTTCCTGGCCAAGTGGCGCACGATCGCGAAGATTTCCGGGGGCACGATCGGCGGTGCCGTCGACCTGGAAAAGGTCGCCGCGTGCAAGCCCGACCTGATCCTGGGTATCGACGCGCAGAAGTCGCCGTATGACCAGTTGACGGCGCTGGCGCCGACGGTCATTATGCCGTTCGCCGCGTCGAAGGTGGCCTGGCGGGACATGACGGAGGACACCGCCACGGCGGTCGGCCGCACCGACGCTCTCCAGGCCCTGCGAAGCCGCTACGCGTCGCGTACCGCCGAGATCAAGAGCAGGTATGCCGGCGTTCTCGCCGTGAGCCGGTGGGACGTACTGCAGGGCGGCTTCGACCAGGGACAGTACTGGCTCTACGGCCCGGCGTCGCCGATCGGAACGATCCTGGCCGACGCGGGCGTGCGCTTCGCGAGCGGGTCGGCCGCAACCACGGCACCGACCGGACAGCGTGCCCTGTCCTACGAGCGGATCGACGCGCTGGCCGACGCCGACGCGGTCTTCTACTACACCACCAACGACGGGAAGCCGGCGAATCTGGGACCGCAACTGTTCGCGCAGCAGGCGTTCACCCAGCTTTCTGCGGCGCGGCAGCGGCACCTATTCGGCAGCATCCATTTCCTGCCCGGGGGCTACAGCGACGCGCTCGGCGCACTGGACGCGCTGGAGACCGCGCTGGAGACCGCGCTGAAGTCACTGTAACCCGCCATTCGTCCGCCGGCCGCCGCCGGGGGTTTCACCGCACGTAGCTCCCACCGTCCGGGCTGATCCCGTCCGGGTGGGCCCCGCCGGGCCGGCGGACCGCGGGAACTACCAGCGGCGTGCCCGACTCCGGGTCGGTGATGATGCGGCAGCGCAGCCCGAAGACCTGTTCGACCAGTTCCGCGGTGACGATCTCGCCCGGTCCGCCCTCGGCGATGATCCGTCCCTGGCGCATGGCGATCAGGTGGGTGGCGTACCGGCAGGCGTGGTTGAGGTCGTGCAGCACCAGGATGAGGGTTCGGCCCCCGCGTTCGTGCAGGTCGCGACACAGGTCCAGCACGTCGATCTGGTGGGCGATGTCCAGGAACGTGGTGGGCTCGTCGAGCAGCATGATCGGGGTCTGCTGGGCCAGAGCCATCGCCAGCCACACCCGCTGGCGCTGGCCGCCGGACAGTTCGTCGACGTAGCGGTCCGCCAGTTCGGTGATTCCGGTGGCGGTCATGGCGTCGGTGACCGCTAGCTCGTCGTTCGGCGACCACTGCCGCAGCAGGCCCTGGTGCGGGTACCGGCCGCGGCCGACCAGATCGCTGACCGTGATGCCGTCCGGTGCGATCGGGCCCTGTGGCAGCAGCCCGAGCCGGCGCGCGACCTCCTTGGACGGCAGCGACCGGATCTGTTGCCCGTCCAGGAGCACCGCCCCCGCCCTGGGGGTGAGCATCCGCGCCAGTCCGCGCAGCAGCGTGGACTTCCCGCAGCCGTTGGCGCCGACGATGACCGTGAACGACTGGTCGGGGATCGTGACGTCCAGGTCACGGACGATGGTGCGCTGGTCGTAGGCCAGTTCGACGTGCTCGGCACGCAGGCGGCTCACCGGCGGTTCCCTTCTCGACGGGTTCTGCTCATCCGTGTCCCCGGCGCCACTGGCGGGCCAACAGCCAGACCAGGTAGACGCCGCCGATGACGCCGGTGGCGACGCCGACCGGCAGTTGGGTGGGCGCGAAGGCGCGCTGGGCGGCCAGGTCGCTGGCGGACAGGACCAGCGCGCCGACCAGGGCCGAGGGCAGTACGTTGGGGCCGGGCACGGCGGTGAGCCGGCGCGCGATCTGCGGTGCGGCCAGCGCGACGAACGCGATCGGTCCGGCGCTGGCCGTCGCGATCGCGGTGAGTCCGACGCCGACGACCACCGAGGCGAGCCGGGTACGTTCCGCGCGGACGCCCAGTGCCCGGGCGGTGTCGTCACCGAGTTCGAGCATCCGCAGCTCGCGCCCGAGCAAGCAGGCCAGCGGCAGGAGCACCGCGAGCGCGATCGCCACCGGCCTGACATGCTCCCAGCCGCGGCCGTTGAGGCTGCCGGTCAGCCAGACCGCCGCGGTCTGAGCGTCGGTGATGTCGGCTCGGGTCAGCAGGTACGAGTTGACGGACGACAGCATGGCCGCGGCACCGATCCCGACGAGGATGAGCCGGTACCCCTGTACGCCGCGCCTGACGGCCAGCAGGTACACCAGCAGCGCGGTGGCGACGCCGCCCAGCACCGAGCCCGCGGCGATCTGGAACATCGTGCCGTGCAGCACGAGGATGACCAGCAGCGCGCCGGTCGCGGCGCCGGTGTCGAAGCCGACGATGTCGGGGGAGCCGAGCGGGTTGCGCGACAGGCTCTGGAAGACCGCGCCGCCGACGCCGAGGGCGACGCCCACGAGCAGCCCGGTCAACAGTCGCGGCAGGCGCAGCGTCGTGACGATGAACTGTGCCGCGCCGTTGCCGCGGCCGACGATCGCGGGGATGGCGTCCCGCAACGAGATGGGGTAGTCGCCGGTGGTCAGGATCACCGCGGAGACGACCAGGATCAGCGCGACCAGGACGCCGGCCACCAGGCAGGAGCGGGTGTGCACGCGCACCGACAGGCCGCTGCGACGGCTGCCGAGAATCCGGGTGTGGACGGGACGGGCCCGGATGGCGCCGATCGGTCCGCCGGTCACAGCGCCACCAGCCGCCGGCGACGGGCGAGCAGCACCAGGACCGGGGCGCCGACGAACGCGGTCACGATGCCGACCTCGATCTCCCCGGGCCGGGCGACGACCCGGCCGACGATGTCCGCCGCGAGCAACAGGGCGGGTGCCAACACCATCGAGTACGGCAGCACCCAGCGCTGGTCGGGGCCGGTGATGGCGCGCACCAGGTGCGGAACGGCCAGCCCGACGAAACCGATCGGGCCCGCCGCCGCGGTCGCCGCTCCACAGAGCAGGGTGATGGCGAGGATGCCCAGCACCCGGGTGCGGCCGAGATGCGCGCCCAGCGCCCGTCCGGCGTCGTCGCCGAGGGCGATCGCGTTCAGCGGCCGGGCCAGCCCGAGCGCGAGTACGGCGCCGGCGAGCAGGAACGGTCCGGTCTGCCAGAGTACGGTCAGGTCGCGCCCGGCAATCGCGCCGACCGACCAGAACCGGAAGTCGTTGAACGTCCGCTGATCGGTCAGCACCAGCCCGGAGATGAACGACTCGAGCACCGCGCTGATCGCGGCACCGGCCAGCGCCAGGCGTACCGGGGTGGCGGCGGAGCGGCCGCGCGAGCCGAGCAGGTAGACGCCGACCGCGGCGACCGCCGCGCCGGCGAGGGCGAACCACACGTACCCGCTGGCGCTGCGCACACCCACCACGCCGATCGCGGCGACGACCGCGGCGGCGGCGCCGGCGTTGACCCCCAACAGGCCGGGGTCGGCCAGCGGGTTGCGGGTCAGGGCCTGCATCAGGGCACCGGCCAGGCCGAGCCCGGCGCCGACGGCCAGCCCCAGCGCGGTGCGGGGCAGCCGGAGGCTGTAGATCACCACGCCGTCGTCCGAGCCGTCGTAGTGCAGCAGTTCGTGCACGACAGTGCCCGGCGGGATGGGTTTGGCGCCGACGGCCAGGCTCAGCAGCGCGACGAGCAGCAGCGCCGCGACCGCCGCCAGGAGGCCGGCGAGCCGCACGATCCAGCGGCTCGACCGGCGGCTCGCAGCGACCCCGGCGGCTGGCCGAACCGTGTCCAGGACGTCCACGTACCGCCTCCATCCCGCGGTTCTTAGGGTAGGCAAACCTAACAAGCGGTGACTATAGCGGACCGCCGCGACGGCGTGCCGACCGGCGCGGTGTGCCCTGGCACGCGGGTACACCTTCGCCGAATCGAGCACGCCGGGACCGTGACCACGGCTAGCGTCAGTAAGGGAAATCCGGCCCGACCGGCACCGCGCGCCCGCGTGCCCGAAGGAGTGACATGTCGAACCACTTCAGCGCCGACAACCTCAAGTTTCCCGGCGACGACCGTCGCCTCGAGCTGACCGACGTGTTCGCCTTCGCCTCGCCGGAGGATCCCGGCAAGACAGTGCTGATCATCGATGCGAACCCGACCGTTGCCCCGCCGCCGATTCCGGCACCCACCACCGGCCCGGAGTTCTGCCCCGGCGCGGTGTACCGGATCAACATCGACAGTGACGGCGACGCACAGGCCGACGTCGCGTTCACCTTCACCTTCTCGGAGTACGCGAACGGCAGCCAGACCGGGACCGCGTGGTGCGCCACCGGTGGCGATGCCCGCCAGCCCGAGCCTGCCGGCCAGGTGCTCGTCGACTCCTTCCCGGTCAGCTTCGACGGTTCGGCGCAGCCCATCCTGGTCGGCGGGCCGAGCCAGATCCGGCTGTTCGCCGGGCTGCGCAGCGATCCGTTCTTCGCTGATGTCGAGGGGGCACTGCACGGGTTCGAGTGGACCGGGCACGACGACTTCGCCGGCAACAACGTGGACTCCATCGTCTTGGAGGTGCCCGCCGATCTGCTCGGATCCGGGCCGTCGATCGGGATGTGGGCCTCGATCAGCCGGCGCGAGAACGGTGTGCTGGAGCAGATGGACCGGGGCGGGAACCCGACCATCAACCCGTTCATCAACCCGGACGGGGAAAAGAATCTGTACAACACCCGGCAGCCCGCCGACGACGTGGCCAACTACCTGGGCCCGTGGTCCCAGCTACTCATCGAGAAGGGTGGCTATTCACCCGAGGAGGCCAAGGCGGTCGCCATGCAGGTGCTGCCCGACATCCTCCGGTACGACCGAGGCAAGGCCGCCGCCTACCCCAATGGCCGGGCGCTCACCGACGACGTCTTCAGCATGCGGTTCGCCTGGCTGACCAACGGCAAGGTGCCGCCGACCGGCCTGATGCCGCACGCCGACCTGATGCCGCGCTTTCCCTATCTCGGGCCGCCCACGCCAGGGCACTGACCGTCCGGTGCGGCGACGGGCGACCGGCGCACGCATCCCCGCCACCGCCGGACCGGTCTGCCCGGGCCGCAGTCGGCTCGCCCGGGGTCGCGGCCGGTCTGCCCGGGCCGCGGCCAGTCGGCGAGTGGCCGGGCCACCACCGGGCGCCTGCGCCCGGTCACCGCGCCGTCACCCAGGGATTACCGGGACGGGTCGCGCTCCGCATGGCTCGAACACCGCCGCCCTCTGGGCTGGCTAGACCACGGCGTCAGACGATAGTGTCAGCGAACTGTGATTGATCAGGTAGCCCTTAATCAATGACCGAGGCTGACTCGAAGGGCGCAGGAGTGGGCGCGATGAGCGGGCGCGGCGAGCACATCGGCCTTGTCGCCTGGTCGGTCTCGGGGGAGCGGACTCACGCATGACGGACTGGCGCAACCAACCCTACGACGACGGTCGAGGTCGCCAGCGAAGGCAGCGTTCCGAATCGGACCGCGGGCACGGAGACTGGCGCGACCCGCGGGACGGCGCCGAGCCGGCCGGGTACCCCGAGCGGGGTTACGACGCGTACGCGCCGGCATCGCACGGTGAGGACAGTGGCTTCGCGCCGAGCTTCATCGAGCGCGGCTTCGACGACGACCCCGCGCCCCGCCAGCGTCGCGGCGTCTGGGGCCGCCGCGGAAACCCGGCCGCGGCCACCGATGCCGGTGCCGTTCCCGGCCCTTCTGACGTTGCCGGCCACCCTGCCGCTGCCGGCCCTCCTGGCGCCGGCAACGCGCCCGAGCACCCCAGCGGCGCCTGGGGTCCACCCGAGGAGACCGGTCAGCGCGGCGCCGGCCGCGGCGACGCCGGATTCCGGCGGGGCATGCCGGAGACCGGTGGGCTCGCCGACCGCCAGGGCTCGCCGGCCCGCGGCCCCGAGCCCCGGGGCAGTGCGCGTCGCGACGGGTACGACAGCGGGTATCGCGATCGCTACGACGAGTCCGGGTATGCTCCCGCCGGCCACGAAGGCAACGGCTATCCGGGGCCCGGTCGCGAGACAGCGGCATACGCCGACACCGGCTATGCCGACACCGGCCATTCAGGCACCGGTTATGCCGGCACAGGCTACGGCGACACCGGCCATGGCGGCCCGGGTTACGACGACAGGCACCGGGGCTCCCGCTACGGCGAGCCGGGCCATGCCGACCGAGGCTACGCCGCCCAGGGCTACGCCGCACCGGGCCAGGCCGCCTCGAGCTACGCCACCCCGGGTTACGCCGACCCGGGCCAGGCCGCCTCGGGCCAGGCCGCCTCGGGCCATGCCGACCCTGGTCATGACGACCGGTATCCCGGCCGCGGTTATCAGGATCCCGGTTATCAGGATCCCGGGCACCAGGGTCCCGGCTACCGGGAACCGGCCGATCGGAACCGCGGCTACCAAGAGCCGGGCTACCAGAGTCCCGGCTACGACGAGCGTGGCTACGACAGCGCCGGTTACGGGAGCACCGGCTACGACGACGGCTATCCCGGCGCCGGACCCGACGACCGGGGTTACGACCGCTCCGACCGCGACCACAGCCGGCTCCGCAACGCCGTCCGCCGCCGCGACGACACCGGCGCCGCCCGCCGTGGCGACGAAAGCTATGCCGCCCGCCGTGGCGACGAGAACTACGGCGCCCCGGACCAGGGGGTCGACGACGAGAAGCCGGGCAAGCCACGCGGCAAGCGCCGGGTGGTGCTGGCGTTCGTCCTCGTCCTGGTCGTCGGCTTCGCCGGAGCCATCGGCCTCGCCGGTTTCCGGTTCTACCAGAGCCACTTCGCGATACCCGACTACGCCGGTTCCGGCAACGGAACCGTGGAGGTCGTCATCAACTCCGGCGACACCGCGACGGTGGTCGGCACGATGCTGACGAACAAGGACGTGATCAAGAGCGTCAAGGCGTTCATCCAGGCGGCGGCCACCAACCCAGACAGCGTGAAGATCCAGCCGGGTGCGTACAACCTGCACCAGCGGATGAGTGCCGCCAAGGCGCTGGACATGCTGCTGGCGCGGAACTCCGACGGCGCTCTCGTCAACCTCGCGCCGGGCATCACGATCACCGAGGGCATGATCTCGGTCGATATCTTCGAGAAGTTGCACGAGAAGACCGGCGTTCCGTTGGCCGACTTCGTCGCGGCGGCGAAGGATCCGGTGTCGCTGGGTGTTCCGTCGTCGTGGTACACGCGCGACGACGGCAAGAAGCCGATCGTCTCGATCGAGGGTTTCCTGTTCCCGGACACGTACACGTTCACGCCGGGGGAGACGGCGAAGCAGATGCTGAGCGCGATGGTGAAGGAATTCATGGACGCGACCGGCCCCAGCCAGTTGAACGTGCAGGCCGGCGCGAAGACGTTGGGCATGACGCCGTACGAGGCTCTGATCACCGCGTCGATCGCCCAGGCCGAAGCACAGTCCAAAGAGGACATGGCCGGCGTCTCCGAGGTGGTCTACAACCGGATCTACCGCCCGGGCGGCGGTGACTCCGGATCCACGCTGTCCATCGACAGCGAAGTCAACTACTGGCTGCGGATCACCGGGCACTCGGCGCAGGAGTCCGAAAGCCTCACGGTGTCCCAGTTGACGAGTCCGAAGGACCCCTACAGCACCCACCTGAATCCCGGACTGCCACCCGGTGCGATCAGCAACCCGGGCAAGGACGCGCTGACCGGTGCCCTGCACCCGGACACCACGAAGCGGCCCTACTACTACTGGCAGACGCTGACCGGCAGCCCGAAG
The DNA here is from genome assembly GCF_016862975.1 of Rugosimonospora africana. GTDB lineage: Bacteria > Actinomycetota > Actinomycetes > Mycobacteriales > Micromonosporaceae > Rugosimonospora > Rugosimonospora africana. The sequence goes on from NZ_BONZ01000088.1 coordinate 53,510, forward strand.
GTGGTATACGCGAAGACCGCGCACGAGGCGTGCGCGCAGCGTCACGCCAGCTGCTGACCGCGGCACGGCCGGCCGGCGCGAACGAGCTGGCCGGTGCGACAGAGCCTGGCGGGTGCGACAGAACGGGGCCGGTGCGCGGCCGGTCCGGGCGGCCGGACGCGCACCGGCGAAAGCGAGGCCGAGGTCACGGATTCAGGACCACCTTGGTCCAGCCGTCCTCGCGGTTGTCGAAGTGCCGGTAGGCGTCCGGCGCGTCGTCGAGACCGAGATTGTGGGAGACCAGGAACGACGGCTGGGCGCGGTCGGCGGCGATCAGGTCCCGCAACTGCCGGTTGTAGCGCTTGACGTCGGCCTGACCGGAGCCCATCCGCAGACCCTTCTGGAAGAACAGCCCGAGGTCGAGGGCCACCTCGCCGTCGCGCATCAGGCTGTCGGGTGACTGCGGGTCCTGCGGGACGAACACCCCGACGACACCGAGCGCGCCGGTCGCCCGTACCGACCGGATCAGGTTGTTCATCGTCTGGTTGGGCCGCTCGTTCCCGTCGGGGTCATGGGCCTGCCAGCCCACGCACTCGCAGCCCTTGTCGGCTCCCTCGCCGCCGGTCTGGTCGAGGACCTGCTCGACCGGGTCGCCGAGGCCGTCGTCGACCGGTATCGCGCCGATCTTGTCGGCCAGCGCGAGCCGGTCGGGCTGGCGGTCGACGACCATGACCTTGCTCGCGCCGCACAGCATCGCGGAGTACGCGGCCATCAGGCCGACCGGTCCGGCGCCGTACACCACGACCGAGTCGCCGGTGGACACGCCGGCCAGTTCGGTGGCGTGGTACCCGGTGGGCCAGATGTCGCTCAGCATCACATAGTCGTTCTCCTTCTCCCGCGCGTCGGGTGGCAGCCGCAGGCAGTTGACGTCGCCGTACGGGACGCGCAGCAGTTCGGCCTGTCCACCGCTGTACGGGCCCATGTCGGCGTAGCCGTACGCGCCGCCGGCGAAGCCCGGGTTCACGGTCAGGCAGTAGCCGGTGAAGCCGCGTTCGCAGTTCCTGCAGAAGCCACAGGCGACGTTGAACGGCAGGCAGACCATGTCGCCGACCTTGACCCGGTCGACGGCCCGGCCGACCCCGACGACTTCTCCGAGGTTCTCGTGGCCGAGCACCGTGCCCTGCTCGACGCTGGTGCGGCCTTCGTACATGTGCAGGTCGGAGCCGCAGATGTTGGTACTGGTGATCCGGACCAGCACATCGGTGGGGCGTTCGATTCTGGCGTCGGGAACGTCGCGTACGGCCACATCTCGGGGGCCTTGGTAGATGAGTGCTCGCATACTTCCCCGCCTACCCACTCCGGCCGTCGGATGAATCACGGAAGTCCGTCTTCGGCCCGCTTTCACGCTGCGTGTTGACATCGATGCGCACAGAGCTGTCGATGCCGCCCGTCGCCCCGGTTTCGTGGGCGGACGGGCCGGGTAGGCCGTGCTACTGAGGGCTACTGAAGCGCTCACCCGGAAGGAATTGAGGAACTGGAGCGATCAGACGGACGGAAGGAGCGGACCGATCCCCGCCATCAAGCAGACGAACACGGCGCAGACGAACACCGAGCAGACCAACACCGCGCAGACGGGCGGCCGTACCGAACGTGGGCTGGCCGGCACGCGGTTGCCGGCGCCGGTCGCGATGGCCGCCGGCGCGCTGTGCGTGTCCTTCTCCGCGATCCTGATCGAGCTGGCACACACCACGCCGGGAACCGCGTCCTTCTACCGCTGCGCGCTCGCGCTGCCGCTGCTGGTCGGCCTAGCCCTGGCGGAGCGTCGCCGGGGCGGCGGTCTGACCGGTGGGCAGTGGATCGCCGTGGTGGTCGCCGGGGCGATGTTCGCCGGCGACATGCTGCTGTGGACCCAGGCGATCCTCGAAGTCGGTGCCGGCCTGTCGACGGTACTCGTCAACGCCCAGATCATGATCGTGCCGCTGCTGGCCTGGAGCGTGGACCACGAGCGGATCGCCCGGCGCTTCGTGCTCTCGCTGCCGGTGATGCTGGCCGGGATGCTGCTGGTCGGAGGCGTGCTGGAAAACGGCGTGCCCGGCAGCGACCCGACCTGGGGCACCGTGCACGCGGTACTGGCGGCGGTGTGCTACTCGATGCTCCTGTTCCTGTTGCGCCGGGTCGGTCAGGATCGCGTCGGCCAGGCGAAGGCCGGCGGCACCCCGGAACACCAGCGGGGCCGGGCGGTCCAGGCATACTGCGGGGTCATCGCGGTCTCGGCGGTGGTGTCGCTGGTCGCGGGGGCGTTGTGGCACGGCGTGTCGATGGCTCCGGGGTGGGCGGCGATCGGCTGGCTGGCGCTGGTCGCAGTGGTGGGTCAGGTGGTGGGTTGGCTGCTGGTGGCGCTGGCGGCGCCGCGCCTGCCCAGCGAGGTGGGTGCGGCACTGCTCATGCTCACCCCGATCGGCGCGCTCGTGCTCGGCGCGGTGGTACTCGGAGAACGCCCGTCGGTTCTGCAACTGGTCGGCTCGGTGCTCATCCTGGCCAGTGCCTACGCGGCGTCGAGCCGGTCCAACCCGGTCGCGCTGATCCGCCGGTGGACGCACTCGCCGGCGGCGGGTTGACGACGCGGGGCATCGGGTACGCGGTCAGCGGGGAGTGATAGTCGTGAGAATGTTCGGTGCTACCGAAGAACGCGAAGCCCCACCCGCCGGCCAGCGGGCATCGTGGCCGTTCTGGCTGCTCGGCACGGGAATCTTCGTGATGCTGCTCAGCGCCAACCTGCCGACGCCGCTGTACTCGGTGTACCGGGAACGGTTCGGCTTCTCCGGTGCGGTACTCACGCTGATTTTCGCCACCTACGCCATTGTGCTGGTGCCCTCACTGCTGGTGTTCGGCCAGCTGTCGGACAGCATCGGGCGCCGGCGGGTGATCGCGCTCGGACTGGCCGTGGCCACCGTCGCCATGGTGCTGTTCGCGCTCGCCCGGGGGACCGGATGGCTGTTCGCCGCCCGGGCCGCCCAGGGGCTGGCGGTCGGTGTCATCACCGGTACCGCCACGGCCGCCCTGGTGGAGCACGAGCCGGACGGGAACCAGGGACGCGCGGCCCTGGCGGCCACCCTGGGCCAGGCCGGCGGCGGCGCGGCGGGGCCGGTCCTCGCCGGGGTACTGGCCGAGTGGGCCCCCGCGCCCCGGGTGCTGTGCTACCTGGTCGGCGCCGCGCTGACCGCGGTGGTGGCGGTGGCGACGCTGCGGGTACCCGAGCCACCCGTTCCTGGCGGCCGGTGGCGCCCGCAGTGGCCGTCGGTGCCCCGGGAACGGCGATCGGAGTTCGCCCGGGCCGGGTTGACCGGCGGCGCGGTGTGGGCGGTGGGTGCCCTGTTCCTGTCGGTGGTGCCGACCTACGCCGGGACGGTGCTCAAAACACACGACCTGGCGCTGCTCGGCGCGGTGACCGCGGTGATGCTCGGTACCGCGTGCGTGGCCCAGGTCGTGTCGCTGCGTGCCGGTCTGCGCTCGGCGACCGGGCAGCTGATCGGCCTTCTGGTGCTGATCGCTGGACTGATCGCCCTGGTGGGCGCGTTCCCGCCCCGATCGCTGCCGCTGCTGCTGATCGCCGCAGTGCTGGCCGGTACCGGCCTCGGGTTGGGTTTCATCGGCGCGCAGACCCAGGTCAACCACCTCGCACCCCAGCAGCGGCGGGGTGAGGTGACCGCGGCGTTCATCACCTGCGTGTACCTCGGGGTGACGGTCGCCGCCGTCAGCGTCGGGCTGCTCAGCGACGTGCTGTCACTGTTCGCCGGGGTGAGCGTGGTCTCCGTGGGCATCATCGCGGTGGCCGCGGCGACCGCGGTCTGGCACGCGAAAGGGTACCGACACGCCTGAGGTCCCCGGTCACGCCCACGTGCCCGGTGGGTGGTGTGGCAGCCGGAGGTCGGCGCAGACACCGAAGTGGTCGCTGGCCCACACCCCGTCGACGGGCTCGGTGAAGATGAGGCGGCAGTCGGCGACGTCGAGCAACGGGCCGTGGGGCCCGCCGCGGACCATGGCGTAGTCGATGCGGCGCCCACGCTCCAGGGGCATCTGGCCGGCGCGGACCAGCGGGTTGTGCGGCGTGAAGGTGTGCCCCGCCTCGTCCGGGTGGGCGGCCGCCCAGGCGTCTTCGTAGCGCACGCTGACGCCGTCCAGCGACTGCCGCCCGGTCAGGAACCGGATGCTGGCCGCGTCCGCGTCGGCGTTGAAATCGCCGAGCAGGACGACCGGACGCTCGGGGCGAGGGGCGACGAGCCCCTCGACGAATCGGGCGGTCGCCACCGCCTGCTGCTCGCGGGCACGCTCGAGGTCCTGCTGGTACGTGCCTCGGTGATGGACCACGAGCACGGGGCCCAGCGGCGGGGGGAGGAGCACCTCGGCGGCCAGCGCGGTGGCCCGGACGGACTCGTGCGAGGATCCGGCGATCGGCAGGTCCAGCGCGGCGACCGCGCCCAGCGGCCAGCGGCTGGCCAGAGACTCACCCGCGCCGGTCGGCGACTGCCCGGGCAGGTCGACGACCGTGAACTCCGGGCCGAGCAGGTGGCGCGCCTGGTCGAACCGCGGGCCGCGGGTGACCTCCTGCACGGCGACGACGTCCGGGCGCAGCCCGAGCAGCCCCCGCCGGAGCACCTCCTGCCGCCGCCGGCCCTCCGCATCGCTCAGGGTCAAGACGTTCAGGGTGGCCACACGTACCCGTGAGGCTCGGTCGGCGGGGCGGGTCACTTCATGCCGAGGGCGCGGGCCAACTGGGCCTTGCTGACGTTCTTCGTGGCGGCCTGTGTCTGCTTCCTGGTAGCCATACCGGGCGGATACCCAGACACCGTCGCCGTTACGCCTCGGCGCCGATCGACCGCCATCGCGGCGGTGCCGTCAGATCGCGGCGGTGCCGTCAGATCGCGGCGAGGCGCCTGCGGATGGCGGCGACCGACGGGCCGCGGCGCGGGAAGTCGGCCCACGGGTCGTCGCGGTCGAGGACGGTACGGATGGTGTAGGTCCGGGCGGTCAGACCCCGGTCGTCCAGCTCGTCCCAGTGCAGCGGGGTGGCGACCGGAGCGCCACGCAGGGGACGGACGGCGTACGGCGCGACGGCGTGCTGCGCGTACCCGTTGCGCAGGGCGTCGACGTACAGCTTGCGCCCGCGGTCGGCCTTGCGGGCCGCCGTGGTCAGCGCGCGTGGCTGCCGGTCGGCCAGGGTGCCGGCGAGGTCGCGGGCCAGCGCCAGCACGTCGCCGACGTCGTCGCGGCCGGCGATCGCGGCGGTCACGTGCAGGCCACGCGAGCCGGTGGTCATCACGAACGGGTCGAGCCCGACCTCGGCGAACAGCTCGCGCGCGGCCAGCGCGGCCGAGCGCGCGGCGGCGAATCCGGCCGGTGGGTCGAGGTCGAGGATCAGCCGGTCGGGCCGGCGCGGGCTGCGGGCGCGGGCCAGCCAGGTGTGCAGGGTGATCGCCGCCTGGTTGGCGAGATAGCGCAGCGTCGCCGCGTTGTCGCAGACCAGCATGGTCACTTCGCCGCCGCCGACCTTCGGCACGGCGGCCCGGTGCACGACGTCCGGGGCGTCGGCCGGCACCTGCTTCTCCATGAAGCCGCCGTGGTCGATACCGTCCGGGAAACGCTGCCGGGCCAGCGGCCGACCGCGCAGGTGCGGCAGCATCCGCCGGGCGACGGCGTCGTAGTAGTCGGCCAGGTCGGCCTTGCTGACGCCGGGAAACAGCAGCTTGTCCGGGCGGCTCAACGCGATGGTCATCGACCCGGCCTCATCGGCAGCTCGCGGATGACGGCGCGCGGCGACTTGTCCCGGCGTAGCCCCATGAACCGGGGATGGCGCAGCCGCCCGTCCCTGGTCCATTCGGTGAAACCGATCTGGGCGACCAGCTTGGGCCGGATCCAGTGGCTGCCGCGCTCGCGCACCGGGTCCCGGAACGGCGACGAGGTGGTGGCCAGGGCGTCCATCCGGGTCCGCAGCGCGGTCAACGTCCGGTGGTCGAAGCCCGTGCCCACCTTCCCGGCGTAGCGCAGGTCGTCGCCGTCGTACACCCCGACGAGCAGGGCGCCGAAGCCGTGCCGGCTGCCGGCCGGATCGGTGAAGCCGCCGATGACGAACTCCTGCTCGGCCACGCACTTGAACTTGAGCCAGTCGGTCGACCTGCCGTGCACGTACGGCCCGTCGGCCCGTTTAGCGATGACGCCCTCCCAGCCTCTGCGGCAGGCGTCGGCGAGCATCGCCTCGCCGTCGGTGTTGCGGTGCGTGGTGTAGCGCAGCGGTCCGCCGAACCGCACCGCGGCCCGCAGCCGGCGCTTGCGTTCCCGCAACGGCGACGCGGTGAGGTCCTGCCCGTCGAGGCTGAGCAGGTCGAACAGGTAGAAGTACACGGCGACGCCGGACTCCTCCGCCTGTACCGGGTCGGTGAGGCCGATGCGCCGTTGCAGCCGCTCGAAACTCGTCCGGTTGCGGTCGAACGCGACCACCTCACCGTCGACCACGAAGTCGCCGCGCTGCTGGCGAAGCGCCCGGACGAGTTCCGGGTAGGTGCCGTCGAGCACCCGGCCGGTCCGGGAGCGCAGGGTCGCCACTCCGCCGCTGCGCGTACCGATCACCCGTTCCCCGTCGAGCTTGCGCTCGAAGATCCAGCCCGGATCGGAGAAGTACCGGTCGGTGAGTGTGGCGAGCATCGGCGCGGTCATGACGCCTGCTGGCCGATCTGGTGCATGGTGCGGCCGCTGATCGCCGACTTGGTGGCCGACCTGACCGGGATCCGCCGGGTGCTGGCCGCGTCGTCCTTCCGCTTGACCAGCAGCCACTGCTGCCGAGTGCCGGCGCCGGTGCGGGTCAGCGCGAACTCGCCACGCAACTTGGTGCCGTCCAGTTCGAACGTGAGGTGTCCGGCGGCGAGCGCCTCACCGGCGCCGCGCGGCTGTCCCTTGTGGACGGTGGTGTTCCGGTACGTGCCGGTGTCCCAGACCATCACCGTGCCACCGCCGTACTCGCCGGTCGGGATGACGCCTTCGAAGTCCGCGTACTCCATCGGATGGTCCTCGGTGCGCACGGCGAGCCGCTTGTCGGCCGGGTCGATCGACGGTCCCTTGGGCACGGCCCAGGACACCAGTACTCCCTCGATCTCCAACCGGAAGTCGTAGTGGTCGCTGGAGGCGGCGTGGTGCTGGATCACGAAGATCGGCTCGCCCTCCGCGCGGCGCCGGGACCGTGAGCGGCCACGCGGCTCACCGGTACGGGTGAAATCGCGTTTCCTGTCGTATTCGCGCAGCGCCATGCCCGACACCTCCAACCAGAGGTCGTACCCGGGGCGGGCGGGCGCAAACACCCCCGTCCGCCCCGACAGGCCGTCGCGCGGGCAGTGGCCCGGGCGAGCAGTCGGGCGGGTCGCGGCAACGGCCGGGCGTTGCCGCGTACCGCTAGCTCCACAGTGGACGGTGCGCAGGTGTCCGCCGTGCCCACAGGTGCCGGTGGCGGTCGGGTGTAAGCGAAGTGTAATCGGCCCCAACCAGGATGTGGTGCGCGTCGCGGGCCCGGTCTTGTGTGCGATCTCCTCAGGTCGGCCATGCCCGTTCGGCGTGCGTTTTCCAACCTACGACGGAGGGTGCTGATGTCCATGCGACGACGGTTATTGCTCGGGATTCTCGGTGGGGCGTTGATGGCGCTGGGCCTCTGGCCGGCGTCGGCGGCGCACGCCGATTCGGCGGTCGGCGGACCGATCCAGCGCAGCGAGGTGATCAGCCGGGCGCACTTCTGGACCAGCCAGTATCTCGAGTACGACCAGGGTGGCCAGGCGAAGGATCCGCAGGGCCGCCTGTACCGGACCGACTGCTCGGGATTCGTCTCGATGGCTCTGCATCTGAGTTCCAGCCTGGTCACCCAGGAACTGCCCAGTGTCGCCACTCAGATCAGCCGGAGCAACCTGCAGCCCGGTGACTTCCTCGACTACACGGCCGACCACGTGATCCTGTTCGACCACTGGGAGTCCGACCACGAGCACTTCTGGTACGACACCTTCGGCGCGACGCCGCCACACGCGGCGGAGGCCGACATCGACGACTCGTACATCGACGGTTGGCCCAACGGCGACTATGTCGCGTACCGGTACGACAACATCCGGGACGACAGCAATCCGGAGGTGGGTCGGGCGCATGCGGTGTCGATCGCGGGTGGGCAGCTCTATCACACGGTTCGGAATGTCGATGGTACGTGGACGGGTTGGCAGCCGTTGGACGCTGGTGGTTTGAGTGGTGCCGGTGCGGCGACGTCGGTGACCGACGCGACCGATGGTTCGGGCAATCTGCAGGTGGTCGCGGTTATCGGCGGGACGATCTATCACCGGATCCGGTATACCGATGGTTCGTGGTCGGGGTGGGGGAGCCTCGGGCCCGGCACCCAGGTGTCGGCGTCGATTGACCGGCGTGCGAATGTGCTGCATCTGGCGGCGGTGATCAACGGGACGATCTATCACCGGATCCGGTGGGCGGATGGTTCGTGGTCGCCGTGGGCGAGCCTGGGTGCTGGTACCGGGGTGTGGATTTCGGTGGATCAGGCGCACAACGTGGTGCAGATGCTGGGTCTGGGAGTCAACGGTACGACGGGCAGCTTGTATCACCGGGTCCGTAACGCGGACGGTACCTGGACCGGCTGGGGGTTGGTCGACGGCAGTGGTTCGGTCACCTCGGCGGCGGCCACGGCCGACGACAACGGGAACCTGCAGGTGTTGGAGGTGTCCGGCGGGGCGATCAATCACCGGATCCGTTACTCCGATGGCACGTGGTCGGGGTGGGGCGACGCCGGCAACGGCGCGTCCGCGGTGGCCGGCAGCGTGAACTTCACCTGGAACGACATGCAGACCATGGTGGTCGCGGGTGGCACCGTCGAGCACCGGGTCCGTAACGCCGACGGTACCTGGACCAACTGGGCGGTCGTCACCCCGCCCGGTACGGCCACGGCCATCGCCATCTCGGTCGTCTGACCGAGCGCACCCACGAACTTCCAACTCGACGGCGCCCCCTGCACCACCGGTTGATCCGGCGGCGCGGTCGCACCACCCGCCGACCCGCGGTCGGTCCACCCGGTACCCGCCGGGTGGACCGATCGCACCGCAACGCCGGCCCGGGGACGCCCTCGTGTTGACGACGGCGGCGAGCATGGGCGCATGAGGACCGACGAGGTCAGGCTGCTCGATGGCGAGAAGATCCGGTGGGAGGGGCGCCCGGTCGCCCGCCATGTGTGGCGCCTCTACCATCGGCGGGTCAAGGTGAGCTACGGAACGAGCATCGTGCAGAGCGCGGCGGGCCTGCTGCTCCTGCTGTTCACCGGCTTCTTGCCGCCGGGCTTCGTGCCGATCTGGATCCTGGTCGTCGTGTGCGCAAGCATCGGCCAGCTTGTGTTCCGGGCCATGGCGTTGAGCCGCACCCGGTATGTGCTGACGGATCGTCGGATACTGGTCATCAAGGGGTTCCCGCTCACTCGGGTCACGTCCCGGTACCTGCGCCAGCTTCGCCCCGCGATCGCCGCGGAAGGGCGTGACGGGACCGGGAATCTGGCGTTCGGCGAGTTCCCGCCATGGTGGTACGGGCACGTGAGAATGCGGAGGCGAGAGGAAGAGCACGCGGCCAACCTGCTGGTGCTATACAAAGTTCCGGAGATACGTAAGGTCTTGGAGTCGGCGTCGAGCCTGGCGGATGTCGTTGGCTGTGAACGCAGTGTTATTGGATTTCAGCGCAGTTGTCGACGCTGGTGGCGATAGTCGCCGGGGGGCATCCCGTACTCTCGGCGGAAGGCGCGGCTGAAGCCTGCGGCGTCGGTGAAGCCCCACCGTGCGCCGATCGCATGTACCGGTCGGGAGTCGCTGGCGGGATCGGCCAGGTCCTGGCGGCAGCGCTCCAGCCGCCGGCTCCGAATCCGCCCCGACACGGTCAGCCCCTGGCTCTGAAACAGTAGCTGCAGGGAACGGATGGAGATCTGGTGGGCGGCCGCGATGACAGCCGGGGTAAGTCCCGGATCACCAACTCGCTGTTCGATGAAGTTGAAGACTCTGGTCGGAAGCAGCTGCTGCCGGGATTCCCGAGCCATGGCGGGCTCGTCGAGCTGACTGGCGAGGAGACAGGTGAACAGGTCGACGACCACCGTGGTCAACCGGGCACCCTCGACGGGAGTGAGCTCGTGCGCCGAAGCCATCAACTGCCCCACGAAACTCGTCACCAACGACCCGAGACCACGCCGGGCCGGCATGGGCCTGGCCAGTGCGCGATCCCGCAGGCGTGGCCGCGACGGTAGCTGGTTCTTCGAGACCTGGATGACCATATGCTCCAGCGGAACGTCGTTGACGGCGACGGCGGGCAGAGACGTGTCCAGGAGCACAAGCTCACCCTTGTCGACGAGGACCTCGCGCCCTACCTGGTCGAATCCGACCCTGCCGCCGAGGGTCACTGACACGAAATAGAGTTCCGGATCTGACCGGCGGATCAGCTTCGCCGTCCGGCTCGCTCGGATCGGCGGATAGGTCAATACCGACGCCTGTACGGAGCCGAGGTCAATCAGGTTGATAGCCGCCGCGAAGTCCTCCGCGTTGTCGGTACTGACGGTCGTGTTGACGTGGGCCTTGGCCGTCATCTCGTGCCAAGCGGCGAAACGCTCGCGCCCAGGAAGATCGGCAGTACGGAACTGAGTGACCTGCATGCCCGCACCTCCCTGGCGGTTGGAGATCCCGCGCGCTGCCGATCAGGATCGAGACCACTCTATCGATACGACTCAAGGGCTCTGTGCGGATCCGCTGTCACCACTGAGCCACAAGCGGCGTTGCTCGGTCCACTCATCGGTCTGCCCGGTCCGGCAGCTTGGCAATCAACGCCGGAAGTCTCAGTCGCGTCGTCCGGTCAGCGCCAGACGCACCCCTAAGCCGATCATGACGAGACCGGCCGCTCCGCCGATGACTTCGAGACGGCGCCGTGACCTTCCCAGCCATAGCCGTGCGGTACCGGCAAACAGCGCCCAGACACTGTCGGATACCAGCGCGATGGCAACGCAGACGAGCCCCAGCAAGAACATCTGAAGCCAGACACGGCCGGCAGCGGGATCGACAAACTGCGGGAGGATCGCCGCGAACAGAAGGAAGCCCTTGCGATTGCTGACTCCGACTACCACACCTTCGGTGAAGATCCGCCGCATGCTCTTGCCTGCCATGGTGCTGTCCAACGCGGTACCGAGCGCTCCACGATGCCGGAAAGCTTGGATCCCCAGGTAAACGAGGTACACAGCCCCGACGAGCCTGATGACGTTGTAGACAAGGATCGAACCTTCCACCAGTGCGCCGAGACCGACGGCGACGGCAGTGACTTGGACGACGAGTCCAGCCTCATTGCCCGCGACCGTGACCAGAGCGGCCCTCCTTCCAAGGGAGACACCACGGCTTACCACAAAGAGGACACTTGGCCCCGGAACAGCGATAATCGCCAGCGCGACGACGAACAGCGCAGCAACCTGATGAGGATCGATCAGCATCTAACGAACACTAGTCCAAGCGGCCACGCATATTCTCCGCACCCGACTCGCAGCGGCGGGCACGGCTGCGCCGGCGGTGCCCGCTCCCTGGACGGCACCAGACCATGCCGACCCAGCCAAAGAAAAGAAGTAGCCACACCGGGCTCCCGGCGGGACGCCGTGTCACATGACGTCCCGCAGCGCCCGCGCAATCACTCGAAGCATCGGGTACGCACCGAGAGACGCCTCCCAGAATCGTGACCCGCTGCCGAACAGCCCGTCGGCGTACGGGATGCCGAATTCGGTCGCGAACGGCGCGTCGGAGTCGTCCGCCCAGATCCGCGCGGCTTGTCCTTCGCGAACGGTCGCGTCCGTGGCGACGCGCCGCAGCAAAGCGCGGAAGGTGGTCCGCTCCGGCTCATCGAGGGCAGCGAGCAGTTCGTCCTCGGTCCGGCACAGCCGCTGGTTCAGCTCTGCGAGCCACTTCGGCGGATTGGGTGCCGTGAAGCAAGACCGACTACGGCATAACGATCGCCGCAAGCAACAGCTAGTGTCGCGTGTCTCAAGTGACCGAGGTGCAGGGTCGACGCCTCGGCGGCCGACCCCCTACGGCTATTAAATTTGCGGCGGATTGCACCTAGAAGGCGGGTGACTGCGCACCGATGCTTTCGCTGAACAAGTCGAGAACCGCCAGCCATGCCCGCGCGGCGTGAGCGGCGTGGTAGCCCACGCCGGGCACGGTGGGGTTGAGGTGGTCGCTGCCGCCGGTAGGTGACCCATCAGGTTGAGTCGGAGCGGCCCAGAAGGCGTGTTTGGCTCCGCCATAAATGTGTGCCCGCCAATCGACGCCAGCGTCCTGGAGCGCGCTGCTGAACGTCAGAACTTGAGCGGGAGTACAGATCGGATCTTCGGAACCCGTGCAGAGCAGGAAGGTCCCACCGGCATTCGTCCAGTCCTCGGCGCGCGGGGTTGGCAGGCCGGGGTGGATTACGGCGAGCGCTTTGAAGGGCACTCCCGTCCTGGCGAGTTCCAGCACGATTCGACCGCCGGCCCCGTAACCGAGCGTGGCTAGCTGATTGTGGTCGGCGCCGGGTTCAGCGAGTAGCACGTTGAGCGCGGCTTGGCCGATGGTCAGCATGCGGGCGGGGTCGGTCATCAGCGGCAGGACCCGATCCAGCATCCCTTGGGGCTCGCCGAAGAACGTCCGGCTGCCGTGGTAGTCCATTGCGAAGGTCAGGTAGCCGTGTTCGGCGAGGTCGTCGGCTCGGCCGCGTTGATAGTCATCGAGACCGACTCCGTCGTGTCCGAGAAGCACGGCCGGCCATGGCCCACCGCCCTCTGGCCGCGACATGTGACCGACCATCGTCAGTCCGTCGATGTCATACGTGACTTCCCGCGTTGTGGTCACGAGATCGATACTAACCAGGTTGTGTGCATTGTTGGACTGCGTACGCTCTGAGCCAAATCTGGATGTGGAGTCGTCCAGGTCGTCGGCTCCGATCTCGGCCGGACGTCCCGGATATGTGGACGATATGGGGCCGACACGGACCCGTGTGAGGCCAACAGGTGCGGTAGTATCTGTGCGTGCGCACTCAAAGTGCGCACGCATGCGGGGCGTGAGGGTTCTCGGACACGTTAACCCCCACGGACGCGCCTCATGATCGATGAGCCTGTCCGGTGGGGGCTTCTGCTGGTAGGCACTGGTGCAGGATCGCCGTAGCCGGATTTCTCGCCGCCCGGGTGGAGGCCCCTTTGATGGTAAGGGTTCCGCCGATCATGCAGCTGACCTGGGCATCGTGTTCGAGCATGGCGTCAACCACGCCGTGAGGGTTGTCCGCAGAAACGCCTAGCCAATCGGCGAGCTGTTCGATCGCTTTGCTCTCGTGGATGTAGACGGTCCGGGGACGCTGCGCGTCGGGAGTGTCCGCGGCCCGGGTCCGGGAACCGTGGCGGCAGCGGTACGCGGCATGGTGGTGGAGCCAGTGTGAGTCGAGGATCCGCCCGCACTCGTGGCAACGGATCAACCCGGCGAGCAAGTACCGTTCGTCGCTGCCGTCTTCCGGCATCGCGGTGGCGCTGGTCAGTTGCGCGGCGACGAAGTCCTCCTCGCTGACCAGGGGTGGATGCGCGCGTTTGACCCACTGCTGCACCAGGTTCCAGCGGCGTGCCTCGGACTGGCCGAGCAGGTCGTCGGCGGCGTCGAGCGGGCCGCGGTCGGTGCGTTGCCGGTTCCATACCTGACGGCCTGTGTAGCGTGGGTTGGCCAGGATCGCGGCGACCGGGCGCAGGGTCCAGCCGGCACCACTGCGGTGCGGGTTGCGCTCCGGGTCGGCCCGGGATGGGCAGGCCACACCCCGATCGTTCAGCTGCCTAGCGCGATGCCCGCGACGCTGCGGCCGGCCAGTCGTTGGGCGAACATCCACTGCACGTGCGGAGCGCTCGTAGGCTCGGGCTCCAGACGCTGTGCCCGGCGCCCCCACTTCGCATGGCCGGCGTTGGGGTGCGGGCCGGCGTCGACGAGGCGATAGCCGTAGGGTGGCCGACCGCCCAGATGGCGACCCTGCTCGATCACCTGGGCACGCATCGCCGCCTTCGACCGGAACCGGGACCGCTGTGCCTCCCGCCGCGAGTGCACACCGAGCAGGGCCAGCAGCGACACGTGCAGCTCGTTGGTAGCGTCGACCGGGCCGTTGAGCTCGGGCAGCCACAGCTGCACGCCGTAGAGTGCGAACGGCGGCGCGAGCTGCTTGTACTGGTCGCCGTAGAACGCCCGCTCGAACTCGCCCACCACGATCGCGTCGAACCCACGATCCGGATCGGCCAAAGCGGCGAGCAGTCGCGCGGCCTGCGGACGCTGAGACCAGGGCAGTTGACGAGAGCAACCAACATCAAAGAACTTCGCCACGAGCGCACCGCGACCGTCGACCAGCTCATCGGCGAAGTCGTGCTGCCACCGGGCCGAGGAGAGCTGGTCCTGAAACTCTTAAGTGGACATCCGCCCGTAGAACGCGAACCGTAAGCCCAGCGGCTTGCTGCCCGGTCGACGGGACCGGCGACGTCCCTGACGATCGGGCTGCCGTATCCAACAGCTCAGCAGGTCAGGGCCCTCGACCTCCGATGTGCACCGCATCTTTGCGGCCTCTCAATTGAGCGTAGCGGGAACGTTGGCATCCATTGAGATACAACGATTGATAGCATCGCTGGATACGTCGCGACGGCAAAGATCGCTGACACGTGAGGTCGTGGAGCGGTCGCCGGGGCGCGCAGCGAGGAGATGGCTGCATCGCGACCGGGATCCGACGGTACGGGTCGACAACGCCGAGCACCTCCGTGCGGCTGCGCTGGCGAGAGGTAGCCGAGCTCAGCCTCGGGCCCGGGCGCCAGTGTGCTGGATTCGCTCGCCGATTGTGCTGCGTTCCGTCCTCCTGGCGACCTAGGTTGGGCGACAATGGTGGTGAGGCGATGGGGCTCGCCTAATCCGAACCGCGGCCGCGGCCGCTGACGGTCCCTACAGCGACGTATGAGGGGTGCGCTGTGGGCCGGTTCAGTGGCAGAGGCATCGAAGGTGTGTCGCATCTGCCCGCGCGGCGCAGCCGCCGACGACCAGCGATCTCCGAAAGCGGAGCTTCGGTGCTGAGTATCTGTCGATGCCGGTGGTGTTCGAGACCCTCCATTTCGGCCCGGGATTGCCGAGCACCTCCGACGCCGGTGGGCGCGAAAGCCGGCTGGTCCTGGTCCGCCCGTCGTCAGCAGGGGCACCGTGGTCTCTAGCGGAGCCGTCGGGCGTATGGCATCGCATTACGTCACCCGTATCGAGCTTCGCCCCTCGTGGGTAGTCGGCGCGGCGCGCGTGCCCGCACAGGCCGGCGCCTGCTGATTGATGCATCGGCCGGCTCAAGGATTGGGGCCCGCGGTGCGGCCGCACGCAGCATTCGCCTCCATCCGATCCTGGCAAGCGAGAGCCGGTGGATGACGGTGGCCACACGATCTGTCGCCGTAGTTCTACAACAACGAGGGCTGGGAGAGTATGACCGAACCTCCGGCATGGGTATCCGTCGGCGGCGGCGCGAACCTGTCGCGCGATCCGCGCCGCAGGGCGTTCTTGTCACGGTCGGACCCGTCGGTGCTCGGACTGCACGGATTCGCGGGTGCGACGTTTCTTATCGCTGTGAATCTCGCCGGTTGGGGTGGCACGGCATTCAGCGACGCCTTGCTCCTCGTCCCGGGCATCGTGGTGTTCGGCGGTCTCGCGCAGTTGCCGGCGGTGCTGCTTCCTCGGCACTACCGCGGCATGGCTATCAATGTGGTGCACGGGCTTTTGTGCGCGTTATTCCTGGGATACGGACTGATCTACCTGCTCACGGCCGTGCATGTGATCTCCGACGTGGACGTGCCTGTGGTTTTGCGTTGGTGGTTTGGCTTGCTGACACTGGCTAGCTCGGCTGCTGCTGTGGCCATCCACCGGTACGGGTCTTTTCTGGCGCTGGTGCTGATCGTGTTCGCCAGCGGTGGTGCGGTCACGACGGTGGGCCTGGCCGCTGGCATTCCGGGCTGGCGCACCGCCAGTGCGTGCCTCTACATCGGTTCTGCGGTTCTTGGCTGGCTGCGAGCCACGGCCATCATGCTGATGATCACCTCCGGTCGTGTTCCGTGAGGCCTTACCCGAGGCGACTTCTCCCTCGGATTCGATGCGGAGGGATCAGCGACCCTGGGGATGTGGTGTGACCCTGCCAGCCGAGATCTCCGCGGCCGTCGTGCTGTGCCTCGGCCGTTATGTCGCTCAGTGGGGCGGGTGGATGGCGCCGGTGCTGTGGTGGCTGCCGGGGGCGGCGGTGGTGACGATGGCGGTGCTGTCCCGCTGGCTGTGCTCGCGCACGGCTCGCTGATGGGTGCGGCGGCGTCGCCGACGCTGACCAGGGTCGGTGGGCCGTGCCCTGACTGGTTCGCGGTTGCTCGCTTTCGCAGGGCCGACAGGGTACTACCAGTTGCCGGCGAGGCCGAGTTTGGCAGCGGTCTGTTGGGCGATGGCGCGTTCCTCGTCAGTCGGTACGACGCAGACGGCGACGGGGGATCCGATGGGTGAGATGAGCCGCGCGGTGCTTCCACGAGTGTCGTTGAGTGCGTGGTCGACCGTGATGCCCAGTGGTTGGAGGCCGGTCAGCGACCCGGCGCGGACCACCGGGCTGTTTTCTCCGACTCCGGCGGTGAACACCACCGCGTCGAGCCGGCCGAGCACCGCGTGGTAGGCGCCGATGTACTTGCGGATTCGGTGGCAGTACACGTCCAAGGCGAGTTGCGCCTGTGGGTCGCCCTGGACGGCTCGGGATTGCACGGCGCGC
This sequence comes from Rugosimonospora africana, assembly GCF_016862975.1. Lineage (GTDB taxonomy): Bacteria > Actinomycetota > Actinomycetes > Mycobacteriales > Micromonosporaceae > Rugosimonospora > Rugosimonospora africana. Next base: position 70,337 of record NZ_BONZ01000088.1, read on the forward strand.
AGGTCGTTGTCGCCGCACAGGCCGGCCAGGCCACCGTGTTTTTGGCATTGGCGCTCGACCTCGTCCAAGTTGAGACCTGCGGCGCGGGCGAGGTAGAAGGCCACGGCGGGGTCGATGTCTCCGGTGCGGGTTCCCATTACCAGACCTTCCAGGGGAGTCAGGCCCATGGAGGTGTCCACACTGGCTCCGTCCGCGACCGCGGTGGCGCTGGCGCCGTTGCCCAGGTGCAGGACGATCATGTTTAGCTGGGTGGCTGGGCGTTGCAGCAGGCGGGCGGTCTCGCCGACTACGTACTGGATGGAGATGCCGTGGAAGCCGTAGCGCCGGATGCCGTGCTGTTGGGCGAGTTCCCGGTCGATCGCGTAGGTGAACGCGGCCGGAGGCAGTGTGGCGTGGAACGCCGTGTCGAACAGTGCGAGCTGCGGTAGCTGGGGGAGCGCGGTACGCGCCGCCCGGATACCGGCCGCCGCGGCCGGGTTGTGCAGTGGTGCCCAGCGCGCGAGCTCCTCGATCGCGATCAGGGTCGCGTCGTCGATCTGGACCGGTTCGCGGAATCGGTCTCCGCCGTGCACCACCCGGTGCGCGACCGCGGTGACCGGTCGATCGCGCAACTGCTCGACGACCTGTCCGACCGCCTCGGCGTGATCGCCCGCCTCGCCGTCGGGCTCGCCGATCCGTTCGATCTGTCCCCGCACCAGGTGCTGCGGCCCGTTACGCCCGGTGCCCGCTGCGATGAGCCGGTATTTCACAGACGAGGAACCGGCGTTAAGCACGAGTACCGCGCCACCAGAGCCGGCACCACCGTGGTGGCCTGCCGCCTCGCCGTCTCCGCGGGCCATCCGCGTCACCCCCTTGCGTGTGCGGTCAATTTGACCGTATGCCCGCCAGCGCTTGCCACGGGCCGGTATTCGCGATGCCCGTGTCGAGTTACGAGCATGGACCGGGGTGCGTCCGATCGTGGCCTGCGGCGTCGATCACCTTGATGGGTTCCCAGGAATCGGCATGCCGCCCGGATCGGCAGATTGCAGGTGGTCTTTTGGGGCATAGGCCAGGTGTGCAATGGCCAGTCGCTCGGATGAACCGATGGCCCTCTCGCGCATCCGTGATGACTGCCGTCTCTGATGGAGAGAGGGGTTGCCGTGTACGTCGTTGATCGTGCGCCGTTGAGCCGGACGGAATTGGCTCGGATTGACGCCTACTGGCGGGCGGCCAACTATCTGTCGGTCGGTCAGATCTACCTTATGGTCAACCCGCTGCTGCGCGAACCTCTGCGTGCGGATCACGTCAAGCCCCGCCTGCTCGGCCATTGGGGAACGACGCCCGGGTTGAACCTGCTCTACGCCCACCTGTCCCGGATCGTCGCCCGGCGCGGCCAGGACATGATCTACGTGGCCGGCCCCGGGCACGGCGGTCCCGGCCTGGTGGCCACCGCGTGGCTGGAGGGCACCTACAGCGAGGTGTACCCGGAGGTGTCGAGGGATGCGGCCGGCATGACCCGGTTGTTCACGCAGTTTTCCTTCCCCGGCGGCGTTCCGAGCCATGTCGCGCCGGAGACCCCGGGGTCGATCCATGAGGGCGGTGAGCTGGGCTACTCACTGTCCCACGCCTACGGTGCGGCCCTGGACAACCCCAACCTTGTGGTGGCGTGCGTGATCGGCGACGGCGAGGCAGAGACCGGGCCGCTGTCGGCCGCGTGGCATTCGAACAAGTTCCTCGACCCGGTCGTCGACGGGGCGGTGCTGCCGATCCTGCATCTGAACGGGTACAAGATAGACAACCCGGCGGTGCTGGCGAGGATCGGCGACGAGGAGTTGGGTGCCTTGTTGTTCGGCTACGGGTACCGGGCGTACCTCGTGCAGGGCGACGACCCGGAGGCGGTACACCAATTGCTGGCCGGCACCCTCGACGCGGTGTTCGACGAGATCACCGATATCCAACAGGCGGCCCGCGAGCGCGGTGCCGTCGAGCGACCACGGTGGCCGATGATCGTGCTGCGCACCCCCAAAGGGTGGACCGGGCCCCGCGAGGTGGACGGCAAGCCGGTGGAAGGAACCTGGAGGGCCCATCAGGTCCCGCTGGAGGGCGTCCTCGACGACGCCTCACACCTGGCCATGCTCCAGGACTGGATGCTCTCGTACCGACCGGACGAGCTGTTCGACGCCGACGGCCGTCCGACACCGCCGGTCGTGGACTGGCTGCCCGCTGGTCGGGCACGCATGTCCGGGAATCCGCACACCAACGGCGGAGCGGCACCCCGGGACCTCGAACTGCCCGACTTCCGGGGATACGCCGTACCCGTGGGTCAGACCGCCGGGGCCACCAGCGTACTGGGCGCGTTCCTGCGCGACATCCTGGCCGCCAACGATCACAACTTCCGGCTCGTCTGCCCGGACGAGACCCACTCCAACCGGCTCAGCACCGTGCTGCAAGCCACCGACAAGGCGTGGCAGGCCGCCGTCGAACCGGTCGACGAGCATCTGGGACGGCACGGCCGAGTCATGGAAATCCTGTCGGAACACACCTGCCAGGGCTGGTTGGAAGGGTACCTACTCACCGGCCGGCACGGGCTGTTCTCCTGCTACGAGGCGTTCGTGCACATCGTTGACTCAATGGTCAACCAGCACGCCAAGTGGCTCAAGACGATCCGGCACCTGACCTGGCGCCAGCCGATCCCGTCGCTGAACTACCTGCTCACCTCGCACGCCTGGCGGCAGGACCACAATGGCTTTTCCCATCAGGATCCCGGATTCATCGACCACCTGGTCAACAAAAAGGGCGAGGTCGTGCGCGTCTATCTGCCACCGGACGCCAACACCCTCCTGGCGGTCACCGACCACTGCCTCCGTAGCCGCAACGACATCAACGTCATCGTTGCCGGAAAGCAACCCGCACCCACCTGGCTGGACATGCCCTCCGCCATCCGGCACTGCCAGCTTGGGCTGGGCACCTGGGACTGGGCCTGTAACGACCAGGGCGACCCGGAACTGATCCTGGCCTGCGCCGGGGAGATACCGACCATCGAGATCCTCGCCGCCACCGACCTGCTCCGCACCCATCTGCCTGACCTTCGGGTACGGGTGGTCAACGTGGTCGACCTGATGCGCCTACAACCCGAATCGGAGCACCCCCACGGACTGCCCGACACCGAATTCGACGCCATCTTCACCGCCGACAAGCCGATCATCTTTGCCTACCACGGTTACCCGTGGCTGATCCACCGGCTGACCTATCGGCGCACCAACCACCACAACCTGCATGTCCGCGGCTACAAGGAGGAGGGTACGACCACCACACCGTTCGACATGTTGGTGCGCAACGACATGGACCGCTTCCGGCTCGTCATCGACGTCATCGACCGGGTACCCGGGCTGGCTCGCGATGCCGTGTCGCTGCGTCGGCAGATGGTCGACAAGCGCACCGAACACCGCGACTATGTACGGCGGACGGGCCGGGACCTGCCCGAGATACGGGAATGGGCCTGGGCCACCAATCGCGGTTAGTGGCGGGCCGCCCGTTGGTAGCAGCAGCCTGCGCACGAGCATCAGCCGTGGCCGGTGGCCACGGCCACGGTGATCGCCGCCGCAGGCCCTGCGTTGACGACAACGCGGACGAGTGTGCCACCCCCGCAACGCGTGTCCTGATGGTGCTCCCCGCCGCTTGCCGGTCGCTCCCGGCCGTGTCGACAGCGGTTGCAGGCCCTCGGGACACAGGAGTCGGGCCCGCAAGTCCGAGGTGTCAGACGTCGTAGTACATGGCGAATTCGTGGGGCGTGGGGCGCGACCGCATGGGGTCGATTTCGTTGCCGCGCTTCCACGTGATCCAGGTGTCGATGAGGTCGGGGGTGAAACGCCTCCGGCGAGCGGGTAGTCGTGATTGGCTTCCAACGCGTCGAGGACCTCGGGGAGGGAGCCGGGGGTCTGGCGGACCGAGGCGTGTTCGTCGGGTGGCAGATCGTAGAGATCTTTGTCGATCGGTTCGGGTGGCTCCGTTCGCTTGTTGATGCCGTCGAGGCCGGCCAGCAGCATCGCGGAGAACGCGAGGTAGGGGTTGCTGGATGGGTCGGGTACCCGGAATTCGATCCGCTTGGCTTTGGGGTTGCTGCCGGTGACGGGGATGCGGGCGCAGGCGGAGCGGTTGCGTTGGGAGTAGACGAGGTTGACCGGTGCTTCGAAGCCGGGGACCAGGCGGCGGTAGGAGTTGACGGTGGGGTTGGTGAAGGCGAGCAGGGACGGGGCGTGGTGGAGCAGGCCACCGATGTACCAGCGCGATCATCCGTTCCTGGCCCTGCCCGCGTTCAGCATTCATTCGCCGGTGGACTATCTGTTCTACGTCGTGCTGGGTGTGTTGGCCGCCGGTGCCGGGGTCGGGTTCAGCCGGGCGTTGTACCTGATCGAGGACCTGTGCGACCGCTTGTGGCGCGGACCGGAGTGGTTGCGCCCGGCGGTCGGTGGCCTCGTGCTCGGCGGCGTGTTGCTGGTGTTACCGCAGATGTACGGCGTCGGGTATCCGGTCCTGGGCACCGCCGTCGCGGGCGGGTACGTGGTGGCCTTCCTGGTGCTCCTGCTCGTGGGCAAGGTCGTGGCGACCAGTCTGACGATCGGTATCGGGGGGTCCGGCGGGGTGTTCGCGCCGTCGTTGTTCGTCGGCGCGATGCTGGGGGAGACCTTCGGCCAGATTCTGCACGCCGCAGCCCCCGCGCTGGCACCCACACCGGGCGCCTACGCGCTCGTCGGCATGGGCGCGGTCTTCGCCGGCGCGGCCCGCACCCCGATAACCGCCGTCATCATCATGTTCGAGCTGACCGGCGAGTACCACATCATCCTGCCGCTCATGCTCGCGATCGCGCTGGCGGCCGGCATCTCGAAGCTCATCGCCACGGACACGATCTACACCCGCAAACTGCTGCGTCGAGGTATCGACCTGAACTCGCCAGGCCGAAAGCTGCAACGCCTGACCGTTCGGGACGCCGCCGGCCCGCTGCCGGCCCCACTTCTGACCGACACGGGCCTCGACGACATGGCTCGCCGTTTCGCCACCGAGCACAGCGACGCATTACCAGTCGTCGACGAGTCCCGAGAGCTGCGCGGCGTCGTCCTTGCCATCGAGGTCGAGCGGGCGCTCCAGGATGGCGCCGCCGCGACGACGGCTGCCGACCTCGCCCAGAGCGTCCCGACGTTGAAATCCGGCCAGGGACTGGAGGCGGCCCTGAGCGAGCTGACCCGCCACGGTGGCGTCGGTCTACCCGTCATCGACGAGCAGGGGGCGCTGACCGCCTGGATCACTCATCGCGAGGTGCTGCGCGCTGCCGCCGGGATCGCCTCCGTGGAGTCCGCGGCCAAGGTTGCGTGACACATGAAGGGTTTGTACTACAGCAGCACGACTCTCATTGGTCGGCGGCGAGCGGCCCACTCGCGGCGCGGTTGCGTTGGAAGAGGGGCGGCGGTGATCGGTCGCCGGGTGCGGGGAACCGTCCATTGCCATACCCGGTCACCGTGACCGGACGGGAACCTCAGGGCGACCGAGGCGGCGCCCAGACCAACCGTGCTGATGCAATGATTGCTCTATGCCAAGAAGACCCGCAGCTTCCACCACCCCTCGTGAAGATCTGGTCGACGCGCTGTTGTCCGCCAGTCGAGCGATGGTGGCGATTGCCGCGCGATCCTTGGCCGGACTGGATGCCGACGTGACCCTGCCTCAGTACCGTGCGCTGGTCGTGCTCGCCTCGCGTGGCCCGCAACGGCCCGTGGACATCTCGACCGAGCTGGGCGTAAACCCGTCCACCGGAACTCGGATGTGCGACCGGCTCGCCCGAAAGAAACTGATCCGCCGGTACCGTTCGACCGCCAACCGGCGGGAGGTCAGGTTGAGCCTGACGGCCGCGGGTCGAGAACTCGTGGAGGAGGTGACCCGACGGCGGGTTGAGGAACTCAGTCGTTTCGTCGAAGGGATGCCGCAGTCCTGGCACCGGCCGGTCACCCAGGCGCTGCGCTCGCTGTCGGCTGCCGTCGGCGAGGTACCGGAGAGTGAATGGTGGCTCGGTTGGGCGGACGTGGATGAGGTGCCCGCCACGTAACCGTCGTGTCGAAGCGGCCTCACCGCGGTGACGGCTGGTCCGGATCCGATTCGTGGCCGAGTTCCTCAATCCATCTGCTCACGCGGATGCCGGCCGAGGCGCCCACGCCGACCAGCCCAGTCGTTGTGAGGTTCCGTACCAGAAAGCGGAGGATGACGGTGATCGATCAGCGGGAGCTGGCCAGGCGAGAGATGGTCGAGCGCCAGTCGGCGTGGAGCAACTCGGACGACGCCGGCGGTGTGTCGTGAAGCATGTGCTCGTCGCCGGTGCGACCGGCTACCTCGGCGGCCATCTGGTCACCGAGGTAGCCGGCGTGGCTATCGGGTACGGGCGCTGGCCCGGCGGCCCGAGCAGGCCGCCGCCCGGCACGCGGCGGACGAGGTCTTCCTCGGTCGGGTCACCGACGCGGCCACGCTGGTCGGCCTCGTCGACGGCGTCGACACAGTGTTCTCGACGATCGGGATCACCCGCCCCCGCGACCGGTCCGGCTACGCGCGGCTCGACTACGGCGGAAACCTGGCCCTCCTGCGCGAGGCCGAGCGCGCCGGCGTCGACCGGTTCGCCTACGTCAGCGTCCTCAACGGTCCCACCCTGCGCGGGTCCGTCCGTCTCGCCGACGCGAAAGAGCGCTTCGTCGCCGAGCTGGTCTCGTCGTCGCTGCGACACACGATCATCCGGCCGACGGGCTTCTTCGCGGACATGCGGGCATTTCTCGCGATGGCGGAGCGCGGGCGGTGCTACGTGGTCGGAGCCGGACAGCGTCGGATCAATCCGATCTCGGGCCGGGATCTGGCTGTTGCCTGCGCCGACGCGGCCATTTCCGGGGTGAAGGAGATCGAGGTGGGTGGGCCGGACGTGTTCACCCATGAATAGATTGCTCGGCTTGCCGCGGACGCCGCGGACCGGCCCGTCCGGCTGACTCACCTACCACCGGCGCTGATGCGTACGTTGACGGCAACGCTACGGCTGCTGTGGCCTGAACGGATCTACGGGCCGCTCCAGTTCCTCCAAGCCGTCATGACCGCAGACATGGTGGCTCCGCGCGTCGGTGAGGACCACCTCGCCGACTTCTTCCAGCGAGAACATGCCCGCCAGACGACCGCGGTGCGGTGACCGACCGGAGGCGTGGTCTCGTCGGGCCTTCGCGGTCCGGTGGGGCGTGTCGGGTCATCTCGGCGCGGTAGATGGTCGGGTGGGGTCGCGAGAGTCCCGGCCGGGGAGCCGGCCGGGACTACGCGTGCGGCAGCGGGTTCAGGAGGCGGCGATGCCTTCCATGCCGATGCCGTTGGCGAATTGGGGCAGTCCGGTGGCTGTGGTGACGAGGGTCAGCGATCCGTCGTCGTTGACTTTGTAGCCCTGGACGTTGCCGGCGGCGGCGTTCTGGACGTAGAGGAAGCCGCCGCTGGTGGTCATGTCGATCGATCCGCCGTTGGTGTCGGCGGCGACGGCGTCGAGCAGGACCAGGTTGCCGTCGGCGCCGACGGTGTAGGAGCTGATGGTGGAGCTACCCGCGTTGGCGACGTAGATGAACCTGCCGACTCGCTGGATCCAGCAGGTGGCCTGCTGGCCGTTGGGTACCGACGGGCCGATCTGGGTGAGCGTGCCGTCGCCGGAGAGCTGGAAGCGGGTGACCGCGTTGGCGGTGGTTTCGGCGACCAGCAGCTTGCCGCGCTTGTCGAAGGTGAAGCCGAACGGCCCGCCCTCGTCGGTGTTGGCGACCGGGCGCCGGGCGAGTTCGCCGCCGCGGCCGATGGCGAAGGAGTCGATGACGTTGAGGGTCTTCGTGGTAACCAGGACGAAGCGGCCGTTGGGGCTGATGCCGACCTGGGCCGGTGCGGTGGCGAAGGCCGGTGGGTTGGCGTTGTTCAGGCCGAGTGAACGGTTGCCTCCTTTGATCGGAGTCAGCCGTCCGTTGTCGAGCCGGTAGCCCTGCACAGCCCCGGCGCCGCCGGCGTTGAGTGCGTAGACCAGGTCGTCGTGAACGGTGATGCTGACCGGCAGGAGACCGCCGGACCAGATGACCTGCAGCCGCTGGAGTCTGTCGCCGTCGACCCGGAACACGGTGACGGTGTTGCTGCCGGCGTTGACGGCGAACAGCAGATCCTCGTGGAAGATCAGGGAACCTTGGGAGGCGAGTGCGTCGACCGGTGGCCCGACGGTGGCGCCGCCCAGTCCGCCGGTCTGGAATTCCCCGGCGAGGCTCAGCTGTCCGTTGCGGTCGCGGTCGTAGACCACCACCGTGTTGCCCAGCGGTTTGTTGGTCTGCACGAACACCGCGTGGTCACCGTCGTTCTGTGAGGACGTCGAGGGCGCGTCCGCGGAGGCCGCGCTCGCCGCGATGACCCCTCCGGTGAGCCCGGCGATGACAAAGGCGCTGATGATCCGGTTTGTGCGCATGGTTGGCCCTTCGGTTCGTCCATTCCTGAACAAGAAGAATCCTCTTGTTCTGGACGTTACCGAGCATTAGCACTATCTTGGTCAGTTTCCCTGAAACAGCGCCATCCATCCGGAAAGGGACGCACCGTACGGTATGGCCGAGATCCGCGCAGCTGCAGCGAAAGCCAGGATCGCGCGGAGAGGCGAGCGCCAGGTCCCTGAAGTGGCGCCCACCTCCCGCAGCAGCGTGGTGTCCCGCTGTCCCAGCGCAACCTGCTGGGCATGCCCCGTGTGACGAGCCCGACCGGCCGGTCGTCCAGAGTCAGGGGAACGCGGAGTGGTGGTGGCTGGGCAGATACCAGTTGAGCAACTCACCCGACGCTGAGTTCCGCGGCGACCGTGTGTCGATCAGGTGCAGCCCGGTTAGCCCGTACAGGCAACGATGAATTGCCAGTACCCTTGCTCGAACAGTTCTAGTGACCTGGCTCGGTCGCCGAGGCA
>NZ_BONZ01000089.1 GCF_016862975.1 Rugosimonospora africana
TCGACTGCTGGCCGACAACCGGTAGTCAGACCCGGTAGACCTTCACACTGCCCACCACGGTGTCCAACCTCAGCCGCAGCAGCGGCGCGTCGGAGTAGTCGCCGGCCGAAGCCTCCGCCACCTGGCGGCTGCCCACCGTGCTCTGCCCCTCCACCTCGACCCGCACTCCGCGCGGGATCCACACCTTCACCGACCCCACCACGGTCTGCACCCGCAGCTCGACCTCGGGCGCGACGATCTCCGCCTGCCGCAGGTCGAGCTTCACCGCCCCGACCACCGCGACCATCTCGGTATCCCGATCCAGGCGCCACCGCCCGGACCGCTTGATCGCCCCCACCGGAGTGCGGTGCGACACCACACCACGCGCCGCACCGGCGACCACCGGCGCCCGCTGCGTCGGCAGATCACCGACCACCTCACCCAGGTCACCACGGGTGAGCGCCGCATACGCCCGCCCGGCCCGCTCGCTGAACTCCGCCAGCGTCAGCCGCCCCTCGCCGGCGGCCGCGCTCAACCGCGCGACCACCGCCTCCCGCTCGGCGTCCGACACCCGCAGCGACCGGTCCGGGTCGTCGCGCGGCGCCAGGCCCGCCGAGCCTGACCGGTCGGAACTGCCGTCGTTGGTCGCATCCATGGCAGGCACGATATCGAAGAACGGCAGCTAACCCCAATCGCCTTCGACTAGTAACCCCCGTGGGGGTATACATGGAGAGACAAGTCCGGGGAAGGGAGCGCCGCACATGCCGAAGATCAACGTCTACCTGCCCGACGACCTCGCCGAGGCCGTCAAACAAGCCGGAGTCCCCGTCTCCGCCATCTGCCAACGCGCCCTCGAACAAGCCGTACGGCGCGTCACCGCCATCCGCGAAACAGCCCTCAGCGACCTCGACACCGACGACCTCACCACCCGACTCCCGCACTTCACCCCCCGCACCCGCGCCGCCCTCACCCTCGCCATCGACCAGGCACGCACCGCCGGCACCGGCAACGTCGGCACCGGACACCTCCTCGGCGGCCTCCTCACCGAAGGAACCAACCTCGCCCTGCACGTCCTCCAGGCCCTCGACATCGAACCCGACCAACTCGCCCAGACCCTCGCCCGGCAACCACAGACCGAACCCGGCACCGACCCCGCCGACACCACCCCACACTTCACCAGCCCCGCCGCCAACGCCCTCGAACTCGCCGTCACCGAAGCCACCGCTCTCGGGCACAACTACGTCGGCTGCGAACACCTCCTCCTCGGCCTGATCACCGAACCCGACGGCGCCGGCGGCCAGGTCCTGCGCGCCGCCGGCGCCGAACTCCGCCTCACCCGCCGCGCGGTCGTCGCCGCCCTCGCCGGATACGTCCACCTGCGAGCCGAAGCCGGCACGGCGCCCGACGCGCCGAGCCGGACCAGTGGACAAGCCGCGACCGCGCTCGCCGCCGCGGTACGCCAGGAACTCCAGCCACTCATCCAGCGCATCGAACGGCTGGAACACCACACCGGCGTCACCCCCGACGCGTCCCCCGACCCCGCGCCGTGACCGGCACACCCCGGCCGGCCACCCGCCGCCACCGCACCACGACAGCCATCGCCGCCGCCCTGCTGTTCGCCATGCTGCTCCTACCCCTGCTCACCGAACCCCGCTGAAGGACACCCATGCCCCCGCGCGTCCTGCTCCTGGCGACCAAGGACACCATCGCCTACCAGCCCAGCCGCTCCGCCGTCGCGTCCGGCGCCGACCTGCTCGCCACCATCCCGGCGGCCCGGCGCCCCACCGCCCAGGTCACCGTCGAAGACGTCATGGCCGAACCCAGCTGGGACACCTCACCGGCGACCATGCTCAGCCTCGCCCGCCGCGCCCGCGCCGCCATCCTCGACGACGGATTCGACGGCGTCGTGATCACCCACGGCATCGACACCCTGGAAGACACCGCGTTCCTCACCGACCTGACCGCCGGGCAGGCCACCACGGAAGGCGGCATCGTCTTCACCGGCGCCACCCGGCACCTCGACGACCCGTCCACCGACGGCCCCGGCAACCTCACCGCGGCCCTGGCCGCCGCGACCCACCCCGCACTGCGCCACACCGGCGTCGTGGCCTGCCTCAACGACGAACTGCACGCCGCCCGGTGGGTCCACGCCGCCGACACCACCAGCGTCGCCGCCCTCCGGTCGTACCCGTACCCGCCGCTCGGCCGGGTCGTCGACGGGCAGGTCGAGCTGCTCGCCGTACCGCCGCCCCGGCCACCCGCGGCAGCCGGCGAACCCGAATCCGACGTCGCCCTGATCAAGACGTACCCGGGCATCGAACCGACCCTGCTGACCACCGTCGCCGACGCCGGCGCCCGGGGCATTGTGCTGGAGGGCACCGGCGAGTCCAACGTGCCGGTCAACCTGTTCAGCACCATCAGCGACCTGACCGAGTGGGACATCCCGGTGGTCATCGCGTCCCGGTGCCGCACCCGCGGCGTACCGCTGGAGCACACCCCGACCGGAACCGGCATGGCCGCCGCCATCGGCGCTATCGGCGCCCGCGGCCTCGCCCCCACCAAGGCCCGGGCGGCCCTCATGGTCGCCCTCGGATCAGGCGGCGTGCCCGCCGTCCGCGACTGGTTCAGCCGGCTCTGACCCGCCGGCCCGCACCCGGCCCCGGGCGTCCCCGGCTACGCTGACCTTCCCGGGCCAGTCCGGCACGAGCGAGTGATTGCGAGGCCACGCGGATGCTCCTCAAGTCCCTGTGCTGCTCGATGGCCCTGCTCACCGCGATCGGTCTGATCGCCGTCCGCATCAGGGGTACCTCCGGGCGCTGAACCGCAAGTCCGCATCTTCGATGCGGCGGGTTTTGCCGCACTGTTCGTCGTGGCGTCACATTCTCTAAGCCGTCCTAGGACGCTAGGTTTGAGTGGCGGACGGACCCGCCATACTTGGTCGATGACGTTCACGGCCGCCGCCCGCGCCGCCGTCCTGAGCCGGTTGTGGGGCGCGCTGGCGCGGGAGCCCATTCCCGGCATCGCCGGCCGCGAACACGACGGGTCGACCCTGGTCGTCCGGCTCGCCGACGGGCGGGCACTGACCGGACCGGCGGACGCCGCGGAACCGTTCGCTGACGCTCCCGCCGGGCTGCGGATCGGCGGACACGACGACCCGGTCGCGCTGATCACCGACCTGGTACCGGGGCCGGCCGGCGCACGGCTGGCCGCCGAACTGGCCGACAGCGTCACCAACCTCGCCCGCTCCCGGGCCGCGGCGCCGGAACCCGACCGGGGCACGCCGTACCTGACCCGCTCCCCCGACCTGGCCGACCTGGAGCAGTGCGTCGTCGACGGACACCCGCTGCACCCGCTATGCCGTACCCGTACCGGCATGTCGGAAGCCGAGGTGCGCGCGTACGCCCCCGAACACCGGCCGGTGGTGCACCTGCGCGAGTACGCCGTACCCGCCGGGGCGTGGCTGTCCACCGGCCGGGGACTGCCGCCCCGGCTGCTGGTACACCCGTGGCAGCACGAACACGTCCTGCCCCGGTACCCGTGGCTGTCCGCCACCGGCCGCACCGTGGCGGCCCGGCCGCTGATGTCGCTGCGTACCCTCGCCCCGCTCGACCACCCGACGGCACACGTGAAGACCGCCGTCGACGTGCAGATGACCTCCGCGGTCCGGATCGTCTCACCCGCCGCGGTGCGCAACGGGCCGGTGGTCTCCGCACTGGTCGGCGAGCTCGGCACGGCGGCCGGACTCGACGTGCTGCGCGAGACGGCGGCCGGCGCGGTGCTCATCGACGGTCAACCCAGCCGGCACCTGGCCATGGTGCTGCGGCAGGCCCCGGCCACCGGGCCGGGAGAGGTGGTGATGCCGCTGGCCGCGCTGTGCGCGCCGTCCCCGGCCACCGGCCGGGCGCTGCTGACCGAGGCGGTCGACCTCGGGTACGGCGGCGATCCGCACCCGTTCGCCGCCGAACTGGTTCACCTGCTGTTACCACCGCTGCTGCGCCTGCTCCACTCCGGTGTCGCCCTGGAGGCACACGGGCAGAACACCCTGGTGATGCTGCGCACCGGGCAGCCCGCCCGGCTGTACTACCGCGATCTCGGAGGGGTACGCCTCTCGCCGGCCCGGCTCGCCGCCGCCGGAATCACCACCGCACCGCCGCACGGCGATCTGGCCACCGACGATCCGGACGAGCTGCGCACCAAGCTGTTCGCCGCGGTCCTGTCCACCGTGGTCGGCCAGCTGGCCGCGACCCTGCGCCGGGAGTACGGCACCGACCCGGACACGATCTGGAAACTCGTCGCCGGCACCGCCCGGGACACCTACGCCGACCTGCCCCGCACCGCCCGGCCCGACGCCCGCGCACTGTTCGCCGCCGACCTCCCGGTGAAGGCCATGACCGCCATGCGGCTGGCCGACGACCCGATCCACGACCTCTGGACCACGGTTCCCAATCCCCTGGCAGGCCGATGATGCCCAGCACCACCGACCCGGTGACCCTGGCCGGAGCCGAACTGGCCGCGCACGCCCCACACCTGCTCGACGCGTTCCGCGACGCCCTGCCCCGGGCCACCGACGTGGTCACCCGGCGGCTGCTCGGCGCCGCCTGGCGCGAAGATCTCGGCCACGCCCGGCACATCCTGCGCCCCGCCCGCCGGCACGGGTTCGACCGCGTCGACCTGACCGGGCCGGTCCCGGCCACCCCGTCCGCGGCGCTCACCGACCTCGGCATATCCGATGCCGGACTGGCCACGGAACTGACCGACGCCGCGCGCAACCTCGCCCTCGGCTACGCCCGGCGGGCCGGCATCGACGCCGACCTGCGCGCCCGGGCCGCCGCCGCCGGGGCACCCGACCTGTACGGGCTGGCCGCCACCCTGGCCGGTGACGACCAGCTCATCCTGTACGAGCGGCTGGCCACCGAGGGCCACAACCTGCACCCATGCGGCCGTACCCGGCTGGGCTGGCGGATACCGGACCTACTCGCGCACGACCAGGAGTCGCCGCAGACCCGGGTCGGGTTCGTCGCCGTCGCCGACCGGCTGCACCTGGGCGACGACCTCGGCGCGCTGCTGCGCGACGGGTACCCGTGGCTGCCCACTCCACCGGCCGGGTACCGGCTCCAACCGGTACACGCCTGGCAGCTGGCCACCGTGCTGCCCGACCGGTACGCCGACCTGTTCGCCGCTCGGGACCTGATCCCGATGGGCACGGCCACGCTGCGCGCGGCACCCACCATCGCGCTGCGCACCGTGCTGCTGGAACCGGACGTGCACGGGCAGCGCCGGTACCTGAAGCTGTCCCTGGACATCCAGGTCACCTCGACCCGGCGGACCATCTCCGTGGCCAGCACCCGCAACGGCCCGGCCATCTCCGCCCTGCTGCACCGGCTGCTGGCCGGCGAGCCCCGGGTGCTGCTGCTGCCCGAGGTCGCCGGCGCGGCGGTCACCGCGACGGGCGGGCGCAGCCGGGACATCTCCGCGATCGTCCGCGGCGGGCTGACCGGCGCGCTGCTGCCCGGCGAGGTCGCCATCCCCGGATCGGCGCTGGTCGCGACGTCACCGGTCACCGGGCGCAGCGTGCTGTCCGAGCTGCTCACCCGCGCCGGCCTGGGGCCGCTGGAGTTCCTGGACCGGTACGCCGCCCTGCTGCTGCCGCCGCTGCTGCGCCTGGCCGCCTCTGGAGTGGGGCTGGAAGCGCACCTCCAGAACAGCATCCCGACTTTCGTCGACGGGGTACCGCACCGGATCGCCTTCCGCGACTTCGCCGGCCTGCGGCTGCACCTGCCCCGGCTGGCCGGGGCGCCGCCGCTGTGGCCCGGCTCGGTGGTCGGCACCGCCGACGTCGACGTGATGCGGGCCAAGCTGGGCTACACCGCGCTGCAGGCGCACCTCGGAGAGCTGGTCACCCACCTGGTCGACAGCGGCGGGCTCGACGAGGCGGCGGCGTGGCGCGCGGTACGCAAGGTTCTCGACGAGGCCCGGGCCGACCCGGCCGACCACCGGTTCCTCACCGCGCCCCGGGTGCCGCACAAGGCCCTGGTACGGATGCGGCTCGCCGACGGCGGCGGGTCCGGCGGGGGCGGCACGGACACCTACGTGCCGGTGCACAATCCCCTGCATGCTTCCTGAGCGGGTGACCGCCGCGCTGCGCGGCGTACCGGGGCCGGTCTGCGCCTACGTGTACGACACCAGCGTGCTGCGCGAACGGGTCGCCGCGGTCCGCGCCGCGGTACCGGAGGGCGCCACCGTGCTCTACGCGGTCAAGGCCAACGGAACACCCGGGGTGGTGGCCGCCCTGGCCGAGGTGGCCGACGGGCTGGAGGTCGCCTCGGGCGGCGAGCTGGAACTGGCGGTACGGGCCGGGGCGCGGCACATCGCGTTCAGCGGCCCGGCCAAGACCGACGAGGAACTGGGCGCCGCGATCGCGGCGGGTGCCACGGTCAACGTGGAAAGCCTCCTGGAGTTGCGCCGGCTGGCCGCCCTGGCCGGCACCGCACCGGCGCAGGCGCCACCGGTGCGGATCGCGCTGCGGGTCAACCGGGCCGGGCCGACGCTGCCCGGCAGCCACCGGATGACCGGCGTACCCACCCCATTCGGCCTGGACATCTCGGCCCTCGACGAGGCGGTCGCCCTGGTCCGCGGGCAGCCCCGCCTCGACCCGGTCGGATTCCACCTGCACGCGGTCTCCAACAACCTGGACGCACCCGCGCACGCCGCGTTCATCGCCGACGCCCTCGACTGGTCCCGGCGCGCCGCCGACCGGTACGGGTTGCGCCTGCGGGAGGTCAACGTCGGCGGGGGCTTCGGCATCGACCACACCGGCATGGCGCACTTCGATCTCGGGGCGCTGCGCGGCGCCCTGCCCGGCGACGTGCCGCTGGTCTTCGAACTGGGCCGGTTCCTCGCCACCCCGGCCGGCTGGTACGCCGCCGAGGTCCTCGACCTCAAACGCAACCACGGCCGGTGGTTCGCCGTCCTGCGCGGCGGTACCCACCACTTCCGGCTACCCGCCGCCTGGGGCTACAGCCACCCTTTCACCGTGCTGCCGGTGCCCGACTGGCGGTACGGGTTCGACCGCCCCGAGGTACGCGACGTGGCCGTGGACGCGGTCGGCGAGCTGTGCACCCCACGCGATGTGCTGACCCGGGGTCAGCGGGTGGACCGGCTGCGCGTCGGCGACGTGCTGGTCTTCGGCAACGCGGGCGGGTACGGCTGGGACATCTCCCACCACGACTTCCTCCGCCACGAGTACCCGCGGATTGTGGTGATCTGACAGCGCGGCACCGTTCAGTGCGGCGGGCGGTCCTGGCCGATCTGCAGCAGGCCGTCGCCCTTGTGGTCGACCTGCAGCGTGGTGTGCTCGATGCCGTACGCGTCGTGCAGCAGACGCTCCAGCGCCCTCCGGGTGTCGTGGCAGTCTCCACCCGGGGCCACCAGCACGTGCGCCGACAGCGCCGGGGAGTCCGAGCCGATCTGCCAGACATGCAGGTCGTGCACCTCGGCGACGCCGGGGACCCGGGCCAGCCGGGTGCCGACCTGCGCCGGGTCGATGCCGGCCGGGGCGGCCTCCAGCAGGATGCGCCCGGACGCGCGCAGCAGGCCGACCCCGGCGCGGACCATGAGCGCCGCCACGACCAGGGTCGCCACGCCGTCCGCCCGCCGGTAGCCGGCCAGGATGATGACCAGCCCGGCCGCGGCGGTGGCGACGAACGCGTACAGGTCGGTCAGGATGTGCGCGAACGCGCCCCGGATGTTCAGGTTGTCGCGGTTGGCGCGGCTGATCAGCAGCGTGGCCGCCAGGTTCACCACGATGCCGACCAGGGCGGTCACCAGCACCGGTGTGCCCGCCACCGGCGGCGGGCTGACCAGGTGCCGGATCGCCTCGACGGCCAGGGCCACGGCCAGGACCAGCAGGGCCATCCCGTTGGCCTGGGCGGAGAGGATCTCCGCGCGGCGCAGCCCGTAGGTGTAGCCGCCGCGCGGCGGCCGGACCGCCAGGCGCATCGCGATCAGGGCGAGGATCAGGGACGCCGCGTCGGTGAGCATGTGCGCGGCGTCGGACAGCAGCGCCAGCGACCCGGCGGCCAGCCCGACCACGACCTCGCCGGCCATGAAGGCGAGGATCAGGGCGAGCGCCCCGCCGAGCAGCCGCTGATCGCCACCGGCCGCCGGGTGATGATCGTGTCCCGCGCTCATCCGTCAAATATATGCGATGTTTGCAATATGTGGGGCCCGTCCGGGCCGCCCGGCGCGCCGCGCATCCACGCGGCCACCGCGACCCCCACGCTCACCGCGCGAGCACAATGTCCCCGGATAGCCGATTCTGACGCCTTCGGGCCGGACAAAATCCGTTGCCGGCCGTCACGAGCGTCGCCGATGATGGCGACCATGGCCACGACCCGACGCGCCGACATGTTCACCGCCGATGGCAGGCCCTCCGACGACGACCCGCGGGAGCACCGGCAACGGTTGGGCGACGAGCGGACCACGCTGGCCGAAACCCTGCGCTGCCTACGGCTCACGTTGGAGATGAAGTGCGACGGCCTCGACGCGGAGGCGATGGCGCGGCGTTCCGTCGAGCCGTCCACGATGTCGCTGCTCGGGCTGGTACGGCACCTGGCCGAGGGGGAACGCGCGACGTTCCGGGTGCTGATGGCCGGGCAGGACGTGCCCCGGCTCTACTGCTCCGACACCGACCGCGACGGTGATTTCGACGGCGCCGTCCCCGACCCCCGAGTGGTCGCCGAGGCATGGGAGGCGTGGCGCGCGGAGGCGGAGTTCGGCACGCGGTTCGTGGCCGAGGCGCCCAGTCTCGACATCACCGCCGACGACCGGCTGAACAAGCACGGCAGCGGCGGAGGGGCGATGTCGCTGCGCGAGGTGCTGGTCGGGATGATCGGGGAGTACGCCCGCCACTTGGGGCACGTCGACCTGTTGCGCGAGCGGATCGACGGACGCCTCGGCCAGTGACGACCCCGGCCGGCCCGGTCCCCGGCCGGTGCCATTGCCGGGGAGCGGGCCGGCCGGAGAGCGGGGCAGCGGTCAGCGGGCGCCGGCCGACCAGTCGTCGCCGGACTGCCACGCGGTGACCTGCTGGACGATCCGCACCGCCAGGACGGCGGCGACGGCGCCCGCCACGCCGTTGACCGCGTTCCAGAACTGCACGCCGGTGACGTGCCGGGTGCCGTCCGCGTACACGGTGGTGAACGTGAACCGGATCAGGCCGAGCACGAAGGCCACCCACCAGACGACGACCAACCGGGGCACCTTCCAGGTCCTGAACGCTCCCGGCCTGCTGCGGGCGAACACCTCCGACACCACGGCGGCGGGAATGAACAGGTCGGCGACCGGGATGAACCAGCCGCCGATCGTCCAGCCCTTCTTCCAGGTCAGGGCGGTGTCGCCGCGCCGGTCGAGGTTCTCCCGGGCCCGGTACAGCCACATCAGGAACGTGACGGCGGTGTAGATCCAGCCGACCACCAGGAGCGTGGACAGGACGTCGAGGAGGGCGGCCGTGCCGCCGTCCGCGTCCGGTACCCACGGCGTCGACAGGGCTTTCAACGCGGACAGCGCGGCCATCACCCACAGCCCGCCGACAGCCAGCGTCGCTGGAGTCCGCAGTGGATGCGTGGTCGCGGGGTGAACGACGTCCATGGAACCCATGTCCCTTCTCGCCAGAGAAGATGCCTCCCCAGGACTGACACGGGTGTGCCACATGGTAGGTCCCCGGCGCCAGGGGCGTGTCGCGTCCCTCACGCTCCTGCCACTATCTCCTTATCGCAAATTACTTGTGATAACGTCCCGGACGAGCGTGGGCCACGCGTGCCCGCGTCGGCGCCCGAGGAGAGGCCAGATGACGAACGCGGACCCGGCGGTATCCAGGCTTTCCCTGTTCCGCCGCACCCTGACCCGCCGCGACCGGCGGTCGCTCGGCGGCATGCTCGGCTTCATCGTCCTGTTGCACGCGGTCGGCTTCGCCGTGCTCTTCGGCCTCGTCGTCCCGAAGCACTTCCACCTCGGCGGCGACCACCCGGTGTTCACCATCGGCGTCGGCGTGCTCGCCTACAGCTTCGGCCTGCGCCACGCCTTCGACGCCGACCACATCGCGGCCGTCGACAACACCACCCGCAAGCTGATGGCCGACAACGCCGAGACCGGCGCCGACCGCAAACCGCTGTCGGTCGGCTTCTGGTTCTCCCTCGGCCACTCGACGATCGTCTTCCTGCTCTCGTTCCTGCTCGCCGCCGGCGTCAAGGCGCTGGCCGGTCAGGTGGAAAACGACAGCTCCGGCCTCCACTCGATCACCGGCGTCATCGGCGCCTCCGTCTCCGGCGTGTTCCTGTGGATCCTCGGCATCCTCAACTTCGTCGTCCTGCTCGGCATCCTGAAGGTGTTCCGCGACATGCGCAGCGGCGTCTACGACGAGCAGGCGCTGGAGGAGCAGCTCAACAAGCGCGGGTTCATGAACCGCATCCTCGGCGGGTTGACCCGGTCGGTACGCAAGGCATGGCACATCTACCCGGTCGGGGTGCTGTTCGGCCTCGGGTTCGACACCGCCACCGAGGTCGGCCTGCTCGTCATCGCCGGTGGCGCGGCCGCGTTCAACCTGCCGTTCTACTCGATCCTGGTGCTGCCGATCCTGTTCGCCGCCGGCATGTGCCTGATGGACACCGTGGACGGCGTGTTCATGAACGCCGCCTACGGCTGGGCGTTCGCCCGCCCGGTCCGCAAGGTCTTCTACAACATCACCATCACGTCCATCTCCGTCGCGGTCGCGCTCATCATCGGCACCATCGAACTCGTCGGCGTCCTCGCCGACCAGGCGGGCATCACCACCGGCCCGATCGCCGCGATCGGCAGCATCCCCCTGGACTACGCCGGCTACGGCATCGTCGGGCTGTTCGTCGTGTCCTGGCTGTTCGCGCTCGCGGTCTGGCGCTTCGGCCGGATCGAGGAACGGTGGTCGGCACGGCTCGCGACGCCGGACGCCGAACCCACCCCGGCGGAGGACGCGCCAATCGGCTCGGCCTGATGCCCGGACCGCTTCGCCTGGTGCCAGAATCAGCGGCGGCACACGACGTCAAGGATTCCCGGACGAGGCCGAGAGCGGCGGTGACGGCTGGCGTGGACGGCATGCGCGACACCGATCGGCGGGAGCGCGTCCGTCGCGCCTGGCAGCAGCTCGCCACAGCCGGCGCCCGGCGCACCCTGGCCCGCGGCATGGTGATCGACGCGCTGGCCGGCACATCCGCCCACCTGTCCATCACCGCGATCCACCAGAAAGTGGCCGAGCAACGGCCGGAGATCAACATCTCGACCGTACACCGGACCGTCGCGTTCCTGGCCGAGCACGCGGTGGTGCACCAGCTGGCCTGGCCGGGCGAGGCCCGCTACGGGCTGTGCGCCGACCCGCACGTGCACGCCATCTGCGAAGAGTGCGGGACGATCTCCGAGATCCCCGCGCCGAGCCTGGCACACGCGGTCGCCGCGGCCGGCGACGCGACCCGCTACGACATCGGGCAGGCCGGGCTCACCCTGTTCGGGCGCTGCCCGGCCTGCCGCTGACCAGACGTCACCGCCCGTCCGAGTCCTCCGGCAGCTCGTCCGGCGGCCCGTCCCAGTCCTCGACCTCGGGCAGGAACGTGGAGGCGTGCTCGTGGGCCTCGGCCAGCTCCCTGGCCCCCTCGGGCACGTGGACGACTTCGTCCTCGGCGAGCACGTCGGCCTGCCCATCGTCGATCACATCGGCGTCAACACTCTCATCGGTCACGTCGCGACCAGTACCCACTCCCGGCGATCCGCACACTCACCGCCCGGCCGTACCGGTGAACGCGCGCCGGTAGTCCGTCGGCGTCATGCCCTGCGCCCGGCGGAACTGGCGGTTGAAGTTCGCCAGGTTCGCGAAGCCGCAGTCGTGCGCGATGCCGGCCACCGACCGGTCGGAGTCGACCAGCGCCCGGGCGGCCGCGGCGACGCGCACCGACGTGACGTACCCGGTCAGCGTCGTACCGAGCTGGTCGCGCACCAGGCGGCTGACCGACGACGGCGACATCGAGACCTCGGCCGCGACACCGTCGCGGGTGACCGGTTGGCGGAACCGTTCGTCGACGTAGCGGACCACCGCGTTCAGCGCACGCGCGCGGGCCGGCGCGACCGGGCGGGCCGACCCGGCACTGGCCAGAGTGACCGTCGAACGGGACTCGGCCAGGCGCACCAGGAGGTCGAACAGGCCGACCGTCTGCCGCGCTCCGTCGAGCCCGGCCAGGCGCCGGGCCGCGCGTACCCAGCTCTGCCCGGGCGCCGCGTCGGTGACACCCCTGGCCGAGGCGCGCAGCAGGGAACGCAGCGCGCCAAACTCCGCCCCACCGACCAGACCGTCCACAAGGGAGCCAGGGAACTGGGCCACGTACGCCAGGTGCGGCCCGTCCCGCCGCGCCGAGGCGTAGGTGTGCGGCAGCCGCGGGCCGAACAGCGCGACATCCCCCGGCCCGTACGGCGACGCGCTGTCCCCGGTGAACCGCCGGCCCCGGCCGGCCGCGATCACCGTCAGCTCGTAGAAGTCGTGCGCGTGCCAGGAGAAGTCGAACGCGTCGCCGGAACGCGCGTGGAAGACCCAGTCGCGCCCGGCGTCCGGTGCGATGAACTCCACCGTGGGGCGCATCCCCCGATGGTAGCGGCGGGCCGCGCCGGCCCCCGGCCACCCGAAGACCGGCCGGTCACCCGAGTACCGGATCGTGCCCCCTGGCGCGGTAGCCCGCCGGCCCCCGCGACGCGACCGTGGAACCGCACACGAGCCGACACCACCGGGAGCCATCATGACCGACCGGACCGACACCATCGACATCGACAGCGCCTACCCGCTGCCCGACCACGCGGCCACCCGGCTGGCCGAGGACGGGTACGTCCGGCTGCCCGCGGTCCTGACCGCCGAAACCGTCGCGCACTACGAACCGACCATCACCGGGCAGGTCATCGACCGCAACCTGATGCACCTGCCGATGGACCAGCGCGACACGTACAGTCGCGCGTTCCTTCAGGTCACCAACCTGTGGCAGCACGACGACCTGGTACGGGAACTGGTGTTCTCGCGCCGCCTCGCGCGGATCGCCGCGACGCTGCTCGGCGTCGACGGCGTACGGCTGTACCACGACCAGGCCCTCTACAAGGAACCTGGCGGCGGCATCACCCCGTGGCACGCGGACCAGTACTACTGGCCGTTCGCCTCCGACCGGACCATCACCGTCTGGCTGCCGCTGCAGGACACCCCGACGCGGCTCGGGGCGCTGGAGTTCGCCCGCGCCAGCCACCGCCTCGACCTGGGCCGGAACCTGCCGATCGGCGACGAGTCCGAACGCATGCTCCAGGACGAGCTGGCCGCCCGCGGGTTCACGACGGACACGGCCGGGTACGCGCTCGGCGACGCGAGCTACCACCTGGGATGGACGTTCCACCGCGCCGGGCCGAACCGGTCCACGATCCCGCGCCGGGTCATGACGATCATCTACGTCGACGCGGACATCGCCATCAGCGAACCGGTCAACGACCCCCAGCGCAACGACCTCGCGACGTTCATGCCCGGCGCCCGGGCCGGCGGCGTGCCGGACACCCCGCTGAATCCCGTGCTGTACAGGCACTCCGCGGCAGCCTGACCCGTTCGACTGGTCTGGCTCGGCGCGTCCGGCGCCGCGCGGCGACCCAGACCAGTCGTCGGCGACGCGCGGCCGGCATCGGCCGCGCGTCTCCCCCACGGCGTGTCTGTCGTTCGGTCGTGGGTCATAACCCCTAAAGCATCCTAGGATAATAGGAGTCTGGGAGCCGGGCGGCTTCCCGGACTCCTCAGCCCGACAGCGGGATCCGCCAGGACGACGACCCGCGCAGGTCCAGCCAGACGTCGGTGGGCGTGCGGACCAGGTGCACGTTCACCTCGCCGCAGTACGGGCAGCGGGCGACCATGCCGGGACCCCGGTCGTACACGTGCCGGTCGGCGAACCGTCCCGCCCGTCCGCAGCCGGCACACGTCAGCGTCGAGGCCGATACCTCCGTGCCGAACGCCTCGGCGAACGCGCCGGCGGCCGCGTTCCCGTCGACGTACCGTGCGCCCTCGCCCATCCCGACCTCGTTCATGCCGGCGTCGTCCACCACGCTCTCGTCCATGTCAGCCTCCGGTTGGACCGAACCGCTCGGTGCGGATGGTGGACGGATCGTGCCCCAACTGCTGAAGGAGCCCGGCCACCGCCTCGACAAATGCCGTCGGGCCGCAGACGTACGCGCGGGATCCGGCGTCCGGCGGCCACCCCGCGTCGGACAGGTCGTCCGCGGTGATCCGGCCGACCGGCCGAGTCGTCCCGGGCGGGGCGGAGCGCGTGTAGAGCAGCGTCACACCCAGCCCATTGCCGTCGCCGTCTCCGTTGCCTTCGCCGGTCAGCCGGGACAGTTCCTCGCCGTAGAAGGCGTCGTCGGCCGAACGGACCGAGTACACGAGCCGGAACGGCACCGCGCTGCCCACCCGGGCCCGTTCCCGCACCATCGCCATCAGCGGTACGACGCCCGACCCGCCCGCCACCAGCAGCACCGGGCCGGGTTCCTCGGGACGCCAGACGAACCACCCACCGATCGGGCCGCGCAACTCCACCTCGTCGCCCGGCATCATCTCGTCGACCAGGTACGGCGACACCTCGCCGTCGCGTACCCGCTGCACGGTCAACGCGACCCGGTCCCCGTCCTCCGGAGCGGCCATCGAGTAGCTGCGTTCGGCGCTGTACCCGTCCTCGGCGATCAGCTTCACGTCCACGTGCTGGCCGGCCAGGTGGCCGCCCCAGCCGGGCGCCTCGAACACGACGCTGCGGGTCGTCGGAGTCTCGGTGTGGATGTCGGTGACCCGCGCGGGCAGCCACCTCCTTCGCTGCGCCATGCCGGTCAGTCCCCGGTGTACCGCTGCTCGCGCCACGGATCCCCGTAGTTGTGGTAACCCAGGTTCTCCCAGAACCCGGGGGTGTCGTCGGCGCGCAGCTCGATCCCGGACACCCACTTCGCCGACTTCCAGAAGTACAGGTGCGGCACCAGCAGCCGGGCCGGGCCTCCGTGCTCGCCGGGCAGGTCCCGGCCGTCGTACCGGTAGGCGATCCACGCCTTGCCGTCGCGCAGGTCGGCCAGCGGGAGGTTGGTGGAGTAGCCGCCGTACGAGTGGGCCAGCGCGTACCGTGCCGAGGTCGACACGTCCGCGAGCAGCGTGTCCACCGAGACGCCCTCCCACCGGGTGGCGAGCTTCGACCACTTGGTCACGCAGTGGATGTCCACAGTGGGCTGCTCGCTGGGCAGGTCGAGCAGTTCCCGCCAGGTCCACGAGCGCTCGGCGCCGTCCTCGGTCCGGATGGTGAACCGCCACTGGTCCAGCGGGATGTCCGGGGTCGGGCCCGCCGACAGTACCGGGAACTCACGGGTCAGGTACTGGCCAGGCGGCAGCTTCTCGGCGGACGGGTCGCGCCGGCCCCGAAACCCCCGGGTCACGATCCCCATCGCCGGCTGCTCCTTCCGTCCCAGGCCACCCGGCACACGTGTCGCCACACCGGCGGATGAGGAGTCCGACTCCGGCTGCCTCTCCGGGTGGCGCCCCGTCACCGGTTCTATCGTAAACTCGGGCCTATCCGGCGGTTAGCCCAATCCGGGCACGACCGGGTATCCGCCTCTTCCGGCCCGGATCCGGTACGCTGGCCGCCATGACTGCCGGGTCGGCTCCGCGGAGCCGCGACGAGGACGGTTACCCGGCACTCGCGTGACCTCCCGGCGGGCCCGTGGCCCGCCCACTTCCCCACCCCGACCATCGCCGCACAGTCGGTGGACGTGCCGGAAGGGAGGTGATCGCATGTCTACCTGGGACGAGTTCGTCGCCGGACACGCCGTCGGCGACGTGGTGACCGCGCGCGTGGAGAAGGTCGTGCCGTTCGGTGCGCTGCTCACGGTCGACGCCGGGTTCCCCGGTCTGTTGCCGGGCGCCGGCGCGCTGGAGGTCGGTACCCACGTGCCGGTCCGGATCGCGGAGTTCGACGCTGACGCCCAGCGGATGAGGTTCGCGACGGCCTGACGGCCTGACGGCCGGGCGGGCCGGTCGCGCGCCGGCCCGCCATCGCCCGCACCGCCGTCGGATCCGCCGGCCAGCCGCCAACGCGGACCGCCGCCGTCAATCGAGCTACCGTCAACCGGGCCACGGTCGACCGCGACGGCTCGGCCGGCCCGCGGGCGTCGCGGACCGCTAGTAGCCGCGGTCGCGGCGGTAGAGGTTGCGCATCGGGCGGCCGTCCAGGAAGCGGCGCAGGTTGTCGATGAACAGGTCGGTCAGCACCGCGTTTTCCTGCGCGGCCGTCGAGGCTGAGTGCGGCGAGACCAGGACGTTCGGCAGGTTCCACAGCGGCGAGCCGGCCGGCAGCGGTTCGTGCCGGAAGACGTCCAGCGCCGCGCCGAGCAGCCGGCCGGAACCGAGCGCCGCCGACAGCGCATCCTCGTCGACGACCTCACCGCGGGCGACGTTCACCACGATCGCGTCCTCCGGTAGCGCGGCCACCCGCGCGGCACCGATCAGGCCGCGGGTGGCGGGTGTCAGCGGGCAGGCGAGGACCAGGATGTCGGTGTCGGGCAGTACCGCGTCGAGGTCGTCGGTGCTGACCACCCGGTCGGCGTGGTCCACCCGGTACGCGTGACCCGGCCGGCCGACCCCGGTCACCCGCACGCCCAGCAGCCCGTACGCCTGGACCACCCGGCGCCCCACGGCGCCGAGGCCGACCACCGTCGCCCGGCGCCCGGCCAGCTGGCCGCTGACGTGCCGCTGCCAGTGGCGAGCCCGCTGGCGCTCGCGCAGCCCGGGGATGTCCTTGACGAAGAACAGCGCGCCGGCGACGGCGAACTCCGCCAGCGGCCCGGCGTGGATGCCGGCGGCCGTCGTCAGGACAAGGTCACCGGCGTCGAGTCCGTGCCGGCGCACGAAACCGCCGATGCCGGCACTGGTGCCCTGGACCCAGCGCAGGTTCGGCGCGCTGCCCGGCAGGTCGCCCGGGGCGCGCCAGTCGAAGTCGAACGAGACCTCGGCCCGGGCGAGCATGCCGGTCCACCGCCGCTCGTCGGCCGCGGTCAGCGCCGGTGGTACTCCCCCGTGGTCGTTGCGGTACCGGGGGCGGGGCAGCAGTTCGGGCGCGTACAGCAGCTGGCAGTCGACGCTGTCCCCGATCCGCTCGACGTGCTCCGGCTCGAGATAGGTGGCGATGAGGACGGCCGGGCCGCCGGTCACCGTTGCCCCGTCGCCGTCTGTGCCCTCGTCGCCTGAGCCGCCGCCGCGTCCGCCGTCGCGGCCCGGATCAGGTCGAGCGCGCGGGCCTGGGGTACCGAGTCGTCGGCGGCCCGGTGCCGGGGGCGGTGCTCACCGCGCAGTACCCCGTGGATGTGCTCGATCGCGTGCTGGAACGCGGTACCCTCGGCCGCCCCCCAGGTCTGCTCGCACCTTCCGCGTACCCACAGCTGGACGGTGTCCGTCGGCTCCGGATGGAACGGGTTGGTCACCCGCAGCTCCGCCTCGGTGCCGACGATCCGGGTGAACGTGGAGAACGGCCGACGCATCCCGGCCGACAGCACCAGCCGCCTTTCGGAGTCACCACGACCGCCTCCGCCAAAGCCCGGCTCCGGCTGCGCTCCCCCGGAGACACGGTGGGGGTGCTCGCCTCCGCCAAAGCCCGGCTCCGGCTGCGCTCCCCCGGAGAAGTCGACGACCGCCGCGACGTCGAGGTCGACTTCGGCGGTGCCGTAACCCATCGCGCCCACCGCGGCCCGCGGCTCGGCGTCGTACAGCAGCCGGGCGAGCCGCACCGGGTAGCACCCCACGTCGTAGAGCGCACCGCCGCCGTGCTCGGGCCGCAGCCGGATGTTGTCCGGGCTCTCGACGGTGAAGTGGAACTCCGAGCAGATCTCCCGCGGCGTCCCGATCCGGCCGCCGCCGATCAGCTCGCGCAGCAGGGCGGTCTGCGGGTGGAACGGGAACACGAACGACTCCCACAGCAGGGCGTCCGGGCCGGTCGTGGCGACCAGGTCCGCGGCGCCGACCTCGTCGAGCGTCAGCGGTTTCTCGCAGAGCACCGCCTTGCCTGCGGCGCAGGCCGCCGCCGCCCACGTCGCGTGCTGGTCGTTGGGCAGCGCGACGTACACCGCATCGACATCGCCGGCGGTGACCACGTCGGTGTACGAACCGCCGCGCTCCACCCCGTTGGACTTCGCCCACTCGGCCGCCCGGTCGGCGCTGCGGCTGCCGGCCACGACCGCCCGGCCGCCCGCGGCGGCAAGCGCCGGGAGGAACGCCTTGGCCGCGATGTTCGCGGTACCGATGACTCCCCACCGGATCGCCGGTGCCGCCTGCCGGTCGCCACCCAGGGTGCGTGAAATCTCAGTCATCCGATCCGCCTGTCGTCGAGGTTCGTCACCACGGATTGTCCGTTGCCCGGCCCGAGCCCCGGCCCCCGGCCTCCGCCCGGGCGAAAACGCGCGGTCCGATCCCCGCCAGACGCCGGCGCCCTTACGCCGCAGAGTGGAGTGGTGGCCCGCGACCCCGACCGTGGCCGGGCCCGACGACATCCCCTGTCTCAGGGAAATACAGGTATCACGGAAGGGTGGAACCGATGCACGTGGTCCCCGGTCTGAAGGTGCTCTACTTCGGGACCCCGGTGGTGCTCATCAGCTCACGCAACGAAGACGGCAGCGCCAACCTCGCGCCGATGTCCTCGGCGTGGTGGCTCGGCCAGTCCTGCATGCTCGGGCTGGGCAACAGCGGCCAGACCGGGAGGAACCTGCGGCGCGAGCGCGAATGCGTGCTCAACCTGCCCTCGGCGGCGATGGTCGGCGCGGTCGACCGCATCGCGATGACCACCGGCCGGCCGGACGTGCCGGATTACCGGGCACGGCAGGGCTACCGGTACGAGCCGGACAAGTTCGCCACTGCCGGGTTGACCGAGCAGCCGTCCGAGCTGGTCCGGCCGCCCCGGGTCGCGCAGTGCCCGATCCAGCTGGAGTGCCGGCTCGTCGCGGAGCACCCGTTCAGTGACTTCGCCACCGCGTACGAGGTCGAGGTGCTCCGCTCCCACGTGGAGGAGGAGCTGGTCATCCCGGGGACGCACTACGTCGACCCGGTGGGGTGGGACCCGCTCATCATGAAGTTCTGCGAGTTCTTCGGCGGCGGGGACAACCTGCACCCGTCGCGGTTGGCCGCCGGCTGGGAGATGCCGCACCAGTTGCAGCGCGCCTCAGCCTGAGCGGGTCACCTCCACGCAGCACTCGCCGGGTGCCGGGGCCAGCCGCGCCCGGCACCCGGCCCCCAGCCCGTCGACGAGGCCGTCGATGAAGGCGAGGTTGAGGCCGCACACCAGGGCCGGCTGCGTCTCCACGAGCGCGTGGAACGGGCAGTTGGCCAACCGGATCCGGTCGTCCACCGACACCGGGCGGTATCCGGCACCGGCCAGCGCACCGGGCAGGCCGGTGCCCGCCGCGCGTGCCCGGGCACCCAACTCCAGGCCGTACCGCCGGGCATGGCGCCGTACCGCGTCGTCGGCGTGTGCCGGATCCTCGGCGACCGCGTCGGCGAGGATCCGGGCCGCCAGCCCGTACTCCCGCTCCGGCAGCGACACCGCGACCTCGGTGCAGGCCGGCTCGTAGACCTTCGGGGCCCGGCCGCGCCCGCGTGGCTGGTCGGCGGGGGCTTCGTAGCGGGTGCGCAGCAGGCCGGCGACGGCCAGCTTGTCGAGGTGGAAGGCGGCCAGCCCGCGTGAGATGCCGAGCGCGTCGGCGGCCTCCTCCCGGGACACCGGGTGGGTGGCCCGCTGAACATACTCGAAGAGCGCGCGACGACCGTCGTCGGCGAGCGCCGCCATGGCATCCCAGGCCCCGGACACGAGCGCAGAATATCACTAGCGTTCGCTATTGAAAATGTTCCGGTCGCGGTGCAGCATCGGTGCCAGCACGATCCGACCGATGCCGACAACCCCCTCTGGAGGCGGCCGCGATGACGCTGGCGGACCACCGACCCGTTCCGACGCAGTCCGGCGACCGGCGCCGCGCGGCGGATCCGCTGCACGTGGTCGGGGACCACCCGTCGGCCGATCTGCCGGTCGCCGAGCGGGCCGCCGCCGACTTCCTCCGCGCGCTCGGGCTGGACCTCGACTCCGACGGGATGGCCGACACGCCGCGGCGGATGGCCGCCGCCTACGCCGAGCTGCTGACGCCGCGCGAGTTCAACCTGACCACGTTTCCCAACGAGGAGGGCTACGACGAGCTGGTGCTCGCCCGTGACATCCCGATCCGGTCGATGTGCGAGCACCACCTGCTGCCGTTCATCGGCGTCGCCCACGTGGGATACCTGCCCGCCGGCCGGATCCTCGGCCTGTCGAAGCTCGCCCGGGTGGTGGAGTTGTTCGCGCACGGGCCGCAGGTGCAGGAGCGGCTGACCAAGCAGATCGCGGACTGGCTGGACCGCCAGCTGAGCCCGCGCGGCGTCGGCGTGGTCATCGAGGCCGAGCACCTGTGCATGACGCTGCGCGGCGTTCAGGCCACCGGCAGCCGCACGCTGACCTCGGCGCTGACCGGCACGCTTCGGCAGGATCCGCGCTCGCGCGCCGAGTTCCTCACCCTGACCGGCGCGACCCGGTAGCGGCCGTCGACGCCGGCCCGCCCGCGAGGCCCGGGCCGCCGGGCCGGCGGGTGTAGTCGGGCAGCCGCATGTGCAGCAGTCCGAAGAAGGCGTCCGACAGCCCGGCGACCGGTGCCATGATCCAGTCGAACGTGAACTCGGTCAGGGACTCGGCGCCGTAACCACGGTCGCCGGCCTGGCCTGGCAGTACATACATGATCCCTCCAGGACTGGTTTCCCTCCCCCCAGACTCGCACCGATACGTGCACTGTGCAAACACTGTTTGGTGCATGAATCGCACCGGGACGGCCGAACCATTTCGTCAGACGTTCCCGGTCGGCGATGATGGCTGGGTGCCGAACACATCCGGGCAGCCGGCGACCGCGTCCCGGGAGAGCGTCATCGAAGCGCTGCTGACCGCGAGCCGCGCCATGGTGGCCATCGCCGGCCGGTCGCTCGCCGACGTCGACACCGAGGTCACCCTCCCCCAGTTCCGGGCGCTGGTCGTGCTCGCGGCCCGGGGCCCGCAACGCATCGTCGACATCGCCGCCGACCTCGGCGTCGCGCCGTCCACCGCGACCCGGATGTGCGACCGGCTGGTTCGCAAGGACCTCCTGCGCCGCTACCGCACCCCGGCCGACCGGCGCGAGGTGCGGCTGAGCCTCACGGCGGCCGGCCGCGCGCTGGTCCGCGACGTGACCCGGCGCCGGCGCGACGAACTCGCCCGGATCATCGACGCGATACCCGCCTCGGCGCACGCACACGTGACCACGGCACTGCAGGCGCTCAACAGCGCGGCCGGCGAGCTGCCCGAGCGCGACTGGTGGCTCGGCCCCGAGGAGGCGCCGGTGTCACCAGCGGTCGCGGTGGACGACCTCGTCGAACGGACGGCGGTCGGGCTTGGCGACCGGCCGTAGCGGGCGGTCGGCCGGGTAGCCGACGCCGAGCAGCAACGCGACCCGGTAGGGGCCGGGTACGCCGAGGATGCCGCGCGCCCGCTCCTGGTCGCCGACGGACGCGTGTCCCGTACCGATGCCCAGGTCGGCCGCCACGAGCATCATCGCCAGGGCCGCCTGGCCGAGGTCGAAGTAGTCGAGGACACGGGTTCCCTCGTCCGCGGTCTCCGGCAGGACGAGCGCGAAGGCGGCCTGCGCGCGGGCGATGTGCCCGGCGCTCTGCCAGACGGTCGACAGTTCGGCCAGCCGATCCGGGTCGGTGACGAGCACGAAGTCCCGGTGCTGGCGGTTGGACGCGGACGGGGCCCGCCGGCCGGCCTCGGCGATGCGGTCGAGGTCGGCGCCGGACACGACGGTGGAGCTGTACTCGCGGACGTTGCGGCGGGACCGCAGCGCATCCCAGGTTTCCACGCGGACCTCCCATCGGCAGGCGCGGCCTGTGGTCGACGCTGCCATTGTCGCCCGGAACCGGGCCCGCCCGCCGGAGATGCCGTCCCGGCGTCACCCTCCGGAACCCGGGTTCCCGGCCCGGCGTCCGCCCCCGAGTACCCGGCCCGGCATCAGCCCCCGGAACCCCGACCCGCCACGGAGAATCGGAGGCGCCGGGCCGTTGACTGACAACGGTCGATCCGGCACGCTCGACCGCGTCGCGAGCCGACCGGACCGGACGGGGATCTGCCCATGAGCCAGCAGGACGAGCGGGACGTCACGTCCGGAGTGGGCCTCACGGCGCTGGGTGCGGCCGGCGCCCGCGCGGTCGAGTCGACCAGGCCCGACCGGCTGGTCGAGGACCCGTACGCGGCGGCGTTCGTCCGCGCCCTGCCGTCCGCGATACCGCAGACCCTGCGCTGGCCGGCGGACGGCGAGATGCTGACCGATCAGGAAGCCATCCTCGTCGGCCTGTCCCCGTTCCTCGGCATGCGCACCCGATTCTTCGACGACGAGCTGACCGGCGCGGTCGACAGCGGCATACGGCAGGTGGTCGCCATCGCCGCGGGGCTGGACACTCGGGCGTTCCGACTCGCCCTGCCACCCGACCTGACGCTGTTCGAGATCGACCGGCCGGCCATGCTCGACTTCAAGGAGGCGGTGCTTCGCGAGGCCGGCGCGCAGGCCCGCTGCGACCGGCGGGTGATCGCCGCCGACCTGCGCGACGACTGGCCGGACGCACTGCGCGCCGCCGGTCTCGACGCCGGCCGGCCGACCGCCTGGTTCGCCGAGGGGTTGCTGCCGTACCTGCCGGCCGACGCGGAGGCGCGGCTGTTCGCGCACATCGACGAGCTGTCTCCCGCCGGCAGCCGGCTGGCCGTCGACCACGCGGTCGACGTCACCGGCCTGCTGACCGGCGGCGGCCTCTCCCGAGTCCAGGGCGACGCGGTCGACCTGAACAGCATCGTGCACTCCGACACGCGGCCGAGCCGGGCGGGCTGGCTGACCGGGCAGGGCTGGACCGTCACCGACGAACCGGCCGGCACCGTGGCCCGGCGGTACGGGCGGGTCCTGATCGATCCCCGGCTGCCCGAGGCGCCCGGCGGCGCCATGCCGGTCGGTGACTACATCTCGCTCCTGTCCGCCCATCGCGACCAACGCGGTGCCGAGTGACCCCGGACGGCCCGGACACGGCCGCCGAGGTTCGGGACACGGGTGTCGAGGCTCGGGACACGGCCGCCGAGGTTCGGAGCAACCGGGTCGCCTGGGAGGCCGCCTCCCAGAAGCACGTCCGGGAGTACGCGGATCACCTGCGCCAGGCGCGCGACGGCTCGTCCCTGTTTCCCCGGGAGCGGGAACTGCTCGAGCCGCT
Organism: Rugosimonospora africana; assembly: GCF_016862975.1. Taxonomy (GTDB): domain Bacteria; phylum Actinomycetota; class Actinomycetes; order Mycobacteriales; family Micromonosporaceae; genus Rugosimonospora; species Rugosimonospora africana. The sequence continues at coordinate 23,384 of NZ_BONZ01000089.1, forward strand.
GCTGCGCTCCCGCCCCGAGGTCGTACACCTGCAGAGCGGGCACGGCCTGGATGACGTCGCCCTGGCGATGGCGGGCGCGGCATCGGTCGTCAGCGTCGACTTCAGCGAGGTGGCCGCGACCGCCGCCCAGCGCCGGGCCGACGAGCTGGGCGTGGCCTGCCGGTACCTCATCGCGCAGCTGCCCGGGGCGCCGCTGCGCGACGGGTGCGCGGACCTGGTCTACACCGGCAAGGGCGCGCTGATCTGGATGCCTGGGCCCGCGACGTGGCGCGCCTGCTCCGGCCGTCGGGCCACCTGTTCGTGTACGAAGCGCATCCGGCGGTACCGCTGTGGACGTGGGACGAGGACGAACCCCGGATCCGTGCCGACCGCGGCTACTTCCGGCGCAGCCACGTCAACGACACCTTCCCGGCCCGCGGTGCGGTGGAGTTCCAGGCGACGCTCGGGCAGATCGTGACCGCCGTGATCGGCGCCGGCCTTCAGCTCCGGTACCTGGAGGAGTACCCGGAGCCGTTCTGGCGCCCCGGCGACCTGTCCGCGGCGGCGTGGCGGGGCCGGCTGCCCAACGCGTTCGCCCTGGTCGCGTCGCGCCCCGGGTGACCCCGTCGCCGGCCGGTCGCCCGGCAGGACGGCGCCCTGCACCGGTCAGTCCACAATGGACGAAGCGGAGCCACCGATCAGCAGCCCGGCGGTACGCCGCTGCGCCGGGGTCGCCGTGTACGCGGTGACCGGGAACGGCGGCTGAGGGTCATACTCGATGGCCAGTTGAAGCGCCTCGGCGGTCTCGTCTCCGTGAATGAGCGCCGCCAGGCGCAGCGCCAGATCGATCCCGGCGCTGACCCCGGCGGCGGTGACCACGGTGCCGTCGACCACGATGCGCTCCGGCACCGGGACCGCGCCCAACGCGCGCAGGTGGTCCATCGCGATCCAGTGCGTCGTGGCCCGGCGGCCGGCGAGCACTCCGGCCGCGGCCAGTACCAGCGAGCCGCTGCACACCGACGTGGTCCAGGCGGCGCTGCCGTGGGCGGTGCGCACCCACGCCAGTAGGGCGTCGTCGTTCAGCGCCACCGCCGGGCTGCTGCTGCCCGGGACGAGGACGATGTCCGGACGCGGCAGCTCGTCCAGTGCCCGGTCGACGTGCAGGCCCAGACCCTCATCGGCACGGACCGGCCCCGGCCGGGTGCCGACGAAGTGCACCCGGGCGCCGGGCATCCGGCTCAGCACCTCGTACGGGCCGACCGCGTCGAGCGCGGTGACCCGGTCGTGCAGCAGGATCGCGATGTCCACGGGTGGAACTCCTCAGTCGAGCGGACCCGGTACCGGACCGGGTCCTGGTGTACCGGTGCGGAACCGCCGCCGGTATTCGGCGGGAGGCATCCCGAGCGCCGCGACGAACACCCGGCGCATCGTCTCCGCGCTGCCGAAGCCGCACGCGGCGGCGATGCGCTCCGCCGGGGTGTCGGACTCCTCGAGCCGGCGACGGGCCGCCTCCAGCCGCACCCGCTGCAGGTAGCGACCCGGGGTTGTGCCGGTCTGCTGCCGGAAGCTGCGGGCGAAGTGCCGCGGGCTCATCCGGGCCCGGCTCGCCATCGCGTCGACGGTCAGGTCGGCGCCGTAGTTGTCGCCCAGCCACCGCTGGAGCTCGCGCACCGGCGCGTGGTCCGCGTACTGGGTGGTCAACTGCACGCTGAACTGGGCCTGGTTTCCCGGACGGTGCAGGAACATGACGAGCCAGCGCGCGACGGTCAGCGCGGCGCGCCGGCCGAGGTCCGCCTCGACGAGGGCCAGTGCCAGGTCCATGCCGGCGGTCACCCCGGCCGAGGTGTAGACATCGCCGTCGTGGACGTAGATGGAGTCGGGATCGACCCGGACCGCCGGGTACCGTTCGGCCAGCCGGGCGCACGCCGACCAGTGCGTGGTGGCCCGGCGGCCGTCGAGCAGGCCGGCCTCGGCGAGCAGGAACGCGCCCGCGCACACCGAGGTGACCCGCCGGACCGAGGGCGCGTAGCCGCGCAGCCAGTCGACGATCCGCCGGTCGCCGAGCGGTTCCACGGCGGCCGCGCCGCCCGGGACGACCACGGTGTCGAGGCGGCCGGTGATGGCCGCCAGCGACGTGTCGGGCATGACCGTCATGCCGGCCGTGGTGCGAAACGGCCCGCCGTCCGGACTGGCCACCATCGGCCGGTAGCCGGGATCGGCGGAGCCGGTGCGGCTCACCCACTCGCAGGCGCCGGCGAACACGTCGAGCGGCCCGGTCAGGTCGAGCCCCTGAACCCCGTCGTAGCCGAGGAGAACCACCGGTCGCGCTGCCACGCGTACCAGTCTCGGATCCGGCCGCGGTGGCGGCAATGACGAAAGTCCCACAGATCCTGCCACCGCTGCGTCCACCGCTCGAGGGGCAGCGCCGGAGCCGGTGACCCGCACGGGGCCTAGGGTGGACGGCATGCCTGATCCCCTCTGGAACGTCGCGATCGTCGGACCCGGCGGAGTCGGCGGCCTGATCGGTGCCGTACTGGCCCGCGCCGGTCACCGGGTGATGTTCGTGGCCAGGCCCGAAACCGTCGACGCGTTGACGACCGGCGGACTCACTGTCCACAGTGGAAAGTTCGGCGACTTCCAGGTGCCGGCGACCGCGACAGCGCGGCTGAGCGGTCCGGTCGACGCCTGCGTGCTGGCGGTCAAGGCAACCGCGCTCGACGCCGCCCTGGAGCGGGTGCCGGCCGGCGCGTTGGGCGACGGGCTGGTGCTGCCGCTGCTCAACGGCGTCGAGCACCTGCCGCTGCTGCGCACCCGGTTCCCGGCCGCGCAGGTCGTCGCCGGCGCCATCCGGGTGGAGACGACCCGGGTCGCACCCGGCCGGATCGAGCACACCAGCCCGTTCTCCGGGATCGAGGTGGCCAGCGACACGGCACCGGGCGAGCGTGTCGAGGCGCTGGCGGCCCAGTTCCGGCGGGCCGGGCTCGACGTGACCGTCCGCGACGACGAGACCGCCGTACTCTGGGACAAGCTCGCGTTCCTGGCTCCGCTGGCCCTGCTCACCACGGCCGCGGGCGCCCCGGCCGGCACGATCCGGACGCAGTGGCGGGAAACCCTGGAGGCGGTCGTCGGCGAGATCGCCTCGGTGGCCACCGCCGCGGGCGCGCCGGTCGATCCGGCGACGATCCTGGGCATGTTCGACCGGGTACCGGCGGGCATGAAGTCCTCGATGCAACGCGACGCGGAGGCGGGCCGGGCCACCGAACTGGATGCCATCGGCACGGCCGTCCTGCGCGCGGCCGACCGGTACGGCCTCACCACACCGGTGACCGCGAGACTGGTCGACGAACTGAGCACCCGCGAGTCCGCCCGGCTGGCCGAATAGCGCCGCGGCGCAGGACGGCGAAATACCACCACGGTTGGACGCCGGCCCGCGCCCGCCTGCGTATCGTCGATCGTCGCGATCGTTCTGCCCGGAAAGGACCGCGGTGACCAGTAGATACGATGTGATCAAGCACCAGGTGGCGCCGATTCTCAACGGCGCCAAGCGCGACTGCGAGGCCATCGAGTCAGCGGGCAAGTCGATTCTGCGCACCGTGGACGAGGCCATCTCGGCGTCGGGCGAGGGAAACCCGGTGGCCGGGGCGCTGATCGAGTTCGGCGCCAGCACCACCGGCTACGTGCGCGACTCGCTCGATCTCGCCGGGCGCGTGGTAGGTGCGGGATTCAACGCGACCAACGCGTACATCGAAGCCGACTGCCACATGACCGCCAACGTGCGCCGCGCCCTGGAGGTCGGGATCACCAGGCCGATCGACCACAAGCTGGAGACGACGTGAGCGAGGCCATCCCGATCCAGCCCATCAAGGACCGGATCAAGCGGTGCGGCGATCCGAGCGCGATCATCGGCGCGGCCGACACCCTGATGACCGGATGCCAGGTCGGCACGCAGGGCGAGGCCCTGACCTCCCGGTGGCGGAAGCTGTCCGGATGCTACTTCGCCCCGGAGACCGGTCAACTGGTCGCCTCGATCACGCCGGTACAGACGAAGACCGAACAGGTCGACACCTCGGTCGCGGAGGTCGGCCGCGCCCTGTCCGACTTCGGCTCCACGGTGCTGATCCTCAAACCGCAGCTGGAAAACCTGCTGAAGCGGGCGGAGAAGTTCAACGCCGAGGCGGCGGCCAGGCCGACGTGGCGTCACACGGCGTCGCCGGTATACGGGCCGGACGGCCAGCCGGAGCACTACACGAGCCACGACCATGGCCACAATCCGGGCGACGCGGTGACCGTCGACAACAGCGGGATGCACCACGAGTACTCGGAGATCTCCTCGGCACTGGACAAGTGCCAGCGGCAGCTGGCGGAGGCCGAGGCCGACTGTGTGAGCGCGATCGCCAGCCAGACCAACTCGGGCCTCGCCGACTCGGTACTGCCGCCGGGGCCGGTGCACCAACCCGGCCAGCTCGGCTCCGAGATGCCCGGCGCCGGAATGCCGCTGCTGTCCTGGGAGGACGACCTCGGCCTCGGCAACAACCCCTTCGGCAAGTCGTGGCTGGACAGGGCCCCGATGGTCGAGAAGATCTCCAACGGAGGCACCAAGGCTCTGGCGGACGGCCTGAACGCGTTCACCCGGCTCGTCGGGATCAACTACGACTGGGACCCGTCGACCGGCAAGAGTCACTGGGACTTCGGCGCGCACGTCGCCGGGCCCGCCTGGCTGGGTCTGGCCAGAGTGTCGATCTCGCTCGGCCTGCCGATGGTCGGTGGCGCCGCGTACGGCGTCGGCCGGATGACCGGCAACTCGACGCTGCGAAAGATCGGCGACAGCCTGAACCCGGTAAACGTGGTCAAGCAGAGCTGGGACGCGGTCAGCGGGAAGGGGCTACCCGGCGGTTGGGGCACCCGTGGCGGCTACCTGGCGGGCAACGTGCTGCAGGTCGCGATCCCCGGTCCGGGCAAGGCAGGGATCGCCGCGATGGCCGACAAGGAGGGCCTCATCGGCGCGATGGCGCGCGGCGCCCAGTACGTCGGCAAGGGCGGTTGGCTGGGCACTGACGTGCGGTTCACCTCCAAGGCGCTCGGCCTGGGCGACAAGTTCGGCTCGCTCGCCGACCGCCTGCCCGGGTTCACTCGGGTGTCCGACATGGTCAACAATTGGCACCTGAACGACCAGTCGCTGCCCAGACCGGTAGACCACGCCCCGTTGTCGGTCGACGACCGGTTCGGCCGCCTCAACGACGCCGCGGCGACCGCCGCCGACCGTGCGGCCGACCGCAACAGCGGACACCTGGGCCAGCTGAACGACGAGATCGCCCGCGTCCGCCAGCAGCAGAGCCAAATCACCACCGACGCACTCCAGCGGTCGACGGAGCTGCGGGCCGCCGGCCGCGCCCAGGAAGCCGTCGATGTCGTGTCCCAGGCCCGTGCCAAGACCGGCGCGCTCGACACGCGTGTGCAGGCGCTGACCGAAGCCCGGGACCAGCTGGACGGCGCGGCGTCCCGCCGGCACGCCGCCGCCAGCGGCCGGGTCGACTCCGGGCTCGACCCGCACGCGGGGTCGGACGGGGCGTCCGGGAAGCGGGGCATCGACTATGTCACCCGGGACAAGGACGGCAACGAGGTCGTCGTCACCGTGGGCCGCCACGAGTTCGACCCGGTCAGCGCGCGCCAGGAACTCATGAACCGCTGGCCGGACCTCACTCCGGAGCAGGCCGGGAAGGTCATCGACGCGTACGGGAAACTGCCCGGCATCCACGATCGTGCCTTCGACCCGGCCACGGCGGCGCCGCTGGTCGAGCGGGTCAACCGGGACCCGTTCGGAGTCGACGAGCACACCACGATGACGAAGGTGTCCCCGGACGGTAAAGCGATCGTGCGGAACCTCGGCGACGACAAGATCCACGGCTACGTGGCCCGCGACGGCGACCTCGCCGCGCAGACCGCCGCCGGACTGCGCGACGACCTCCAGCTCACCTACGCCCAACACGTCCCGCTCTCGGCGCTGAACGACCTGCGCGACCTGCCCGGCTGGCTGCGGCACCGGGGAATGCTCCAGCCCTACCGCAACGTCGGCAGGGACGGCATCACGATGATCCGCTTCCGGCCGCACCCCGACGACATCGCCGCGCTGCGCACACCGGTCGCCTCGGACAAGCTCGGCTGGGACGACCTGCCCGCGCACGTCAAGGACGAGGTACAGGGCGCACCCTACCGGGGCACCGGCATCACCGGCGGCGGCGACCTGACCCCGGAGATGGTCATCCCCTGGGGCGACGGGGTGCGCTACACCCACGCCGACGCCGTGTACCGGCACGCGTACCACGGCAAGGCCGTAGAGACCGTGTTCGAGGTGTACCGCAACGGCAAGTGGGTCACGCTGGACAAGCCGCTGACCTATTACGTCGCCGACGGCACCCTGGTCAACGGCCACGTGCGGCTGCCGGACTGGCTCACCGAGCGGCTGGGCGAGCCGGAGTCGAAGTGGGCGGGCCTCAAGGAGGCCGGCATGGACCAGATCCTCCTCAAGCACAGCCCGCGAGAGGACGCGATCGCCGTACAGGACGGGCAGACCGCCCAGGACAACGAGCACCGCGACCAGGAAGCGCAACGGCGCCTCGAGGAGGCGATGGGGACCCTCTCGCAGGCCGGTCAGGTTCCGGGTCGGCTGGACGGGCGCGGGTGACGGACGGCGGGCCGCCGCCGGGCGAGTCGGGGTTCGACGTGGCGACCCCGCTCGCCGCCGTGACCCTGTGCGAGCGTCCGGTCGTCGCGCTGACCGCCTGGCTGACCAGGGCCCTGGTGTACTGCGCCGGTACCGGGCGCACGCTCCAACTGGTGACGCCGCCGGCCTCGCGGTTGACCGTGCCGCTGGTCGCCGCGCTGCGCGAGACCGGCGCCCAGTGGGTCGTCTACGACCCGGACCAGCGGGCGTACTACGACGGCATGTGCGGCGTCCCGATGCGGTTCGACGACGGCGCGTTCCGGCACGACGATCCGCTGGCCGCGGCGGTACCCGGACCACCGGTGCCACCGGTCGCGTCCCGGCCGCTGGTGGCCTCCGCGTACGCCGCACCGCCGCCGCCGACCGGCCGGCAGTTGCGGGTACGCCTGGAGGTCAAGCACGAGGCCACCTCCTGGACCAGGATCGGCGACCCGATCGAGACGCTGTTCCAGGAGCTGACCGGACACCCGCCGGCGGGCTGGGGACCGGTCGAGCCGGTGGACCGCGTGTGGCGGACAGCGGACATCACCCGGTTCTGCCGGGAGGAGGTGCCGACCCACTCGTGGGTCACGGTGACCGGCGCCGGCGACCTGCCGGCGATGGCACTGCTCGAGGTCACCCGCGTCGCGGACGGCGTACAGGAGTCGATCGACGTCGCCGTGGGATACCCGCTGCCCGACCAACAACCGCCACTGGATGAACTGGCCGGGCTGACCGACCGGCTGGCCGGCGCCCACCAGTTGTCCTGGCTGTACGCCGAGACATGCCTGGGCCGCCACGACCTGACCCGGCCGGCACACGCCGAGGGCATACCGCTGCCCATCGCCCTGGCCATCGGCCCCGGTGTCACCGAACCGGTACCCGCCGGCACGACGGCCACTCTCCCGCCACGGGTACGCATCGGTCCGGCCCACCGCCCGACCGACTGGTACCAGCTGAGCCGCGGCGACTCCCCCGCGGGCTGGGAGGCGCTCATCGGACTGCTGACCGGCATCAGGACGGGCACGTCCGGGCTTACCTGAACGCAGCCAGAACCGGCCCGAACGCAGCCGGAAACCGGTTCGTGGCGGAGGTGAGCACGGCCCTGGGGAAACCGGCGGCGCCCGTCCGGTGAGCCGCTCGCCGGACGGGGTGCCGAACTACTGCCGCGCCGCTACTCGGAGTCTGCGCTACTCAGAGTCGGAGCCGACCCTCCCCGGCTGCGGCTCGCGCTGGCCGGGGATGACGTAGCCGGCCTCGTGCCTGCCCTGGTTGGGCGCCCACGGGTCGAACGGCACCTCGCCCTGCGGCGGTGCGTCGGCCACCGGCGCGTCGATGACCTGGGTCTCGGCTGTCGGGGCCAGCACGACCCGCGGGTCGACGACCTGCCCCTCGGCGGTCGGCCCACCGAATGGCGACTCGGCCGGCGCGACGTCTGCGGCCTGCGTCTCCGCCGGAGCGTTGGCCGGCTCGGTGTCCGGCGCGTCGGTGGGGAACGCGTGCCCGGCGTGGTGCTCGGCGACCTGATGGTCGGCAACCTGCTGCTCGACGGCGTGGTGGTCGCCCGGGTGGTGGTCGGCGGCCCGCGACTCGATCGCCTGACTCTCGATCCCCTGGGTGGTCTCGATCCCCTGCTGCTCGATTTCCTGGTTCTCGCCGGTCGGCGGGTCCAGGACGTCGCTGACCGGCCGGCTCGGGCCCATCCGCACCGGTACCACCTTGTATTCGCCGGTGTCCGAGCCACCGTGCGCGGCGGCGGCCATCACGGCCGCGGCGGCCAGGTCGGCCACCCGCTTCGCCTCCCGCTGCACCCTCGCCCGCACGTCCTTCGCGTGCCGCTCGGCGGTGTCGGCCTGCCGGCGCGCGTCGTCGAGCCGGTTCATCTCCGCGTTCAGGCTCTGCCGGGTCTCGACCAGGCTGTGCTTCAGCTGGGCGAGCTCCTGCTCGGTGGCGGCGCCCTCGTCGCGGGTCTGGGCGAGCTGCTGCTGCAGGCTGTCCAGCTCGGCGTGCAGCTGGCCGACCACCTGCTGGCGGCTCTCGATTTCCTGCTGTACGACGCCGAGCTGCTGCTGGTGCGTGGCGTGCTGCTCGTCGGCCCGGCGGCGCAGGTCGGCCGCGTGCTGCTGCGCCTCGGCGTGCAGCGCGGCGGTCTTCTGGTCGGCCAGGTTGCGCTTGTGGGTCAGCTCCCGGTCCGACGCCGCGTGACGCTCGGCGATCTCCCGCTCAGCGACGTTCCGTCGCTCGCCCAGTTCCTGTTCGACGGTGGCCTGCCACTGGCTCAGCTCCTGCTGGGTCCGGGCTCGGGCCGCCTCGACCTCCTGCTGGGCCTGCGCGCGGGCGGCGTCCATCAGCGCGGCGGTCTCCGCCCGGGTGTGCTCGAGCTGCTGGGTGCTCTGCTCGCTGATCCGCCGCGCCTCCTGCGTGGCGCGCTCGTGCGCGGCCTCGCCCTCGGTACGGAGCCGTTCGGCCAGCTCACGGATCTCGGCGAGTTCGGCCTGCGCGGCGGTGTGGCGCTCCTCGGTGTTCTTGTCGTGCTCGGAGCGCCGCGCGGTCAGCTCCTCCTCGAGGTCGTGCAGTGCCTGCAGGGCGCGTTCCCGCGCGTCGGCGAGCACCTTCTCCGCGTCGGCCTGCAGCTCGGCGGCCCGCTGCGCGGCAGTGCCGGTGAGGTTCTCGGCCTGCTTCTCGGCCAGCGCGATCATCTCGGTCACCAGCGGGCCCAGGTCGCCGAACGACGCCCGGTCCACCTGGGGCGGACGCTGGCGCAGGTCCATCAGCTCGGCCTGCATCTGCTGGAACTGCGCGACGATCTCCTGGAGTTGGCCATACGCCTGGTCGCGCTCGGCCGTCAGCGCCGCGACATCGCGCTCGACCTGTGCGACGAACTGGTCCACCTGCCGCTTCTCGTAGCCGCGCCGCGCGAGCTCGAAGCCCGGCCGCGGGGTCGCGTCGTCACGTAGCGCGAACAGATCTCCGCCGTTCGACATGCACCATCCTCCATACGGTCGCGACCACGATGCCGACGCGCGAGCCACGCCAGCAGGCATGGTCCGGCGCGGCCAGCCGACGGAGCGTCCCACCCGCCTGCAACGCCCCGACACGGTACCGCCGACGTCGGTCGGCCCGGCACCCCGCCCCGCGTAACAAGTTATCGACGTTCGTAGCAGTGTCGACGCAGTGCCACCGAATCGACACATAACAACGAACCTTTACAAAGAAACCTTGAGCAAGATATCTTGCCATCGTGTCCGGTAACCCCTCCTCCGGCCGCGACGCCACCGCGTTGCGAGCCCTCGCGCATCCCCTGCGCTGGAAGCTGATCGACCTGATCGGCCGCGACCAGACCGCCACCGCGACGCAGTGCGCGCGGGAACTCGGCGAGAGCGTCGCGAGCTGCTCCTACCACCTGAACCTGCTGGCCAAGTACGGCTTCGTCGAGCAGGCACCGGGCGGCGCCGGGCGGGAGAAGCCGTGGCGGCTGACGAGCTTCGAGCAGGACCTGTCCGGCGAGGGCCTGGGCGCCGACGGGCGGCTCGCCGCGCGGGCCGCGGCCGAGGTGTTCCTCGACCATGAGCTGGGCCGGCTGAAGGAGCGCCTGCGCCGGCACGACGACGAGCCGCGGGAGTGGCGGGACGCGACGACGTTCGGCGGGGTCAGCACGTTCATGACCGCCGACGAGCTGCGCGAGGTCACCCGGGCGCTCGGCGAGATCGCCCAGCGGCACGCCGGTCGCGCGACCGACCGCGGCACGGTTCCTCCGGGCGCCCGCGAGGTCCGGGTCTTCGTCGCCACCTCGGTCACACCGCCACCGGTCACAACGCCACCAGACGCGACCCCGGCCGGCGCGCCGGGCGCCGCGCCGATCCCCGGCGCACAGCCGGGCAGCGCGCAAATCCCCGGAACACAGCAGGCGGCCACCGCGCCTGATTCCGGCGCGCGGGCGGCCACCGCGCCGGCGTCGGCGGGAGGAGCGGAGTGAACGGCCAGCTGGCCACGGTGGCGCGGGCCGAGGAGCTGTCCCGGTCGCAGCGCTGGCCCGAGGCCGCGGACGGCTGGCAGGCGGTGGTCGGGCTCAATCCGGTCAACGGGGTGTACTGGAACCGGCTCGGACAGGCGCGGTTCGCGCTCGGCGACTACCGGAGTGCCCTGACCGCGTACGAGAAGGCGACGGCCCTGGGCGTGTGGCCGGTACGGGGACCGGAGCCGGTACCGCTGGCCGACGTCTTCCCGGGTGAGATCTGCTACCGGATCGCGTGCTGCCACGCCCGGCTCGGGAACACCGCGCCGGCCCTGGACGCGCTGGCCGGGGCCGTGCGGTACAACCTGCGCGACCTCGACCGGGCGACCACCGACGAGCATCTGGCCTCGCTGCGCGACGACCCCCGGTTCCGGGAACTCGTCGGGCCCCCCGACACCGGTGCGCGGTCACGGGTGGACGGCTGGCGTGCCGACCTGCGGACGCTGTGCCGCGAAGTCCGGCGCCGGGTGCCGTTCCGGGATGTCGTCGACGCCGGCTTCGACCGGGCCGCGGCCGACCTGGAGCGGGCCATCCCCGACCTGCCCGACATCCAGGTGACGATCGGGATGTGGCGGCTGCTGCGCCGGCTCAACGACGGCCACTCCCGGATCCTCGCCCACCCGGCGTTCCCCGACTGGGGCCGGTGCCTGCCGGTGTGGTTCTTCCTGTTCGCCGAGGGCCTGTTCGTCACCGCCGCCGACCCGCGGTACGAGCGGCTGGTCGGCGCGCAGGTGCTCGCGTTCGACGGGTGGGCCGTACCCGAGGTCGTGGCGGCCCTCGATCCCCTGCTCACCCGAGACAACGAGTACGGGCCGGCCGGCAGCGCGGCGGTCTGGCTGAGGCAGCCGGCGTACCTGCACGCCCTGGGCGCGGCGGACCGTCCCGGCGGGGTCACGCTCTCGGTCCGGTTGGCCGGCGGAGACACCGCGGACATCGCGGTCGAGGCCGAGGCGGCCCAGCCGCCGCGGAGCTGGCCACGCGGCGGGGCGCCACAGGTCCGGCCACTCGGCGCAGGGCCGCAGATCCAGCCACGCGGCGAGGCGCCACAGGTCCAGCCACGCGGCGGGACGCCGCGATTCCAGCCAAGCGGCGAGGCGCCGCGGCCGGCAGCGCCGGTCCCTGCCTACCTGCGGGCCGCCGACACGCCGTACTGGTTCGAGTACCTGCCCGCGGCGAACCTGGTCTACTTCCAGTTCAACGCGATCCAGGAGCGCCCGGACGAGCCGCTGGCCGAGTTCTCCGACCGGCTGTTCGCCGCCGTCGACGACCACCACGCGGCGGCGCTCGCCATCGACCTGCGCTGGAACGGCGGGGGCAACACGTTTCTCGCCATGCCCCTGGTGGACCGGGTCATCCGGCACGACCGCGTCAACCGGCGGGGCGCGCTGTTCGTCATCATCGGCCGCGACACGTTCTCCGCCGCGCAGAACACCGCGACCCTGCTCGACCGGCACACCCACGCGCTGTTCGTGGGCGAGCCGAGCGGGTCCAGCCCGAACTTCGTCGGCGAGACGGCGCCGTTCACCCTGCCGCACAGCGGGCTGCGGGTGAACGTCTCGGACCTGTACTGGCAGACCTCGTGGCCGCTGGACCACCGCACCGCCATCGCGCCGGACATCTACGCCCCGCCGACCTTCGCCGCGTTCCGGGACGGCCGCGATCCCGCGATGGAGGCCATCCTGGACACCCTCGCCGACGGTGCCTGCGACGGGAGTCCCGACGGCGCGGCTCGCGCCGACAGTCGCGCCGGCCGCGGCAACCCCAGCGGCGACGGGAGTCCCGACGGCGCGGGCGGCGGAATCAACCGGCCGGAGGGGGCGTTCGAGCCAGCATGACCGACAAGCAGATTCTCGTCCCGTCCGCCGACCATCCGATCACCGTCGAGCGGCATCCCGGCCGGATATCGGTTTCGGTGGCGGGTCAGACCATTGGCGCCACCACCGAGGCGCTGACCCTGCGCGAGGCGTCGTACCCACCGGTGCACTACGTGCCGCGCAAGGACGTGGACATGTCGGCGCTCACCCGTACCGACCACCAGACCTACTGTCCGTACAAGGGCGACTGCTCGTACTACAGCATCGAGACCGCCGACGGGACGCTGACCAACGCGGTGTGGACGTACGAGCAGCCGTACGCTTCGGTCGCGGAGATCGGCGGATACCTCGCTTTCTACCCAGACAGGGTCGACCTGGTCGAGGAGTGACCACCGGGTAGGTCTTGTCCGTCCACATCGGACAGAGGAACAATCGGACAGAAATCGGAGTCGAGCGCGGCGACCGCGTCCGACTCGCGGGCCCCGGGGTCCCCGGGTAAGTTCAGCACCCGTGACCGCCCAGGAACCCCGGCCCGCCGCCGAGCCCGCGGGCTTCCGGGCCGACATCGAGGGCCTGCGCGCCGTCGCGGTGCTGCTCGTGGTCCTGTACCACCTCACCGGCCACCCGCCGGCCGGATTCGTCGGCGTCGACGTCTTCTTCGTGGTGTCCGGTTTCCTGATCACCGGACTGCTGGTCCAGGAGACCGAGACTCGGGGCAGGCTGTCGTTCCGGGGCTTCTACGCGCGGCGGGTGCGCCGCATCCTGCCGGCGGCGCTGACCGTGCTGGCCGCCGCCGCCCTCACGGCGCACCTGGTGTTCCGGGGCGCCCGGGTGGCGCAGGCGGTCAGCGACATCTGGTGGTCGCTGGGTTTCGCGGCCAACATCCACTTCGCGCGCATCGGTGACGACTACTTCCAGGCCGACCGCGCGCCGTCGCTCGTGCGGCACTTCTGGTCGCTGGCCGTCGAGGAGCAGTTCTATCTCGTCTGGCCGGTCGTCATCGTGGTGGTGCTGTCGCTGCTCGGCCGGCGGCTGGCTGCGCGGCGGGCGCCGGCGCTGCTGCTGGCCGTCGTGGTGGTCGCGGGCGCCGCGTCGTTCGCGTATTCGGTGGTGCGGAGCCGGGAGACCTCGGCGGTGGCGTACTACTCCTCGCCGGGGCGGGCCTGGGAACTGGGTGCCGGTGCCGCGCTGGCAATCGCGCCGCGAGCGCTGCGCGGGCTGGCCGCCCGGCTGGGCCGGGCCCGCGGGCCGGTCTGGCTGCTCGGCCTCGTCGGGGTGGCGGCCAGCGGATTCGTCGTACCGCAGAGTCCCGGGTTCCCGGCGCCGTGGGGGGCGCTGCCGGTCGGGTCGGCCGCCGTACTCCTGGCCGCCGGGATGCCCGGTCGCCTCGGCGCCTGGGGCGCGGTGCTGACCAACCCGGTCAGCCGGTACCTGGGGCGGGTGTCGTACTCGCTGTACCTGTGGCACTGGCCGGTCATCGTGGTCACCGCCGCCCTCGTCCCGCACGCGCCGGGATACCGGTACCCGATCGCCGTGCTGGCCATGCTCGGGCTGTCGGTCGCCTCGTACCACTTCGTCGAGGCCCCCTGCCGGCGGCTCGGCACCCGACGGCTCGGCACCCGGCATCCGGACACGGTGCCGCCCGACGCGGTGCGACCCGGCGCGATGCCGCCCGAACGGGTGCTGCCGCGCCAACTGCGCCGGCCGGCCGTCGCCGCCGCGGCCTGCCTGGCCGCCGTCGCCGTGCTGGCCATCCTGGTGCCACAGCGCACCGCACCGCGGCTCCCCTCGGCGCGCGACACCGGGCTGCTGCCGCTCCCGACCCAGGACGTCGCCCCGGCGCCCACCATCCTCGCGGCGGCGATCGACGCGTCGCTGTCGGCGGGCGGCTTCCCCGCGCTGAGCCCGCCGCTGGAGCAGCAGGGCACCGCCCGCTCGCACTGGGGCGACTGCTCGGTGCCGACGCCGGACGAGCCGGGGCGGTGCACCTTCGGCACCGGAGACCGGCTCGCCGTCGTCATCGGCGACTCCATGGCGATGAGCTGGCTGCCCGGCGTCCAGGCCGCGCTGGGCCACGACTGGCGGGTCGTCGGGCTGACGCTGGAGAGCTGCCCGGCGGCCGACGTCCCGGTCGACGACACCAACGGCCGGTACGACAGCGACTGCGACACCCACCACTCCTGGGTCCTCTCGCAGGCCGTCGCGCTCGATCCCGCGCTCGTCGTCCTGTCCAGCACCGAGGACACGCTGGGACGGCTGGCCAGCAAGGCGACCGGCGCGCGGGCGGCCACCGAGTACGAGTCGGCGCTGCGGCGCACCGTCACCACGCTCGGTGCCGGTGGCACCCGCCGGATCGTCACGCTGGCGCCGCCACCCAAGGCCGGATCGCTGACGGACTGCGACACGGCCGGCGGCATTCCGGCCGACTGCGTGCGGCCCATCAGCAACCAGTGGATTTCCCAGTCCACCGCCGAACAGGCGGTCGCCCGGTCCACCGGTACCGCCTATGTGGACACCCGGCTGTGGTTCTGCGACAGTGCCGGCTTCTGCCCGTCGTTCGTGGGCGCCACAGCGGTCCGTTGGGACACCGAGCACCTCACCGACGTCTACGCGCGCTCCCTGGCCCTACCCCTGCGGCAGGTTCTGCTCGACACAAGGTGAACCCGACAGCCGCTTGCGCAGATGCGCGAATGACGGCCAATCGCTTGTACCGTACCGGAAACTTCGACCCAGTCTGGCTCGGCGCGTCTGACGCCGCGCGACGACCCAGACCAGTCGCGCCCCTGGGCCGGACGGCAGGCATCGATTAGTATCGCTGCATTCCGCAGCGGTCAGCGGTCTGTCCGAAAACGGAACAACCGCGACTTCTTCCTTTCACAGTTGGGGGCCACGCATGTCCCGAACATCCGTCCGCTCGCTTGCCACCGGCGCCACCATCGCGCTGCTGGCCGGCGTGCTCAGCGTCACCGCGCTGAGCACGCCCGCCCAAGCCGCGGCCTGCACACCCGCACAACTGATCGGCAACGCCGGCTTCGAGTCCGGCTCGACACCGTGGACCGCGACGTCCGGTGTGATCGGCGCGTCCAGCGGCCAGAGCGCGCACGGCGGCACCCGGTTCGCCTGGCTCGACGGGTACGGCTCGACACACACCGACACGCTGGCGCAGACCGTCACGCTGCCCGCCGACTGCACCACCGCGACCCTGACGTACTGGCTGCACATCGACACCGCCGAGACGACCACCACCACCGCGTACGACACGCTCACCGTGCAGGTCGGCACGACGACGGTGGCGTCCTACTCCAACCTCAACAAGGCCACCGGGTACCAGCAGCGGACCGTGGACGTGTCCGGCTTCGCCGGCCAGACGGTGACGCTGAAGTACACCGGCACCGAGGATTCAGGGGCACAGACCAGCTTCGTCCTCGACGACGTGGCGCTGAACGTCTCCGGCGGCGGCACGACCGGCCAGAACCCGGTGGTGACCAATCCCGGAGCGCAGTCGTCCACCGTGGGTACCGCGGTGAACCTGCACATCGCGGCGACGGACCCGCAGGGCGACGCGCTGACCTACTCCGCCACCGGGCTGCCGGCGGGCCTGTCCATCAACGCCTCCACCGGAGTGGTCAGCGGGACACCGACCACGGCGTCGACCGGCAGTGTCACGGTCACCGCGACCGACACCGGGTCGAACACCGGATCCGCGACGTTCACCTGGACGGTGAGCCCGGCCGGCGCGGACGCCACCCGTACGCCGGGCAGGGCGTCGTACACGCTGAACCTGACCAGCAACGCCTCCGGCGGCACCTGGACCGGGCAGGAGACCATCGGCTTCACCAACCTGTCGCCGAGCCCGCTGCCCGAGGTGTACCTGCGACTGTGGGACAACTACCACGGCACCTGCCCGTCCAACCAACCGATCCAGATCAGCGGCGTGACCGGTGGCACCCTGGGCTCGCTCGAGGTCAACTGCACGGCGGTGAAGATCACCCTGCCGTCACCGCTGGCGCAGAACCAGTCCGGCACGGTCCGGTTCACCGTGTCCATCGCGGTACCGGCCGGCAGCGACCGGTTCGGCAGCGACGGTGCGTACAACTTCATCGGCAACGCGATCCCGGTCCTCGCGGTGCGCGACGGCGCCGGCTGGCACCTGAGCCCGTACACCAACAACGGCGAGTCCTTCTACCAGTTGGCCAGCGACTACACCGTGACGCTGGACCACCCGACCTCGGTGCTGACGCCGACCACCGGCCGGGCGACCGAGACACCCGGAGCGTCCGGGCGCACCATCACCACCGCGACCGCCACCAGCGTGCGCGAGTTCGCCTGGTGCGCCGGCCCGTTCGTGAAGACGACCACGACGACCTCCTCCGGCGTGGTGTTCAACACCTGGCGCACGTCCAGCATCAGCGCGACGACCGCGGCGAGCATGCAGTCCACCGGCGCCAGCGCGATGGTCGGGCACGCGAGCCGGTTCGGCGCGTACCCGTACGGCGAGATCGACCTGATCCTGCACAACAACTTCTGGTTCGGCGGCATGGAGTACCCGGGCCTGGTGCTGTCCCAGCCGTCGGCCACACCGGTCATCCACGAGTTGGGGCACCAGTGGTTCTACGGGATCGTCGGCGACGACGAGTACACCACCCCGTGGCTGGACGAGGGGTTCACCGACTACGCCACCGACCTCCAGCAGGGCATCACCGGCACCAACTGCTGGGCCAACGTCAGGTTCTCCACCGGCGAGAACATCACCAACTCGATGGCGTACTGGGACGCGCACTCGTCGCGGTACTCCACCGTCGTCTACACGTACGGCAAGTGCGCCCTGCACGACCTGCGGCGGCTGATCGGTGACTCCACGATGTCGTCGCTGCTGTCCAGCTACGCGGCCAGCCACTGGTACGGCATCTCCACCGTGGCCGACTTCAAGGCGGCGGCCCAGGCCGCCACGTCGGTCGACCTGACCTCGTTCTGGTCGACGCACCACATCGTCGGCTAGCCGAGTCCGAGCCGCCCGCCGCCCGGCAGGGTGCGGGCGGCTCGGCGCGTCTGGCGCCGCGCCACGACCCGGACCGGTCGCCGGGCCCCGCCCTACCGCCGGCCGAGGCGGCGTAGACAGTGTCTACTGGCTCGTGGTAGACAGTGTCTATGCCTGATGAGGACGCGGATCTGCGCTCCCGCCTGGTCGCGGTCGGGGTCCACCTGGTGGCCACCGAGGGGATGCCGGCCCTGACGCTGCGGGAGATCGCTCGCCGGGCCGGTGTGTCGCACGGCGCACCGCGCCGGTACTTCCCGACCCACCTCGCCCTGCTGTCGGCCATCGCCCGCGAGGGCTTCGCCGACCTGGCCGACCGTGTCGCCGACACGCTGCGCACCGGCGGCACGCACCCCCGCGATCGACTCATGGCGCTGGGCCGCGCCTACCTCGCCTTCGCGTCGTCCCGGCGCGGCATGTTCGAGCTGATGTTCCGGCACGACCTGCTGGAGAGCAACAGCCTCGGGCTGCGGGAGACGAGCCTGCCGCTGTTCACCGTCCTGGTCGACCTGGTCGCCGCGGCACGGCCGCCGTCGGAGGTCCCGCCGCCGGTCGTCGCCGGGGCGCTCTGGGCCAACCTGCACGGCATCGCCCTGCTGTGGGGATGGGGCAGCCTCCCACTCGCGACCGGGGCCGGCGAGGTCGACGCGCTGCTGCGCGCCGCGCTGGACGCGCACCTCGGGACGGATCCCCGTCCCGGAACGGATCCGCGCCCCGGAACGGATCCGCGGGTGACGGCGGTGGCGCGGTGACCGGCGTCGAGGTCAGCGAGCGCACCGTCGAGGTCGCCGGGGTGACCATCCGGTACCGGGCGGCCGGCGCATCCGGCGCCCAGCCGGTCGTTCTCCTGCACGGCGGGGCCAGCCGGGCGGCGACCTGGGACCGGCTGGCCGCCGCACTGGTGGCCCGCGGCCGCCGGATCGTCGCGGCCGACCTGCGCGGGCACGGGGGCAGTTCGCGCACGGCGGACTATCCGCTGCGCGGGTACCGCGACGACATCCTCGGACTGCTCGACGCGCTGGCGATCGAGCGGGCGGCACTGGTCGGCCACTCGCTCGGCGGGCACGTGGCATCGCTGCTCGCGCAGGACCAGCCGGACCGGTTCACCCGGCTGGTCCTGGAGGAGCCGCCGGTGCCCTCGCGCGAGCTGTCGGACCGGCACGGCCTGTCCTCGGCCAGGTTCCTGCTGCCCGCCCTGGGCAGTTTCGGCACCCGGCGGGGCTACGACCGCCGGGCGGTGGTCTCCGCGGTGCGGCAGTTGCGGGTACCCGACCCGAGCTGGTGGGACCGGCTGCCGGCGGTCAGCGCGCCGGCCCTGCTCGTCTCGGGCGGCCCGCGCAGCCACGTACCGCCGCAGCGGCTCGCCGAGGTGCGCGACGGGCGGCTGGTCACCATCCCGGTCGGGCACCGGGTGCACAGCCGCGCCCCGGAGCGGTTCCGGGACGCCGTCGTCCCGTTCCTGACCGGCTGACTGTGCCGTCCGCGACGACGGTGGCGTGCGGTCGCGGTGGCGTGCGGTCACGGTGCCGGCCGGAATTCCGGTTGCCGGCCGGCTCCGGGCTGCCGACCATGGGGGAATGCGCGTGACGTTCACCCGGTTCCCGAAGGGCCAGCGCGCCTGGTCGCTCGTCGAGCGCGACGACGGCGTGGCGTACCGGATGGATGGCCCGTCGGTGCGCGGCAAGCTGCCGCACGACCTGATCCACCTCACCGTCGAACGGACGCTCGGCATAGCCGACGGCATCTGGGGCGCGATCGCCGCGGGCGCGGTGTTCGAGAGCATGCACCACCATGCCGGGCGGCGCCCTCCGCACGCCGCCGAACACTCGGCCGCGCTGATCCGGGCCAACGGCGCGAGCCTCCACGCCGCCGAACTCGTCGGCGGGCTCGCCGAGCGGATCGCGGACACGCCACCGCCGACCCCCGCCGACGTCGTGCGGCAGGCCGAGGAGTATCTGCAGTGGCTGGACGGCACGGTCGACCTGGCCCGGCTGGAGGTGGCCGCGGCGGCCGTGCGTGAGGCGACCGAGAACTGGCACGCGGTACCGGTCGGCGGCCAGGTGGTCGCGTGGTGGCCGGCACGGCTGCGGATGGCACCGGTACCGGCGCGCCGGACCGCGCGGAGTGGGGTCCGGGCACGGCCCACCGCCCGCCGGACGGCCTGACTCACCGGCAGGTCGGTGCCCGGCCCGGCCGGCCTATGCCCTGCGCGGCCGCGCGACGCTTCGCGTCGCCGCCGGTGCGTCGCCCGGCCGGCGGCCGTTCGGAGACGCCGTTCGGGACCCAGCCGGTCGGGACCCAGCCGGTCGGGACGAGCGAGTCGGGACGAGCGGGTCAGGAGGAGCGGGACCGCCACAGGCGCAGCAGCGCCCGGATGCCGAGCACGCCGAGCGTGGTGCCGAACGCGACCGAGACCACGATCAGCACGGCGTGCACCCACAGGAACGCGGTCGGGCTGCCGTGCCCGACCGTGCCCGCCGACCAGGCCCGCGGGTCGTCCCAGATGGCCACCGCGAACCGGGGCCAGATGATCCAGTTCCACACGCCGACCACGACCAGGAACACCGCCCAGCCCCGGGTCAGCGAGAACCCGCCGGGTCGGCCGGACGTCCCGGGCACAACGGTCGTTTCGCTGTCCTGCACGACACGCAATCTACCGCCGGCGGCCGCCCTGCTATCCTAGGGCTCTTAGGTTTCCTCCGAGTACTCGAAGGTTTGGGATGCCACGGCAGGGTCTGACGAGCGAACGCGTCCACGCGGCCGCGGCCGAACTGGCCGACTCGGTCGGGCTGTCGCGGCTGACCATCGCCGCCGTCGCGCGGCACTTCGGGGTCGCGGACGCCAGCCTGTACGTGCACGTCCGCGGCCGCGACGCGCTCATCGAGCAGGTCGCGGTGCGGGCCGCCGCCAGCTTCGCCGACGACTTGGCGCTGGCCGTGGCCGGCCGGGCCGGCAGGCAGGCCCTCGGTGGGTTCGCCAGCGCGTACCGCTCGTTCGCGGTCCGCCACCCGGGGCAGTACGCGGCGACGCAGCTGCAACTGCCGCCCGAGGTCGGCCTGGCATCGGCCGGCCACCGGCGCATGATCGAGCTGAGCTACGCGGTGCTGCGCGGGTACCGGCTCGACGAGCCGGACCTGACCGACGCGGTGCGCTTCGTGCGCAGCACCCTGCACGGGTTCGCGAGCCTGGAGAGCTCCGGCGGCTTCGGGCACCCCCGCGCCGTGGACACCTCGTGGGAATCGACTGGTTCGGGTCGTGGCGCGGTGCCAGACGCTCCGAGCCGGACTAGTCGAAAGATCGTCGACGCGGTACACGCCGCGTTGAGCAACTGGCCGACCGGCACAGAGGAGCACTGATGAACAACCCGTCCGGCAGCGACCGGGACGTGGTGAGCACTCCGACTGGTCTGGGTGGGCCCGTCTCCGCCGCGCGGCGACCCAGACCAGTCGACGGCACCCGGCTGGTGGTCCGGTGCGTGGGCACCGGCGACCCCGTCGTCCTCGTCCACGGCTCGGGCGGTGGGCTGCACTCCTTCGCCGCGGTGGCCGAGCTGCTGGCCGGGGAATACGAGCTGTGGATGCCGGCGCGGCGCGGGTACGGCCCGAGCGACGTGCCGGCCGGAGTCAAGTCGTTCGACGACGAGGTAGCCGACGTCATCGCGGTCATCGAGGCCGCCGGTGGGCGGGTGCACCTGGTCGGGGCGTCCTACGGAGCCACCCTGGCGCTGCACGTCGCGGCGAAGCACCCGGGCGGCCTGCGCTCGCTGGCCCTGTTCGAGCCCCCGCTGTTCGCGGCCGGGCCGTGGATCACACCGCTGCTCGACCGGTACCGCGGCGCCCTGGAACGCGACGACGCCGCGGAGGCGTTCGCGGTGCTCAACGAGGTGACCCGGGTGCCCCCGGCGATCGTCGCGGCACTGACCGCGGCGGTCGGCGACCAGGCACCCGACCCGGTCGAGGCGGCCCGCTCGGCGACCGGCTGGCTGCACGACCTCGAGGCACTCGCCGTGGACGGCACGGACACCGCCCGGTGGTCCTCGATCACCCCGCCGGTGCTGCTGATGCAGGGGGCCGACACCTGGGAACCCATGCCCACCACGATGGACGCCCTGGCGGCGGCGATCCCGCACGCGCGGCGGGTCAGCTGGCCCGGGCAGTCACACTTCGCGACCATGACGGCACCCGCGCTGGTCGCCGGCGCCCTGCGCGAGTTCTTCGCCTCGGTCGCGGACTGACGCGGGGCCGTCGTCGCGCGCCCGGCGGCGAGGACCGAGAGCCACCCGGCGGACCGGAAGCCGGCCGGGGGCGGGAAGCCGTCAGCCGGTCGGAAGCCGTCAGAACGAGCAGTTGATCAGGTCGCACTCGGGCGAGAGCCGGACCCCGAACCGGTCCTCGACACCCCCGCGGATGTGCGCGGCGAACTTCATGACGTCGTCGGTCGTCGCGCCGCCGCGGTTGGTGATGGCCAGGGTGTGGCGGCTGGAGAGAGTGACGTTGCCGTTGCCCCAGTCGCCGCCGTACCCGGGCGCGAAACCCGACCGGTGGATCAGCCACGCGGCCGACAGCTTGATGCCCTCGGAGACCACGTGCTGCGGGCATTCGCTGGCCGCCTCGGGAACCTCGGCCAGCACCGGGTTGAGGAAGAACGACCCCACGCTCCAGGTGTCGTGGTCGTCCGGGTCGAGCACCATGCCCCGCTTGCGTCGCAGGCTCAGCACCGCCTCGCGGACGTCGGCCGGGGCCGCGGTCTGGCCGGCCTCGATGCCCAGCGCATGGGCGAGGTCGGCGTACGTGATGGGATTCGACCGGTCGGCCCGTCGCAGCCGCAGCGTCACGTCCAGTACGACCCAGCGGGGGTTGCGCTTGAACACCGAGGTGCGGTGCGGACCGAACCCGCAGCGCTCCGGAAGCCAGCGCTCCACGCTGCCGGTCTCCCGGTCGTACACGTGCAGCGATTCGAGCACGTCGGAGGTCAGGGCGCCGTACGCGCCGACATTCTGCACCGGGGTGCCACCGACCGAACCCGGTACGCCGGACAGCGCCTCGATGCCGGACAGCCCTTCGGCGATGGTCGTCCGGACGACGTGGTCCCACTCGACTCCGGCGTCGGCGGTGACGCGGTCACCGTCGATCGCCAGTTGGGAGGTGGCCATCTTGATGACCGTGCCCGGCCAACCCGAGTCCGCCACCACGAGGTTGGAACCGCCACCCATCACCAGCAACGAGTCGCCGCCGTCGGCGTGCTCACGCAACAGTTCGACGGCGTGCGCCGTGGTCTCCGGGATCTGGAGCCGGCCGATCGGACCGCCGACCCGCATCGTCGTCACATCAGAGAAAGAGGTATCCACGTGAGCCCTTGTTGACAGTCGCGAGCCCGCGACAATCGCTGCGATCGGCCGTGCATCACGATCACGGTATCACGCGCGGGATGACCGGTCCGGATGACCGTCCAGCCCGCCCGACCAGCGGTTTTCCCCGATCGCGGATGCCACCGCGTGCCTGCTTCCCGGCCGTGGCGACGCCCGGGAAGGCGTCGCCGAGCCCGTCCGCCAAGGCGCGTCCGTACCCGAATGGGAAGATCCCCGGACGGCGCGGACATTATCCCGGGGGTACCCGCCCCGGGAGGCGCGATCCGCGATCCGGGCCGCCCGGCCCGCCGGTGCGGCGCACGCCGCCCGGTACGGTAGACCCCTGTCGATTTCGCTGGAGGTTCCCGCCGGTGTCCGCTCCCCCGCCCCGCCACGCCGTCGTGATCGGCGGCAGCCTCGCCGGAATGTGTGTCGCACGCGCCCTCGCCGATTCCGTCGACCGGGTGACGGTGGTCGAGCGGGACCGGTTCCCGGACAGTCCCACGGTCCGCAAGGGCGTACCGCAGGCACACCACCTGCATGTGCTCGTCACGGCCGGGCAGCGCGCACTGGAACAGTTGTTTCCCGGCATCATCGACGAGCTGCACGGGGCCGGCGCGGTACCGGTGGCCGCACCCACCGACATCCTCTACCTGACCGCCACCGGGTGGCGGCAGCGCTTCCCGGCCACGCACCGGCTCGTCGGAGCGAGCCGGGAACTCATCGACTGGACCGTCCACAAGCGACTGTCGACGGACGAACGGATCCGGTTCCTGCCCGGGCACGACGCCGTCGGGCTGTGTTCGGCCGGCTCCGGCGCGGACGGTGCCGCGGTGACCGGGGTGCGGTTGCGGGCGCGTGGCGCCGGCGACACCACGGCCGCCGGGGCCCCCGCGGATGAGACCGCTGCCCGCGACGGCACCGAGGAACTGCCCGCCGACCTCGTCGTGGACGCGAGCGGGCGCGGCTCCCGCGCTCCCGACTGGCTGGCCGCCCTCGGGTACCCGCGCCCGGCCGAGACCCGCATCGACGCCGGGCTGGGGTACGCCAGCCGGCGCTACATCCTGCCCGACGGCGCGGCCGGCGACTGGAAGAACATCCTGATCCTGCCCGATCCGCCGAAGTCCGGACGCGGAGCGGTGCTGTACCCGATCGAGGGCGACCGGTGGATGCTCACGCTCGGCGGCCTGGGCGACGACAAGCCGCCCACCGACGACGAGGGATTCCTGGAGTTCGTCCGGGGACTGCGCAGCCCGGTCCTGTACGACGCGATCAAGGACGCCCGGCCGGACTCCCCCGTCCACGGCTTCCTGCAGACCAGCAACCACCGGCGGCACTACGAGTCGATGCGGACCTGGCCGCGCGGGTTCGTGGTCGTCGGCGACGCGATCTGCGCGTTCAACCCGGTCTACGGCCACGGGATGAGCGTTGCCGCGCGGACCGCGATCGCGCTGGCCGAGCACCTGCGCACCCGCCCGTCGGGTGCCCCCGGTTTCGACCAGGACACGCAGGCGGTCGCCTCCCGGTGCGCCGACGCCGCATGGCTCGTGGCGACCGGCGCCGACTCGCGGATTCCCGGGGCGACCAGCACCCGGCCCGGGCTGCGCGACCGGTTCTCGCACCGGTACCTGAGCCGGGCCGCCGACGTGGCGAACCGCGACCCGCACGTGGCGAAGGTGCTCACCGACGTGATGCACCTGATCGCGCCGCCGACCGCGCTGCTGCGGCCGGGTGTGATGGCCCGGGTGGCGCGCGGCCGGCCGGGACCGCAGCTGTGGGAGCCGCCGCGGCCCGAGACGGCGTAGCGCGGCAGGACAGCGGCGCCGCGAGAAGAGCACCGGAACGGGGTGGAGCCGGGATCCCGCCAGATCCCGGCACCACCCCGCGGCCCGATGTGGCCCGACGGTTAGGCCCGATGTGGCCCGACCGCTAGGGCAGGCCGACCGCCCGCAGGCCGCGCCGCCGCTGCTGGATGATGACCGCGACGACGAGCAGGAAGCCCTGGGCGATGTCCTGCCAGAACGAGTTGACGTTCAGGATGGTCAGCCCGTTCTGGAGCACACCCAGCAGCACGACGGCCAGGATGGTGCCGGTGATGGTGCCCTTGCCACCCTGCATCGCCACGCCACCGAGCGCGGCGGCGGTGATCGCCTGCAACTCCAGGCCCTGGCTGCCGGATGTCGGCTGACCGGAACCGGTCCGCGCGGTCAGCAGCACACCGGCGACCGCCGCGACCAGCCCGGCAGCGATGTAGCACCCGACGACGTACCGGTTGAGGTTGATGCCGGCGAGCCGGGCGGCGGTGGCGTTGCCGCCCATCGCGTAGATGTTGCGGCCGATGTCGGTGTACCGCAGCATCAGGTGCACGGCCAGGGCGAGGATCACCAGGATCCAGATCAGTGTCGGGATGCCGGCGATCGAGCCCCGGGCCAGGAACACGAACGTCGAGTCGGTGCCGGTGTAGCCCTGCGCCCGGCCGTTGGAGATGAGGTTGGCCAGGCCGCGGAACCCGGCGTACGTGGCCAGCGTCGCGATGACCGCGTTCACCCGCCCGTACACGATGACCAGGCCGTTGAAGACGCCGGTCGCGACGCCGGTGACGAGCGCGACCAGGATGCCGATCGCGGCACTGTGGGTGGACATGAACACCATCGCGGAGACCACCGACGCCAGGCCGGCGGCCGACCCGACCGAGATGTCCAGCCCGCCGAGCAGCATGACCACGGTCTGCACGACCGCGAGCAGGCCGACGACGGTGACCGCGGTGCCGATCGTCTCGATGTTGGTCACCAGGAAGAACTTGCTGTTCTGCGCGCCGATGATGGCCACGAGCACGGCGAGCGCGATGACCAGGCTGATGTTCTGGACGCCGACCGCGCGCAGCAGCCGGCGGGGCCAGCCCGGCCGGGCCGGCGGGGCGGGCTCGCTCTGCTCGGCGGTCTGGTCCGCGACGGTGGAAGTCATCGGGTCGCTCCATCGGTGGTGAGATCGCCGGCCATGGCCAGCGCGAGTACGCGTTCCTCGGTCGCCTCCGAGCGGTCCAGCTCGCCGGTCACCCGCCCGCCCTGCATCACCGCGATGCGGTCGGACAGGCCGAGAATCTCGGGCAGCTCGGAGGAGATGACGATGACCGCGATGCCGTCCGCGGTCAGTTGGTTGATGACGGCGTAGATCTCGGCCTTGGCGCCGACGTCCACGCCGCGGGTCGGCTCGTCCAGGATCAGCACCCGGGGCCGGCGCGCCAGCCAGCGGGCCAGCACGACCTTCTGCTGGTTGCCGCCGGACAGCGAGGAGACGACCTGCTCGATGTCGGGGGTGCGGATGCGCAACTGACCGGTGTACCGCTGGGCCACCGCGCGCTCCTCGCCGCGACGCACGACGCGGGCGACGCGGATCCGGTCGAGGATCGCCAGGGAGATGTTGTCCCGCACCGAGCGCTGCATGAGCAGTGCCTGTGCCTTGCGCTCCTCGGGCGCGAAGCCGATCCCGGCCCGGATCGCGTCGCGGGGCCCGGAGATGCGCACCGGGTTGCCATCGACGAGGATCTCGCCCGCGTGCACCGGCGTGCTGCCCACGATCGCGTGGGCCAGCTCGGACCGGCCGGCGCCGACCAGCCCGGCGATTCCGAGCACTTCGCCGCCGTACACCTCGAGGTCGATGTCGTGGACGTCGTCGTTGGACAGTCCGCGGACGGTCAGCGCGGGCGTGCCGGTCGGCCGGGGGCGCCGCTCGCGGACGAACATGTCGGTCAGGTCCCGCCCGACCATCATGCGTACCAGCCGGGCCTCGTCGGTCTCCGCGGTCGTCACGGTGCCCACCAGCGCGCCGTCGCGCAGCACGGTGACCCGGTCGCTGATCTGGAAGATCTCGTTCATCCGGTGTGACACGTAGATGACCGCGACGCCCTCGTCCCGCAGTTGGCGGATGAGCCGGAAAAGGACCTCGACCTCGGTGTCCGACAGCGAGGAGGTGGGCTCGTCGAACGCGATCACCCGAACGGATTCGGTGAGCGCGCGCAGGATCTCCACCAGCTGCCGCTGCGCCGGGGACAGCTCGCTGCCCAGGGCGTCCGGGTCCAGCGCCGAAGTGAAGCCGTACCGTGCCAGGTCGGCGACCACCCTGGCGCGCAGCGCGGCCCGGGTGAACCGGTGGCCCCGCGCGGGCAGCGCGCCCACGTAGATGTTCTCGGCCACCGAGACGTGCGGGATGATCTCCGGCTCCTGGTAGATGATGCGTACCCCGGCCCGGTGCGCGTCGCGCGGCGAGGAGAAGCTGACCCGCTCGCCGTCGATCGACAACGTGCCCGAGTCCGGCCGGTGCGCACCGGCCAGGATCTTCAGCAGCGTCGACTTGCCGGCGCCGTTCTCGCCGAGCAGGGCCATGACCTCGCCGCCGTACGCCTGTAGCTGGACGGCGCGCAGCGCCTGGACGCCAGCGAACCTCTTGGACAGCTCCGTGGCGGCCAGGCGCGGCGCCGCTGCCGCGTCCGAGGACATCAGCTGCATTCCACGCCGGCGGACTGCCAGTTGCTCGAGTCCACGATCGCGGTGCTGGCGATCGTCTTGGGCGGCAGCGTCTTGCCGTTGCGCAGCTGGTCGACCAGGACCTGGACGGCCGAGGCGCCGACCGAGCGGCCGTCGATGAACAGCGCGGCCTTGTTGCCGCTCTTGGTCCCGGCCTTCCAGTCCTTGCAGGTCAGGTACGCGCCGAGCCCGACACCGATGATGTTGTCCGGCGACACCTGGTGGTTCTGCAGAGCCGTGACACCGCCGGTCTCGTTCTCGTCGTTGCAGCCCCACACCACCCAGTGCTTCACGCCCGGGTTCGCGGTCAGCACGGCGGCCGTCTTGTTCTGGGCGTCCACCACGGAGTTGTCGGTGCCGACCTTCACGACCGGCGGCAGGGAGCCGGCGCCGGTGGTGAAGCCGGCCTCCTCGCCCTGCTCACGCTGCTGGCAGTCGGACAGGCCCTGCTGGTACAGCGCGAGCACCTTGGTGTCGGCGGGCGTCCAGCCGGCCTGCTTGTACAGCTTGGCCGCCTCCTGGCCGACCGAGGTGCCCATCTGCACGCTGTCGAAGCCGACGAACGGCGCCGCGCTGCCGGAGCCGGACGAGATCGGGTCGTCCGACGCGACCAGCGGGATTTTAGCCCCGTTGGCGGCGTCGATGACCTGCGGCCCGATCTTCTGGTCGGGTACCACGATGGCGATGCCGTCGACCTGCTGCCCGACCTCGGTGCTCATCGCGCTGATCGCCTTGTTGGAGTCGGTGCCCAGGTCGACGACCTTGATCGACACGTTGCCCAGCTTGCCGGCCTCGGCCTTCGCGCCCGCGGCCTCGTCGACGAAGTACTGCTGGTCGCCCTGCTTCTGCAGGTACGCGATGGTGAGCGGACCGCTCTTGGTGGCCTGCTGGCCACCGGTCGACGCCGAGGTGGTCTTGCCCGACGAGCACGCGGTGAGCGCACCGGCGGCCACGAGCAGTGCGAGCCCGGCGAGGGCTGCGCGGCGAGGCGACGGGAACATGGACGACTGCCCTTCTTCGCTGTCACGGTTCAGGTTTATGTCCGGCACGGCGGGATGTTCTCCGGCCGGGTTGGTGTGCGTGGGACGGTGCGGTACTCGAGGCAACCGCTCGCCGCGATGTCCGCGCCCGCCCTGCCGGGCATGCGCGCAGGGGCGACGATCGGCACCCGGCCATCCTGGGATGGTCGCCGGCCGCCCGTCAAGATGTAGTCATATTTAATTTCCATTGCTAGGGTCGGCTGGCGCGGCGCGCGGGAGTGTCCGTCCCCGGGACGGGTCACCCTGGGCGCATCGCGTCGCACCGAACGACACAGGAGGTTGCCGGGTGGAGCAGACCGGACGATTCGCCGGGCGTACCGCCCTGGTCACCGGTGCCGCGCGGGGTATCGGCGCCGCCACCGCCCGCCGGTTGGCCGCCGAGTCGGCCCGCGTGGTCCTCGTCGACCTGGCCGGCGAGGAGGGCGAGACGGAGGCGGAGCGGATCCGCGCCAGCGGCGGAGACGCCGAGTTCTACCCGTGCGACGTCGCGTCGGCACCGGACTGGGACCGCCTCGCCGGGCACGTGCGCGACACCTACGGGCGCCTAGACGTGCTGCACAGCAACGCGGCGACGACGGTGGTCAAGCCGGCGCACGAGTTGACCGAGGACGAGTGGGACCGGCAGCTCGCGGTGAACCTGAAGGCCGCCTGGCTGGCCATGCGCGCGTTCGCCGGCATGCTCACCGAGGCCGGTGGCGCGGTGGTGCTCACCTCGTCGGTACACGCGCTGGTCGGCCTGCCCGGCCACCCGGCGTACGCCGCGACCAAGGGGGCGCTGACCTCGCTGGGTCGCCAGCTCGCGGTGGAGTACGGGCCGGCGGTCCGGGTGAACACGGTGCTGCCCGGTCCGATCCTGACCGCCGCCTGGGACCGGGTCACCGAGGACGACCGGTCGCGCAGCGTCGCCGAGACGGTCGCCAAACGCTTCGGCCGGCCGGAGGAGGTCGCCGCGGCGGTGGCGTTCCTGGCTTCGCCGGAGGCGTCGTACGTGACCGGCGCGACGCTCGTCGTGGACGGCGGGTGGAGCGTGTTCAAGGCTTCCGCGTGAGCGGAGCCGGAGCCGGTGTTTGGCGGAGGCGAGCACACGCTCACGCAACGCCGCGTGAGCGGAGCCGGAGCCGGTGTTTGGCGGAGGCGAGCACACGCTCACGCAGCACAGCCTGGGCCGGTTCGTGGCGGAGGCGAGCACGGCCGCACTGCTTCAGACGCGGTCTGAGTGGGAGAGATACGGGGTTGGCATGAGAATCACCGCGATGGAGACCTTCCTGGTCCCGCCGCGCTGGCTGTTCCTGCGGATCGCGACCGACGAGGGCATCGTCGGCTGGGGCGAGCCGGTGGTCGAGGGGCGGGCGGACACCGTGCGGGCCGCGGTCGCCGAGCTGTCCGACTACCTGATCGGCCAGGATCCGCTGCGCATCGAGGACCACTGGCAGGTGCTGACGAAGGGCGGCTTCTACCGGGGCGGCCCGGTGCTGTCCAGCGCCGTCGCCGGCATCGACCAGGCGTTGTGGGACATTGCCGGCAAGGCGTACGGGCAGCCGGTACACGCCCTGCTCGGCGGCCCGGTACGGGACCGGGTACGGGTGTACGCCTGGATCGGCGGCGACAGCCCCGGGGAGGTCGCCGAGCTCACCCGGGCGCAGGTCGAGGCCGGGTTCACCGCAGTGAAGATGAACGGCTCCGGGCAGGTGGGTCCGATCGACACGCCGGCCCGCACGGCCGAGGTGGTCGCCCGGGTCGCCGCCGTGCGCGAGGTGCTCGGCGCCGACCGGGACGTGGCGGTGGACTTCCACGGGCGGATGTCCCTGGCGATGTCGCGTCGCGTGCTGCCCCTGCTGGAGCCGCTGCACCCGCTGTTCGTGGAGGAGCCGGTGCTGCCCGAGTACTCCGCCGACCTGGACCGGCTGGTGGCGGCCACCAGCGTCCCGCTGGCACTCGGCGAGCGGCTGTTCTCCCGCTGGGACTTCCGGGAGGTGCTGCGCTCCGGGATCGCGGTGGCGCAGCCGGACCTGTCCCACGCCGGCGGTATCTCGGAGGTGCGGCGGATCGCCAGCATGGCCGAGGCGTACGACGTGAGCCTCGCCCCGCACTGCCCGCTCGGCCCGATCGCGCTCGCGGCGAGCCTGCAGATCGCGTTCGCGGTGCCCAACTTCCTCATCCAGGAACAGAGCCTGGGCATCCACTACCACAGCGGCAGCGAGTTGCTGGACTACCTGGTCGACACCGAGCCGTTCCGGTTCGTGGCCGGCCACGCCGCCCGGCCGGCCGGGCCGGGGCTGGGCATCGAGGTCGACGAGGCGGCGGTGCGCCGCGCGGCGCAGGTCGGGCACCGGTGGCGCAACCCGGTCTGGCGGCGTCCGGACGGCTCGTTCGCCGAGTGGTGAGACGGGCGGGCGGTGACGCTGGCCGCGCCGGTCCACCCCCGGGCCGGCCGGTGCGCCGCCCCGCGTCGGCGGTCAGCCGGCCGCGGAGTCGCCGGAATTCCGGGCGCCGGAATTCCGGGCGTGCGGGCCAGCCTCGCCGCCGGCCGCGTGCGCGAGGTCGGTGCTCGCCTGCTCCAGCAGGGACTCCACGGCCGCCGCCGCGCCGGCCGGGTCCCCCGCCGCGACCGCGTCGAGGACCGCGCGGTGTGCCGGTACCGCGTCCGGCCACCGCTCGCCCGAGTGCACGATCCGGTCCCGCTCGCGCAGCCCGGCCTCGACGACCACCTCCAGGCGGCCCATCAGCTCGTTGTGCGCGGCGGCCAGCAGCGCTCGGTGGAAGCGCAGGTCGGCCTCGATGACGGCGGACGCGTCGGCGCCGGGTTCGGCCAGGACGGCGAGTGCCTCGCGCATCGCGGCCAGGTCCGCCTCGGTGCGGCGCGTCGCCGCCAGCCGCGCGCCGGCCGGCTCGATGATGGCGCGGACCTCCGCCAGGTCGGCCAGGAACCGCCGGTCCGGTGCCCCTCGGCGCTGCCAGCGCAGCAGGCTCGCGTCCAGCAGGCTCCACTCGGAACGGGGCCGGACGAACGTCCCGCGCTTGGGCCGGGAGTCGACCAGGCCCTTGGAGGCGAGTACCCGCAGCGCCTCGCGGACCACGGTCTTGCTCACGTCGAGTTCGCGTTCGAGCTCGTCGGGATGCACGGTCTGGCCCGGAGCGTAGGTGCCGTCGAGGATCCGCCCGCCGATGGTCTCGACGATGTGTCCGTGCAGTCCGCGCCCCGAATAGGCGGCCATCGGCGACTCCTCGTGTTCGCGACCGGCGCCTCGCCGAGCGCCGGCATGCCGGCCGGTCGTCGGCGCATTAATTATGCAAAAATCTTGACGGAGGCGCCAGGCATCAAGACGATGTGCTCCATGCGATCGTCCCTTGCCGGCGCAGCCGCCGGCATCACGCTGTTGCTCGGGCTGGCCGCCGCGCCAGCCAACGCGGCGCCCGCGGTGGCGGCCGGTTCCCCCGCCGGCGGTTCGCGTCCGGCATCCGTCACCCCGGCCGCGACGACGGCCATCAACGACCTCGCCCGCACCCCGTACCTGGGCTGGAACACCTACTACGGCCTCGGCTCGGCATACGACGAGGCGACCATCGAGAGCGAAACCGACGCGATCGTCGACCGTGGCCTCGCGGCCGCCGGGTACCAGTACGTGTGGCTCGACGGCGGCTGGTGGTCCGGCACCCGGGACGCCCAGGGAAACATCACCGTCGACTCCGCGCAGTGGCCGTCCGGCATGAAGGCGGTCGCCGACTACATCCACGCCAGGGGCCTGAAGGCGGGCATCTACACCGACGCCGGCAAGGACGGCTGCGGCGGCGCCAACCAGGGCAGCTACGGCCACTACCAGCAGGATGTGAACCAGTTCGCCGGTTGGGGCTTCGACGCGGTGAAGGTGGACTTCTGCGGCGGTACCAACCTGCGCCTGGCGCCCGCCACCGCCTACGGCCAGTTCCGCGACGCCCTGCTGGCCAACAGCAGCCACCGGCCGATGCTGTTCAACATCTGCAACCCGTTCACCCCGGGCGCGGCGGGCGACAACTACCCGCCGGTGGAGTTGTCGGTCTACTCGTCGTACACCTTCGGACCCACCACCGGAAACTCGTGGCGTACCGACACCGACGCCGGCTTCGTCCACAGTGTCCAGTGGTCGGACGTGCTGCGGAACCTCGACGACGACGCCAAGCACCCGGAGGCGGCCGGCCCCGGCCACTGGAACGATCCGGACTACCTGGGACCGGAGCTGGGCATGACCGCCGCGCAGGCGCAGGCCCAGTTCACCATGTGGTCGGTGCTCGCCGCACCGCTCATCGTCGGCAGCGACGTGCGCAGCCTCTCGGCCGCGACCGTCGCGATGCTGACGAACCCGGACGTGCTCGCCGTCGACCAGGACCGGCTCGGCGTCCAGGGCACCCGGGTCTCCGCACCCGGCCAGGGCGAGGTGTGGGTCCGGCCGCTGGCGGGTGGCGACCGGGCGGTCGCGCTGCTCAACCGGGGCAGCACACCGTTGACGGTCACCACCTCGGCCGCCGCCGTGGGGCTGGGCGACACGGCACGGTACACAGTGGACGACCTGTGGGCGCACACCAGCACGGAGAGCGCCGGCACCATCCGGGCCACCGTACCGGCCGGCAGCGCGGTGCTGTACCGCGTCTCGGCCGGTGGCGGCCAGCACCTGGCGCCGGCCACCGCGCTGAGCGCGCCGACCGTGCCGGCCACCCCCGGCTGGGGCGGCAATCTGGTGCTGCCCGGCACATCCAGCACCGTCACCGCCACGTTCGCCAACGACGGTCGCGACCCGGCCACCGGGGTGGGGCTCACGCTGTCCGTGCCGGACGGCTGGACCGGCGGCGGATCCACGGGCGGCGGCACGGTACGCGCCAACGGCCACGCGACGAGTACCTGGCAGGTGACCGTACCGGCCGGCACGCTGCCGGGCACGTACCCGCTCACGGTCACCGCCGACTACCGGTGGGGCGGGTACCAGACCGGCCAGCGCACCGGTCAGGTACGGGTACAGGTGCCGTCGACGCCGCCGGCCGGCGCCGGTCAGCTGAGCGACCAACCGTGGCTGGACGCGAGCAGTGGCTGGCAGGTCGCGGCACCCGACACCAGCGTCGGCGGGAACCCCATTACCCTGGGCGGCACCGGGTACCCGAAGGGACTGGGCGTCGCCTCACCATCCACAGTGGACTACTATCTCGGCGGCAACTGCACGAGCCTGTCCGGCACGGTGGGCATCGACGACGCGGTGAACAACGTCGACCAGCAGGGCGGCACCGCGACGTTCACGGTGTCCGGCGACGGCCGGACCCGGTACGACAGCGGGACGGTCGACCGCACCGCGGCGCACCCGTTCACCGTCGACCTGACCGGGGTCCGGGTGCTCACTCTGACGGTCGGGGACGCGGGTGACGGCGGGTACAACGACCGGGCCGACTGGGCCGGGCTCACCCTCGCGTGCGGGGCGGTGCCGGCCGATGGCTGGCCGTCGTTCGTCGACCGCACCGGCCTGGTCGCCACCGCCACGACCGCGCACGACGGGTACCCGGCGGCGGCCGCCGTCGACAGCCGGCTCTCCACGATCTGGCACGACGAGTTCAGCCCGCAAGCGCCCCTGCCCCAGGCCGTCACCATCGACCTCGGCCGCACGCACACGGTCGACGGGCTGACCTACCAGCCCCGGATGGACGCCTCGACCACCGGCACCATCACCGGGTACCGCATCGAGGTCAGCGCGGACGGCCAGACCTTCGCGCCGGTGTCGTCGGGCACCTGGACCGACGACCGGACGCTGAAGTCGGTGGCGTTCGCGCCCGTCCAGGGCCGGTACGTCCGCCTGGTCGCGACGGCGGGCGACGGCGGGTACGCCTCGGCCGCCGAGATCCGGGTGCGCCAGACGCAGTGACGCGGACGATCCCGCCGGGTGGCCCGGCCACCGTCCGGCGGGATCGACGCGGCCCGCCGCCGTCCGGTCGGATCGGCGCACCCGGCGCCACCGCCCGGCGGTTCGCGCCCCATGCCCCGCACCGCACGCCCCGCACCGCACGCCCCACACAGCCGCGGCGCGCACCAGCGGCGCCCGCGCCGGCCGTGGTCAGTACGATGGCCTGCGACCGGGGATGACGTGATCGGGAGGCGACGCCTCCTTCGGGGACACGCCTTCCGGGAGGGAGCAGCGCTCACATGGCGACAGAGGCACCGCGGCACGACCCGGCACCGGCGGCCGGGGCGAGCGCCGACCTGGGCGGCCTGCTGCGGATCGCCGACCCGGCGGCCTACGACGTGCGGACGCTGTGGACGGGCCCGCGCCGGTTCGGGTTCCTCACCGCGCCGTTCGGGTTCGATCCGCACGGGCGCCCGGTGGTTCTGGACATCGCGGACGCGGCGGACGGCGGCATGGGACCGCACGGGCTGTGCGCCGGCGCGAGCGGGTCGGGCAAGTCCGAACTGCTGCGCACGCTGGTCCTCACCCTCGCCATGACCCACGCGCCCGACCGGTTGACATTCTTTCTGGTCGACAACACCGGCAGCGGCACCTTCGGCGCGCTGGACCGGCTGCCGCACCTGGCCGGGCGGGTGGAGCGCCTCAGCGAAAACCCGGACCAGATCGACCGGCTGTGCGCGGTGCTGCGGGCCGAGGCCGGCCGGCGCGACCGGGCGCTGCGCGAGGCCGGGGACCTGGCGGACATCACCGAGTACGACCGCCGGAGCGCGGCCGGGCAGCCGCTGGCCGCGCTGCCCCGGCTGCTGGTGGCCATCGACGAGTTCGACGAGCTGGCCGTCGCCTGGCCAGCCCTGCTCGACCTGTGCACCGACATCGGTCGCGCCGGCGGCCGGCTCGGCATCCACCTGCTGCTCGCCGCGCACCGCGCGAACGAGGGTCAGCTCCGCCACCTGGGGCCCACGCTGCGGTACCGGCTGGGGCTGCGCACCTTCGACCCGTACGAGAGCCAGGCGCTCCTCGGCGTACCGGACGCCGCCGCGCTGCCCGACCTGCCCGGCTCGGGTCTGCTGCGCTCCGGCGCGGGCCGGCTCGACCGGTTCCGGGCCGTACCAGTCTCCGGGCCGTACCGGCCTTCCGCCGCCGAGCCGGCGCGGGACAGCGACCCAACGCGGCACAGCGACGCGGCGCGGGACAGCGACCCGGCGCGGGAAAGCGACCCGGCGCCCACCACGCTGGACGTCGTGGTCCGCAGGCTGCGGCAGCACGCCGGCCCGGCACCGCAACTCTGGCTGCCGCCGCTGCCCGCCGCGCTGCCGCTCGACGCGGTCACCGGGCCGGCGATGGCTCTGGCGGGGCGCGGCCTGGTGGTGGTACCGCCGAGCGGCCACGCCGGTCCCCTGCGCATCCCGGTGGGGATAGTCGACCGGCCGACGCTACCGCGGCAGGACCCGTTCGTGCTCGACCTGTCCGGCGGGCCGGCCTCCACCGGGCACCTGTGCGTGCTGGGTGCGCGGGAGGCCGGCAAGTCCACCCTGCTGTGCACGCTCGTCGCCGCGACCGCGCTCACCCACGCTCCGCGCGACGTCCGGTTCGCCTGCGTCGACGGGTCCGACGGGGCGCTCGCACCGCTGGCCGGGCTGCCGCACGTAGCGGGCGTCGCCGGGCGGCACCAGCAGGACCGGGTGCGTGAGGTCGCCGGCTGGGTCGGCGCGACGCTCGCCGACCGGGAGAAGCTCTTCGCCGACCGGGGGATCGACTCCGTCGCGGCGCTGCGGCGCCTGCGCCGCGAGGGCGCGTTGGCGGACCTGCCCGCCACCGACGTCGTACTCGTCATCGACGACTTCGCCGCGTTCGCCGCCGATTTCCCGGACCTTCTCGACATCGTGTACCGGATCGGGGCGCGCGGCCGGGAGCACGGGGTTCACCTGGTGCTGGCCGCCGGGCGGCCGGGCGAGCTACCCGAGGGGCTGCGCGCCGTGGCCGGCGGCCCGATCGAGCTGACCCTGCACGATCCCGGAGACTCCACCGTCGACGCGCGCGCCTCGGCGCTCCTGCCGATGGACACCCCGGGCCGCTGCCTGATCGCCGGCCCGCTGTACGCGCAGATCGCCCTGCCGCGGGTCGACGGTGGCGCCGGCGCGCGGGACGCCCGACGTGGACTGGACGAACTGGTCTCGGCGATGGCCGGGCGGGCATAGCGAACCGTAATCACTCTGGCTCGATTGCGTGATAACCGCGGGACGCAAACCCTCTCCCATTCGCGCGCGACAGGCAACGCTGCAACAGGCAACGCTGCAACAGGCAACGCTGCAACAGGCAACGGCGGGGAGCCGGTCGCGGTGACCGGCTCCCCGCCGCGTGGTGGTGGTCACCTCGGTACGACGGCCACCAGTTGGCGGAGCGGTCCGCGCGGGTTCAGCCGTACCCGCAGCCGCCGCTGCCTCGCCAGCTTCGTCGCGACCAGTACCGTGGCCAGCGCCGGCACCGTGCCGGCCAGCAGCATCCCGGCCCGTGGCCCCAGGTACTGGTCGATCGCGCCGACCAGCGGGCCGCCGAGCGCTCCACTGCCGAAGAACACCAGCAGGTACACGCCCATCACCCGACCGCGTACCGTGTCGTGCGCCGCGATCTGGACCATCGAGTTGGCCGACGTCAGCAACAGCAACGTCGCCGCGCCGACCCCGGCCAGGACCAGGCAGTAACTCCACTCGTTCGGAGCGCTGGCCGCGATCAGGTCCAGCGCCGCCAGCGTGAGGCCGATGGCGACCAGGCCCCGCAGTCTGGTCCGGGCCCGGCGCGCCGACATCAGCGCACCGCTGAGCGAGCCGACCGCGGCGACCGTGCTGAGCAGGCTGTAACCGCTGGAGCCGGAGTGGAACACGGACCTGGCGTATGCCGCCAGGGTGACCGGCAGGTTGATGGTGAACAGGCCGAACACGCCGACCAGGACGGTCGGCCACAGCATGTGCGGCCGGCTGGTCAGGTATCGCAGGCCATCGCTCAACCGTCGCTGGGGCAGCCCGGCCCGGGGCGGCCGCACCAGGTCGGCGGTGCGCAGCAGCAGGAGTGCGGTGATCGGCGCGAGATAGGTGGTCGCGTTGACCGCGAACGCGTACCCCGGTCCGACCAGCCGGATGAGCACGCCGCTGACCGCGGGGCCGATCAGGCCCGCGACCTGGAAGATCGACGAGTTGAGGCTGATCGCGTTGCGTAGTTGCGCCGGGCCCACCAACTCGTTGACGAACGACTGGCGCGCGGGATTGTCGACCGCGGTGAACATGCCGAGGCAGAACGCGACGACGAACACGTGCCACGCCCGTACCTGGTGGGTCAGGGTCAGGCAGGCCAGCACGGCGGCCATCGACGCCATCCCGGTCTGTGTCACCAGCAGGATGCGGTGCTTGGGAAAGCGGTCGGAGACCAGGCCGCCGACCATGCCGAACAGCATCGTCGGCAGGAACTGCAGGGCGGTGGTGACACCGACCGCGGCCGCGCTGCCGGTGATGGTCAGCACCAGCCAGTCCTGGGCGATGCGTTGCACCCAACCGCCGGTGTTGGCGATGAGGGTGCCCGAGGCGAACAGCCGGTAGTTGCGCACCCGTAGCGACGCGAACATGCCGGCGGTACGGCCCGTCGGCGCTGTCACTGGCACGGAATCCGGCGCGGGTACCGGCGCGGCAGCGGTTCGCGGGGCTCGCGGATCGAGAGTGGGTGGGATCGGGGCCGGTGGAATCGATGTGGTTGGCAGGACCGGCGTGGGTTGAGCGGGGATCGACGTCGCGGGAATCGACACTGTGCGGATCGACGCCGTGCGGATCGACGCTGCGGTTCTCTGTGGGTCGGCGGCTGGCTCGGCGGACGGGATTGCTTCGGCGGTGGCCGGCGCGGTGCTCAACAGGCATCCAAACCTAGTGGATTTCAACCAGTCCGGCTCGGCGCGTCTGACGCCGCGCCACGACCTGGACCGGTCGCGTGTGCGGCTCCTATCCTGATCGATCGCACGTCATACCCAAAGCGAATTGATCATATTAGTGTGATAGCGGATCGCAATAGAAGGGACGCACGGTGTACGACCCCGAGCAGTTGCGCACGTTCCTCGCGGTGGCCCAGTCGCTGAGTTTCACCCAGGCCGCCGCGTCGCTGGGCATCCGGCAACCGACCGTCAGCCAACACATCCGCAAGCTGGAACAGGCCGTGGGCCGGCCGCTGTTCATCCGCGACACGCGCACCGTCACGCTGACCGCCGACGGCGAGATGATGGCCGGCTTCGCGCGGTCGATCCTCGCCGCGTACGAGCCGGCGGTCGGATACTTCACCGGCTCCGGACTCACCGGCCGGCTGCGCTTCGGCGTGACCGACGACCTGGCACTCACCTCGGTACCGAAGATCCTGCGTGACTTCCAGCAGTTGTATCCGCGCATCGCCCTGGAGCTGACCGTCTCGCAGAGCGTCACCCTCTCCCGCCGCGTCGAGTCGGGACATCTCGACGTCGCGTTCGTCAAATACAACACCGGCGAGCGGCACGGCAGGCTGGTGCGGCGCGACCGGCTGGTGTGGGCCGGGGTCGAGGGCACCCGGGTGCAGTTCGACCGCCCGGTGCCGCTGATCGTCTACCAGGCGCCGAGCCTCAGCCGGTCCACCGGCGTGCAGGCGCTGGAGGAAGCCGGCATCGCCTACCGCGTCACCTGCACCGTCCGGGGCGTCAACGGCGTGCTCGCCGCCGTCAGGGCCGGGCTGGGCATCGCCATCTTCGCCCGCAGCCTCGTCCCCGAGGACCTGGTCGAGCTGCCGCCCACCTCGGGACTGCCGGAGCTGGGCGAGATCGACCTGGTTCTGCTGACGAACCCGCGGGCGGCGACCGGCGCGGTCGACGCGCTCACCGCGGCGATCCTGGCCAGCGGCAACCCGACCCGGCGGGTCGGGCGCTGAGCCACGTCGTCCGCCGCGTCCCGCGCGGGGTAGGCGCGGGCGTCCGCGCGCCGTTTCCCGGGCCGACACGTGCCCGCATACTCATTCCGGGAGCTCGTTCAATGCGGCTCTCTAGGTTCACCGCCATGCCTGGTTGTGATTTCACCCGCCGCGACTTGTTGCGCTGGACGGCGTACGCCGCCGCTGCCGCTCCCCTGGCCCTGGCCGACCCCACCGCCGCCTCCGCCTCGACCGGCCGGGGTAGCGCCGCCGACGTGAGGCCGGTGAACCTCGAACTGGTCACGCTCGCCGAGGACCACGCGGTGATCACCTGGTACACCGGCCGGGCCGGCACGGATGACGGCCTCGGAAGGATGGTTCCGGTTCCGGCCGACGGTGAGGTCGCCTACGGCACGCACCCGTCCCGGCTGAACCGGGTCGCTCACGGGCTCTCCGGGCACACCCCGTACCACTACGTCGAACTGACTGGCCTTGAGCCCGGTCAGACCTATTACTACCAGGCCAGGTCCAATGGACAGGCCGCCGCGCCGACACCGTTCACGCTGATCGCGGGGAACGCCGTCGGCACGTCCACGTACGGGTTCGGCACCGGCGGCCCGTACTCCTTCACCACGCCGCAGCCGCCCCGGGGCAAGTACCTGTTCTCCGTCGTGCTGTGCAACGACCTGCACCTGGGCGAGACCCAGGCTGGGTTGGTCGGCGGCCAGCCGCAGTACATCGGCATCAGCCAGGAACCCGGCCTGCCGCCGTATCCGGAGGTCATGCTCGAGTCGCTGGTGCAGGACGTCGCCCGGTTCACGCCGTCCTACCTGCTGGCCGCGGGCGACATCTCCGCCGAGGCGGTACCCACGGACCTGAGCCGGGCGGGGCAGCTGCTGTCCCGGTTCGGCCGGTACCGCGAGGACTACTTCGTCACGCGCGGGAACCACGACCGGGCGCACACCGGCGACGCGTACGCCGCCTGCCGGGTCGGCCAGTGGCAGGGCAACGACTGTTTCCACGACGTGTACTTCCCCGGCGACCAGCCGACCTACTTCTCCCGCGACCTGTCCGGCCTGCACGTCATCGGACTGGACACGTACGACAAGGCGGGCGGCGGCGGCGACGCGGGCGGCATGTCGCCGGCTCAGCTCGACTGGTTCCGGGCCGACCTGAACAGGCACCGGGACCAGCCGACGCTGGTGTTCGGGCACCACCCGCTGGTCGTGCAGGACTCGGCGTTCCCCGGCAGCCCGAGCAACGCACTGGACGCCACCCAGGCGGCGACGGTCCTCGACTGGTACGCCAAGACTCCCGGCGTCTTCCTGCACCACGCCGGTCACACCCACCGCAACCACCGTACGGTCAGCCCG
This sequence comes from Rugosimonospora africana, assembly GCF_016862975.1. GTDB lineage: Bacteria > Actinomycetota > Actinomycetes > Mycobacteriales > Micromonosporaceae > Rugosimonospora > Rugosimonospora africana. The sequence goes on from NZ_BONZ01000089.1 coordinate 64,036, forward strand.
TCCGCGCCCCGGGTCACGCACCAGGAGGTGGCGGCGGCCAAGGAGTACCCGGGTGGGTTTTCGATCCTGCGGCTGTACACCGGCGGCTACGCGCTGAACTTCTACAAGTCGCGCGGCGACCTCGCCCGGCAGTGGAGCGAGCGCAGCCGCCAGGAGATCCTGGGTTACTGGCCGCAGTTCGCCTTCGGCAACACGGTCGCCGACCGCAACAGCGTCGCCGCGGTGGACCTCTCCGGCCTGCGCCGGCCGCCCGGCCACCGGGGCTGAGGCCGCGAACGCGCCGCGACACCCGGGCGGCTGACCGTCGGGCCGCCCGGGCCGGCGCTGGTCAGGCCGGCGCTGGTCAGGCCGGCGCTCGTCAGGCCGAGGCTCATCAGACCGAGGCTCATGAGGCCGGGGCGGGGCTCCTCACGCCGCCCGGGCCGGCACGAAGCGGTGCTGGCCGAGCATCTGATAGGTGAGCTTCCACAGCTGCTCGACCGCGCTGTCGGTGTCCACCAGGGGTGCCGGCGTGGCCGGCGACAACCCCTCGTAGTACGCGCCGTTGAGCACCTCGACCTCGGGCCAGCAGAGCCGTGCCAGCACCGCGGCGGCCTCGTCGACCGGGCCGCCGACCTGGTTGTAGATGGACAGCAGGCCGGTCTTGACGATGCCCGGGTGCACGCTCACCGCGGTCACGTCGACCTGGTTCCACGCCATCGCCCGGGCGAACATGGTCAGCGTCAGCTTCGACTGCGCGTACGCGGCCAGCGGCGCGTAGAACCTCCGGCGCTGCGGGTCCGACCAGTCGATGCTGCCGGTGCGGTGCAGGCCGGAGGAGACCGCGACCATCCGCCCCCGGGCTGCGCGCAGCCGCGGCGTGAGCAGGCGGGTCAGCAGGTACGGGGCGAGGTAGTTGACCTGGAACGTCAGCTCGTAGCCGTCCGGCGTGACGGTACGGCGCTTCGGCCCCGCGACTCCCGCGTTGTTGACCAGGACATCGAGGCGGTCGAACCTGCCGGACACCTCCCGGGCCATCGCGGCCACGTCGGCGAGGCGGCCGAAGTCGGCCGCGACGGCGTAGACACGATCCCCGTCGGCGCCCCCGGCGACCAGTTGGTCGGCGGCGCGGCTGACCAACTGGTGGTTCGGGCCGTGAATGATGACCGTGGCGCCGAAGTCGAGGAGGTCCCGGGCGGTCGCGTACCCGATGCCGCTCGTCGCTCCGGTGACGAGGATGGTGGGAGACACAGAGCCAGACATGGTTCTTTCCAAGCGTCAGGGGTGCCGGCCAGGCCGGATCTCGGCGGCCGCGCCGCGGAGCCGGACACTCCTGGCCTCGCTGACGATTAAAGTCCGGCGGCGGGATCCGCGTCCAGATGCTGTGCGATTCTTGACGAATTCTCGACGACGAACCCGGAATTCCTTTGACATCAGGGGAATCCACCGGGCGGTGCGCGGAAAACGCGGCCACAGCGGAGAAATCTACGCGGATTTGACGCGGTGGGCCTTGCCTCGACCACCGGGAGGTGGCTTCACTGGAAACCGTTTGTTGACCGTGCGTCCACACGCAGCTGCTATCAGGGGGAGTCCTCAATGTCCTTGCCGGCAACTATTCTGCCGCCCCGCCGTGCCCGTCGCGTGCGTCCGGTCGGTGGCGGCAGGCGGGCAGCCGGGGACGGTACGACGGTGGTCGAGATCTCGATCGCGATCCACGGCGGGCCGGAGTCCAGGAAGACCGCTCGCGCACTTGCCGAGTGGCTGTCGTCCATCGCCGACGGCGACACCGGCGCGCTTGCCGTACCCCAGCGGATCGGCGCACCCGCGCTCGTGGCCGTACCCGCGCCGGCCGCCGCATCCCGGCCCGCGGCGGAACTCGTGCTATGCCCGGACCGGCGCACGGCGTCGGTCGACGGGGTGGCCATGACGCTGACCCGGCGCGAGTACGACCTCCTGCTGTTCCTCGCCGAGAACCCGCGTCAGGTCTTCTCCCGGGCCCAGTTGCTGGATCTGGTCTGGCAGCACGAAGCCACCTGCGGGGAACGCACGGTCGACGTCCACGTCCTGCGCCTGCGCCGCAAGCTGCACGGCCGGGGTCCGCTCATCACCACGGTCCGCGGCCTCGGCTACCGGCTGGACGGCGCTGACCGGCTGAGCATCGACGCCGGCTGACGGCGGCACGTCACACCAGGTCGCTACGGCTCCGGCCGGGCGTCGCGATGAGCCGACGCCGGCCGGAGCCGTTGGCTGTCACCAGTCGGCGCCGGAGCGCTGCAGGACGATCGTCGTCCACGCGCCGAGGTGGATCCGGTCCCCGGCGGCCAGCGGCACCAGCGCGTCCACCGGTACCGGAGTCGGATCGTCGTTGACGGTGGTACCGCTGGCCGAGCCCGGATCCATCAGCACCCATCCGCCGGTCGGAACGGCCAGCAGCAGAGCGTGCAGCCGGGCCACCCCGGGATCCGCCGGCCACCCGCCGAGGTCGATCTCGGGCCGGTGCGTACGGCTCCTGCCGCGCCGGCCGATCCAGGCGCGCTCGCCGTTCAGGGCGAAGTACCGCGCCGGCCAGGCCCGGGGGAACGGCACCCGGGGTGCCTCCAGGTCGCCGGTGGTGGTGGCCTTCTCGTAGTAGTCCGGATCGGCCTGCGCGATGGCGACCCATCCGGCGCGCAGGGGCACGCCGCCCGCGTCGTCGCCGGGGCTGGACGGTCCGGTCCGCTGGCGGGGCAACAGGTCGTGGCCGCAGCGTGGGCATCGCCGTCCGGAGCGTGGCTCGGCGCACACCGGGCACAGCAGGACGGCGCGCTCCACGGTCAGCTGGCCCGGCCTCGGGTGCGCCGGCACAGAGGGCGCCCAGGTCGTGAACACCCGGCCCGGGACCGGCACGCGCCGCCCGGGTACCCGACGAGCGACGCCATCCCCACCTCGTACGAACGACTCACTATCAAGTGTCACAACTACCGATTGTGCCGCCGCGCCGAAACGGTCGCCGGCTCCGTTGACGCAAAAACCACGCGTCCGCACGAGATCCTGATGCTTCCCTGACGCCGACGCGCCGTCAGCGGAACCGCGCCGTCAGCGGAACAGGAGGTTGAGACCGAGCGTCAGGATGGCCGACAGCAGGAGAGAGATGAGAATCATCACCAGGCAGCCCGGCGCTCCCCCGAGCGGGCGGATCTCGACGTTGCCGATGCGCACCATCGCCTCCTACCCCATCTCCCGCCCGCCAACCAGACGTAGGTGCATCAGCCGATCCGCGTACGCATCACTACGACGGTCCGGTATTTGACCTCGCGGGCGCGTGACATGAGCGGCTTTGTCCGCCCGGTCACCGGCTACGGTCATACGCGTGCAGCGAAACCGGTCGCGTGATGGAGGCCGGTATGGGCAGCATAGGATGCCCGCGGCCGTCACGACGAGGTGTCCGGCCGACCCCACGGCGACGTTTCACCGTACGGAGGAGCAATCCGCATGACGATGACCACCACGCCGGACGCCACGGCCGACAAACTGGACCGCGGCGTCCTCAAGGTAGCCGGAGTCGTGGTGCTCGGCGCCATCATGGCGATCCTCGACGTCACCGTGGTCAGCGTCGCGCTGCCCACGTTCCAGCGGGAGTTCCACGCGAGCTACGCCACCGTCGCGTGGACGATGACCGCGTACACGCTGGCGCTGGCCACGGTCATTCCGGTGACCGGGTGGGCCGCCGACCGGTTCGGCACCAAGCGCCTGTACCTGACGTCGATCGCGCTGTTCGTGGCCGGTTCCGCGCTGTGCAGCGCCGCCTGGGACATCGGTCCGCTGATCGCGTTCCGGACCCTGCAGGGCCTCGGCGGCGGCATGCTGATGCCGCTCGGCATGACGATCATGACGCGGGCCGCCGGCCCCGACCGCATCGGCCGGGTGATGGCCGTGCTCGGCGTACCGATGCTGCTCGGCCCGATCGGCGGCCCGATCCTCGGCGGCTGGCTCATCGAGACCGCGAGCTGGCACTGGATCTTCCTGATCAACGTACCGATCGGTGCCGTGGCGTTCCTCGCGTCGCTGCGGATCCTGCCGAAGGACCAGCCGCGCCCGTCTGAGTCCTTCGACTTCCTCGGCATGCTGCTGCTGTCCCCCGGCCTGGCCCTGTTCCTCTACGGCGTGTCCTCGATCCCGGGCGCCGGCACGGTCGCCGCCGCCAAGGTGCTCATTCCGGCACTCATCGGGCTGGCGCTGGTCGTCGGTTTCGTCGCGCACGCCCTGCGCAAGGACCACCCGCTGCTCGACCTGGGCCTGTTCGCGAACCGCAACCTGGCCGTCGCGGTCATCACGATGACCCTGTTCTCCGTCGCGTTCATGGGCAGCATGCTGCTGTTCCCGAGCTACTTCCTGCAGGTGCGCGGGCAGAGCACGCTGAACGCCGGCCTGCTGCTCGCACCGCAGGGCCTGGGCGCCATGCTCACCATGCCGGTGGCCGGCCGCCTCACCGACAAGATCGGCCCCGGCAAGCTGGTACTCGGCGGCATCGTCCTGATCGCCGCCGGCATGGGCGCGTTCACGCAGGTCACCGCGGATTCGTCGTACGTGCTGCTGCTCGGCTCGCTGTTCGTGCTCGGCATGGGAATGGGCATGACGATGATGCCGATCATGTCGGCTGCCCTGGCCAGCCTGGTCGATCACCAGATCGCCCGAGGCTCGACGATGATGAACATCGTCCAGCAGACGGCCGGCTCGATCGGCACCGCGGTCATGTCGGTCATCCTGACCAACCAGGTGCAGCACAGCCCGGCCGCGACGGTATACAGCGCGGTCACCCAGGGCCTGGTACCGGTGAAGCAGGTCGCACCGAGCCTGCTCGCCCAGGGGAGGTCCGCGCTCGCCGGGGCGTTCGGGCACACGTACCTGATCGCGTTGATCCTCATCGCGCTCTGCATCGTCCCGGCCCTGTTCCTTCCCCGTCGCAGGATCGAGAAGGCCGAGCAGCAGCCGGAGGATGTCGCCGTACCGGTGTCCATCCACTGAACCGACCCCTCCCCCGCCGGCGCAGGGTGCCGCCGGCGGGGGTCACGGTGGTCGCGCGGCGATGAAGGCAGCATCACGCGCGTCTATCAGAGAATGATCATCTCGGGTTACGATCCTCGCTCCTGACGTCGTCAGGCAAGCCCACGAGCCCACGAGGACACGGCACCCATGTCCAGATCCCGCAGGGTCGCGCTCACCACCGTGAGCGCCGCCCTCCTCGCGACGGTCGCCACGGCGCCCGCCCACGCGAGCCCGGCGCCGGCCGACCCCGCACCCGCGGCCTCCGCGACGACCGCAGTCACGACCGCCGCCACGACCGCGGCACCGCCCGGAACCCACACCGTCACCCTCATCACCGGCGACGTCGTCACCACCCGGCAGACCGGCACCGGTGGCACCGTCGAGGTACGCGCCGCCGACGGCACCCCGGCCGCCGTCCACGTCATCGAGTCCGGCGGCGACCTGTACGTGTACCCGCGGTCCGCGCTGCCGTACGTCGCCGGCGGCTCGCTCGACCGCGACCTGTTCGACGTGAGCCTCTTGGTCTCGGACGGGTACGACGACGCGCACACCGGCACGCTGCCGCTGATCGTCAGCTACCGGAGCACGGGCGCGCAGAGCCTGCGCGCGACTCCGGCCGCGCCGGCCGGATCGGCACGGGTCCGCACGCTGGGCACGGTGCACGGTGCCGCGCTGGCCGAGGACCGGCACAAGGCGGGCGAGTTCTGGACCGCGGTGACCGCGGCCAGCGCGACGACGTCCGGCGCCACGGCATCCGGGGCGACGTCATCCAGCGCGACGTCATCCAGCGCGACGTCATCCAGCGCGACGTCATCCAGCGCGACGGCATCCGGGGCGACGGCATCCGGCGCGGCGAGCGGGAACGGCGCGACGGCCGCTGTCGCCCCGGCCGCCAACGGCGGTCCGGCCCTCGGCGCCGGCATCGCGAAGATCTGGCTGGACGGCCGGGTCAGGGCCGACCTCGCCGACACCACGGCGCAGATCGGCGCGCCCCGGGTCTGGGCCGGCGGCGACACCGGGCAGGGCGTGACGGTCGCCGTCCTGGACACCGGCATCGACGCGGGCCATCCCGACCTCGCCGGGCAGATCGCGGACGAGTCCGTGTTCGTACCGGGCTCGGACATCGTGGACCGGGCCGGCCACGGTACCCACGTCGCCTCCACCATCGCGGGCACCGGCGCGGCGTCGGGCGGCACCGAGCGCGGCGTCGCGCCGGGCGCCCGGCTCGACATCGGCAAGGTACTCGGCGACGACGGCAGCGGCCAGGACTCGTGGATCCTCGCCGGCATGGAGTGGGCCGCCGTCGACGAGCACGCGAAGATCATCAGCATGAGCCTCGGTTCGCTGGACCCGACCGACGGCACCGACCCGGTGAGCGAGGCGGTCGACACGCTCAGCGCGCAGACCGGTGCGCTGTTCGTCGTCGCGGCCGGCAACTCGGGCGCACCGTCGACCGTCAGCGCGCCCGGCGCGGCCGACGCCGCCCTGACTGTCGGCGCTGTGGACGGCAACGACCAGCTGGCCGGCTTCTCCAGCCAGGGACCGCGGCTGTCCGACCAGGCCATCAAGCCGGAGTTGACGGCGCCGGGCGTGGACGTGCTCGCCGCCCGGTCGCAGTACTCGTCCGAGGGCGAGGGCTACTACACCACGATGAGCGGTACGTCGATGGCGACGCCGCACGTCGCCGGCACGGCCGCGCTGCTACTCGCGAAACATCCGGGGTGGACCGGTCAGCAGCTCAAGGACGCGCTGGTCAGCACGTCCGCGCCGACGCCGGGGTACGACCCGTACCAGGCCGGCGACGGCCGGGTCGACGCCGCCGCCGCGGTGGACGCGAGCGTGTTCGGCACCGGTACCGTCTCGTTCGGCGTCCCCGCTCAGAAGCCGGCGACCGGCACGCTCACGAAACCGGTGACGTACACGAACACCGGCGCCCAGCCGGTCACGCTGAACCTCGCGGTCGATCCGGGACCCGCCCCCGCCGGACTGTTCACGCTGCCGGCCAGCGTGACCGTCCCGGCTGGTGGCACCGCGACCGTCACGCTGGCCGTGGACCCGGCGAAGCTTGCCAGCGGCACGAACGCCACCGGCCGGATCGTGGCGACCGGGGACGGCGGCCGGGTCCTGGCGCGCACCGCGGTCGCGGTGGGCACGGTGGTGCCGTACCACACGCTGAGCCTGGTGCTGAAGGACCATGCGGGCAATCCGATGTCGGGCACCGTGGAGCTGCTGCAGCAGGGCTCACCGGACAACCCGCAGTTCATCTACGTCGACGAGACCGGCCGCACGGACCTGTTCCTCCCGCAGACGGTGTACTCGGCGATGATGTTCGCGGACGTGCCGGGCAGCCACGGCCCGGACTCGCTGGGGCTCGCGCTTCTCGGCAACCCGGACATCGACCTCACCCAGGACACCCAGGTGACACTCGACGCGTCCACCGTCACCCGGGTCCAGGCCGTCACCCCGCGGGCCAGCTCCGACACGTACACCCGGCTGGAGTACTTCCGCTCGCTGCCCGGCGTCTCCTGGCGCTCGTACCTCGAGGGCGGCGTGTACTACGACAGCTTCTGGGCACAGCCGACCAGCACGACCACCCGGCACGGCGACTTCTTCTTCGCCGCCCGGTGGCGCAAGGAGCAGCCGGTACTCGACGTGGCCGGCGGCGGCACCGACTTCGACGACCTGGTACGCCAGCTCGGAACCACTCAGCTGCCACAGGGGCTCTGGAAGCTCCCGAGCGTGTACGCCGGCAACGGTGCGGCGAGCGACTACGCGGGCATCGACGCCCGCGGCAAGGTCGCGGTGGTGCGGCACAACGCGGACGTGCCCGACGCGACCCAGGCCGACGCCGCCGCCGCGGCCGGCGTCAAGCTGCTGCTGGTGGTCAACGACCAGGTGTACCGCCAGCAGCGCCGGTACACCCGCGACCCCACCCGGCCGACCCCGATCGAGGTCGCGCTGATCAGCGAGGACGAGGGCGCGAAGCTCATCTCGCAGCTCCAGCGCGGCCCAGTCACGTTGACCGTCTCCTCACAGCCGGTCAGCGACTTCGTCTACGACCTGATGGAGACCGACCACAACCGCATCCCGAAGAACCTCGTGCAGCAGGAGAACTCCGGCAACCTGGCGACGATCCGGGTCGGCTTCGACGAGCCCGATCCGGCCGCGCCCGGTGGTGAGTTCCGGTTCGACTGGCCGTCGTACTCCGACTGGGGCATCGGCGGGCTGAGCAACCGGCCGCTGGCCGCGCAGCGTACCGACTGGGTGTCAGTCGGCAGCGGGTACCAGTGGGGCCAGGAGGCGTACAACGCCGCCACCGTGTACGAAATCGACAACCGGCAGACCTACCGGCCCGGCTCAGTCACCAGCGAACAGTTCTTCACGCCGATCGAGCGCCCGCACCTGAACAACAACTACAAGGCGCCCACCCGGACCGGCGATGCGATCAGCGTCGACATTCCGGGCTGGGGCGGCGGCGACCACGTCGGTGAGGCGTTGGACTTCGCCACCCAGACGACCGCCGTCTACCAGGGCGCGACCCTGCTCGGCCAAGGCAACGGCACGTTCACCACGGTGAGCGCGCCGGGCAGCGGGCGGCTGCCGTACCGGGTCGACGTCCAGACCGCACAGGATCCGGCGGCCGGCCCGCTGTCGGCGTCGACCCGGACCGAGTGGACCTTCCGCTCCCAGGCGCCCGCGGCCGGCACCACGGCGGTCCTTCCGTTGCTGCAACTGGAGTACGGCGTCGAGGTCGGTACGGACGGGACCGCGCACCGCAACCCGGCACTCACCCTGTCCGCGGTGCACCTGCCCGGCGCCACCGGCACCGGCACGGTCGGTGCCGTCGGGCTGAGCGTGTCGTACGACGACGGCGCGCACTGGCAGAACGTGTCACTGAGTGGAAACAAAAACGGTACGTGGACCGCGCACCTGCACGTACCGAACGGATCGCGGTTCGTGTCGATCCGTGCCACCGCCCACGACTCGGTGGGCAACTCGGTCGACCAGACCGTCATCCACGCGTTCGGCGTGAAGTAACCGGCGGGGTCCCGTGGTTGGCGCGGCGCCAGCCACGGGACCGTCACGGACCCCGCCGTCACGGACCCCGCCGGATCGGACCCCACCGGATCGGCCGGCGACTCCCGCGAAAGCCTCCCCGCAGCCATCGTTATATCGGCAACTCTCGTTTCTACACGACGCACCGGCCCGCTGACCAGGGATCCGAACGGCAACAGTCTTTTAACATTAAATCTAAAGTAGAGTGTTGCATCGAGCGTCGTCGACTGATCGTATTGCTGGAGAGGGGTGTTCTGAGGTACCGCAAGGGCGCGCGGTCGCGCCGCCCGCACGGCCCACTCAGCACGCGACGACACCCGCGGACAGCGGAGATCTGCCCGGGTCCGCGGCAGACAACGGCCGTCGTCAGACGGACGTGGGAGGCGATGTCGGCAGATGACCACCAGCGAGAGTTCAGGTCTGTCCCGTCGAACGCTACTTCGGACCACCGCCGCGGCCGGTGCCGCGGCGGCCGCCACCACCGTCATCCATCCTGGCCTCGCCGCCGCGGCACCGGCGCACGCGGCCAAGCCCGACCTCCCGGCGCAGCCCGCCGCCAAGGCCGGTTCGATCCCCACCCCGGAGCAGTATTTCGGATTCCGGATCGGCTCCGACGGCAACCTCGCGACGTGGGGCAAGATGGTGCCCTACTACCAACTGGTCGCGTCGAAGAGCAACCGGTTCATCTACGAAGAGGTCGGCAAGACCACGCTCGGAAACCCGTACGTGATGCTGACCATCAGCTCGCCGAAGAACCTGGCCAACCTCGACAACCTCATCGCGGCGAACAGCAAGCTGGCCGATCCGCGCGGACTGTCGCCGACGGACGCCCAGGAGATCGCCCGCACCAGCAAGCCCTTCTACTACGTGCAGGCGGGCATCCACTCCACCGAGGTCGGCAACTCGCAGGCGACCGTGGAATGGGTCTACCGGCTGGCCACCGAGCAGTCGGACTACATCGACGGCATCCTGGACAATCTCGTCATCCTGCTGGTGCCGTGCCAGAACCCGGACGGGCTTGTGCTGGTCAACGACTACTTCGTCTCCACCGCCGGCACCAACTACTCGCGCACCTACCCGGACCTGTACCACAAGTACTGCGGGCACGACGACAACCGTGACTGGTTCATGCTCACCCAGGTCGAGAGCCACCTGAACGTGTCGATCCAGAACAAGTACCACCCGCAGATCTTCCAGGACTCGCACCAGGCCGGTTCCGGCGCGCCGCGGATGTTCACACCGCCGTACCTGTCGCCGTACGACATCAACATCGACCCGATCACCGTGCAGCAGACCGACACCCTCGGCCTGGCGATGCAGCGGGGCATGACCGCCGCCGGGATGAAGGGCGTCGGCTGGGGCGCCGAGTACGACTACTGGACCCCGTCCCGGCAGTACTGCGTCTACCACGGGGCGGTGCGCATCCTCACCGAGGCGGCCAGTTGCAGCAACCTCGCGTACCCGCTGGTGAGCGACACCCCGATCGGCCAGCAGACGACCGACATCAACTTCATCGAGCCGTACGACCAGAAGACCTGGACGCTGCGGCAGATCGTCGACTACGTGTCGCAGGCGTTCTACTCCGGCATCGAGGCGGTCGCCTACGACACCTACAACTGGCTCTACAACTTCTACCGGCTCAGCGCCAAGGCGGTGAACCGCACCAGCCCGTACGCGTACGTCATCCCGGCCGGGCAGCGCGATCCGCAGGCGGTGCGCGACGCGCTCGACATCTTCCACACCGGCGCGGTCGAGATCCGGCAGGCGCAGGCGGCGTTCGCCGCCGGCGGGAAGCAGTACCCGGCCGGGTCGTACGTCATCTACCTCAACCAGCCGTACGCCGGCTTCGCCAAGACCCTGCTCGAGGTGCAGGACTACCCGCTGCTGCTGGAGTACCCGGGTGGCCCGCCGCAGACCCCGTACGACGTGACCGCACAGACCCTGCCGATGCTGCTGGGTTTCCAGGCCGACGCGATCGGCAGCTCGTTCTCGGCGAGCACCAAGTTGCTGACCGCGGTCAAACCGCCGGCGGTCACCATGCCGGCGGCACCGCCGTCCGGCGGCGCGTACGCGTTCGGTCCCGAGTCCTACGGCGTCTTCCAGATCGTCGCCAAGCTGCAGAAGCAGAACATTCCCACGTTCCGGGCCGGGGCCTCGTTCACCGACGGCGGCCGCACGTTCCCGGTGGGTACGTTCCTCGTCCCGCCGACCGACGCCGCCCGGCAGGTGCTGCAGAACCAGTCGAAGAACACCGGCATCCCGGTCGCCGCGCTGGCCGCCGTGCCGGGCGTGGCCGGTGTCCAGCTCAAGCCCCGCACCAAAATCGGCCTGCTCAAGCCGCCGAACAACCTGCCGTCGGGCTGGCTGATGTGGATGTTCGACCAGTACGGCGTGGACTACGCCATCGTGAAGGCGCAGGACTACGGCAACCTGGCCGGCAAGTTCGACGCCATCGTCATGCCGCAGGGAGTGAGCAAGAACTCCATCGTCAACGGGCTCAACCCGAACAACTACCCGCCGGACTGGAGCTGGGCGTTCGGGGTGGGCAACGACGGCTGGACGAAGCTGCACGACTACGTGACCGGCGGCGGGACCCTGGTCGCGTACGGCAGCGCCAGCAGCACCGCACAGCAACTGTTCAACCTGCCCATCACCTCCATCCTGCCCAGCGACTCGACGCAGTTCTACTGCCCGGGTTCCCTACTGAGCCAGGAAATCGACACCGACGACCCGGTCGCCTGGGGCATGGACGCCCACAATCCGGTGTGGTTCAACGAGGACCGCGCGTACAAGCTCACCGACACGACGGCGTACCCGGTGCACGTGGTCGCCAAGTACCCGGACAGCGGCGACCAGCTCCAGAGCGGTTGGCTGATCGGCGGCCAGTACCTCAACGGCGCCGTCAACGGCCTGTCCTGGACCGTCGGCAAGGGCTACGTCGTGACGTTCGGCAGCGAGATCGGGTTCCGCACCTGGAACCGGGGCGAGGAGAAGATGGTGTTCAACGCCATGTACTACGGCCCGTCGACGAAGCTCACCCCCGAGGCGTTCCAGCGGCTCGGCCAGTAGACCTCCGGACCGTGGGGCGGGATCGTCGCCGATCCCGCCCCGCCTGGCACGAACGTGGAGTGCACGAGATGACCGGACCGGACAGCCCCGAGAATTCCGGCGAAGCGAGCCC
>NZ_BONZ01000090.1 GCF_016862975.1 Rugosimonospora africana
GCCGTCGCTGGGACGGCGGCGGCGTCGACGTCCTGTAGTCCGGTCATCGCGATGGCTCCCTCTTCACATAGCGGCTGGGTCCGGCGCGGTGGGGACGGAACGATCCGCCCCCAACGCGGGGTCCTACTTGCCCAAGCGCTGGAACTGATCGGCGGTGAGCTTGGTCGACGGCCCGTAGTACGCGGCGTTGAACAGCACCCTTTGCTCGGAGCGGTTCCAGGTGCGGAACCCGATCTCGCTGCCGAACGTCACCACGTAGCCCTTGCCGACCGTCCAGGACAGGCCGTTGACGGCGCCGTTGAGGTACTGGCCGCCGATCAGCCAGCCACTCTGCAACTGGTCACCGCTGTCCGGGTACTTGGCCACCACCTCCACTGGGTACGTGGTGGTGGAGGTCAACCTGTACGCGTCGTCCGACACGAACCACACCGGGTTGTTCGCGGGCACGCCCCAGGCGGCCGGGTTGTTCGGGTCGAATTCCTGGCTCAGCAGCGATCCCGGGCAGTAGAAGTCCGAGGACGATCCGGTGGGCAGCGTCGAGGTGATGGGTAGGCCGAGAAGCGTCTGGGCGGTGGCGGTCCCGCTGCCGTAGGTGACCAGCGTTCCGCCGCTCGTGACGAAGTCGTGCAGCTGGTTCCAGCCGGTGGTGCCGACGCCGAACGCCCAGGCCCAGTCGGGCGGGTAGTTGGTCGCGCTGAGGCCGTTGACGATGCTGTTGCGACTGACCCCCTCCGGCAGGATGATCGCGTCGTACTTGCCAGCCAGGTCGGCGTAGTCGCTGGCCACGACGACGGAGTAGTTCACGCCGTACTGGTCGAACACCCACATCAGCCAGCCCGAGGGCATGTTGTCCGGCGGTTTGACCAGCCCGATCCTCGTACCCGGCTTCAGTTGGATGCCGGGCACGCTCGGCACGGAGCCGAGGGTCGCGACCGGGATCCCGGTGTCCTTCGATTGGGATGTCAGCAGTTGCCGGACCGCGGAGGACGGCGGGACGAGGAGGGTGCCGGCCGGGAACGTCCGTCCGCCGTCGGTGAACTGGGCGGCGGCGCGGAACGTGGGGATGTTCTGCTTCTGCAGCGCGGCGACGATCCGGAAGACGCCGTAGGACTCCGGGCCGATGGCGTACGCTCCGGTGCTCGGCGGTGTGACCGGCATCGCGACCGCCGGAGGTTTGATCGAACTGAGCAGCTTGGTGTTGGCCGAGAAGGATGCGGTGATGGTGTCGGCCTCGAAGCCGAGCAGCATCGGCAGCGTCTGCGCGGTGGTGTCGTAGGGCCGCTGCGGCGGGCCGCCGGGGTACTGCAGTAGTTGCGGGTAGTTCTGCACTTCCAGCAGCGTCTTGGCGAATCCGGCGTAGGGCTGCTGCGTGTAGATGACGTATGAGCCCGCTGGATACTGCTTGCCGCCCGCGGTGAAGGCGGCCTGGGCCTGGTGAATCTCTACCGCGGCTAGGTGGAAGATTTCCAACGCGTCAAGGACCGCCTGCGGGTCGCGCTGGCCGGAGGGGATGACGAAGGCGAACGGGCTGGTGCGGGTGACCGCCTTGAGACCGACGCGGTAGGAGTTGTAGAGCCAGTTGTAGGTGTCGTAGGCGACCGCCTCCAGGCCGGAGTAGAAGGCTTGGGAGACCCAGTCGATGATGTTGCGCAGCGTCCAGGTGTTCGAGTCATAGGGCTCGATGAAGTTGATGTCCACCGTCTGCTGCCCGAGCAGCTTGGTGCTCACCTGTGGGTAGGCGAGGTTTGCCGCGGCGGCGGCCTCGGTCAGGATGCGCGCCGAGCCGTGGTACACGCAGTACTGCCGGGACGGGGACCAGTAGTCGTACTCGGCGCCCCAGCCGTTGCCCTTCATGCCGGCGGCGGTCATGCCTCGCTGCATCGCCAGCCCGACGGTGTCCGTCTCCTGGACCAGGATTGTGTCAATGTTGGGGTCATACGGCGACAGGTACGGCGGCGTGAACAGGCGGGGAGAGCCGGTGCTGGCGCCGTGCGAGTCCTGGAAGACCTGGGGCCGGTACTTGTTCAGGATCGAGACGTTGTACTTGCTCTCGATCTGGGTCAGCATGATCCAGTCACGGTTGTCGTCGTGGCCGTTGTACTTGTTGTACAGGTCCGGGTAGGTGCGCGAGTACTTGGTGCCAGCGGTGGCGGCGAAGTAGTCGTTGACCAGCACGATGCCGTCCGGGTTCTGGCACGGCTGAAGGAGGATGACGAGGTTGTCCAGAATCTTCTCGATGTAGTCAGACTGCTCTGTGGCCAGCCGATAGGCCCACTCGATGGCGGCCTGGGAGTTTCCGACCTCGGTGGAGTGGATGCCGGCCTGCACGTAGTAGAACGGCTTGCCCTCGGTGGCCAGCTTCTTCGCCTCGGCCTCCGACAGGCCACGCGGGTCGGCCAGCCTGGTGTTCGTGGCGACGAGCTTGTCGAGGTTGGCCAGGTTCTTCGGCGAGCTGATGGTCAGCAGGACATACGGATAGCCCAGGGTGGTCTTGCCGATCTCCTCGTACCGGACGCGGTCGCTGCGGGCTCCGATCAGCTGGAAGTACGGCACCATCTTGTCCCACGTGGCCAGGAAGCCGTCGGTCCCGATCGGTGTTCCGAAGTACTGCGCCGGGGTCGGGATCGATCCCTTCTTCTTCGCCGGTACGGGAGGCTGGCTCTGGTCGGGCTGGGTCGGGGGTACCGGGGGCGTCGCCAGGGCGGCGCCCGGGTGGATCACCGTGGTCGCGGCTGCCGCGGCACCAGCCGCTGCCGTGGTGCGGAGAAGCGTTCGACGGGACAGTCCTGAATTCTCGCTGCTGGTCATCTGCCGACATCGCCTTTCACGATCCGCCTGAGCGGCGCCGTTGTCGTCGCGGAGATGGGGATGGGTCTCCGCTGTCCTGCGTGTGTCGTTGGAACGCCGGAAGTGGCGCCGCGCCACGATGAACATCGCGTCGGCGGGGTGCCGCGCACCGCGTTCAGAGGCACGCCGCGTGGTGCGCCCGGCACCGCGTAGACGTGAAAACCTTGCGTGCCAAAGTAATCTCGCAGTCGAAGGCACTCAAAGGCAACGGACCGCATTGGATTTAATGTTAAAACTCTGTTGCCGAACCGCTCGACTGGATGGGTGGTGCGGGCTCGGGCCGGCAGCACCGCTGTCGCCGACCTGTGCGGGCTCGTGCGCACGCCGGCGCGTTAACGGAGTTCGTAACCTGACCCGCGCGTCCGGCAACGGCACGCCGCAACCCGCGGTAACGGCACGCGGCCCGGATGACCGGCCGCTACCATAAGCCCCGATATTCCATCGGATGCGTAGAGATTAGGAGGTGTGGCGAGGTGACCGTCACGCTGGATGCCCTGCCGGTTCCCCGGATGCTCGGGCCCGACCTGGTCGTCGCGCCACCCGACGGCGGTTCCGGCGCGTGGGCCGGGGCGCCCAGCGCGGTGTGCGTGGACGGTCAGTTCTTTCTCGCCTACCGCCTGCGTCGTCCGATCGGCCACGGCCGCGGTTACGCCAATGTCGTCGCCCGGTCCACTGACGGGGTCGCCTTCCGTGCCGTCGCCGAGGTCGGCAAGGATCGCTTCGGCGCGGCCTCTCTGGAACGGCCGGCTCTGGTAGTCACGCCGCAGGGCCGGTGGCGACTCTATGTCAGTGTCGCGACGCCGGGTTCCAAACACTGGCGGGTCGATCTGCTGGAGGCCGACGAGCCGGCCGCCCTCGCGCACGCGCCGGCCCGCACCGTGCTGCCGGGTGACGACCGGTTCGGCGTCAAAGATCCGGTGGTGCGCTACGACGCCGGCCGGTGGCACCTGTGGGCCTCCGTCCATCCGCTGGAGTCTGACGAGCACGCCGACCGGATGAGCACCTGGTATGCGACCAGTCCGGACGGCGTCGAATGGACCTGGGTGGGCGAGGTACTGGCCGGACGAGCCGGGCACTGGGACGCGCGCGGCGTGCGGATCAGCACCGTTCTGACCGGTGGCGACCGGCTGGTGGCCGCATACGACGGGCGGGCCACCGCCGGCGAAAACTGGGAGGAGCGCACCGGCTGGGCATTCGGCAGCCGAGGATTGGACGACCTGTTCTCGCCGCTGGTCGCCGGCTCCGATCAGCCGCTGACCTCACCCCATCCACCGGGCGGTCTGCGGTACCTGGACGCGCTCCCGTTGGGTGGCGACCGGTACCGGCTGT
Organism: Rugosimonospora africana; assembly: GCF_016862975.1. Taxonomy (GTDB): domain Bacteria; phylum Actinomycetota; class Actinomycetes; order Mycobacteriales; family Micromonosporaceae; genus Rugosimonospora; species Rugosimonospora africana. The sequence continues at coordinate 4,177 of NZ_BONZ01000090.1, forward strand.
ACTACGAGATGACCCGCGCCGATGGCGCCCACGAGCTGCGCACCGAGGAGGTCACCGCATCCTGGTAGCGCGTCAGGGACCGCCCCGCGGCTCAGGCTGCGATGCGCGGATGCGGGGCCGCGACGCGCAGCAGCCCGCGGGCTTGCGCCCGGATCTCGGGTACGGCGTCCGTCTCCCACCACTGACCGCGCCGCAGCGCCCCGATCACCAGGATCCGGTCGTGGCCGCGCCCGGCAGCGGACACGAGACGGCCGTCGGCATCGACATCGACGCCCACACCGAGCGGGTCGGGCCGGGCCAGCCCGTCAGCCAGGAGCCGGCGGCCCAGTGCCGACCGTGCGGCGCTGCCCCGCCCGGTGCAGTTGACGACGGTGCCGACCCGCCAGCGGGTGCCCGACCGAGCCTCGACGAGCAACTGCTCGGCCTCGGCCGTCACGGTGGACAGGGTCGCGGCCTGTACCCGCAGGGCGCCGTCAGCCAGCATGCCCCGGACCACGACCGCGACCGAGGGTGCCATCCGGTGCCGGTGAATCTCCCAGTACCGGCAGGCATGGCGCAGGAAACGGCGACGATCCTCCAGGCTGAGCCCGGCCCACAACGCGTTGACGGTTGGACGGGTGCCGTCGACGATGTCGCGCCAGTCCGCGGCGCGGCGGGCGGTCTGACGGAGTTGGCGGATGACCGCCGCGAGGGAGTCGGCGGTCGGCGGCAGGCCGATCGGCGCTGTGGTGGGCTCGGCGGTGTGTACCAGCGGCAGCAGTCCGTGCCGGGAGATCGCGTGGATTGGCGCGCGCATGCCCCGGATCTGCAGTGCCAGGGCCACGTCCACGGCGGTCAGGCCCGTACCCAGCAGCAGGACGGGCCGCTCGAGCGGGATGGCGTCGAGCGCTCCCGGCCGCCACGGATCCGGCACGTAGCCGGGGTGGCCCGCCGCGGAGTCAGAAAGCTGGTGCGGCTGGCTCGGTGACGTGTGCCCGATCGCGAGCACCACCCGGTCGGCCCGCAGTGCGGTACCCCCGTCGGTGAGGATCTGAATGCCTGCGCCCAAGCCCAGCCCGGTGACCCGGGCACGCACGTGGGTGAACCGGCCGGGGTTGTCGACCGCCGCGGCGTCCAGCAGGTCATGCAGGTAGCGGCCGTAGTCACGGCGGACAGCGAATCCGGCCGCGCGCAGCGGGATTCCCCGCCGGCGCGTCCAGGCCAGGAAGTCGTCCGGATCCTCGGGATCGCCGCTCATTGTGGCGGCCCTGGAATTGAGCACGTGCGCGGCCACCGGCGTGCGGTAGGCCACCCCCGCGCCGAGAGTCGTGTCGGGTTCCACCATCGTCACCCGGCCGGTGCCGTGGCGCAGCAGTTGCACCGCCGCCAGGACCCCGCTACAGCCTCCGCCCACCACCACCGTGCTCGTGCGCCCCATCGCGTGCCTCCTCATCCGTCGGGGACGGCAGGAACCCCCGCCTCCGCCACTCCTTCGCGATCAGTTCGTAGGAACGGACCCGGTCCGCGTGGTCGTGCGTGATCGTGGTCAGGATCAGCTCGTCCGCGCCGGCCGCGTCGCGCAACAGCTCCAGCTGGTCGGCGACCTGCGCCGCGGTACCCACAAACTGGGTCTCCACCCGATCGGCGACCAGCGCCCGGTCGGCATCGGTCCAGGCAAGCGCGCGTGCCTGTGCCGGGGTCGGGAACGCGATGGCGCCCTCTCCGGTGCGGATGCTGCGCACCCACGGCCCGTACCCGGCGGCCAGCTCTCGCGCGGCGGTCTCCGTCTCGGCGACCACGACGTCCGCCGAGACGCTCACGTAGGGCCGGTCCAGCTCCGGCGACGGCCGGAACGCGGCCCGGTACCCGGCGGTCGCCTCCAGCACGGTCGCCGGGCTCACGTGGTAGTTGGCCGCGAACCGCAATCCGTTGGCGCCGGCCACCTCGGCGCTCTCCCCGCCGCTGCTGCCCAGGATCCACACCTGGATCCGGCCGCCCTCTCCCGGTACAGCGTGCGCTTGTTCGCCCTCCACCGACCGGTAGGTACCGGCGAGCAGGGCCAGCACGTCGGCGACCTGCTCGGCGTAGTTCTGCGGCTGCGACTGCGGCGGCATCAGCAGTCGTCTCTGCATAGCGAAGCGGGGCGAGTCGAGCAGGTGGCCGAAGGAGAAACGCGGAGGGATCCGCAGTCCGTTCGTCGACCGGCCGTCCACCACAGCTTCGCCGCCGACCAGCGCCGGCTGCCGGTCCCCCGGTGGTTTCCCGCCGGAGCGCCCCAGCCCGAGGTCGAGCCTGCCCGGGTGCAGCGCGTCGATCAGCCCGAACTCCTCCACGGCGGACAGCGCCGTGCGGTGGCCCATCTGCAACGCGCCCGAACCGAGCCGGATGCTCGACGTCGCGGCCGCGGTCAGCGCCAGCAGTACCGCCGGTGACGTGCCGGCCACCCCCGGGTTGAGATGGTGTTCGGCGAACCAGTACCGGGTGTAGCCGAACACCTCGGCCCGCCGGGCGAGGTCGGTACTGTTGCGCAGCGCCGCTGCGGCGGTGGAGCCCGAGGAGATGGGTACGAGGTCCAGCACGGCCAGCGGCGTGGTCACCATGATGGCTCCTATCTGGCCGGGGCCGGCTGCTCTGGCCGGTCCGGCTCGGCGCGAGGGGCGCCGGGCGACGACCCAGATCGGTTGGCGACCACGGCCGCCCAGTCCCAGGGCGGATCCGGGATGTCGCGACGCAGCGACGGTGCGATGTCGGACTGGAACAGCTCCAGCGACTCGCGGTGCTGGGCGTCGGTGAGACCTCCGGCGTCGGCGTGCAGGTGCAGCACGCTGTGCCCGAACTGGTCGTGGTAGCGGTGCACCTTGTCGATGATCTGCTGCGGGCTGCCGATCAGTGCGGAGCTGCGCGCGACGAAATCCTCCAGGGTGGGAAACACCGGCGTCACGCCGAGCCGCCGCTGGAAGGCGAGCTGTCCGGCGAACACCGGCCGGTACGCCTCGATGGCGTCCTGGGAACGGCGCGCGGCGTAGTAGCCGGCGCTACCGGCGCCGACCGCGATCGCGGCCGGGTCGTGTCCGTAGTCCGTCCACCGCCTGCGGTAGTAGCGGACGAGTTCGGCGTAGGGCTCGATCGGGTTGGTGACGTTGGCCGAGAACAGCGGGTCGCCGTGGCGGGCCGCGAGGTCGACGGATTCCTTGCTGGTGGCGCTGCCGTGCCAGACCCGGATCGGCTGCTGCAGCGGGCGCGGCCACACCTCGGCGTCGGCCAGCGGCGGGCGGAAACGCGGCGTGGCCGTGATCCGCTCGCTGCGCCAGATCTCCCGGAAGATCTCGTAGCTCTCCGCGTTGCGCTGCCACTGGTCCGCCGGTGTGACGTGGAACAGCTCACGCTGGCCGGCCCCGTTGCCCTTGCCGATGATGAGTTCCAGCCGGCCGCCGGAGAGGTGGTCGAGGGTGGCGTAGTCCTCATAAGCCCGGACCGGATCGAGCAGGCTCAGTGTGGTGACCGCGGTGAACAGCCGGATCCTGTGCGTCAGCGCGGCGATGTGACTGAGCACAACGGGCGGCGAGGAGGAGATGAAGGGCCGCTCATGCCGCTCCCCCACGCCGAACCCGTCGAATCCCAGCTCCTCGGCCAGCACCGCGTTATCGAGCACCTCCCGGAACCGGTCCGCGGTGGACTTTTGAGCGCCGGTGACCCGGATCGGGTGCGTGCACGATCAGCGTGATGAGCAGAAATCTCATGACGCCCCCTGTAGCTCACGCTGCAGCGGCTGCGGCCGGCCGAGCCCGAGGTGCTCGCGCAGCGTGGTCCCCTGGTACTCGGAGCGGAACACGCCGCGCTCCTGCAGCAGCGGCACCACCGTGTCGGCGAACTCCTCCAGCCCGCCGGGCGTGATGTGCGGTACCAGGATGAAACCGTCGCTGGCGTCGGCCTGGACGAGGTCGTTGATGGCCGCCGCCACGGTCGCCGGTGAGCCGACGAAGTTCTGCCGGCCGGTGATCTCGATGATCAGTTCGCGGATCGACAACTCGCCGGCGGCGGCTCGTTCTCGCCACTCCCGCGCGGTGGCCTGCGGGTCGCGGTGCATCCGTACACTGGCCCGGCCCCGGGCGACCGTGTGTTCACCGAGGTCGGGGTCGATGTCAGGCAGTGGGCCGTCCGGGTCGTAGCCGGACAGGTCCCGGTTCCACACCTGCTCCAGGAACCGGATCGCGGTCTGCCCGCTGACCTGCTGGCGCCGCACCTCGTGAGCGACTTCCCGCGCCTGCTCGTCGGTGTCGCCGAGCACGAACGTCGCGGCCGGCAGGATCAGCAGATCCTCCGGGCGCCGGCCGTAGCCGGGCAGGCGCCGCTTGACGTCGGCGTAGAAAGTCCTGCCTTCAGCGAGGGTCCCGTGGCGGCTGAAGATGGCGTCGGCCGATGAGGCGGCGAACTCTCGCCCCTCCTCGGAGTCGCCGGCCTGGAAGATGACCGGCCTGCCTTGCGGGGCGCGCGGCACGGTGAAGTGCCCGGCGATGTCGAAGTGCGCGTCGCGGTGGCGGAAGGCACCTGGGTACGGGTCGCGTAGGAAGGCTCCGGATTCCTTGTCCGCCAGGATTTCGTCGCCCCGCCAGGAGTCGAACAGCGTCCACGCCGCCTCCAGGAAGTTGCGTGCCCGCAGGTACCGCTCGTGCTGCGGCAGGTACCCGCCGCGCCGGAAGTTCTCGCCCGTGAACGCGTCCCAGGAGGTGACCACGTTCCAAGCGGACCGGCCGGCCGAGAGGTGGTCGAGGCTGGCGAACTGGCGGGCCACCTCGTAGGGCTCGTTGAAGGTGGAGTTGATGGTGCCGGCCAGCCCGAGCCGGTCAGTGACCGCGGCGAGTGCGGCCAGCACCGTGAACGTGTCCGGCCGTCCGACCACGTCCAGGTCGTAGATGAGCCCGTTCTGCTCCCGCAGCCGCAGTCCCTCGGCGAGGAACAGGAAATCGAACTTCGCCCGCTCCGCGGTGCGAGCGAAGTGAACGAAGGACGCGAACTCGATGTGGCTGCCGGCGCGGGGATCGCTCCAGACCGTGGTGTTGTTGACGCCCGGGAAGTGTGCCGCGAGGTGGATCTGCTTCAGCGGTCTGCTCATCTCATGCCTCTCCTTCACACGCTCGCGTACCGGCTGGCCGGGCGCGGCAGGCCGAGGCGAGTGCGCAGGGTGTCACCGTGGTACGCCGAGCGAAACGCGCCGCGGCGCTGGAGTTCCGGCACCAGCCCACGGGTGATCTGGGCGAGGTCGTGCGGCAATACGGCCGGCCGTAGCCGGAAACCAGCCAGGCCCACGGCCCGCCAGTCCCCGATCAGGTCGGCCAGTTGCGCCGGAGTACCGGTGAAAATCGCGGCGTCGCTGGCGTAGCCGGCCCCGGCCAGCTCGTCCAGCCGGTCCTTGCGGTCCTGCGCTGCGGTCGTGGTCTCGTCGAGAAACACGACGAGGTCGGCGACAACGCGCACCGGCTCGCCGCCGCGACCGGCATCGGCCTCCGCCCGCCGGATCTCGTCGATGATCCACCGGGCGTCGGCCACGCTGTGCGGCGTGACGAACGCGATGTCGGCGGCGCGAGCGGCCAACCGGTACGGCTCGGCCCGGTGTGCCAGGGCCGCGACAATGGGCTGTCCCTGAGGCGGCCGTGGTGTGATCGACGGTCCCCTGACGCTGAACCAGCGGCCGGTGAAGTCGATGTAGTGCAGCCGGTCACGGTCGATGAACCGGCCGGTCGCCGCGTCGCGGATCTCCGCGTCGTCTTCCCAACTGTCCCACAGCCGCCGCAGCACTTCGACGTAGTCGGCCGCCTCGTCGAACCGGTCGGTGATGGCCAGCCGCGACGCCGGCTCGTCGAGGTTGTCCGGGTGCATCTCGGGCGGGACCCGGCGGCCGAAGTGCGCCCACTCGTCGCGGCGCCCGGACACGCGCACCTGCACGCCGGCGCGTCCACCGGACACGTAGTCCAGCGTGGCAATCGCCTTGGACAGGTGGAACGGCTCGGTGTGCGTGACAACGGCGATGGGCAGCAGACCGATGTGGCTGGACAGCGGTGCGATCCGGGCGGCGATGAGCAGCGCGTCGAGCCGCCCCCGTACCCGGTCCACGCGCCCGTCCGGGCCGTCGAAGACCTCGGATTGCAGGCTCAGCGAGTCCTCGATGGTCACCAGGTCGAGCATGCCGCGCTCGGCCTCGGCCACCAGGTCGGCCCAGTAAGCGGCGGTCAACAGCCGGGCCGGCCGGGCGTCCGGCTCCCGCCAGGCGGCGGGGTGCCAGCCGGCACCGTCCAGCGCGGCGGCGAGGTGGAGAGGGGGTGACTGGTCGGGCATGCCGGGCTCCGCATCTGTGTAAGGGACCCGCCTGTCCGGCGTACCGTACTCCGATAGCCGGATACCATTCAATCCCTATCGGATTGGTCGGCTGGACGTCAAGCGTTCACGTAGGCGAGAGAGCAACCTCATCACCCGAGATTGCCTATCTACCCCATAGGGATTGACGGTTACACGAGGATCGCTCTAGCCTGGGTGCGGACACGTTCCGATGGAAGTCTCGACGCGAGCGGGAGGAGCACTGTGACACACCCGCTGCTGACCTTCTCCCGGCGCCACATCGATCTGCAGCGCGTCACCAGCGCCCTCTGTCCGCGGTAGACACTCCAAAGTAGACGGTTGACGGCGCCGGCCCGCATGGGTGGCGCACTACCGGCAGACCGTGCCACACGGCGTCCTTCTGGCTCGGCCTACCCGCGGTCCCGAGCCGAGCTGCCCCGATCAGACGTCATTCTCCGTGACTTCCGACAGGAGATCGCGCCCGTGAGCCACAGACCTTACCGTCGACAACTGCCCACCCGACCGGCGATGTGGACGCGGGCGGTCGTCACCGCCTCCGCGCTCCTGCTGCTCGCCGCGTGCGACTCCGGCCCCGGCCCGGCCTCTGCCGGCGCTGCCGCGCCCCGGTCCGGCGGCACGCTGACCTTCGCCGTCGGCTCCGACGCGGGGTGCGTCGATCCGCAGCAGGTCGGCAGCAACGACACCATCTACTCGCTACGCCAGATCGTCGACTCCCTGACCGACCAGGACCCGGCCACCGGGAAGGTGGTGCCGTGGCTCGCGAGCAGCTGGGACATCAGTCCGGACGCCACGACCTTCACGTTCCACCTGCGCCCCGGTGTGACGTTCAGCGACGGCACCCCGGTCAACGCGCAGGCCGTCAAGGACAACTTCGACGCCGCCCTCAAGCTCGGCGCCAAGGCCACGCTGGCCATCGGATACCTGAGCGGATACGCCGGTACCACGGTGGTGGACGAGCTCACCGCGGCGGTCAGGTTCCACCGGCCCAACGCCCAGTTCCTACAGGCCACGTCGACGTTCAGCCTCGGGCTGGTGTCCGAGTCGAGCCTGCGTAAGACCCCCGATCAGCGGTGCGCCGAAGGCGTGGTCGGCTCCGGCCCGTTCGTGCTGAGCAAGTACGTGGCCAACCAGTCCATCACCCTGCAACGGCGCTCCGGGTATGAGTGGGGCTCGTCGTTGTGGAAGAAGACCGGCGAGGCGTACCTCGACACCGTAGTGTTCACCGTCATACCCGAGTCCGGGGTACGCAGCGGCAGCCTCCAGTCCGGGCAGGTCGACGCGATCGGCTCGGTCGGCCTGGCCGACGAGAGCGCGCTGAAGGGCAGTGGCGTGCACCTGCAGGCACGGGCGAACCCGGGGGTGGTCTTCAACCTCGGACTCAACAACTCCCGGCCGCTGCTGCGGGATCCGGCGGTACGCCGGGCGATCCTGCTGGCCATCGACCGGCGGCAGATCGCCGACACGGTGTTCCCCACCACGAGCAAGCCGGCCACGAGCATCCTGGCCAGCACCACGCCCTACTACACCAATCTGAGCGCGCAGGTGCGGTTCGACGCGACCGAGGCGAAGTCCGCTCTAGACGGCGACGGCTGGCGTCCGGGCGACGACGGCATCCGGGTCAAGGACGGCAGCCGGCTCACGCTGACCGTGGACTGGTTCGCCAACGCGGCCACCAACCAGCCCTCCCTCGAGCTGATCCAGCAGCAACTCAAGGCGGTCGGCGTCGAGATCACGCTGCGGGAGCTGCCCATCGCGCAGGTCACCCAGGTGCAGCAGTCCGGGGACTTCGATGTGCTGTGGGGGAACCTGACCCGCGCCGACCCCGACATCCTGCGCACGCTGTACTCCACCCGGCTGGCCAACACCTACCGGCTGCCGGCCAGCACCCTCGACGCGGTCCTGGACGATCAGGCCGCCACGGCCGACACCGTCAAACGGCAGCAGCTCGTCACCCAGGCGCAGCAACTCATCGCGCAGAACGCCTACGCGATCCCGGTGGTGGAACTGACCACCGAACTCGGCGTGGCCAGGGATGTGCGCGACCTCGGCTTCGAGGCATCCAGCCGGATCCAGCTGCACGACACGTGGAAGAGCTGACCACGAGATCCGGTACGCCGAGAGGAAGGAGAGCGGAGGGTGCGGCGTTACCTGTTGCGGCGATTGGGGCAGGCGGTGGCGGTGCTGTGGGCCGCCTACACCGCGACGTTCCTGATCCTTGACGCCCTGCCCGGCGACCCGGTCTCCGCGATGGCCGGCGCCGGACTCGATCAGGCACCGGTTGACCCGACCCAACTCGCCGCGCTGAAGAAGGAGTACGGCTTCGACAAACCGCTGATCCTGCAGTACGTGGAGTATCTGGGCCGAGCGGTACGGGGTGACTTCGGCAACTCGGTGGCCACCGGCCGCCCGGTCACCGCGACGATCGCCGAGGCGCTGCCGCAGACACTCGCCCTGACCGCCGCCGCGGCTGTACTGGCCGTGCTATTCGGTACCGGCCTCGCGGTGCTCGCCACCTACCCGCGTCACCGCTTCCTGCGGCAGCTGCTGATGTCGCTGCCCGGGCTCGGCGTCTCCCTGCCGACCTTCTGGATCGGCCTGATGCTCGTGCAGCTGTTGTCGTTCCGGGTGCACCTGTTTCCCGCGTTCGGCAACGACGGCCTGCGCGGGCTGGTACTGCCGGCCGTGACGCTGGCCGTACCCACCGGGGCTCAACTGGCCCAGGTGCTGGCCAAGAGCCTCTCCACCACGCTGGACGAACCCTACATCCAGACTGCGCGGGCCAAGGGCGCCGGCCCACTGCGCGTCCACATCGGACACGCACTGCGCAACGCGGGTCTGCCGGCGCTGACCATGCTCGGTCTGGTGGTCGGCAACCTGCTGGCCGGCTCGGTGGTGGTCGAGTCGGTGTTCTCCCGCAACGGCATCGGCCGCGCCACCGTCGGCGCGGTCACCGTTCAGGACATCCCGGTCGTCCAGGGCGTGGTAGTGCTCGGCGCCACCGCCTTCATCCTGGCCAATCTCGTCGTCGACCTGATCTACCCGCTGCTCGACCCGCGCATCGTGGTCGCTACCGACCGGAGGACGCCGGCATGAGCCTGCTCGACCTGACCGTGGAGCCGGTCGATCCGTCGTTGGCCCAGCCCGAACCCGACGTACCCGCCGCCCGGTGGTACCGCCAGCGCCGACTGGCGAGGTTCTTCTCGCGTCGTCCAGGACTGGTGCTGTCCGTGCTCGTGGTCGTCCTGGTGGTGCTGGCCGCGTTCCGGCCCAGCCTGTTCACCGCGCGCGATCCGTTGCTGGGGATACCGGCGGACCGGTTCGCGCCGCCCGGTCCGCACCACTGGTTCGGCACCGACGAACTGGGACGCGACCTGTTCACCCGGGTGGTCTACGGGGCCGAGCTGTCGCTGAAGGCGACGCTGATCGCGGTCGCTGTCGCGTTCGTGGTCGGCGGTGCGATCGGGCTGACCGCCGGGTTCGTGGGACGGTGGGTCGAGGAGGGCCTGATGCGTCTGGTCGACGTGCTACTGGCCATCCCCGCGCTGTTTCTGTCGCTGGCGCTGGTGACCGCGCTCGGGTACGGCACGGTCAAGGTGGCGGTCGCGGTCGGCGTCGCGAGTGTCGCCGTCTTCGCCCGGATCATGCGCGCCGACGTCCTACGCGTGCGGACCATGGCGTACGTGGAGGCGGCACGGTCGTCGGGATGCCGCTGGTACTCGATCCTGCTGCGGCACGTGCTGCCCAACGCCATCGGCCCGGTCATGGTACTGGCGACGCTCGACTTCGGTACCGCCATCCTCGCCGTCTCCTCGTTGAGCTTCCTCGGCTACGGCGCGGCGCCGCCGGCACCGGAATGGGGGACGCTCATCTCCAGCGGCCGCAACTACCTCGCCAACGCCTGGTGGCTGTCGACCCTGCCGGGGCTGGCCGTGGCCGTCACGGTGCTGGCCACCAACCGCATCGCCCGGGCCCTGGACGGCGAGTGGGCGAAGCAGCGATGAGCGACCAGCCGCTGCTGGCCATCGAAGGTCTGAGGGTCAGCTACCACATCCGGTCCGGGCTCGTGCCCGCCTTGGACGGTGCCGACCTGACGGTGCACCGGGGTGAGGTGGTGGCACTGGTCGGCGAGTCCGGTTCCGGGAAGAGCACTGTGGCGCACGCGATCGTCGGGCTGCTGCCGGCCAATGGGCAGGTCGAGGGCGGCACCATCCGGCTCGCCGGGCAGCAGCTCACCGGCCTGTCCGAACGGCGGCTGCGCGGGATCCGCGGCGTCAAGGTCGGACTCGTGCCCCAGGACCCGACCGTCTCGCTCAATCCCGTCAAACGCGTCGGCGAACAGGTGGCCGAGGTGCTGCGCCTGCACGGCCTGGCCGACCGGCGCAAGGCCGCCCTCGACGCGGTGGATCTGCTGGACGCGGCCGGGCTGCCCCAACCGGCGACCAGAGCCCGGCAGTACCCCCACGAGTTGTCCGGCGGCATGCGCCAGCGGGCGCTGATCGCCATCGCGATCGCCGGCCGGCCCAAGCTCATCGTCGCCGATGAGCCAACCAGCTCCCTTGACGTGACGGTGCAACGCGTGATCCTCGACCACCTGGAGTCCTTGACCCGGCAGCTGGGCACCGCACTGTTGCTGGTCACTCACGACCTGGCGGTGGCGGCGGACCGTGCCGGGCGGATCGCGGTGATGTCCCGCGGTCGCATCGTGGAGGCCGGCCCGGCCGCCGAACTGCTCAGCCATCCCTCCACCGCGTACACCCGCCGGCTGCTCGCCAGCGCGCCGAGCCTTGCGCTGCGCCGAGGCACCGCGACCGCAGCGCCACGCCGCGAACCGGCCAGCGCCGGCGAGCGACCGCTGGTGTCGGTGTCGGGTCTGGTCAAGGAGTTCCCGCTGCCCCGGGTCGGGGCCGGCCCGCACTCGGTGCGCGCCGTCGACAGCGTGGACCTGTCCATCGATCGCGGCCAGACTCTCGCCCTGGTCGGCGAGTCGGGGTCAGGGAAGTCGACTACCGGCCGGCTGATCCTGCGGCTGACCACCCCGACCGCCGGAACGATCGTGTTCAACGGCGCGGAGGTGACGCACGCGAAGGGCGCGGCACTGCGCACCCTGCGCCGCCGCGCGCAGATGATCTATCAGAACCCGTACGCCTCGCTGGACCCCCGTTTCTCCGTCGCCGAAATCATCACAGAGCCGCTACGGGCCTTCCGCGACGGCGACCGCGCCAGCCGCCGCCATCGAGCCCGAGAGCTGCTCGACCGGGTCGCGCTGCCCGCCTCGACGCTGCACCGCCGCCCGGCCGAACTGTCCGGCGGTCAGCGTCAGCGGGTCGCCATCGCCCGCACCCTGGCCCTGTCGCCGGATCTGGTGGTGTGCGACGAGCCGGTGTCCGCGCTCGACGTCTCGGTGCAGGCGCAGGTGCTGGAGCTGCTCGCCCAGCTGCAGGCCGACAGCGACGTGGCGTACCTGTTCATCTCCCACGACCTCGCCGTGGTCCAGCAGATCGCCCACCGCGTCGCGGTCATGCGCGCCGGACGCGTGGTGGAGGTCGGCACCACCGCCGACATCTTCCAGCGCGCCACCCACCCGTACACGCGCGACCTGCTCGCCGCCATCCCCGGCGGCCGGGCGCTCCCCCTGGCCGTCGAGAGGAATCCCGCATGACCCTCGAACCGGAACATCTGCGCCGGGTGTTCGGCGCGTTCCCCACCGGCGTGACCGCCATCGCCGCTGTCGTCGATCAGGCACCGGTCGGATTGGCGGCCAACTCGTTCACCTCGGTGTCGCTGAACCCGCCCATGGTCTCCGTCTGCCTGGCACGCGCATCGACCACCTGGCCGGTGCTGCGCCGCGCGACCCGGCTCGGGGTCAGCGTGCTCGGCGAACATCAGGAGTGGTTGTCCCGCCAACTCAGCGCGCGCGGCGTGGACCGGTTCGCCGGCGCGCGGTGGCGGATCCTCACCGGCGGTGGTGTGCTGTTCGAGGATTGCAGCGCCTGGCTGGACTGCAGCATCGACCAGGTGATCCCGGCCGGCGACCACGACATCGTGCTGTTGCGGGTGCACGACCTGGACGCGAACCCGCTGGTTTCACCGCTGGTGTTCCACGCCAGCGGGTACCCCCGGCTCGGGGGCACCGTCAATCCGCTACGCGCCGCGTGAGTGTAGGAGTCGAGGAGTCTGAGATGAGCATTCAGAATACGGTGGATCTCGAGGCGTTCCGGCGGGACTGGGACAACTGGCACCGGTGGCACGAGACGGTCCGCGCGGACCGGCACGGTTTCCTGGCCATCACCGGCCTGCACTTCCTGTCCGGGAGTCCGGAAAGGTTCGTGGACGCGCCGGGCGCGTGGAGCGCCGGCCCGGACGGGGTCGTGGTGGAGCTGGCCGACGGCGAGGAACTGGCGGTAGGCGGCGCGACGGTTCGCGGCCGGTACGCCTTCGGGGTCATTCCCGAACGCGGGGGCGTCAACGCCGTGGCCGGCGACGCGGTCATCGAGGTCGCCAGGCGCGGCGGCCACCACATCGTCCGGCCCCGCCACCCGGAGTACGCGACCCGCCTGAACTACCGGGGCACCCCGGCATTTCCACCAGACCCCCGGTGGGCGGTGCCCGGACGGTACGTGCCGTTCGCGCAACCCCGGCCGACCACGGTCGGGTCGGTCGTCGAGGAGTTGCGGCACGTGTACGAAGCGCCCGGTCGCATCGAGTTCGACATCGATGGACAGCCGCTGAGCCTGACTGCGTTCGACGGCCACCGCCCCGGCACGCTGACGATCCTGTTCACCGACGCCACATCCGGGGTGACGACCTACGCCGCCAACCGCTCGTTGCAGGTCGACGCGCCGGCCGCCGACGGCACCGTGATCCTGGACTTCAACCGCGCCACGAACCTGCCGTGCGCCTACACCGATTTCGCCACCTGCCCGCTGCCGCCCGCCGAGAACCGGCTGCCGGTAGCCGTCGAGGCCGGCGAAAGGATTCCGTAGCCCCACCGGCAACAGCCATGTCCGAATTGACTTATCCATTCAGGAGTCCGCATGTCCGACGTCGTCGCGCTCATCGGCAACCCACGTCCCGGGTCGAGAACCCGGACACTGGCCGAGGCGACCGCCACGAGCATCGTCTCGTCCCTGGCCGCAGCCGGGGGGCCCGCGCTTTTCGGGGTACGGGTGCTGGAACTCGCTGAGATCTCGGCCGTCTCGTTCGGTCCCGGACCGGCCCAGCCGACCGCCGTGATCGACGATCCGCACGCCGTGGTCCGGCAGGCCCGACTGCTCTTCGCCGCCACTCCCACGTACAAGGGCACATACACCGGGCTGCTGAAGGTGTTCCTGGACCAGTACGGGCACCGAGAGCTGGCCGGCACCGTCGCTATACCGGTCGCGATTGCCGCCGCCGAACCCCACCGAGCGGCCGTCGCCGCCGCGCTGGAGGCCTTGCTGGCCGAACTCGGCGCGACGGTACCGGCGCCGGCACTGACGGTCCTCGAGACGGCGCTCGCCGACCCCAAACAGCTCGCCGCGCAGTGGGCGGCCGAGCACGCACCCGCCATCGCCGACGCGCTCGGTTCGGCGGCGCGGTGACCTCGAACGGCGGGGAACTGGACCTCTTCGTCTCCGGGGCGGTGTTCCTCGACATCATCTTCACCGGACTGCGCGAGATGCCGGCGCCGGGCACCGAGGCGTGGGCTCCCGGGATGGGCTCGTGTCCGGGCGGCATCGCCAACCTCGCCGTGGCGGCCGGGCGGCTCGGCGTACGCACCGGCCTCAGCACCGCGTTCAGCACCGACGCCTACGGAGACTTCTGCTGGCAGATCCTCAGCCGCCAGGAGGGGCTGGACCTGTCGTCGTCACGCCGGTTCGACAACTGGCACACGCCGGTCACGGTCTCGCTGGCGTACGACCGGGACCGCTGCATGATCACGCACGGCCATCCCGTGCCGGTGAACCCCACCGGCCTCGTCGCCGGGCTGCCGGCGGCACGCGCCGCCTCCGTCAGCCTCACCACGCAACGCCCCGCCTGGCTGCGCAAGGCCAGGGACGCCGGCACACTCGTCTTCGCCGACGTCGGCTGGGACGACAGCGCCGCCTGGCCCGCCACCGCACTGGAAGTCCTCGACGACTGTCACGCGTTCCTGCCCAACGCGGCCGAGGCGATGCAATACACCCGCACTGACACCCCGCGCGACGCGCTGCGGCGGCTGGCCGACCGGGTTCCGGTCGCCGTCGTGACGTGCGGATCCGATGGCGCGCTGGCCGTCGACTCGGGCACCGGCGCGGAGGTCAGCGTACCGGCGGTCCCCGTCGAGGCGCTGGACCCGACCGGCGCCGGCGACGTGTTCACCGCCGGCTTCATCGCCGGCACGCTGTGGGAACTGCCGCTGAGCCAGCGACTCGCCTTCGCCACCCTAGTGGCGGCGCTGTCCGTTCAACACTTCGGCGGCTCCCTGTCCGCGCCCGGATGGGGCGACATCACCGACTGGTGGAGCACGACCCACACCCGGGCCACGCGCCACCACAAGGAGTCGAGCGAGGCCGCACTGGCCGCCCGGTACGGATTCCTCGACGACCTGATCCCGGTCGAGGTGCGCCAGGCGCCGCGGCGGGCGCCGGCGACCATCACCCGGCTGCCGGACGCCGCCTGATGAGCGCCGCGGCATCGATCGCATGCGACTGACCATCCTCGGCGGCGGCGGCTTCCGGGTGCCACTCATCTACCGGGCGCTGCTGGCCGACCGCGCCGAGGGCCGGGTCACCGACGTCACGCTGTACGACCTGGACGCCACCCGACTGGCCGCGATCGGGCGGGTCCTCGCGGAACAGGCCCGCGACGTCCCCGACGCGCCGCGGGTGACGGCGACCACCGATCTCGTCGAGGCGCTGACCGGAGCCGACTTCGTCTTCGTCGCCATCCGGGTGGCCGGCCTGGAGGGTCGGGCCATCGACGAACGGATCGCCGCGGCGGAGGGGGTTCTCGGCCAGGAGACCGTCGGTGCGGGGGGCATCTCGTACGGGCTGCGTACCGTCCCGGTCGCCACCGCCATCGCCCGGCGGATCGCCGAGTCCGCCCCGGACGCGTGGGTCATCAACTTCACCAACCCGGCCGGCCTGGTGACCGAGGCGATGTCGCGCCACCTCGGTGACCGGGTGGTCGGCATCTGCGACACACCAGCCGCACTCGGCCGCCGTGTCGCCACGGCGCTCGGAGCGGACCCGCATCGGTTACGCCTGGACTACGCGGGCCTCAACCACCTGGGCTGGCTGCGAGCGGTGTACCTCGACGGCAGGGACCTCCTTCCCGCGCTGCTGGCCGACGACGGCGCGCTCGAGTCCTTCGACGAGGGCCGGCTGTTCGGCGCCGAATGGCTGCGCGCACTCGGCGCGATCCCCAACGAGTACCTGCACTACTACTACAGCAACCG
Organism: Rugosimonospora africana; assembly: GCF_016862975.1. GTDB lineage: Bacteria > Actinomycetota > Actinomycetes > Mycobacteriales > Micromonosporaceae > Rugosimonospora > Rugosimonospora africana. The sequence goes on from NZ_BONZ01000090.1 coordinate 19,928, forward strand.
GGAGCTGGTCGCCGCGGCGCGCGATGCCGCGGCCACCCGCGCGGAGTTCCTCATCGATCAGCAGCGACGCTGCTACGCGCTGCTGGCCACCACGGCCGAGCCACTGTCCACGTGGAGCGTGATCCGGGCGGAGCGCGACGGCACCTACATGGCGGAGAACCGTGCGGCCGCGGGCCTCGCCCCGACCGGGCGCGACCACCCCACCAGCGGCGGGTACGAGGACGTGGCGCTCGCGCTCATGCGGGCGATCGCCCGCGACGAGCCGGCGACGCTGATCCTCAATGTCCGCAACCGCGGCACGCTCGGCTTCCTGGACGACGACGCGGTCGTCGAGGTGCCCTGCACCGTCGACGCGCGAGGCGTCCGTCCCGAGCTGGTCGGGCCGCTGCCGGACCACGCGGCCGCCCTGGTCTGCTCCGTCAAAGCAAGCGAGCGGGCCGTTCTCGACGCGGCGGAGCACGGCTCGCGGGCCTCGGCACTGCGGGCACTGGCCACACATCCACTGGTCGACTCGGTCGCGGTGGCCGGACGACTGCTTGAGGTGTACCGGCAGCGCTTCCCCGAGCTGGCGTACCTCAAGGCGACGGTGCCACGGCGGTCACCGCCACCGGGAGTCACCGGCGCCTCACCGACTCGCCCAGTCGCCCAGTCGCCCAGTCGCCCAATGATCGGCCCCGCCACCTTCTCCAGTTGACAGAGCCCACGGCCCGCGCGAGCGACGTCAACGGCTCGTCACGGCGAAAGCCCCGGTCGGCGGGGCCGGGACACGTCATCGTGACCGACCCCCGCCGACCGGGCCGAGCAGTTCGCGTCTGCTACTTCTCCCAGCCGATCGTCTCCGGCAAGGGAGTGCCGAAGATGGTCGCGCCGATGTTGGCAAGCCCCTTGGGCACCCCGTAGATCGACGGACCGCTGAAAAGCGGGATGAAGCCGTACTGCGCCAGCCCTTCCCGTTCCAGCTCGTTGGCCTGTGCGATCTGCTGGTCCGGGTCGGCGATCTCGGCGGCGGCCTTGATCTTCTGATCCAACTCGGGGGTGCCGACACCGGTGAGGTTGTCGTTGTTCGTACTGCCGTAGAAGCTGTCAAGGTAGCGGGCACCGAACGGGTCCAGCGACCGGTTGCCGGCGAGGAACAGGTCGAACTTGCGGCCGCTGGTGATGGAGTCGAAGTCGTTCTCTGAGACCACCTTGATGTCGACCTTGACCCCGATGGGCTTCAGCTGCGCGGCGAACGCGTTCGCGGTCGCCTTCCCGAGCGGGTCGTCACCGGTGAGGGTGTAGCCCAGTTCCAGCTTCTTGCCGTCCTTGCTCCTGATGCCGTCGTTGCCGACCGCCCAACCGGCGGCATCGAGCTCCTTCTTGGCCGCCCCGGGATCGTGCTTGATGACCTCCGAGACGTTGTCGTGGTAGCCCTTCTGGAAGGAGTAGAGAATCGCCGATCCAGGCAGAGGCTCGCTGTAGTCCAGGCCCTGCAGGTTGATCGCGGCGATCTGCTTGCGGTCGACGCTTTCCAGGATCGCCTTGCGCACCGCGGTGTCGGTCAGCAGCGGCGCCTTGGCGTTGAGGAACAGGAAGTACTCGAACGGGCTCCCGCCGCGACGGACCTCGGTGCCGTTGACTCCCGAGATCTGTTTGAGGCCCTCGGCGTCGCCGGCGGAGGCGTAGTCGAGTTCGCCATTGCGGAATGCGTTGATGGCGGCCTGGGACTCGAGGCCGACCAAAATTCGCTTGTCGAGCTTGCCTTTTTTGCCCCACCACTTCGGGTTGCGCTCGAAGGTGGCGTCGCCGGTCTCGGGATCATACTTCGTCACGACGTAGGGACCGGCACCCCACTGCGGCTGCACCTTTTTGAGGTAGGCGGTGTTGAAGGTCGTCGCGTCCGCAGCCGCCTTCGGGTTCAACAAGGTGGTGAACAGGGCCGTCCACCACGCGTTCACCCCGTTGAACTCGATGATCGCCTGCTTGTCGTTCGTCCCGGCGTGCACGGCGGTGATCCGGGAGTAGGGGATCGTGTCGCTGGCGTAGTAGTCCTTGTTGGAGCCGTTGTTGGCCTTCCAGGTCGCCTCGACGGACCGGTAGTCGATCGGGGTGCCGTCGTTGAAGGTCGCCTTCGGGTTGATCGTGATCGTCACCCGCTGGTTGCCACCCACCACCGCCGTCTTCACGGCGGTGAAGTAGTCGGGGTTGTACTGCACCTCGCCTGTCGGCGAGTAGGTGATCGCGTCGGCGTTGTACCAGAACCAGAATCTGGCCGCGGACAGGTTCGCATCGGCGTGGAAGGGGTTGCCCTGTTCGATGACCGAACCGGGGACGCGGAGCGTACCCCCGTCCTTGACGTTGTCGTAGGGCTGCGGGTTGTAGTCTACGTTGGCCGGTGCCGCGCTGGCAGTCGTGTGGGGCTCGTTCGAGCGTGCGTCGGCGCCACAACCGGCCAGCCCCAAGGCGAGCACGGCGAGCAACGCTACGGTCCGTGTGTCGGCTCTGCCTCGCAGACGGGTCAGTCTCCCGAGATTGGTGCGCATGATCGTCCTTCCCTTTACGTGACGCCAGGCGGCGCCTGATGGGATCCGGTGGCGCTGTGCGCCGGGAGTCTCCGGCCCGGTGTGCTGGGTTCCGGGTCAGACCGCATGACAGGCCACCGTGGTGCCGCCCGACTGCTCGAGGAGCGGCCTGCGGGTACCACACAACTCCTGTAGGTCTGTGGCGAGCGTCGGACGCAGTTGACATCGGTCGGCGAACACGCAACCCGCCGGGAGGTTCGCCGCACTGCGCTGTTCACCACGCAGCACGATGCGCTCGCGTGACCGTTCCCGTTCGGGGTCGGGAATGGGGACCGCCGACAGCAGCGCCCGGGTATATGGGTGTCGCGGCTGCGCGAACAGTTCCTCGGCGCCGCCGGTCTCGACGATGTGGCCGAGGTACATCACGGCGATCCGGTCGGCGATGTGTCGCACGACGGCGAGGTCGTGCGCGACCACGAGGTAGGCCAGGCCGAGCTGCGACTTCAGCCGCGCGAGCAGGTTCAGGACACTGGCCTGTACCGAGACGTCGAGCGCCGAGACGGGCTCGTCGAGCACGAGCAGCCGAGGTTTGGTCGCCAGCGCGCGGGCGATCGTCAGCCGCTGCCGCTGACCACCGGAGAACGCCGCCGGGAAGCGGTCGAGGCTGTCCCGGGGAAGCCCGACGAGGTCCAGCACCTCGACCACCCGGTCGCGGGTCGCCTCGGCGGCGTACCCCGCCGCGCGCAGCGGCTCGGCGAGCAGCTCGAAGACCGGCAGTCGCGGGTCGAGGGCGCCTTGGGGGTCCTGCATGACGATCTGAACCGCCTGTCGCAGCCGGCGCCGCTCCGGCGCCGGAAGCAAGCCGGCCACGTCGACCCCGAGGACCTCCACGGTCCCGGACTCCGGCGGGCGCAGCCGCAGGATCTCCAGCAGGGTCGTGGTCTTGCCGCTGCCGGACTCACCGACCAGACAGAACGTCTCCCCGGCGCGGATGGAGAAACTCACGCCGCTGACCGCCTGCAGCGTCCCGACCCGACGCCGCAGGACCGCCCCTTTCGTGACGGGGAACGTGCGCCCGAGCCCGTTGACCCGCAAGACCGGCCCGGCCGCGGGCGCCGGGGCGACCGCGGGCTCCTCAGCTCTGGCAAACACGTCCTCGGGCCGGCGCCCGAGAACGTCCGCGGCCCGCACGCAGGCGACGTCGTGTCGCTGCCGGATCTCGGTGAGGGCCGGCTCCTTGTCGCGGCAGTCGTCTCGAACCAGAGGGCAGCGCGGCGCGAACGGGCACCCCGCGGGCCGCTGCGACGGCGCGGGCGGCTCCCCCTCGATCGGTACCAGCGGCAGCCGGCGGGTCGCCTCCGGCGACGGCACCGAGCCCAGCAGCCCGAGGGTGTAGGGCATCGCCGGCGTCGCGAACAGCTCCCCGACCTCGGCGCGCTCGACGACGCGGCCGGCGTACATGACAGCGACCTCATCGGCGTGACCGGCCACGACCCCCAGGTCGTGGGTGATGAGCAGTACAGCGGCACCGGTCTCGGCCTTGGCGACCTCCAGCACCTCGAGGATCTGGGCCTGTACCGTCACGTCCAGCGCCGTGGTGGGCTCGTCGGCGATGATGAGGTCGGGGTCGTTCGCGATCGCCAGCGCGATGACCACCCGCTGGCGCATGCCCCCCGAGAACTGATGCGGGAAGTCCCGGGCGCGCAGTTGCGGGCGTGGGATGCCGACCAGGTCGAGTAGTTCGACCGCCCGGCGCCAGGCCGCCTGCTTCGACACCTTCGAGTGGACCCGGACCGCGTCGGCGACCTGACGACCCACCGCGAAGATCGGGGTCAGCGCCGAGAGCGGGTCCTGGAACACCATTCCGACCCGGCGTCCACGTACCGCCGACATCCGCCGGTCATCAAGGCCCAGCAGTTCCTGCCCGTCGAGCAAGACTTCGCCCCGCGCCCGCGCGCCCGGCGGAAGCAGCCCGATGATGCTCGTGGCGGTGGCCGACTTCCCCGATCCCGACTCTCCCACCAACGCGAGCGTGCGCCCGGCGTACAGGTCGAGGTCGACACCGCGTACCGCCTCGACCGGGCCCCGCTCGGACTGGAACGTCACGGTCAGGTCGCGCACGGACAGCACCCGCTTGCCGGCCGGTGTCGTCGGGCTCGTCATGCCCGGCCCCCCACCATCGAGGTCGGATCCAGCGCGTCACGCAGGCCGTCTCCGATAAGGGTCACCGACACCGTCAGCAGCACCAGCAGCCCGGCCGGAAAGGCGAACAGCCACGGCGCCGAGGTGATCGTGCCAGAGCCGTCGGCCAGCAGCGAGCCCAGCGAGACGTCGGGCGTCTTCACCCCGAAACCCAGAAAGCTCAGCGAGGTCTCGGCCAGCACCGTCGACACGATGCCCAGCGTGAAATTGACGATGAGCAGGGCACCCAGGTGAGGGATGATGTGGCGCAGCACAATCCGCCAGCGGGAAACGCCCATGAACTCGGCCAGCAGCACGTAGTCCCGCTCACGCAGTGACGTGGAGACCGACCAGATCACGCGCGCGGTGAACATCCAGCCGAAGACGGTCAGCAGCGGAATCAGAACCCGCCAATCACCGCTGACCCGGTTGGACACCAGAGCGAGGATCAGGAAGGACGGCACCACCAGCAGGAAATGGATCAGCGCGAGGGCCCAGCGCTCCACACGGCCGCCCAGATACGCGGCACCCGCGCCGACCACGGCCGCGATGACGATCGTCAGGACCGACACGCTCAACGCGATCACCAACGAACGCTGCAAACCGTGAACGGACTGCGCGTAGATGTCATTGCCGCCCTGGTTGGTCCCGAACCAGTGACTGCCGCTCGGCGGCTGCGTCAGCGCGAGGAAGTCCTGCCGGGACCAGTCCCAGGGGGTGAACAGCCCGCCGAGCACGGAGTACGCGACCAGCAGCACAAAGATGATCACGCCCACGACGGCCGAACGGTTGCGGGCGAACCGGCGGGCGTACAGCCGCAGACGCCCCAGGCGTAGCGGCGGAGGTACGTCGACCCGTGCGCCGGGGGGCGCATCGAGCGGACCATCCAGGGACCCGGTCGGAAGCGTCGCGGTCATCTGCAGAACTCCCGTCTGTATCGCCGTGAGGCCGGCAAACGATGGACGTGTGCCCAGCTCGAACCGATCATCTTCGGATCAGCTCACCCTCACGCGCGGATCGAGGACAACGGTGGCGACGTCGGAGAGAATCGCGCCGACCGCCGTCGCCACCGCGCCGAAGGCAGCGACGGCCACCACGCCGTCGACGTCGTTCTTCGCGATGGTCTCGGTGAAGTAGCGCCCCATCCCCTCCCAGCCGAAGACCGTCTCGGTGATGATGGCGCCGGTGAACACCGCCGGGATGGTGAAGGCGACCGAGGTAGCCGTCGGGATCAGCGAGGCCCGCAGCGCGTGCCGCCTGATCGCCTGGGTACGCGTCAGCCCGGTTGCCCGAGCGGTCCGCACGAAATCCGCGCCGAGGGCGTCAAGAAGCAGTGACCGCTGAGTCAGATGCCAGCCGACGTACCCGAGCAGGGTGAGGTTGACCGTCGGCAGGATCAGATGATTGGCGCGGTCGAGGATGGTCGCCCAGGTACCGTCCACGCCGGCGGTGTTGGCGCCGGCGACATGTAGCACCGTCGTTCCGACGCGTTGGTTGAGCCACACGGCCGCCAGCACCAGCCCGAGGGCGCTGACGACGGTCGGAACGTTGAACAGCACGACCGAAAGCGTCTGGGTGGCACGATCGGCCAGACTGTACTGGCGGCTGGCGGTGTAGACCCCCAGCGCGACCCCGATCACGACCGAGGCCACCACGCCGAGGAGGATCAGCTGACCGCTGACCAGCGCGCGCCGCGGGATCTCGGAGTTGACCGGCACCCCGGTCGGAGAGTGACCCCAGTCGAAGTGGAGCACGACGCCCGAGAGCCAGTACCACCACCGGTGGACGACCGACCACCGCGGCGAGAGACCGTACGGCGCGAGCGCGTGGGCGATCTGATCCTCGGTGCGCACCGGCCGCAGCTCCCGGTAGTTGGACCGCGGGTCGAGGAACCAACTGGCGAGGAAGAAGGTCGCATTGGTAGCCACGATGATCATCGCTAACCACCCGATCGCCTTACGCGCCACATAACGGACCACAGTCACTCCGTCCCGGCGATGCCCTATCTTCAACCATAGATTCACATTATTAACTGCTTCGTGGTCAAAGTCGATCAAGGTTTCCGCAGTGTGGCAATTCGCCGAAACCTCACCAGCCTTGGCAACACGGTGGTGATCCTGGCCGCCCGTGAACGACAATGACCTCCGCCCGACGCGGGCTCGCTGGGCGGCCGAGCCACCCGGATCGCCTCTGCGACGCCGTCAGAACAGGCCACTGGTGGGTGGCTCGGCCCCGCTGAGTCGGTACACGCCCACGACGGCCGCCTTCCAGGATCGCGGGTTGTGGCTGGCCACGGTTCGGGCGTTGCGCCAATGCCGGTCGAGCCCGTGTCCGCTCGCCGTGGCCGAACCTCCGCCGACGTCGAAGACCAGCTCGGCGGCCCGCAGCGCCGCGTTGACGGCGACGAACTGCGCCTGCGCGACCTCGACGGACGCGGCCGTGAGCAGATCGGGTCGTAGGTCGGCGTCCCAGGCACGGTCGATGGTGGCCGCCGCCCGGTCCACAGCGGCCTCGGCCACGTAGGCGTGCGCGGAGATCTCGCCGACCGCGTGCTGGACGTACGGGTCATCGACGGCCCGCTCTGCCGTGCTGTGCGCGATCGGGCGCGCGTACCGGCGTGCGAAGGCCACCGCGTCGGTCAGGGCATTGCGGGCGATCCCGGCCTCGACGGCTCCCAGGTAGAGCTGCAGGAACGCGGTGACCGGCGAGCGACGGTTGCGTGTCGGCCCTCGCCGTAGCTCGTCGGAGTGCACGACGACGTTGTCGAATCTGGTGGTGCCGCTCGCGGTGAACCGCTGTCCCATCCCGTCGAAGTCGTCGACCAGCCGCAACCCGTCTCGACCACGCGGCAGGATGAAGGAGACCCGTTGGGCGCTCTCGTCCAGTGCCGTGGCGCCGATCCAGTCGGCGTACAACGCGCCGGTTCTGTAGAACTTGCTGCCCTCGACAATGAAGTGGTCGCCCTGGCGCGTGATTCGAGTGCGGATCTCCCCGTTGGGTACACCGATCTCCCAGCCCGCGTTCGCGACGATGTCGCCGGCCAGCAGGCGCGGAAACCACGTATCGCGCTCGTCGGCCGAGCCGTTCGCGAGAAGGGACTCCACAAAGCCGAAGCTGGACCGCAGCGCCTGGGCGATGTTCGAGTCGATCGCCGCGAGGTCCACGACGAACCGCATCACGTCCCGCACGGCCGAGCCCGGGCCGGCGTGGCTGGTGGGGATGCGGAAGGTGACCAACTGCGACCGGGCAATCTGCCGGATCTGCGCGTACGGCAGCTCCCGCGACCGTTCACGGGCGGCGGCCCCGGCGCCGACGGCAGGCAGCAGCTCGGCCGCGCGGTCGCGCAACCGTGCCACACCCGCCATCGCCGCGCCCGGTGATCCCGTGGTGTCCCTGGTGTCTGTGGTCATGCCGGACGGCCGTCTCCTCGCCGCGTTCAGGCGACGAGCGCCGTGGGGTCGCGGTAGCGCGCACCGGGGTGTACGTCGAACAGGCGCGGATTGCCGGCGCCGAACAGCCGCTCGCGCAGCGTTTCGCCATCGGTGTAGGACTCCCGGTAACGGCCGCGCCGCCGCAGCTCGGGTACGACCAGCTCGATGAAGTCTTCCGCGGTGCCGGGGGTGAGGAACTGGCGCAGGTTGATCCCGTCGATGCCCCCCTCGTCGACCCACTTCTCCAGCTCATCGGCGACCACGCGGGGCGTGCCCACGACGAAGAACGGGCCGCGCCGGTACCCGCCGACCCGGTCCAGTACCTCCCCGACCGTCTGTTCCGGCTTGTATCGGTACCCGAGCCGCTGGTACCCGGGGTCCTTGCGCGCCACGACGTCCGCGATGCGCTCCTGCCGCGCGTAGCGGGTCCAGTCCAGTCCGGCGCCTGAGTGGGCGAGGTGCCCCTCGACGCTGCGTAGCCGCTGGAACTCGGCGTACTTGGCCTCCGCCTCCCGCTCGGTGCGGCCCACGATGACCGCGGCGCCGGCCAGGAACTTGATGTGGTCCGGATCGCGCCCGTGCAATTTGGCCCGGGCCCGGGTGTCTTCGATGTTGCCGCGAACGTCGTCGAGTGAGAAGCCGCCGACGAACACCGCCTCGGCGTGCTTGCTGGCGAATTCCCTACCGGCGACCGAGCTGCCGGCCTGGTAGATGACCGGGGTGCGCTGCCGCGAGGGTTCCGACAGGTGCGGTCCGGCGACCCGGTAGTACTCGCCGACGTGGTTGATGTAGCGGACCTTAGCGGGGTCGGTGTAGGTCCGGTTGGCGCGGTCCCTGATGACCGCGTCGTCATCCCACGAGCCTTCCCACAGCTTGTAGAGCACGTCCAGGTACTCGTCCGCGATCTCATACCGGTGGTCGTGCTCAACCTCGTCCTCGTGTCCGAAGTTGCGCGCTGCGTTCGGAAGGTAGGAGGTGACCACGTTCCACGCCACCCGGCCCTTGGTGAGATGGTCCAGTGTGGACATCCGGCGGGCAAAGGCGAACGGCGGCTCGTAGGTGGTGGAAAAGGTGGACGCGAAGCCCAGATTGCGAGTCACCGCGGCCATCGCGGGGATGACCAGCAGCGGATCGTTGTTCGGAATCTGCACGGCCTCGCGCAGCGCGGTCTGCGGGCCGCCGCGGAAGCCGTCGTACGCGCCGATCACGTCGGCCAGGAAGACCGCGTCGAAGCACCCGTACTCCAGCAGCTTGGCCAACTCCGTCCAGAACTCGATGTCGTTGAAGCGGTGGCGGTTGTTGTCCTCGTGCACCCACAGTCCGTGTGAGATGTGGCCGACGCAGTTCATCTCGAACAGGTTGACATGGATCTGCTTGGGCATGCTCACACTCCAGCGCTTTCTCGGTTGTCTGCCGGCTGTGCCGCGGATTGGTCCGCGGGCCGACGGTGCGCGGTCTCCAGGCGAGGGATGGCCGCCAGCAGTGCCTTGGTGTACTTGTGCTGCGGATGGGCGAAGACCTCCGACACGCTGTTGGATTCGACCACCGCCCCGTCCTTCATCACCAGCACGCGGTCGCTGACGTGGTAGATCACGCCGAGGTCGTGAGAGATGAACAGGTAGGCCAGCCCGAGGCTCTGCTGCAGGTCGGTGAGCAGGTCGAGGATCTGCGCCTGTACGGAGACATCCAGTGCCGATACCGGTTCATCGCAGACGATGACCTCCGGACGTGCCGCCAACGCCCGGGCGATCGCGACCCGCTGCCGCTGCCCTCCGGACAGCTCCAGCGGCCTGCGGCGCAGCACGCCCGGGTCCAGCGCGACGAGTTCCAGCAGTTCCAGTGTTCGGGGCCGGCGTTCGCCGCGGGGATGGCCGGCCGCGCGCAGCGCCTCGCCGATCACGCGCCGCACGGTGAAGCGCGGGTCGAAAGAGCTCAGCGGATCCTGGTAGATGAACTGCAGGCGCCGACGTGCGGCGCGAGGCAGCTGCGCCAGCGGTTGTCCGTCGACGCGTACCTCACCGGCGTCCGGGTTTTCCAGGCCGAGCAGCATCCGCGCGGTTGTCGTCTTCCCGGAGCCGGATTCGCCGACGATGCCAAGTGTCTCTGCCTGGTTCAGGGTCAGTGAGACGTCGGTGACGGCGGATCGGGCGTCCCCGTCCGGCCCCGGGAAGCTTTTGAAAAGCCCGCGCGCCTCGATGACCGGGCCGGTACCGGCCGTACGCGGGCTGCCGGCCAGAACCGCGGCGAGCGCGGGAGCGGGTCCGGCGCTCAGACGCGCACCCTTGGCATGCGCGACCGGCACCGCCGCGAGAAGGGCCTTCGTGTACGAGTGCCGCGGATCGTGGAGGACACGCTCGGTCGGGCCCTCCTCGACGATCCGGCCGGCCCGCAGCACCGCCACCCGGTCGGCGAGCCGGGCCACCACGGACAGGTCGTGGGAGACCATCAGCAGCCCCGTCTCGCTGCCCTTCAACCGTTCGAGCAACGCGAGTACCTGCACCGCAACGGTCGCATCCAGCGCGGTGGTCGGCTCGTCCGCGATCAACAGCGCCGGGTCGCAGGCGATCGCGGACGCGATCAGTGCCCGTTGCCGCAGTCCGCCGGAGAGTTGGTGCGGGTACTGGCGGGCCCGCACCTCCGGCTCCGGCACGCCGACCGAGGCGAGCAGCTCGCGCACCTTCTCGTCGCGCTGCTGCCGGTTCAGCGTGGTGTGCAGCCTCAACGGTTCGGCGATTTCCCGGCCCACCGGCCGCAGCGAGTCCAGCGAGGCGAGGGCGTCCTGGAGGATGAACCCGACCTGGGCGCCCCGGACGCGCCGCCAGTTCCGTTCGGTGAAGCCGGTGACATCGGCACCGTCGAAGGCGAGCCGGTCCGCGCTGACCCTGGACCGGTACCCGGTGAGCCCGATCAGCGTGCGGGCCGTGACGCTCTTGCCGGACCCGGACTCACCCACCAGGGCCAGGCACTGACCCCGGTGCAGCGTGAAGGATATGCCGTCGACCACCGGTCCGTCGGCGAACGCCACCCGGAGGTCGGCGACCTCGACCAGAGGTACTGTCATCGCCCGGTCCTTCCCTCGGAGCGGCGGCGCAGCTCCCGGCCGAGCACCGTGACGGACAGCACGGTCAAGGTGACCGCGGCGCCGGGGATCGCAGCCAGCAACCAGTCGTTGGAGATGTACTGCATGCCGATCGAGAGCATGTCGCCCCATTCGGCGGCCGGGGGCTTCGCGCCCAGGCCGAGGAAGCTGAGCGACGCGCCGGCGCCGATCGCTCCCCCGATGCCGATGGTGGCCAGCACGAGCACCGGCCTGACCGCGTTGGGCAGCACGTGCCGCCAGATCACGGTGACGCGGCGGATGCCCAGGGTGCCGGCGGCCTCCACGTAGGTGGCGCGGCGCACGATGTGGGCCTGTGCGCGGACGATCCGGGCGTAGGCCGGGATCGCGGCGAACCCCACGGCGAACAGTGCGTTGCTGACCCCGGTACCGAGCAGGGTGATGACGACCAGGGCGAGCAGCAGCTCCGGGACCGAGAGCACCACGTCGATCAGGCGCATCACCGCGCCTTCGGTGATCCGGTTGCCCAATCCGGCGATCAGGCCGAGCAGGGTGCCGCCGGCCACCCCGATCGCGGTCGCGCCCAGTCCCATGATCAGCGATGGGCGGGCACCGTAGATCATGCGGCTGAGGGTGTCCCGGCCAGACTCGTCCGTGCCGAGCAGGTGCGCCGCCCCGGGGTGCAGGAACGCGCCGTCGGTGCTGATCGCCAACGGATCCTGAGGAGCGAGCAGCGCCGGCACCAGTGCCGCCACCACGATCGCGGTGAGAAACAGGCCAGCCAGGATCCGCCCGGGGCGCAGCGTGACCCGCCGCGCCACCGTCCCCGGTACCGCCGCGGCGGTCTCGGCGAGCGCGCTCACCGCGTCACCAGCCTGGGGTCGATGACCGTGTATCCGATGTCGACCAGCAGGTTGACCACCACGTACACGACCGAGGCGAACACCACGATGCCGAGCACCATCGGGATGTCTTTGTTGGTGACCCCGTTGAGCATGAGCTGCCCGACGCCCTGGCGGACGAACAGCGTCTCGGTGATGACCGCGCCGCCCAGCAGGCTGCCGATGACGTACCCCGACATCGTCACCACCTGTACCAGCGAGTGCCGAAGCGCGTGCCGGACGCGCACCGCGACGTCGCGCATCCCACGGGACCGGACCGTGACGATGAACGGCTGCTCCAGCACCTCCTCCAACTCCGTGCGCAGCACCTGGGCGAGGACCGCCGCGATCGGCAGCGCCAGGGTGAACGTCGGCAGGATCAGCGAGGCGAGGCCCTGGTTGCCGGAGACCGGCAGCAACCGGGTTTTGAAGGAAAAGACGATCAGCAGGAGAAGACCGAGCACGAAGGTGGGCGTGGAGGTGAGCACGAGCTCGACTCCGGACGACAGCGAACCGATCCACGGCCGGCGCCGGGCGGTCAGCAGCGCCACGCCGACCGCGAGCAGCACCGCCACCAGCGCGGCGGCCACCGCCAGTTGCACCGTCGGTCCCAGTTGCTCCGCGATGGCCTTCGCCACCGGGATCCGTTGCTGGTACGACTGGCCGAGATCACCCCGGACCAGTCGTCCGAGGTACCTCAGGTACTGCACGTAGATCGGCTGGTCCAGGCCGTAGTCGTGGCGCACGGCGCGCAGCACCGCCTCGGTCGGGTTGGCACCCTGCCCGGCCACGGTGGCCAGGGCAGCGTCTCCGGCCGTGACGTGCAGCGCGATGAAGCTGAGCGTCGCCGCACCCCACAGCACGCCCACCCCGGCCAGCAGCCGGAACCCGATACGCCTCAGCAGCGAACCTGTCCTCATTCCTTGATCCAGGCGTAGGTGAAGACCGGAGTGCCGTGCGAGGTGTCGGTGATGACGCCGTGCACCGACTTGCTGACTGCCCAGAGCACCGAGTTGTCGTAGATGGGCACGCCGGGGGCGAGGTCGATCAGCCGGTGCTGCGCCTGGCCGTAGAGCTTCTTCAGTGTCGCCGGGTCGGTGGTCTCCCGGGCCTGCTCCAACCAGGTGTCCAGCTGGGGGTCCGACAGGTGCGCCGCGTTTTGGCCCAAGCGGTTGGGTGTCGGGATGCTGAAGGTCGCGTACTTGATGTAGAGGACGTCCGGGGTGTTGGTGTGCCACACGCCGGAAGACAGGTCGTAGTCGCCTCCGTAGCGAACCGTGGTCATCTGGGCCAGGGGCAGCGGCTTGACGTCGACATGGAAACCGGCCTGCTTCGCCTGTGCCTGCACCAGGTCGTAGACCGGACTGATCGTCGCGGTCTGGGTCACCGGGAACTCGACCAGCAACTCCTTACCGTCCTTCGTGCGGTACCCCGCCGCGTCCCGGCCGGTCCAGCCGGCCTGGTCGAGCAGCCGGTTGGCGAGTGCGCGATCGAAGCCGGGCATCTTCGCGGTCGGGTCGTAGTACTGCGTCGTGCGGTCCAGGAATCCGGTGGCCTGCTGGCGCTGCCCGAAACCGATGGTCTGCACGATCGCGGGTACGTTGAGCGACGCGGTGAAGGCCCGGCGGAGGTCGATGTCGTTGAACGGCGCTCGTGAGGTGTTGTAGTCCAGCGCGAACGGCCAGCCGATGCGGTCGATGTTGGAAAAGCTCAGGTTCGGGTTGGCCTTGACCGCGGCGGCGTTCTGCGCCGGTACGTAGCCGGTCGCCTGGTACTGGCCGCTGGCCAGGGAGTTGTAGCGCACCGAGTCCTGACCGACCCAGGACACGTTGATCCCTGCCAGGTACGCGGCGCCCGAGTGGTTGAACGTCGACGGTGCCCAGTCGTATCCTTGCCGTTTGGTGAAGGTGACACTTTGGTTCTTGGTGTAGTTCGTCAGCACGAACGGACCGGAGCCGATCGGCTTTTCGCACAACTGTGCCGGGGTGTCCTGCTGGATCGCCTTCGGCGACTCCATGCCCAGCCAACCCTGAGCCAGCACGTTCAAGAACGGACTGTACGGGCGGGACAGGTGTACCTCGAGCGTGTCGTCGTCGATGACCTTGCTGTATTGGTAGGGCGCGATGTACGGGCCGGCCAGCGGCGAGCGTGTCGCCGGGTTGAGCATCTGCTGAAAGTTGACCTTGACAGCGTCGGCGTTGAACGCGACGCCGTCGCTGAACGTCACCCCCTTCCGGAGCCGAAAGGTGTACGTCTTGCCGTCCGGCGAGATCTGCCACGAGGTGGCCAGCCACGGCGATGGATTGCCCTTGCTGTCCAGGTAGATCAGGTTGTCGAACTGGATTCGCCCGAAAATCTGCTCGACATCCGAGGAAATCGCGTGCGGATCAAGGCAGAGCGGGTCCTGTGACATCGAAAGGTTGAGGATCCCGCCCGACACCGGTGGACCGGCCGCCGCAGCCGCGCCGCCTGCGCCGCCGCCGCCGCACGCGCTGAGCAGGAGCAACGCCGCTGAGGCGGTAAAAACGGCGTGCAATCGCAGGGAAAGTCTCACACAGACTCCTTCTTCGGGTACGCCGGTGACGCGCCGCAGCCACATCGCGGATGTGGCCAGGCGGGAAGACCAGACACGGACACCGGGTGCTGCCGGCGCGGGCCGGCAGCACCGGCGGGTGTGACGTTGGCAGGCATGGCCGATGGTCGCCGCGTCATTGCGGACGACCAGAGCGACCAACGAACTCCGACCAGGGGCCGGATCTACACAGATTCCGCGGCGAGCTGGATCTGTTCCGGTGGAAGACGACGCGGATCGGACAGAGCTTGTGGTGCCCCGGTCGACCTCAACAGCCGGCGCTGCACACCCTCAGGAAGTCGACGAAGCGGCGTCGCACCAGACGCAGGCTTCGATTCATGCCGCGACGCTAACGGGCGACCCTGGGCGGTGTCCATCGGTCTGTGTCCCGCGCCACACAGTTTGCACATCTGCCCCATCTGTTAGGTAGGAGTTCGGTGACACCCGTTGACCGCCGAACCGGAGCGTGTTTCCATGATTCGAGCGCTCTGAGACCGACCGGACGCGGCGTGCTCCGGGGCGATTGCCGTGTCACGCAACTCATCCGCCAGCTCCACCCCGACATCGACGCCGACTTCTTCGCCCGCATGCTGCTTGGCTCATTCGACGGCGAGCGCGGGTCGACCTCGCCCACCGATGCGTCGGCATAGACGAGGTCGACCCGCGCTCGAAGAAGCCGTGGCGGTTAGAATCCGATCGTCTCGCGGACCAGGACAACGGTGCCCCGGTCCGGGAAGGCTTCCCGCTCTAGGATCAGGATCCGGCCGAGGAACGACGACTGGCCAGACAGGTCGTGGATGCGCTGGTGCTCCTTGGGCAGGCTGTAGGACCGGATCCGACTCAGCGCGGTTTCCAGGTCCGGCACCACCTTCTGCGCACCGACCACCCAGACCGCCTTACGAGCACCGGAGGCGTACGGCGCGAACTGGCTGCCGGTGGCCGAGCCGACGACCAAGTGGCCCTCCTCGGTGACGGCGTGCACGCTGCCGACCACGATGTCCGGCAGGGCACCGAGGCGAATCTGGTCGTAGACGTCGCCGGACAGGTCGCCTGCCTTCGCGCGTACCGACTGGAAGTCGCCGGACTCGTCGAGGTCGGCGGCGATCCCCGACAGCCGCAACGTCTCGCTGGAGGCCGTGAACACGCTCTGGTCCCGCGGCACCAGCGCGGCCACCAGCTTGCGAGCCTCCGCAGCACTGTCCATCACATGGACGGTGTATCCGTTTGCCCGCAGCGCCTCCGCCGCACGATCCAGCTGCGCCCCGCCGGCCGACACGCCAAACCGCTCGTCAATGCTCACCTTCACCAAATCCCCATCTCGCCCATCGGTTCCATTCGGTAGCGCAACCCATTCTGAGCAACCATGATGGGGCACGGAAGACGGCAGCTTTTTCTGCCTCAGTTACCTGGAGGTCACCGTGGTCGCGAACAGGGTGTCGGAGGTGTTGTCCGCTCGCGACTCGGCCGCCTGCCGTGTCCGGGAGATCCTGGACCGGGTCGGCGACAAGTGGTCGTTGACTGTGGTCGGTGAGCTGGGCCGGGGTTCCCGACGCTTCACCGAGCTGAAGAACGTGATTCCCGGCATCAGCCAACGCATGCTGACCGCTACCCTGCGCGGGCTGGAGCGCGACGGTCTGGTCAACCGCACGGTGCACCCGGTGGTGCCCCCGCGGGTTGACTATGAGCTGACCCCGCTCGGGCTGACGCTGCTAGACACCGCGTGGGCATTGATGAACTGGGCGTTAGATCACATCGAGGAGGTCGACCAGGCTCGCATCGCCTACGACAAGGCCGGCTGACCCCCGCTCACCTGATCAGCAGGCGGAGGACTGCGTGGGTCCCCGCGACCGCACGCGGTCGGGCTGCGGTAGCTATGGCGCCGACGCCGCGCCTCTCGCCGCGCCGACCGGGCGTGTGGCCAGGTACCGCGCGAGATGGTCGACCACATCCCGCGCGTCGTCCTCGATGCCGTGGATGAAGGTGGACTTACGGCGGCGCAGCACCGGCAAGCCCAACGCGTAGAGTCCCGGGCTGTCGACCACCCCGCCGTCGTGGCGCAGCCGGCCCTTCTGATCGACGACGGGTACCTTCAGCCACCCGTAGTCGGGCCGGAAACCCGTCGCCCACACGACAACGCGGATCTCGCCACTGGCCAGGTCGAGCCGCAGCCGCGGCGACGCGGGAACCCGGGTGGCCGCAAAGCGCTCGGGCGCGTCGACCTCGGCATCGCGACCGTGCGTTCGGGCCCACTCGTCGAACGTGGCCAGCAGACGACCCATCTTGAGGTCGGCGAGCGAGAACACATTGCGCAGGCCGCCGGAGAACAACGCCTCGCCGTCGCGTACCCCCGCCCAGCGGCCCACCAGCTCTACGCCCAGCGCGGCGAGCGCGTTGAGGTCGAGCGTCGTCCGCTCGGGAGTCCCGACGAGTTGCGGTGAGGGCAGGCGCCGGGCCCGGGTGAGGTCGTCGACCTCGTCGTGGCGCTGGTCCCACATGCCGGACTCCTCCATCCACCACAACACGTCGCGTCCGCGGTACGTGCGCGGCAGCCGCACGTGCTCCCCCACCGCGAGGGTCACCGGCCTACCCGAGCGCCTCAGCTCAGCCGCCAACTGCACGCCGGTCGCCGACGCCCCCACGACGAGCACACCGCCGTCGGGCAGCCGCGCGGGTTCGCGGTAATCGAAGGGCGTCAACTGCTCGACACCGGGCGGCACCGCCGCGCCGAATTCCGGCACGGACGGGCGGTTGAAGGCGCCGCTCGCGATGACCACCGCCCGGCAGCCAATCTCCCCCAGGTCGGTCGTCACCCGGTACCCGTCGTCGGTGCGCCGCACCGCCGTCACATTCGTGCCGGTCTCCACGGGAGCCCGGCAGACGGCAGCGAAGCGCGCGATGAGACCGACCACCTCGCCCATGGTCATGTAGCCGTCGGGATCCAGGCCCTCGTAGCGAAGGCCCGGTAGGCGGCTCTGCCAGTTGGGGGTGAGCAGTCGCAGGGAATCCCAACGCTCGCGCCGCCAGGAGTTGGCCACCTCACCGCGTTCGAGTACGACGTGGTCGATCCCCCGGCCGCTCAGGAAGTGGCTCGCGGCCAGCCCCGCGTGTCCGGCGCCGATCACCACGACCGTGACGGCGCACTCGATGGCTCGGCCCTCCCTCAGGCCAGCTCGACCGTGACGTTCGTCGGGTTCGTCAGCGCGTCGAACACGGCGGAGCGCTTCTGGGACTGAGCCACCAACGCCTCGATGTCCTCCTTCGAGGCATCCGCGTCAATGGCGAACTTCACCGTGATATCCGTGTAGCCGTTGCGGACGTCGCTGTCCACCCCCAGGATCCCCCGGATGTCATGCTTACCCTCGACGGTCGACTCCACCGAGCGCAGCTGGATTCCCCGGTTCTGCGCGACGGACGCCACCCCCGCCGTCAGGCAGCTCGCCAGGCCGACGAGAAGGTACTCGATCGGGGTGATGCCATTGTCCTCCGCCGCGAAGACCGCGGGATGGTCGGCGGAGAACACCGACTCGGTCTTGTGGCTCTGCTCCTGTCCGAGGCCGAAGAAGTCGCGGACCGTTGTCGTGCTGCGTACGCCGTTCTCCCACTTGGCCGATGCCCGCCAGGTGAACTGGGCGGCCTCGGGCGCACCGGTCAACACGTCACGCGCGTCGAGCAGCGCCTGGACGTTGACCCCATTGTCGACGGCAATCATGTCGCCCCAACCTCTCCCTCGCCTCTTTTCCATAATCCCTATCGGACCCATCAACAATACACGGATACCCGCGGTCGCGAGAAGCCGGAAATCACGGCGCGGCGTACACCTACCGGCGGACGCGGCGGCCGCCGCTGCGCTCCGCCGACTGATCAGCCGCCCCTCGCAACCCCTACGCCTGGTCCGTGGTTGACCCGCAGCCGGGACCGCCGCGTCTTCACGAGAACCGCAGCGACCGGATTCCCTCAAACTCCTACTAACCCGATTGACATTATCGTGAAGGTGACGCATCATCGATGGATGACGTGTTTCGATTTATTCGTCACGCGCCGCTACGTTGATTTATGCCGGCAGGCGAGTGCAAAGTGTCGCTGCTACGCAGTTGTCCTGGCCGCCTCACGGTAGGCAACCGCGTCCCGCGTCGTCGCGCTCGCGCTGCGGCACCGCCGCGGCCACACTCTCCCAGGCCGATCCGCCTTGCCGGCCGATCAGCTACCCCTGCCCTGCTGCGCAGGCGTTCCAATTCCTCCCCGGCCCGAAGGCCGGAGTATCCACGGAAGGAATCCGATGACGACACCCATGCCTGCATCCGCGCTGCTGCCCGGTGACGCCACGGGAATGCCCGCCCGTGCGAGTACCCTCGCCGGGCACACCGGCTTGAGAAAGGTTATGCGCTCTTCGATGATGCTCATTCGGCCTGGCGAACCAGGGATGGCGCGATGGGTCTGATCGACGAGGCAACCTACGATCGGATGCGGTTCGCGCAGTGGCTGGCTGGCCGTGCCCATGATCCGCGAATGTCTCGACGCGCGTTGATGCGACTGCTCGCATCGGCCGGCGTGGGCTCGATACTCACCGGAGCCACCGCCCGGCCAGCCGCCGCGGACCCTCCACCGATCGTCAAGCCCACACCGCCGGACCTGTTCTACGTGTACGGGTCAAACGCGGAGATGCGCTGGGAAGCGATGGCCGGGCAGGGATACCTCACCCCGACCGACCGATTCTTCGTGCGTGACCACACCTCAACTCCCAGCATTGACGCGGACAAGTGGCGGCTGCAACTGTTCGGCACCGGGCTACATCATGCACCGACCGCGGACAATCCAATCGAATTCAGCTACCGGGACCTGCTCCGTCTGCCCACCGAATCGCGGGTCGCGTTCGTCGAGTGCACAGGCAACGGACGCAGCTTCTTCACCACCCAGCAGGGCCAGACCGTCAGCGGCACCGCCTGGAAACTGGGCGCCGTCGGCGTCGCGTCCTGGCGCGGAGTCCGCCTGTCGACCGTGTTACGGGCGGCCGGCCTACGCCACGACGCCGTCGATGTCATGCCAGAGGGCCTGGATCCGGACTACGTCGTCAACGGCGTCGACCTTGGCCACGTCCGTCGTCCCCTACCCATCGACAAGGCACTGCGCGACGTGTTACTGGCCTACGAGATGAACGGTCGGCCGCTGCCCGTCGACCACGGCTTTCCCGTCCGGGTGCTCGTACCGTCCTGGGCCGGCATCTCCTCGATAAAGTGGGTCGGTCGCATCGAGGTGTCCACCTTTCCCCTGTTCTCGGCCTGGAACACGCAGTACTACCGGCTGTTCGGGCCCACCTACCCCGCCGAGGGCACAGCGGTCTCCCGCCAAGTCGTCAAAAGCGCGTTCGAGCTGCCCTGGCCGGCGCAGTTCCAGACGGGCCGCACTCACCTGCTCAGCGGCCGATCCTGGTCGGGCAACGGTCGGATCGGCCGGGTCGAGGTCAGCACGGACGGCGGGCACACCTGGAGGCGCGCCAGCTTCGTCGGCGGCAGCGCCGAGGCTGGCTGGCAACGGTGGCGGGTCGCCTGGCGGCCGACCGCAACCGGCAGCCATACTCTCAAGGCCCGCGCGACCGATGTCATCGGCATCCGCCAGCTCGACCAGACGCCGTTCAACACCCTCGGCTATCTGTTCGACGCTGTTGTAGATCATCCGGTCACGGTCGTGTAGCCAGCATCGCACCGATCGGAACCGATCCATACCCGAGACCAGCCTGTCAATGTCACCGAGCGCATGAATCAGAGCCCGAGTCAGACCGTGCAGTGCAGGCGCACCCTCGATGTTCCCTCGCTTTGGGCTCTACACCGCCCTGGTTTCGTCGAGCACTGTTGTCGACGGGCGGCGGACCGGTCGAATGCGTCTCGCGCGCACGAGCTCGCCGAGATGGTTACGTGCCCACGCGCGGGTGTGCTCGATAACGTCGAGCAGGGTGCGGCCGAGCAGTGTCAACTCATACTCCACGCCGCCATCGCCGATGCCCGCGACCGGACAGCGCCGCACCAGGCCGTCACGTCCCATCGCGGTCAGCGTCTCGACGAGCACCTTGGTGCTGATCGGTCGCAGACGGCGGCGTAGCGGGCCGCCCTCCAGACACAGCACGACCATCGCGGTCCACTTCCCGCCGACCTGGATCGGGAACGAACTCATCGGACGGGCCGGATCGAACGAGGGCAACGCCGCGACGGTCGAAGTCACCTACTCAGCGTACGTGGTTACGTTGCGGTGATCAGCCATGCGGCGTCTACGGTCGTGCCCATGCTCATTGCATCCGACACCCGTCTGCGGCAGGTCGCGGTCCTCGGCGCCGCCGGCCGCGTGGGCCGTGCGGTCACGGCCGCGCTTCTCCAGCGCGACCTCCATGTCGACGCCGTGCTCCGCGAACCAACCCGGCACGACCTGTCGCACCATCCAAGGCTGCGCGTGGTTTCAGGGAGACGCTCAGCACCCCGAGGACCTGTCGGAGAGGCTTCGCTCCGTCGATGCCATGGCGCTGTGCGTCACACCGTTCACCGCTCCACCTACCTCGTTCGACGGTTTCGACCTCGACTACTATGTCAATATCATCGCCGGCATCGACGCCCACTGGCACAACGCACATCGACGCCTCGTCGCGGTCGGTCTCACAGCCACTCTGCGGCTCGACTCGGGCAGCATGTTCATGGATGACCCGATACTGTTTCCGCCCGAGCTCACACCGCTCGCCCAGGCTCAGGGCCCGCGCGACCCAGCAGACGAAAGTTCTAACCCGGCTACGGCGAACAACGCATCAGCGTGATGCACGGCCCGCTCCTGGAGGACCTCGCCCAGCACCACGGCAAGACCCCCGCGCAGATCATGCTGCGCTGGCACCTCTAACAGGGCCGCTCCGCGATCCCGAGGTCCACCAACCCGCAGCGCATCGCGACCTGACCCGTACACCACCCGCGTGGACTCAACCGCCTCCTCCACGTTCAGGACACACCAAGAGACAGATGTACGGCCGGGCCAGCTTCCCCTTACTCCGCAAGCGAATACTCATCCGCTACCATCGAGACACGTCGACCACCACATGAGTGCCAGAGCCAGAGATCACTGGCCGTTGACACAGCATCGTCATCACTCTTTCCTCACTGATCTCGCATCGAGGCCGACCTACGGCCGGTCCATCGATGCGGAGGTGGGAAGAGATGACCGAGTCTGAGAGCGCCGAAGACGGCCTGACGTTGTCCTGGCGCAAGGCGCGTTCGCGGATGCGCCAAGTTGGTCGGCTGTCGTCGCGCAGTTGCTGGCGGCAGGTCCTGGACGTGCGGGCGGCGACTGGCAACCTTGTTGCGACGCTCAAACCTGGCGTTGTCCAGGCAGGATAGTGGTCACTCGATGTCGCAATCCTGTGCCCCGGGAGGAGTCGCCGACGAACAACAGTCGAGCCCAGGGGTTCACTCGGCGTCGGCTAATGGCTCCGCTGGTGGTACCGGTCACCATGCCGGACTGGACGGTCGGGCATGCCCGGATCGCCGGTATCGGATCTGCCGGCACCAGCCCGGGAGAGCGTCTCGAAAACGGTCAGGGCCAGCAGGAAGCTGGCGAGCAGGCCGAGGGCTGCCAGGCCAGGTAGGAACCGGCCGGCGGGAAGCAGCAGCAGCGCCGCGCACGGGGCGAGGAGCATTTCCAGCGTGACGGTTCGGACGGTGATGCGCAGGAACGCCACCCTTCCCGCGAGGTACACGGCGGCGCCGCCGAACAGCGCGACGGTCGAGGCCCAACTCAGGCGGGTCTGGATATTGTCGTGGGAGTGGTCATGCGCCAGGTGGGCCAGCACCTGCTCGATGCCCAGTGCGATGTACATCGTGCCGGCGATCAGGGGGAAGTGGACCACGCTGTAGGCGTTGGCCGCGAGCCGATCTCGCTGGGGGCCGGACTGCCTGCTTAGCGCTGCACGGGCGGCGGTTGCGACGTTCTCGTAGTACAACCGCCACAGGCACACCGTGACGGCGAAGGCGAGTAGCGTCGCCACAATGGCCGGGGGGTGAGTCATCTCGACTCCGGCGCCTGCATTGACCGAGATCAGGGACTCGCCGAGCGCGATGATCAGCACGAGGCTGTGTCGCTCGGCGAAGTGCCTCAGGCTGCGCACGTGCCATCCGCTGAGGACGGAAGCGAGGAAGCCTCCAAAGAAGTCGACGGCGAGCGCCACCGTCCAGAGCACGATCTGCGCGGTGCTGCCGAACATCGCGCCGAGGATGAGCGGGATCCAGGACAGCGCGGTGGAGATCGTAAACAGGATCAGGGTGGTACGCAGCCGCCGGTTGCCCGCAGCGGCCCAAAAGTACATGGCCAGGTGGAGCACTCGTACGACGATGTAGGCCACGGCCAGGATGAGCTGCGGGTCCAGAATGGTCGCCGTGCCGGTTCCCCAGGCGTCGGGGATGACCACGGCGGCCACAAATATGGCCGCCATTGCGACGGTGGTACCGGCGCGGATCAGGCCGATGTCGGCCCGGGCCTGGTTGCCCAACCAGGAGTAGATCAACCAGGAGATCCACAGCAGTAGAAGGACGAGGAGCCCCTGCGCCATGGTCAACCAGGAGGGCCGGTGGCTCATGAAGGCGGTGACCCGTGTCAGGGCGAAGACGAACACCAGATCGAAGAAGATCTCGAACAGAGTGGGCCGGTGCTTCTCCTCGGTCACCACCGGTCGCGACCGAAGGATCTGCGCCACGACCCAATTCTGCTCGTTCACCGGCATGCGTTCCCCGTGTTTCGATGATCCACAGCCGGAGATCCCCGGGCAGCCGGTACCCAAGCCTGACGAGGTGCTGTGCGTCGATTGATCAGATGCACGCTCACGCCGCCGGTCGTGCGCGCGACCGGAGGGTCGCAGCTACGGCCTCACTGGTGTCCGTGCCGGCCGCATTGCCGCCCGGGCCGGTCAGCCCGACCCGCGCCGACAACACTGGTTTGGGACTGTCGCCCCAGGGAAACTGATCACCTGAGACCGCGCGTCCGTGTGTGCCTCCCGGACCTCAGAGGCTCGCCATCACTGCACATCTCGGCGTGAGGGTGAATCGAACCTGCACCCTCGTGACCTGCGCAAATGCCTTGTTGCCAGTGACCGCTAACGACGTTGCGACTCTCAAACCCGGCGTTGACCAGGTGGGATAGTTGCCGCTCGATGTCGCAATTTTGTTCCGCCGGCAGGAGCCAGAACAGACCTGCACCGGACGATTCGGCTGTGCCGGCGTATCGAACCAGGGCAAGCTGCGTAGCCGGCGGCGACCGTGAGGGCGGTGGTGTAGCCGCCGGCCGCGGTGAACGCCGCCGATGTCGCCGCGACACCGAACGCCACACCCACCTGCCGGACGGTGCTGAGCAGACCCGATGCGGTGCCGATATCGGCTGGCTCGACCGAGCCGACTGCCGTTTTGGTCAGTGCGGGCACGGCCAAGGTGAAGCCGATGGCGCCGATTGCCATCGGCGCTGCCATTCCCGAATACCAGAGCCCCGAGTGTGAGAACGCCGCAAGGAGCACTATGCCCGCCGTTTGCAGCGTCATGCCGGTCGCGACCATCGGACGCGTGCCCAGCGGTCGGTGTAGCCGCCCGACCACGGCCGAGTACCAGCGGCACCAGCCCTACCGCGGGCAGATGGAGCCCGCTCCCAATGGACTGTTGCTCTGCGCGCACTGAAAAGAACTGGACGGTGAAGAACACCACGGCTGAACACCACGGCGGTCAGCGACACCGACTGGGGGAAGATTTCGGCGATGCCCGAAGTGAAGGTGCTGTCGGGTGAACAGCCGCAACGGGATCATCGAACGGTGCGCTCGACGCTGCCAGGCGACCAGGGCGACCAAGGCGGCACCGCCGAGCACGAGTATCCAGACCACTCCACGGTCACCCCAGCCGTCGGCTGCGGCTCGAACTACACCCCCAGACCAGTGCCATAATCGAGGCGCCGCTGAGCAGCAAGCCCAGCGGGTCGAGCGCACGCTGTCGGCCCGGTCCGTCCCCAACGTCGCGAATACGGCGGAGTTCACCCGGTCGTCCTCGTGCCGGCCACCACCGTGTCGGCGGGGACCAGCGGAGGACTACGATCAGATCGGGGTAGCCCGACGACGGGCGCTCACGTTCAGCGGAATGTCAAACTCGTAATTCCTCGTTGTGGATAACCGCACCGTCACCTTTTGACCGCTTTAGACTGTGCCCGTGACGGTGACCCGACCACCGGTGGCAACCGAGGAACCACCTGTTCGGGCGCGGTGGGGCCGGCTGGGCAGCGTCGAGGTTTTCGTCGTCGTCCTCGTGCTGGCCTGCTCGGCCGCGGCTGGCTGGTGGGGGCGACCGCGTCACAGCGAGCACAGACCTGGCTGACCATCTTCGTGTCCATCGTGATCCAGGCGTCGCCGTTCGTCGTGCTCGGCACGGTCGTGTCGGCGACCATCGCGGCCGTGGTGCCGCCGTCGTTCTTCGCCAGGGTGTTGCCGCGTCGACCAGGTTTGGCGGTACCGGTCGCGGGCGCGGCTGGCGTGCTGATGCCGGGATGCGAGTGTGGCTCGGTGGTGGTGTCCGGAGCGCTCATGCGCCGGGGGTGACCCCGGCGGCGGCGCTGGCGTTCCTGCTGTCCGCGCCGGCGATCAATCCGGTGGTGCTGGTCTCCACCTCGGTCGCCTTCGCGGGGCGGCCGATGGTGGTCGTGGCCCGACTGGTCGCCAGCCTGTTCACCGCGACGGTGATGGGTTGGCTGTGGCTACGCCTCGGGCGCGGCGAGTGGCTGCGTCCGCCGGCCCGCCCCGAACTGGACGGCATGCCCCGCACGGCCGCGCTGCTGGCCGCGTTCCGGACCGACATGACCCAGGCAGGCGGGTTCTTGGTGATCGGCGCCGCGGCCGCGGCAACGATGAACGTGCTGGCACCGCCGCACTGGTTGCGGATCGTCGCCGGTCATCGGGGGCTGTCCGTGGTCGCCATGGCCGGCCTCGCCGTGATGCTGTCGATCTGCTCCGAAGCTGACGCGTTCGTCGCCGCGTCGCTGACCCAGTTCTCGCTCACCGCCCGGCTAGCGTTCCTCGTTGTCGGGCCGATGGTGGACAGCAAGTTGATCGCTATGCAGGTGGGCGCGTTTGGCCGCAGGTTCGCGGCACGGTTCGCGCCGACCACATTCGTCGTTGGCATTCTGTTCGCCACCGTCGTCGGTTTGGTGATGTGGTGAGGCGTGACCTGCACGGGCTGGTTCTCGCCCTCCTCGGCGTCACGCTGGTCAAACTTACGGTCACCGGCCAGTACGAGCGGTACGTGAAGGCCGCGATGCGCCCGTACCTGTTCGTGGCCGGGCTCGTCCTGCTCGGTGTCGCGGCGACGGCGCTGTGGCCGGTGGTGTTCGGGCGGCGTACGGCGGAAGTCGATGATCACGACGGGTCCGTCGGCGACACCGGCGACGGCCACGGCCACGGCCACAGCCACGGGCACCGGCACCGGCACCGGCGAGCGGACCTGGCCTGGCTGCTGGTCGTTCCCGCGGCGGTGGTGCTGCTGATTGCCCCGCCAGCGATCGGCTCGTACTCCGCCGAACGGTCGGGAACAGCGCTGAGAGCGGCCTCCTCCTCGGATTACCCACCCCTGTCGGTCGGAGACCCGGTCAAAGTGTCGGTGCTGGACTACGCGTCACGCGCCGTTTTCGACGGCCGGTCGTTGGCCGGACGCCGCGTGGAACTGTCCGGATTCCTGCTCAGCAACGGCTCCGGAGGCTGGTATCTGACCCGGATGGTGATCATCTGCTGCGCGGCCGACGCACAACCGATCAAGGTCGGGCTGACCGGATCGTACCCGCGGACGCGCGGGCCAGCGAATGGCTGCAGGTCACGGGCGGATACACCACCCGGCTGGGCAAGGATCCGGTCAACAGCGAAAGCATCCCGTACCTATCGGTCGTGTCCAGCACACCGATCCCGGCGCCGGCCCAGCAGTACGACTCGTGAAACCGCACCAACCACGACACGGCGGCTCGGACGAGGGTTACACCGTGACCGGCGGGCGCCTGTTCTGGATGCACTCAGCGGACAACGCCAGCGGAGCCGTGCAGTCGAGCCTGTGGAGCGCCTCGATCTCCAGCGGCTCGGCCACGATGCTCACCTCCGACGTCGGCCAGCCGCTGTTGTCCGGCTCCCGCTACGACCTCGAACCGACCACCGACCGCCTCTACTGGATCTCGGCCGATGGCGATCGAACAGATGTGACCCAGCTACGAGCGGTCGCGCTGATCGGCGGCCCGGTGAGCATCCGTACGCTCACTGGAGCGTGGCAGCTGATCGGTTGGCCATGGCTGGTCACGGCGCCCAGCGACCCGCACGCGCCGCTGCAGTTCTTCAATCTCCAGACCGACGTCGTCACGCGCATCACAGTGCTGGCGAACAAGTTGGTCGCCCGCGACCGCGTGTGGTGCCGGCTGCTCCCTGATCACCGGGTCCGCCACGAGGGCACCGATCTCGTGCGTCCCGACGGCATGGATCGGCAGCACGTCGCCGACAAGTACAGCACTCCGATCGCGAACGACCCTGCGCTGCTCGACCGGTTCGAGCCGCTACTCGCTCCGGTCTCCCAGACCCTTGCCGGCACGTCACTGTTCCGGCTGTCCCTCTACGACACCCACCGGCGGACGCAGGTTCAGATCGATTCCGCCGTCTCGAAGGCCGGCGCGCAGGGCGACTACGTGTGGGGGGCGACCGGCGACAACGAGACCCTCACTTGGCACGCCCTGGACCTGCGAACGCTGGACTGACCCAACGCGGCCAGGTAGATCGTGCGGGGTGATCGATCTGGCGCTGTATCGCCGCCGCCAAGGGCGGCAGGTGTAGCGGTGCAGTCGGTCGGCGATGCTCGCCACGACACCTCTGAGTTCTACAGCGACACGAACGTGTACCCTTTGGCCAGCAGGGCCGGGATCACTGTCTGCAGCGCGGCGTAGGTCTGTGACCGGTCGCCACCGCCGTCGTGGCAGAGCAGAATCTGCCCTGGCTTGGCAGCGAGCAGGTGCGAAACGATCGACGCGACACCGGGCCGGGACCAATCCCGCGGGTCATCGCTCCAGTCGATCGGAACCAGCCCGGCCTGCGCGGTCTTGGCGAAAAGCTCCGACGACCAACTCCCACCCGGCGAACGAAACAACCGCGGGGTAAAGCCGGTCGCGGTATGGATCTTGTCCTGCGCCCAGCCGATCTCCTTGTTCATCTCCGGCGAAGACAGAGTGGGCAGATCGGTCAGGTGACTGTAGGTATGGTTGGCCACATTGTGCCCGGCCGCCACCACCGACCGGGCCACGCTCTCATGCCCCCGCACCTGGTTACCGATCAGGCAGAACGTCGCCGGCACATGGTACTTGTCCAGCAGCTTGAGCATCTTGGGCGTCCACACCGGGTGCGGACCATCGTCCAGCGTCAGAGCCACCGCGTGCGAGGGGAACGCCGGGCCGCCCAGCACGGCCCGATACTCGGCCAGCGTGTAGATCGGCCGCGACTGCACCGGCAGCCCGGCCGGTGACGGCCTGGTCGCCCGCGCAGCGACGGGCTGACCGGTCGGTCGCGCGGATCCGGCCGCCCTCGGCGTCACATCCCGTTTCATGATCGGCTCAGCGTTACCGCCGACGGCGGCGTCCGCTGCCAGTACAGCGGCGGAGCCAGCAAGCACCGCGGTCCTGACCAGACCACGCCGCGAGACACGAGAGGTGTGAGTCACTGCGCTCCCTCGGACACGTGATGGAAAGCTCCAACATCCAACCACACGGACATGACCACGATTCACTTCCACCCGTACTACGTGATGAGGAAGTGGCTGTTCGAGCCCGTGCAGCCGGCAATGTTCATGCGCCGCCTCACCCAGCCCGATGGTGACCGCGCACGAGGCCACGGGTGACAAGACGGACCGCAGCTACCCCTCGTCGAGTGCTGTCGATGACGCCAGAGCGGCAATGCGGGGCTGTTGCGGATTCGCCGGATCCGTTTCCCGGCGCTCGACGTGCCGGCGGTGGCGTAGTTGGCCGACGGCGATCGTCACCAGGTAGGTCAGGGCGGCGACAGCGAGGATGGCAAAGCTGGGCGGCACCTTCGGGATCGCGTAACCGGCGGCCAAGCCGATCCAGACACTGGCCACGGCGATGGCCGCGGACAGGCCGAGCGCCCACAGCGGTCGGGTGGTCATCCGGATGGCCGCGCCGGCCGGTGCGGCGAGCAGCCCGAGGATCAGCAGCGCCCCGACGACCTGAGTGGATTCGGCAGCGGTGCCGGCGACCAGGACGAGGAATCCGAAGCCGAGCAGCCGGACCGGTACGCCTCGGGCAGCCGCGACATTCTCGTCGAGGCTGGCGAACAGCAGTGGTCGAGCAATCGCCAGGAGCACGGCGCCGATGACCAAGGCGATGACCGCGGTAACCACCGCTCGGGAGCCGGACAGGCCGAGGATGGAGCCGAACAGCACGGTGACGCTGGCCGAGCCGTTGCCGGATCCGCTGCGGGTCGTGGTGTAGAGGGTCAGGAAGAACACTCCGAGGCCGAGGATCCAGGCGAACACTCCCCCAATGACGACATCGTCGGGGCGGCCTCGGCGGCCGAGGGCGCCCATGCCGAGGGCGACGAAGATGGTGACGGCGAACAGCCCGATGCGGGCGTCCAGTCCCGCAGCCAGCGCGGCCAGCGCCCCGGTGAAGGCGACGTGCGACAGCGCGTCGGCAGTGAACACCTGGGCACGCAGTACCAGAAAGTAACCGACGAGGCCAGCGGCGAGTGCGACAGCAGTGCCGGCGAGGAAGGCGTGCTGCATGAAGGGGTGGCTGAACATGTGGGTCAGGCTCCTGCCGGCGTGTGCACGGTCGCGCGGGTACCTGTCCGGGCGCGGACCGTAGTGCCGATGTAGGTGAGGGCGTAGAGGCCGAAGGCGACGGTGGTCAGCCAGAACCCGATCGGGTACGGCGAGTAATAGGCGATGAACAGTCCCACCCAGACCGTGATCAGGGCCAGCCCGATCGACAGGGCCAGACTGCGCGCAGGTCGTGGGGTAAGCAGTTGTGCGGTGGCCGGTGGCAGGACCAGCAGCGCGAAGATCAGCAGGGCGCCCGTGATCTGGCTGACCTCGGCGGCGGTCGCGCCGAGCAGGGCCAGGAAAACCGCGCCGAGGGGTCGCCCGGGTACACCGTGTGCCCGGGCGACGTCGGCGTCGATGGAGGCGAACAGCAGGGGCCGGCCGATGACCGCCAGCGCGATCAGCGCTACCAGGGCGACGAGGGCCAAGGTGACGACCTGATCGGTGGTGATGCCGAGGAAGCTACCGAACAGCAGTGCGTTGGTGCCGTTGAGGAACCCTTGGTACAGAGCGATGAACAGCATCCCGGCGGCCAGAGCGAACGCCTGCACGGTCCCGATGATCGCGGGCTCTTCGGTGTAGCCGCGCCGCCCGTCGCGTTGCGGCAGAGCGGCGATGATCAGCGCCGCCAGGACGCAGAACGTGAAGTAGCCGAGCGTCACGCCCAAGCCGAGCAGCACAGCGCCGGCAGCCCCGGGGAACCCGGCGACGGCCAGGGTGTGCCCGGCGAAACTCTGCCGGCGCAGCACCATGAACCAGCCGACCGCCGCGGCCAGGACGGCGACAACGGTGCCGGCCCGGAAGGCGTTGAGGATACCGAGGTAGGACCACATGTCCTGGATGTCGGCGAGCAGGTTCGGAGAGAAGCCGCCGGTCATGCGGAGCCGCCATGGCGATCGGTGTGGCGGGCGGGCGCCTCCGGTTGTCCGACCACCACGAGGCGTCCGTCGGATGTGGACAGCACTTCGATCGGGGTGCCGTACAGGGCTGTGAGGGTCTCGGAGGTGATGACCTCGGCCGGGGTTCCGGAGACCGCGCCGCCCTGGCCGAGGTAGATGACCCGATCGAGGTAGGTCAGGATCGGATTGACGTCGTGAGCGACGATCATCACGGACACGTTCTCGGTGCGGGCGATCCGGCTGATCAGCGCGGCAATCGCGGCCTGGTTGGGCAGGTCGAGGCTGTCCAGCGGCTCATCGAGCATGAGCAGTTTAGGGCGGCGAGCCAGTGCTTGAGCGATCAGCAGCCGCTGTTGTTCACCGCCGGACAGCTGTCCGATCGGCCGGTGCGCGTAGTCGCTGGCGCCGACCAGCTCGACCAGTTCGCCGACCCGCTCGGTAACCGCGCGGGAGCGCCGGCCGCGTACCGGCAGACCCCACCGGTCGCCGTCGAGGCCGAGACGGACCACGTCCAGGCCGCGTACCCGCAGAGAGGCATCGAAGCTGCGCCTCTGCGGCAGGTAGCCGATCTCGTGGTTGGCCTGCCCGGGCGGTCGGCCGAGCAGGCGCACCGTGCCTGCGGCCAGTGGCACCAGGCCCAGGATCACCTTGAGGAGTGTGGACTTACCGACGCCGTTGGGGCCGAGGATGGCCACGAACTCGCCGGCGGTCACGGTCGCGTCGGCGTGTGACCAGATGGTGCGTCGGCCCAGCACGGCGGTGGCCCCGCGGACGTCGACCAGTGCCGGGCGATCCGATAGGCCACCCGGCACTGTCGCCCCCGTCACGCTTGCCGGCTGTGGAGACCCGGTGACATCAACCTGGATCGGGGTGGAGGGCATGACGTTACCGCTTTCCGCCGGCCTGGCTCAGTGCCTGGCTCAGCGCGTTGAGCTGGGCGACCTGCCAGTCCTGGAAGGACGCGCCGGCCGGGGTCAGCGTCTCGGTGATGGTGCTGACCGGGATCCCCGCCACCTTGGCCTCGTTGACCTGCGCCTGCACGTCCGGGGTGGCGTTCTGGCTGTTGTACACGTAGACCTTGATCTGCTTGGTCTTGATCTGGTTGTCGATCGTCGCCTTGTCCTGTGCGCTGGGGTCGCTGCCCTCGCTGATGTCGGTCAGGAACGCCGGCGGCGTGAGCAGGTTCAGGCCCAGCCCCGGGGACAGCATCGCGAAGATCGACTCTGAGGCGCCGACCGGGGTGCCGGAGTAGGTCGCCTTGATCGACGCGATTGTGTCGAAGTAGGTCTTCAGGTTGGTGTTGATGACGGTGTCGTGCTGGGTGGTGAAAAACGACGCGTCGGCCGGGTCGATCTTCTTGTAGTCGGCGGTGATCTGCTCGATGACCTGCCGCACGTTGTCCGGGTTGTACCAGCGGTGCGGGTTGTCACTGTCCTTCGCCCCGACCAGGTCACCCACGGTCAGCGTGGTCCGGGACGAGGACGGGTTGGCCTCGGCGAGCTTGGTCGCCCAGGCGTCGTACCCGACCCCGTTGATGATGGCCAGCTTCGCCGAGGCGACGTTCCGCCCGTCGGCGGCGGTGGGCTCGTAGTCATGCGGGTCGGCGTCCGGGTTGTCGATGATGCTGCTGACCTTGACGTGCGACCCGCCCAACTGCGCGGCGAGGCTGCCCCAGAAGTTCTCCGCTGCCACCACGGCGATGACGTCGGAGCCGCTGGTTGATACCTTGGATGAGGTGGAGCAGCCAGCGAGTGCGACGACCGCCAGAGCGGCGGCGCCGGCCGCCAGTCCGACGCGAGGGCTCCAGACCCGCTTCGGCGTAGATATCGAGAACACGGCGAGCCTCCGTGAGATGTGTCAACCGGTCAGCTCGACGTTAACGAAAACAGAAGTCGTTTTCAAATGCAGGTGTCGCTATGCGACTGGCCCGCCCACCTCGCGTAACGGGGGAAGGACTTCGGTACCGAGGCGGGCGATGTTGGCGAGGGTCCGGGTCGCATCGCCGGCACCCGCGACCATGAGCAGCAGTCGCCGGACCCCGGCGGTGGCGATCGCGTCGGCCAGTCGCTGCACGCACAGCGATGGTGGCCCGACCGGGTGGATGTCGAGCGGATATCTCAGCTCAGTGCCCGTTGAATAAGGGTCCTCCAAAAGTGTCGGGGGTGGGTTGATACTCATCGGCTGTGGGCAGATTTACCGCGTTTCGGTTCACGGTTGATCCGTTGCCGGAGCAGGTGGTGGTGTTGGCGCGGCATACGGGTGCGTCACGGTTTGCCTACAACCAGTCGTTACGCCTGGTCAAGGACGCGCTGACCGCCCAGGCGAAAGACCCCGCGGTGGAGGTGCCGTGGTCCCGGTTCGATCTAATCAACGTCTTCAACGGGTGGAAGGTGTCCGCGGCGGCGGGTCGGCTGCTGGTCGCTGACCCGTCCGGTGAGGTGGCGGTGGTGGCCACCGGTCTGGCCTGGCGCACCGAGATCAGCTCTCAGGTGTTCGAGGAGGCCGTCGTCGACCTGAGCCGGGCCCTAGCCGCCTATAGTGCCTCCCGTCGGGGTCAGCGTGCCGGACGGCGGATGGGCTTTGCCCGGTTCAAGCGCAAGAGTCGGGACCGGCGCTCGTTTCGGATCCGGCAGAAGACCAGCGGTGGTCGTGGCTGCATCCGGGTCGGTGACGAGGCTGCCCGCACGGTGTCCCTGCCCCGCATCGGTGTACTCAAGGTCCGGGAGGACACCCGCAAACTCCGGCGGATGCTGCGCACCGGGCGGGCCACGATCACCTCCGCCACAGTGTCCTGGCGGGCCGGGCGGTGGACGATCGCGTTGACCGTGAAAGCAGCCGACCTGCACCCGGACCGGCAACACCCGCCACACTCCGACGGTGACCCGACAGGTTGGGTGGGGGTGGACCGGGGACTTGCCTCCTACGTGGTCTCCGCTACCGCCACCGGCCGTGAGGTGTTCCGGGAGGATGACCCGCCCAGGCCGTTGCGGGCCGCGCAGGACCGGTTGCGGCGACTGTCCCGGCAGGTCAGTCGTAACAAGAAGGGCTCGGAGAACAGGGCCCGGGCGGTGGCCCGGCTGGGTCGGGCCCACGCCCGGGTACGTGATGTGCGGGAACACTTTCTGCATGAGGTTGCCAACGAGTTGGTCCAGACTCACGACCGGCTGGCGTTGGAGACCTTGAACATCACCGGCATGATGGGCAATCACCGGTTGGCTGGGGCGATCGGGGATGCCGCCTGGGGCGAGCTGGGCCGGATCATCGCCTACAAGCAGGCATGGCGCGGCGGGCAATGGGTGCCGGTGGACCGGTGGTTCCCGTCCACGAAGACCTGCTCCCGCTGCCACACCATCGCCGCGGACATGCCGCTATCGGCCCGTACCTTCGCATGCGGAGCGTGCGGGTACCGGGCCGACCGCGATCTGAACGCGGCGGTCAACCTCGCTGTCTGGACCGAGCAGCACCACGCCCAGACCCGGGACCCCGAAGCACGAGGCCCGGTTATCAACGCTTCCGGAGGGGACGGCTCTGGCCCACACCACTGTGCGGGTGAAACCAGCCCC
Organism: Rugosimonospora africana; assembly: GCF_016862975.1. Taxonomy (GTDB): domain Bacteria; phylum Actinomycetota; class Actinomycetes; order Mycobacteriales; family Micromonosporaceae; genus Rugosimonospora; species Rugosimonospora africana. The sequence goes on from NZ_BONZ01000090.1 coordinate 53,857, forward strand.
GATGAAGGAAGAACCCCACCACCACGCACGGTTCGGTGGCGGGGACGCCCGAGGAGGGCCGTGTTTTATGAACCCATCAGGAGTTATTAAAGACGCTGTCAGAAAGGAGTGCGGGTCGCGGGCCGGTCCGGTGCTGCCGTCGACTCGCACGTACCCGGCGGTCGCAGCCAGCCAGTCGGGCATCGCTGCACGTAGGGCGTCCTGCGCTTCGGCACGGTTGTCAGCGACGTACGCGAGGTGCGCGCTGGCGTGCGGTAGGTCGAGTGCCTTGTACGCCTTCAGCAGACGCCGCTTCTCCTCGACGCTGGCGTGCATACCCAGCAGCAGCGGCAGCCCCCTCGCTGCCGCGAGGGCGGCGGTGGCCTCACTGGTAGCGCCGACCCAGACCGGTACCGGCCGACGCGGCACCGGAACCACGGCCACCGGCGGGAAGCGGAACATCGCGCCATCGGCGCCGACCTTCTCGGCGCCGGACAGCCACGCCGGCAGCAGGTCGAGGCTTTCCGGGAAGCCGTGCTCGTAGCGGTCCAGGCCGGTGCCGAACACCTCCAGGTCGATCCACGGGCCGCCGCGCGCGACCCCGAGATCCAGCCGGCCGCCGGACAGCTCGTCGAGCAGCACCGCCTCCTCCGCCAGCGCCACCGGGTGGCGGTTGGACAGAATGCACGCCGCGGTACCTACCCGCAGCCGATGGGTGCGGCCGAGCAGATGGCCGGCGAACGTCAGCGCGGACGGGCACGATCCGTATGAGATGAAGTGGTGCTAGGCAATCCACACACCGTCGAAGCCGGCCCGCTCGGCGGCCAGGCCGTAGGACACGGCGTCGCGCAGCGCCTGCGCGTGGCTGGTACCGGGAAACTGCCCGGCCAACAGAAACAGGTCGACCCGAAGCCGGCATTCCTGGAGATGTTCGCCTGCACCGCGCCGGCTCGGGCCGCGCTCTATGCAGGGGGACCGGCCGCGGCCGGTCCCCCTGTGTCCGGTCAGCAGTCACGCAGTTCAGGTGACTGGTTGAGCAGCTGTCCGCAGGCAGAGATGAACGCCTGGTACCGGTCGCCTCCCACGGCTGCGAGGCGGAAAGCGGCGACCCGGTGGCAGTTCTGGAAGGCCAGCTTCACCCCGAAGTGGCGCTCCAGCCCACCTCGAATGGCATCACTGGCAAGTGCCCGCAGCAACTGCCCGCGCTCGACCTCGCTCGGCGGCGGTACCGCGTGATCGGCGAACTCTGCTTCGCCAGCGGTCAGGTCCGCGGCGACCTGACTGACGATGCTCCAGGCATACGGCAGGGACTGGCGTACGCAGTCGACGAACTCTGCGTCGGATACCTCGCCGGCTTCGGCGCGCTCCAACAGGGCGGTGGAGACATCCAGTGACATGTGCTTCTCCCAACGGGTGCAGCGGTCATTACCGGGATAGGGCAGAAAGCATTGCGGGCCCGAGAATGAACTCGGGGTCGATCTGGACGGCGAGGTCCTCGCCGGTCTTGGTGTTGGCCCACGCCTGCGCGTTGCGGAGGTGGAACTGTGCCGCCTGCCGGCTGAACCGGGCCCAGTCCCTCGGCGTGGCATCGGCCGCCTCGCGCATGGTGTCGAGCACCGCACGGCCTTCCGACTCCAGTTCTTCGATCGGACCGGGCCGGCCCTGCTCCGCAGCGCGCACGTGCCGGGAGACTCCGAAGCAGGCCAACAGGTCCGCACCGACCTGCTCGCGCAGGAACGCCTCGTCGGTCTCGTCGGCCACCTTGTTGCCCACCACGGACACCGCGACCTGGTAGTCGGCCGCGTAGTCCAGGTACTGGCGGTACACACCGACCGACCGGACGGTCGGTTCGCACACCACGAACGTGCGGTCGAACCGGGTGAACAGGCCGGAGGCGAAAGCGTCGGCACCGGCGGTCATGTCGACCACCACGTACTCGTCGTCCACGTCGACCAGATGGTTGAGCAGCAACTCCACGGCGCCCACTTTGGAGTGGTAGCAGGCCACCCCGAGATCCGACTCGGCGAACCCACCAGTGGCGGCCAACCGCACCCCGTCCACCGTGCGCACGCAACGCCGGTAGATCGGATTGTCGTCGACCACCCGCAGCAGCCGCGAGCCGCGCCCGGGTGGGGTGGTCTTCACCATCGCCGCCGCCGACGAGATCCGCGGATTCTCTCCGCGCAGATACTCCTTGATCTCATCCAGGTGCTCGCCCAGCGTGGGGTGCAGCACCGCCTCGTCGGCGTCCTCCCCCAGTGCCGCGGCGAGATTCTGATTGATGTCTGCGTCGATAGCCAACACGGTCCGGCCTTGTGCGGCCAGGCGCTGGCTGAACAACGCGGTCAGGGTGGTCTTGCCCGCGCCACCCTTGCCGACAAAAGCAATCTTCATGATTGGTGTCTTTCCGTCAAAACCTTCGGACAAGACACTGATACTCATTTTCGATAACCGTGTCAAGGCTCAGGGCGTGTCGCCGACAGTCGAGGCCGATGGGGTCGGGCCGACATGAGAGCCGGGGCGGCAGCGGCCGCACAGCCCGTAGACGTCGCTGCGCTCGACGTTGGCCACGAAGTCCGCGTCGTGACGGGCGGCGGACAACCACTGGCGTACGGTGTCGGCCGGGCGCTCGATCACCCGTCCGCACTCCTCGCACACCAGATGCGCGTGCGGTACCGGATCGCAGATCCGGTACCGCTGCTCCTCACCCGCGAACACGTGCACCAGCCCCGCCCCGGCGAACGAGTGCAGCACCCGGTAGACGCTGGTGATGCCCAGCCGCGACCCGTCGGCACGCAGCAGGTCGAAGACTTCACCCGCACCGACCGGCCGTTCCCGCCCGAAAAGCAGCCGATACACCGCCCGGCGGGGCGCGGTGATGGTCAGCCCGGCGGCACGCAGCACCTGTGCGATCCCGTCGCCGTCGGCGTGCGCCTGCCCTCCGCCCACGCCACCATCACAGCGCTACTGATAACGATTGTCAACTCCGACAGGCTGGGGCCCGGTCGTCGGAATTACCGGGCCGCGCAGTCCGCGCAGGTACCCACGATCTCGATGGTGTGGTCCACGTCGACGAAGCCGTGCGCGACCGCCTGCGCCTGCGCCCAGCGCTCGACCGCCGGGCCTTCTACCTCGATCGCCCGGCCACACTCGCGGCAGACCAGGTGATGGTGGTGGCGGCTACCGCCACAGCGCCGGTAGAGCTGCTCGCCGTCCGGCAGTCGCATCTGGTCGACCTCACCGGCGTCGGCGAGCAGCTGCAGAGTCCGGTACACGGTGGTCAACCCGACCTGCGCGCCCCCATCACGCAGACTCGCGTGCAGCTGCTGCGCACTGCGGAAACCATCCGTGGCCTCCAGCAACCCCAACACCTGCGCCCGCTGCCGGGTGTTGCGTGTGGCGCCAGGCACAACACTCGTCACCGCGAACTCCGATCCTTCACCGTCTCCGAACGCCAACCGCCGAAACGGGGCAGGCCAGAAGGGCAATCCTACGTCGGATCGACCAGCGGCGACGAGTTTGCCCGGCGATCCGAACAACCCGGACGCGGCTACCAGCTGGCCTTGCGTACCCCGGGCAACTCCCCGCGTAGGGCCATGTTCCGCATCCGGACCCTGGACAGCCCGAAGACCCGTAGATGGCCCCGCGGCCGCCCGTCGACCAGATCGCGGTTGCGCAGCCGGGTCGCGCTGGCATCCCGCGGCTGCCGGGCGCACCACCGATCGAACTTGCGCAGCACCAACCGATCCGGGTCGTTGCGCCGATTCTTGCGGGTCACATACGTGTAGCCGGCACGTCGAGTTCCGTGAGGAGCGCTGAGCATGGCCGAGAAGAGCAAGATCGCGGCAGATGCGCGGCGCCGGGCTGTCGTGGCCCGGTACGCGCAGCGCCGGGAGGCGCTCAAGCACGCCATCGCCGATCCGTCGACCGGCCCCGCGGCACGGGCGGCGGCCATGGCCGAGCTGCGGTCCCCGCCGTACTGCGCAGCTTCACGATCGGGCGCAGCTGCGTACCCCGGGCCATCAGAGCCTCACCCCCTGCGAGCGCAGCCGCGCCACCACCGTCTCGATCCCTGCCGGTCCACGGCGCGCAGCGCCTTCGCGGTCAACGTCACCCAGCGCCGCTGCGACGGCAGCCAGAACCGGTGCCGCTACAGAATCGGATTCCACCGCCTGCGAATGCGCCGGTGCGAGTGGGATACCGCGTTGCCGAAACTCGGCTGAGCGCCGTGACATCACATCGTCGAGACATGAACCTCTCCCTCGGAGGTCGGTGAGTACGAGGCGCCCGTTGTGGGGCGCCCGGTGGGCCTGGCCGCGGAACCCCGGGGGGATGGGTGGACCACGGCCGGACCTTGTCTATAATGACAACCGTTTTCAACTAGTAGTAGATCTTCGCGTAAATAACAGTGATGTAGTTAGATGATGTCATGCGTCTGCCCCCGCTCGTGGTCACGGATGAGGATCGTGTGGTGTTGGAAAGCCTGACCCGGTCGCGTACGGCGGCGACCCGGGATGCGCAGCGGGCGCAGATCGTGTTGCTGGCCGCGGATGGCTGGTCGAACCGCAGAGGTATCATGATCGCTGATCCAGGAAGCTCTGCGTAGCCAGGTTGATGGTCAGCCAGAAGCCCAGCCCTGGTGTGGCCGGTGGGCACGCCTCTGGGCCCCGCTGTGCACCGAGTCGCCCTCGTAGCTGCGCTGGTGCGTTAGAACGTTGCGCCGCAGTTTGCGGCTGATTGTCGATGGTGCGCCACTGGGCTGCTCAGCGATCGCCGGCACGCAAAGACCGACACGATGAAGGACGGCCAAAATTTAGGCGCTTCATCATCGCATGATCGCATGTCAATATGTCAATCTGGTGACGTCGCATTCCTGGCCCGGCGAAACACCGCACGGGAAAGACGTAAAGATGAAACCTTTCTTCGTGAGGAATTGCACTCCCAAACCCGCCTCAGGTCAGGTGCCGGATCGGCTGATCGCGGGCTATACGGCCCTGATGGCCCTGTTCGGGGCGGGCGTGTTCGCGGGTTTCGGGGTCTTCAGTTGGGCGGCGATCGGTTTATCCGGCGCGGGGGCCATCGTCGCGGGCATCAGCCGGTACGGCCCGACGCGCCCGTTGCCCTGGTGGATGCTCGCCGCCGCGATGCTCGCCATGGCGGCAGGCGACGTTATCTACGACGCGGAGGCCACCGGTTGGTTCAGCGCGCCGGTGATCGCGAACGGGTGCTACCTAGCGACATTCCCTCTGCTGACGTGCGGTCTCATCCAGATCGCTCGCAGCGGCGCGATGCGGCTGGATTGGGCCCGGACGCTGGACATGCTGACGTTCACCTGCGCCGCCACTCTGGTCGTCTGGGTCTGGCTGGTCGCCCCGCGTCTGGCTGACAACGATCTGGATCCGGCCGCCAAGTCGACGCTGGCGGCCTACGCGATCGGCGACCTGCTCATTCTGCTGACCACGGCACGGCTGGTGGTTGCGGCGCGGCGCAACACCGCCATGATCCTGCTGGCGGCCGGAGGCGCCGCCCTGTTGACAGCCGACCTCTGGTACACCCTGACCACACTGCGCAGCGGCTGGCATGCCGGCGGCCTGGGCGAGGCGCCGTACCTTCTGACCTACGCCTGCTGGGGCATGGCGGCTCTGCAGCCGTCCATGGTGCACCTGACCGAGCCGACAGCCGCCCGCTACCGGCAGCTGTCCGTGTTGTCGACCGGGCTGCTGACCCTGTCGTTGGCAACGCCACCGGGCATACTGCTGTTCGAGGCGGGCACCGGGCAGATCCACGACGGTCCGGTTCTGGCGATCGTATGGATGCTCATGTCAGCGTTCGTGATCACGAGGCTGGTGACAACATCGCGGCAGCAGCGCCAGACCGCCGCGCGTGAACACCGGCTGCGTCATGCCTGCGACAGGCTCGCCGCCGCGGTCGACACCACCATGGTGACGTCCGTGGTCTGCGAAGCAGTCAAGGAACTGATGCCCACCGGACTGGTCCATGCCCACGTGCTCGCGGTCCATGACCGACGCCTGCCCGCCAGTCCCGATCCCGCCGCCGAACTCCTCCGGCGCTACCCACCGCCCCGCGCGGATCAACGACGCTCGCGGCTGCTGAACACCCGCACGCTGCATCCAGACCTGCGTGATCGCCTCGACCAGCTTCCCGCCACGCTGGCCTGCCCCCTCACCGTGGACCACGCTGACCCCGGCGCCCCTGAACTCGGTGCGCTGCTGGTCGCGGGTGAGCACCGCGCACTGACGGCGATCCAGGACCTGGTCGAGGTGCTGGCGGCACAGGCGGCACAGGCACTGCAGCGCATCGCGCTGACCGACGCGGTCGATCGCCAGGGCGACGAGGAGTTCCTGCGGACGGCCACCCGCAACAGCATCGACGCGGTGTTGATCATCGACGGTGATCGGCGTATCCGGTACGCCAGCCCGGCCCTGGCCAACCTTGTCGGCACCGATGTGCCGATCCTCGCCGTCCTCAGTGATGTCCTGCCGACCGAGAACCAGGAGCAGATTGAGCGCACGCTACGCGCCGCGCATCGATCGTCGCAGACGAGTGGGGCACGTGACTGGTGGCACCTGTCCCGTCCGGACGGTAGCCCCATGATCGTCGAGGTGAACTGCCGGGACCTGCGTCACGACCGCACGGTGCGGGGATACGTCATCACCGTGCGAGACCTGGCCGAGCAGGACGCAGGACAGCGGGAGGCGATCCGACGAGCGCTGAGCCGGTCACCGGCCGCGCAGAACCGGGACAGTGTGCAACGCCGGTTCGGCCCGGCGCCCGGCTGACAGGTAGCTGACAGCGATCACGATCGCGATGACCATCGGTCGGGACGCTTCCGCCACCGGCCGCGTTTACCTTCACCACAGCGACGCCGCAGGCTGGATACCAGACGTCGTTGACGGCGCTCTGACGCTCGATCCGTTACGCCTATCGAAGCAGTCGCGATCAGGCGGCACCAGGTGATCTGCCGCCGCCCGGTGGGCCCGGCCTCAACGGCACGAACGGGAGCGGGAGACAGATCGGTTCGACCCGACGTGCGTGGTTCCCGGCCGTATCGAGGGATGCAGCCATCGTCTCCCGCGCCATCGCGCTCGCCGGCGGGCCGACGGGACTGGTAGCCCGAGGACACGATCACGTTCTGCGACCCGCACGCTGCCGACGTGTACGGTCGGGCCGCGGGCCAGCGCGAGGAGGGCCGATGGTGTCGACGCCCCGATGGTCGGCGGCATGCGAGACGCCGAACAGCGGGCCGATCTGACGCAGGGTCAGGTTGGTCCGCCAACAGACGGCGACCAACAGTATCCGGTCGAACAGGGGCGGAGCCGAGGGCCGGCGCGGTCGCTGATCCGCGATGGTCTCGCCTCCGCAATGGTCTCGCCTCCGCGTTGGGCGCCTAGGTTCTGTCCCGCCGATCATGGCCCAGATCAGACCCGCGACAAGCGCCATTCAGGTGCGGTAGGTCGCCCGGTTGACCAACTGGACCGCCAGGTCCTCCACCGCTTGAGTCAGTGTCCGTCTGACGGACGGGTCCCGTCCAGAATGAGTCGGGTGATCTTGCCTGGGAAGCACGCCGGCTGCTGGCGCGAGCAACCTGCTGGGCGTGTCGCTACGACGTCAGTTCAGATGAGTCGCAACTGCGACGTGACGAGGGAGCCGATGATAACGCCCGTCAGGAAAGCCGGATGAAGCGAGACGACGAACGCGCGTTTCGCGATTACGTGGCCGTCCGGCTCGAACAACTACGCAGGACCGCCTACCTGTACTGCAGGGACTGGCACCTCGCCGATGATCTCGTCGGCGTGACCGTAGGGAAGCTGTACGCGCACTGGCGCCGCGCTCAGGCCGCTGACAATGTGGACGCCTACGTACACGGCATATTGATCCACGCCTGGCTGGACGAACGACGCCGACCGTGGCGACGCGAGCAGCCAATCGCCGATGTTCCGGACTCACCGATCCCCAGCGCGGATCGGGATCGCGGTGACGTGCTGAAGGCACTCGCCGACCTGCCACAGCGTAGGCGCGCCTGCGTGGTGCTGCGCTACTACTGCGATCTGTCGATCGAACAGACGGCAATCATGCTCGGCATCTCGACCGGCACCGTCAAGAGCCAGACAGCACGGGCTCTGCAGAGCCTGCGCACACTGGCCGCCCACCTGAACGAGGAGGACTGATGCGGGAGATCCTTGACGAGGCCATCGGCGTCTCGCCCCCCAGTGGGATAGACATCGACGCCATCGTGGCCAGGAAACGACGGCAGGCGAAGCTTCGCTCTGGCGCGGTGGCCGCGGCGGCGGTATGCGGTGCCGCGGCAGCGCTGACCGTAGCCGCGGTCACGGTACACGCGATCGGGACAGGACCGTCGACGGACACAGCTGGCCGCGGAGCCGGCAACCGCGCCAGCGCGACGGCCTCAGCCAGCCCGGTACCCTCACCAGCGCCGCTACCCAGCCGGCCCGTGGAGACACCGGCGCAGGTGAAGCAGCGGTTGGTCAATACCTTGACCAGCCAGCTGACCGCCCTGCTGCCCGGCGTGCAGATCAACGACCGGACCACCAAGCAGGCGGGTATCACGATTCGTCCCGGCCAGGACAACGGGCCCGGGCAGTCGTACCACGCCAGTGTCCGGCTCACCACTTCGCCCGGCAGCGGCACCTTCGACGCCTTGTCGGCGCCACGGTCGGAGTCGCCGACGGCCTCGCCAACCGGTCCGGTCACTGACCGCCCCCAACCGCCGACAACCTGCGAGCAGTTCTGGGCCGGATCGCAGACCGCCCCTGCGCACCCCGATGACCGGCAATGCACTGTCAGCGTCGGCCCCGAAGGCCAGATCGTTCTGGCCGCGATCGACAAACTTGATACCCAGGCGGTGCGCTACGAGGTCGTGGTGCTGTGGGCGCACTCCTATGTCGACGTGACACTGGAGAACTACTTTGAGGGCTGGGTGAACGAAGGGGACCCGCCGAACCAGACATTCCTTCCAACACCACAGCTGACCCTCACACAGCTCGCCACCCTCGCGGAGAACCCCGCGCTCGGCGTCTAGCAGGGTGTGTCCGCTGACCTTCTAGGGTTGATGGCCCACCATGCCTGAATGGTCGGTCGAGGTGAGTTGATGGACAAGGCGTGGGCAGCGATCGAGCCGTTGCTGCCCACGCCTGGGATACGGGCTGCTCGATGGCGCGATCATCGGCAGGTCATCAACGGCATTCTGTGGAAGCTGCGCACCGGTGCGCCGTGGCGGGACCTGCCAGAACGGTACGAGCCCAGGAAAACCTGCCGCGAACGGTGACGCCGCTGGACCGCGGACGGCCACCTGGGACCGGATTCTGGGCGCGGCCCAGGTCTACGACGACGGCCATCCGTTCGATTGGGTAGTCAACGTGGACTCCTCGGTAGTGTGGCGCACCAGCACATGGCAGGCGCTCGTGAAATGGGAACTGGCGGCCGGGTGGCCGTCGCGGCGACGGATGGAGGCGCTGGGTCGCCCCCGGAGGCGGGAGCACGAAGATTCACCTGGTCGTCGACGGGCACGGGCGGCACTTATCCGTACTGCTGACCGGAGGCCAAGCCGGCAACAATCCTCAACTGCTGACCCCCGCGGGAAGCGATCTGGGTGCATCACGGCGGCCCCGGCCGTCCCCGCAGACACCCGGCACGCTGATCGCCGATAAGGGTGCCGCCCACGATTCCACCCGCGCGGCACGACGGCGCAGGGGGATCCGCCACACCATCCGGCAACGATCGGACCAGATCGCCCGTCGCACCGCCACAGGCAGCACCGGCGAGCGACCACCCGACTTCGACCCGCCGGTCTACAAGCACCGCAGCGTCGTCGAACGCTACTTCAACCGGAGCCAGCCTGGTCCTCACAGCAGCGATCATCTGACCTGCATGATCGACAGGACAGAACCTAGCCGGATCAGCGTGCGGAAACTGTGCTGGCTGCGGCCCAGTGAGCAGAGCAGTCCACTCTGGACGTGCCTCGAGGATTACCTGTATCCGGACGCCATTAACGGTCGCTGTCGAACAATCCACAATGGGCTGCGTGACGTCGCCGAGCGACGATCCGCATACCATGCCGCTGTAGCCCCACGAGCGGAACAGTCGGTTAGAAGTATGGGCGGTGGACACCTGACCGGTCGGCAGTTGCCTGCGGGTTGGTGGGCATGGGTTGCAGGTGGAAGTTCGCGACTAGGGTGGGCAGCAGGGTCCGCAGCGCCTCGATGGTCTGGCTGCGGTCGCCGCCACCGTCGTGCATCAAAATGATCGAGCCGGGCTTCGCCTTGTTCAGGATCGTGTATTCGATGCTGGCTGTGCCGGGCCTCTGCCAGTCATCGGTGTCCACGCTCCAGTCCAGTGGTGTCATGCCCATCCGCATCGCTTCGGAGACGATGGTGTGTGACCAGTTACCGCCGGGTTGGCGGTAGTAGTGGACGCTGGCGCCGGGTACGGCGGTCTGGATGGCGGCGATGGGGCGGGTCAGTTCGTTGTCGATGTAGGCCAGCGACTTGTCGGCCATCTGCTCGTCGTGGTCCCACGAATGGTCGCACAGGGTGTTGCCGGCGGCCACGATCGCTTTCACGAGTTCGGGGTATTGCTGCGCGTTCTGGCCGATGAGGCAGAACGTCGCGGTGATGTGGTACTGGCCCAGCAGTGCGAGGACCTGTGGGGTGTAGGTCGGGTTAGGTCCGTCGTCGAAGGTCAGTGCGAGGTTGTTGTTCTCGGTGCTCTGTACGGCGCCGTCGGGTCCGGTCGGGTCGGTTGGCATGGGCGCGAGGGGCGATGGTGAGCTGGACGGCGACGGCGACGCCGTCGCGGGGAGGTTCTGCGGTCCTGGGTTGGCAGACGCCGATGCGGCCTGGTGCAGGGATAGAGGTCGGGCGTCTGCGCGTGTGCGATGGACTCCGTGGATCGCGACTCCGAGCAGGACCACGGCCACTGCCATGGTGATTGCGGTAACCGCCGCGGTGAGCTGTCGACGCTTCGATGCCTTGCCCATAACCGGACGATACGGCTATAAAGCCTAGATATATGCTTATTTGCGAAAAAGGGAATATAGCGACGTGACGGAGTGTCGGTAGCCGGTCGATCGGGAGGCATCACTGACCGGCCTTGAAGGGGCGCCGGGCGACCGCTGAGCGACCTGTGGCGGCCAGACAACGACGGGCATCCGGCCCGCGCAGGGACATTGGAACAGCTCGGCCAGGCAACCACCCTGCGGCCCGGCATCGGCCCGACGACACCGCTTCAAGGCCATCCGCGGGTGGGCAGACCAAACCTTGCAGCCTGGGCGATCCCCGGCCGGGAACATCACCGAGGTGGCGGGGGCACCTGCGTCCGCGTCAGCTGTGGCTGATCCAGTCCGGGTAGGCGGTCAGGAACTGTCCAACGGTGTCGCCCTTGACGGATTGGAGCAGTTGCAGGCTGGTGTCGCTGAGTTGCTCACATGACCCGATCCCGGGCACGGTGATGCTGTCGTACTGGCCATCGTTGGTCTTGATGGTGGTGATGCCGGCGTCGGTGACGCCGCGCATCGCGTAGATCCAGTCCTCGATGCTGATCCCCCCGGTGTCAACGGTCATGGCCTTGCCGATCGCGTCGAGCACCTTGGAGAATTTGGCGGGGTTGGTGATCGTGCCGGTGGACAGGACTTCCTTGAACACGGCCTTGATGAACTGTTGTTGGTGGCGTTGGCGTCCGTAGTCACCGTCGCCGTTGGCCAGCAGATCACGTTGGCGGGTGAAGTCCAGCGCCTGCCACGCTGACAAGTGCTGACAGCCCGGGTTGTACACCTGCGGCGTCACACCCGCCACAGGGGACAGCTGCAGGTTCGCGTCCTGGGTGAACGGGAGCGCCTCCTGGCCGCTGTCGGTGAAGCCGACGTGGATGGACGTGGTCTTCTCGTCCACGCACATGGTGACTCCGCCCAGCACACCTGCCACCTGCTGAAAGCCGGCGAAGTTCACCACCGCGGCCGCGTCGAAGGTAATCCCGTACGCCGACTTGATGGTGCGGGCCAGTAGCTGAATGCCGCCGGAGACACCGCCACCGTCCTGGCTACCGAACGCGAACGCCGCGTTGATTTTGTCTTGTCCGCCCGGATACTCGTTGCTCGGGTCCGCGGGGATCTGCACCAACGTGTCACGCGGTATGGACACCAGGTAAGCCTTGTCGTGACCGGCGGGAACGTGCAGAACGATGATCGAATCGGCCCGGCCGAGATCGGCAGGCTGGTCGGGGCGGCCGTCCGTGCCGACCAGGAGAACGTTGACCGGTCCGCTGACCGTGACGTGGGAAGCGGCCTGGTTACCGGCGCCGCCGAGCAGATTGGCCTGGGTCACGCTCCTGGTGGCCTGTGCGAGGAAGACCTTCACCCCGACAATCAGGGATCCACTGCCCATCATCAACACCGCGCCGACAATCACCAGCAGCCGCAGCCGCCATCGATCATCGGTCGATGATGCGCGTCCGAGTCTCGCGTGTGCCATACCTCGCCTCGCTAATCGCAAGCTGATTTCGCAAATTCGCCTGAACTGGGCGAAGACGAAACGGAAGCCATAAAGTATCAATAGCGACCTTAAGTATCAGCTCAATCGCATAACCCACGCGATGGCTGGATGTCATTGCCAGGCGGCCGTCAGCTTGACGCCAGCGCCCACAGCCGACTGCGGCCAGCCCGGGACGGCCGATCTCCACGTATCGGCCATCGACATGCTTGCACCTCCGCCCCGGTGTGACGTGAACCTGTCGGCGTGGTGGAAGTCGTCGTCCGCACCGTCGTCTTTGGCTGACGAAAGCACCAACGGGAGCATTGCTAGCTATTAGGCTAAACCGGACTTTTGTCGGTCTCGCGAATGATGAGGTACCTCGATGCCGGCCGTGCCGCCCGACTGCTCAGCGCGTCCCCCGGGCGCGCACCGCAGCGATGCCTGCCTGTTCGCGGCGGCCGGCCCCACCCAGCGGCAACCCGTATCAGTGATTCCCTCTCGCATTACCGATGCCGGCAACGGCGCAGCAATCGGTGCCGCCCCCGCTGGAGCCTCGCTCAGCGACGCTCGTCTTGGACCCCCGCCTGGCTGGAGGTACCAGCCGCGGGGTGGACACCTCCCGGCACAGGCCGGACCACCCCCTGCGGCTGGGCAGCGCCGGATCGCTGCTCCTTCCCCGCGCGAACAGAAGCAGGCCGTCGCGGCGGGACTTCCCGAACAATCAACGAGGATCATTGTCTTCGTCACGGTCTCAGCCGCCCTGCTGGTGACCGCGATGATCGACGACAGCTGGGCTGGCTGGCTCCCGTTGTTACTTCTCGGGCCAGCCATTGCCGCCTGGGTCGTGAGGCGGCGCTGCCTGCTCGCGAGCCTGTACCTGGCCCAGATCGCGGTGTACTACGGCCTATCGGGACTTGTCACCAGATCCTTGGGGTCGCCGGCCCTGGTCGCCTTGGTCACGCTATGGGCCGGCGGCGTGGTGCTGGGCGCCTGCGTTCTGCGCCGACACAAGACTCGGCTGCTGCCCGCTCGCGGTCAGGCGCCGCACGTCGCGCAGGTGATACTGGCTGGTCTGCTGATCACCATCCACGGCGTTCTCGTCTTTAATGAAAAGATCGGCGTCGCCGCCCAACTCGCCGGGGGCGTGAGCACACCCACCGGCGTGATGGGCACCCTGGCCACCGCCGCCCCGATCGTCGCGCTCATGCTGCTCGTGAGCGCGCTGAGCACGGGACAACGCGTGCCAGCCGCCGTCGCGGTCGCCGGCGGCGAGGTGATACTCCTGACCTTGTCCGGCTTCCGGGGCTCTGCGGCGGTGTTTGTCATCACGGCTTTCACGGTCGCCGCCCTCAGACTGCCCCGATCCTCGCCGTGGCGACGACCGCGGCGTATCGCCACAGCCAGTCTGCTTCTGCTGGCCATCAGCGTCGTGAGTTTTGCCAGCGCCGCCAACGTGAAGAGCCGAGCGGCAGCGGACTCGGGCTTGTCATCATCCGGCACGCAGGTCTTCGGCCTCGATCAGGCGTTGCCGAACGTGGCCGCCCGACTCGATCTGCGCCCAGGTCTGCAAACAGCGATTGACCTGCGGGACGACCCGTACGCCGCCGACGCGGTGTCGTGGACGTTCCAACTCCAGGCCCTGGTACCCAGAGCCCTATGGCCCAACAAACCCGTCATCGACTACGGACGCCGAGTCAGTGCGGAGGTCTACGGCCAGGTCAACTCTGCGTCAAGCTCTACCGTCACCACCATCGGCGACACATTGATCAATTTCGGTGTCGCCGGCGTGGCTATTGCGTCGCTGCTGCTGGGCGTGTTCCTGGCCCTGATCGAACGACTCAGCCGCCAGGGATCCGGCCCAATTTCTCTCGCTCTTACCGCAAGCGCGGCGATGTTCATCGTCGGACAGGAAGGCCCGCTGATCCTGGGCGCGGCCGGACTCATTCGGAACCTGGTGATCGCCTCGACGCTGTGGTGGCTGACAGCCCGGCTGCGGCCAGCCACAACACCGTCGGCGCGCGCCGAGGTGGCAGCATGAACAGCACGACACCACATCAGAGGCGCAGCGGGGATGACGGATGTGTGGCGACCATGAATCAGCTCGGATCTCGCCCGGCCGACGCGCCGAAGTGATGTCGGATGCCAAGATGTCCCTGCCAGGTACCGGTTTTTGGTGGCCGTCTGGTACTACACCACGCCGCCAGACGTGACCCCTGGTGCCCGACTCGTTGACGACGCTCTGACGCCCGATCCGTTATGCCCAAAGGAAGCAGAGGGCAATGGGCGGCACAAGGTGAGGTGCCGCCCGGTTCGTCCGGCTTCAAGGGCACCAACGGTCGCGGGAGACAGATCGGTGAGTGAGCTGAAGTGCGTGGTTCCCGGCTGTAGAGAGGATGCAGTCGTGGTCTTTCGCGCCATCGCCGCCGGCCGGCTGGCCGGACGGGACTGGCAGCCCGGCGACACGATCGCGCTCTGCGACCCGCACGCCGCCGACGTGTACCAGGTCATCGACATCGTCCGGCCTTCCGATGAACCTGACAGCGCTGGTTGGCTGGAGCGAGCGTGAGCGGCGAGGTCATCCAACATGTGGCCGACGAAACATCGGTCGCGTTCATGCTCTGGACGCGCCGTACCTGACCGTATCTGGCATGTTCCGGAGGCGAGCCGGGAGATCTGTGCCCTGAATGATCAATAGTAGGCCGACGACAGAATCGGCCGACGCCCCTTGCTGTGACGGGGGGTCTTATACGCTGAGGGGGTCCTCGCATGGGCAGCTCGGCCTCGATCCTGTTCCGATGGTGGGATCGGGGCCGGGTTGATCCTCAGTGTAGGACGGGTCGTACGGCATGGCGTCTTTGGCTTTGGTGCCGGGCGCGGACTCCTCGGATGTTGATCATCTGAGCCTGTTCGGTTGCGGCTGGCCACTTCTGATGGCGATCGTTTCTCCGCACTGCTGCGGGGCAGTCCCGGTTTGGCGCCGGGTCTCCCGCTGAGAACCCCTGACCCGGACCGCCGGGCCAACCAGGACCGCTGGCCATGGTCCGGGCGCTCCGTGCGGCCCGGGCGCGGACGGCACCCTTATCGATTTATCGGAATAGATCGGGCAGACGCATTTTCATGCACAGAACCGGTGCCGCTGGTTGCTGTCGGCGGCATGAACAGGCGAGTACGGTAGGAACTCTCCGCTTACAGGGACTGACTGCTCGTCGAAGGCGCGAAGGGGTGGGTAGTGTGCCGGTCACCGGTCAGCGCGTTGTCCGCCGGACGCTGGGTCGGCGACTGACTCGGCTGCGGATCGCTGCCGGTCTACTCCGGCGTGAGGTGGCCGGGGAGAAGCTCGGGATTTCCGAAGCCACGTTGCATCGCATCGAGACCGGAAAGGTGCCGGTCACGGTCGCCAACGTCCGTGTCCTGTGCTGGCTGTACGGCGCGGACCGCAGCGTCACCGACGCGCTGGCTGAACTCGCGTTAGGCACCCACCAGAAGCAGTGGTGGGACAGCAATCCCGTGATCCCGGACTGGTTCAAGCTCTACGTGGGTCTGGAGGCCAGCGCCAACCGCATCTACAGCTACGACGGCGAGGTCATCCCCGGCGAGCTACAGACCGAGCAGTACGCGCGTGCCTTGTTCACCGCCGAGAAACCCGGAGACGACCAAGCCGCCCGGCAACAGGTGAAGCTGCGGCTTCAACGCCAGAAGACACTTTTCACCCGCATCCCGTCGCCAGAGTTGACCATCATCCTCGGCGCGGGCGCGTTGAGGCGACCCGTGGGCGGCCCAGACGTCCTCAAGGGTCAGATCGACCACCTGCGCTATGCCAGCCGGCAGCCTCATATCGATGTCCGGGTCCTGCCCTGGTCGGTCGGCGCCCATGCCGCCATGGCCGGCGCCTTCCGCATCCTTGAATTCGACGACCCGGAAGATCCCGATGTGGTCTACCTCGAGTCTCACGTCGGGGCGCTCTACCTCGAAGAACCTCACGAGGTAGAGGAGTATGGGCGCATCTTCAAACTCATCAACTGCGACAGCGTACCGATCGGTGAATACCAGTAGACCGAGCCACCATCACCCGCGGTCCTGGGTGTCGGCGCGGGCAGAAAGATCGATGCCTGCTGGGCACGGCAGGCATCGGAGGCATTCTGCGATCCAGCAGGATATGTGACTGTCCGCGGCGCGGACTTCCACCGGGCTCAGCCGCCGAGCAGGCAGTCGAACTCGCCCTTCTTCACTCCATCGAGGAACGAGTCCCACTCCTGAGTGGTGAATCGTACGGTGCCGACTGCCGGACTCTTGCTGTTGCGGACCTCGATCAGCCCGCTACTACGGCGGGCCTCCACGCAACTGCCGCCGTTCCCAGTCGACCTACTGGACATCATCCAGTCAGTGTCACTGTTCATCGATGACCCCCTCACATGTTTCGATCTTTCGACCCCCTCGGACGCGGGTAGCGTAAACCGGAATTCCGTCATCGTGAACGATCCCGTGGTGCCAATTTTCGGCGCGAAATCTTGCACGATGCGTTGCGCCACTGTCATGCTCAGTGATGTCCGGTGACGGGGTCTGCCCGGCCGGCTACCGCAAACACCGAGCACACAACCACGATGAGCTGCGACTGGGGTGACAGCCATGGTCAAGATACGTATCGGCGTGGGGGACGATGACGGCCACAACGATCCATGGCAAACGACCGCCGCGGCCTGGACGGGCATGCCGCAGTGAACGCACCGGACCCCGCCGACGAGTTGATGGTGCGCTTTCCCGCCCCGGCCGCAGAGCCGAACCACGGCGCCGACCTCTGGGTACACGCCACAGTCGACCGTGACGCCAAGACGATCACCTACGAGCTGCCCGACAAGACTCGGACCACGCTCGACGTCGTCACCGCCCGTGCCCTGCAGATGATCCTCTGGGAAGGCGTGTTTGGTTCGCTGCAGCCTGACGGCCCACGCCTGTGCGTCGAACGCCCTGGCATGTGACTCGCCGACCACGGGCTACCACCCCACGCCGAGCTGACGACTCCCACATGTGCGCCGGAGGCTCACTCGTCGGCCCTGTGCTGTTCGTCCGCGAGGCCGATGGTCCGGACGACCTGGTTGTCCGAACCAACCTCGCCTGGACACACGCATTCGCCGATGGCAACCGCGCACAGCGAGGCTCGTCGAGTTCCAGCTGCTGGCCCAGGCCGGTCGCGCGGCGCGGCTTTGCTAAGAAACTCCGCGAGCATCTGAAGGTAATCCAAGGCCACCAACGTGGATCGCTGTAGATGACCTCAGTGCACCAAGGGCAGACCATGGGCACACCGGCGAAAATAGTGAAAGCGTCAGCACCTGGCGCTTCCGCCGCCTAACGCGCCCAGAGAATTTCAGTTCGCTATCCGCTCCGCGACGCCTCGCGCCAGAACCGGCGGGGCGGTATGCAGGTATGACCAGTAAGGCAGCGACGCGTGACGTGAACGCCCTCGTCAACGCCGGATTGCTGGTGCAGCGGGGAAGCGCGGTCCGGCCGAACATCGAAATGATGTCGTCGTTGCTGCCGTTGGCCAACCGCCCGTCGTGATCCCAAACATCGAAGCCGTAAGCGTCAGGGCCGGCGGGTGTTCCCGTGCCCGCCGGCCCTGACCGTCTACAGCCCCAGAGGGGTGGATCTCACCCGGTGACGATCAGTGACCACGTGCACTCGGAGTTTATCTCCAAATAGTGGCCACCCCCGTCAGCGTGCTGCGGCACCGTGTCCTTGCCCGACTTCGCAAGCTCGTTCACGAGCACATCCGTCGGCATGCCCGTCGAGTCGTACTCCGTCACCGCGAAGTTCCCCTGCCCGCCGAAGCTGGAGCAGTTGAAGGAGTACGACAGGGTCCACTCGTCGCCCGTGGTGAACGTGTTCGACTTCTTGATCCCGCTGCCACTCAGTTGGAGCAGCGTCCTCGGCGCTGGGGGCGCGGCAGCCTTCGTCGTAGCCGCCACGGCCGCGGCCGTCGTTGCGGGGGCGCCTACGGGTGCGGCCGGTGATGCGACAGACCCGCTCGTCTGGCCACTATCGTTGCCGCCATTGACCGCGGCGACAACGACACCGACACCACAGAGCACGACGACGACCGCGACGACAATCCCGATGACCTTCCCGACGCTGGACTTCTTCGTCGGCGGAGGCGGAGGCGGCATCAAGTACCCCGGCTGCAGCGGATGGCCAGGCTGAGGTTGATATGGCGTCGGCTGCGGTGGAACAGTCGACGGCCACTGCTGTGGCGGGTAACCATGCTGGTTCGCTTGGTACGGACCGGGAGTTTGTGTCACCGGCCCAGAGTGGCGCTCGGGTGACGGCCATGTCACCGGCTGTTCAGCCTGCGTGACCTATCGACCGCTGTGCGACAGCCGCCCGCTTGACCGGACCACTGACCTGACGTCGCGGGATCGATGCCCGATGTTGACACCCTTACCGGCGTCAGGACACATCGACCGTCCCCACGCATCGTTCCACCCACCTGATTCGTTCCTGGAGCAAGCCCTCTTCGGGAGCAAGGAGCAACCTTATGGATTCCGCACCCATGACCCAACAGCCATTCGACGACGATGGGCTTCTCCGGTTCATCACCGGCGATCGGTGGCTGGCCTATCAGGAGTGGCCGACCAACGACCACGGCTATGAGGCCATCACCGCACCAGATGCCGACGGCAGCGTCACCGTCGTCCGATACAACGATCAAAAGGATGTGGGCAGTCGCGGGGACGTGACGACGTTCGCGAGCATCGATGAGGTGACCGGCGTCAGTGCGGAGTTCCTGAGCCGAGCACGGCGCAATTTGGTCACCGGCCGCCGCGAACGGCCCGCGCCGTTACGTCTCGACGAAGACGGTGTCCGCTGGATCCCCGGGGACGATGCCGGGCCAAGCATCTGCGGATAACCTGATCGGCCGCGGCCGGGGGCGGACTGCTGATCGCCCGCCCGGGAGAGTCGGACACCTCGACGCTCAGTTCCACGTCGCCGAGGCCGATGCCTGGGATGCGGTTGGCCGCCTCACCCTCGCCGCAAACGACCCGGAGCCGCACTCCGGCTTAAGTCGCTCTCGCATGAACCACAATCTCGCGACGGCTCGGACTTCGCTTTGCGGCTCGGTCGCCTCGTCCACCGTGGTACCAATGACCGGTAGCACCATCAGCGGGGCGGACGAACTGTGGCGGGGACCGGGGCGGAGGAACTACTACGGGATCCGCGGCAGGCCCGGGGCGTTTACCCGGCTCCCCATTACAGGCACGCTCCGCGCGGGTACTCGTCTGGTTCAGCCTCTCGGCCGCCCTGTGGCTAGCCGGGGCCGTCCTACCCACCCCGAACCGGATCGCGCTGTGGGCGGCGGCCGTGCTGGTCGACGGCACCAGTGCCGTGCTCGGCTGGCCCGTACCAGGGCTCAGCCGCCGACCACAGGCGCATCTGAGAGTGACCGGCGAACACATCGGGGAGCGGTACCGGCAGGTCCTCGTCATCTCCCCTGGGCGCGCTGGTCCTGCTCGGTACCCGGGCCTACGGCTTCGCGGGCCTGGACTACGTCCGCACCCTTGCCTTCCTCCTCGTCTTCACGACCACCACGCTGATGCTGTGGATCTACTTCCCGCCGCCCGGACGGGATCCCGGCACCGTGATCAACACAGCCGGGCCGAAGATCGCGGTGATCGCCGCGTACTGCCACGGGACCATGATTGCCGGAACTGTGGTCGAAGCGGCCGCCGCCGAGCTGTAGATCCGCCGACCGCTCGGACAGCCGAACGCGGGGTTGGCGCTGCTGATCATCGGCGGATTGGCCCTGCACATCGCCGGACGGACCCTGTACGGGGCCGTGATCTACCGCTACCGCCGGCCCTGGCGCGGGCCGGTGGCGCTGTTGGTCCTCGCCGCCGTCACACTCGGGCTGCTACTGGCACCACCCCTGGTGGTCGCCATCGCGGTCGTCTCCCTCGCGCTCGGCCTCACCATCAGCTGGAGAAGAGCGACGGTCAACGCTGGCCAACCGCGCGACTAACGATGCGTTGGGCGGAATAGGTGAGCAAGCCGGGGAACCGCATAGGAGCAACACGGTCCGGTTCTGGACGATGACGAACAAGCCGCTGACGCGTCAGATCATGCTCGGCGGGCGCGGGCGCCGGTACAAAGGTGCCCAGCAGCAACCCGGCAGAGCGGCCATGGATCGCGGTCAGGCCCAGCAACGGCCGAGCACGAGGTCCGGGAGGTGCTGCGATTCAACGAAGAGACCGGCGCCTACCACGAGGCGGTCGTGACCCACCGCGCGCTCTTCCGCTGTCACGGCCGGCCGAAACACGACTCCCGGACCAGCCGCAACAACTGCGTCTACCGATCTCGCAATGCAACAGCCTCGCTGGTTGGCCTGACCAATTGGCGATCGGCACAGTCCGCGAACGCCAGCCCGCAGGCAGCGACGCTACGAGCCAGAGCACCCGTCACCAGGTTTCCTCGACTGCAGCAGCGGCGTGCACCACCCTGGGATTGAGGCGGTTGCCATCTGGGGTTCCGGGGAGCCCTCT
>NZ_BONZ01000091.1 GCF_016862975.1 Rugosimonospora africana
TAAGCAGAGCAAAGGATGTGCGACCCCATCCCTGCTCCGACTCGATCCGCTGCGCCTAGCCTGTCGCACCTAGCTCCGTTTGCGCGTTAGCCCGCGACCGCGCTGCGACCGCGCTGCGCCCGCGACCGCGCTGCGCCCGCGACCGCGCTGCGCCCGCGACCGCGCTGCGCCCGCGACCGCGCTCTGACCCCGCCGGGCCCTGACCTCGCCGCGCCTCGCCAGGCGCCGGGGATGCCGCAGATAACGACTCGTACTCGATTTCGTGTCCGTCGAGTCTCGGCCGTGCAAGTTTCCGCACGAGCGATGTCGGCGCCCCGTCACGCCCGGCCCCGCCGTGGCGCTGTACAAAGCCTGATTCGCACTGACCCATGGGGCAATTCACTCATCGTCGTGACCGGGTCGTGTCTTTGCGAAATCCTGCCGATATCTTGCGGTCATCTGTCGGTATCAGTACCGTGAAGCCAACCCGGAGCGATCTCCTCAGCACCACTCGTTCACGAAGTCGCTTCCAGGCCCACTCATGCCTGACCAGATCGCTGCTGCACGTCAACAGAACCTGACGGAATCAGTTACAGGGCATCGCCGCGATGACGGTCATCGCGGCCGAACGCAACTCCCCGCCCGGGAAAGGATGAACGGAGATGTCCGCACGGCATTACCGGAAGGTCGCGGCGCTCGCGCTGGTGACTACCGTTGGCCTCAGCGTGGCCGCATGCTCCAGCAAGTCGTCGAGCGACTCGGCGAACGGCAAGACCACGATCATTGTCGACTGCGCGCCGCTGAAGACAGACAACGATGGCAAGAGGCTCGCGCAGTGGAACGCCGACATCGCAGCGTTCGAGAAGATCCATCCCGATGTCGTCGTCAGGGGTATCTCGGTCGGTGCCCAGTGCGACACGCCGGCCGACTTCACCGCCCGCCTCCAGGGCGGCACGGAGGCGGACGTCTTCTACGGGTACATGACCGACCTCAACCAGGTGCTGGACGCCGGCCAGGCCACGGACATCACGAAGTACGTCAACAGCACGACCGTCCCGACCTGGGGCGACATCACCGACGGTGCCAAGGCCGCGTTCACCGAAGATGGCAAGATCTACGCCGTACCGTTCTACTCGTACACAATGGGTCTGGTCATCAACAAGACCCTGTTCACCAAGGCCGGCCTCGACCCGAACAAGCCGCCGGCGACGTGGGCGGAGGTCGCCACGGACGCCAAGGCGATCGCGGCTCTCGGTGGTGGCGTCGCCGGTTACCAGGAATACAGCTCGGGGAACACCGGTGGTTGGCACTTCACCGCTGAGCTCAACTCGCGTGGCGGCTCGGTCGTGTCGGCGGACGGCAAGACCGCCAACGTCAACACGCCGGAGGGGCAGGCCGTCCTGCAGACCCTGCTGGACATGCGGTTCAAGGACAACAGCGTCGGCAGCAAGCAACTGCTCGGCTGGGCTGACCTGCTGACCAACGCGGCCGCGGGCAGGGTCGGCATGTACATCGGCGCGCCCGACTCGATCCAGTCGATCGTCGACCAGTTCCACGGCAACTACGCCGACTGGGCGCTGGCCCCCATGCCGGGTGCCGACGGTCCGGCGAAGGCCACTCTCGGTGGTGGGAACGGCTACTTCTTCAAGAAGGGCGACACCCCTGCGCAGATCAAGGCCGGTCTCGAGTGGCTCAGCTTCGAAGAGCTCACGCCGGGCCAGGGCCAGTTCAACTACACCGCGCAGAAGGGCATGGGCCAGCCGGTCGGGCTGCCGCTGAGCGACCTCTGGACTCCGGGCAGCGCGTCGCAGAAGAAGGCGGCGGACCTGGAGAAGGCCAACACGAACCTGAACCTGGCCGACTACACGAACTACGTCAACAACCCGGTGCCGGTCAAGCTTGAGCCGCCGAACGCGCAGGCCGTCTACGCGGTCCTCGACGGCGCGATGTCCGCGGTGCTCACCAAGCCGAACGCGAACATCAACCAGCTGCTCACCGACGCGACAAAGAAGATCAACTCGGTCCTGTCCCAGGGCTCCTGAGGTCGGGGGTGCGGGGCTCCCAACCAGTGGAGCCCCGCACCCTCCACCCGCCACCCGTGAATCTGATCGTCGGCTAGTCAGGAGTTCGTCATGGCGGCCACCACCGCTGTATCCACGGCACCAGCACCCGGCCGGGCTGGATCCGGCCACGCTCTGCGCCGGGGAGGCAGCCTTAGCCGCAAGGTGCGCAACAACCTCACCGGTTACCTGTTCATGCTCGGTGCGGTGCTCTGTTTCGCGTTCTTCTCCTGGTACCCGATGGTCCGGGAGTTCATCATGAGCTTCCAGCGCACCAGGCGCGGGGTGACGACCTGGGTCGGCTGGGACAACTACATCCGCGTCTGGCATGACCCGGCGTTCGCCACGGCGTGGAAGAACACCGCGTACTTCTCGCTCCTCGCGCTCGTCTTCGGCTATGTCCTGCCGTTCTTCATCGCGGTCCTGCTCAACGAGCTGCGCCACGCGCAGAGTTACCTGCGGGCACTCGTCTACCTGCCGGTGATGCTGCCGCCGGCGTCGGCTCTGTTTCTCTTCGCCTACGCCTACCAGCCAGACAACTCCGGCATCTTCAACTTCATCCTGCACAGCCTGCACCTACCGACGTCCCAATGGGTGCAGTCGACGGCCATGACGATGCCCTCCCTGGTCATCGCGTCCACCTGGATGAACATGGGCGGCGCGATCCTCATCTACCTCGCCGCGTTGCAGAACATCCCCGGCGAACTCTACGAAGCCTCCGAACTCGACGGTGCCGGGCTGCTGCGCCGCATCTGGCACGTCACGGTCCCGCAGACGCGGCTGATCCTCTCGCTGATGTTCCTGCTGCAGGTCGTCGCGACGATGCAGCTGTTCATCGAGCCGCTGATCCTCGCGGGCGGTGACGGCGTCGAAGACCACGCCACGTCGATCGTGTACCTGATGTACCAGCACGCGTTCAAGGAACAAGACCTCAACGGCGCGGCGGCGCTGGGCGTGATGCTGCTGGTCGTGCTGATCGGCTTCTCGGCGGTGTACGCGCGGCTTTCCCCGCGCGAGGATTAGCAGAAGGGTACGAGCTGAGATGGCATCGAATGAAACGGCGACTCGTACTCTGATCGCCACTGCCCGCCTGAACCGACCAGCCGCCAGGCGGATCTACTGGGCGATCGTCATCGTCGTCGTCATCGTCTTCTCCCTCGCCTTCCTCGGGCCGCTGTACTGGATGGTGACCGGAGGGCTGAAGTCCGCCCATGAGATAGCGCAGATCCCACCGACGCTGTTTCCGAAGCACCCAGGGTTGGAGAACTACTCCGACGCGTGGGCACAGTTGAGCCTGGGAAGGCTGATCCTCAACACTCTCTACTACGCGCTCGGCGCGCTCGCCTTTCAGTTGGTGCTCGACATCGGGGCGGCGTTCGCCTTCTCGAAACTGCGGCCGCTGTTCGGCAACATCGTGCTCGGCATGATGCTCGCCACGCTGATGATCCCGTCGACGGTATTGATCATCCCGCAGTACGTGACGGTCATCGACCTGCCGATCTTCCATTGGCACATGCTCGACTCGCCGTGGGCCATCTGGCTTCCGGCGGTCACGAACGCGTTCAACATCTTCCTGCTGAAGCGCTTCTTCGACTCGATCCCGTCGGATCTCCTGGCCGCGGCGGCGATCGACGGAGCCGGTCCGCTGCGGCAGCTCTGGTCGATCATCCTGCCGATGTCCCGGCCGATCATCGGTGTCATCTCGATTTTCTCCGTGACGGCTGTCTGGAAGGACTTCCTCTGGCCGCTGCTGGTCGAGCCGTCGCCGGAAAATCGCACCGTGAACGTCGGCCTGTACGCGTTCTCACAGGGCATCACCCAGAACGTGCTCGTCGCGGGCGCCGTCATCGCGGCCCTGCCGACCATCGCGTTCTTCCTGGTCTTCCAGCGCAACATCATGTCCGGCCTCACCACCGGCAGCCTCAAGGGCTGACCGCCAGCACACCCGGTTCACGGACGGTCAGGGTCGACCGCCGGGACCCCTCCACGCACAGGTCACGAGCAGGAAGCAGGTACCGCAGTGCCCGAGAAGGTGTCTACCGAGTGGTGGCGCAGCGCCGCCATCTACCAGGTATACCCGCGCAGTTTCGCCGACGGGAACGGCGACGGCGTGGGCGACCTGGCCGGCATCCGCGCACACCTCGGGTACCTGCACGACCTGGGCGTGAATGCGATCTGGTTCAGCCCGTGGTACCCGTCCCCGATGGCCGACGCGGGCTACGACGTGGCCGACTACCGCGACATCGATCCGGCTTTCGGCACCCTGGCCGAGGCCGAGCACCTGATCGCGGAGGCGCACGCGCTGGGCATCGGCATCATCGTGGACATCGTGCCCAACCACTGCTCGGACGCGCACCCCTGGTTCCGGGAGGCGCTGACCGCCGGGCCCGGCTCGGCCGCCCGGGAGCTGTTCTGGTTCCGGGCCGGTCGCGGCGAGCACGGCGAGCTGCCGCCCAACGACTGGACCTCCATCTTCGGCGGCCCGGCGTGGACCCGGGTACCGGACGGCGAGTGGTACCTGCACCTGTTCGCACCCGAACAGCCCGACCTCAACTGGGAGAACTCCAAGGTGCGCGAGGAGTTCGAGTCGATCCTGCGGTTCTGGTTCGACCGGGGTGTGGACGGGGTACGCATCGACTCCGCCGCCCTGGTGGTCAAGGACCCGACGCTGGCCGACTTCGACCCGGACAACCCGCCGGTACCGCACCCGTACACCGACCGGGACGAGTTGCACGAGGTGTACCGCAGCTGGCGGGTGATCGCTGACTCGTACTCGGACAAGCGCGCGCTCATCGGCGAGATCTGGCTGCCCGACACCGACCGCTTCGCGCAGTACCTGCGCCCCGACGAGCTGCACGCCGCGTTCAACTTCGACTTCCTGGCCTGTCCGTGGGACGCCGGAGCGCTGCGCCGCTGTGTCGACGCGACGCTGGCCGCGCACGCCCCGGTGGGCGCGCCCGCGACCTGGGTGCTGTCCAACCACGACGTGACCCGGCACGTGACCCGGTACGGTCGGGCCGACACCTCCTTCGAGCACCCGGCCCGCCAGCACCAGCACGGCGTACCCACCGATCTGGCGCTGGGTGCCCGCCGGGCCCGGGCCGCGGCCCTGCTGACCCTCGCGTTGCCCGGCTCGGTCTACGTCTACGAGGGTGAGGAGTTGGGGCTGTGGGAGGTCGAGGACATTCCCGGCGAGCTGCGCCAGGACCCGATTTTCCGGCGTACCGGCGGAGCCGACCCGGGCCGCGACGGCTGCCGGGTACCGCTGCCCTGGTCGGGCGACGCGCCGCCGTTCGGGTTCAGCCCGGCCGGCGCCTCGGCGGCGCCCTGGCTGCCGCAGCCGGCGAGCTGGGCCGGGTACACCGCCGAGGCGCAGGCCACCGATCCGGACTCGATGCTCTCGCTGTACCGGTCCGCGCTGCGGCGGCGCTCCGCCGAAGCGCACCTCGGCGACGGCCCGATGGCCTGGCTGCCCGCCGCCGACGACGTGCTCGCGTTCAGCCGGGGCGACGACTTCGCCTGTGTGGTCAACCTTTCCGGTGAGGTGGTGGACCTGCCGCCTCACCGTGAGGTGATTCTCGCCAGTGGGCCGCTGCACAACGGCCGGCTGCCCTCCGATACCGCCGCCTGGCTGCGGCTAGCCTCTCAAGCCCAGGCCGCTTGACAGGCCGCTTGACCGGCCCGCCGACAAACCGGGCGGGCCGGGCGGGCACCCGTCCGGCGGCTGTGCGCGACGGCACGTCCGCCGGGCACACGGGGTAGACGCTCGGGAGAGGGGTGAGCGGCCCCTCTCCCGAGTACTCCGTGGACTTTTCGGCGCGGGGACACTCGCGGCCGATCCGAGGGAGGAGCGAAAACCATGGATGGGGAGGCCATCGAGCCGGTGCGTTACCGGCCGGGCGACCGGGTACTGGTGACCGGCGCCGGCGGCATGGTCGGACGGGCCGTACTGGCGCACTTCGCGGCCGCCGGTACCCCGGTCACCGCGCTGGTCGTCGACGCCGTACCCGGGCTGTCCGCGGACCGGGTCATCGTCGGCGACGTGCGGGACGTGGCCGCGGTGCGCAAGGCGCTGGACGGCGCCACGGCGGTCGTCCACCTCGCCGCGATCCCGTCCCCGGAGCACCACCCGGCTGAGGAGGTGTTCGGCAACAACGCGCTGGGCACGTTCACCGTCCTGGAACAGGCCGGCATCGCCGGCATCCGCCGGGCCGTCATCGCCAGCAGCTACTCGGTGACCGGGCTGCCGTTCGCTCCGGGTGTCCGGATGCCGGCGTACCTGCCGGTCGACGAGGCGTTGCCGATCCAGGTCGAGGACGCGTACGCGCTGTCGAAGCAGGCCGACGAGGCCACCGCGGCGATGATGTGGTGGCGGCACCAGCTGTCCGTGGTGGCGCTGCGGTTCCCGTTCTTGGGCGGGCGCGAGCGGCTGGCCGCCCGGGCCGAGCAGTACGCGCGTGACCCCGGCGCCGGCGCCAAGGAGCTGTGGAGCTACCTGGACCTGCGGGACGCGGCCCGGGCGTGTGATCTGGCGCTGTCCGGGCCGGAGCCCGGGTACCGGGTGATCGGGCTGGCCGCACCGCTGACCCTGGCGCCGTACCCGACCGGTGCCCTGCTGGACGCGTTTCTGCCGCTCGTGCCACGGCGTACTGTGTTCCCGGGCCGGCGAGTGCCGCTGGACCTGGCCCGGGCTGAGCACCTCCTGTCGTTCCGCGCCGAGCATGAACTGCCCATCGCGGAGCACGAGCTGCCCGCCCTGTCGAAGGAGCCGTAGTGATCGAGGTCTGGCCCGGTCGAGATTCGTTGCGCATTACCGGGGTACGCCCGATCGTGACCGCGCCGGACGGAATCGCCCTGGTTGTCGTGCGTGTGGACACCAATGAGCCGGGGCTGCACGGGCTGGGTTGCGCGACCTTCACCCAGCGCTACCAGTCGGTCGCGGCCGCGGTGACCGAGCTCGCGGACCTGGTCGTCGGCCGGCACCCGGCCGACATCGAGGACCTGACCCGGACCGTGCACTACTCGTCGTACTGGCGCAACGGACCGGTACTCAACAGTGCGCTGTCCGGAGTCGACATGGCGCTGTGGGACATCGCCGGCAAGCGGGCCGGCGCGCCGGTCTACGAACTGCTCGGCGGCCGGTCCCGCGCGGCGGCGCTGACCTACCGGCATGTGTCCGGCGCCACAGTGGACGAGACGCTGAAGCTGGCCGCCGAGATGGTGGCCGATGGCTGGCGGTACCTGCGGCTGCAGACCGGCCAGCCGGGCCTGGGCACGTACGGCGCCCCGGGCACCGCGGGCGCGTACCCCGGCCACCCGTACCCGGACGGCTGGGACGTGCGGCACTACCTGCGTACGACGCCGGAGCTGTTCGCCCGGGCCCGCGCGGAGTTGGGCGACGACGTCGAACTGCTCCACGACGTGCACAGCCGGCTCTCGCCCAAGGAGGCCGTGGTGCTGGCCCGTTCGCTGGAGCCGTACCGGCTGTTCTTCCTGGAAGACGTCATCGCGCCCGAGCACTACGACCGGCTGCCCGAGGTGCGGGCGGCCTCGCCGGTGCCGATCGCGGTCGGCGAGCAGGTCTCCTCGGTCAGCGACGCGGTCCGGCTGGTCCGCGACCTCGGCGTCGACCTGCTGCGGCTGCACGTGTCCGCGATCGGCGGACTGACCCCGGCCCGCAAGCTGACCGCGATGTGTGAGCTGCTCGGCGTGCGCACCGCGTGGCACAACCCGGGCGACGTGTCGCCCATCGGCGCGGCGGCGAACGTGGCGCTGGACGTGAACACCTCGGCCTTCGGCATCCAGGAGGCCAATGTGTACGGCGACCCGGTGCACGAGGTGTTCCCCGGCACGCTGGTGCCGACCGCCGGCTACCTCACCCCGTCCGACGCGCCCGGCTGGGGCGTGGATCTGGACGAGCGGGCCGCCGCCCGGTTCCCCGCGCCGGAGCGCGGTGGGTTCGCCGCGTGGGCGAGTAAGGTTCGCCGGCCGGATGGCGGTGTCGAGTCGCCGTAGCCCGGCCGGCATCGTGCGGTGTTTCGCGGCGTGAGCCGGTCGGGCTCACGCCGCGGGATCAGCGGAGGCGCCCGTCGAGCAGCAGCGCGCACCGGATCAGACCCAGATGGCTGTACGCCTGCGGGTGGTTGCCCAGTCCGCGCTCGTTCTCCGGGTCGAACTGCTCGGGCAGCAGGCCGGTCGGGCCCGCGCAGTCGAGCATCTGGTCGAACAACTCCTCGGCGTCGGCGCGCCGGCCGGTGCGCAGGTACGCCTCGATCATCCAGGCCGCGCAGACGTGGAAGCCACCCTCGGTGCCGGGCAGCCCGTCGTCCCACTTGTAGCGGTAGACGGTCGGACCGCTGCGCAGTTCCGCCTCGATGGCGAGCACCGTGGACAGGAACCGGGGATCGTCGTCGGTCAGCAGGCCGGACAGCCCGATCCACAGCGAGGACGCGTCCATCTCCGGGCTGCCGTACGCGACGCTGTACGCGCCGACCTGCTCGTGCCAGCCGTGCTCCAGCACGTTCGCGCCGATCCGGTCGCGCAGCTCCGTCCACTCTGGACGGTCCTCGGCGCGGTGTTCCCGGGACAGCTTCACCGCGCGGTCCACGGTCAGCCAGCACATCACCTTCGAGTACACGTGATGGCGTGGCGCGAGCCGGGCCTCCCACAGCCCGTGGTCCGGCTCGTGCCAGCGGCGCTCGACCGCGGCGACCATCGACTCGATGACCCGCCACTCCTCGTCACGCACCCAGCCCCGGTGCTCGACGACCCCGGCGATGAGGTCGGCGATGGGACCGAACACGTCCAGCTGGAGCTGGCGGTTGGCGGCGTTGCCGATGCGTACCGGTCGGGAGCCGGCGTACCCGGGCAGCGTCTCGATGACCGCTTCCGGGCCGAGATCCCAACCGTCCACTGTGTACAGCGGGTGCAGCCGCTCGGGATGCCCACCGGTGCGCTCGACGCACCGGTCCACCCAGCCGAGGAACGCCTCCGCCTCGCTGATCGACCCGAGGTCCACCAGTGCCCGCGCGCTCATCGCGGCGTCGCGCAGCCAGCAGTACCGGTAGTCCCAGTTGCGTACGCCGCCCAACTCCTCGGGCAGCGAACTGGTGGCGGCGGCGATGATCGAGCCGGACGGCTGGTGCACCAGGCCGCGCAGCGTCAGCGCGCTGCGCATCACCTGATCGCGCGCGACGCTGGGCAGCTTGAGCGAGGACGCCCAGTCGGTCCAGTTGCGCTCCACCCGGGCCTGGCGGACCTCCACCGGCTCGTCCCAGGCGCGCAACGTGCTCGAACCGCAGCGCAGTTCCAGCACGCACTTGCCGCCCATCGCGGCCAGGTCGATCTCGGCCCGTGCCGAGTCGTGGCCGTTGTCGTTGAACACGTCCCACTCGACGCCGGGGGAGTACAGCGCCATCGGCTCGTTGGAGCCCAGCACGAGCAGCCCGTCGCCGAGCGGCTGGAGCCGGATGGTGACCTGACCGAACTCGGGCCGGGGCGCGAACGTCACCTTGGCCCTGTCCTTCCCGGTCAGGACCCGGACCAGCGAGGTCGACTCGGGCGCCTCCTCGCTGTCGCCGGGAGGTACGCCGACGTCCAGCCAGTCGGTCACGTACAGGCCCGACCACCGGGTCTCGACCGTCATGGTGCCGGGCCGGTACCGCTGGCCCAGCGGGATGCGCGACTCCCGATCCGCCGGGCGGATGGAGAAGTGCCCGGCCGGCGAGCCGCCCAGCAGGTCGGCGAAGACGGCCGAGGAGTCCGGGTTCGGGTGGCACAGCCAGGTCACCGTGGCGTCCGGGGCCAGCAACGCCGTGGTACGGCCGTTGGCCAGCATGGTGTGCCGTTCGATCGGGGTGGCCCGCTCACCGAACAGCCAGCTGCGCCTGGTCTCCAGCAGCAGCCCCAGCACCCGTACCGCGTCGATCGGCTCGTCGACCCGGAACCCGGCGCGGGTCTCCCCGGGGCCGATCTTGATGCCGACGTCCGGGCCGTGCAGCGACTTGAACGCGTTCTCGTCGGTCACGTCGTCGCCGACGAACAGCACCGCGCTCGCGGACAGCTGCATGCGCAGCTGGTCGATCGCGGTGCCCTTGTGGGTGGCCAGTACCAGCAGCTCGATGACCCGCTTGCCCTGGGTGACGTGTACGCCCTCCCAGGTGCCCGGGCCGGACAGGACCGCGTCGTTGACTGCCGCGGCGTCCTCGGCCGACGCGGTGCGGGTGTGCACCGCGATGCTCGCCGGTTTCGGCTCCAGCCGGATCCCGGCCCGGCCCCGGGCGATGTCTTCGACGGCCTTCTGCAGCCGGGTACGCAGCTGGACCAGGTCCGGGGCGAGCCGCTGGACGAAGCCGATGTCGAACTCCGAACCGTGACTGCCGACCAGGTGCACCTCGCTGGGCAGCCGGGACAGCGTGGCCAGGTCGCGCAGCGCTCGGCCGGACACCACCGCGACCGTGGTCTGCGGCAGCGCGGCGAGTGCCCGGACGGCGACGACCGCCTCGGGCAGCGGTACCGCCTGGGACGGGTCCTCGACGATCGGCGCCAGCGTGCCGTCGTAGTCACAGGCGATCAGCAGCTGAGGCACGCGCGCGATCTGGCCCACTGCGGCACGCAAGTCAGGATTAATCGCGTGGCTCATGCGACGTTCACACAGTTCCTTCCGGGTTGGGCAGCGCCGTGGTTGGCACGCCCAGCGCGGACAGAAACGAGTTGGCCCAGTGCCGTACGTCGTGGGCCCGCAGGTGCCGGCGCATCGCGCGCATCCGCCGGGAAGCCTCGGACTGGTCGACGTGTACCGCCCGAAGTAGCGAGTCCTTTACGCTCTGCAAGTCGTGCGGGTTGCACAGAAACGCCTGCCGCAGTTCGCCGGCGGCACCGGCGAACTCGGACAGCACCAATGCGCCGCCGAGGTCGACTCGGGCGGCAACATACTCCTTGGCCACCAAGTTCATGCCATCTCGCAGGGGGGTCACCATCATCACGTCGGCCGCGCAGTAGAGCGCGACTAGTTCGCTGCGACTGTACGACTGATGAAGGTAATGCACGGCGGGCACGCCGACGCGCCCGTAGTCCCCATTGATTCGACCAACTTCGCGTTCGACTTTCACCCTCAGTGCTTGGTAGTGCTCGACCCGTTCCCGGCTCGGCGTCGCGACCTGGACCATCACGGTTTCCGGTACCGAGAGGCGGTCCTCGGCGAGCAGTTCCCGGTACGCCTTGAACCGCTGTTCGATGCCTTTGGTGTAGTCCAGCCGGTCGACCCCCAGGATGACCGTCTTCGGCTCGCCCAGCTCGGCGCGGATCTGCTCGGCCCGCGCCCGGACCAGCGGGCTGGCCGCCAGTCCCTCGATCTCCGCCACGTCGATCGAGATGGGGAACGCCGCGGCGTGCACGATCCGGCCGTCCACCTCGACACCGGCGCCGCGCGGCCGCAACCCGAGCAGGTGCCGGGTCAGCCGCAGGAAGTTCTGCGCGGCCAGCGGGCGCTGGAAGCCGACCAGGTCGGCGCCGAGCAGCCCGCGCAGGATCTCCGCCCGGCGGGGCAGCTGCATGAAGAGCTCGACCGGCGGGAACGGGATGTGCAGGAAGAAGCCGATCTTGAGATCCGGCCGCAGCGCGCGGAGCATCGCCGGGACCAACTGCAGCTGGTAGTCCTGGACCCACACCGTGCCGCCCTCGGCGGCCTGGTCGGCGGTCGCCTCGGCGAACCGCTGGTTGACCCGCCGGTAGGACTCCCACCAGCTGCGCCGGTAGGCCGGCGTCTCGATCGCGTCGTGGTACAGCGGCCACAGGCTGGAGTTCGAGAAGCCTTCGTAGTAGCGCTCCACCTCATCGGTGCTGAGGTTGACCGGGCGCAGCCGCATCCCGTCCAGCTCGAACGGCTGCGGCGTGGGGTCCTCCGGCGCGGCGGCGTTGCCCGGCCAGCCGACCCAGGTACCGTGCTGGGCGGCCAGCACCGGATGCAGGGCGGTGACCAGGCCGCCGGGGCTGCGACGCCACGAGCGCCCGCCAGCGGTGGTGACCTCGTCGACCGGCAGGCGGTTGGCGACCACCACAAACGAGCTACGTTCCACGGGTTCCCTCCGGCCGAAATGCCACGGCTTGATAACGAAGCCTACTTGACGTCTCTGAACGGGCATTGTCGCGCTGCGTTTCGACAGCGTGACGGCGTGGCGTCGGCTCCGTGACGCCCCGGCGCCGAGCCCGTGAAGAGCCTCGCATCCAGCGCGAATCGCCGCGAGCTGGGCGGACCGTGGCGCGTGCCACCCTCGACCGCGCCGGAGCGGGCGGGCCCGGGCGCGGATCGGGCGGCGCGCCCGGCACCACCCGGGGTGGGCGGTTCGCCGCCAACCTGGGAGTATTGGTATCGACGGCAGCGGGTCCCGGCGACCCGTGGCGACAATCATGATCAGGCGGAGGTAGGCCGCACCGTGGCCCAGTTCATCTACACGCTCGAAAAGGCCCGTAAGGCGCACGGCGACAAGGTTGTCCTGGACAACGTGACGCTCAACTTTCTGCCCGGCGCCAAGATCGGTGTTGTCGGCCCCAACGGCGCCGGCAAGTCGAGCCTGCTCAAGATCATGGCAGGGCTGGACCAGGCGAGCAACGGCGAGGCCCGCCTGATGCCGGGCTACACGGTCGGCCTGCTGGCGCAGGAGCCGCCGCTGAACGACGCGAAGACCGTCCTCGGAAACATCGAGGAGGCTGTCGCCGAGACCAAGGCGAAGCTCGAGCGGTTCAACAAGATCGCTGAGCAGATGGCGACGGACTACTCCGACGAGCTGATGGACGAGATGGGTCGGCTCCAGGAGGAGCTGGACCACGCCGACGCCTGGGACATCGACTCAAAGCTCGCGCTGGCCATGGACGCGCTGCGCTGCCCGCCGGCGGACGCCGACGTGACCACGCTGTCCGGCGGTGAGCGCCGCCGGGTCGCGCTGTGCAAGCTCCTGTTGGAGCAGCCCGATCTGCTGCTGCTCGACGAGCCCACCAACCACCTGGACGCGGAGAGCGTGCAGTGGCTGGAACAGCACCTCGCCAAGTACCCAGGCACGGTCATCGCGATCACTCACGACCGGTACTTCCTGGACAACGTCGCCGAGTGGATTCTCGAACTGGACCGCGGTCACGCCTACCCGTACGAGGGCAACTACTCGACCTACCTGGACAAGAAGGCCGCCCGCCTCGCGGTCCAGGGGCGCAAGGACGCGAAGCTGCAGCGGCGGCTGACCGAGGAGTTGGAGTGGGTGCGCTCCAACCCGAAGGCGCGCCAGGCTAAGTCGAAGGCCCGTCTTCAGCGGTACGACGAGATGGCCAGCGAGGCGGAGAAGACGCGCAAGCTCGACTTCGAGGAGATCCAGATCCCGCCGGGTCCCCGGCTGGGCAACCTGGTCATCGAGACCGACGGGCTCACCAAGGGCTTCGACGGCCGGACGCTGATCGATCACCTCGGCTTCTCCCTGCCGCGCAACGGCATCGTCGGCATCATCGGCCCCAACGGCGTCGGCAAGACCACGCTGTTCAAGACGATCGTCGGGATCGAGAAGCCGGACTCCGGCACGGTCCGCATCGGCGAGACCGTCGAACTGTCCTATGTGGACCAGAGTCGGGCCGGCCTGGAGGCGAAGAAGACGGTCTGGGAGTTGGTCTCCGACGGTCTGGATCACCTGATGGTGGGCAAGGTCGAGATGCCGTCCCGCGCCTACGTGGCCGCGTTCGGCTTCAAGGGGCCAGACCAGCAGAAGCCGGTCGGGGTGCTTTCCGGCGGCGAGCGCAACCGGCTCAACCTGGCGCTGACCCTGAAGATCGGCGGCAACGTCATCCTGCTCGACGAGCCGACCAACGACCTCGACGTCGAGACGCTGTCCAGCCTGGAGAACGCCCTGCTGGACTTCCCCGGCTGCGCGGTGGTCATCTCGCACGACCGGATGTTCCTCGACCGGGTCGCGACGCACATCCTGGCCTGGGAGGGCGACGACGAGGACCCGGCCAAGTGGTTCTGGTTCGAGGGCAACTTCGATGCGTACGAGAAGAACAAGATCGACCGGCTGGGTGCCGAGGCGGCCCGCCCGCACGCGGTCACCTACCGCAAGCTCACGCGTGACTGACCCGGTCGCCTACCTCACACAGGTCAGGTGGTCGGGCCCGTACGCCAACGAGCGAGCGCACTGGTCGGCGCTGTGAGGTTCGTCTACCAGTGCCCGGTCCGCTGGTCTGACATGGACGTGTACGGCCACGTGAACAACGCCCGGTTCCTCACGCTGTACGAGGAGGCCCGGGTCGCGCTCATGTTCACCGGTGCGCGGGAGCACGGCCTCACCTCGTTTGAGCAGGGTGTGGTGATTTCCCGGCACGAGGTTGACTACCTGCGACCGGTGGACTACACCGATGCGGTGCGCATCGAGCTGTGGCTCGAGGAGATCCGGGCGAGCCGGTTCGTCATCGGGTACGAGCTGTGGAGCGGCGACTCGGTCGCGAGTCGCGCGCGCTCGGTGTGCGTTCCGTTCGATCTCGCGAACCAGCGGCCCCGCCGGCTGAGCGGGCCGGAGCGGGACTTTCTGGCGCCCTGGCAGGCGTGAGTCGGGGTGGACGAGCGCGGGGGCCTGACGAGGCCCGACACGGCGGCGGCGGGCCTGGGGCTCGCCGAGGTCGGCCCGTTCCTCGCCCGCCTGGCCCGGCTCGACCCGGACGCGCTGGTGCGGCTGCGTCCGGCCGGCGTGGGCGCGGTGACGCTGTGGGGTCGGCTGCCGTGGGAGGTACTGGTCGCGAGGACGGTCGGCGGCACGGTGGACGGCGACCTCACGGTACCGGCGGCCGCCCTGCTGGACCGGCTCTCGGCCGGCCGGGACGACCTGCCCGGGCGCCGGGACGGCGACTGGCGCTGGCCGGTACCGGCGGTGCCCGGCACGGCGGTGGAGACGGTACCGGCGGCCGACCTGGTACGGCTCGGCGCGGCGGCCGCGGCGACGCTGCGCTCGACGCGCGGGCGGGTGGGCGAACGGGTGCTGCGCGACGCCCTCCTGGACCACGTGGCGATCGCGGTCGACACCGGCTCCGGGGCACCGGTGGAGGTACGCCAGGGGCTGGTGCAGGCGGTGCTCCGGATGGGTTTTGTGACTACTGAGCAGAGTGGTGAGACCACCATCCGTATGGCCAGAAATTGGGTGGGCCTGGCCGCCAAGTACGGCGAAGCTTGGCAGCAAACTCGGGCAAACCTCGCGGTTCGCATCCTCCGTTGAAGGTCTTCGGGTATCCGAACGGATGAGGGGCTAGTGGCCCAACGGTTTCCTGCGTAGCATTCGGTTTCGCCGTGATACATCCGTCCGGGTAGCGTCGAGCCCTGGGTCCGCGCACGCCGAGCGTGGACACTTTGCTAAGCGAGGAGTTCGGGACATGCCGTGGTGGCCGAAGCGGGGAGGTCAGGCCGGAGACGGGGCTTCGTCGGCGAGTGGGGGTGACGTGGACCTGCGCGTCGAGCTGCCGGCCCAGCGCGCACCCGAGCCCGCCGAGACCCTGGTCGCAGCGGTAGACATGGCGCGGCTGGGAGCGGCCCTCGACCGCCTGGAGATCCGTTATCTGACCGATGGCGACGGCAGTCTGCTGGCCATGTGGGAGCGGCACGCCGTGCTGTTCACGCTGGAGGGGCCGGACGACGAGATCCTGGTGATCCGCGCCCGTCCGCACGGGACCGTGCCGCCGGACTGGGCCGACCGTGCCTACCGGGTGGTCAACGAGTGGAACCACTCACGCCGGTTCTGCAAGGCGTATGTGGGAGACCCGACCGAGCGCGGACAGCTGCCGATCTACGCCGAGATGCAGGTACCGCTGATCTCCGGCGCCCACGACGCCCTGCTGGTCGAGCTGATCGACTGTGCCGCCGCGGTCGCGGTGGCGTTCGTCGACTGGATCCACGACGAGGGCGGCCTGCTCTAGGGTGCGGGCGCCGCGGGGTCGCGGCGCCGTTCTCCCGGGGGCGCTGCGGATGGCGGCGCCGTTTCCCTGGGAGCGCCGCGGATCGCGGCGCTGTCCGTCCGGCGTCACTCTTCCATCGTGTTGACCATGAACATGGCGGCGCGCTCCAGGTACTCCCACAACGTCGCCTCCTGCTCGGCCGGCAGGTTGAGCGTGTCGACCGCGTGCCGCATGTGAAGCAGCCAGGCGTCCCGCTGACGGGGGCCGACCGTGAACGGCGCGTGCCGCATCCGCAGCCGGGGGTGGCCGCGCAGCTGCGAGTACGTGCCGGGCCCGCCCCAGTACTGGACGAGGAACATCCGTAGCCGCTCGGCGGCCGGCCCGAGGTCCTCCTCGGGGTACATCGGGCGCAGCAGCGGATCCTCCGCCACGCCCGCGTAGAACTCGTCCACGAGCTTGCGGAAGGTCGGCTCGCCGCCGACCGCGTCGTAGAAGGTCGGCTCAAGCGGTTGGTCTTCAGAAGTCACGGCCGGTCCGCCCGGGATCCATAGTTCGCGGTCATGGTGTCAATCCTGCCAGCGCCGCCCGCCGGGCAGCATAGGGGCTGGCTCACACCGTGGCCAGCTGTCGACCCGGCTGGTGCCGACTCAGCCAGCGTCTTCGACTCGGCTCACGTCGGCTTGGCTGACCTCGACCCGGCTGACCTCGACTCGGCTCACGTCGACTCGGCGGGCCGGGACACGGTCGTCGGGTGCTGGTCACCAGCCGCCTGCCGCTGAGAAATCGGCGAGGAGCTCTGGGTGGCCAGCGCGGCGGCCTCGGCCGCGGCGTTCGCGGCACGCGTACGCGCGATCGCGCCGCTGAACTCGGCGGGCGACGGCCACAGCGTGCTGATCGAAAGCAGCAGCACCACACCGAACGCGCTCCACGCGCCGACCACCAGAGACAGCGAGTACTTCGCCGCGAGCAGCCCGGTGAGCATCACCCCGCCGCCCTGGGAGATCTGCAGTCCACTCTGCATGATCCCGAATGCCCGGGCCCGGTAGCCGTTCGGCAGTACCTGCACGAACAGTCCGTTGGCGGCGGGAACCATCGAGGCCAGACAGACACCGCAGAGCCCGGCCAGGATCGCCACGATGATGGCGTTCGGCTTGAACAGCGCGGGGACCAGGGTCGCGGGGGCGAGGATGCAGAACGGGCGGATCAACCGCTGGCGGGTGGCCGGCGGGACGAGCCTGCCGACGACCAGGCCGGCGATCAGGAACCCGAGCGGGTTGCCGATCATGATGATGCCCTGCGCCAACCCCCGGCGGGACGGGTCGGGCTCCAGGGAACCCGCCCACGCCGCGGCCAGGCCCTCCGGCGCGGTCGTGAACAGGTACGCGGTCAGCACCAGCACGGCGATCGCGCGCAGGGTCGGGGTGCCGAACACGAGCCGGAACCCCTGAGCGGTCTCGCGCAGCAGGTGCCGGTGCGGCTCCTGGATCGACACCGGTGGGCGGGTACGGATGCCGGACCAGATCACGAACGCGGAGAACCCGAACGTGCCGGCGTCGATCAGCAGGGCGCCGTGCGGATGCCGGGCCGCGAGCGCCGCACCGACCATGTATCCGATGAGCTGGGCGGCCTGGTTGGCGCTGTTCTGCACGGACAGGCCGACCACGTAGCGGTCGCCGGACAGGATGCGGGGCAGCAGCGCGGAGCGGGCCGCGTCGAACGGCGGGTTCAGTAGCCCGGTGAGGAACAGCAGCGCCAGCATGGCCGGGATCGGCATCCACGGAATGGCGACGAGCGCGACCAGCGCCGCTCGGCACAGATCCGATACGATCATGGTGGTGCGTTGTGGGTACCGCTCGGCGATGGCGGCGAGGACCGGACCACCGGCTACCCAGGGTAGGAAACTGATCGCAAAGGCGGCCGCCGACGCGACGACGGACCGGGTCTGGTTGTAAACCAGAGCGGTGACCGCGGCCTTGGCCACGAAGTCGCCGACCCAGGACAGGGCGCTCGCCAGGAAAACCGAACGGTATTCGCTGCTGGAGAAGACCTCGCGGAAGGTCGCCGGCCGTTCGGCGTCCTGATCAGACACCGGCGCCCTCCCCTCGATTTTGTGGTGTCGGGCCGGTGCTCTGCTCCGGATTCTGCCCGATCATCCGAGTTCACGCTAGTGCGAACGGATGGTCTGCCGGTCACGCAGCTGAACGAACGGACGATATACGACCATCCACACGTTGCGCGACCCACGACGGGCGGTTGGCGCGTGTCGACAAGACGTCTTTGCCCTGGTCACTCACTGGGAGCGGGGGCCACCTCGGTGCCGGGAGATCCGCTACCAGCGTCGATACCGTCGGCCTCGGCGACCTCGTCGGCGGGGGTCGAGCTATCGATCGCCGGACGGAGATAAAGTCGGCTTGCCGACAGTTGTCCCGAGATGCCCCCTTCGGCGAGCGCGTCGGTCAGCCGCCGGCGGAGTTCGCGACCGACCCGGTACTGAGCCTCCGACGAGGTCTTGACCGTGGTGCGCAGGACCGCGCCGTCCACGGTGATCTGCTCGACGCCGAGTACCTCCGGCGACTCGATCAGGCTGTCCCGCCACCGGGCGTCTTCGCCGAGCCCGCTGGCGGCGGCACGAAGGAGCGTCACCGCCTGGTCGACACGGTCGTAGTCGACGGTCACGTCGACCAGCACGACGGCCCAGCCCTGGCTCTTGTTGCCAACCCGGATGATCTCGCCGTTGCGGATGTACCAGAGCACGCCCCGGGCGTCCCGGATGGTGGTGATCCGCAGGCCGACCGACTCGACGGTGCCGTTGGCCTCCCCGACATCGATCATGTCGCCGACGCCGTACTGGTCCTCCAGAAGCATGAACAGGCCGGCGATCAGGTCCTTGACCAGTGTCTGCGCGCCGAAGCCGATGGCCACGCCGGCGATTCCCGCGCTGGCCAGCAGCGGGGCCAGGTCGAAGCCCAGCTCGTTGAGGATCATCAGTCCCGCGATCGAGAAGACCGCGGCCGTGGCGAAACTGCGCAGCACCGAACCGATCGCCTCGGCGCGCTGGCGGCGTCGCTCCGGATAGAGCAGGGGATCGGTCTGGGAGCCGGGCAGCCGGTCCTTGAGCGGCTTGAGCACGGTCGGTACCGCGCCCCGCGAGGTGCTGCGGACCAGCCGGTCGATCGCCCGGTGCAGCAGGAACCGGGCGATCATGGCGACTGCCACGATCAGCAGGATGGACAGCGGTTTGAGCAGGAACAGGTAGCTGCCCGAAGCCAGCCACGCGCTACCGGAGGTCTCGAAGACCCAGTGGCAGAACTGGCTGGTGCTGTTGCAGTTGGGCGGGGTGGGACTCGGGGACGGTACCTCTGCCGGAAGGGCCAGCCACGCAATCACGCCTGACTTAGTACCGCATGGTCGCCGCTGAGCGGTAATCGACCCGAACGGGTAATCGGGCGAACCGGGCGAGCTCCCGCAGGTTGGCACGTATGGGCTGGTCTTGGCCCGCGAACCTTCACCAGGGAGACATTATTAATACGTGCAATTGCGCGATCTATCGGGGACTATTGGCGCACGGGAACTGTTCCGGGTCCGGCGAAGAGGGTGAGACCGATGCCTGACATACGACGCGCAGTCAGCTCGACCGCGTTGGTCCTCAACCAGACGTACGAGCCGCTGTGTGTCGTGTCAGTGCGCCGAGCCGCCATCCTACTGCTCGCCGCAAAAGCAGTCTGTGTCGCGGACGGAGACGGTTTCCTGCACAGCGCCCGGGAAGAGCTTCCCGTGCCGCTGGTCATCCGGCTCACCCGCTACGTCCGGGTACCTTACCGTGCCCACGTCGGCCTGTCGCGCCGGGCCATCTTCGCCCGGGACGGCTGGCGGTGCGCCTACTGCAAGGGGCCCGCGGAGACCATCGATCACGTGATGCCACGCAGCCGGGGTGGCCGGCACGCCTGGGAAAACGTGGTGGCCGCCTGTGCCCGGTGCAACCACACCAAAGGAGATCGCACGCCAGCCGAACTCGGTTGGCGTCTTCATGCGACCCTCGCCGCCCCGAAAGGGTTGGCCTGGCGGGTGCTCGGGCACCGTACCCCCGATCCGCGCTGGGCGGACTGGCTGGACCTGCCCCGCGCGGCCTGACCCGCGCGGTCCCGGCGGCCGGGGCCAGCGGCGGACGGCGCGCCAGCCGGAGGCCGGTACTCAGGTCACCCGGGACCGTTGCGTGGGGAACGCTTCGTGCCGCCCGGCCGCGACGATGTCCCGTAGCCGGGACACCGCGACGTACAGCTCGCCGAAGCTCGTGTACAGCGGCGCCACCCCCAGCCGGAGCCGGTCCGGGGTACGGAAGTCCGGGATCACCCGCTCCTGGATGAGCGCCTGGCAGATCTGCCACGCCTGCGGGTGGTACAGCGTCACGTGTGCGCCACGGGCGGCGTCCTCGCGCGGGGAGGCCAGCCGGAACCCGAGCGGCGCCAGCCGGGCGTCGGCCAGTTCGATCAGGTAGCCGGTCAGCGCCCGGGCTTTGGCGGCGATCGCCTCGATGCCGGCCTCGGCGGACAGCCGGGCGCCTTCCAGCGCCGCGTACCCGCTGAGCACCGGAGGGGTCCCGACCAGGAACCGGTCGATGCCGTCCGCCGGCTGGTACCGGCCCGCCATGTCGAACTGGTCGGCCTGGCCGAACCAGCCCCAGATCGGCTGGCGCAGCACCGGCTGGAGATCACGCCGTACGTACAGGAACGCTGGCGCGCCCGGTCCGCCGTTGAGGTGCTTGTATGTGCAGCCGGTCGCCAGGTCCACACCGGCCTCGCTGAGCCCGACGGGTACCGACCCGGCGGAGTGCGACAGGTCCCAGAGCACGAGCGCGCCGGCCTCGTGCGCGGCCATGGTGATCCCGGCCAGATCGGCCACGGCACCCGACCGGTACGCCACATGGGACAGGCAGACCAGCGCGACGTCGGCGTCGAGCGCCGCCCCGACATCGTCCGCGCGCACACCCCGGTCCGGATCGCTGTGCAGGACCCGCAGGTCGAGGTCGCCGGCCTCGGCGAGCCCCTGCAGCAGGTACTGATCGGTGGGGAAGTTGTCGTCGTCGGTCAGCACCGCCCGCCGCCCGGGACGCGCGTCCAGCGCAGCGGCGGCGAGCTTGTAGAGGTTCACACTGGTCGAGTCCGACAGCGTGACCTCACCGTGCTCGGCGCCGATCAACCCGGCGATCACGTCGCCGGTCCGTCGGCCCAGCTCGATCCACCGGCTCCAGCCGCGGATCAGCTCGGTGCCCCACTCGACGTCGATCACCTCGCGAAGCCGGTCGCGAGTGGACACCGGGAGCCGGCCCAGCGAGTTGCCGTCCAGGTACACGGTGTCCGGGTCGGTGATCACGAACCGGTTCCGGTACCCGGCCAGCGGATCCTCGGCGTCCAGGCGCTCGCCCCGTATCCGCAGCTCATCGTGGTCCGGCCGGCGAGCGGAGGCGACCGCCGGGCGGGCGCCCGCGACCGTGGCGCCCTCGGCGGCGGGTGCGCTCGCGGCCGCCCGGGTCGGTTCGGTGCGTGCGCGATCATCAACCATCCCGCCACCGTAACGGTGGCCAGCACGTCGAGCGCCACCCGGCCGCGTGGTGCGCACCGCTTTCCGCTACCGTTGATCCGTCCCATGGTTCCTCTGACGCCTGGGGGCGTTGAGCTTGTCCATCACACAGACGGTGCTGGTCTTCGCAGGCATACCGGCCGCGGTGATCGTTGCGGTCTTCCTACTCGTGTACGGCACGAGTGCACGCCGGAGCAGCAAGCGCTACCGGCCGGGCCGGCCGTTCACGTTTGCCCCGGTCTGGTTCCTCGCCGCGCCCGAGCGGGTCGTCGGGGAGGGCCCGGGGGCTCGCGAGCTGACCGCCGCCGAGCACCGCTCCGCGCTGCCCGCCGGTCCGCTGCTGTCCCAGGCCGCGGACGCGCCGCCGGTGCCGGCCGCCCATGGTGAGACTGGAGGCGCAAGTGACAGCTGGTGAAGCAGCGAAGCTGACCGACCGCCCGGGCGTGCTGGACGGTCCGTTCACGACTCCGCAACTGCTGCGCCTCGACGAGGCGCTCCGGCTGGCCGACCGGTCGACCGGGCTGACTTTCAGCGTGTACGTCGGCGATCTCGACGAGCCGGTCCGCGGGCACGCGGAGAAGCTGCACGGGCAGCTTGCCGACCCGGACAGCTCGGTGCTCATCGCGATCTCGCCGAACCAGCGGGCGCTGGAGATCGTGACCGGCACCTTGGCGCGCAAGCGCATCCCGGACCGTGCCGCGAAGCTCGCCGCCCTGTCGATGTCGGCCGCATTCGGAGGCGGTGACCTCGCCGGCGGTGCCGTCGCCGGGCTCGCCCAGCTCACGGAGCAGGCCGGCAAGTCCTGATCCCACCTCGAACGCCAGCGGCGGCCGCCCTTC
Organism: Rugosimonospora africana; assembly: GCF_016862975.1. Classification (GTDB taxonomy): domain Bacteria; phylum Actinomycetota; class Actinomycetes; order Mycobacteriales; family Micromonosporaceae; genus Rugosimonospora; species Rugosimonospora africana. The sequence continues at coordinate 22,370 of NZ_BONZ01000091.1, forward strand.
CCGGGCGGCCGCCGCTTTCGTTGTCCACAGCTCTTGGGGCAGGGCGCGGGCCAGGCTCTTGCAAAGGCGCGGG
>NZ_BONZ01000092.1 GCF_016862975.1 Rugosimonospora africana
CCAGGCGAATGGGGCAAGGCGCGGGCCAGGCTCTCGTAAAGGCGCGGGGCCGGCGCCGCTTAGCGGCAGCCGGCCCCAACGCGCGCCTCCGCTAAGCGGAGGCCGAATCCTTGGCCCGGGCCCGCAGGGCCCGCACGATGCCGTCGCGGCCCTCGCCGATCAGCCGGCGCAGCGACGCGGGCTTGTCCGGGTCGGCCAACCACGCGTCGGTCGCGTCGACCGTCTCCTGGGTGATGTGCAGCGACGGGTACGCCGCCTCGACGAACTCCTGCGCCGGTTCGCTGTCCCGGGTGGCCCAGACCTGATCCACGGCGTCGAAGTAGCGCGCCGCGTACGGCGCCGTCAGCGCGACCTGCGCCGGGTGCTGGAAGCCGGCGAGCAGGGCCCGCTGCAGCCAGTTCGGCAACGGGTCGGGTCCGGTGACCCGGCGCCACACCGCCTCCTTCGCCTCCGGCGTGGCCAGCAGCGACGAGGCGATGGCCGCCTGCCGCTCACCGCTCGCGGTACGGTCGCGGTCCAGCTCGGCCTGGATGTCGTGCTCGTTCACGCGACCCCCGGCGGCCAGGGACTGGATCAGCCGCCACCGCAGCTCGGTGTCGACCGACAACCCCTGCGGGGCGTCGCCGTTCAGCCATTCGCGCAGCAGGTCGTACTCCGAGTCGGAACGGGACGCCGACGCGTACGCGCGGGCCCAGGCCAGCTGGAAGCCGCCGCCCGGCTCCGCTTCCGACATCGTGCGGCGCGCGGTCGCGGCGAGCATCGCCCAGCCTGCCGGCGCCCAGCTCTGGTCCGCGTAGTAGGACAGCGCCCCCTGTGCCTGGGCGAGGCTCGCGGTGACCAGGCTCATGTCGCGCTCCTGCGGCAGGCCGTTGCACACCAGGGCGACGTAGTCGCGGGCGGCCAGTTCACCGTCGCGCACCATGTCCCAGGCGGCGCCCCAGCACAGCGCCCGGGACAGCGAGCTGGACAGGCCGCTGATGTGGTTGATCACCGTGTCCATGGACCGCTCGTCGAGCCGGAGCTTGGCGTACGACAGGTCGTCGTCGTTGAGCAGCAGCACGTCGGCGGCCGGCTTCCCGACCAGCTGCGGCAGCTCGGTGCGGGCACCGCTGACGGTCACCTCGACCAGCTCCCGGCGGACCAGGTCGGAGCCGACCAGGTCGTACAGGCCCAGGCCGATGCGGTGGGTACGCAGCGCCGGGTACTGCTCCGGAGCGGTCTGCAGGACGGCCACCGCGGCGTAGGCGCCGTCCGGGCCGATCGAGATGTCCGGTTGCAGCGTGTTGACCTGCGCCGTCTTCAACCACTGTGCGGAGAACTCGCGCAGCTCGACTCCGGAGGCGGACTCCAGCGCCGTGAGCAGGTCGTCGAAGGTCGCGTTGCCCCAGGCGTGCCGGGCGAAGTAGTCACGCAGGCCGTTGCGGAACGCGTCGATGCCGACGTATGCGACCAGTTGCTTGATCACGCTGGCGCCCTTGGCGTACGTGATGCCGTCGAAGTTCACCTCGACCGCGGCCACGTCGGGCATCTCGCAGTACACCGGGTGCGTGGAGGAGAGCTGGTCCTGCCGGTAGCCCCAGTTTTTCCGGATCGACAGGAAGGTGGTCCACGCGTCGGTGAACTGGCTGGCGTTCGCGTTGCACCAGTGCGAGGCCCACTCCGCGAACGACTCGTTCAGCCAGAGGTCGTCCCACCAGCGCATGGTGACCAGGTCACCGAACCACATGTGGGCCATCTCGTGGGTGATCGTGTTGGCCCGGTTCTCGTACTCGTAGGCGGTCACCTGGGAACGGAAGATGTAGTGCTGCTCCGCGTGCACGACGCAGCCGAAGTTCTCCATTGCGCCGGCGTTGAACTCCGGGACGAACACTTGGTCGTACTTGGGCAGCGGGTACCGGTAGGCGAACTGCTCGTGGAAGAAGTCGAAGCCCTGCGTGGTGATCTGGAAGATGTTGTCCGCGTCGAGGTACTGGCGCATCGAGGCGCGGCAGTATAGGCCTAGGTCGATGCCGTCGTGCTCCTTGCGGACCTCGTGGTAGGGCCCGGCGCAGATCGCGGTGATGTACGTGCTCATTCGTGCCGACTCGGCGAAGTGCCAGATCTTGACGCCCTCGCCGGCGTCCTGTGTGGACTCGACCTGCGCGTTGGACACCACGGTCCAGTGCGCCGGCACCGTCACGTGCCACGTGTACACCGACTTCAGGTCGGGCTGGTCGAAGCAGGCGAAGGTCCGCTGGGCGTCGGTCGTCTCGAACTGGCTGTAGAGGTAGACCTCCTTGTCCACCGGGTCGACGCTGCGGTGCAGGCCCTGCCCGCTGTTCGAGTAGAGGAAGTCGGCCTCGACCACCAGTTGGTTGTCGGCGGCCAGGCCGGGCAGAGCCAACCCGCGCTCGGAGGACCATCCGGAGACGTCCAGCGGCGTGCCGTTGAGCGTCGCCGAGTGCACCCGGTCGGCGGCGGCCTCGATGAACGTGGTGGCGCCCGGCTCGGTGCAGCTGAAGTCGACTCGGGTGGTGACGCGGAATACCCGTTCCCCGGGGCCGCCGGTGCCATCGGTGAGGTCCAGCGTGATGTCGTACCGGCCGACGTCGAGCAGGCGCGCCCGTTCGATCGCCTCGACCTGGGTCAGGTTACGTATTCCAGCCACTCGTTCAGTCTCCATCCGAACTGGTCGCGCCGTCCTCGTTGGCGGCCCGGCTACGCCGCACGGTACCGGGATGTCGGGTGTGCGGCTCGTCGCGAGTCTCGCACGGCGGCTTATGGTTCGACCAGAAGTGGCCTACGTCACCTGAACGCCTGGTCGCGCGCGCCGCTACAGCGAGAAACGATTCGGACGAGAGTCTAACTATTGATTTGGGAGACATCGTGGTTGTGGAACGGATGACCGTGGACATGTGGTTCGACCCGCTGTGTCCGTGGGCGTGGTTGACCTCCCGCTGGCTGCTCGAGGTGGAGAAGGTGCGTGCGGTCGACGTCCGCTTCCACGTCATGAGCCTCTCGGTGCTCAACGAGGGCCGGGATCTGCCGGAGAGCTACCGGGCGCTGATGGACGACGGCTGGGGGCCGGTGCGGTTGGCCATCGCCGCCGAGCAGAAGTACGGCAACGGTGTGCTGCGTGACCTCTACACCGCCCTGGGTACCCGCCGGCACCCGGGCAAGCAGGAGTTCAACCGGGACCTGTACGTGGCCGTACTCACCGAACTGGGCCTGGACCCGGCGCTCGCGGACGCGGCCGAGTCCACCGAGTACGACGCGGCCCTGCGGGAGAGCCACGATGCCGGCATGAAGCCGGTCGGGCTCGACGTCGGTACCCCGGTGATCCACGCCCCCGGACCCACCGAGGGATCGCAGATCGCGTTCTTCGGTCCTGTCGTGACGCCGGCTCCGAAGGGCGAGGCGGCCGGGAAGCTGTGGGACGGCGTGCTGCTGGTCGCCGGCACGGAGGGCTTCTACGAGATCAAGCGGACTCGCGACCAGGGTCCGGTGTTCGACTGACACGCCGACCGAACGCGTCACGGGCTCGGCTCCTCATCGTTTGGCTCTAAGGGATTCCAGCTAAGGGATCCCCAGCCGCGACGGCATCGGCCTCGCGGCTCGCGAGGAGGAGTCGATGGGCAGCGAGGAGCCGAGCCCGCAGCCGTCCCGGCCGGAGCCGTCCGGGCCGGCCGAGTTCGCAGAGCTTGTTGAACCAGCCGAACCCGCCGAGCCGGACGGGCCAGCCAAGCCGGCAGGGCCAGCCGAGCCGGCGGTGGCGATCGAGCCGGTCGAGGCGGAGATCGAGGCCAGCCGGGGCGATGGGCGGTGGTCGGTCGCCCGTACCGGTTGGCGGGCGGTCGTTCCGGACCTGCCCGAGGGGTGCGCGGAGTTGCTCGCCACGCCGATCGTCGTGTCCGTCGAGGCGCAGGACGACGATGACCGGAGCGGCGGGGACGACGACGAGGAGGATCAGGCGGGCCGGCATCGGGCCCCGGACGACCCGTCCTCGGCCGCCGGCCGGTACGAGTACCGGCCGAGCTTCCTCGCCCCGGTCGGCCTGCGGTCCAAGCCTCGGGCCCGGCACCGCGTCTGAGCGCAGCCGGAGCCGTTCTTTGGCGGAGGCGAGTACAGACCCCACGTAGCGCGTCTGAGCGCAGCCGGAGCCGTCCTTTGGCGGAGCCGGCTCTGACCCGGGCGTCTGATCCTCTGGGACGCGCCGGCCCGGCTCGCGGCCAGCCCCGGCGCAGCCGCTAGCGTCGAAGCATGACGATCGCGCATCCCATCGCCCGAGCCTGGCTGTCCACCGGCGGCACCGGGGCGCAGAACTACGACGAGTTCGCCGACGACGCCGAGATCACCGAGATCATCGCCGCGAACCCGGCCAGTGCGCTGGCCGTCGAGATGCCGCACCGTGCGCCGGAGAACCTCGGCCGCTCGTTCGCCGAGACGCTGCCCTCCGCCGCCGCTCGGCTCGACGCGGCACAGGCCGACGGCCACTACCGCCTGCACGAGCGGATCGTGGGGCTGTACCGCATCAGCGGCGAGGCCGGGGTCGGGTACGGCCTGTGGACCATGATCGATACCGATCAGATCTCCACCAGCGCGGACGAGCCCGGGTTGGTGATCCGCAACGAGGACGTGTTCCTGGAGAAGGTACGCGAACGGGTCGCCCTGGCCCAGGCGGTCGGCCGGCTGCTCTCGCCGGTACTGCTGCTCCAGACCGCACGCGGCGACGAGCTGCACGCGGCGCTCGCCCGGACCGCCCTGGCCGCCGGGAAACCGGACGTGACCGACACCGACCAGGCCGGCCGGGTGCACGAGGTGTGGGCGGTACCCGCCGGACCCGCCCAGGACGAGCTGCTCGCGCTGGCCGGCGGCGGGGAGCTGGTGGTCGCCGACGGCAACCACCGCAGCCTGGCCGCCCAGACCGCCGGGTACCCGCGGTTTCTCGCGGTGGTCACCACCCCGGAGTCGGTGGCGATCCAGCCGTACAACCGGCTGGTGTCCGAGCTGCCCGGCGGCGTGGACGCGCTGCTCGACGGGCTGCGCGCGGCCGGCGCGACGGTCGCTCCGGCGGACGCGGCGCAGGTCCCGACCGGGAGCGGGCCGGTCATCGGGTACGCGGGCGGAATGGCCTACGCGATCACCCTGCCGGCCGACCCGGCCGCCCCGGCGGTCGACAACCTGGACCACGCGCGGGTCGAACGGGTACTGCTGCGCGACGCCCTGGGCCTGGACCCGGGCGACAAGCGGATCACCTACGTCGGCGGCGACTACTCGGCGTCCTGGCTGACCGGCGAGGTCGACGCCGGCCGGGCCGAGCTGGCGATCCTGGTGGCTCCGGTCACCGTCGAGGACTTCGTGGCGGTCAACCTGAGCCGGCAGAAGCTGCCCCGGAAGAGCACCTGGTTCACCCCGAAGGCCCGTGCGGGTCTGGTCGTCGCGGAGCTCGATTCGGATGGATGACAGACTGCGCGGTATGCGCGTGTATCTCGGCTCCGACCATGCCGGCTACGAACTCAGAAAGCACCTGGTCGACCACCTGGCCGGTCAGGGGTACGAAGTGGTCGACATCGGCCCGTACACCTACGACCCGAACGACGACTACCCGGCCTACTGCTTCGCCACGGCGGAGCGGGTGGTCGCCGACCCGGGCAGCCTGGGCGTGGTGATCGGCGGCTCGGGCAACGGCGAGCAGATCGCGGCGAACAAGGTCCCGGGGGTACGGGCGGCCCTCGCCTGGAACGCGGAGACCGCCACGCTGGCCCGCGAGCACAACGACGCGAACGTGGTGGCCATCGGCGCACGGCAGCACTCGATCGACGAGGCCACCGGGTTCGTCGAGATCTTCCTGGCTACGGCGTTCTCCGGCAACGAGCGGCACGCCCGGCGCATCGACCAGGTGGCCGAGTACGAGCGCGCCCACCGGGGCGCGACGAGCTGAGGCGGTTCCGGCGCCACCCGGCGCCCCGGGCGGACTCCAAGAGCCTGCTGGCAAATCCGGCCAGAGATTTGCCAGCAGGCTTTAACGCTTGGTGTCGGGTGGCGTCCAGCCACGCCGGATGATCATCAAGTTCGCCTCGGCGTAGGCCAGGTCCTCGCCGGTCGGCCGGGTGGCGTCCCGGGCCCGCATCGCGGCGGCCACGCTCACCTGCGACGAGCCGCCGCCGACCAGGCCGCGCAGGCCGCGCTCGACTTCCCGGTCCTCGCCCGCCGAGGCGTCGGCGACCGGTACGTCCTCGTCGTGGATCGGGCTGGTCATCGCGGCGAGCGAGGCCGGTGACGGTACCGGTGCCTGTCCGGACGGCTCTGAACGCACCCGGCGCCGCCGCCGGGGAGTCTCAGAATTCGAGCGGTCGCCGACGGCGCCGGGTGACGAGGTGTCGCGGTCAAGCGGCCGCTTCTCGGAACTTGAGCGGTCGCCGGGGGTCGGCGTGGGGTCGCGGTCGGACGACCGCTTGTCCGGTGGTGCGGTCACAGGCACCTCCTGCGGATCAGAAGATCTCCGTCGCGGCGGGTGCCCGGTGCCAGCGGAACGCCGCGTCGACCCCGGACAACGTGCCGGGGGTCAGTTCCCGGACCCGGCCACTCGCGGCCAGCGTACCCAGCGAGGCACCGCCCAGGTAGGCGGCGCCCAGCGCACCGAGGTCGCAGTCCAGGTCGGCGGGCCGGTCGGTGCGGGTACAGCTGGCCCGGTCCGGGCCGCCGACCAGGTGCCAGCTGCCGGAGTTGTCCGGCAGCATCGGGTCCTCGGTGCGCAGCACCACGTCGACCGGCACCGGGTACCGGCGGGCGGCCAGAGCGGCGGGTACGTCGACCAGCCGTACCCAGAGCGCCTCGCCCAGCTTGGCGTTGAGCATGTTCGGCTCGTTGACGAGGTAGATCAGCGGCTCATCGGTGGCCGCGAACCGGAACCGGGCCCGGCGGGTCAGGTCCACGTTCAGCAGGAAGTGCCACAGGGCCCGGTACGCCACGGGATCGGTGGCGACCACCTCGCGCACGATCACGGCACCGGGCTCGTCGCCGCGCACCCGCCACAGCGCGTACCCGTCGATCACGCCGGCGGTCTCGTGGACCAGCACGCGAAGCGCGGTCGCGCCGCCCCGCCAGCTCTTCGGGTCGGCCAGGATCCGGTGCCACCAGCGGTCGTCCCGGCTCGACCAGCCGGGACGGTCCGGCTGCGCCTGCTCGTAGACCTTGCGCAGGTCGGCCTCGGCGTCGGCCAGCGCCATCGGACGCAACCGGCCGGGGTCGGCCGGAACCTCGCGCAGCTGGACCTCGCGGTCGGCGTCGAAGGTCAGCCGGGGCGCGGCCAGCCCGTAGCCGTACCGCTGGTAGATCTTCCCCTCGCTGGCCCAGAGGTGGGCGACCGGTTCGCCGAGCCGGCGGGCGTCGTCGAACAGCCGGCCCATCATCCGGGTCAGCAGGCCGCGGCGGCGGTGGGTGGCCTCGACGCCCACCATCGTGACGTGCGCCGACGGGACCGTGCCGCCCGGCACGGTCAGGTTCCGGGTGTACGAGGCCGACACTCCGACGAGGGCGTCGCCGTGGACGACCAGTGCGGCCCGCTCCGGCTCGAACACGCTGCGTTCCAATTCGACCGCGTCGTCGTCGAACTCCTCGGCGAACGCGATCGTCAACAGATCGTTGATCTGGTCGAAGTCTTCCGGCGTGCCCGCGCGGAGCTCGTAATCGTCGCTGGTCATTCCCTTTATCTAGTAGATATGGACTGGGCAAAGCGAGCCATTTACGCGGTCGCTACGCTCGGAAGGGGCAAGACGAGGGGGAGTGACCGATATGGCGGAAGTGCTGGATCTGGTGTGCGGGCCGGCGAGCCCGTTGCCGGAGACCTACCAGCGCTATCGTCTCGTCGCTCACCTGGGCTCCGGCGGCCAGGCCGAGGTTTACCGCGCGGTCCGGCTCTGCGGTGGAGTGGCCAGCGCGCCGATGACGGTCAAGGTGTTCCGAGTCGACCCAAAACGCCCGTTGGTTGACGAGCTTCGCTCCTGGGACAAGGGCGACGCGGCGCTGATGGACCTGAACAACCGCGGAGTGCTGGGCATCTGCCGGCGCGCCGACGGTTTCTACGGGCCTCCGCCGCACCGGCCCGGTGAGGCGCCCGAGCCCGGCAACGCGGTGCCCTATCAGATCTACGACTACCTGCACGGCGTGAACCTGCGGGTGTACCTGCTCTCGGCCGGAGCGGCCGGTCCCGGACCGAAGCTGAACGCGGTGACCGCGCTGCGTACCCTCGCCGGGGTCCTGCGTGAACTGCACCACCCCGGCGATCCGGGGGCGACTCCGGTGCTGCACATGGACGTCAAGCCGTCCAACGTGATGGTGCTGGCCAACGGCGAGGTGCGCCTGATCGACTTCACCGGGGCGCGATACTGGCGCACCGAGGAGATCACTCAGATCGCGTACACGCCGGAGTCGGGCGGGCCGGAGGCGCTGCACGGCCGGGTCGGGCCGGCGTACGACGTACACGGTTTCGGCGCTGTCGCCTACTTCATGGTCACCGGTTCGCTGCCGCGCGGTGAGCAGGCGCCACCGCCGGCCGCCCATCCGGCGCTGTCCGGCAAGCCGGCGCTGCGCGACGTCCTGCTCGCCCCGCTGGCCGACAAGCCCGGCGACCGGCCCTCGACCCTGGAGCTGGGCGCCTGGGTGGACCGGCTGGCCACGCTGGTACGGGCTGGATCCGCGCCGGAGACCGGGGTGGACTGGGCGGAGCCGGAGCAGGCGGTGACGGTACGGGCGGTCGGCCGCGCCGCGGTCGTGTCCGGCACCGAGACCGAGGCGTTCCAGCGCATCGAGCGGCTGGAGCGCGAGCTGGTCCAGCTGCGCTCCTCTCTGAACGGGGACCGGGTGCCGCCGGGCGGCCCACTGCTGGCCGCGGCGGCATACGCGGCGCATCCGCTGAACGGCCGGGCGGCCCAGGCGGCACCGGACGACCAGGCCGACAGGTCGCCGGGGTCGGACGCCGACCGGCCGGCGATGGCCGGCGCGGTCGTCGGTGGCGGCTCTCCGGCCGGTGCTCTGGGCGGTGATGCCCTGGGCGGTGGTGCGGCGGGCGGCGGTGCGATGGCTAACGGTGCGAAGGGCAACGGTGCGGTGGGCGGCAGTGCGGCCGGTGGATTGGCTGGCGGCGACGGCGCGGCCAACCCGACGATGGTCAACCCGACGATGGTCAACCCGACGGTGGTGAACCGGACTGTGGTCAACAAAGGCGGCAATCCGCACGGCGGCGGCCGGAACGCCGAGCCGTCCGGCGGTCCCGCGCCCACCCGGGTCGCCGGGGCGGGCGAGGGGCCGAACGCGGGCCAGCCGAATGCCCGCCAGCCACACGCGGGCCAGCCGAGCGCGGCGGAGCAGGCGATCCGCGGCCGGGCCTCGGTGGTGACGAAGCCGCCGCCCGGGCCGGACACCAGCTCGTACCTGCCGGGGGATCCGCCGCGCCGGGACCGTGCGCCGATGAGCGAGCGGATGCGACTGCTCAAGCGCGGCGGCGGGTGGTCGTGGTTCGGCGGCATCGTCGCGTTCCTCGGCTGGAGCGTGTGGGCAATCGCCAACCGGGGACACAGCCTGTTCGTGCCGCTGCTCGAATTCGCCCTGGTGCTGCTCGTGGGCGCCGGCCTGTTCATCCTGCTCCGGCTGCTGGGCAGGCTGGTCGTGGAGCGGTGGATGGGCCGGCGGCGCCGTACCGCCCGGCTGGCTCATCTGGGTACCGCGCTGTACCTGGTCGCGGTCGGGGTCGCGTACCTGGAACAGACGCCCTGGGTGATGGACATCGTGCACTGGGTGCAGCGCTCGTAGCGACCGGGAAGCGTGAGGCGTGCTCGTCTCCGCCACAACCCGGCTCCGGCTGCGCTCGCCCGGGAATCCTGTCGTACCCCGCGGATAGCCTCCGGCCATGTCACCCGTACTGCTGATGATCGACGTACAGCGCAACATGCTCCAACCGCCCCTGCCGGTTCCGGCCGCCGGCTCGGTCGCCCCGGCCATCCGTGAGCTGCTGGATCGGGCCCGCGACGCCGGAGCCCAGGTCGTGCACGTGCGCAACAACGGCTCCGAAGACGACCCGGACGCGCCCGGCAGCGAGGGGTGGGAGCTGGTTCACCGGGTGCGCGACGGCGAGCCGGTGGTGGACAAGTGGGTGCCCGACTCGTTCGACGGCACCGGCCTCGACAAGCTTTTGCCGCCGGGTGCCCCGCTGATCGTGGTCGGCATGCAGAGCGAGTTCTGCGTGCAGTCCACCTGCCTGGCCGCGCGGGAGCGGGGCCACGAGGTGACCCTGGTGCACGACGCCCACGCGACCTATGACGACGACGCGCCGGCGGCCGAGATCTCCCGCCGGGTCGAGGACGACCTGCGGGCCGTCGGCGTCATGGTGATCGGCAGCGAAGACGTCCGCTTCGACTGATCCACTGACTCAGGTCCGCTGGCTGGGGCCTGGCGGCTCGGCCCTGGCGGCTCGGGCCTGCTGGTTCGGGCGCGTCGGCTCGGTCCGCTGGCTCGGGCGCGTCGGCTCGGGTCGGTCGGTTGGGACGCGCTGGCTCGGGCCTGTCGGCTCAGGTCGCCGCGGGCTGGATGACCTGCGCGTGATCGGGCATCCCCGGGGGCGAAGTGGTCGGCGCGCGGTCGGAGGGCGCCGTGCGCCGCGAGGCGCGATCCAGCGCGGCGGCCACGGCCGCCTGTCCCAGGCTGATCCCACCGTCGTTCGGCGGTACCCGGGAATGGGTCAGCACCTCGAAGCCCGCCGCGGACAGCCGGGAGACCGCGCGGTCCAGCAACAACAGGTTCTGGAAGACGCCGCCGGACAGCGCGACGGTGGCCAGCCCCGACGCGTCGCGCAGCACCGCGCAGGCCCGCACGATCGCGTCCACCATCCCGTTGTGGAAGCGGGCCGCGATGATCCCGGGCGCCACCCCGGCGGTGAGGTCCGCGGCAGCCGCCCGGATCAGGTCGACCCCGGCGATCAGCAGCGGCTCGCCGGGTTCGATCCCGGCACGGTAGGCGCCGTCTTCGGCCCGGTCGGTGCGCTGCTCCAGTTCGATGGCGGCCTGACCCTCGTAGTTCGCCGTGTCGCGCACGCCGATCAGCGCGGCCACCGCGTCGAACAGCCGACCTGCGCTGGAGGTCGGCGGCGAGTTCAGGCCGCCGCGGCCGAGGGCGGCCACCTGCCGCCAGCTTCCGTCGTGCCGGCGCAGCAGGTCGAGCCCGTCCGGCGGCGCACCGGCGAACGCCGAGTCCAGGTACGCGACCGCCATGCGCCACGGATGCCGGATCGCGGCCGCGCCGCCGGGCAGCGGTACCGGGGCGAAGTGCCCGGCCCGGGTGAAGCCGGCCAGGTCGGCGATCAGCAGCTCGCCGCCCCAGATGGTGCCGTCGGTGCCGTACCCGGTGCCGTCGAAGGCGACGCCGATGACCGGGCCGGGGTGCCCGTTGTCGGCCAGGCACGACGCGATGTGCGCGTGGTGGTGCTGCACCGCCACCCGGTCGGTGACCTCGTGCTCCAGCGCGTACTTGGTGGACAGGTACTCCGGGTGCGGGTCGTACGCGATGACCGCCGGCGTCACGTCGAACAGCCGGCGGAAGTGCTCGATCCCCTCGGCGTACGAGCGCAGGGTCGGGTAGTTCTCCAGGTCGCCGATGTGCTGCGAGACGACCGCGTGCCGGCCCCGGGCCAGGCAGAACGTGTTCTTCAGCTCGGCGCCGCAGGCGAGCACCGGCCGGGGTGTGTCCCAGGCCAGGCGTACCGGCTCCGGCGCGTACCCCCGGGATCTCCGGAGAAGCATCGGCCGGTCGCGGAACGCCCGTACCACGGAGTCGTCGGTACGCACGTGGACCGGCCGGTCGTGGGTGAGGAACGTGTCGGCGATCGGCGCCAGCCGGGTGGCGGCGTCCGTGTCGCCGTACGCGATCGGCTCATCGGAGACGTTGCCGCTGGTGAGCACGATCGGGCCGGCGGCGTGCCGGAGCAGCAGGTGGTGCAGCGGGGTGTACGGCAGCAGCACGCCCAGCGCCCGGTTGCCCGGCGCGACCGGCCCCGCGACGCCTCCATTGCCCCGCCGATCCATCAGGACGATCGGCCCGGCCCGGCTGACCAGCAGCGCTTCGCTCACCGGGTCGACCTCGCACAGCCGCCGTGCGGTGGCCAGGTCGGGCACCATGACCGCGAACGGCTTGTCCTCGCGGTGCTTGCGCGAGCGCAGCCGGCCCGCCGCCTCCGGATCCGTCGCGGAGCACGCGAGGTGGTACCCGCCCAGCCCCTTGACGGCGAGGATCCGCCCGGCCCGCAGTGCCCCGGCCGCGCCGGCGATCGGGTCGCCGGGCAGCGGCGAGCCCGCCGCGTCGCGCAGCACCAGTGCCGGGCCGCAGTCCGGGCAGCAGGTCGGTTGGGCGTGGAAGCGCCGGTCGGCCGGGTCGTGGTATTCCGCGGTACAGGCCGGGCACATCGGGAAGCCGGCCATCGTGGTCAGCGGCCGGTCGTACGGCACGCCGCGCACGATCGTGAACCGGGGGCCGCAGTTGGTGCAGTTGATGAACGGGTACCGGTACCGCCGGTCGGCCGGGTCGTCCAGCTCGCGGAGGCAGTCGGCGCAGGTGGCGGAGTCCGCGGAGATGAGCGTGGCGGCGGTACCGGCCCGGTCGCTGGCCACGATCGCGAAGCCGCGGGTGTCGGTCGGCGGCATCGGCTCGGTCGCCACCCGGTCGACGACCGACAGCGGCGGCGCCAGCCGGCGCAGCGCGGCCAGGAACTCCTCGACGGTCTCGACCGGCCCCTCGACCTCGATGAAGACCCCGGAGACGTCGTTGCCGACGTGCCCGGCAAGGCGCAGCTTCGTGGCCAGGGTGTGCACGAACGGCCGGAAGCCGACGCCCTGCACGATGCCCTCGACCCGGACCCGCAGCCGGACGGTGCTGCCCACGCCGCCGATCTCCGCGCCGCCGATCTCCACGCCGCCAGTCTCGCGCCTGACCACGGCCGGCGTCCGCCAGACACGGTAGGTAGCGTGACGGACACGATAAATACATGATCGACGTCTGGACTTGTCTGGCAGGCGACTTACGCTATCCGAATCTGGCTGGGGGCGCGGCCGCGCCGGGATGAAGGAGGTCGACCGCCGGGCCGACGTCGCCGGACACTCGGGTAGGCGATGGGAGGACGGCCGTGGCCGATGTCATTCGAGCCGCTCTGGTCCAGGCCAGTTGGACCGGCGACAAGGAATCCATGATCAAAGCCCACGAGGAGTACGCCCGGCAGGCCGCCGCGCAGGGCGCGAAGGTGATGTGTTTCCAGGAGCTGTTCTACGGGCCGTACTTCTGCCAGGTACAGGACCCGAAGTATTACGCGTACGCCGAGTCGGTACCGGGGCCGACCGTCGAGCGGTTCGCGGCGCTCGCCGCCGAGCTGGGCATGGTACTGATCGTGCCGGTGTACGAGCAGGAGCAGCCCGGCATCCTGTACAACACGGCCGCGGTGATCGACGCCGACGGGCGGTACCTCGGCAAGTACCGCAAGACGCACATTCCGCAGGTCAAAGGATTCTGGGAGAAGTTCTACTTCCGTCCCGGCAACCTCGGGTACCCGGTGTTCGACACCGCGGTCGGCAGGATCGGCGTCTACATCTGCTATGACCGGCACTTTCCCGAGGGCTGGCGGGCGCTGGGCCTGGCCGGGGCGAAGATCGTGTTCAACCCGTCGGCGACCAGCCGGGGCCTGTCGGCCTACCTGTGGAAGCTGGAGCAACCGGCCTCCGCGGTGGCCAACGAGTACTTCATCGGCGCGATCAACCGGATCGGCATCGAGGCCGACCTCGGCGACGACGACTTCTACGGCACGTCCTACTTCGTCGATCCGGAGGGCAAGTTCGTCGGCGACGTGGCCAGCGCGCACGAGCCCGAGCTGGTGGTCCGAGACCTGTCGATGGACCTGCTGGCCGAGGTACGCGACCGGTGGGCGTTCTACCGGGACCGCCGGCCCGACGCGTACGAGGGGCTGGTGAAGCCGTGAGCACTGTTGATTCCGGCGACCGGCCGCTTGACCGCGGCGTCTCGTCCCTCAACGCCGCTGGCGGCCGGACACTCCTGATCACCGGCGGAACGGTCGTCGGGGTGACCGGTGCCGTCGAGGCCGACGTGCTCGTCGACGGCGAGACCATCGCGGAGATCGTCCAGCCCGGCCGCATCCCGGTGGCCGACCGGGTGCTCGACGCGACCGGGAAGTACGTGATCCCGGGCGGCATCGACGTACACACCCACATGCAGTTGCCGTTCGGCGGAACGTTCGCGAGCGACACCTTCTCCACCGGCACCCGGGCCGCGGCGTTCGGCGGCACCACCACGATCATCGACTTCGCCGTGCAGCGCACCGGCGAGGTGGTCCAGGACGGGCTGGCCGCCTGGCACGCCAAGGCCGCCGGCGAGTGCTTCGTGGACTACGGATTCCACATGATCCTCGGTGGCGTCGACGAGGACGCGCTCAAGGCGATGGACCAGCTGGTCGCCGACGAGGGCGTCACGAGCTTCAAGCTGTTCATGGCGTACCCGGGCGTGTTCTACAGCGACGACGGGCAGATCCTGCGGGCCATGCAGCGGGCGCGGGACAACGGCGCGGTCATCATGATGCACGCGGAGAACGGCATCGCCATCGACGTGCTGGTCCAGCAGGCGTTGGCCCGGGGCGAGACCGACCCGGTGTACCACGGCATCACCCGTCCGCCCGAGCTGGAGGCCGAGGCCACCCACCGGGCGATCGTGCTGGCCGGCGTCGCCAGGGACTGCCCGCTGTACTTCGTGCACCTGTCCGCCAGCGGTGCGCTGGAGCAGGTGGCCGCCGCCCGGGACGCCGGGCGCAACGTGTTCGCCGAGACCTGTCCGCAGTACCTGTACCTGACGCTGGAGGATCAGCTCGGCGCACCCGGCTTCGAAGGCGCGAAGTGGGTGGCCTCGCCGCCGCTGCGCAGCGGGCACGAGTCGCACCGGGCCGACCTGTGGAAGGGGCTGCGCAGCAACGACCTGGCCGTGGTCTCCACCGACCACTGCCCGTTCTGCATGAAGGAGCAGAAGGAACTCGGGCTGGGCGACTTCTCGAAGATCCCCAACGGGATCGGCACCGTCGAGCACCGGGTGGACCTGGTGTACCAGGGCGTGGTGGACGGCAAGCTGTCGGTGCAGCGGTGGGTGGAGACCATCGCCACCACGCCGGCCCGGATGTTCGGCCTGTACCCGCGCAAGGGCGTCATCGCACCCGGCTCGGACGCCGACATCGTGCTCTACGACCCGAACGGGCGCACCACGATCGGCGTCGCGAGCCACCACATGAACCTGGACCACTCGGCGTGGGAGGGGTACGAGATCGCCGGCCGGGTGGACACCGTGGTGTCCCGCGGTGAGGTGATCGTCGACGGTACCGGGCTGCACGCGACCAAGGGACGCGGCCGGTACCTGCGCCGTGGCCTGTCCTCCTACCTGTTGTGATGGTGTTCGCATGAAACTGATTCCGCACTGGATCGACGGATCCGCCGTGTCCACCACCGACGGCCGATCGCTGCCGGTGTACGACCCGGCGACCGGCCAGCAGCAGGCGGCAGTAGCCGCGGCCACCGAGGCCGACGTACGCGCCGCGGTGCGGGCGGCCGCGGCCGCGTTCCCCGGCTGGCGGGGCACCGGACTGTCCCGCCGGGCCGAGGTCATGTTCCGGTTCCGCGAGCTGGTCGACGCGAACCGCAAGGAGATCGCCGGCCTGATCAGCGCCGAGCACGGCAAGACGGTCGCCGACGCGCTCGGCGAGCTGGCCCGGGGCATCGAGAACATCGAGTTCGCGGCCGGCGCGCCGGCCCTGCTCAAGGGCGGCTTCACCGAGCAGGCGTCCACCGGGGTCGACGTGTACTCGATCCGCCAGCCGCTGGGCGTGGTCGCCGGGATCACGCCGTTCAACTTCCCGGCCATGGTGCCGCTGTGGATGCTGTGTACCGCGCTGGTGGCGGGCAACACGTTCGTCCTCAAGCCGAGCGAGAAGGACCCCTCGGTGTCGCTGCTGCTCGCCGACCTGCTGCACCAGGCCGGCGTGCCGGCCGGCGCGTTCAACGTCGTGCAGGGAGACCGGGTGGCAGTCGAAGCGCTGCTGGCCGACCCGGACGTCGCCGCGGTCAGCTTCGTCGGGTCCACACCGGTGGCCCGGCACATCTACGAGACCGCCACGAAGGCGGGCAAGCGGGTGCAGGCGCTGGGTGGCGCGAAGAACCACATGGTCGTGCTGCCGGACGCGGACGTGGGGGCGGCGGCGGACGCGGCGATCTCGGCCGGGTACGGGTCGGCGGGCGAGCGGTGCATGGCGGTGTCCGTGGTGGTCGCGGTCGGCTCGGTCGCCGATCCGCTGGTCGACGCGATCGCGGCGCGGATCGCCGGCATCCGGGTCGGGCCGGCCAGCGACCCGGACGCGGAGATGGGGCCGCTGATCAGCCGGGAGCACCGGGACCGGGTGGCCGGATACCTGGCCGGCGGGGGCGGCGACGTGGTGGTGGACGGCCGTACCGCGCCGGTGGCGCAGGGCCCCGGGTTCTTCCTCGGCCCGTCGCTGGTGGACAACGTGGCCACCGACTCCGGGTACTACACCGACGAGATCTTCGGGCCGGTGCTGTCGGTCGTGCGGGTCGACACGTACGACGAGGCGGTGAGGCTGGTCAACGCGAACCCGTACGGCAACGGCACGGCCATCTTCACCCGGGACGGGGGAGCGGCACGCCGGTTCCAGTACGACGCGGTGTGCGGGATGGTCGGCATCAACGTGCCGATCCCGGTACCGGTGGCGTATTACAGCTTCGGCGGCTGGAAGTCCTCGCTCTTCGGCGACCTGCACATGTACGGGCCGGAGGGGCTGGAGTTCTACACCCGCACCAAGGTAGTGACCTCCCGATGGCCGGATCCTTCGACGTCACGAGTCGACCTCGGGTTCCCCGAAGTGAGGTGAGCGCATGGACCTCGGTGTCGTGTTCCAGCTCGACCCGCCGGCCGGCGACGTGATCCGGCTCGCCCGGATGGCCGAGGGGTACGGGTTCAGCCACGTCTGGACGTTCGACTCGCACCTGCTGTGGCAGGAGCCGTTCGTCATCTACAGCCAGATCCTGGCGGGCACGTCGAGGGTGACGGTCGGGCCGATGGTCACCAACCCGGGCACCCGGGACGCGACCGTGACGGCGTCGCTGTTCGCCACGCTCAACGACATGTTCGGCAACCGGACGATCTGCGGCATCGGCCGGGGCGACTCGGCCCTGCGTACGCTCGGGCTGCCGCCGGGCAACCTGACCGACCTGCGGGAGAGCGTACGGGTGATCCGCGAGTTGGCCAACGGTCGCCCGGTCACGTACCGGGGCCGTGAGCTGCACTTCCCGTGGGTACGCGACAGCCGCCTGGAGGTCTGGGTGGCCGCGTACGGGCCGAAGGCGCTCACGCTGGCCGGGGAGGTGGGCGACGGGTACATCCTGCAGCTGGCCGATCCGGACATCGCGGCATGGATGATCGATTCGGTGCGTTCGGCGGCCGAGCGGGCCGGCCGAGACCCACGGGCGGTGAAGTTCTGTGTCGCGGCACCCGCGTACGTCGGCGACGACATCGCCCACCAGCGGGAGCAGACCCGCTGGTTCGGCGGCATGGTGGGCAACCACGTCGCGGACATCGTGACCCGGTACGGTGCGACTGGTGCGGTTCCGTCCGCGTTGACCGACTACATCCGGGACCGGCAGGGGTACGACTACGCGGAGCACGGGCGTGCCGGCAACACGCACACCGATTTTGTGCCCGACGATATCGTGGACCGGTTCTGTGTCCTCGGACCGGTGCCGGCCCACCTGGCCCGGCTGCGGACGCTACAGGAGTTGGGCGTCGACCAGTTCGCGATCTACCTCCAGCACGACGACAAGGAGCACACGCTGAACGAGTACGGCGAGCACATCGTGCCGGAGTTGGCGCCGAAGGTCGCGGCATGAGGCGGGCCCCGCGTCGCGGCCTCGTGAGCGACCCGTCCGAGTCGCCGACCGTGGCCGGCTCGGCCGGCTCCGGCAGCGTGGCCGGCTCGGGCGGCACGGCCGGCTCGGGCGGCACGGGCCGGGTCGAGAACGTGGGCGACCCTTCGCGGGCGGAGACCCCGGGCGGCCCGGGCCGGGCCCGGCGGGCGGGCGGCTGGTACGCCGCGGCCGGCGGAGCGTTGGCCGGGATGCTCGCGGCCGTCGGCGTGTGGGTCGGGTACCCGGCGATCCTCGCCGCGGCCGGTGCGGGCGTCGGCGGGGTCCGGATCCTGCCGCGCGCGGACGACGACGCGATGCCGCACCTGTGGTCCGTACTGCACCGGTTCGGCCGACCGGAGAGCGTCGGCGAGACGCTGATCTGGCTGGTCGTGGCGCATGCCTGCCTGTTCGCGGTCGGTGTGCTGGTGCTCGGGTTCGCCGCCCACACCAGCGCCGCTCCCGAACAGGACGGCGAGACGGCGCCGACCGGGCAGCCCGACGCTCCGACGCTTCTGGGAGGAGCCGGCCGGGGGTCCAGGGCTCTGGGTCCCCGGCCGGGTTCGTGCGCCGATCCGATCAGGTGAGCACGCCCAGCAGCGCCACGAGGATGCCGAACGAGTTGGCCAGGCAGTGCATGACGATTCCGATGCGGTAGCTGCGCAGGCGCACCACCAGGGTGGTCAGGATCAGCTCCAGGACGAAGATGAGCGGCCAGTTCCAGGGCTGCCAGTAGTGCTGGACGGTGAACAGGGCCGCCGACACCGGTACCGCCGCCCAGCCGGACAGCGGCAGGCGCGGCAGCAGGTACGCGCGGAAATACAGCTCCTCCACGATCGGGTTCGTGATGCCGTCCACGGCGAGCGTCACCAGCATGGTCACGACCAGTACCGGCCGGGAGAACCCGGCGGTCGCGTCGTAGTCGGGCAGCAACCAGTGCGGGTACACGCTCCCGAGGTGGGCGGCCAGCGCGTCGGACACCGGCCCGGACGCGACGGCGGCGAGCAGCGCCACGCCGAACAACGGCGGTACCAGCAGTGCCCACCGGCGCAGCGGCCGGCGGAAGGCGAGTACGGCGGGCAGTGCGCGCGGCGACCAGCGGCCGGTCGCCCGGCGGGCAGCGATGAGCAGGATGGTCAGCTCGGTCGGCGTGAGCAGCAAGGCGAACGCGACGCTGAGCGAGAAGTTGGCGGGCAGTCCCAGCCGGACGATCAGCGGCTTCAGCGCGAGAGCGGCGGCGAAGGTGACCGCCGACGGCGTCACGTGGCGGACGAGCGAGCCGAACCATCCGAACCGCTGGTATCCCTCGACGGTCTGTGGGGATCTGGGTTCGAGTGCCACAGTCATGCGGTTCAGGGTGCTCGAAGGCGAGGCGGTCAGAAATCCCGGACGCCCGAGTCTCCCTGGTAGGGCTAGCCGGAGGTCACGACCGTCCCCTGTGGACCGTCACTGGTGCCGCGGGCTGGAGAAGCGTCGCGTCTCACGGTCGCTGCTCATCATGGTCGCGCTGGGGCTCACTGGATGCGAGGATGCGTCGATGCGGGTACTCGTCGTGGGCGGCGCGGGCTACGTCGGCAATCTGGTCGTACCGCTGCTGGCCGAGCACCATCTGGTCCGCGTCCTCGATCCGCGCCCGCCGACCGCGGCGGTCGAGCACCTGCCCGGCAGCGCCACGGACTACGACGTGGTGCGGGCCGGCGTCGAGGGGATGGACGCCGTCATCCACTGCGCGATGGGCAACCACGACTGGCACACCCCGAGCGGTGCCGCCGACACGCTGGACGTGAACGTCAAGTCGGTGCATCTGACGCTGATGGCGGCGCACGACGCCGGGGTGCCGCACGCGGTGCACATCAGCAGCATGTCGGTCTACCGCGACCTGGAGAGCCGGCGGCTCGACGAGTCGGACCCGCCGGACGCCACCGACCCGTACGGGCTGAGCAAGCGGCTGGGCGAGGAGGTCTGCCGGGCCGCCGTACACGAGTGGGGCCTGTCGGTCACCGTGCTCCGGTTGACCTGGCCCACGCCGGACGACCTGTGGCCGGACTGGGGAGCGTTCGGCGGCGTCGAGACCCGCTACGCCACGGACGGCACGCGGATCGACGCGACCGCGGCGAGCGACCTGGGCCGGGCGATGCTCGCGGCGCTGGAGCACCGCGACGGGCTGGACGTGTTCACCATCTCCGGAGACCGGACGGCCCGGCTGTGGAGCACCGCCAAGGCCCGGGAGCGGCTGGGCTGGGAGCCGACCTTCCCGCGCGGCTGACCGGCCGCGTCCCGGCGGCTCAGTTCGGGCCGGCCAGGTCGACCGAGTCCAGCTCGGCGTAGCACACGTCGTGCGCGAACCGGACCGTGTTGGCCCCCGCGTTCAACGTGACGTCGGTACCCACGACGACCCACTGGTCCCAGCCGAAGTTGCCGTACATGAGCACCCGGCTGCCCTGGCCGTTGACCGTCACCGTATGGCCGCACTGCGTCGAGGCGCCGGAGGCGGCCCGCACGTACAGCCGGTACGCCCCGGCGCTCGGCGCGTTCACCACGACGTCGACGTAGCTGTCGGAGTAGTCCAGCTTGCCGACCTTCTTGTTGCCCGAGGCGTTGGCGGTGCTGACGACCGACGAGTCGTGCCGCTTGTTCGAGCCGGCCTCGGCCTCCACGCGGGTCATCGGCTCGCCGGTGAACTGCGCGTACCAGCGGGCGGCCATCTTCGAGTACCCGCCATTGGACGGGTGGACCCCGTCCGGCGACAGGTCGGCCGTGCCGATCGCCGCGTGCATGTCGACCAGCTTGACGTCCTCGCCGGCGCTGGCCCGCGCCGAGACGATCCCGGGGATCGCCGCGTTGTAGGTGCGCACCACCGCCTCCTGGGTCGCGTCGGCGAACGGCACGATCGTCGCGACGTCCACTTCGGCCCGCGGATCGGCCGCGGTGATGTGGTCGAGGAGGGTGGCCAGCCGTGCCGGCGCCTGGCTCAGCGCCCAGTTCTGGATGACGTCGTTGGTGCCGATGTGCAGCAGCACCACGTCCGGCCGGTACGTGGCCAGCCAGCCGGCGACCTGCTCGTCGATCTGGTCGATCCGCCAGCCGGGATGCCCCTCGTGGTTCTGGTCGTGCAGTTGGGCCGGCCCGCCCACCTGCGAGCCGACGAAGTCCACGTACCGTCCGTCCACTGTGAACAGCTGGAACAGGTCCGATCGGTACCCGCCGGTGTTGTTCAGGCCGTCGGTGATGGAGTCGCCGAGCGGCATCACGGTCAGGGCGTGCTGGAAGTCCCAGAGCTGCGGGCCGAGCCCGTTGCACGTCCACTGCTGCACGGTTCCGCCGGGGGTCAACGAGCCCCCGGCCACGTCCAGGCACAGGCCGCTGGCCCTGGACACCAAGTTGTACGACGTGCCGCCGACGTTCACCAGCCGCCACTGCTGCCCAGCCGTGTCATCGCAGCCGTTCTGCCGCACGGCGACGCCCGGACTGGTGGAGTCGCCGGGCACGTCCGCGCACAGGTTGCTCTGTTCGCTGCGGAGCGTGAAGTAGCCGTTGCCCTGGTCGACCAGCTTCCAGTTCTGCGGATCCAGGCCGTTGCAGGTCCACTGCTCCAGCGTCACCCCTGCCTGGCCCGAACCACCGCTCACGTCGAAGCACAGGCCACTGTGGACGCTGCGCAGCCGGTAGGTCTCGCCGGACACCACCCCGGCCGCGTCGCTGGTACCGAGCGTCGGCGCACTGCCGAAGTACGGCGCACACGTGCCGTCGGCCTGCCGCTTGGTCGCCACCTCCAGAACCGTGCTGCCGTCGGTGGACGGGAGCAGGCTGGAGCTGTAGTTGTCGCAGACGATGTCGTCCGGCGTCGGGTCGTTCGGGAACGAGACGGTGACCGGTGCCGGGATCCGGTACCAGCCGCCGCCACCGTTCTCGGTGTTGGCGAAGATGGTCGTACCGCTGGCCGAATAGTCGATGTGCCCCTGGGCGTCCTTGACCAGGCCGCCGATCATCAGGATCCGGCCGTTGGGACCGCCCTGCGGAGTCCAGGCGACGGTGGGCGCGTGGAACAGGTGCTCGCCGTCGGCGCTCTCCACGACGGTACCGGGGGTCGCAGCCGTGCCCCAGTTCCAGCCGTCCGGCGAGGTGCGGTAGCGCACCTCGCACGAGTCGGGGATGCCGCTGCCGCACAGTTCGTAGGACATGAAATAGGTGCCGTTCGGCAGCCGGCGCACGTTGGGCATGCCCGGGCGGTAGCTGGCCGTGGCGGTGGCCGGGATGGCCACGACGTTGTGCTCGGGGCCCCAGGTGAGCCCGCCGTCCGTGGAGGTCGCGGCCGCGATGGCCTGGTCGTACCCGCTGTGCGAGCCGGGCACGAACCGGGCGTCGTCGGAGAAGTAGCAGTTGAGGTACCCGCGGGAGTCCACCGAGAACTCCGGCTCCCACAGGCCGCGACCGGTCGGGGCACCCGGTGCGCTGGCGCAACTCGACAGGTACGCCCAGGTGTGCGCCTGGTCGTGGCTCGCCCACACCCGGATCTCCGGTGAACGGCCCGGCGTGGCGGCCGTGTCGGCCGTGGTCGCGAACAGCAGGGTACCGGCCGGCTGCGCGCCCACCTGCTGGGGCAGCTCGAACAGCGTGGCGCAGCAGGATCCGCGCCCGCCGGCCGCGCGCGGGTCACTGATCGCGCTGAGCGGATGGAAGCTCACGCCGTCATCGGTGCTCTCGAAGAACTGGGCCGAGTCCACCGGCTGGCCCGGCGCGTCGTTGGTCGAGACGCTGGCGATGAGCCGGCCGTCGGCCGAGCCGGAGTAGGCCAGCCGGATCACCCTCGGGTACATCCCGAGGCCGGTACCCATCCGCTGGCCCGGTCCCGGGGCGGACGGCGCCGCGGCGGCCCGGGTCGACGGCCCGGAGTCCTGGGCGGCGGCCACCGCGACACCGGAGGCGGCGAGCAATCCGGCGGCGGAAGCCGCGACCGCAAACCTGATCGACACCCTGCTGATTCGCATCTCGAGCCCGTCCCCCTCGGCTTGGCCGGATCGCAGCGGCGAACAGGTTACCGGCCGCGCAGGCCCGATGACGGCCGGATTACGACGCTGGTATGAGCCCCGATCGCCAGCCCACCGCCCTGGTTGTAGCCCTGGTGATCGCGCTCCTGGCCGGCCGCCCGGTACGGGTGGAAAGCCCCGCTCGGGCCCGGATGACCGGCCCCGGCCGGCTTCCCGTGAGTCCCGCTCAATATTCGGCGGTGCGCCGGGCGAGATAGCACGGTGCTCAGGGGGCATGATTGCCAGGGCCGGCGCACGCCCCCGACCTGACGTCTCGCCCCCCTTGGAGGTCACAGCAATGGCGGCACCCCTCCCGATGAGTCGGCGTGAGCTGCTTTCTCTCATGCCGTACGCGACCGCACTTGGCATCGTCCTGGAAGACGCGAGCCCGACGCTCACCCGTGGCAGCGTCGACTGGGCGCCCAACCGGTGCACCGTCGACTCTGCGATGCACGGCGGAGTGCTGATGTCGCTGGCGGATTCGATCGGGGCGGTGTGCGCCTACCTCAACGTGCCGGTCGGTGCGGGCACCTCCACGGTCGAGTCCAAGACCAACTTCTTCCGGGCATTGCGGGAAGGCAGGCTGCACGCCACCGCACGGCCGCTGCACGTCGGCCGCTCCTTCGTCGTCATCCAGACAGACCTGGCCGACGATCAGGGCCGGCCGGTCGGCCAGACGACGCAGACCCAGGCCGTCATCGCGCCGAAGCCGCCGCCGGCCTGAGCCGGTGCCGGCCGGTTCGGCTCGGCGCGTCCAGCCACGCGACGACCAGACCAGGCTCCGCGGAGGGTTTCGGCCGTAGCTGTCCGTGATCGTACTGACAGTTCGCGGCAGGCCGCGCAGGGTTCTCCCATCGACCCGATCCGGCCCGCGATCAGCGGCGGAGGCCATGATGGACCCTCTTGCGCAGCCGACACCCCCGCCATCCGAAACGACTGCGGCACAGCCGGAGCCGACCACGCCGGTCGGCCCGGCTGCCGACCCCGTGCCGGCTGCCGAGCCCGGTCCGGCGTCGCCGACCACTCAGGAACTGCGCCTGGCCGTCGTCCTGACCGGCGGGGTGAGCCTGGCGATCTGGATGGGCGGCGTCTGCCGCGAGATCGACCTGCTGAACCAGGCGAGTGACCCGGACGCCCGGGCCACGGACGGTCGGACCGGGAGCGACCGCCGGGTCTGCCAGCTGTACCGGCGCCTGTTGGACCTGCTCGACGTGCGGGTCAGCCTCGACGTGCTGTCCGGTACCAGTGCCGGTGGCATCAACGCGGCACTGCTGGGGATGGCGAACGCCCGGCGCCGGGACACCGGTGCCGTGCGGGACCTGTGGATGGACGCCGGGGCGTTCGATCAGCTGCTGCGCGACCCGCGCCGACCGGACCCGCCGTCGCTGCTGCGCGGCGACGACTTCCTGCTCGCCAAGCTGCGCGACGCGATCGGGACGATCGCCGCCGGCACCCCGCCGCCGGATCCCCGGCCCACCCACGTGTTCATCACGACCACGCTGCTGTCGGCCGAGATGAGCCGGTTCACCGACAACTACGGGACGCTCATCGTCGATGCCGATCACCACGGGCTGTTCCACTTCACCGAGGAGCTTCTGGCCGGCGCGGCGCCCGACTTCCTGGCGTCCCGGCTCGCGCTGGCCGCCCGCAGCAGCGCGTCGTTCCCCGGCGCCTTCGAGCCGGCTTTCCTGCCGTACAAGTCCGAGACGGACACCGCGCACCCGGACATGTCCGCGTACCTGAACGCCAGCGCGCCGCACTGGGCCTCGGACGGCGGCCTGCTGGTGAACCGGCCGATCGCACCCCTCCTCCAGGAGATCTTCGAGCGTGCGGCCAGCGGCCAGGTACGGCGTGTCCTGCTCTACATCGTGCCGTCCTCCCGACCGGTGCAGGCCCCCGAGCCCGACCGGTTCGACAAGCCGCCGAGTCTCGGCGAGGCGCTGATGCGGGATCTGAGCGCGACCCTCAACCAGTCGATCGCCGCGGACCTCGCCGCGATCCGCGACCACAACGACCGGGTCACCGCGGTCGCCGAGACCCGGCTGCGGCTGGCCGCGTTGGGCGTGCGGCTCGACCGTGCGGAACGGGACTCCGGGTCGGTCGGCCTGACCGTGCTCATCGACGCGCCCGCCTGGCGCGACTACCGGCAGCGCCAGGCGGAGTGGCTCGTCCGCCCGCTCACCGCCGCGGTGATGCGCCAGGTCTCGGCGGACCCGGCGCTGCGCGATCGCTGGCTGGACAGCCTGGGCCCCGGCTCGGACGGCGAGCACCGGCTGCGGACCGCCGCCGGGGCCTCGGTGGTACGCAACTGGCCGGCGCAGCCGCCGACCTCGGTGCGCGCGGTGGTCGGCGTCGCGGCGTCCCTCGGGCGCCCGGCCCTGGACGCGGCCAAGGCCACGATCCTGGACATCCTGGTGTCCGGGTACGTGCTGACCGACGACCCCGACGCCCGGGCGAAGCTCGCCGCGTGTGGCGCGCGGATCCACGGCGCCTCCACCGCCTGGCACGACGAGGACCTGCAGACCTTCGTCGCGAAGCGGCTCGGTGCGGCACCGGCGGGGGAGACGCTGGACCAGGCTGTCGTGCGGCTGGCCGGCGAGTTCGTCGGGCAGGCCGGGCCAACAGCCGGTGCGGCCGCCGACCCCGCCGTCGACGGGGACGTCGGCGCGACCATCGAGTCGTACCTGACCGCGTGGCGCACCCTCGCCGACGCCCTGATCGACGTCCGCGACCTGTTGCGCCGGCTCGCCGGCGACGTGCCGACCGGGCGGCCGACCGGCGACGAGGAACTGGCCGACGCCCCGGTACGGCTGTCGCTGCTCCAGCGCCGGTCCGAGGCCGCGTACCGGGTGAACACGTACCTCGATTTCCTGCTCGCCCGCGACGTGCCGCGGACCGTGGCCCGCCTGCTCGACCTGCACATCGCCGAGCGGTCGGTACTGCCGGTCGGCGTCGACGTGCAGCAGCGGGTGGAACTGGTCCAGGTCAGCGCCGACACGCGCACCCTGCTCGACCCGGGGCGCTCGACCGCCGAGGACAAGCTCACCGGCATGCAGCTGCACCACTTCGGCGCGTTCTACAAGGGTTCCTGGCGGGCCAACGACTGGATGTGGGGCCGGCTCGACGGCGCCGGCTGGCTGGTGCACCTCCTGCTCGACCCGCGGCGCATCCTGTCCGTCCTGGAGACCGCCGGCATCGACGGGACGGACCGGGCCGGCTGGTTCCTGGGACGCATCGAGGAGATCGCCGGGCCGGCGCCCGAGACGTGCCCGGACGGGTCCTTGCCGACGCGCGGCGAACTGCTCGCCGAGCTGGCGTTCCTCAGCTCCGACGCGGTACCCCTGCCGGCCAGCCTCCCCAGGTTGTCGCTGTGGGTGGCACGATCCGCCCAGCAAGCCATCGCCGCCGAGGAACTGGGTACGGTGGCGCGGCAGGTACGCGCCGGAACCGACGGCGCGCCGAGCCGGCTCGAACAGGAGTGGCTCGCCAGCTACGACGCCGCCCCACCCGGCGATCCCGCCGCGATGGCAGCGCTGCTGAGCACGTGCCCGGTGCCAGCGCAGCGCCTGACCGACCGGGATCAGACCGAGTCGCCGCTGTTCATCCGCACGCTCACCCAGGCGGTGGCGGTCACCACCGCGGCCGCCACGGCGCTGACCAGCCCACCGGCGTTCCTGCGCCCGACGTTCGCGACCGCGCGCTCGATCACCCGTACCGCGTACGTCGCCACCGACCGCATGCACGGCTCCCGATCCGGGGTCCTCACGGCGGCGCTCGGGATGATGGCGTTCGGTGTCCTGGCCATGCTCACCCACAACGTCGTGCTCGGCCTGTCGGGTCTGGGGCTGGTCGGCGCCGGAGCGGTGATGCTCGCGGTCGCGCTGTGGCGGGCCACCCCGACGATCCTGGCTTCTCTGGTCGCCGTCGCCCTGGTCCTCATCGCCGCGGCACCCTGGCTGCCCTGGGCCGACGAGCGGCTGTTCGGGTGGCTGCAGAGGTCCGCCGTGCCCTGGATGCGGGAGCAACGGTGGGCGTGGAGCGTGTTGTTCCTCCTCGTGCTCCTGCCGCCGCTGGAGGCGCTGGTCCGGCTGTTCGGGAGGGCCGTCGACCGGGTCCGTGAGCTGCGCCTGATCCGGGCGCTGCTGCGGGCCGCGAGGCTGGACTCCGGCGCGCCGGTACCCGCGGCCCCGGTACCCGCCCCGGCCGTACCCCGCCAGCAGGACGCGGCCGGTTCGGTCACGTCGGGTACAGGCCACCGTCCACAGTGACCACCTTGTTCGTCAGGTACCCGTTGGTGAGCATCGCCATCGCCAGGTCCGCCACGTCCTCGGTGCGCCCCAGCCGGCCCACGGGCACCGGCATCGGCATCTCGCCCGGGGCGGCCGGGAAGAACCCGGTACCGGTGATCAGCGCCGGGGCGATGGTGTTGACGGTGACGCCGTGGCCGGCGACCCGGCCGGCCAGGTGGTGCATGAGTCCGTGCAGTCCGGCTTTGCTCGCCGCGTAGTGCGGCCCGACGATGCCGCCGTTGAGCGCGGCGATCGACGAGACGTACAGCACCCGGCCGAAGCCCCGGCTCACCATGCCGGGCAGCGCCGCCCGGGTCAGCAGCCACGGGGCCCGCAGGTTCACCGCCATCGTGCTGTCCCAGGTGGCCACGTCCAGAGCGTCGTCGTCCCAGGACAGCTGCCGGCCCGTACCGGCATTGGCGATCAGGATGTCGAGCGGGCCGAGCCGCGTACCGACCTGGTCCACCAGGTCCGTCGCGATCCGTGGGTCGGTGAGGTCGGCGGCCAGCACGGCGGCACGCCGTCCCAGCGCGCGGGCCTGCTCGGCGACGCCCTCGGCCGCCTGCCGGTGCCCGCTGTAGGTCAGTGCGAGATCGGCGCCGGCCGCGGCGAGCCGGAGCGCGAGTGCCCCGCCGATGCCGCCCGACGCGCCGGTCACGAGCGCGATGCGCCCACTCATCGGTCCCTGCTCCGGCTGGCTCATCGTCCCCTCCGATCGGCGGCGTGCGTCAACCGTCGGGTATGCCCAACGATCGAGCCGCGAAACCGCGATCGTGGCAGGAGCGCCGGCGCTCAGCCGGCGACCGGCGCGTGGTCGCGCAGCGCCTTGTCCATCGCGTCGCGTACCTGCGAGCCGGGCGCGCCGACCATGCCCGTACCGTGCGCCGTCGTCGGAGCGATCAGGATGGTGCGCCCGGTGGAGGCGGGTGTCGCGTCGTACAGCGCCTGCGTCTGGCCGGTGAAGTCGGTGTCGCCCTGGCCGACCGCGTACAGCACCGGCACGGTGAGCTTGCCGGCGGCGGTCAGCGCGTCCACGCCCTGGTAGAACTTCGGTGCGGAGAGGCTGATCGCCACGGCCGGCGGCGGCGAGAGCTCGGTGGCCGCCGCCACGGTGGCCGTGCCGCCCATGGACGCGCCGACCAGGGCGATCGTCTCGACGCCGTGCCCGCGCAGGTATCCGGCGGCGGCGACCACGTCGCCGTCCAGCGAGCTGTCGTCCGTGCCGGCGCTGGACGTGCCGTACCCGTGGAAGTAGAAGACCATCGCCCGGTATCCGCCCTTGGCCAACTGCAGCGCGTACGCGAGCCAGCCGCACACGTCCCCGTCGGACATGTGGGCCAGCACCACGCCGGTCTTGCCGGTGCCCAGCGTCACGGCGGTGAGCGACGCACCGTGCCCGTCGGCGAAGTGCACCTGGGTGCCGCCCGCCACGAGGTCGGGGCAGTCCTCGCCGACGAGCAGCTCGGCCGGCGTCGCCGCCGGGGAGGGAGCGCTGGAGCAGCCGGCGAACGCGATCATCGCGAGTCCGGTGGCCAAAACTCGTGCGGTTCTCGACAGCCTCGGTCGCATCGCGATCCCTCCCCGGCAACTTCGTGGAAGCGCTCCCACGTCGGGCAGTATACGAGGCGTCACCGAGTGGTGCTGTCCCGTGAGATTTCGGCCGACCGATGTATGTGACGCCCGGCACCCGACCGGTCCCCGGCCCGACTGCCGGCCGTACTGTGGCCGGAGGGAAGAGGTCAGACCTCTGTCCTCGTGCCGTACGGGCGGCGAGGCGGGCTGGCCGACGCAGCGTGCTGTAAGGGGAGTTTCCTTGTTGCAAGAAGCGGCGCCGCGCTACCGCGGCCACACGTCGTACTCGTACCTGGAGCCGAACCTGGACTACCGGGTCTTCGAGCTGGCGCCCGAAGTGGGCCGCGTGCCCGACTACGACCTCGGCCTGACCGAAGCCCAGCGGCAGCGGGCCGGCCGGCTCCTCGCCGAGAACGTGGTGATCTCGCTGCACGAGCACCCGGTCGTCCTTCCTCAGGACGTCAGCGAGCTGCGCGCGTACAACCGCACCGCCCGCCAGCACACCGCGTACGCCGGGCTGGCCCGCTCCGGTCTCACCGCGGTGTTCGACAACTTCATGGCCGGCGCCTCGTGTGTCACCAGCGAGAACGGCTGGAAGTGGAACGACCTCATCTACGCGCTCGGGATGCGCCTGTCCGACGTGGCCAAGCAGGACTACATCGTGCACGCCACCTCGCTGGCCGACATCCACGCCGCCAAGCGTGCCGGGCAACTGGCCCTGGTCGCCGGCCTGGAGTGCAGCACCCCGATCGAGAACGAACTCGACCGCATCGACATCCTGTACGGCTTCGGCGTGCGCCAGCTCGGCATTGCGTACAGCCAGTCCAACATGCTCGGCGGCGGGCTGTCCGAGTACTCCGACGGTGGGCTGACCCACTTCGGCCGGCGGGCGGTGGACCGGATGAACCGGCTCGGCATCGCCATCGACATCTCGCACTCGGGCGACCGCACCAGCCTGGAGACCATCGAGGCGAGCCGGGTGCCGGTGTTCATTACGCACGCCGGCTCCCGGACCGTCTGGGACATCCCGCGGATGAAGCCGGACGAGGTGATCACGGCGTGCGCCGAGCGCGGGGGAGTGATCGGCATCGAGGCGGCCCCGCACACCACGCTGTCGGTCGCCCATCCGGAGCACTCACTGGAATCGGTGATGGACCACTTCGTGTACTGCGCCGAGCTGGTCGGGATCGACCACGTGACGTTCGGGCCGGACACGATGTTCGGGGATCACGTCGGGGTGCACCAGACCTACGCCAACAACTACGCCCATGACGCCCGTCCCGTGCCCGATCACCCTCGGGTACCGTACGTTGCCGGCATGGAGAATCCGGCCGAGGCGTTCAACAGCGTGGTCGGCTGGCTGGTCAAGCACGACTACTCGGACGACGAGATCGCCAAGGTGATCGGCGGCAACGCGATCCGGGTGCTCGAACAGGTCTGGTGAGGACGGATGGCTCGGCGGGAGACGGCTCAGGACGCCGCGCAGGCGAAGCTGCGTGAGCTCATCAGCGCCGAACTCCGGCCGGGCGACCGCCTGCCCAACGAGCGGGAGCTGGCCACCCGGCTCGCGGTGAGCCGGGCGACCATGCGCGAGGCGATCGGCCAGCTCGTCGCGGCCGGCGTGGTCTCGCGTACCTGGGGTGTGGGCACGTTCGTCCTCCAGCCGCCGGTTGGGGTGCCGGTGTCGCTGGGCGACGTGATCGCGCTACGTGACAAGATCAGCGCGGCCGGGCACCGGCCGGACCTGCACGACGCGTCGGTCCGGCGGGTGCCCTGCCCGGCGGACTGCGCCGAGGCGCTGCACTGCGCGCCGGATTCCACGGTATGGCGGGTGGACCGGCTCTTCGCGGTCGACGGCGTACCGGCGGCGTGGATCCGCGACCACCTGCCGCTGGCGGTGTCCGGTCACGAACTCGACCCGTCCGCGTTGGTCAGCATCGACCTGGACCTGCTGGAGTTCCTCGCCCGCGCGACCGGCATGCCGGTCCGGCGCACCGACATCGAGATGGCCGCGGTTCTGGCCGAGGGCGACGCGGTCGACCGCCTCGCGGTGGCCGCCGGGCACCCACTGATCAGCGCGGTCCAGCTCGGGTTCGGCTCGGAGAACGTGCCACTGTTCCACGGCCACATCCTGGTTCGCAGCGACGTCCTGACCCTGCGGATCACCAGGCACGGTTGACCGTCCACACGCGACTGTCCACATCGAACTGTCCACGTCGCGCCGAACCGTCCACGCCATGCCAAACCAGCCGTGCCACGCCAAACCGTCCACGGCCGACCGTCACGCTGTCCACATCGACGCCGACTGTCCACATAGACCGTCCGAGATGGACGATCGGGTGGGATGCGGTCGCCGCTACCGAAATGACCGGCTCACCGGGCCGGTCCCGCGCGGTGTGTGCTCCACCAGGGTCATGCGTGTCCTCCTGTGGGCCGGCTGCGCCGCGGGGCTGTCTCTCCTGGTCCGGCGGCGCGGAGAGGTCCGACCGGTCTGGGTGCGACCCAGGCCGGTCGTCGTGGCTGGAGTGCTTATCGTCGGGGCGTACGAGAATGAAACGGGGTTTGTCCGATGACTTGGGTGATCATGGTCACCACTCCCGTGACAGGGGCCTTTAGCAGGGATTTTCGTGTACGCCATCGGCCGGCTACGCCTCGTTCTTCGTCGATGAACTGGGCGAACGCCCGGCCCCACGGTGGCCCGATTTTCACCCGAACACGAAGTAGTGACGAGAACGGCCGTCGCGGGTAGGGTGTGCCTTCGTGTCGGCGTCGGTAGGCGCGGCAACCGCTGGCGCACCCATTGGGCTGTAGCGATTGGACGACGATGAGGCCGAACTCCACCGACCGCGTGAGTCCACCTACGGATGCTTGATGGCCAGCAACACCCATCGACTACCATGAATCGGGGCGTCGTGACCAAGCACCAGTCTGATTCCGATGGCCGCCATCAAACCACCGAGCCTGCGCCGGCAGGCGGTCGGCAGAAAACCATCCGTCGGCGGGTCATCCAGCTTGTGCTTATCCCCAGTGCCGCCGCGGTGGTGCTGTGGTTGGTCGCGTCCGGCTATCTGGTCTCCACCGGCTTCTACGACCGTGAGGTCGCCAGCACCGTCCGGCAGGTGTCGATTCCCGCGGTGACCGGTCTCTCCTCTATCCAGCAGGAGCGGAGTCTGAGCATCGCCTACCTGGCGCACCCGTCCAGCGGCCTGCAGGACCTCATCGACCAGCGGCGACAGACCGACGAGCGACTGGCCACCCTGCGTTCGGTGGCCAACTCGGCACTGACTTTCGCGCCCGCCTCCATCAAGACCCGGTGGAAGGCGCTCAGCGACAACCTGGACCAGCTTCAGGGGGTCCGGAGCACGATCGACGCCGGCACGGCCAACCGGAAGCACGTCTACGACTTCTTCAACGGGCTCCTCGACTCGGCGACAGACCTGTTCGACACGCAGGCCCGGGTGGTACCCGACGTCACCGCGAGCCAGGGCGGTATCGCGGCCACCGAGACGTTCCACGCGAGCGACCTGATGTCGCGAGCGGGCTCGACCATCACCGGCGCGTTCGGCTCCCACGCACTCAGCGAAGACGACTACCTCCAGTTCGTCGGTCTGGTGGGCGCGTACCACGCGCAGCTGAACGACCTGGCCGCGCATTTGCGGCCCGAGGTGCGGGCGCAGTACGAGCAACTCACCTCGGGGAGCGCCTGGCAACAGCTGATCGCCGCGGAAGACACGCTGATCAACACCGGCCGGTGGTCCGACGGCGTGCCGCACAGCCTGGCCGCCACCGCGGCGAGTTGGGGCGCCCTGACCACCCAGGTCTCCGACGCCCTCATCAACCTCACCATCGCGCAGGCCGACGAGGTGTCGTCGCGGGCGCTGCACACCGGTAACGTCCAGCTCCTGACCGCGGTACTGGGCAGTGTCCTGGCCCTGCTCATCGCGGCCGGCGCCATCTGGTGGGCGGTCCGCCAGTCCGACCAGCTGGTGGGCAAGGCTCTGGTCGTCCGGCTGGGCCGCCTCGGCGAGGACGCCGCGATGGCGGTGGAGCAGCGGCTGCCGGAGATGATGGATCGACTGCGCCGGCAGGAAGATGTCGACCCCGCGGTCGAGCTGCCCGGCCGGGACTACGGCGGCGATGAGATCGGGCAGCTCGCCGAGGCGCTGAACAACTCACTGCAGGTCGCGGTCGGCGCCGTCATCGAGGAGGCGAAGACCCGGACCGCGAGTATGGCCATGCTCGAGGGTGTCGCCCGTCGCCCGCAGGGCCCGCTGCAGCAGAGCCTGCAGGTCATCGAGCGGCTGCAGAAGCGGTTCGACGACCAGAAGGGTGAAGTGCTGGGCGAGCTGTTCGACGTCAACCACAAGCTCGCGCAGACCCGGCGATTCCTTGAGAACCTCATCATCCTGGCCGGTGGCCAGACCGGGCGCCGGTTCGCCAAGCCGGTTCCGGTGCGCTCGGTGCTGCTCGCGGCGCAGGCGGAAACGCTGCACTACCAGCGGATCAAGATCCGGTACAGTGACGAGATCGCGTTGGCCGGCCATGCGGTCGCCGGAACCACGCACCTCCTCGCCGAGCTGCTCGACAACGCCCTGACGTTCTCGCGGCCGCCGACCGAGGTTCTGGTCACGTGCCGCTCGATGGGAACGCACCGGGGCGCGGTGATCGAGATCGAGGACGCCGGCGTCGGCATGCCGCTGGACGACCTGGAGCGCGCGAACCTGTTGCTGGCCAACGCCCCGACGCCCGACCTGAACACCATCAAGGATGGTAAGCAGGTCGGTCTGTGGGTCGTGGCGGAGCTGGCGAAGCGCGACAAAGTCCAGGTGACGCTGCGCACCTCGGCATACGGCGGGTTGTTGGCGGTCGTACTGCTGCCGGATCGCCTCATCGCCGATCCTCAGATGTCCACAACGGACACAGCGGCGGCGCCGCTGACCGTACCGGCCGGCATCCACCCGGCCATGCCCAGCCAGAGCACCCCCGCGTTCGCGATGGCCACGTCCACGTACGACGACGCCCGGCACGCGTCGACATACGACGACGCCCGGCACGCGTCAACCTATGACGACGCGAGCCACACATCGACGTACGACGACACTCGGCAGCCGCCCGGCCAGGCCGCGGCGACGACGATGGCGACGGACGCGTACGCCGTGACTCGACCGACAGCCAGCGCCCCCACCGGCGGACAGCTGCGCACGGAGCATCCGGAAAGCATGGTGAACGATCGACAGTCAGGCAACATCGCTGCGGACCCGAGCGCCGCGGACCCTTCGAATTCCTGGGTCGGCAGCGCGAGCGTGCCCAGCAAGCCCCGGCCGAGTCGGCCGCCGTTGCCGGAGCGCAAGCCGCAGCGGCACCTCGCGCCCCAGTTGCGCGGCGGTGACACCAGCGTGCCATCCGAGCCCGCCGAGCCGACCAGATCGCCCGAGGAGAACCGGGACCGGTTCGCCCGGTACCAACGGGGCCGGCAGGCTGGCCGCACCGACAACACCGCTGAAACGCCCACGAGCAACGACTACGACTGGAACCCGTGATGGATCTGATGCCACACAGTGATCGTGATGTTCTTACGTCGATGCTGGATGACCTCGCGGCGGTTCCAAGCGTGATCTACGCCGCTGTCCTCTCGACCGACGGACTGCTGCTGCAGAAGTCCTCGAAGTTGACCCGTGACGACGCCGACCGGCTGAGCGCCAGCGCATCCGGCATGTACAGCCTCGCCCTCGCGGCCGGGCGCGATTTCGGCAGCGGGCCGGTCCAGCACATCATGATTGAGTTCCTCAACCGGACTCTGTTCGTCGCCGCAGCCGGGCGCAACGGCCGGTTGGCCGTCCTGTGCGACGTCGAGGTGGAGCTGGGCACGGTCGCGTACGAGATCGGCCGGCTGGTGGACAGGTTGAGACCACACCTCGGCGCGGAAGCGCGTAGCGGCGTACCCACACCGAATGGCCCCTGAGGTTGCCGCCGATGAGTCGCGACATCTGGAACGGCGCCGACCAGGGGGACGGGGTACCTCTCGTGCCTCTCTACGTCCTGGTCAATGGGCGTACGAGTCCACGCACCGCCGGTCTGGATCTCGCGACTCAGGTCATCGCCCTCAAAGCTGACACGGGCGGCTTGGAGCCGGAGTACGACGCAATCGTCAAGCGTTGCCAGACGTGGATATCCATCGCAGAGATATCCTCCTATCTGAAGTACCCGCTCACCTTGACGAGAATTCTGGTCGACGTTCTCCTTGAGCGGCAATTCCTCGCTGTCGGATCGCCCGCCCAGGAGACCATCGTGGATCGCGGAATCCTGGAGAAGATTCTCGTCCGCCTGAAGAGTCTGTAGACAACGTAGAGGGACTGATAGTTGTGGCTCGTAAATCGGTCAAGCTCATTGTGGCGGGCGGGTTTGGCACCGGAAAGACGACGTTCGTCGGATCGGTCAGCGAGATTTCTCCGCTGACCACCGAGGAGAACATCACCGAGGCTAGCGTCGGCGTGGACGACATCCGTGGTATCGAGGGCAAACGCAGCACCACGGTCGCGCTGGACTTCGGGCGCATCACCATCACCGATGACATAGTGCTGTATCTGTTCGGCACGCCGGGGCAGGACCGCTTCTGGTTCATGTGGGACGAACTCTCGCAGGGCGCTATCGGTGCGGTCGTCCTGGTCGACACCAGGCGACTGGATGCGAGTTTCCCGGCAATCGACTATTTCGAACAGCGCCAGATACCGTTTGTCGCCGCCGTGAACAAGTTCTACGGGGAATGCCCGTACGACGAAGACGAGATCCGGAACGCGCTGAAGCTTCGCCAGGACGCCCCGTTGATGTGGTGCGACGCCCGGGACCGGGACTCCAGCGCGGTCACGCTGATCAGGCTGGTGGAGCACGCGATGGCTCAATTACCGGTCGAGACCTGGTCGACCGTGTAGGGGGGAGGCCGGTCGTGTGGCGCGGGAATCCCATGAAGTGGCCTGGTACTTGGGCTGATCTTGCGGCCCGTGCGCATCTCCCCAAATTGGACAATGACGGCGAAAGCCTCCACCGATTGTCTGGCGATGTGCGAATAACGCCCCTGCGTAGCGGCCGTTTTGGCCTCGCCGGGGCGGGGCTGCCTCGGCTCGACTGAACCGACCTTGGGCCATTTCAAGATCGTTACGACAGGTGACCGATCTTGACGGACGCGTTACGATCACGTCCGGCACGAGCGGGAGTTCCCACCGTGAGTGGAGCAGAGAATGGATGAGCTGTCCCTGCTTGAGCGTCTGGATCTTCAGTTAAAGGGCCTATGTGAAATCGTCGGGGCAGATCCGCGACCAGCCGGAGAACTGCTGACTGAGCTTCTTGGACCGGCCGGCTCACGTCCATTGTCGGAGCCTCCTGCGTGGCCCTCCGGCATCGCTGACGACCACACTCCGATCGAGTATTCGGTCGCCTTCAATGAGAGTGAGCCGGACCGCCTCACTCTCCGCATTCTCGGCGAGGCACTGGACACGGTACCGAGTGCGACGACGAATATGTCCGCCGCACGCCGGTTCATTCAAGCGCAGGCCGGCCGGTTCGGCCTCGCGGTCTCCCGGTTCGACCAGGTGAACGAGTTGTTTGCCACCGACGACCCGCGCGGTGACTTCGGACTCTGGCACTCGATGGTGTTCCGTCCGGGACGGCGGCCCGAGTTCAAGGTGTATTTCAATCCCGAGGTCAAGGGCGTTCACCGGGCTCCGGGCCTGGTGGCCGAGGCGCTGAGACGGCTCGGTCTGGAGAAGTCGTACGACACGGCACTGGAATACGCCATCCGCCCGGGCGAACTGGGGCGGGACGACCGGCTGACGTTCTTCGCGGTGGACCTCCACGACCAGCCGCACGCGCGGGTCAAGCTCTACCTCAGTCACTACAACGCTCAGGCCCGGGACGTGGTCCGCGCGGCCCGGGCTGTCGCCGGCATCGAGGCGGACGAGATCGCCGAATTCTGCGCGCTGGCCGGCGGCGGGACGGTCACCTTCGCCGGCCGGCCGCTGGTGGGCAGCTACACCTTCCTGTCCGGCCAGGACCGGCCGGTCGGGTACAGCGTCTACGTCCCGATCCGCAGCTACGTCCGCGACGACGAGCAGGCTTACCGCCGGGTCACCGGGCTGCTGGAACGGTACGGGTTCGACAGCGGCCAGCTCGACCGGGCGATCGACGCGGTGGCACGCAGGCCGCTGCGTGACGGCGTCGGGCTCATCGCGCACGTCTCACTTCGACTGGGACCACCCCGACCGGGCGTGACCGTGTACCTGTCCGCCGAGGCGTACCGGGTCGATCCGCCACGCCCGCTACTCCCTTCCCTCGCCGGAGAACACCCCGAACTCCGGATGGCTGCGGTGCGGCCGGATCCCACCATCGCAAGGAGTGAGTGATGCCAGTAGAGCCGGGCAGGATGCTGCCGCCGTACCGGATCAAGGTTGTCGAGCCGATCGCGTTCCTCAGCGCCGAGCAGCGGCGTATGGCCATCGCTTCGGCCGGATACAACCCGTTCAACCTCCGGGCCGACCAGATCACCATCGACCTGCTGTCCGACTCGGGCACCGGCGCCACCTCCGACGCGCAGGAGGCCGTGGCCGCCCTCGGCGACGAGTCCTACGCCGGCGCGCGCTCCTGGTTCCGGTTCCGCGACCAGGTCGGCAGCCTCACCGGGTACCCGTTCATCCTTCCGGTGCACCAGGGCAGGGCCGGCGAGCGGGTGCTGTTCTCCAACCTCCTGAAGCCCGGCCAGATCTGCGTGAGCAACACGCACTTCGACACCACGCACGCCAACGTCGAGCTGGTCGGCGCGCGGCCGGTCGACCTGCCGTGCGCCGAGGCGGCCGATCTGGACAGCAGCGAGCCGTTCAAGGGCAACATCGACCTCGACGCCCTGGAACACCTGCTGGACGGTCCGGACGGCGGCAAGGTCGGGCTGGTCCTGATGACCATCACCAACAACGGCCTCGGCGCGCAGCCGGTGTCCATGGCCAACCTGAAGGCGACCAGCGAGCTGTGCCGTCGCCACCGGATCCCGTTCTTTCTCGACGCGGCCCGGTTCGCCGAGAACGCGTGGCTGGTGCACGAGCGCGAACCGGCCTACCGGGACATGGCTCCACGGCAGATCGCGACCACGGCGTTCGGGTACGCCGACGGGTGCGTGGTGAGCCTGAAGAAGGACGGGTTGTCGGCGGTCGGCGGGTTCATCGGCCTGCGCGACGAGCAACTGCACGCCGCGTGCGAGGCCAACCTGATCGCCACGGAGGGCTTCTCCACGTACGGCGGCCTGGCCGGCCACGACCTGGAACGGTTGGCCCAGGGGCTGCGTGAGGTGGTCGATCCCTGGTATTTGCAGGCGCGCGCCGCTTCCACGGCACGGATGGCGCAGCTGATAAACGACGCCGGGGTGGACACGGTCCAGCCGGCCGGCATCCACGCCCTCTACCTCAACGCCGGCAGGCTCCTGCCACACCTGTCGCCGGCTCAGTTCCCCGGCCACGCTCTGGGCTGCCAGCTGTACCTCGACGGCGGCATCCGCTGCGCGGAACTCGGATCGCTGTACCTGGGCGCGATGGACGAGAACCACCAACTGGTCACGCCGGCGCCGTTCGAACTGGTCCGGCTGGCGATTCCTCGGCGGGTCTACACGGACACCCATCTGGAGTACGTCGCGGCGATCCTCGCCGACATCGCGAAGGACCCGGAGCGGGTCAGCGGGTACCGGATCGTCTCGGCGCCGCCGATCCTGCGTCACTTCAAGGTGCGCCTGGAACCGTTGACCTGACACGATGTGTGCGGCCGAACGCGCTTCGAATTCGAACTGCCTGTCGTGTAACGCGGGGCCGGGCTTCCGCGATGCATGAGGTGATGTTCGATGGATTCCAGCACGTGCGAGTGGACCGGCGGCGAGGTTGTGCGTTCGCCGATCCATCCGCACAGGCAAGCGTCTGCCTGCTAGGCACGCGGGCAGTCGACGTCCGGCCGACGCCCTAGTTGGGCGGGAGTCAGCAGCACGACGGACGTGGTGCCGGCGTCTGGCGGCAGGCCCGTGCCGCCAGACGCACCGCCGGCCGACCGGCCCGGCGTTGTTCGACCGGCGCTATTCGATCGGCCCGGCCTCCATCGGCCTGACCTCGATTGGCCCGGCCTCCATCGGCAGGCTTTCCGGTTCGGCGGCGACCGTTCCAACCGCTCCGCCCCGCACGGGCGGCTCCGCCGCCACCGGCTTGCGGCGCAGCTGATAGTGCAGCACCAGAAACGGCAGTCCGAAGACCGAGAACGCGTGCTCGGCCCGCAGCTCACCGTCGCGCAGGTAGACGTCCAACTGCTCGGCGAAGCCGTGCACCGCCAGCGTGATGAGCCCGCCGCTGTCCTCGTCGACGTGGGTCAGATAGTGGCCCGGATGCGTGGTCGACTCGCCGCGGCTGCGCAGCACCAGGCCGCCGCCGTCGCGCAGCCGAGGCTCCAGCGTCGCGGTGAAACTCGCCTGCGGCAACGGGAAGCCGACGCTGACGTACCCGCGTCCACCGTGCCGGTACGTGGTGTAGATGCCGACATAGATGGGCTCGTCGTTGTCCGTGAACGAACGGATCCAGCCGCGCACCCCGACCACCCCGTCGACGCTGGTGGTGATGGTGTCGATGCGGCTGGAGATGCCGCGCAGCGTCTCGCGCTGGTTCATCGGCAGGTTGGCCTGCCCCAGCGGGCGGGCGAGCAGCCTGCGGTACAGCAGGTAGCCCGGCCGTACCCACATCCGCCACTTCGGCACGATGTCCAGCGTGAACCGGGTGGTGTGCTCGTAGAACTCGCGTACCAGCGGATCGACCCGGGCCGGGTCGAATTCCGGGCCGGCCAGCTCGTCGAGGGAGGCGACGATCCCGACGTCGGGTGCCGCGGCCAGGTAGGTGCCGCCGAGCACCTGTGCCAGATCCCGGACGTACCCGGTCCCCACGTACCGGGTACGCGCCTGAAGCGGTACCACGAACGGCAGGTCGGCCGCGGGCACCCGGTCGGCGAGCAGGCTCACCTGCGGGTCCCGGAACAGCAGCGCCGACACCAGCCGGAAAGCGACAACGGCGGCACCGGCCACCGCCGAGACCGGCACC
Organism: Rugosimonospora africana; assembly: GCF_016862975.1. Lineage (GTDB taxonomy): Bacteria > Actinomycetota > Actinomycetes > Mycobacteriales > Micromonosporaceae > Rugosimonospora > Rugosimonospora africana. Next base: position 39,972 of record NZ_BONZ01000092.1, read on the forward strand.
CCTGATCCGATGGCGACCGCCGCCCCGCCGATCGCGGCGCCGACGACCGGCCCCAGCGCGACCTTGTACGGCCGCACCCCGAGCAACCCCGCCACCAGTCCGGCCGCGATGCCCACCACGAGCTGCCCGGCACCGAGGCGTCCGGCCACCCAACCGAGGGGAATGGCCAGCGCGCCGCTCATCACGATCCGCGACCACAGTGCCGGGATCTCGCCGGGCCGCTGCCGCGCCCGGGCCACCGCGTCCGCCACGCCGATGACGGCGCCCCCGCCGATCGCGCCGAGGACGCCGGCCAGGATGCCCCAGTGCCCGCTCACCGCCGCGCCGGCGAGCGCGCCGATCACACCCGCGAAAACGGCAGACTGCGCGAGACCGGGGGACCGGTCTCGCGCGGTCGGGGCTGAGCTGTCCAGGGTCACGACCGGAAATCTACCGAGCAGGTGGCGCCGGTGACGAGCGGCGCGGAGGGAGATCCGAGCGGCGGGTCCGGTAGCGCAACGAGGCGCGACGCAGTCCCGGGCCGGGCTGTGAGGTTGGCGACTCGATCGACGGGTAGCGGTCTGCCATGACAGCGGACGTGACCGCTACGCTGACCGGTCGTGGACGACAACGCGTACGTCGTGCGGCCGATCGGGTGGGTGGAGTCCACGCTGACCGACCGTCACACCGCCCCGAAGCAGGGCGACGAGGGAGCACCCGACGCGTGGCTGGTCTTCGAGCCGGAGGTCGCCGACGGCATCCGCGATCTGCGACCCGGCGCCGACATGCTGGTACTGACCTGGCTGCACCGCGCTCACCGCGACGTCCTGGTGGTCCGCCCGCGCGGTGACCGGGAGCGGCCGGAGACCGGCGTGTTCAGCACCCGCTCGCCGGACCGCCCGAACCCGATCGGCCTGCACCGGGTCGGGATCGTCGCGGTCGACGGCACCCGGGTCCGGGTACGCGACCTGGAAGCCCTGGACGGGACGCCGATCGTGGACGTGAAGCCGGTCCTGGGCACGGAACGGTAGCCGCCGGTGCGCATCCGTGCGGCGACCGCCGCGGAGCTGGACGTCCTGCGGGACATCGAACGCGCCGCGGGGGAGTGTTTCCGGGACCTGGGCATGGCGGAGATCGCCGATGACGAGCCATTTCCGGTCGACGTGCTCGCCGGGTACCAGCGGACGGGCCGGGCGTGGGTCACCGCCGACGGGGCGGACCGGCCCGTCGCTTACCTGATCACCGACCCGGTGGACGGCAACGTCCACGTCGAGCAGGTGTCGGTGCACCCGGACCATGCGCGTCGCGGACTCGGGCGCGCGCTGCTGGAGCACGTCGCCGAACGGGCGGCTGCCGGCGGGGTACCAGCGCTGACCCTCACCACCTTCGCGGAGGTGCCCTGGAACGCGCCGTACTACCTGCGGTGCGGTTTCCGGGTCGTGGACGAGGCCCGGTGGACGCCGGGTCTGCGGGCGATCCGTGAGCGTGAGGCCGCGCACGGCCTGGATCGCTGGCCGCGTGTGGTCATGCGGCGCGATCTCTGATGCCGGCGGATCGCCGAGGCTGAGCTAGATCGCGTGAGGCTGCCAGGTGTAGCGGCGGGCCCAGTTCGGGTCGTCGACGGCGAAGCCGTTGAACGCCGCGATGACCTCCTGTACGTCCGTGAGGATGGTGCGGTAGCGCGCGTCCTCGCGGCCGTCCTGGCGTTCCAGCGCGTACCAACCCGGCCGGGTGCCCGCGGGGGAGCCCAGGCCGACCCGTACGAACCAGCCGTCCCGCCGGGTCAGGCTGGCGGACCACCGGGTGGGCGCCAGCTCGATGAGCACCCGGTGCAGTGCCGCCGTCGACGGGTTGTTGATCGTGCGGCCCTGTCCGGTGGTCAATACGTACGCCGGCGGCTCGTGCTCCGGTGGGCGGCATCGCTCGGCGATGGCGCGGAACCGGCGGTCGTAGATGCCGACCGCGTCCGACAAAGTACAGCCGAACCGCTCCCGGATCTTTGCGATGGCCTGGATGCTCTTGCCGGCCTGGACGAGCAGGTCGAGAGCGGCGTGGTCGGGCAGCGGGGTCAGCAACCGCTCGCGTTGGGGATCGAAGCAGACCAGGCCGTGTGCCCAGGCGAGGCTCGCGGCGAAGGCCGTCACCTCTTCGGCGTGCTCGTCGACCAGCTGGAGGTACGCCAGCGGTCCGGCGGCCTGGTTGAGCGGTGCGGTCGGCCACGGCGCCGGATCCCCGGCCTGCGGCCACTTCGCCAGCAGCCCCTCGACGAAGTCGAGGATCCGCTGAGTCGGCGGCGGGGTCGGATCCGCGTCGGCATACCTCTTGTAGAGATCCCGGAACGTCGCGGCGGCGGCGTCCCCGGTGGTCGGCGGCTCGCCCTCCCAGACGGCCAGGTCGTACGTCACGGTCGGATTGTTACACCAATCGGTCCTATCGTGACGCCCCCGGTCGGCGCGTTTCGCGTTCTCGGCGCAACAGCCGGCACAAGCGATCGATCATGGTCTTGCGGTCGCTGGTCGCGAACCGGTCGCCGGCCGCGGAATCGATCGGTGAAATCCGCGCGATGCCGGACACGCTCGACGGTCGGCTCGGCCGACGCGGCCCGGCCGACGCGGCTCAGGGACGCGGCGGTAGCCCGAGCGTCCGGAAGAGATCGAATGGTGGGATCAAACGATGAGCCACGCGGGCCAGAAACCGGCCCCGACCTGCACGGGACGTGCCAGGAGGTGTTAAGAGCGGCCGAAGGGAATCGAACCCTCACCGTCAGTTTGGAAGACTGAAGCTCTGCCATTGAGCTACGGCCGCGTCGCCCCGATCGCCCGGGGCGTCCCTAGCGTACAAGTTGACCGCCGCCCATGCCGAACCAGTTCCCACCGAAGCGGTCCGACCAGCCCGACAAGCGGACACCCCGCCCGACCGCTTACACTTCACCCACGCTACGGGGTGTAGCGCAGCTTGGTAGCGCACTCGCTTTGGGAGCGAGGGGCCGTGGGTTCAAATCCCGCCACCCCGACTTGTGATCAGAAGTAGGCATGTGTGGCGCCCGGCTGGGTACCGCGCGTGTCGCCTCGCCTACACTCGACCGAGCCCTAATCTTCTTCAGATCATCAAGGAGTACGCCGTGAAGAGCACCGTCGAGACTCTGAGCCCGACGAGGGTGAAGCTTGCGATCGAGGTGCCGTTCGCAGAGCTCGAACCGAGCCTGAAGAAGGCGTACCGGGAGATCGCCTCGCAGGTCAACGTGCCGGGATTCCGGCAGGGTCGGGTCCCCGCGTCCGTCATCGACCAGCGGATCGGCCGGGGCACGGTGCTCAACGAGGCCGTTCAGGACGCAATCCCGACTCAGATCGTCGCCGCCGTCCGGGAGCACGACGTCAAGAGCCTCGGCCGGCCCTCGGTGGAGATCACCGATTTCTCCGACGGCGAGCCGCTGATCTTCACCGCCGAACTCGACGTCCGCCCCGAGATCACTCTGCCGGATCTTGACACCATCGCGGTGACCGTCGACGCGATCCAGATCGGCGACAACGAGATCGACGATCAGGTCAACGCGCTGCGTGAGCGGTTCGCGACGCTGAAGACCGTGGAGCGCCCGGCGCAGGTCGGCGACTACGCGCAGATCGATCTCGCCGCCACGGTCGACGGCCAGGAGGTTCCCGGCGGATCGGCCACCAACATCTCCCACGAGGTCGGCAGCAACCAGCTGCTGCCCGGCCTCGACGAGGTGCTCGGCGGGATGTCGGCCGACGAGTCGACGTCGTTCACCACCCAGCTCGTCGGCGGCGACTTCGCCGGCAAGGACGCTGAGGTGGCGGTCACCGTCCGCACCGTCAAGGAGAAGCAGCTCCCGCCGCTGGACGACGACTTCGCCCAGCTCGCCAGCGAGTTCGACTCCCTGGACGAGCTGCGCGAGGACCTACGCACCCGGCTCGGCCGGGCCAAGCGCGTCGAGCAGCTCTACGCGGCCCGTGACAAGGCGCTGGAGGAGCTGGTCAAGGCGACCGACGTGCCGGCGCCCGAGGGTGTCGTGCGCGACGAGGTCGAGCAGCGCAAGCAGGCGATGACCGACGAACTGGAGCGGATGGGCGCCTCGCTGGAGGAGTACTTCAGCGCCGAGGGCAAGTCCGCCGAGGACGTCGACAAGGAGCTCACCGAGTCGGCGACGGAGGGCGTCAAGATCCAGCTGGTCCTGGACACCCTGGCCGACCGCGAAGAGATTGAGGTCACCGACGACGAGTACGGGCACGAGATCGTGCACCGCGCCCAGCGGGTCGGGGTTCCGCCCCAGCAGTACTACGACCAGCTGGTCCGCTCGGGCATGGCCGCGGCCGTGTACGGCGACGTCCGCCGCGGCAAGGCGTTGGCGCAGGTCCTGGACCAGATCAAGATCACCGACAGTGCCGGCGAGGCGATCAGCCTGGAGGACCTGCGGGGCGAGGCCGGTGCCGACCAGCATGATCACGAGCACGACCACGATCATGACCACGACCACTGATTCCGGCACGTCCGTCCGCGACACGTGCGCTTTGAGCGAACAGTAGGCGCGGAAGGAAGTTCCCATCCGAATCAGCGGTTAGTGTCGGGCGTACGAGGGATTCTTCGCCGGCCTCGCGGCCGGTTGGATCCGGAGCTCGAATTCGGAATTCTTGGACGCGAAGGGCTGCCATGACCGATCTGATCATTCCAACGGCGCGCAGCGCCGAACAAGTTGGCGGCAACCTCGACGACGCGGTGTTCAACCGGCTGCTGCGCGAGCGCATCATCTTCCTCGGCAGCGAGGTGACCGACCAGGTCGCCAACCGGATCTGCGCCCAGTTGCTACTGCTCGCGGCCGAGGACGAGTCCCGCGACATCTGGCTCTACATCAACTCGCCGGGTGGCTCCGTCTACAGCGGCTTCGCCATCTACGACGTCATGCAGTACGTGTCGAACGACGTGGCGACCGTTGCCATGGGCATGGCCGCGTCCATGGGCCAGCTTCTGCTGTGCGCGGGGACGCGGGGCAAGCGGTACGCGCTGCCACACGCCCGGATCATGATGCACCAGCCGTCCGGCGGCATCGGCGGCACGGCGGCCGACATCGCCATCCAGGCGGAGCAGATGCTCTACACCAAGCGCATGTTCCAGGAGCGGGTGGCCCACCACACCGGGCAGAGCCAGGAGCAGATCGAGACCGACTCCGACCGCGACCGCTGGTTCACCGCCGAAGAGGCGAGGGACTACGGCTTCATCGACCAGGTCATCTCCGGGGCGCGCCAGGTTCCGTCCGGTGCCGGCACCCTGCAGTAAGGAGGACAATCCAATCGTGGACGTCTACAACCGCTATGTCCTCCCGTCGTTCGTCGAGCGCACGTCGTACGGGATCAAGGAATCCAACCCGTACAACAAGATGTTCGAGGAGCGGATCATCTTCCTCGGGGTGCAGATCGACGACGCGTCGGCCAACGACGTGATGGCGCAGCTGCTCACCCTGGAGTCGGCCGATCCGGACCGCGACATCGTGATGTACATCAACTCGCCCGGTGGTTCGTTCACCGCGATGACCGCGATCTACGACACCATGCAGTTCGTCCGGCCGGACATCCAGACCGTGTGCCTCGGCCAGGCGGCCAGCGCCGCCGCGGTGCTGCTGGCCGCGGGCACGGCCGGCAAGCGGATGGCCCTGCCGAACTCGCGGATCATCATTCACCAGCCGGCCACCGAGGGCGGGTTCGCCCAGGGCTCGGACATCGAGATCCAGGCTCGGGAGATCCTCCGGATGCGCACCCAGCTGGAGGAGATGCTGTCCAGGCACTCTGACCAGCCGGTCGAGAAGGTGCGTCGGGATATCGACCGCGACAAGTTCCTGACTGCGGTCGAGGCCCAGGAGTACGGTCTGGTCGACCAGGTGCTCCGCAGCCGTAAGAAGGCGCTCGTCGGTAGCAAGTAATTCGGCGACCATCGCCGAAGTGTTACCGCGACACCCGGCCCGGGGGTCGACAACTTCGCCCCCGGACCGGGTAACGTCGAGTCTGTAAGTCGGTCCTTCAACCCCGGACCTGGGCGTCGGGTGACCGGAGACGCGGCCGCCACCCGGTGTGCCGACCGCCGATCCAGGCGCCTGTGGAACGGGGCCATCACATGCAGGGGAGAACGTAGGTGGCACGGATCGGCGACGGCGGCGACCTACTGAAGTGTTCCTTCTGTGGTAAGTCGCAGAAGCAGGTCAAAAAGCTCATCGCGGGACCAGGGGTCTATATCTGCGATGAATGCATCGACCTGTGCAACGAGATCATTGAGGAAGAGCTCGCGGAGTCCCCGGACGTCAAGTGGGACGAGCTGCCGAAGCCGATCGAGATCTGCGAGTTCCTCGACCAGTATGTGGTGGGTCAGGATCAGGCCAAGAAGGCACTCGCAGTAGCGGTCTACAACCACTACAAGCGCATCCAGGCCGACTCGGGCAGCGGCCCCGGCGACTCCGGCGTCGAGCTGGCCAAGTCCAACATCCTGCTGATCGGGCCGACCGGGTGTGGCAAGACACACCTCGCGCAGACCCTCGCCCGGATGCTCAACGTGCCGTTCGCGATCGCCGACGCCACCGCGTTGACCGAGGCCGGCTACGTCGGTGAAGACGTCGAGAACATCCTGCTCAAGCTGATCCAGGCGGCCGACTACGACATCAAGCGCGCGGAGACCGGCATCATCTACATCGATGAGGTCGACAAGATCGCGCGTAAGTCGGAGAACCCGTCGATCACCCGTGACGTGTCCGGTGAGGGCGTCCAGCAGGCGCTGTTGAAGATCCTCGAGGGCACGGTCGCGAACGTCCCGCCCCAGGGCGGGCGCAAGCACCCCCACCAGGAATTCATTCAGATCGACACGACCAACGTCCTGTTCATCTGCGGTGGTGCGTTCGCCGGGTTGGACCGGATCATCGAGTCCCGGGTGGGCAAGGGCGGGCTGGGCTTCGGCGCCAACCTCCGCTCGATCACCGAGCGCTCCCTCGACGACGTGTTCGCCCAGGTGATGCCGGAAGACATGTTGAAGTTCGGGCTGATCCCGGAGTTCATCGGCCGGCTCCCGGTGATCACGAACGTACGCAGCCTCGACCGCGACGCGCTCGTGCGCATCCTGACCGAGCCGCGCAACGCGCTGGTGAAGCAATACCAGCGGCTGTTCGAGCTCGACGGCGTCGAGCTGGAGTTCGAGCCCGACGCGCTGGACGCCATCGCCGATCAGGCCAACCTGCGTGGCACCGGGGCACGCGGCCTTCGCGCGATCATGGAAGAGGTACTCCTCTCCGTGATGTACGAGGTGCCCAGCAACCCCAACGCCGCCCGGGTGCTGATCACCCGTGAGGTCGTCCTGGAAAACGTGAACCCGACGATCGTGCCCCGCGAATTCGTCGGGCGTCGCCGGGCTCGCGACCGCGAGGAGAAGTCCGCCTGACTGTCCTGCCGACGGACCGTCGGCAGGACAGGCTCCGTCAGCGCCGCGGTCATCTCAGCTGCGCGGAAATCCCAGCTGCGCGGTCATCGGCGGTCGAATCCGCCCGAGGGCATGACCACCACCATGAGCACGCGCACCGGTACGTCGGCATCGTTGCGGTACGCGTGCGCCTCGTCGCCCATGAAGTCGATCGTCTCGCCGGCCCGTACCCGGTGATCCGCCGCCGCCACGGTGACGATCAGCTCGCTGTTCAGGACGTGCAGCAGCTCCCGGGTACCCGGCGCGTGATCGGGCGACTCGTGGACGTCGCCGGGGTGTAGCTGCCACTCCCAGAACTCGACGAAGTTGGGATCGTTGACGCCGGCCAGCAGGCGCGCGAAACCGCCCTTCCCGCCGCGCCAGAGCAACGGTGCCGCGGCGGCGTCGCTCACCCGTACCTCGCGGGGCGGATCCGGTTCCAGGAGCCGTGCGACCGATACGCCGAAGGCGTCGGCGATCCGGCACAAGGTACCGATGCTGGGGTTGGTCCTGCCTCCCTCGATCTGGACCACCATGCCCTTGCTCACCCCGGACCGGCCGGACAGCTCGTCGAGCGACCACCCGCGGGCCTGGCGCAGCGCGCGGACGTGCTGGGCGACAGCCGCGGTCACGGCATCGACGCCCCGGGAGCCCTTCGCGGATCCCCCTGTGTCGGTCAACACACTGTCCTCCACGGTCAATATTATGATACAAACGCTCCGTGCTGCCCATTCTGCTCGCGGCCGCCTCGGCCGCCGTCTGGGGCACCAGCGACTTCTGTGGAGGCAAGGCGACCCAGCGCGCCAACGCGCTGACCGTCACGGTCCTGTCCCAGTGCTGTGGGCTCCCGATCCTGGCCCTGGCTCTGGCGCTTGCGGGCGGGTCGCCGAGCGTGGCCGCGCTGGGCTGGGGCCTGGTCGCCGGGCTCGCCGGGTTCGTCGGCATCCTGCTGCTGTACCGGGGGCTGGCCCAGGGCGCGATGGCCATCTTCGCCCCGGTCACCGCGATCTCCTCGGCTCTCGTGCCGATGGTCGCCGGGCTGATCCTGGAACGTGCCCCGTCCACCCTTGAGCTGGTCGGGGCGGGCTGCGCGATCCTGGCGATCGGCATGGTGAGCCTCACCGGCGGAGGGCGGGCCAAGGTGACCCCCCGCCTCGTGGCGCTCGCCCTGACCTCCGGCGCCATGTTCGGCATCTTCTTCACCCTGCTCGGCCGGGCGGGCGGTGCGCCGGCCGGGTTGTGGCCGTTGCTCGCGGTGCGCGTCGCCTCGGTCGGGGCGGGGCTGCTGGTGGCCGCACGTACCCGGACCGGACTGCGGTTGCGCGGACGCTCGCTGGGCTTCGCGATGCTGGCCGGACCGCTGGACATCCTCGCCAACGTGCTCTACCTGGAAGCCGCCATCCGCGGCCTGCTGTCCGTGGTGGCGCCGGTCGCCGCGCTGTACCCGGTGAGTACCGTGCTGCTCGCGTTCGGGGTCGACCGGGAACGGGTACGCCCGATCCAGCTCACCGGCCTGGGCCTGGCCGCGGTCGCGCTCGTCCTGGTCGCGTCCTGACCGTTGCCGGATCTCCGGCCAGTGCGTCTCCGGTCACGGCCCTTCGGTCACCGCCCTTCGGCCCGCGTCTTCGGCCCGCGTCTTCGGCCCGCGTCTTCGGTCCGCTCGCCGGTTCTCGTCCAGGACCTAGGCTGGGGGCATGCGTGTCGCCGTGTGCCAGCTCAACGCCCGGGACGACCGGGCCGCCAACCTCGCCGTAGCGCGATCCCTGCTGGAGCGGGCCGCGGCCGCCGGCGCGGACCTCGCGGTACTCCCGGAGTTCACGGACTACCTCGGCCGCGCCGCCGGGTTGCCCAAGCCAGAGCCGATCGACGGCGAGTACGGGCAGTTCTTCGCCGACGCGGCCCGGGAGCTGTCGATGTGGGTGCACGCCGGCTCGTTCCACGAGGCCGGGCCGGATGCGGCGCACACGTACAACACATCGTTGGTCTTCGACCGTGAGGGCGCGCTCGCCGGCGTCTATCGGAAGATCCACCTGTACGACGTCGAGATCCCCGGCCGGGTGTCCTACCTGGAGTCCGCGTCGGTCACCCCGGGGGACCAGCCAGTCTCGGTGCGGGTGGAGGGGCAGACCGTCGGCCTGTCGATCTGCTACGACCTGCGCTTCCCCGAGCTGTACCGGCACCTCGCGGTGGTCGACGGCGCGTCGATCCTGGTGGTACCGGCCGCGTTCATGCTGCACACCGGGCGCGACCACTGGGAGGTGCTGCTTCGCGCCCGGGCGATCGAGAACCAGTGCTTCGTGGTCGCCGCCGGCCAGATCGGAGACCACGAGCCCAACCGCACCTGCTTCGGGCGCAGCATGATTGTCGATCCGTGGGGAACGGTTCTCGCGCAGGCGCCGGACCAGGTCGGCGTCTCCGTGGCGGACCTGGACCTCGACCGGCTCGGTACGATCCGCGCCGAGCTGCCCAGCCTGGCCAACCGCCGGCTGCCGGTCAGCTGAACCGCCACACCCCGGCGGTGCCGGCCGGCCGGTACCCGATCGCTTGGTAGATCTTGTTGCTGGTCGGGTTGGCGAGGTCGGTGTAGAGCATGCACGCCCGTGCGCCGGACTCCAGGGCGTTCTGGCTGACCGCGGCCACGTTCGCGCTGGCGTACCCGTGCCCGCGGTGCTCCCGTGGCGTGTAGACGGCGCCGACGCGGGCGACAGTGGTGCGCAGGCCGGGGCCCGGAGTGATCGGGGTACGCCGGGCGAAGCTCACCGGCTCGCCGTCGACCTCCCAGAACCACATCAGGGGTCCGGTCGCGAGCCAGCGGTCGACCTGCGACCCCATGTCGTCCGGGGGGCGGTGCGGATCCACGTCGTCGTGGAACGCCCTGAGCCAGGCCAGGATCAGCGGCCGGTCCGCCCGGACGGCGGGACGCGGGCGGCCGGGTACCTCGACCGGTGGGGTCACCCGATCCAGGCGGTACAGCCCCTGTCTCGTGACGCGAATGGCGCTCCGGCCGGTTGCCCCGGCGTACCGGTCGGCGAACACGCCGGCCGGCTCCTCGATCCCGTTCGCCCTGGGCGCTCGGGCGCTCTCGGCGGCGAGGTGGTCGGCCAGCGCCTCGGCGGCACCGGTGGGCATGGGCGAGAGCCCGATGCCGTGCGACGGGGTCCACAGGGCGACGCCGACGAGTCCGTGCCCGTCGTGTACCCGGAGCCAGCGGGTACCCGGTGCCGGCGGGACGCCGTCGGTCGCGGACTGCTCGAGGATGCTGCCGATGACGTTGGTCCGCACCGGATCCCGTTCCAGGAACGGCCACACGCGGCGGGCGAACTCGACCGGATCCCGGTCCTCGTAACAGCGCATGGTGGCAGTCTCGTGGACCGGTCAGTGGCCGGCCAACATGATTCCGACCGCCGTGATGGCCAGCGCGGCCCCATCGGTGACGATCAGCGCGCGGGACATCCGGGTCGGTCCGCGGCGCAGCAGCGGCCCGATCGACAGCACGACCGCGGCCAGCACGCAGCCCCCGATCACCAGCTGCCACATGGGGAACAGCAGGGTCAGCCCGGAGTCGTGGGACATGTCAGCCATTGAACCGCGTGCTCGCCAGCACGCGCGCTGGTACCCGTGTGACGTGAGTCAACAGCCGCCGATTTGACGCCGGGTGCCCCCGCCACGTAACTTTCTCTCTGCCTGCGGGACACCGGACAAAACGGCCGGTCCGACAGGCGGTTGACCAGGACTTTCGAGTTCGGGTTGGCTGGTAATCGGGTTTGATCCGCGGAAACGGGGATTTGAACTTCGAGAGCCGAAAGGGTAAAGTTACGAAGCCGGCGAGGAGCCGGGCGGGCAAGGAGCGCGAGAGCGGTCCGGCCGGCCGGTCTCGGCGGACCTCCCAGCAAGTCGCAGCCGGTCACGGCGGCGTTAGCGTGGGTGGAACGGTCAGGAACGAACAGGCCGGCACGAAGGGCTTGACGAACCGGATCTGACCGGGTAAGTTAGTGAAGTTGCCCCAAAGCCTCCCTCCTTAAAAGGGTTGGTTCT
>NZ_BONZ01000093.1 GCF_016862975.1 Rugosimonospora africana
CGTCGGCCGGCACACTGAGCAACCCGTTCAAGGCCGACCGGGTGGTGCACGACATCGGACAGGCGACGACGATGGACACCAACGGGGTCTCGGTGACCGACCTGCTGCTCGCCATGCGTGGCATCAAGGCCAACTCGCTCGTCGGCCTGCGTACCCCGTCCCACCCGGACATGGTGGACGACACCTCGTACGTGATGCCCGACGATGACGCGCCCGCCCTCTGGAAGGCCCTGCGCGAGGACAAGCTCCAGCAGTTCGCGGCCAACCACCCGGACCTGGTCAACCCCCTCAATCCGGGAGGTTCTTAGCGTAGAGCGCCCTCGGCTTCTTGATCAGGTACGGGGTGAGTGAGCAAGATGGTCCTCACCCAGGTTGCCGGCATCAAGTGAGGGCCATCGATGACATCATCCGCGAAGAACTCCGGAACCGCGGCGGTCAGCTTCGGACTGGTTGGCAGCGGTTGGCGGACGCAGTTCTTCCTGCGCCTGGCCAGGCGCCTGCCCGACCAGTTGCGAGCCACCGGGGTGGTGACCCGCACCGCCGCCCGGGGCGCCGAGATCGAGGCCGAGTGGGACGTGCCGACGTTCCGTACGGTGCCGGACCTGCTCGCCGCGCGGCGCCCGGACTACGTCATCGTGTCGGTGCCCTGGGACGTGACCCCGGACGCCACCCGCGAGGTGGTCGGACTCGGCGTACCGGTACTCGCCGAGACGCCGCCCGCCCCCGACCTGGACGGCCTGCGCGCGCTGTGGGCCGACGTCGGCGGCAGCGGCCTGGTGCAGGTCGCCGAGCAGTACCGGCTGATGCCCGGCCACGCCGCGCGGCGCGCGCTGGTCGCGGCCGGGGTGATCGGCGAACCGACCTCGGTCCAGCTCTCCTCGACGCACCTGTACCACGCGGTCTCCCTGATCCGTGGGCTGCTCGGCGTCGGGTACGACGAGGCCGAGGTGGACGCGAAGGCGTTCGTCGCGCCGCTGGCCGACCCGCTGACGCCGGCCGGCTGGACCGGGGACGACGCGCCCAAGCAGGCGACCACGACCCTGGCGACCATCGACTTCGGTGGCCGCATGGGCCTGTACGACTTCACCGACAACCAGTGGTGGAACCCGTTGCGCTCCCGGCGGATCGTGGTGCGCGGCTCGCTCGGTGAGCTGGTGGACGACCGGGTGGTGCGGCTGGTCGACCCGGGTACCCCGGTCGAGTCGGCGTTGACGCGCCGGCAGACCGGTCACGACCTGAACCTGGAGGGCCTGGACCTCAAGCACATCAGCTTCGACGGCGACGTGGTGTACCGCAACCCGTTCGTCGGCTCCGGCCTGTCCGACGACGACCTCGCGGTGGCCGACCTCGCCCGGCGTACCGGCCTGTGGGCACGCGGCGAGGCGCCGGAACCGTACCCGCTGGCCGAAGGCTGCCAGGATCACCTGATCGGCCTCGCCATCGGGGAGTCGGTGCGCACCGGCCGGCCGGTTACCACGCGTACCGAGCCGTGGGCGACCGGTGCGTAAGGAGCGGGTTGAGACGTAGGGTTTCCGGATGAGTGTTGAGGGAACTGTCCGGCGCAGCCAGTCCTGGTTCGGTGCCACCGGCCGGTCCGGCATGGTGTACCGGTCGTGGATGCGCAACCAGGGATTCGGTCCGGACGTCTTCGACGGTCGCCCGGTCGTCGGGATCGCCACCGCCTGGTCGGAACTCGCCCCGTGCAATGCCCACCTGCACCGGGTCGCCGAGGCGGTCAAGCGGGGTGTCTGGCAGGCCGGTGGCTTCCCGTTGGAGTTCCCGGTCATGGCGCTCGGCGAGACCCTGATGCGCCCGACCACCATGCTGTACCGCAACCTGCTGGCGATGGAGGCCGAGGAGCTGATCCGGGCCAACCCGCTGGACGGCGTCGTGCTCCTGTCCGGCTGCGACAAGACGACGCCCGGCCTGCTGATGGCCGCGGCGAGCGTCGACCTGCCGGCCATCATGGTGACCGGTGGTCCGATGCTCAACGGGAAATACCAGGGCGCGGACGTGGGTTCGGGCACGCACGTCTGGAAGTTCGAGGCGGACCTCAAGGCCGGCCGGATGACGCAGGAGGAGTGTTACGTCGCCGAGGGCTGCATGGCCCGCTCCAACGGGCACTGCATGACGATGGGCACCGCCTCGACCATGGCCTGTGTCGCCGAGGCGCTGGGCATGCAGCTGCCCGGCTCGGCGGCGTGGCCGGCCGCGGACTCCCGGCGGATGGAGACCGCGCAACAGGCCGGGCAGCGGATTGTCGCGATGGTCGAGGAGGACCTGCGACCCAGCGCGGTGATGACCCGCGCCGCTTTCGAGAACGCGATCCGGGCCAACGCCGCGATCGGCGGGTCGACAAACGCCATCATTCACCTGCTCGCGCTCGCCGGCCGGCTGGGCGTCGAGCTGAACCTCGACGACTTCGACGCGCTGTCCCGCCCGGTACCGACGCTGGTCGACCTGATGCCCTCCGGCCGCTACCTGATGGAGGACTTCTGCTACGCCGGCGGCCTGCCGGTCGTACTGCGCGAGCTGGCGTCCGGCGGCCTGCTGAACACCGACCAGGTGACCGTGACCGGCGCGACGATCGGCGAGAACGTCGCCCCGGCCGAGTGCTGGAACCCGGACGTCATCCGGACCCTGGACGCTCCGCTCCAGCCGCCCGGGTCGGGGACCGCGGTGCTGCGCGGCAACCTGTGTCCGGGCGGGGCGGTCATCAAGCAGTCGGCGGCGTCGTCGCACCTGATGAAGCACCGGGGCCGGGCGCTGGTGTTCGACTCGCCGGAGGCGTACCACGCCGTCGCCGACGATCCCGACCTCGACGTGGAGCCCGACGACATCCTGGTCATCCGGTACTCCGGGCCGCGCGGTTACCCGGGCATGCCGGAGGTGTCCAACGTTGCGTTGCCGACGAAGCTGCTGCGCCGGGGGATCAACGACATGGTGCGCATCTGCGACGGCCGGATGAGCGGCACCGGATTCGGCACGGTCGTGCTGCACGTGTCGCCGGAGGCCGCGCTCGGTGGCCCGCTCGCGTTGGTACGCACCGGCGACACCATCACGCTGGACGTACCGGCCCGCACGCTGAACCTGGACGTCCCCGATGACGAGCTGGCCCGGCGCGCGACGGAGTGGCGCCGGCCGGTTGACGGTCCGACCAGCGGGTACGCGTGGCTCTACACGCAGCACGTGCTGCAGGCGGAGGAAGGCGCCGACTTCGACTTCCTGCGCGGGAGCCGGGGCCATGAGGTACCGAGGGAGTCGCACTAATGAGCGAGCGTCAGCGAGCGAATCAGAGTTGCAGCGAATATGTGCCTCATGCCGGACCGCAGCGTAGCGAGGATTCGGCATGAGCGAAGAAGTTCAGCAGTTCACCGAGCCGCTGGCCCACCACGGCGAGGGGCCGGTGTGGGCCGACAGCTGGGACGGGCTCCGGTTCGTCGACATGCTGGCCGGCGACATCGTGTCGCTGGACGCGACCGGTGAGCAGGCGGACCGGTTGCACCTGGACGCGGTGGCGGCCGCGTTCCGGCCCCGTACCGGCGGGGGCATGGTGGTGGCGGTGGAACGCGGGTTCGTGCTCGTCGACGGCGACGGTACGGTGCGGGCGCTCGATCCGCTGTGGTCCGACCCGACGGTACGGATGAACGAGGGCGGCTGCGATCCGGACGGCCGGTTCTACTGCGGCTCGATGGAGTACCACGCGGCACCCGGTGCCGGCAGCATGTACCGGTTGGACCCGGACGGCTCGGTCACCCCGATGTGGTCCGAGGTCAGCTGTTCCAACGGACTCGCCTGGACCGCGGACGGCAGCCGGGCCTACTACACCGACAGCAAGACCCACCGGATCGACGTCTTCGACTACGACTCCGGATCCGGGCTCACCGGCCGGCGCCCCTTCGTGCGGATCCCGGAGGCGCTCGGGCTGCCCGACGGGCTGACCGTCGACAGCGACGGGTACGTGTGGGTCGCGCTGTACGGCGGCTCCGCGGTGCACCGGTACCGGCCGGACGGCATGCTCGACGGTGCCCTGGAACTTCCGGTCAGCCAGGTGACCGCGTGCACCTTCGGCGGACCGGGCCTGGCGGAGCTGTACATCACAACGTCCCGGGAGGACGTCGAGCCGGGGAGCCAGCCCGAGGCGGGCGCGGTGTTCCGCGCCCGGCCCGGCGTCGCCGGCCTGCCCACCCGGCCGTTCGCCGGCTGAGGGCCGATCCTCATTCGGCGTCACCGCCCGGCCCGGCGTCGCGCATCGGCGGCGCTGCTTTCGGAAAGCGACCGGCCGGCGCCCGCGGGCGCCGGCCGGTGTCGTGCTCTGGGTTTGTGCTCTCAGTCGGGTGGAACGGGCCGGTCAGGCGGCGACCGGTCGGGCCGGACCGTTGGCGGAGGCCAGTCCGGGCGGTGCCGAGGCGAGAGCCGCACGGATCGACTCGATCAGCGCCAGCGCCCCCTCCTCGGTCAGCTCCAGCCCGACGCGGGCGGCCGGGCCGAGCTTCGGGTTGGCCAGGTCGATGTTGACGGTGTGCTCGTAGGGCGCGTGCTGCGGGTGGTCGACATACACCGTGGCCTGAGTGAGGGTGAACCAGCCGTTAGGCCCCTTGCCACTGCCGTCGATCGGGCCGGACTGGGTCAGGTACGTGCACATGGAACTCTCCTTACGCGGCCAGCGTGCGGCCGTAGAACTCGAAGATGCGCTGCCAGCCCTCGACCGCGGCGGCCGGACGGTAACTCGGCCGGTCGACGGCGAAGAAGGCGTGGCCGGCGCCCTCGTAGCTGTGGAACTCGAACTCCTTGCCCAGCTTGGTCAGCTCCGCCTCCAGCGTCGCGACCTCGTCCGGGGCCGGGAACTGGTCGTCCGCGCCGAACAGCCCGAGTACCGGGCAGCTCAGCTTCTCGGCGAGCGGCAGCACCGGGCGTACCTTCAACGGCGAGCCCTCCGGCGGGGTGTTCACCACGAACGCGCCGTAGCAGTCCACCGCGGCGTCGAGGTCGAGTTCGCACGCCGACAGGAAAGCCTGGCGGCCGCCGGAGCAGTGGCCGATGACGCCGACCTTGCCGTTGGACGACGTGAGCCCGCGCAGGTAGGCGGCCGCACCGGCGACGTCACCGATCAGTCGCTCGTCCGGGACACCGCCGGCGGCACGGGCGGTCGCCGCCGCGTCGTCGGGTGCCGCGCCGGGCGCCTCCCGCCAGTACAGGTTCGGGCAGATCGCCGCGTACCCGTGCGCGGCGAACTTGCGCACCATCTCCTTCGTCGACTGGTCGTACCCCGGCATGTGGTGGATGACCACCACGCCCCCGGACGGTCCCGGGGTCAGCGGACGGGCCAGGTACGCCTCGACCTCGTCTCCCTGGTGACCGTTGATCTTTACCGTCTCCGCCATCATTGCGTCGTACATTCGGGCCCTTCCGGTCGTTTCGTCCCGCGCTGAGCGGGTCGCCCTGGTCCCGTCCGGGGTGCGGGACCAGGGCGACACCCCTCAGTGGTTCAGCAGCTCAGTGCCGCAGCAACACAAGATAAGCACGAGCAGAACCGCGCCCATCACCCAGTAGAGCCACTTGCCGTTGTAGCTCTGCGGAGGCGGCCCCAGCGATCCCTGGGCGAACACCCACAGCGGAGTCTTGTACTCCAGTTCGGCCGTCTGGCCAGGCGCGACGTTGACCACGACGTCCGACTTGCCGATCTGTGACGGCAGGAAGTATGGCACGTGCACGTGCACCTGGTGCTGGCCCGGCGCGACCGGGATGGTGTTGCGGCCCCAGATGGCGGCCCCGATCTCCCGGCCGTCGACGAAGATCTTCGGCTTGAAGAAGAAGAGCATGAACGCCATCACGAAGAACTTCGTGGTCACCGCGATGGCCGCGCCGCCACCGCCCTGGTAACCGCCTGGCGGATAGCCGCCCTGCTGGTAGCCCTGCTGCGGGTAGCCGGGCTGCTGGGGATAGCCCTGCTGCTGGTACGGCTGCTGGTAGCCGGGCTGCTGATAGCCCTGCTGCTGGTAGCCGGACTGGTCGTAGTTCGGCTGCTCGTAATTCGGTTGCTCGTAGTTCGCCTGCTGGTAACCAGCCTGCGGGTAGCCCGGCTGCTGTTGCCCGGACGGCTGCTGGTACCCGGCGGGCGGGTAGCCGCCCTGCTGGTACCCCGCCGACGGCGGGTAGCCCTGGTCGCCGGGCGGTTGCGAGGGGTAAGGGCTGTTCAAAGAAGCTCCTCTCGGGTCGGCCGACAGGTTACCCTTTGACGCCAACCACGCGGGCTGTGAGCATCGGGGTATGCGTCTGCGACATCTCGGACTGTTGGTCGCCGACCAGGCGCGCAGCCAGCGGTTCTACGCGAACTACTTCGGGTTCGATCCGGCGACCGCAACGCGGTACCCGGATGGGACCATCATCATCCGCGACGGTGAGGGCTTCGACCTCGCCCTGCACGCCGCCGACGAGCCGGTGAGCGTGCCGCCATTCCTGCACTTCGGATTCCAGCTCGATGCCCCGGAACCGGTGCGCGCGCTGCACGCGCTGCTGTCGGGGGACGGGTACCGGATCGTGGAGTACGAAGACGAGCCCGGCATGGTCTCGTTCAAGTGCCTCGATCCGGACGGCTACCCGGTCGAGACCTACTGGGAGCCGCGCACGGACCTCGACTAACGTGTCGCACCCTGGTGCCATGCTGACGGGGTGCACCGAGAGAGGGAGTCTGTGTACCGCGAGTGGAAGTCGCGGCTGGTTCCGGGCGCCGTGATCTGGAGCAAGACGGTGGGCGCCGGTGCGACCAGCGACCGCATCCTGCCCGACGGCTGTCTCGACATCATCTGGGCAGCCGGCGCCCTGCTGGTCGCCGGCCCCGACACCCGGGCGCATTTGGCCGAGAGCGCGCCGGGCGCGACCTATCTCGGGCTGCGGTTCGCTCCCGGCACCGGGCCGGCCGTGCTCGGCGTGCCGGCCAGCGAGGTGCGCGACGTGCGGGTCGAGCTCGAGGCGCTGTGGCGGCCGTCGGCGGTCCTCCGGCTCGGTGCGCGACTCGCCGAGGCGGCCGACCCGGCGCGGGTGCTGGAGACCGCCGCGCTGTCCGCGATGGGTGCCCCGGATCCGGGTCCGGCCGTGGTGGAGGGCGCGATCGTCGCGTCGCTGCGGGCTGGGAGACCGGTCCGCCTGGTCGCCGACCGGCTTGGGCTCAGCGAGCGGCAGTTGCACCGCCGGTGCCTGGCGCTGTTCGGGTACGGGCCGAAGACGCTGGGCCGGGTGCTGCGTTTCGACCGGGCGGTCGCACTGGCCCGGCACGGCGTCGCGTTCGCCGAGGTGGCCGCGACCACCGGATACGCCGACCAGGCTCACCTGTCGCGTGAGGTGCGAGCGCTGGCCGGCGTGCCGCTGGGCACCCTGCTGCGGAGCTGAACGCTGGTTAGCTCTTGTCCTGAGTCTCGGCGCCCGGGGTCTCGCTGCCCGGGGTTTCGCCGGTCGGGGCGAACAGGTCGACTGCGTTGCCGTCCGGGTCGTGCAGGCTGGCGTACCGCTGGCCCCAGAACGCGTCCCAGGGCGGCAGGTGCCCGTCGTACCCGGCTCCCGCCATTTCCGCGTAGAGCTTGTCGACCTCGCTCGGGTCGCCGCAACGGAACGCGAGTCCACTTCGCGGACTGCCGGTCGGTGGCGTCCAGCCGGGATCGAACGAGCGCACCGTCTCGACGGTGTCCCAGGCCAGCGTGGTGCCGCTGTCGAGGGTCAGCTCCACGTGTGGCTGCCCGTCGGCCTCGGCGGGTATTGGCAGCCCGAGGCGGCGATAGAAGGCGAGTGAGCGGGCCATGTCGTCGACCACGAACCCGATGAAGTGAAATGTGACGGTCATGCCCGCGACGGTATCGGCGCCGGTACCCCGCGGTCTTGAACGAATCGGACGCTCACCCGCGAGCCGGAATCCCGTGAGAGCATGAGGGTCGACGAGGACACGGGGGCTCGTGATGATCGCACGGCATTGGTCCGCCACCGCCACCGCCAGCGGGGCCGACTGGTATGAGACTCATTTCGTCGGGTCGGTCCTGCCCGGCTTGCGGGCGATGGTCGGATTCCGGGGCGGATACCTGCTGCGCAACGACAACCGGGAAGCCACCGAGATCCGGGTGCTGACGATGTGGGACACGGTCGAGGCCATCGAGGGCTTCGCCGGACCGGACGCCACCGCGGCCATCGTCGCGCCCGAGGCACAGGCCGCCCTGCTGAGCTTCGATCCGGTCGTCACGCACTACGACGTCGTCGTCGCGGACGGCGCCGCCACGAGCTGACGGTCCGCCACGAGCTGACGGTCCGCCACGAGCTGATTGAGTCGCCGCGAGCGAGCCTCCCTAGGGGGCGGGTTCAGGGAGACACCAGGGGAGCGCCCGGACCCACGGCAGTCGCCCAGACCCGTACAGTCTGTGACGTGGCATTGATCGAAACACGGTCGCTCACCAAACGCTACCCAAGGGTAACCGCGCTCGACGCCTTCACGGTCGACATCGAGCCGGGCATCATCGGCCTCGTCGGCGCGAACGGGGCCGGCAAGTCCACCCTGATCAAGACGCTGCTCGGCCTGTCCTCGCCGACGTCCGGCACGATCCGTGTGCTCGGCCTCGACCCGGCCCGAGACGGCGAGGCGATCCGCGGTCGGGTGGGCTACATGCCGGAGCATGACAGCCTGCCGCCCGACATGGTCGCCGCCGAGTTCGTCACGCACATGGCGCGGATGAGCGGGCTGCCTCGCACCGCCGCCCGCGAACGGGCGTCCGAGGCGCTGCGCCACGTCGGCCTGTACGAGGAGCGGTACCGGCAGATCGGCGGATACTCCACCGGCATGAAGCAGCGGGTGAAGCTGGCTCAGGCGTTGGTCCACGATCCCGATCTGCTGCTGCTGGACGAGCCCACCAACGGGCTCGACCCGGCCGGCCGCGACGCGATGCTCGCGCTGGTGCACCGCATCGGCACCGAGTTCGGCATCTCGGTGATGGTCTGCTCGCACCTGCTCGGCGAGGTCGAGCGCATCTGCGACTCCCTCGTCGCGATCGACTCCGGGAAGCTGCTGCGCGCGGACCGCATCTCCGCGATGACCGTGCAGCGCGACGTGCTCGCCATCGAGGTGGACGAGGGCACCGAGCGGTTGGAGGCGGGGCTGGCCCGGGCCGGGCTGCCGGTCACCCGGGAGGGGCGGATCCTGCTGGTACCGCTGGAGTCCGACCAGACCTACGACGTCATCCTCGGTACGGTCGCCGAACTCGACCTGCCGTTGCACCGGCTCGACCAGCGGCGGCACCGGGTCGCCGAACTGTTCTCGGCGCAGCCCCAGCCGCGAGAGGTGGAAAACCGTGCCAGCTGACATCGTGCCCACCCAGGCGGCGCCGGTAGAGCCGTCCGGCGGGGTCATTCACGACATCGGATACCAGCGTTACGAGGGGCCGCGACTCGGCCGCGGCTACGCCGCACGGTCGTTGTACGTGCACAGCCTGCGGGCGGCCTTCGGCCTCGGCCGCAGCGCGAAGTCGAAGATCTTTCCGTGGTTGGTCGTCGCGCTGGTCTTCATGATCGCCACCGTCGCAGTCGCGGTGCGCGGCCAGTCGGGCACGGCACTGCTCGGGTACCTCCAGTTCACCGACACCGTCAGCATGCCGACCCTGCTGTTCCTCGCCGTGGTGGCCCCGGAACTGGTCTCCCGGGATCTGCGGGCGCATGTGCTGCCGCTGTACTTCTCCAGGCCGCTGAGCCGCAGCGACTACGCGCTCACGAAGCTGGGCGCGATGACCACCGCGGCCTGGCTGCTGCTCGCCAGCCCGCAGTTGCTGATGTTCATCGGCGGCGTGTTCTCCCGGAAGGACGGGATGAGCGGGCTCCTGGACGAGTTGCACGACTTCGGGCAGGGCGTCAGCTACGCGGCGATCGCCGCCGTGGCCTTCTCCGCCCTCGCCGTTCTGCTCGCCTCGCTCTCCAGCCGACGTGCGGTCGCCGCGGCCGTGATCGCCGGGGTGTACCTGGTGACCGCGCCGGTGGCCGTCGTGCTGGCGACGCTCGGCGGCGCGATCGGCAAGGTCAGCCCGGTCATCAACCCGGTCACCCTGATCGAGGGCCTGGAGCGCTGGCTGTACGGCAGGAACACCGGGGTCGACATCGGCGACTACGGCGTCGTCTACCTCGCCGTCGCGGTCGTGCTGCTGGTCGCGTACGTCGCGCTTCTCCTCGCCCGGTACCGGAAAGTGGCCGCCTGATGAAGACCGTCGAACTCACCAACGTGTCCCGCTGGTACGGCAACGTCGTCGCCATCAACAACGTGACGATGACGCTGGGCTCTGGCGTCACCGGCCTGCTCGGCCCGAACGGTGCCGGCAAGACCACGCTGCTGCACATGATGTCCGGGTTCCTCGCGCCGTCCCAGGGCGAGCTTCTGATCGGCGGCGAACCGGCCTGGCGAAACCCGGGGATATACCGGCACCTCGGCCTGGTCTCCGAGCGGGAGGCGGTGCACGGCTTCCTGACCGCCTGGGAGTTCGTGCTCGCCAGCGCGAAGCTGCACAAGCTCCCGCAGCCGGAGCAGGCCGCCCGGCGGGCGATCGAGCTGGTCGAGATGACCGACGCGCAGAGCCGCCGGATCGAGACGTTCTCCAAGGGGATGCGGCAGCGCACCCGGGTGGCGGCCGCGCTGGTGCACGACCCCGAGATCCTGCTGCTCGACGAGCCGTTCAACGGCATGGATCCCCGCCAGCGGCTGCACATGATGGAGTTGCTGCACCAGATGGGCTCCTCCGGCCGCACGGTGCTGTTCTCCTCGCACATCCTGGAGGAGGTCGAGGAGGTTTCCGGGACGGTACAGGTGATCGTCGCGGGGCGGTTGGCGGCCTCGGGCGACTACCGGACCATCCGCCGGCTGATGACGCACCGGCCGCACGTGTTCGCGATCCGCTCGACCGACGACCGGCGCCTCGCGGTGGCGTTGATGCACGAAGAATCGGTCAACGGACTGGACCTCGACCAGGGCGGCCTGACCGTACGGGCCGGCGACTACGGCGCGTTCACCCGGGCGCTGCCGAAGATCGCGCTGCGCGAGGGGCTGCGGGTACGTCAGCTCATCCCGTCCGACGAGTCGCTGGAAAGCGTCTTCGCCTACCTGATAACGGCCTGACCGCCGGGCTGACCGACCGATGGGGAACCGGCGCCGCCGACGGGCCCGCGGGTCCGATCGAGAAAGTGTGACGCGATGAATCTGACCATTGCCGGGATCACCGCCCGTGGCCTGTTCGGCCGGCGGCGCTTCCTGCTGCTGTTTCCGCTACCGGTGCTGCTGCTCGTGCTGACCCTGGCGGCGAAGGGCGCCGGAGTCGCCCCGGACCACTGGGCGCCGTCGGTCATCGACGGGATGGGCTTCGCCGTGATGGTCCCGGTGATCGCGCTGATCGTGGGTACCGGTGTGCTCGGCTCCGAGATCGACGACGGGACGGTGGTGCACATCCTCGCGAAGCCACTGCCCCGGCACCAGATCATCGTGGCGAAGCTGGTGGTGGCGGCCGGCATCACCGCGGTGACTTCGGCGGTACCGATGTTCATCGTCGGCGTACTCGTCGACTCCGTCCGGTTCGGGGTCGCGCTCGCGGTGGCCTGCCTCGTCGCGGCCCTCGGATACAGCGGGGTGTTCCTGGCGATGAGCCTGCTCACCCGGCGGCCGGTGCTGGTCGGCCTGCTGTACGTGCTGATCTGGGAAGCGTTGCTGGGCAACGTGCTGACCGGCACCCGGGTGCTGTCCATCCACCAGTACGCGCTGACCGTCACCCACGCGATCGCGCCCAACGATCTGATCAAGGCTCACGTGGGCCTGCCGGCGGCGATCGCGATGACCGGGGTGTTCCTGGTCGGTGGCGCGCTGCTGGCCATCGACCGGCTTCGGTCGTTCAGTGTGGCCGGCGAGACGAGCTGAGCCGCCCGGCCGCCGCCTGGCGCGGCGCGGCCTTCGCACGGCCGCGGCACCGTCGTCGCACAGTCGCGGCACCGCCGTCGCACGGGCCTCGGGCCGCCGCGGGCATACCCCTCTGCCGCACGCTTTGCTCTGCTTACCTATACGCATCGGAAATCGCGATCAACGTTGCGTATGAGTAAGAGCCTGTTGGCAGACCTCTGGCCGAGCGAGCCGCGAGCCAGGCTGCGTCCGGCAAGGCGGAGGTTCGCCCGGATACCGGTGTTGTATCCGGGCGAGCCGACAACGCCGCCGGTCGCCGCCTGGGCGCGGCGCAGCCGGTCAGCTGGGTTTGCCAACAGGCTCTTACCTGGACGCAACGTTCATGGGCCCACGTGTTGCGTCCAGGTAAGCAGAGCAAAGCGTCTCGCAGAGGGTGGGTCAGGAAGCGGCGCCGTCCGCGCCGACCTGGGCGGTTACCCGTTCGGCCCGGTTGCCGGACGGAGCCGCGCCGGTCGAGCCGCGTACCACCAACTCTGGGTCGAAGAGCATCTCGTCGGCCGGTACCGGGTTGCCCGCGATCTGGCTCACCAGCAGCGCGACCGCCGCCTGCCCCATCGCCTCGATCGGCTGGCGCACCGTGGTCAGCGGCGGATCGGTGCAGTTCATCAGGTTGGAGTCGTCGAACCCGACGACCGAGACGTCGTCCGGCACGGACAGCCCCAGCCGCCGTACCGCCCGGATCGCTCCCAGCGCGAGCACGTCACTCGCGCAGATCAGTCCGGTCATCCCGCGCTTGACCAATGCTCCGGCGGCCGCGTGACCGCCCTCCATGGAGAAGTCCATCGAGTAGATCGTCCGCTCGGCCACCTCGGGGTCGTCGGGTCCCGCGCCGATGCGCTTGAGGAACGCGCCCCGCTTCCGGTGCGACGGCACGTGGTCGGCGGGGCCGAGGACCAGGCCGATGCGCTCGTGGCCGAGCGACACGAGGTGCTGGTACGCGCGGTCGACGGCGTGCGCGTCGTCGGTGGCGACCCGGGCGAAACCCAGGTGTTCGATGGCGGCGTTGACCAGTACGGCGGGCAGGCCGCGCTCATGCAGCCGGAAGTAGTGGTCGTGGTCGGAGTCGGCCTGCGCGTACAGGCCACCGGCGAAGATGACGCCGGAGACATGCTGGTCCAGGAGCATGTCGACGTAGTCCGACTCGGAGACACCCTCGGCGGTGCGAGTGCACAGCACCGGCGTGAAGCCGCGGATGGCCAGGGTACCGGCGACGACGTCGGCGAAGGCCGGGAAGATCGGGTTCTGCAGCTCGGGCAGGACCAGCCCCACCAGCCGGGCCCGCTCACCGCGCAGTTTGGTCGGCCGCTCGTACCCGAGCACGTCGAGCGCGGTCAGCACGGCCGCACGGGTGGCCTCGGAGATCCCCGGCTTCCCGTTGAGCACGCGGCTCACCGTTGCCTCACTCACCCCGACATACTTGGCTACTTCAGCGAGACGTCGCGTCATGCGTGCAAGCGTAATGCATCATTCGTGCAAGTGTTTGCACTGGTTCAGTCGAGCGCGCCGATCACCTCTCCGATCACGATGATGGCCGGTGGCCGGAGGCCCGCGCCCTCGGCAACCCGTACCAGATCGGACAGCGGGGCGCGGACCGATCGCTGGTCGCCGGTCGTACCCTCCTGCACCACCGCCGCGGGCGTATGTGCCGGGCGGCCGTGTTCGAGCAGCACCGACACGATCGCGGCCAGGTGCCGCATGCCCATCAGGACGCACAGGGTGCCGCGCAGCCGGGCGAGCGCCGGCCAGTCCACCAGCCCGGCCGGGTCGCCGGGGGCGAGGTGCCCGGAGACCACCACGAACTCGTGCGCCACGCCGCGGTGGGTCACCGGGATGCCGGCCGCCGCCGGTGCCGCGATCGCGCTGGTTACCCCGGAGACCACGGTCACCGGTACGCCGGCCTCGGCGCAGGCCAGCAACTCCTCGCCGCCCCGGCCGAACACGTACGGGTCGCCGCCCTTGAGCCGGACGACGAACTTGCCGGCTCGTACCCGGTCGATCATGATGCGATTGATCTCGGACTGGGTGCGTGCCGGCCCGTACGGAATCTTCGACGCGTCGACCACCTCGACGTCCGGTCGTACCTCGTCGAGCAGCAGGCCGGGCGCGAGCCGGTCGACGACCACCACGTCGGCCGCGGCGAGCAGCCGCCGCCCCTTCACCGTGATCAGCTCCGGGTCGCCGGGCCCGCCACCGACCAGCGCGACGCCGGGGCGCACCGGCGACGGGCCGGCGTCGAGCGTGCCGTCGATCAGCCGCTGCCGGATGCCGTCGCGTACCGCCATCGCGCGGCGCGGGTCGCCTCCGCCGAGCACGGCCACGGTCACCGGTCCGTGCCGGGTGACCGCCGGGGTCCACGCGGTCGCGGCACTCCGGTCGTCGGCCCGGACGCAGAACACCCGCCGGGCCTCGGCCGCCTCGCTCACCGCCGCAGCCGCGGCGGGCTCGTCCACCGCAGCCTGTACCAGCCAGGCACCGTCCACATCGGACGGCTCGAACCGGCGCGGTACCCAGTGGATTCGCCCCGCGTCGGACAGCGCCCGCAGCGCGGGGGTGATCTCGGGACTGACCAGTACCACCTCGGCACCCGCGTCGAGCAGTGCCGGCACCCGCCGGCTGGCCACCGCACCGCCCCCGACCACGAGCACCCGCCTACCGGAAAGGCGCAGGCCGACCGGGTACAGGCTGCTCACTTCTCGGTCACTCCCGCCGAGTCGAAGGTGGCGACCTCCTGGAGCACCCGTACCGCCCCGGCCACCACCGGTACCGCGAGCAGCGCACCGGTACCCTCGCCCAGCCGCATGCCCAGCGAGAGCACCGGCTCCAGCCCGAGGTGCGCCAGCGCGACCGAGGCGCCCGGCTCCACCGACCGGTGGCCGGCGACCAGCGCGCCGAGCGCGTCCGGGCACAACGCGACGGCGGCCAGCGCGGCCGACAGCGCGATGACGCCGTCCACGATCACCGGTACCCGCCGCGCCGCCGCGGCCAGCATGAACCCGGCCAGCGCGGCATGCTCGCAGCCACCGACGGCGGCCAGTACGCCGACCGGGTCCGCGGAATCCGGCCGGTGCACCGCGAGGGCGGTCGCGACCAACTTCGTCTTGCGCGCCAGCGTCTCGTCGTCGATGCCGGTGCCCCGGCCGGTGACCGTGGCCGGATCGGCGCCGGTGAACGCCGCGATCAGGGCGGCCGCCGGAGTCGTGTTCGCGATGCCCATGTCGCCGGTGACCAGCACCCCGGCGCCGCCGTCGATCAGCCTCCCGGCCGTCGTGATGCCCACGTCGAGGGCGGCGAGCACCTCGGTACGGGTCAGCGCCGGCTCGACGGTGAGATCGCGGGTACCCGGCCGGACCTTCGCGATGACCAGGGCGGGATTCGGGTCGAGGGTCGCGGCCACCCCGACGTCGATCACTGTCACGGTCGCGCCGACCTGCCGGGCCAGCGCGTTGACCACCGCCCCACCGGACAGGAAATTGGCGACCATCTGCGCGGTGACCTCCTGCGGCCACGGGCTGACGCCCTGCGCGTGCACGCCGTGGTCGCCGGCGAACACGGCTACCGCCGCCGGCTCGGGCAACGGGGGCGGGCAGGCGCCGGCCAGGCCGGCGAGCCGGACGGACAGCTCCTCCAGCGCACCGAGCGAGCCGGGTGGCTTGGTCAGGCGGGCCTGCCGGTCCCTGGCGGCGGCCATGGCCGCGCCGTCCAGCGGCCGGATCTGGCCGATGGTCTGATCAAGCACGTGGTACTCCTCGGTCGGGGGGCGATCCTGGCCCTCTAGCCTGCGCTATCGCCCCCGGCCGCCTCCTGCCGCCCCCTGGTTCCCGGCGGCGTCGGCGGCCGAACCGATGACCGCGTCCAGCGCCTCGACGAAGGCGTCCGTCGTGCCGGTGTCCCGCACGGCGACCCGCAGCCAGTCCGGGCCCAGGCCGGGGAACGTGTCACCGCGGCGTACCGCGAAGCCCCGGGCCCGCAGGTCCATCCGGACGCGCTCGCCGTCCTCGACGTGGATGAGCACGAACGAGCTGGTCGGCAGCCCGACCATGGCGACGCCGACGACTTTCGCCAGGCGATCGGTCAGGTACTCACGGTCCACCGTCAGGTGCGCCGCGATCGCCCGTTCCGCCGCCCGGGCGGCCGGTCCGGCACAGGCGAGCGCGGCGGCCAGCGCCGGGGTGGACACCGGCCACAGCGGCTGTACCGCGGCCAGTTGGCTCACCAGCTCGGGCTCGCCGAGCAGGTACCCGATGCGCAGCCCGGCGAGCCCCCAGGTCTTGGTGAGGCTGCGCAGCACCACGAGCCCGGGCAGGTCACGCCGGTCGGCCAGCGACTCCGGCTCGCCCGGCACGGTGTCCGCGAACGCCTCGTCGACGACCAGCACCCGGCCCGGCCGGGCCAGTGCGGCGATCGCCTCGGCCGGGTGCAGTACCGAGGTGGGATTGGTCGGGTTGCCGACCATCACCAGGTCGGCGTCCTCGGGTACCGCGGCGGGGTCCAACCGGAAGCCGTCCTCCGGCCGCAGGATCAGCCGCCGTACCGAGTGGCCGGCGGCCCTCAGCGCCGCCTCGGGCTCGGTGAACTGGGGATGGATCACCAGCGGGTGGCGTACCGCTCGCAGCGCCTGGGCCAGCAGCGTGAACGCCTGGGACGCACCCGCCGTCAGCAGCACCTCGCCGGCCGGGCGGCCGTGTCTCGCCGCGATCGCGGCGCGGGCCGGCGCGGGATCGGGGTACCGGGCGAGGTCGCGCAAGGATGCCGCGATCGGTTCGGCGAGCCAGTCCGGCGGGGGATCCTGGCGTACGTTGACCGCCAGATCGACCAGGCCATCCGCCACTTCGGCGTCGCCGTGAAAGCCGAGACTCGTCCCGCGGTCGCCAGCGGCGCCGAGGGCCGTCGAACCGCCAGCGGCGCTGGGCGGCGAGGCGTCGCGGTCAGGTGACCGCCTCTTGAGTGTCATAGCGTCGATCGTGCCAGTCAGAGTTAGCTCAATCTGGCGGACTTTTAATCACGACATAAGATGCTATGTCCTATCTTGAATAGGTGGTCAAGCACGCCCTCACCCAAGCCGAACGCAGAAAGCGTTTCGTCCGCCTGGTCCTCGTCTCTTCGCTCGCCATCGCCGCCATCGCCTATCCGGCGACAGCAGCGATCGGGCTCGTCGCCAAGCTCGGCGCTGACGCGTACGAGCGGATGCCCGATGAGTTGACCATCAAGCCGTCGCCGCAGACGACATACGTCTACGGATCAGACGGCAAGACATTGCTCACTACATTCTATGAAGAAGACCGCAAGTACACGCCACTGTCCGGCATCTCGCCGCTGGTGCAGGAGGCCATCGTCGCCGCCGAGGACTCGCGCTTCTTCCAGCACCACGGGGTGGACTTCAAGGGGACGATCCGCGCGTTCGTCGCCAACCAGCAGGCCGGCGCGGTGGCCCAGGGTGCCTCGACGCTGACCATGCAGTACGTGCGCAACGCGCTGCGGGACGGCGCCACGACTCCTCAGCAGTCGGTGGACGCGACCGTACAGAACGCCGACCGCAAAGTCCGGGAGATGAAGCTCGCGCTCGACCTGGAAAAGCGCATGAGCAAGCAGCAGATCCTCGAGGGGTACCTGAACATCGCGTACTTCGGTCACCGGGCCTACGGGGTGCACTCCGCCGCCGAGACGTACTTCTCCAAATCCCCCTCCGATCTGACGCTCGACCAGGCGGCACTCATCGCCGGTCTGGTTCAGGCTCCGTCGTCGTACGACCCGACCGGGTCGGACCAGGGCGCCGCCCTCAACCGGCGCAACTACGTCATCGACCGGATGCAGCAGCTGGAGTACATCTCCCCGCAGGAGGCCAAACAGGCCAAGGCGACCCCGATCACGCTGCACCTGTCCACGCTCGGCAAGGACTGCGTGTCGGTACCGGCCGACCACAACGACTACGGCTTCTTCTGCGACGAGCTCAAGAACTGGTGGTCCCAGCAGCCGGCGTTCGGCAGCAACCCCGACGAGCGGCTGGAGAACCTGAGCACGGGCGGGTACTCGATCGTGCTGTCTCTCGACCCGAAGACCCAGGCGGCCGCGATGGCCCGGACGCTGTCCGCGTCGACCGTCAACGATCCGTTCGCGCTCGGCTCGGTGTTCGTCGAGCCCGGCACCGGCCTGATCAAGGCGATGGCGGTCAACCGAAAATACTCGCTGGACACGTCCGCCAACGGGCCCAGCACGTCGCCGGACAACCGGGCGGCGAACGTCAAGGGTAACTATCCGAACACGGTCACTCCCCTGCTCGGCGGCGGCGGCATCAACGGGTACCAGGCCGGCTCGACGTTCAAGCTGTTCACGATGCTGGCCGCGCTGGAAAAGGGGATGACGCTCAATACCAAGATCTACTCCCCCATGACGATCAAGACGCAGTACCTGGGCGGTGCCGGCGGGTCGGCCTGCGGCATCTACTACTGCCCGTCGAACGCGAGCGCGGCCATGACCGGGTACCAGACCATGTGGTCGGGCTGGGGTGAGTCGGTCAACACGTACTGGATCCAGGTCGAGGAGCGCGTCGGCGCGCAGAACGCGGTGAGCATGGCCGAACGCCTCGGGCTGACCTGGCACACCGACGTCGACCGGGAGCAGGCGTCGGCGCAGAAGGCACCCGGCTGGGGATCGTTCACGCTCGGCGTGGCGGACACCACGCCGCTGGAGATGGCCAGCGCCTACGCGGCCATCGCGGCGGACGGCAAGTACTGCGAACCGATGCCGGTACTGGCGGTCAACGGGCCGGACGGCAAGCCGGTCATGACCAAGGGGGCCGACGGCACCCAGGTACCGGTCGCGGCGCCCCGCTGCCATCAGGCCGTGTCCCAGGACGTGGCGCGCGGCGCGGTGGACGCGATGCGCTGCACCACCGGGTACAACGCCGCGACCGGCCCGTGCGGCAGCTGGTCGACGGCACCGGGAGCGTACGGGGCGGCGGGCCGGCCGTTCGCCGGCAAGACGGGTACCACCGACTCGACCCGGGCGGCCTGGTTCGCGGGGATCACCCCGCAGCTGGCCGGGGCCAGCTTCATCGCCGACCCGGACGAACCGGCGAACGCGGTCGGCGACGCGCAGTCCGAGAAGCCGGTCGACACCGTGGCGCTGACCATCCATGACGCGCTCGCCGGCGTACCGGTGGCGAACTTCACCCCGCCGCCGCCGAACATCGTGGGTACGCCCCAGACGGGCTAGCCCGTCCCCGGGACGACACTCCGGTCGCCGGCGGCCTCAGCGGAAGGCCGTCGGCGGCCTCAGCGCGGATCGCCAGCGGCTCAGCGCAGGTCGCCGGCGACCAGCGACCACATCTCCAGGTCGACCCGCCCGCTGTGGACGTGGCCGGCGTTGCGCAGCAGTCCCTCGTAGACGAAGCCGGCCTTCTCCGCGACCCGGCGGGACGCCTTGTTGCCGGGTACCACCCGCAACTCGACCCGCTGGAAGCCGTGCTCCAGGATCAGCGCGATGGTCAGCGCGTCGACCGCCTCGGCCGCCACGCCGAACCCGCGTGCGTGCGGGCTGACCGCGAACGCGATCTCGGTGGACAAGGCCGCCCAGTCGGTGCGTCGGGTCCACATCAGGCCGACGACGCGCTCGTCCTCGCGCCGTACCACCGCGTAGTGGTCGCCGGCCCCGCTGTCGCGCCGCTCCCGGGCCAGCTCCGTGCACCAGGCCAGGCCGTCGATCGGCTCCGACTCGGCCGGGAAGTGCAGCCACCGCTTGATCTGCTTGTCGGTGAACAGCTCGGTGACGTCGACGGCGTCGTCGGCGACCAGGCCGCGCACGTCCAGCCGGGGAGTGGCCACGGTCAGCTGCGGAAAGGCCCGCACCGGCAGGACGCCGGCGCCCAGGGCCGCGGAACTCAAGATGCCAACCTCATCGACGGAGTACCGCCCGCCGCGGCTGCCGCCACGATCCGCACCGCCATCTCCGGCGCGGCCGCCCAGTGCAGGCACAAGTACGACGCGTGCAGCCCAACCGACACGAAACCCTCCGGCGCTCCGCCCGGCCATGACCAGGCGGGATGCTCACCCGCCCGGGGGCTCACCAGGCCACGATGTTGTTTATAGCCGACGACGCGGGTACCCGGCGGCAACACCGGCGAAACCGACCGTACCGTAGCATCGCGGTACCCGATGACGAGGTGTTCACTGGTCCGCCCCGCCGCGTCGATGACCCCGCACATCGGCCGGCCGTCGTACTCCCGGCACAGCCAGGCGAGTCCGGGGCCCTCGGCCACGATCGGGTACCCGGCGGCCGCCAGCCGCGCCACGGCGAGGTTCAGCCCGCCGTTGGCGGACAGCTCGTCGAGGTACCCCTCCGGAAGCCCGCCACCGACGACCAGCCCGCGCACCCCGTCGGGCAGCGTCTCGTCCCGCAGCGGGTCGAGGCTGATCACCTCGGCACCGGCCGCGGTCAGCAGCTCGGCGTTTTCCGCGTACCCGTAGCCCACGGTCACCGCGATCATCGGGCGGGGGCTGCCGGGAGGTGGGGCGATGATCGCCCCCGGCCCGACCGCGGGCGAGGACGGTCCGGGCGCGGACGGCACCGGCCAGGCCCCGGCGACCACCGGCGGCGGCCCACCGGCCGGTGACGCCGGACCGGCGGGGATCGACGGCGAACCCGCGGCGGGCGGGTACGACCAGGCGCCCGAGCCGGCGAGCAGCGGTCCACCGGTCACCGGCGCGCCGCTGATCGGCCCACCGCTGACCGGCCCTCCGGTTACCGGCCCGACGGCACCGGGCCCGAACGCCACCGGTCGGTACCCGCCGGCGCCCGGCTCCCCGGCACCGATCTCGATCACGCCGGCTCCGGCACCGCCCGGCCCGACAGCTCCTGGCCCGACCGCTCCTGGCCCGACCGCTCCCGGTCCCACCCCGGCCGGCCCGGCGAGCGGCGGCTGCCAGGGCCCGGGCGTGGTCACCGGAGCGGACCACGGCGTCGGGGACGTCGGCGCGACGGCGGCGCCGGGCGGCACCCACGGGCCGACCGCGCCCGCCGGAGACCACGCCTCCCCGCCGAGATCGGGTGCCGAACGCGCCAGCCTGATCAGCTGCTCGAGGTCGACCGCGCCGCCGATCACCTCGGCGAGGCGACGCAGCGACCGGGTGGCGTCGGTGCTGCGGTGGATCATCGGGACCAGCCCGTCGGCGCGGGACGGCAGCGCGACGCCGGACAGCTCGCGGCGGCGCAGCGCGCCCAGGACCGGCACGCCGATGTCGTCGAGCGCCTCCCGCAGGACCTGCTCGTGCCGGTCGGAGGCGACCTGGTTGAGGATCACGCCGCCGAGCCACAGCAGTTCGTCGTACACCCGGAAGCCGTGCACCACCGCGGCCACGGACTGGCCCATCGCGGCGACGTCGACCACCAGCACCACCGGCGCCTTGAGCATCTCGGCGACCTGCGCGCTGGACGGTACGTCGGTGTGCCCGGACAGGCCGTCGTAGAGGCCCATGGTCGCCTCGATCACCGCGATCTCGGCGCCGGCGGCGCCGTGCCCGAACAGCGCGGGCAGCCGCGCGGCGCCGACCAGCCCGGGATCCAGGTTGCGGCCCGGTCGGCCGGCGGCCATGCCCAGGTAGCCCGCGTCGATGAAGTCCGGACCGACCTTGAAGCCCGCGGTGGTCAGGCCGCGCGCACGCAGCGCGGCCAGCACTCCCACGGCGACGGCAGTCTTGCCGTTACCGGAGGAGGGTGCGGCGATCATGACCCTCGGAGTGGCGCTCATCGATGGCTCCTCGCGGCTGCGGGGCAACGCTTGTCGATCCTGGCCGGCAGGGATGGACCTAGGTCACGGCAATGTGACGATACCCAACGCAGGGCCGGGTGGCGTTGCCGGTAGCGTTGAACGACGTGTACCGGTTCCTCGCCGCGCCCAGGTGGATCGCCTTCGCCGCCCTGATGGTGGTGCTGGCGGCGATCATGGTCGGGCTGGGGTTCTGGCAGCTCGACCGGTACCACCAGCGCGCCGACGCCAACGCCCGGATCGACGCCGCCTCCCAGGCCGCTCCGGTACCCGCCGACCAGATCATGGCGGTCGGAAAGGCGCCGGCGAACCACGCCGCCTGGACCCGGGTCACGATCACCGGTCGGTACGACCCGGGGCACGAGATCATCGCCCGGGAACGCACGCTGAACAGCCAGGTCGGCTTCGAAATCCTTGATCCACTCCGGTTGGCCGACGGCACGGCGGTACTGGTCGACCGCGGCTGGCTGGCTCCGGCGCCGTCGGGGGCCGCGCTCACCCTGCCGGCCGTACCGCCCGCGCCGGCAGGTGAGGTGACCGTCGTCGGGCTGGTACACCTGCCGGAGAGCAAGGCCGAGACGGCCATCCGCACCGACGGGAAGCTGACCG
This sequence comes from Rugosimonospora africana, assembly GCF_016862975.1. GTDB lineage: Bacteria > Actinomycetota > Actinomycetes > Mycobacteriales > Micromonosporaceae > Rugosimonospora > Rugosimonospora africana. Next base: position 22,329 of record NZ_BONZ01000093.1, read on the forward strand.
TGCGCCGGATCTCTCCGCAGAAGCTGGCCGGTGCGGTGCCGTACCCGCTGCGCGGCGGGTACGTGACCCTCAACACGCAGAAACCGACGGCCAACAACGCGTCGTTCGGCGCCATCCCAGTCGACCACCAGGACTCGACGATGAACGCGGGCTACGTCGTGCAGTGGTGGTGCTTCGCGCTCATCGCCCTGATCGGCTTCTGCTGGGCGGCGTACCGGGAGGCCCACCCGAAGGTCAGCGATCTGGACTTGGCGGCGCTGGGCACGGCCGAGCACCCGGACGCCCCGGTCTCGCCGGCGGTCTGACCACTCCCCGCGCCTCCCCTGGCCCGGCGGCCTTCCCTGCCTGGCTGCCTTCCCTGTTCGCGGCCCCTTCCCTTGGCCCGGTTGCTGTCCCGGGCCTCGCGGCCTCCCTGGCCCGGCGGCGCCGCTGCCCGGCCCGGGCGGCTCTGGACGAGTCGCGGGTTCCCGCACTGGAAGTCGGCTGGTGTAATCGAAGTCATGGTAGATCCGGAGCCGATGCGGCCCCCGCCCTACGACGATCCGCCGTATCACGACCCCTGGGGGTCGACCGTGCCGCTGTCCGGCGCGTCATCCGCCGGACCTTCCCCGACCCTGCCGCTGCCCGCCTCGCCCGCATCCGAGCCGGATCCCGCCGGGCTCCCGACGTCGAGCCGCCCGCCCGGAGCCCGGTACCCGTACCCGGGCCTGGCGTCCACGTACTCCGAGGTGCCGGCGGCGTACCCGGCCGGCGAGCCGGTGATCGTGCAGATCGGCGACATTCAGGTGACCGCGACGACGGTCCGGACTCCGGCCGGGACGTTCCCGCTGCGGGGATCGCAGTGGACCGTCACCGATCAGTGGACCACCGAACAGAAGATCCCCACCTGGGCGATCGTCCTGTCGATCGCGCTGTTCTTCTGCATCGCCTTCTTCAGCCTGCTGTTCCTGCTCGCGAAGGAGACCACTTACCGGGCCGTCGTGCAGGTGCACGTGAGCAACGGGCCGTACCAGTACGTGGCCCGGATCCCCGCGACCCAGCAGAACGAGGTGCAGTACATCTACCAGCAGGTCAACTACGTGCGGTCGCTGGCGACCATGTGAAACCGGCGGACATCGTCGATGGTGTCCGCCTCGCCGGCCGGCTTGTCCTCCCGGTACCGCAGCACGCGGGCGAAGCGCAGGGCGACTCCGCCCGGGTAGCGCGGGCTGGTCTGCACCCCGTCGAACGCGATCTCGACGACCAGCTCGGGTCGCACCGTCACCACCCAGTCGCCACGCTCGGTCGCGAGGGCCAGCAGCCGCTCGGTCTGCCAGCGCAGCAGCTCGTCGGTGAGGCCCTTGAAGGTCTTGCCGAGCATCACGAACCCGCCGCCCGCCGGATCCCGGGCACCGAGGTGGAGGTTGGACAGCCATCCGCGGCGCCGGCCGTGGCCCCATTCGGCGGCGAGCACGACGAGGTCGAGCGTGTGCCGTGGCTTGACCTTGACCCAGGCCGCGCCGCGACGCCCCACGTCGTATGCGGCGCCCGCCGCCTTCACCACCACGCCCTCGTGACCGCTGGTGAGCGCGGCGTCGAAGGCGGCGGCGGCCTCCTCCACCGTGGACACCATCCGCCGGCCCACCAGCAGCCCGCTCGGGAGGGCCTTGGCCAGCACCGACCAGCGCCGTTGTCCGGTCTCGTCGAGCAGGTCCGCGCCGTCGAGGTGCAGCAGATCGAAGAAGTACGGCGTCAACACGTCGGGGGAGGCCGCCTCCGCCGCCCGGTCGGCCCCGTCCGCCCCGGTGGGCTCGCTCACGTCGCCGGTCCTCTTCGCCTTACCGGCTCCCGCCACCTGACCGGCCCGGCGCGCGGCCCGTGCCGACGTCTCCTGGAACGGTCGGGGGCGCCCGGTCGGGTCCAGCGCCACGGCCTCCCCGTCGAGCACGATCTGTCTGGCGGGCAGCGCGCGGACGGCGGCCACGACGTCGGGCATCCGCGAGGTGATGTCGGCCAGGCTGCGCGAGTAGACGGCGACATCGTCGCCCGACCGGTGCACCTGGATCCGGACGCCGTCGAGCTTGTCGTCGACTGCGGCCGGGAAGCCGGTGGCCTCCAGCGCGGCGTCGACGCTCGCGGCGGCCTGCGCGAGCATCGGTGCGAGCGGCCGGCCGACCTGCAGCGTGAACTCGCCGAGCGCCGCCGACCCACCGGTCAGCGCGGCCCGGGCGACGGTCTTGAGATCGCCGGACAGCAGCAGCGCCCGGCGCACCTCGGCGACGGCCACGCCGGCCGCCCGGGCGATCGCGTCGGCCAGCAGACCCGCCTGTGCGCCCTGGCGCACCTCGCCGGAGAGCAGCCCGACCAGCAACCTCTGCTCGTCGGCGGTGGCGGCGCCGAATAGCGCGCCGAGCAGGCTGCGACGCCGGGCCTGGGAACCGGCGCCCGACTGCTCCCCGATCTCGGCCAGCGCCGCGTCGACCTGGGCGACGGTCAGCGTGGCCTGCTCGGAGGGCGGCGGCGCGTCGCGCACGGCGGCCCAGCCGACTCCGATCTGGCGCTGGCGAAGCTCGCCGGCAAGGTAGGCCGCGCCGGCCTCGATCTCCTCCGGGGCCAGGCCGCGCAGGGCGGCGGCAAGAAGATCGATCTTTCCGCGCCGGGCCGACGTGGCGGCGACGGCGGCGGAGGTGGCGGCTAGCTCCACGAACTGCATAGCTGGATCCTCGCAGCCGCCCCCGACACTTCCGGTCCCCCCGGCGAACTCGACCCTTCCCGGCGGGCCGGGAAGGGCGCTTGACGGGGCCGCGGGAGTGAGCCGGAACGATCGCTGGAACGGCGGGGCGGGCACGGTCGTTGAGACGTGCCCGCCCCGTCCGGCGGTTCGGCCTGGCGGCCCGGTCTGGCGATCCGGTCGCGCGGTCCGGCCAGGCGGCCACGCGGGCGCGGTCCGGCCGCATGGCCGGGTTAGCGGCTCGTCGCAACCCGACCGAGCGACCCGACCGAGCGAGCCGGCCTCGCGACCGGGTCAGGCCGCGAGTATCACCTCGACCCGCTCCACCGCCTTCTCCTCAACTCGGAATCCCCGAGCGCGAACCGCGTCGGCGAGCCGGGACAGCTCATCATCGACCTGGCACAACACGGCAGACAGTTCATCCAGGTGCCCGCGCAGGGTCGCGTCGGACCAGTCGGCGAGATCTACCTCGCCGAGTGCACGCACGGCGGCATCCAGCCGCTCGATCGATTCCTTCGTACGCATGTTCGAAACACTATCATCAGCCCGCAGCCGGCCGCACGAACTTCGCGACATTCTCCAGCAGCAGCGTCTCGGCCAGGCAGACCCGGGCAAACTCGCCCAGGTGGAGGCTCTCGTTCGGCCCGTGCGCGCGAGAGTCGGGGTCTTCGACCCCGGTGACCAGTACCGAGGCTGCCGGGAACAGCTCCTGGAACGTGGCGATGAACGGGATCGAACCGCCGACCCCGATGTCCACCGGGTCGACGCCGTCCCAGGCAGTGCGGAAGGCCGCCCGGGCGGCGTCATATGCCGGGCCTTCGGCGTGCACGACGAAGGGCGCGCCGCCCTGCTCCAGGGTGACCGTGACCTTGGCGCCCCACGGGCCGCTGGCCTCGAGGTACGACTTGATGGCCTCGAACGCCTTGTCCGGATCGTCGCCCGGGGCCAGGCGTACCGAGACCTTGGCGCGTGCCGTCGGCACCAGGGCGTTGGGTGCCGCGCCGGTCGCCGGTGCGTCGATGCCCAGCACGGTCGCCGTCGGCTTGGTCCACACGCGGTCCACCAGCCGGCCGGTGCCGATCAGGTCGACTCCGTCGAGGATTCCGGACTCGGTACGGAACCGGTCGATCGGGTAGTCCAGGGGCGATGCGGCGGTACTGACCAGCCCGGGTATCGCCACGTCGCCGGCATCGTCGTGCAGCGTCGCGAGCAGCCGGCAGAGCGAGGTCAGCGCGTCGGGTACGGCGCCGCCGTACATGCCGCTGTGTACGGCGTGGTCCAGTGTCGCGACGTCCACGAACACGTTGACCAGGCCGCGCAGGCTGGTGGTCAGCGCGGGTACGCCGATGTCCCAGTTGCCCGAGTCGGCGATCACGATGACGTCGGCCGCGATCTCGTGGCGGTAGGTGCGCAGCATGTCCTCCAGGGACTCGGAGCCGAACTCCTCCTCGCCCTCCACGAAGACGACGACGCCGACCGGCAGGTCGTCACCGAACGCTCGCAGGGCTGCGACATGCGCCAGCACACCGGCCTTGTCGTCGGCGCATCCCCGGCCGTAGAGCCGGCCGTCAATCTCGGTGGGCTCGAACGGCTCGGTACGCCACTGGCTGAGGTCGCCGACCGGCTGGACGTCGTGGTGCGCGTACAGCAGGACGGTTGGCGCCCCGGGTGGGGCCGGGCGGCGGCCGATCACGGCGGGCTGCCCGCCCTCGCGCACGATGCGGACGTCGGGCAGGCCGGCGCCCCTGAGCAGGTCCGCGACCGCCTCGGCGGAGCGTTCGACCGGGGTGTGGTCGAAGCCCGCGAAGGCGATCCCCGGGATCCGGGCGAGCCGGATCAGGTCCTCGGTCACCCCGGGCAGCACCCGGGTCACGGCATCACGGAGGTCAGCTTCGGTCATGCCCGCGATCGTATGCGCTGATTACCTCGCCGCCACCGGCCAGTCCCCCGCCCGGCTAGCCAATGCCCAGCTCAGAGCGGTTTCGTCGCCGCGGACGCCGACTCAGTTTTCCGGATCCGACGGACCGCCCGTGCCCGGGGGCTCGTCGGCCGCGCCGTTTGTCCCGGAACGACGGCCGCCCATCCAGTCGCGGAACCGGCCGGCGCCCGCGCCGACCCACTCCCCCATGCCGGAGGCGCCGTCGCCCAGCTTGCGCAGCAGCCCGACCAGTGGGTCCTGCGACCGGTTGAAGGCGCTGCGGTATTCGTCGGCCGCGGCCTTCACGTCGTCGGACAGCGAGGCGTCGCCGTCGTTCTCCCGGCGCGGGTAGTCGCCGCCCAGGATCCGCTGGTATTCGCCCTGGTCGATCCAGTGCCGCAGCTCGGCGGCACGGGCGACCGGCAGCGGGTGGGTCAGGAACGCCACCATGCGCAGCTTGAGCAGGCTGTCGCGAAGGTCGCCGCCACGGTCGTACTCGGTGGCCTGGTCGAGGAACGCGGCCGTGTCGATCTCCGACAGGTCGCCACCCCCGGCCAGCTTCATGTGCGCCCGCAGCGCCGCGGCCGGGTCCTGACCGGCCAGCAGCCCGGCCCGGTCAGCGGACAGCTCAGCCTTGCGCCACCATTCGTGCAGCGCCACGATGATCGCCCGCAGCGCGATCGAGCCGATCGGCAGCCAGGCCAGGTTGAGCGCCATGCGGCTCAGGATGGCCATCATCGTCCGGTACACGGCATGCCCGCTCACCAGGTGACCCAGCTCGTGGCCGAGCACGTAACGCAGTTCGTCGTCGTCGAACAGCTCGACCGCCCGGCTGGTGACCACGATGAACGGGGTGGACATGCCGACACAGCTGGCGTTGAGGTTCGGTGAGAACTCGATGTAGAGCTCGGGCAGCGTGGCGATGTCCAGAGTCGCCGCGGCCTCCGCGAACAGTCGGTGAACCCGTGGATGCTGACGGTGGTCGGCCCGGATCGCACCGCCCAGGTATTGCAGCCGCCAGCCACGCTCGCTCCACAGCCCGGAGAGCATCTTGAGTACCTGGTCGAAGCCGCGCAATTCACGCAGCGCGGTCAGGGCTCCCCGGTCCGCCGGGTGTTCCCAGGCACGTGAGCTGATGCTGGTCAAAACCACGCGTCGGCGCACCGGTGCGGTCTCAGTCATCGTCATCCCCCGGTCGCGGCAATCGAACGAATTCGTTACTCGGATCGTGCCCCAGCTCCGACGCCCCGTCTATGAGGACGTCCACCCAATCATGGCTCGGGTGCGCAACGAAGTACTCGGCCTCGGCATCCATCCACCGCAGCAACGGCTCCCGTACGGCGGCGCCGTCCCTGGCCACGACACGATTCAGGCGCAGGTCGGCGGGTGCGGAGACAAACACCGACAGCGACAGTTGGCCACGCGCCTCGGGCCGCGTCGTGGTGGTCCCCTCGACAATCAACACATCCGCGACCGGCACCTCACGCGTCGCGTCGAACCGACCCTGGCCCCAGTCGTACACCGGGTGCCGGCCGGGACGGCCCTCGCGCAGCGGATCGAGCACCCCCTCCGCCAACCGAGGCCAGAAGGTGAACTGATCGCCCCAGCCGTCGAGCAGGTCGTCGGTGTGCACCACCGAGACCGTGGCACCGGCCGCCGACAACGCTCCCGCCAGCCGCTCCGCGAAGGTCGTCTTGCCCGCGCCGGTCGGTCCGTCCACGGCCACCACGCGGACCGCACCCAGCCGGGCCGGTGCCCGCAGGACCGCGACGGCCAGGTTGTCGAACCTCTCGACGCGCATCGTCACAGAGCTCCGGGTGGCAGGAACGGCAACCCGGCCGGCGCCCCCGACTCGATGAGCCGCCAGAGCGCGTCCGTGTCCAGATGCTGTTCGACCAGGTCGCCGAGCAGGTCGAGGAAGCTCTCGCGGCGGGCGGCGAAGTCCGTGTCGGTGGCGACCCTGAAGCCGTGACGCCCGGCCAAGCGGGCCGCTTCGGTCAGGAACGCGCGCCGGTAGCCGTCGGACTCGAACGTGCCGTGCCAGTGGGTACCGAAGACGTTGCCGACCCGGGCACCCTCGCCGGGCTCGATCAACGGCGCTGCTCCGCTCGCCGATACCCGGCCGAGATGGATCTCGTACCCGTGCACCTCCGCACCGAGTGCCCGGCCGGCCGAGTGAGCCAGCGTCTTCACCGGCGCGAAGGCGACCTCGACCGGCAGCAGGCCGAGTCCCTCGACGAGGCCGTCGCCGCTCTCCACGTCGTCGTCGATCGTGGTGGCGAGCATCTGGAACCCACCGCAGATGCCCATCAGCGGCTTGCCCGCCGCGACATGCGCGCGCACGGCCGCTTCGAGTCCGGTGCGGCGCAACCAGTTCAGGTCGTCCACTGTGGACTTGCTGCCGGGCAGGATGACGAGATCCGCCTCGGCGATCTCGGCCGCCGAGGTGGTCAGCCGGACCGCCACGCCCGGTTCCGTTGCGAGCGCTTCGACATCGGTGGAGTTGGAGATGCGCGGCAGCCGGACGATGGCCACGCGCAGCCACTCGTCGCCCATCGGCGGATCCGGGCGACCGACCAGCCGACCGTCCACTGCGGACAGTGAGTCCTCGGTGTCGAGCCACAGCTGTGGATGCCACGGCAGAACGCCGAAGTCCGGGCGGCCGGTCAGCTTTGCCAACCGGTCCAGGCCGGGCTGGAGCAACTCCTGGCTGCCCCGGAACTTGTTCACCACGAAGCCGGCGATCAACGCCTGATCCTCCGGGGCGAGCAGCGCGACGCTGCCGAAGAACGCGGCGAACAGCCCGCCGCGATCGATGTCGCCGACGATGACGACCGGAAGCTCCGCGTGCCGGGCCAGGCCCAGGTTGACGAAGTCGCCGTCCCGGAGGTTGATCTCGGTCGGACTCCCGGCACCCTCGCAGATCACCACGTCGAACTCGGCGCGCAGTTCGGCCAGAGTCTCGAATGCGACCCGGGCCAACTCGGGCCGCCGCTCGGTGAAGGTGGCCGCGCCCAGCCGGCCGACCGCTTGACCGCGCAGCACCACCTGGCTCGTGTGGTCGCTGCCCGGCTTCAACAGCACCGGGTTGAACCGGACGCTGGGTTCGAGCCCGCACGCGGCGGCCTGGAGTGCCTGCGCCCGCCCGATCTCCCCGCCGTCGAGCGCCACGACCGAGTTGTTGGACATGTTCTGCGCCTTGAACGGCGCCACCCGCACTCCGCGCCGCCGCAGCCAGCGGCAGATCCCGGCCGCCACGACGCTCTTGCCCGCGTCCGAACTGGTGCCCGCGACCAGCAGGCCACCGCCGGTCATCGCGACCGCCGCCGGTCCGGGGCCGGCCGAGCCAGGGCCCACCGGTCCGGCGTCGACCGACCCAGCGCCGGCCGATCCAGCGCCGACCGATCCAGCGCTGACCGATCCAGCGTCCGCCGAGCAACGGCCCGCCCCGCCAGGGCCCGCCGGGCCGAGACCGTGCGCACCGCCCGAGCGATCAGCGCACGGCGCCATGGGCGAGCAGCCGCGTGCCCCACGGCCATCGCGAGCGCCGCGGTCGCCACCGCGCCGGAGAGCCGCGCCGCCCGCCGGATGTCCGACGTCTCCGGCGTCCGGCCGTCGCCGAGTGCGGGCCGCTCCTCGACCCGGCCGTGGTAGACGTTGAGCCCGCCGAGACGAATGCCGAGTGCCCCGGCCATCGCGGCCTCACACTGCCCCGCGTTCGGGCTGGGATGCCGGCCGCCGTAGCGCAGCCAGGTCCGCAGCGCTCCCAGCGAACTGGCGCCGGCGACCGGTGCGGTCGCGACCGTCAGTGCCGCGGTCGCTCGCGCCGGCGCCAGGTTTGCCACGTCGTCCAGGCGAGCGGAGGCGGTGCCGAAGTCCCGGTACCGGCGCGACCGGTGCCCGACCATCGCGTCCAGGGTGTTGACCGCCCGGTATCCCAACAGTCCCGGCAGGCCGGTCAGCGCACCCCAGGCCAGTGGCGCCACCACTGCGTCGGACGTGTTCTCGGCGACCGACTCGACGGTCGCACGCGCCAGGCCGGCATTGTCCAGAGTGGACGGATCGCGACCGCACAGGTGGGGCAGCCGCTCTCGGGCGGCCGGCAGATCCCCGGCGTCGAGGGCGTCCGCGAGCGTGGTCGCCTCCCGGCGCAGCGAGGTGCCGCCCAGCACCGCCCAGGTCGTCGCGGCCACCAGCCCGGCCCGGATCCACGGGTGCCGCCGGGTCGCCAGGGTGGCCGCGATGCCGGCGGCCACCGGCACCCCCACCGCGATCGCGGTGAACCGCGCGCCCGCGGCCCGATCGGGGGCGTAGCACCGGCGCTCCAGGGCGGTCGCCGCCCGCCCAAACCCGGCCACCGGATGGAACCGGCGCGGGTCGCCGAACGCGGCATCCAGGGCCGCGCCGGCGAGCAGGCCGCCCGCGTGGGCCGCGGCGAGCCCGATCGCCCGGCGGGACGGCCGGGTCCAGTGTGTGACGGGCGCCTTCGCCATCGTGCCTCCCCTGATCCGCCCGAAAGCCTATCCACCGGCCCGATCGGCAAAGCCCCGGAGGTTGGCGGCGGGGAGGCGGCCGGCGCCGGACGCCTCCCCGCGTCCCTCACCGCCCCGCGCCGGCCAACGAGTCTTCGTCCGAAGCGGCGGCCGCCGGCGGCCCGGCCGGCGACGTGTCGAAGACCGCGGGGTCGAAGTTGTCGAACAGCTCGTTGTCGGGCGGCAGGTCGTCCGGGCGGCCCGGATCGTCCATCTCCTCGGTCAGCTCGCCGCCCACCGCCGTGGCGTCCACCGGATCGTTGACGACCTCGGTCGAGCCGGCCGCCTTCCGCCGGGCGAACTTGTCCACACCACGCGACAGGTCATGCCCTACCGAGAGCGCGTCCAGCTCGTACGAGGTGCGGCGATTGCCCTGATCGTCGGTCCAGTCGCGGCTGTAGAGCCGGCCGTGCACGATGACCGGATCGCCCAACTGCACCGAGAGGGAGACATTTTCTCCGAGCCGGCGCCAGCAGACGACGCGGACCCGAAGGCTGTCCCCGTCGACCCACTTGCCGTGCTCGCGGTCGTAGCGTCGGGAGTTGGACGCCACCTTGAAAGACACCACGAACGTGCCGGTGACCGTGGTGCGGCGCCACTCGGGCGCGGTCAGCACATTGCCGACGATGGTGACCGGGGTATCGAACATCTCGTCTCCTCCTCAGGCGGGCCCGGGTGGATCCGGCGGACGGCCCGGGCGCTTGGTTGGCGGTCGGCGTATCGACTCGCGTCCAAGGCTGGCCGGCGGGCGGGTACCGCGCGACAGGGCCGGTACCGATCTGTGGACAGGAAGGGTGGTTGTGGACGACCAGCCCGTACCCCCGTGGATCTGTTATAAGAACGCGCCCAAACCACCTGAAACTCAACGTCGGGCGCCGGCCGCACGAGCCAGAGATTTTTCGCGGTAGCGTCCATGCTCGTGGAGACCGACATCCTCGGCGCGCCCTACCAGCGCCGCACGATCGACCTCGGCACCGACGACGAGGGCCCGGTCGTCGCGACCCTGGTCAGCAGGAGAGCCCCCGCCAAGACCGACCGCGCCGTCCTCTACGTGCACGGCTACGTCGACTACTTCTTCCAGGAGCACCTCGCCGACTTCTACGTCGAGCGCGGCTTCGACTTCTACGCCTTGGACCTGCGCAAGTACGGCCGCAGCCTGCTCCCCCACCAGACCCCGAACTTCGTACGGGACATCAGCGAGTACTTCCCGGAACTGGACGAGGCGGCACGGATCATCCGGGATGAGGACGGACACCGACAACTGCTCGTCAACGCGCACTCCACCGGGGGACTCATCACGCCGCTGTGGGCGCACCGGGTCCGCGACGCCGGAATCGTCGACGGCATGTTCCTCAACAGCCCGTTCTTCGAAATCAACGTGTCGCCGCTGCTCCGGCGCACCGCCGGCCCCGCCTACGCGGCGTTGGCCCGGATGCGCCCGTACGCGAAGGTGCGCAGCTCGGTGTCCTTGGCGTACGGGCACAGCATCCACTCCACGCACCACGGCGAGTGGGCCTACGACCTGACCTGGAAACCCCTGGAGAGCTTCCCGGTACGGGCGGCGTGGCTGACCGCGATCCGCACCGCGCAGGCCGAGCTCCAGGCGGGCCTGTCGATCCCGGCGCCGATCCTGGTCGCCTGCTCGACGAAGACCTACCGCGGCAAGTCGTGGGCCGAGGCTGCGATGCACGCCGACGCGGTTCTCGATGTCGAGCACATCGCGCAGTACGCGAGCAGGCTCGGCCGGCACGTGACGATCGTTCGGGTGGACGGTGGCCTGCACGACCTGACCCTGTCCGCTCCCACGGTGCGGGGCCGCGTCTTCGACGAACTGGACCGCTGGGTGAGCGCCTACCTGCCGGCGTGAGGGTCAGTACACCTCCCAGTCGCCGCGGCGGCGAACCAGCAGTTCCTGTACCAGCAGATGGGGTCCGCCCGCGAAGAACACCCGGTCGACCGCCCGCCTCGCCTTCGCGATCCCGGCTTGCGAGGCGGAGCCTGTCATGATCACGACATCTCGGGCCGGCACCCCTATCACCAGCTCGCCGGGCACCGACCCTTCGAGACTGTCCCAGAACGGGTCGGCCAGCACGAGGCTCGACTCCAGCCCTTGGAAGGAGAGCATCAGCGCGGGCGGCTGCCCGTGGATGCGCACGGTGTCGAGCATGGAGTCGAGGTTGTTGGCGGCCCGCCGGCGCAGGTCACGCCGGGACAGGTCGATGCGCTCCAGGTCAGCCCAGGTGATCAGCCGCTCCCCGTACGGCGGCCCCACGCTGTAGGCCACAGCGAGGTCGTCGAAGTACTCGTCCAGTACGTTCCGTTCGCTGTAGGCACGATCGCTGGGCGACACCAGGATGGGAAGAAACGTGGCGCTCGTCACCTGCACGGTCAGCAACTTAGTAGCTTGATGTGAAGACGAAAAGTCCTCGAATGAATCCGGTTGGTCCGCATCCGCGAGAAGAGTACCGATCAGATCGACATTCCCGGACAAAGATGATCAAGGCGTACCGGCTGAGTTGACGCCGTACCGGAACCCGATTAAGCAGACCGCGAACTGGCGGTAACCTTTGTCGGCACCGCGCGCTCGTAGCTCAGTGGATAGAGCAGGAGACTTCTAATCTCAAGGTCGCAGGTTCGAATCCTGCCGGGCGCACGAACACGCGGGTGAACTCTCTATCCCGCACATACGCTGGCCTGCGCAAACTCTGGCAGCCAAGCCGCCAATGACCGCGTTCCGCCGACTACCGCGAGGCTGTGACCTGCGGTTTTGCGGGGGCGATCCGCGACTCGCCTTTCGCCATACATGCGCGGAGTGTCGGATTTGACCTGCCGCCGAGGTAGCGCCGACGAGCCGCTCCCACCACCCGCCGCGCCTTGTCGACCACCAACGCGTCGAGCAGTTCGCCCGAAGCGCCGGACCTGGATTCACGCCCGCCTCGCGGCGGATGTGCGCAGTCGACCGCCAATAGCCCCATTCGTCGAATGCGTTTCTCAGAGGGGTCGAACTTCGGCGAGCCGCCTGACTGAGTAGTCGTCGTCCCAGCAGACGGCGGCTTCCCATGCGGCCGACGCTTGAGCGGCGATGTCGTGCGCGCCGTCGTCGAGGCCGGCGGCGTTGTCGGGCAGCACAAGGTCGAGGTCGGGGACGTCGACGTGCGACTCGTCCCAGTCGATCAGCGCGACCCGATTCGCCGTCATGCGGACGTTGCGAGGATTGGGGTCGCCGTGCACGACGCAGGTCTGACGTCCGGACAATCGCGCCCATGCTGCTCGGCATCGAGCAACGCCCTCCGAGGGCATCGCGCCCAGGTCGATCTTCGTCCCGGTCTCGGCGTGCAGGAGGTCGGTCGACGACCGCCACCCTGGGCGCTGCGGCCAGCCCTGCGTCAACCGATGCAACTCGCGGAGCGTGCCGGCCACACGGCGCCAGTCGGCCTGCGTCTCGGGCGGTCCGCCATCCAGATAGGTCATCACCACCAGACCGTCGGCGAAGAGCCGGCCGTCCGTCGTCGGGATCGGCACCGGCACGGTCAGACCTTCACGGTCGAGGTAGACGAGGAGCTCGGTCTCCCACGCGAGATCAGCGTCGCTCCTGGCACCGAGACGACCGACCGCGAGCTGCCCGTTGACGCGCACGCTCCACACGTCGTTGGCCACTCCGCCAGCGAGCCGTTCGACGCGCGAGACGTCTTCACCCCACTGCCCAAGTGCCTCCCACCCCATTGACCAGATCTTACGGGGCTTCGAAAATCACTGTTCTCGGTACATCCGGATGTCGATCATTCCAGCGCCTGTTGGAGGTACCCGTTGCTGGGTTCCGGCCCTGGCGTTTCGACCGTGGCCCGGGAATGTCGGGTACCGGTGTAACCGCCTTCTCCCCGCGCGTGTGTCTATTCGTGGGAGGCCCCGATGCCGATTCGACACCGCACCGCTGACTTCGACGAGTTCTACCAGGCGACGTCGCGCCGCGTCCTGCTGCACGTCTATGCCCTGACCGGCGACCCGGCCGAAGCGCAGGACCTGACGCAGGAAGCGTTCGTCCGCGCCTGGCAGCGCTGGTCGAGGGTCGCCGACTACGAAGATCCGGAAGCCTGGGTCCGCATGGTGGCTTCCCGCCTGGCAATCAACCGGTGGCACCGGATCCGCCGCCGTCTGCGGGTACGCGCCCTGCTGGTAACCGATTCGACCACCGCCGGACCGAATCCCGACCGCGTCGCCGTGATGGCCGCACTGCGCGACCTGCCCGAGGCCCAGCGTCTCGTGGTGGTCCTGCACCACCTCTTCGAACAGCCGATCGCCGACATCGCGCGAGACACCGGGATGCCGGTCGGCACGGTGAAGGCGTACCTGTCCCGCGGTCGCGCCCGGCTCAACGAACTGCTCACCGACGAACCTACGAGAGAGGACTCCGATGTCATCTCCACTTCGTGACGCACTGAACGACCTCGACCACGGTCTCACCGACGTCCGCCTGCCACCGGCCGCGTCGATCCGCGCGCTGGCAGGGCGACGCCGACGGCGGTCACGAACTGCCGCCGCGATCGCTGCCGTCGCGACGATCGCGTTGAGCAGTACGGCCGCGGTACACGAATTCGATCGCGGCGGCGTTTCGGCGCAGCCCGTCGCGGCGGGCGGCGGATGCCCGACGCTGCCGGCGGTGGATTCGCGGGCGACCACGATCGTCTATCTCACCCTGAACTCGACCACTGCCGAACGTTCGGCAATCGAGCAGCGGCTGGCCACGGTGCCGGGTTATCTCGGTGTGACGCTGGAGACGCGTACCCAGGCATGGGCCCGGTTCACTGCCCAGGAATGCGACGCCCCGGAAATCATCGCGGCGACCAAGCCGGGGAACCTACGCGAGTCGCTGTGGGTCGCGACGAATGACCGATCGGACTGGGAAGCGATCAAGTCCGCGGTGGCCGGTCTGGCGGGAGTCGACAGCGTGCTTCCACGCGAACCGTAGGGTCGAGTGACCGCCCCGGGCTCCGGGGCGGTCACTCGTCACGATGGCAAGACAGCGAACCGTCACGGCCGCCCGACGAGTAGCCGCAACGACCCGACGAACTCGGGCTGGCCGCGAAGGTGCCCGAATCGCTCGTCCCAGGCGCCCCGGCTCAGGTCGGTGCGAAGCCGTTCCACGCAACGCTCGATGGCCGCGTCGTCGACGAAGCCCCATGCCGACTGGGCGGCGCGGACACGCGGATCGAGGAACCGTTCGGGGCGGGCGTAGTACGCCTCGGTGAACCCGTCGACACAGTCGATCGGAATCGGCACCTCGTGCACGTCGCAGCTGCCGCCGATGGCCGCGGCGATCGCGTCGATCGGTGGGTACCGGCGCCGTTCTGCCGCGACGAGCTCGGGAACGTACTCGGCCAGCCACAGCCGGTCCAGCGCGTCGCCGTCGAAGGTCAGCACGACGACCGGGCCACGAGCGACCCGGCGGAGCTCGGTGAGGCCGCGGCCGGCGTCGGCCCATTGGTGCACGGTGACCGTGGCCATCGCCGCGTCGAACGAACGGTCGTCGAAGGGTAGGTCCTCGGCGCGGGCGTCGATCGCCGGGACGGCCTGGGCCGGGCGCTGGGCGCGCATTCCGGCGGAGGGCTCGACGGCGACGACGTACCGGTCGATCGGCTCGTACGATCCCGCGCCGGCCCCCACATTCAGTACGGTGCGCGCGTCACCGAGCGCCGCGTGAATCATCGCGGCGATGCGCGGGTCGGGGCGCCGATGGACGGCGTAGCCGGCGCCCTTGGTGTCGTAGTCGAAGTCTCCGGCGAGGGCGCGGGTCATCGAGCGTTCCTTTCCTTCAGCCAGGCAAGGACTGCCTCGGCATGGTCGGCGGGGTTCGGGATCGACGTGAAGACGTGCTCGACAACGCCGTCGGCCACGATGAGGGTAAGCCGGCGGTAGAGCGTCATCCCGCCGGTGGTGAAGGTGGGCAGTCCGAGCGCGCGGGCGGCCGTCAGGCGCGGGTCGGCCAGCAGCGGATAGGTCAGCCGCAGTCGGTGAACCAGTTCCCGCTGGTACCCGCTGGACTGCGCGGACAGGCCGACGACCCGGGCGGCCCCGGCGTCGAGCAGGTCCCGGTGGTGGTCGCGGAACCCACACGTCTCCTCCGTACAGCCCCTGGCACCGGGGATCTCGGTGAACCCGTCGGGAAGATCGACGCCGGGCCGGCCGGTCAGCGGGTACACGAAGACGATGCTCAGGCCGCAACCCGAGTCTCCGAGGTCGACGGTGCCACCATCGGTGGCAGCGAACCTGAGCACCCCGACCCGGCGGCCGATCAGTTCCTCGGGGTCCCGATGCGGGATCGAGGCCACCGGGCCGCGGTCGTCGACGCCGATGCCCCGACCAGCCGCGGCGTCCAGCCGCGCCCGCAAACTGTCCCGTTGTGCCGCCAAGCGCGCGATGCGCTCGTCGAGGTCGACGATGCTGCGCCGGTAGGTCGCCAACGCCGCCGGGCACATGTCGCCCTCATCGTGGCCGTCGGCCAGACACTCCACGAACGGGCGGGCGTCCTCGACCCGCAAGCCCAGCGCCGTCAGTGTCTGGATCTGCTCGACGAGTTCGACCGCGATCGACGGATACTCACGGTAGCCGTTGTCGAGGCGTTGCGGCATCACCAGCCCCAGCGACTCGTAGTACCGCAACGCCCGAATCGTCGTACCGGTCCGGCGTGCCAGCTCACCCACCCGCATGACCGAAACGGTAAACCCGTACCCGAGGGTGCGGGTCAAGTCGCCTGAGCGTTACAGAGCCGACACCGGCACGGTGAATACGTCGTCGACCCCCGCGAGCCGGCCGAGCGTGATGCCCGGCGGGTCTCCGGCCGCGCTCTTCGTGAACGTGAACGAGAACCGGTACGACGGCCCCAGCGCGTCCCGGCGGAGCGCCTTCGCCAGGGCCGGCTGGCCTTTGCACGCCTCCTTGAGCCGGGCATATGCCGCGTCCGCTGACTCGAATCTGGCCGGCTTCGCCTGCCGTAGCGCGCGGATGGCCCGTTCGAGCGCGGTGCGTTGGTCGGCGGTGATGTCCGGACTGACCCGCACCACCACACCCTCGGTGGCCGGCACCTTGGTCAGCGTCAGGTCGACGGACATGTCCAGCACACCGGGCTTGCCGACGAACGTCGACTCGATGGCCTCGGCGAGCGAACCGTCGGTGATCGTTGCCTGGTACGACCCGGGCAGGCTGTCGGCATCCGTCTGCGCGACGAGGTCCGGGGCGTCCTTGAACTGCTGCTTGAACTTCTCGTACGCCTCCTCCTTGCTCTCGAAGCTGACGCCCTGGACGTCCGGCGTCGCGCGCAGCGCGTTGTTCAGCGCGGAGCGCTGATCGTCGGTCACGTCATCGCGCAGGAAGATGGAAAGCCGGGCTTTCTGATGCTCGGTCGACTGGGAACAGCCAGCCAGGCTCGCCAACAAAACCAGGGCAACGATCGGGAACGCTCGACGCATGCGGCAGATTTTAGGAGTACGGCGCGAGCCGGCGCCCCAGAATCAACCGGCGCTCGTGAGCCTCGCCATCAACCGGCGCTCGTGAGCCTCGCCAGCGGTGCGATCAGCCACGCCGGGTCGAAGCCCGCCACGACCCGGTCGCCGGTACCCGCGGCGACCGGTGTCGGCACCAGCCCACCGCTGACGACGTCGACCAGCAGCACACCGGCTCCGCGCAAGACGTTCAGGCTGCCCGCCCAGGCCGGATGCCGCCAAAGCCGGTCGTCCACCATCGGGACGGCCACCACCGGTACCCCCGTGCCCAACGCCTCGCACAGCACGTCGAGCGCGTACGAGTCGTTGACGCCGGTGGCCGCCTTGTTGATGGTGTTGAACGTCGCCGGGCACACCACCAGGGCGTCGGGTGTGCCGGGGTGTCCCGGTCGCGACGGTGGATGGAAGCCCAGCCGGGGCGGCTCGCCGGTCTGCCGCGCGATCGCCTCCGGGTCGAGCCATGCGGCGGATGCCGGCGTACCCACCACCGATACCCGCCAACCCTTGCCGGACAACGCGCCGACCAACTCGGGCGTACGGGAGGCCAGCGGCGCACCGCAGACGACGAGCGTGACCAGACCATCGGAAATCAACGAGTCACCGGACATCAGCGGTCGGCCCGGCGCCCCGGAACGAGCGGCACGCCGCGCAACTCCTGTCGACACAGCACCTGACTCCCGCAACATCACGTTGTAACCGGACGCATCCGCAGCGTACCGTCCGGCGTCACGCATCGAAGTCCGCCATGCCGATCGACCCGCTCCGATCGCCGGCCACCGCGTCCAGCGCGTACCCCGCCCTACCTGGTGCCGGACGGCTCCGCGCGCGAGGAGCCCGCCCGAGTGCGCCGGGCCGCCGTACGCTTCGAGTGTGATCCCAGACGAGCTGCCGCCCATGGCCCAGCCACGCGTCGCCGCGAGCGCCCTGATCCTCGACGCCGCCGGTCGGGTGTTGATGCTCCGGCCGACGTACAAGAAACACTGGGACATCCCCGGCGGGTACGTCGAGCCGGGCGAGTCGCCGTACGCGGCGTGCGTGCGGGAGATCGGCGAGGAGCTGGGCATCACCCCGCACATCGGGCCGATGCTCGTCATCGACTGGGCGCCGGCCGAGTACGAGGGCGACAAGATCATCTACGTCTTCGACGGCGGGAGCCTCAGCGACGACGACTTGCGCCGGATCGCGGTGGAAAATGGCGAGATCACCGAACTCCGGTACGCCGACGCCATCGGCCTGGACGACCTCGCCTCCCCCAGGCTCGCCAGCCGGATACGCATGGCGATCGACGCGAAGCGGGGCGGTCGCATGATCTACGCGGAGCACGGCGAGGAGGTACCGGCCGGGCAGCGTCTCTGAGGCCCGCGCGTCTCTAAGACGCCGCGCCGCGCCGAGGTGCCGCTCTGAGGTCAGCGCCTCCGAGGTCAGCGCCTCTGAAGTCAGCGCCGCCGAAGTCAGCGGCTCTGGGGTGAGTCCCGATCCAGGAATGCGGCCACCCGCTCGGTCGCCTCGGCGACGTAGTCGCCGGAGGTATCAAGCCAGACAATCGCACTCTGTTTGGTGAACCAGGACATCTGCCTGCGGGAAAACCGGTAGATCGCCCGGCTGAGATTCTCGAAGAATTCGCTCTCGTCCTGGTAGCCACCGAGGATGAGCTTCGCCAGGTGCCGGTATTCCAGACCCAATGACTCCATGATTTCCGGAGTCACTCCGCGATCCATCAGCCGTCGCGCCTCGTCGACCATTCCCTCGTCGAGGCGGAGTGCCAACCGCTTTTCGATCCGTTCCCGCAATACGTCCGGCGGCCAGGTGAGACCGAGTTGAAGGAACTCGAAGCGGGGCTCGTTGCGGATTTCCTCCGGGTACGATCCCCGGTGTTCAATGATCTCGATGGCCCGGATGATCCGGCGCTTGTTCCGGGGATCGAACCGCCCGGCGACCGGGGCGTCGTACCCGGCCAGCGTCGACCACAGCTCGGCCGGCTCCATGGCCTCCAGCTGCCGCCGCCGCTCATAGTCGGGGGGAGCGGCCTCGAACCGGTAGCCCTCGACGATCGCGCGCACGTAGAGCCCGGTGCCGCCGACCATGAACGGAGGCCGGTGCCGCACGACGATGTCATCGATCGCGCGGTACGCCATCTCCTGGTATTCGGCGAGGGAGAAGAATTGTTCGGAGACGTCGGCCACGTCGATCAGGTGATGCGGCACGCCGCTCATCTCGTCGGCGCTCAACTTGCCGGTACCGATATCCAGACCGCGGTAGATCTGACGCGAATCCGCCGAGACGATCTCGCCGTCGAAAGTCTTGGCGAGGGTCACTCCCAGGCTGCTTTTGCCGGAGGCGTTCGTACCCATAATGGCAACCGCCTTTGGCTTTCCCAAGGGTTCCCCTATCGCATTTGACCGGATGCTGCGACCGCCGATTATACGCCAGACCGGGTGGCGCAATTCCGCGCATTGAGAGCGGCACCGCGTCCGTTTGGCCAACGGTAATTCGGGCGACAGCCGCAGGCGGCCTCCGGAAGGATCCCACCATGGTCAGAACCGACACGCCCGCAGCCTGGGACGAACGAAGTACGTTGACCGCCATGCTCGACTACGCCCGCGCCACGGCACGGGCGAAGTGCGAGGGCCTGTCTGACGAGGCGGCGCGGCAGAAGCACCTGCCGACCTCGCCGCTGATGACCGTCCCCGGGCTGGTGAGCCACCTCAAATGGGTTGAGTACTACTGGTTCGAGGTAGTGCTCCTCGGCCGCGAGGACGCCGGCCCGTGGACCGAGGAGGATCCGGATCGGGAGATGCGCATCGCTCTCGACGTCCCGCTGGCCACCCTCCTCGACGAATACGACGCGCAGGCCGAGCGGTACCGGCAACTCGTCGCCGGCATGGACCTGGACACCCGGTGTCAGCGGTCGATGAGTGACGGCCAGTTCCCGACGCTGCGGTTCGTGCTGCTGCACCTCATCGAGGAGACCGCGCGCCACAACGGCCACCTCGACATCCTCCGCGAGCTGACGGACGGAGTGACCGGTGCCTGAACCTAAGCCGAGCGCCGACGCGCCCATCCGGTACCGCTCCGACGACGAGGACAGCGCCCGCTGGATCGGATTCCCGTTCCGGCAGGGCGACATCGTCATCGGTACCCGGTCGAAGAGCGGGACGACCTGGATGCAGATGATCTGTGCGCTGCTGGTGTTCCAGGATCCGGTGCTCCCCGAGCCGCTGTCCGCGCTCTCCCCGTGGCTGGACTGGCTGATCACGCCGCGCGAGGAGGTGTTCGCCCGCCTCGCCGCACAGGAACACCGCCGGATCGTCAAGACGCACACCCCGCTGGAC
Source organism: Rugosimonospora africana (assembly GCF_016862975.1). Lineage (GTDB taxonomy): Bacteria > Actinomycetota > Actinomycetes > Mycobacteriales > Micromonosporaceae > Rugosimonospora > Rugosimonospora africana. Next base: position 42,317 of record NZ_BONZ01000093.1, read on the forward strand.
GGGATACCGCTGGACCCTCGCGCGACCTACATCGTGGTCGCCAGGCACCCACTGGACATGGCCGTCTCGCTGTACCACCAGAGCGACAACCTCAATCATGCCAGGATCCGCGAGCTGAGCGGGCAACCCGAGCCGGAGCCGGGCAAGACCCCGGCCGCGCCGCCCCGCCCGAAGCGCGACTCGCTGCTGCGCTGGATCGCCCGGGAGCCGGAGCCGGCCGATGATCTGGACTCCCTGCCCGGGGTGCTGTGGCACCTCTCCGATGCCTGGAAGCGCCGTGACCAGCCAAACGTCGTCCTCGTGCACTACGACGACCTCCTCGCCGACCTGGACGGCGAGATGCGCCGCCTCGCGGACCGGCTCGGCATCGCGGTACCCGACGAGGTCTGGCCCCGGCTCGTGGAAGCGGCCACGTTCGATCGGATGCGATCGAACCCGGGGAACTACGTCCCCGACCCGTCCGGGGTACTGAAGGACCAGGCGGCCTTCTTCCGCCGCGGCACCTCGGGGGCCGGCCGCGAGTTGCTGACCGCCGAGGAGTTGGCCGACTACCGCGCCCGTACCCGGCGGATGGCCGCACCGGACCTGCTCGCCTGGCTGCACCGTGAGGATTCGCCGGGCGGAGACGCCCCGAAGAGCGGGTGACCGGCCGAGCGACAACGCCTCACGGAGCCGCTGGCGGGTAGCGGCGGAAATCGGGACGGATCATGGTCGAGGGGGCGAAACCGCCCCCGCAATCGTTCGAACACATGTACGATAGACCTATGACGCCACTCGATCTTGCCGACCTGACTCCGTCCCAGCTCGATGCCGACATCCGGGCCGCCGCGGCCGAGGTTTTCGCCCGCGTCCAGGCGTGGCACGACTCGCCCGCGTGGTGCGGCGGGCAGGACGACCGCCGGGGCTATGCCGACGTGGTGCTGGCGATCATCGATATCGACGAGGTACCCGAACCCGTCGACTACGCCGGCCTCTGGCGGCTGACCCGAGCGGTCGCACCGATCCTCAACCACTCGTGGCCGGACGATCCCGGTCCGGCCCGGGATCTCGCCACGGCGGTCGAGGCGCTGCGCCGCACGACTGTGACCCGGCTGCGCGAGGCGGAACAGGCCCGTCGCCGGGGTGGGCGCCGCTGACCACGGCCATCGGTGATCGCGGCCAACGGTGATCGCGGCCAGCCGTAATCATGGCCAGCGGGCGGCCGCGGCACCCGTCACGGCGCCGCGGCCGCCCGCAACGGGCCAGAGGACGGCTGCGCACCGAGCCCGGACGGGTCCACGCTCCACATGCCGGCCAGCCGCATCACGTCGTCCTCGGAGACCAGGATGTCGGTCTCGGTCCCGGCGTCCGGCTCGTGAGCGATGCCCATGGCGGTCTCGGCGGCATCCGGCTCGCCCCGCCACTGCACGACCTCGCCGCTCTCCCCCACGTACCCGAACGCCCGCACCAGCCGCCCATCGACCGCGCGTTCCCAGCGGTGCGCCTCCCCGACCCGGTACGTGGCGAAGAACTGCACCTCGGTGCCCAGGGTGGCGGACAGCTCGGTGACGTCCACGGCGGCACCGGGGTCGAGCAGCCCGCGGCCGAACAGCCAGCGGCCGGTCACCAGCAGCCACCGGGAGTTGCCGGCACCGGGCAGCGGCGGGGTCAGCACAACCCGGTCGTCGGTCAGGTAGGCCAGGTCGATCCCGTCCCGCCAGGACACCGGGCCCAGGTCACGCAGGCCCAGGGCGTCCGTCACGGCCTCCGGCCGCCCGTCGCGGATCGCCAGCCACGCCTGCTTGTACCCGAACCCGACCATGCTCTCGCCGTTCACGCTCTCGCCATCCACGCCCCGTACGTTACCGAGCCACGCGCCGCCGTCCCGGACAACGACAAGATCACTGGTACCCGCGCCGGCCGGGTGATCAACCCGATCACGGACCGTCCACTGAGGACGAGCCGCACCGGTACCCCACGACTCTGTCCACAAGGGACTCGCCCTGCGGGCCGCGCTGGTTCCCTTGCCCGGCAATGCGACCACACCGACGACGGCGCGACCATATCGAGGGAGGCACGACCACGCCGGCGGCGGCGCGACCATACCGGCAGCGCCGAGCCGGAACGCCGGGCCCCAGCCGACAGTGGCGGCGCCGACCGCACCCAATGCCGTGGCCCCACAGCGCCCATCCCGTACTCAGTGCCGCACCCGGCGCTACCGTTCGGCCCGGCGCGCTGGGACCGACCCATCGGGCAGTAAATCCGGTGCCGCCGATCGGCGAGACGCCCTGGCGCACCGGTACCGGGGAAGCGGCGTCTCCCGGGGCGGAATGGCCGCCCGCGTTTCCGGCCGCACTGGGCGCGTTCGCCCCCGGAGAGTGGCCAGGGCCGGACTGTGCGCCCGGGTGCCCGAATCCGTTCCGGTGCCGCATTCGCGCGGCCGGGCGACCCGGAACCTGACCTCTGGCCGAAAGCCCCATCGGCCCTCAGTGAGCACGGGATGACCCAAGGGGCGCGATCCCGTCACCGGTTTTGCCGGTACCTCAAACGAACAGAACGAGGCCCATACCGGCGCTCGAATTTTGGGCGCTTTTCTGCGGATCCGTCACCCGACTATTGCCTTGCCTCGCCGGATGGAGGGCGACCCCGAGAAAGTTGGCAACTCGAAAGCCACACCCCGAATCGCAGCCGTAATGTCGGGTAAGTGGAGATTGTTCTTGAAAGAAATTCGGGAGGAAAACCATGAGCCACATCAGCGGCACCGCCCGCACCGCCAGGGCTGGCGGTGGGATGATTTTCGCGTCGGCGATGCTGATGGTCGCCGGCGTCTTCCAGGTTCTAATGGGCATCGTGGCCCTGGCTGACCCCAACTTCTTCCGGGGCGCCAGCACCGCGTACACCTACCGGTACAGCATCCACTCCTGGGGCATCGTGCACGTAGTTGCCGGTGGCGTGATGCTGCTGACGGCCATATCGCTGCTCAGTGGTTCGCGCTGGTCCCGCGGTGTCGCCGTGGCCATCGCCGCGCTGGCCGCGATCGAGAACTTCTTCTTCATCCCTTATTATCCGATTTGGACGCTGCTGATCATCGCGATCAACGTGTTCATCATCTGGACCCTGGCCAACACGCCCGCGCAGGAACGCATGGGTACCGGGCCGCGCATGATGGACGCTGGCGCCATGGCCAGTGGGGACCGGTGGGCCATGACCAACCGGGCCGGCTACAACACCATGGAGCAGACCGGCCAGCGCGCGTCTGACGTGTCCGGGCAGATGCGGGGCGACATGTCCAACCAGATGCCGATGCGCGGCGCCGACATGTCCGGCGAGATGCACGGCGACTCGGGTGGCCAGATGCACGGCGACGGCCAGCGTGAACAGCAGCCGAGCACCGGGCGCAAGCCTGGCACCTGACGAAGCGGCCAGCGGCGCGACGCAGCGTCACGTCGCTGGCCATCAACCGAGGCGGGGCGGGATTCGCGGAAACGCGACCCGGCCCCGCTTCGGTTTTCCGGCCGAGGCCGCAAGGCCGGCCCAGGACGCAAGGCCGGCCCAGGACGCAAGACCGGCCCAGGACGCAAGACCGGCCCAGGACGCAAGACCGGCCCAGGACGCAAGACCGGCCGAGGCCGTGGCCCGCCGCAAGGCCGGCCCAGGCCGTGGCCCGCCGCAGGACCGGCCGAGCTCGCATGAAATTGAAGGGCACGATTGGCTCTAGCCCTTCCTCAATCGACGACCGCGGTCTCTCGCATTGGTCGCGATGGGCGGCGTGGGGACGCAGGACCCCGCACGGACCGGGGGGTAAACCCCACCGTGAGCTTGGGGGCTGGCCGGCTTACCGCGGGCTGCCGTCGCGGACAGAGTCGAAGGCATGACCTCGACGACCCTGACCCGCGCCAATTCCGAGACCGTAACAGGCAATCGCAGCGACCCCGCCAGCCGCGACTCGGCCAGCCGCGACTCCGCCGGCAGCGACTTCGCCGCGCTGTCCCGGCGAATCGTCGCGGCCGGCCTGCTGAAACGACGACCCCGGTACTACGTGATGCGGTTCCTGCTCACCGACGCGGCGTTCGCCGGCGGCTGGGCGCTCTTCGCCTGGGTCGGCGACTCGTGGGCTCAGCTTCTCGTCGCCGCCCTGCTCGCCGTCGCGTTCACTCAGGTGGCGTTCCTCGGCCACGACGCGGGGCACCGTCAGGTGTCGGGCAGCCGGCGGTTCAGCGAGGTCCTCGGCCTGCTGCACGGCAACCTGGGCGTCGGCCTGAGCTACGGCTGGTGGATGGACAAGCACACCCGGCACCACGCCAATCCCAACCACGAGGAGCGCGATCCCGACGTGGGCGCGGGCGCCATCGTGTGGACCGGAAAGCAGGCCCGGTCGCGGCGGGGTCTGGGGGCGTTCCTGGCCCGGCGGCAGGCGTACCTGTTCTTCCCGTTGCTGCTGCTCGAAGGGCTGAACCTGCACGTGTCGAGCGTCCGGTCGCTGCGCGGCCTGGGACGCCACCGCCGGGTGGAGGCGGTGCTGCTCGCCGCGCACCTGATCGGGTACACGACCGCTGTCCTGCTGGTGCTCTCACCGCTGCGGGCGCTGGCGTTCATCGCCGTACAGCAGGGGTTGTTCGGGCTGTACATGGGTTGCGCGTTCGCACCGAATCACAAGGGGATGCCGGTGCTGACCGCCGCCGACCGGCTGGACTTCCTGCGCCGTCAGGTGCTCACCTCGCGCAACGTGCGCGGCACGGCGGCCGACCTGCTGCTCGGCGGGCTCAACTACCAGATCGAGCACCACCTGTTCCCGAGCATGCCGCGGCCCAACCTGCGCCGAGCTCAGCCGCTGGTTCGCGACTACTGCGTACAGCACGGCATCGAGTACCGGGACGCCACCCTCATCCAGTCGTACCGGCAGGTCCTGCGGCACCTGGACGGCGTCGGGGCGCCGATGCGCTGAACGTCCTCACCGGCGGAAGCGTGCGCACACACAGAAACGCGCGGTACCGGACGGACCGGTACCGCGCGTTCGGCTGCCGTTATCCGAGCGCTCCTTAACCGAGCGCTCCTTAACCGAGCGCGTCGTCCAGCTGCGCGCGGAACTTGGACTTCGGGTGCGCGCCCATCACCTGCGAGACCGGCTCACCGTTACGGAAGACGATCAGCGTGGGCATCGCCATGATGTTGTACTTACGCGCCGTCTCCGGGTTGTTGTCCGCGTCCAGCTTGACGATGCGTGCCCGGCCCTCGTACTCGGTGGCCAGCTCGTCCAGTACAGGTGCGATCCGGTGGCACGGCCCGCACCACTCGGCCCAGAAGTCCACCAGTACCGGGACGTCGCTGCCGAGAACCTCGTCGGCGAAGGTGGCGTCGGTGACGCTCGCGGTCATGTTGTTCCTTTCCGTTACTTACGGCCTTCTGTTGCACCCGGCTGGCTCAGCCGGCCTGCGTGATCGCCTCCGCCAGCTCACCCCGCAGGCGGTCACGGACCGCCTCCAGGCGGCTGATGCAGCCGTTCAGCTCGGCGAGCTTGTGCCGGTACACGGCGATGGATCCCGGACACACCGAGCCGGTGTCGTTGCCGGCACGCAGGCAGTCCACGAACGGCCGGGTCTCCTCCAGAGCGAACCCGATGTCGAGCAGCGAGCGGATCTCCCGTACCAACCGGAGGTCGCTCTCGTCATACTCGCGGTACCCGTTCGCCCCGCGCCGCGCTTCGATCAGCCCGTGGGCCTCGTAGTAGCGCAGCGACCTGGCGCTCGTACCGGCCCGCTCGGCCAGCTCCCCGATCCGCATGCTCCAACGGTAAACCTTGACACCGGTGTCAGGGCCAGCGCCGCGCGTAATGGTCGGCACACCGGAACGGATCACCCCATCCAGATCGAATGGGGAATTCGCCGCTACTTATGCCGAAAATGGACGAACAACCGTCCCCAATTCTGCGAGTCCTTCTCCACCCGGTGGTAGAGCTGCCGGATCTCCTTCTGATCCAGAAATCGCAGCACGCGCTTCTTGAGCTGGCCGGACCCCTTGCCGGGAATGATCTCCACCAGCGTCGCCTTCTTCGCGATCGCCTCATCGATGATGCCGCGCAGGGCCCGGTCGATGTCCTGGCCGCGATTGAAGATGTCGTGGAGGTCCAACTTCAGCTTCACAACCCCGACGGTACGCGGTCAGTCGTCCGGTCCGCCCGCCGCCAGCACTTTGCCCAGCGCCCGCGCGACAGTCTCGGCCTCCCGGATCGACAGGTTCGCGGTGAACCCGCGCTCCACGGCGGCCAGGTAGCTCGGTCTCGCCTGGCGCAGCCGGCGGCGCCCCTGCGTGGTGACGACCGCGTATGCCGACCGGCCGTCTGCCGGGTTGGACTCCTTCGTGACCAGGCCCGCGTCCACCAGCTCGTCGACCACCCTGCTGACCCTGCTGCGACTGACCATGGCGACGTCGCCCAGGTCACCCATCGTCAACCGGCGATGTGGCGCCTCGTCGAGTTCGGCCAGCACGTCATACCACGTCAACGGCAGCCCGTGCGTCCGTTGCAGCTCCCGGTCCAGAGCCGGCACGAGCGTCGCGTGTACCCGCATCAGCGCGGCCCAGGCCGCGGTTGGATCGGTCATCCGGGCACGGTAGCACCGTGGTCGATGTCTCTGTGTGCGTCAGCACGCACCCGGGACGCCCGCGCGAGCGTCGGCACCCGGCATTGCCGCCCCCCTTTCCGGTGAGCGATGCACGTGAATTCTCACGTGAAATCGCCGGCGGATTAGCTCCCGCGAAATACGTTACGCATAACAACAGTTACCCTTCGCGTTCCCGAAAATGTCGATTGATCACGTGCGGGTATCGATGCTTGCGTCATGTCGGCGGCGGGAGTCAGATAGACGAATGGTGGCCGCGATCGCCCTGTCCGGCGTAACGAAGGTGTACGCCGACGGGACGGTCGCCGTGGACGGGGTGGACCTCGAAGTCGCCGAGGGCGAATTCGTCACCCTGCTGGGTCCGACCGGCTGCGGCAAGAGCACCATCCTGCGCATCGTCGCGGGTCTGGAGACGGCCACCTCCGGCGAGGTGTGGCTCGGCGGCCGCCCGGTCGACGAGGCGGGCGCCCGCGATCGCCGGGTATCCATGGTCTTCCAGGACTTCGCGCTGTACCCGCACCTCACCGCCGGGCAGAACATCGCCTTCCCGCTGCACACCGAGCACGTCGACGACGCCACCATCGCCACCCAGGTCGCCGAGGTCGCCCGGCTGGTCGGGGTGGAGGAACTGTTGCACCGCAAGCCGATCCAGCTCTCCGGCGGCCAGCGGCAGCGGGTCGCCATGGCGCGGGCCATCGTGCGCAAGCCGGGCGCCCTGCTGCTGGACGAGCCACTGTCCAATGTGGACGCCGCAGTCCGGGCCGACCTGCGCGCCGAGATCTCGTCGATCACCCGGACGCTGCACGTCGGCACGCTCTACGTGACGCACGACCAGACCGAGGCGATGACGATGGCGGACCGCATCGCGGTCATGCGTCGCGGCCGCATCGAGCAGATCGGCTCGCCCAGCCAGGTCTACAGCGACCCGCAACGGCTGTTCGTCGCGGCCTTCCTCGGCACCCCGCGCACCAGCTTGCTGCAGGCGGCGGTCTACGTCCGCACCGGCGAGGAGGCGATCCTCGACCTGGGCGAACAGGTGATCTCGACACCCTGGTCCGATCCACGGGCCGGCGCGCTCGCCGCGTACCACACGGCCCGCATCACCGTCGGCATGCGCCCGGACGCGCTGACCGTCGTGCCGCCGTCCACCCCGGGTGCCCTGCACGGCCGGGTCCAGCACGTCGAGCACCTGGGCAACGAGGCGATCGCGGTGGTGGACGTCGGCGGGGTGCCGACCGCGGCCGCGTTGAGCCAACTCGAACTGCCCGACGCGCCGGGGCTGCTGGCGGAGACGCTCGCCGAGGAACCGGCGCAGTCACACGGCGTCGATGCGCTGCGCGGCACCCTTGCCCGGCTGAGGCCGCATCCGCACCCCGGGCCGGTACCGGCGACGGCACGCACCCGGTACGGGTTCTACCCGGTCTACGAACGGGACGAGCGCAGCCCGTCGTCGCTGGGCGGCACGGTGTCGGCGCGGTTCCCCCTGCCGGTGCCGGCGCCCCGGCCGGGCGACGCGCTGGCGCTCGCGGTCGACCTGAACCAGGTGTTCCTCTTCGACCACCAGGGCGACCGCATCCGCCTCCCGAACCGCTGACCGCCGGCAACCGCCCGGTCGCGCGCAACCAACGGGGCCGCGCGCAACCTTGAGCGGAACCGGTTCGTTGGTGCATGCGGGCGGACCGGGGCGGCGAACTGACCGCTGTCGGGCCGTGCGATGCGGGAGCTGGGCGGCCAGGCCCGGCGGGGCCGAGGGAGGATCGGGTGGAGCGATCCCAGACTCCGTCCGGCGAGAACTCCGGTCACCGGCGACGGCTACGCTCCGCGCTGCGCCAGTTGCGTGCCGACGCACGCATGACGCAGGAGCGGGTCGCGGCCGAGATGGACTGGTCGCTGTCCAAGGTGATCCGGATCGAGACCGGCGCGGTCACCGTCTCCGTCAACGACGTGCGGGGGCTGTTGCGACTGTACGGCGTCGACTCCGGCGAACGCGGCTCCGAGCTGGTCGAACTCGCCCGGCTGGCCCGGCTCAAACCCTGGTGGTACGCCTACCGCGAGCACTTCGCCGCCGGCTTCCAGTCGTACCTCGACCTGGAGGCGGGAGCGTCGGCGTTGAAGCTTCACCAGGTCGGCTGCGTACCCGGGCTGCTGCAGACGGAACGGTACGCCCGGGCGGTCAACCGGGCCACCGCGCCGGAGCCGGTACCCGACGACCGTCTCGACCTGGAGATCGATGTGCGGATGCGGCGCCAGCGCGGCGTCTTCGGGCAGGACAGGCCGCCGGCGATCGTGGCGCTGCTCGACGAGGGCTGCCTGTGGCGCACCTGTGGCGACCGGGCGGCGCTGCGGGGCCAGCTCGGGTACCTGGAGCAGATCGCGACGCGCCCCAACGTGACCCTTCACGTCGTGCCGTTCAGCGCGCCGGTGTCCGCGGCCGTCTTCGGCACCTTCACCCTGCTGGAGTTCCGGTTTCCCAACGGCGGCAGTGGTCGCGGCAATGGCTCCGGCAACGGCTCCGCCAATCGCGATGGCTCCGGCAACGGCTCCGCCAATCACGACGACTCCGGCAATGGCAACGGCAAGCACGATGGCTATCCCGGCATTCCCGATGGCAATGGCGGCGGCGGCGCCGACCGCGAGAGCGAGAGCGAGGGGCCCGCGCTCTATGTCGAGGGATTCTCCAGCGTGCAGAGCATGCGCTCGCAGCATCCGGTCATCGCCGCGTACGCCCGGCTCTTCGACCGGGTCCGCTCGGCGGCACTGGGCGAACGGGAGTCACTGGCGCTGATCGGCCGCGTCGCGCGCCAGCTGTGAGGCGCCCGGGCCCGGGGCCGCCGGGGATCGTGGGACAGCCAGCACCGCGGGTCAGCCAGGGCCGCGAGCCAGCCGGCACCGCGGGCCAGCCGGCACCGCGAGCCAGCCAGGGCCGCGGGTCAGCCGGGGAGCCGCAGGTCGAACTCCCGTTCGTGCGCGCGCAGCAGGGCGCGGCTGATCTGTCCGAAACGCCGCGCGTCCTCGACCCACAGCAGCTGTACGGTCATCCCCTGGTACCGCGCCCACAGCTCGTACGCGCGGTGCCGGCGCAGCAGGCCGTACAGCATCAGGCTCACCGGGATCGCCAGCACCACCAACGCGCCGAGCCAGCCGTACGCGTCGAGGTACCTGGCCGTGATGGTGATGCCGACCGCGATCGTGCCGGAGGCGATGCCGGCGTCCACGGTCAGCGGATCGTGCGGGGAGCGCACCATCCGGATGTCGGTCAGCGCCGCGATCGGGTACCGGAAGCCGGAGACCACCAGCCACCGGTCGGTCACGGTGATCCCGCCTTCGTCGTAGAAGACTGTCTCGGTGGCACGTTTTCGGTCTGGTACGCCTGCGCCACTCTGGGTAGTCTCCATGGAAATGTCTCCCTCCGGCTCATGAGACGGGCGATGGAGTGAGGTGTCAGCGGCATCCGGTGGCAGCCGGGTGCCGCTTCTTTTCCCGGCAACCGCGCTCCCGACGATCGCGTTTCCCGACGATCGCGCTCCGGGCGACCGCCGCACTTGCGGCCGGGAGTCACGATCGGTAGGTGGCGGGCACCAGGTAGTGACCGTCTTCATTGTGCGACAGCCACCTGGACAAGGGAAGCGTGGATATCTGCCATATGTCAGATCGACTGCATCCATTCAGCGATCTGCCCACGCCGGAAGGCTCCGAGCGAGCCTCGACAGGGTTACGTTTGAGCAGCTAGAGGCGCGTGTGGCGAGCACCGCCGCCAAGTCCCCGCGTGACGTTGGAAAGAATCAGATGAATACCGTTCACGCGTATCCGACATAGGGAAGATTTCTCTTGTTACACCAAATTTGTCGCAGATCCCACTCACTGGCTTTCGGGGGCGGCATCTTCCCGCTAGCTTGAAGACGCTAACCGGAAGTCCAGTCGCCCATCCGAGGGCGATACCGGGCGGCACCGCCGAGTCGCACCACCTGCCCCCATCACGGCAGGCGCGAGCCGGGGAACCAGGTTCGTTGGGGTGAATCCGCGAGAGCCTTTCGCGGTAGGGCCATTCTTCCGGCCCGAATCCGTCAGCTAACCCGGTAGGCGGCGACGGAGACCGACGCGTTGATGCGTCTCCGTCGAGGAAGAAGGGGTAGCTCTTGCGCACCGCGCGAAGCATGCTGCGGACCCTGCTCGTCGGGGTTGCCGTGGTCGGCATCGTGGCACCGGCGTCCATCGCCAACGCCGAGCCGACCGCCGCACAGATCCAGCAGCAGATCAATCAGTCGTCGACGGCTCTGGAAAAGGTCGTCGAGCAGTATGACAAGGTCACCGGGCAGCTGACCGTCACTCAGGCCGCGGAAGCCAAGCTGCAGCAGCAGTTGCAACCGCTGCAGGCAAACCTGGATGCCGCCGCGGCAAACGTCGACAAGCTCGCGGTCGCCGCCTACATGGGCGGTCCGGCCACCCGGGCCGGCGCGCTGCTCCAGGCGGGCTCGCCACAGGCGTTCATCGACCAGCTCAACTCCCTCGACCAGATCGGCCGGCGTCAGCAGGCGGAGATCAGCGCATACCAGACCGCCAAGGCCAAGTACAACGGCCAGAAGCAGCTGCTGGACAGCAACCTCGCCGCGCAGCACACGCAACAGAGCGCGCTGGGAGCGCAGCGGGCGAAGATCAACGCCGACCTGAAGAACCTCTACGCCATGCGCACCAAGGCGTACGGGACCGCGACCGAGACCGCGCACAAGTCCACCGTCACGGCACCGTACGTGCCCGGCAAGGCGGGCGTCGCGGTCAAGTTCGCCTACGGCGCGATCGGCACGCCCTACGTGTGGGCCGGCGCCAGCTCCAGCGGGTACGACTGCTCCGGGCTGACGATGGCCGCGTGGAAGGCGGCCGGGGTGAGCCTGCCGCACAACGCCGCCGATCAGTGGGGCGTAGTCAGCCACATCAGCCGAAGCCAGCTACAGCCTGGCGACCTCGTGTTCTACCTGAATCTCGGACACGTGGCCATCTACGTCGGCAACAACCAGGTCATCCACGCTCCCCAGGCCGGCGAGGACGTCAAACTGGCGAGCGTGGACATGATGACTCCATACGGGTTCGGACGTCCGCACTAGGAATCGTTGCCGGGCTGGTTCGACCCCCCACCTTCACCGGCCCGCGACGTTAGTGTCCGCGCCCACGTTGCCGTCCGCGCCCCCGACCTCCCCACGGGGGCGCGGACGGCCACCCGTTGTCAGACCTGCGCCGGGTAGGCGTGCGTTTCCGTCGCCTTGACCGCCGCCCATACCGGCTGGCCGGCGAGCAGTTCCAATTCCGCGACCGCCGCGGGGGTCACGTCCGCCACCACCGGCGGCGCCCCGGACAACTCGACCCGCACCCGGTCGCCCTGCCGCTCCACGCCCATCACGGTCCCCCGCCAGACGTTGCGCGGGCTGCCCTCGGGTCGCTGGGCGTAGAGCGCGACCGCCGACGGCGGGAACGCCACGAACACCTCACCGGTCACCGGGGCGTCGACCGACAGCCGGCCGCCCGCGGCCAACTCCACGACGCCGTCGGCGGCGCGGCCCCGGTACAGGTTCAGGCCGACCAGCCGGGCCACGTAGTCGGTACGCGGCCGGCGGGTTATCTCGGCGGGGGTACCCTCCTGGACGATCGCGCCCCGCTCCAGCACCACGATCCGGTCGGCCAGCACCATCGCGTCCAGCGCGTCGTGCGTCACGAGTACCGTGGCCGCCTCGAAGCCGGCCAGGTGCTGCCGGAGCCGGGCGCGGATCTCCAGGCGGGTACCGGCGTCCAGCGCGGCGAGCGGCTCGTCCAGCAGCAGCAGCCGGGGGTGTACCGCCAGCGCCCGGGCCAGCGCCACGCGCTGTGCCTGACCGCCGGACAGCGACCGGGGCTTGACGTCGGCGTACTCCGCCAACCCGGTGCGCTCCAGCCACTCCATCGCCTCCCGGCGCGCGGCGGCCCGGCCGGTACCCCGGCAGCGCGGCCCGAACGCCACGTTGTCGACCACCGACAGGTGCGGAAACAGCAGGTAGTCCTGGAACACCACCCCGACGCGCCGGCGCTCGGGCGGCACCCGGTCGAGCACCTCGCCGTCGAGCACGACCGAGCCCCGGTTCTGCGTCAGGCCGGCCAGAGCGCGCAGCGCGGTGGTTTTGCCGGCGCCGTTGGGCCCGAGCAGTGCCACCACCTCGCCGTCGGCGACCTCCAGCGCGGCGTCCAGCCGGAACCGTGGCCGTTCCACCACCACCCGGGCGCGGAGACTCACGCCATCCCGCCCTCTCCGATCCAGCGACCGCGCAGGCCGACCAGTACCGCCACCGAGACCAGGAGCAGCACCAGGCTCAAGAGGATCGCCGCGTCCGGATCCGACTCCAGCGCGAGGTAGACGGCCAGCGGCATGGTCTGGGTGCGGCCCGGGAAGTTCCCGGCGAAGGTGATGGTCGCCCCGAACTCGCCCAGCGCCCGGGCCCAGCACAGCACCGCACCGGCCACCACTCCCGGGCCGACCATGGGCAGCGTGATGCGCCGGAACACGGTCCACCGGCTCGCGCCCAGAGTCACCGCGGCCTCCTCGTACCGCAGATCGGCCGCGAGCAACGCACCCTCGACCGCCACCACGAGAAACGGCATGGCCACGAACGCCTCGGCCACCACCACACCCGCGGTGGTGAACGGCAGCGACAGGCCCCACCACGACCCGACCAGCCCACGCCGCCCGAACACCAGCAGCAGGGCCACCCCGCCCACCACCGGCGGCAGCACGAGCGGGATCGTCACCAGGGCGCGGACCAGCCGGCGACCCGGGAACCGCACGCGGGCCAGCAGCCACGCCAGCGGTACCCCCAACACCAGCGACAGCACGGTGGCGAGGGTCGCGGTGACCAGCGACAGTCGCAGCGCGTTCAGCGAGTCCGGCGCGGCGAGCAGCCTGGGGACGCTGGTCCACGGGGTGCGGACCAGCAATCCGACCAGCGGCAGCACCAGGAACAGCAGGCCCAGTACGGCCGGCACCAGCAGAGCCGGCGGGATCCGCCTCATGGTGCCTGGAAGCCGACCTGAACCATCGCGTCCCGTGCCGGTGCGGACAGGATGAAGGCGACGAACGCCTTGGCTCCGTCCGGGTTCGGCGCGTCCTTGAGCGCCGCTATCGGATAGTCGTTGATGGCCTTGGCCGACTCCGGGAACTCCACGCCCTCGACCTTGCCGCTGGCGGACTTGGCGTCGGTGCGGTACACCAGCGCGGCGTCGACCTCGCCAAGCTCCACTTTGGACAATGCCGACTTGACGTCCTGCTCCAGGGTGACCGGCTTCAGGTTGACACCGGCCGCACTCAGCGCGGTCTTCGCCGCCGCGCCGCACGGTACGGCGGCCGCGCACAGCGCCACCTTGACGCCCGGCTTGATCAGATCGGCGAGTCCGGCGATGTGTTTCGGGTTGCCCGGCCCGACCGCGATGACCAGTTGGTTGCGCACGAACACGGTCGGCGACTCGCTGGCCATTCCGGCAGAGGTCACCGTCTTCATGGTGGCCGGGGACGCCGCGGCGAACACGTCCGCGGGTGCGCCGTTGACGATCTGCTGGGCGAGGGTCGAACTGCCGCCGTACGAGAAGGTGACCTTCACGCCGTGGTGCGCGGCCTCGAACTGCTTGCCGAGCTGGTCGAACACCTCGGTCAGCGAGGACGCGGCCAGAACGGTCACGGTGCCGGTGAGCGAATCCGCGGAACCGGACGCGACCGGCTCGTTGGCGGGTTTGTCTGAGCCACCGCAGCCGGCCAACCCGAGCATGGCAACGACGGCGACTACGGCAAGGATGCGCTGCTTGCTCCCCATCGGGCGCTCCTATCCACGGGCGGGCATCGACCCCCGCGGCAATTCGACGATGACGTTGGTGGACTTGATGACGGCCTCGGCGACCGAGCCCACGTCCAGGCCCAGCTCGTCGACCGCCTCACGGCTCATCAGGGAGACCAGCCGGTGCGGACCGGCCTGGATCTCGACCTGAGCCATGACGCTGTCCTTGGTGACCGAGGTGACCAGACCCCGGAACCGGTTGCGGGCGGAGGACGCGGCGCGGCCCTCCGTCGCTGTTTCCTCGCCCACACGCCGGACATAGCCGGCCAGGTCCACGCCGTCGACCAGCCGGTGGCCGTGCTCGTCCCGGTGTGCGTTCAGCCGGCCGGAGTCCGCCCAGCGCCGGACGGTGTCCGCGCTGACGCCGAGCAACTCGGCCGCCTCGGTGATTCGAAAATGCGCCACGAGCGCAAGATAGCTATATGCACATGCGCCTGTACAGAGGCGAACCGGCTCGCATCTGCCAACCGTGCGGACTCGCTCCTGCCAACCGTGCGGATCGGGCTGAAATGATGGACGCATGATTTCGCCGACCTGGGATCCCACCCTGTATCTCCGTTTCGCGGACGAGCGCGCCCGCCCCTTCGCCGACCTGGTGAGCCGCATCGCGGTACCGGCGCCAGCCCGCGTGGTGGACCTCGGCTGCGGGCCCGGCAACGTCACCGCGACCCTGCTCGACCGCTGGAGCCAGGCGCGGGTACTGGGCGTCGACTCGTCGCCGGAGATGATCGAGGAGGCCGCCGCGCTGGCCCGGCCGGGGTTGGAGTTCGTCCAAGGGGAGATCGAGACCTGGGCGCCCGGGGAGCCGGTCGACGTGATCGTGTCGAATGCCGCCCTGCAGTGGGTACCGTCGCACCTCGAGCTGCTGCCCCGGTGGGTCGCGGCGCTGGCGCCGGGCGGCGCGCTGGCGCTCCAGATGCCGACGAACGCGGGCGGGGGCGCGGCGCGGGTCTTCCGTACCGTGGCCACCGGCCCCCGGTTCGCCGACCGGCTGACCGCGGTCGCCGAGTCCGGCCGGCCCTCGGCTTCCGGCGGCATCGTGCGCCCCGCCGCCGAGTACGTCGACGTCCTGGCCCGGCTGGGCTGCCGGGTCGATGCCTGGGACACCACGTACCAGCACGTGCTGCCCGGGGACGATCCGGTACTGGCCTGGTACGAGGGCACCGGACTGCGCCCGTACCTGGAGGCTCTGGAACCCGAGCGGCGGGAGGAGTTCCGTGCCGAGGTGGCGGCCGGACTGCGTACCGCGTTCCCCCGCCGGCCGTACGGCACGGTCCTGCCGTTCACCCGCACATTCGTGATCGCGTACCGGATCTAGGTCCTATCGCGATCCAGGGGACCTACCGCGCCGCCGGATCGTGCCATCGTTGGTGACCATGACGACTCCCACCGCGATGACTCCCAAAGGCCACGACCCGAAACGTGGCTGGCACGACCATCCCGGGGTCCGTAGCAAGCGCCAGTTGAGCCT
This sequence comes from Rugosimonospora africana, assembly GCF_016862975.1. Taxonomy (GTDB): domain Bacteria; phylum Actinomycetota; class Actinomycetes; order Mycobacteriales; family Micromonosporaceae; genus Rugosimonospora; species Rugosimonospora africana. The sequence continues at coordinate 58,228 of NZ_BONZ01000093.1, forward strand.
CGGCGAGCGCGCGGCGGACCGAATGCGCAACGGCATGGGCTCCTGGTTCTTCGTCTTCGCCGCGCTGGCCTTCCTGGCCGCGTGGATGGGCGTCAACCGGAACACCGGCTTCGACAAGTACCCGTTCATCCTGCTCAACCTCGTGCTGAGCTGCCTGGCCGCGCTCCAGGGTGCGATCCTGCTGATCGCCGCCAAGCGCAGCGACCAGATCGCGTCGGAGCTGGCCCACCACGACTACGAAACGGACCGGAAGGCTGAACGGCTCATCGAGCATCTGAGCGAACACTTCACCCAGATGGCCCAGCAGCACGAGGAGCTGCGCCGTCAGGTGGCGGAGTTGACCGCCGCGCTGAAGGCTACCTCGCAAATCGACCAAACGCCGACACAGCGCCCAGCCACCCCATAGTCGGCGGGGACGACCAACGGCCGCGCACGCGACAACGACGGCCGCGCACCACAACGGCCCGGGACACGACACGAGCCGGCACCCCGTGCGGGACGCCGGCTCGTGGTACGCCGTGAACTTATGCGGCCTGAAGACCCTCGGCCCGGGCCAGCTCGCGCAGCCGGCCGAGCGCCTGGATCTCCAGCTGGCGGATCCGCTCGCGGGACAGCGAGAACCGCGAGGCGACCTCGGTCAGCGAGTGCTCGCGACCGTCCTCGAGCCCGTACCGGGCCCGCATGATGCCCGCCGAACGGTCGTCGAGGTGGCCCAGCAGGCCCTCGATGCGCTGGCGCTCCAGGGCACCGAGCACGATCTCCTCCGGCGACGGCGAATCGGAATCCGCGACCAGATCGCCCAGATTGGTGTCGCCGTCGTCGCCCACCGGCGTGTCCAACGACACAGTGTCCTGGGACCAGCGCTTCAGCTCGTGAACCCGCTCGACCGGCACGCCGAGCGCGGTCGCGATCTGCTCCGGCTCGGGGTCGCTGCCCAGCTCACGGGTCAGCTGACGCTGGACGTTGCGCATCCGGTTGACGTCCTCGACCAGGTGCACCGGGAGTCGTACGGTCCGCTCCTGCTGCGCGATGGCCCGGCTGATCGCCTGGCGGATCCACCACGTCGCGTACGTCGAGAACTTGTACCCGCGCTCGTAGTCGAACTTCTCCACCGCCCGGACCAGGCCGGTGTTGCCCTCCTGGATCAGGTCGAGCATCGGCATCCCGGACCGGACATACCGCCGGGCGATCGACACCACGAGGCGCAGGTTGGCCCGGATGAACCGGTCCTTGGCGCGCTCGCCGTCGGTGACCAGCTGCATCAACTCGGACTTGCGGACGTCCTCACGGAGCGTGCCCTCGTCGAGCAGGTGCTCCGCGTACAGCCCCGCCTCGATCGCCTTGGAAAGATCAACTTCCTGTGCGGCGTCGAGCAGCGGAGTCCTGGAAATCTCGTGCAGGTAGACACCGACCAGGTCGCGCTCTTCGGCGACCTCGTCCGTGCGCAGCACGGCTACGTTCTCGTTCTCCACTTTCGGGGCCCTCCCCGTCTCTCGCATTGTTCCCCCCCGGACTTGCCACAACCACAACAGACGGCGTACCCCATTGATTCCGCCCTGGGCGACCATCTCGCCACGTTTCCGTGACGACCGGTCGGTCGCGTGCTAATTACTAAGACGCATTCCCACCGGCTCAGGTTCGCATGAGTAGCTGTGGATTGCCTGGGAGAGACCAGGGTGCCGACTGGTAGGGGCGGCGCCCTCCATCGACGATTTCTGTTGCGGTAAACGGACGACGGCCGCCGATGATGCCCCGAATCCATCGATAGTGAGCCGTAACACACCCCGACGAGAGCGCGTCGCGGGGGTGTGCCACGGGGTGGCGTCGCGGGGTGGCGTCGTGCGGGGGCCAGTCGCGAGATCGGGTCAGGAACGCGCGTGCCAGGAAGCCAGGACCACCGCCTCGTCGTCCGGCGTCAGGCCGCTGGACAACTGCGGCTCGCCGGATCCGGTGTACCAGGACAGCGTGTCGCGGGCCGTCTCGGCGAGATCGCGGGGCGCCAGGCCGGCGGCGAGCGCGGGGCTGGCGTCCCTGGTCAGGAAGCCGGCGTACTCGGGCAGCGGCAGCCACAGCGGCAACGAGCGCTCGCCGGCCCACGGGTTCACCCCGTGCTCGGCCAGGAACTCCTGACCGACCCAGGTGAGCTGGGGGTCCGGTCGGCCGACGGCGGCGGAGATCCGGGTCAGGAACTCGCCGCGGGGCATCGGCGCGCCGATCCCGTCGTACACCCCGGAAAGCCCGTTCGCCGTGCCGTCGACCAGCCAAACGGACAGGTCCCGTACGTCGACGAACTGCACCAGTTCGTCCGGGGCACCGGGGGCCAGCACCTCGCCGCCCCGGGCCAGCCGCACCGGCCAGTACGTGAACCGGTCGGTCGGGTCGCCCGGCCCCACGATCAGGCCGGCCCGCCGGATGAACACCGGCACCCCGCTGCCCAGTACGGCCTGCTCGCAGGCGACCTTGCACCGCCCGTACACCTCGGCGCTGACCGTCGGGTCGTCCATCTCCGGGGGCGCCGGTTCCAGCAGCCGCCCCGTGGTGGCCCGCTGACCCGGGATCGACGTCTCGGCGTACGCCGACCCGCTGGACACGTACGTCCAGTGCCCCACCCGACCGCGCAGCGCCTCGACCGCGCGCCGCACCCGGCTGGGCTTGCTGGCAATGTCGATCACGGAGTCGAACGTCAGCCCGTCCAGCGCGGCGAGGCCGTCCGGATCGTCACGGTCGACGCGCACCAGCGTCGCTCCGGGTGGTACGTCGCCGGTGACGCCGCGGGCGGCGCAGGTCACCCGGTGACCGGCAGCTACGGCGTGAGCGGCCACCACGCGGCCCAGGAACCCGGTGCCGCCGAGAACGAGAAGCTTCATCACGCGAGCGTGGCCCGGGCACCCGGGGATGACCAGCCGGATTCGCTGTCAGCGAAGTGGTTGCGCCGACGGCGGAATTCAGGCCGACTCGCGTACCACCATCTCGGTCGGCAGCACCACGAACGGCTCGATGTCCTCGCCCCCGGCCAACCGCAGCAGTTGCCGGGCCAGTTCCCGCCCCAGGTCGACGATCGGCTGGCGGACGGTGGTCAGCGGCGGCTCGGTGTACCGGGCCAGCTCGATGTCGTCGAAGCCGATCACCGCCACGTCGTCGGGAACCCGCCTGCCGGCGACGCGCAACGCGCCCAGGGCGCCATGCGCCATCAGGTCGGACGCGACGAACACCGCGTCCAGCTGGGGATCGTCTTCCAGCAGTTGGCGCATGGCCATCGCACCGGACTCCCGGGTGAAGTCGCCGACCGCCACGATCGAGCGCCGGGCCGAGCCGCGCAGCTCCGTCCGGTACCCGGCGAGCCGGTCGATGCCGGCGACCATGTCCTGCGGGCCGGCGATCGTGGCGATCCGCTGCCGCCCCGCGTCGACCAGGTGTCGTACCGCGGCCGCGGCACCGCCGACCGAGTCGACGTCCACGTACGGCACGGTCGAGCGCCCGAGCGGCCGGCCGTTGCAGACCACCGGCACGCCCATCCGGGTCAGCGTCGCGGGCAACGGGTCGGCGCCGTGCACCGAGGCCACCATCACGCCGTCCACGTGGCCGGCCATCGCGTACTGCTCGATCCGGTCATGGCTCGCGGCCGAGCTGGCCATCATCAGCACGAGTTGCTTCTCGGCGACTTCCAGCTCCTGGCTGACACCGCGGATGATGCCGGGGAAGAACTGGTCGTCGGAGAACACCCGGGTGGACGGCTCGGGCAGCACCAGAGCGATCGAGTTGGTGCGCTGGGTGACCAGGCTGCGCGCGGCGTGGTTGGGCACATAGCCCAGTTCCTGCACGGCACGCAGCACGCTGTCCCGGATGTCCGGTGCGACGGTGGTCGACCCGTTGACCACCCGCGAGACGGTGGCGCGGGACACGCCAGCACGCAGAGCGACCTTCTCCAGTGTGGGTCGCGCCCGCCCGATGCTCACGCCGCCCTGCCTTCTCCGCCGCTGTGTCGCGGTCCACGCTATCGGGCATCGCCGGTCCACCGCGCGCCCGCGCCTCCCGGCCCGGCCGCGAGAGCGCTCTCCAGCTTTGCAAAGCTTTCCGCTGGGCGCCGGTTCCGTCAAGAGTCGTCCCGGAATTTCTCCCTCTCCGGCGCGGCTGCCGGGGCCGGGAGGCGACGCCGGAGCCACCGTGGAGAGCGCTCTCATCCGTGGCCGGGCAAACCGAACCGTGGTGCCGAGCGAGTCCATAATGGACATACTCTGCGTAGCACACATAGCCGGCAACAACCATCGACTGATGTATCGAGATGGTCCCCCAGGCTGCGTGGATCGGCCATCCTGCGAGAGGATCTGAACCATGCGGGCCTACGACAATTCTTTGGGGGTGCTCGCCTCCGCCACAGCCCAGCTCCGGCTGCGCTCCCCCGGGGAGCCCTCGGGCGGAACACTCGCCTCCGCCACAGCCCAGCTCCTGCCGGTGGCTCCGAGGGAGGCGGCGCGAAGAGGGCGGAGCGTGCTCTCGTGAACGCGCCCGATATCGCGCCCATGTCGGCGACGCGGAACACGACGGGCATCTGGCCACGGACCGCCTTCGGTCCCGACGTACCGGCCAGGCGATCCGCGCCGCCCCGGGAGCGGCTGCGCGTACTGCTCATCGAGGACGACGCGGGCGACGCGTTCCTCGTCAGCGAACTGCTCGCCGAGGCCGACGCACCGGTGGATCTGCGAACGGCGACGAGCATGGCCGACGCGGCCCCCCACCTGTCCGAAGTGGACTGCGTGCTGCTCGACCTCGACCTGCCCGACGCGAGCGGACTCGACGGGTTGCGCCAACTGCTGGCCAGCACCACCGGTGTCGCGGTGTGCGTGCTGACCGGTCTGGCCGACGAACCGCTGGGCATCGCGGCCGTCGCCGAGGGGGCGCAGGACTATCTGATCAAGGGCCGGGTGGACGGCGTACTGCTGGCCCGCGCCGTCCGGTACGCGGTCGAGCGGCGTCGCGCCGAGGACAGCGCGCGGCGGCTGCGCGAGGCGGAGCTGCGGGCCGCGGAGGCGTCCCGGCTGGAACGCGGCCTACTGCCCCAGCCGCTGATCGCCACGGCTGCCGTGTCGCTGCACACGTTCTACCGACCGGGCCGCAAGGGCGTGCTGGGCGGCGACTTCTACGACGCGATCGAGACCGGACCGGGCCAGTTGTCCCTGCTCGTCGGCGATGTCTCCGGGCACGGCGTGGAGGAGGCCGCGCTCGGCGTCGAGCTGCGTGCGGCCTGGCGGGCGCTCACCCTGGCCGGAGTCGCGGGCGAGCAGCAGTTGGCCGCGCTGGACCGGGTACTGATCAGCGCACGCCGGTCGGAGGAGATCTTCGCGACGGTGGCCGCGGTCGAGGTGGACCTGACGGGTACCGGCCGGGCCACGGTACGGCTGTGTGGGCACCCGGCACCGCTGCTCATCACCGACGATCGAGTCGCCCCGGTGGACGCGGAGCCCCGGCTGATGCTCGGTGTGCTACCCGGCGTGCCGCGTCCGGCGCACGGGGTCGAGTTGCCGGAACGGAACTGGGCGGTGCTGATCTACACGGACGGGTTGATCGAGGGCCGCGTGCCGGATGACCCGGACGGCCGGCTCGGCATCGACGGCCTCACCGAGCTGGTCCACGCGTACCGCCGCCGGGGTGGCCCGCTGGACGGACTGCCCGACTGGCTGGTCGGCCAGGCCGAGGAACGCAACGGTGGCCCGCTGGCCGATGATGTCGCCATGCTCCTGTTGACGAAGGGGTCCGGTCGATGAGTTCCACCGCCCGATGGTCACTGCGCACCCGGGTCACCGCGCTGTGCGCCACCGCCGCCATCGTGCTGGCGCTGATCGCGGCCAGCGCGGCGGTCGCGGCCGTGAACAGCCGCAGCGAGCTGAACGACGTGTTCAACCGCATCGGCCCGATGCGTACCAACACCGACCAGTTGGTCACCACGATGCTCAACGAGGAGACCGGGGTACGCGGGTACGCGGTCAACGGCACCGACGCCGACCTCGCCCCGTACACCGACGGGCTCAAGCAGGAGCAGCAGATCATCGCGCAGCTGACCACCGAGCTGTCCACCCGTCCGTCGATCGCGGCCGAACTGCGCGACGTGCAGGCGAAGATCGACGCCTGGCACGCGGCGGTCGCCGACCCGGTGATCACCCGGGTACGGTCCGGTGACCGGCCGGGCGCCCTGACGTTGATCGACACCCACGCCCGGGATCTGTTCAACGGGGTACGCGCGTCGCTGACCAGGCTCCAGAACTCGATCGTCTCGCTTCGTGACGCCTCGGTCGACCGGCTCACCAAGAGCAGCAACGAGATCGTCCGGCTGCTGATCGCGGCCGCGGTGGTGGTCCTGCTGGCCGGGGTGCTGCTTGCCTTCCTGCTGCGCTACCTGGTCACCCGGCCGGTCGCCGACCTGGCGGGGGAGGTGCGCCGGATCGCGGCGGGTGACTACAACCACACGGTGGACACCGGCGGGCCACCCGAGCTGGCCGCGCTCGGCCGGGACGTGGACGGCATGCGCCGGCAGATCGTCGCCGACCTGGACGAGGTACGCGCCGCGCGGGGGGCCATCGAGGAAGCCAACCGCCAGTTGGAGGCGCAGACCGCCGAGCTGACCCGGTCCAACCGTGACCTGGAGCAATTCGCCTACGTCGCCTCGCACGACCTGCAGGAGCCGCTGCGCAAGGTGGCCAGCTTCTGCCAACTGCTTCAGCGGCGCTACGCCGGCCAGCTCGACGAGCGCGCGGACCAGTACATCGGGTTCGCGGTGGACGGCGCGCAGCGCATGCAGCGACTGATCAACGACCTGCTCGCGTTCTCCCGGATCGGCCGGATCACCAGCGAGTTCACCGACGTCGACCTGAACGCGGTGGTCGCCGAGAGCGCCGCGCAGACCGAGGCCGCGGTCACCCGGGCTGGCGGCTCGATCACCTGGGACCCGCTTCCGGTGGTACGCGGCGAGGAGTCGCTGCTCACCGCGCTCATCGGCAACCTGGTCAACAACTCGGTGAAGTTCCGCCAGCCGGACGTCGCCCCTCGGGTGCACCTGTCCGCTCACCGTCGCGGCGACGAGTGGGAGATCGAGTGCCGGGACAACGGCATCGGCATCGAGGCGGAGTTCGCCGACAAGGTGTTCGTGATCTTCCAGCGGCTGCACGTCAAGGGCGCGTATCCGGGTACCGGGATCGGGCTCGCCATCGCCAAGAAGATCGTCGAGTACCACGGCGGGCAGATCTGGCTGGACACCTCGGTCGAGGAGGGTACGACCATCCGGTTTACGCTTCCGATCGAGAACCCGGCCGACGCCGGGGCGGTCAGCCCGGTCAGCCCGGCGCAGGCGCCGATCACCAGCCCCGACCCCACCAAGGAGACCGTTTCATGACCCACCCCTTAGTGGAGTCGCTGCCGATCGAGGTGCTGCTGGTCGAGGACGACCCCGGCGATGTCTTGATGACCCGGGAGGCGTTCGAGGAGCACAAGGTCAGCAATCGGCTGCGGGTGGTCTCCGACGGCGCGGAGGCGCTGGCGTACCTGCGCCGGGAGGCGCCGTACGAAAACGCTGCCCGGCCCGACCTGATCCTGCTCGACCTGAACCTGCCCAAGCGCGACGGACGCGAGGTGCTCTCCGAGATCAAGGCGGACGATGAGCTGTGCCGGATCCCGGTGGTCGTGCTCACCACGTCACAGGCTGACGAGGACATCCTACGCAGCTACCAACTGCACGCGAACGCGTACGTGACCAAGCCGGTCGACTTCGACCGGTTCGTCGCGGTGGTCCGGCAGATCGACGAGTTCTTCATCAGCGTGGTGAAGCTGCCGCCGCGCTGAGCGACGGCAGCCCACCCGCGCCCCGTCCCGCCACGCCGGAGCGGCGGTCGGGGACGGCCTTCTCAGCCGCCGGCCACGACCCTCAGCCGGCGACGACCTCGCTGATCTGGTCGACCGCCCAGTGCACCTCATCCGCGGTGACCACCAGCGGCGGCGCCAGCCGGATCGTCGAACCGTGCGTGTCCTTGACCAGCAGGCCGCGCGCCATCAGCCGCTCGCTGGCCTCCCGGCCGGTCATCAGCGCCGGGTCGATGTCCACGCCGGCCCACAGGCCCCGGCCGCGGACCGCGACGACCCCGTGCCCGATCAGCGTGCCGAGCCGCTCGTGCAGCTGCGCGCCGAGCCGGCGGGCCCGCTCCTGGTACTCGCCGGTGCGCAGTAGCGCGATCACGGCGCGACCGACCGCGCAGGCCAGCGGATTGCCGCCGAACGTCGACCCGTGCTCGCCGGGCCGCAGTACGCCGAGCACGTCGCGCCGGCCAACCACGGCGGAGACCGGTACCACGCCGCCGCCCAGCGCCTTGCCCAGCACGTACAGGTCCGGCACCACGCCCTCGTGCTGCACCGCGAACGTGTCCCCGGTCCGGCCGAGCCCGGACTGGATCTCGTCGGCCAGGAACAACGCGTTGCGTGAGGTGCACAGGGAACGGACGCCAGCCAGGTAGCCCTCCGGCGGCACGATCACCCCGGCCTCGCCCTGGACCGGCTCGATGAGCACCGCGACCGTGGTGTCGTCGATCGCCTCGGCCATCGCGTCCAGGTCGCCGTACGGGACGATCCGGAACCCGGGCGTGTACGGGCCGAATCCGGCCCGGGCATCGGGATCGGTGGAGAAGCTGACGATCGTGGTGGTACGGCCGTGGAAGTTGTCGGCCGCGACGACGATGGTGGCCTGCCCGTCGGGTACCCCCTTGACCCGGTACCCCCACGCCCGGGCGACCTTGATCGCCGTCTCCACCGCCTCCGCGCCGGTGTTCATCGGCAGCACCATCTCGGACCCGCACAGCTCCGCCAGCTCGCGGCAGAACGGCCCGAACTGATCGTGTAGGAACGCCCGGCTGGTCAGCGTGACGTGGTCGAGCTGCCCCCGGGCGGCCGCGATGAGCAGCGGGTGCCGGTGGCCGAAGTTCAGCGCGGAGTACGCGGCCAGACAGTCCAGGTACCGCTTGCCGTCGACGTCGGTGACCCAGGCGCCCTCGGCGTCGGCGATCACGACCGGCAGCGGGTGGTAGTTGTGCGCCGTCCACTGCTCGGCCTCGGCGACCGCCGCCGCGCTCCGGTGGTTGTCGACTATCTGGTTGTCCACTACCGAAGTCATCCCCGTACCTCCAACGTGCAGCACTTCGGGCCGCCACCAGCCTTGAGCAGTTCGGACATATCCACTCCGATCGGCCGGTACTCGCGCCGGGTGAGCTCATCGATGAGTCCAACGGCCTGGACCGGCAGGACGACGCGCTCGCCGTCACTCACCGCGTTCAGGCCGAGAACCTCCGCGTCCGCCCCGGTGGCCCGGATGGCGTCCGGAAACAGCCGGCGCAACACCTCGCGGCTGCCCTGCGAGAACGCTTCGGGCAGGTACGCCACGCCGGCCGGGCCACCGAGCACGCACAGCGCGGTGTCCAGGTGGTAGAAGCGCGGGTCGACCAGGTTCAGGCTGATCACCGGGCGGCCGAACAACTCCTGCGCCTGCCCGTGCGCGCCCGGCTCGGTACGGAAGCCGGTGCCGGCGAGCACATGATCGCCGGCGAGCAGGAGATCGCCCTCGCCCTCGTTCACGAACTTGGCCTCATGGGTCTCGAAGCCGTGCCGGGCGAACCAGGCCAGGTACGCCGGGCCTTCGGCGGCCCGCTCCGGGTACCGGAACTGGGCACCCAGCACGACCCCGTCGATCACCGTCGCCCCGTTGGCCGCGAAGACCATGTCCGGCAGCCCGGGCAGCGGGTCGATCTCGTCGACCGTGTGGCCGAGGCGGCGGTACGTGTCGGCCAGGTCGGTCCACTGCCGGATGGCGAGGTCCACGTCGACGGGGGCAGTCGGGTCCATCCACGGGTTGATCGCGTAGTCCACGGCGAAATGCGTGGGTCGGCACATCAGATAACGCCGGCTCATGGTCTTCAACCTAAGCGCCGCCCCGCGAAGCAACCACGTCATGAGCTTGCGTGCCGGCGGCGATCCGTTGCGCCTTCCCGTCATCTGGTGGCGGTTTGTTAACCGTAGGCCTGTTGCCCGCCCGCTTGTTGCCTTGCCCGCCTGTTGCCCGGGCGCTTGTTGGCCGCCGGCTTGTCGGCCACGCTCCTTGGCCGCCGGCTTTTGCCGGGTCCTCCGCCCGAGCGGTCGGAGATCGGTGGTTGCCGATGCTTGCCAGGCATCGACGTCCCTGATATACATCACTAACAATTAACTTTGTTAACTGTACCCTGGGAGGATCTGTGCGACGAGCCAGAATCATCACCACCGTCGCAGCGGCCGGGGCCATGGCGGGCGCGGCGATCCTGAGCGTGACCGTTGGCGGTACCGCCAACGCGGCCACCCTGAGCAGCAACTGGTACGGCTCGGCGCCGTACGTGATGCCGCTGGACAACAACCCACCCGACCTGCCCACGGTGATGGCGGCCACCGGCCAGAAGGCGTTCGAACTGGCCTTCGTCCTCGCCCCCAACGGCGGCGGGTGCACCCCGACCTGGGGCGGCACGGCGGCGGTCTCCTCCGACACCACAGTCGCGAACATCATCAACGGAGTCCGCTCGCACGACGGCGACGTCTCGGTCTCCATCGGCGGGTACGGCGGCACCAAGCTCGGCCAGACCTGCGGTACGGCGGCGGCGACGGCGGCCGCGTACCAGCAGGTCATCACGAAGTACTCGCTGAAGGCCATCGACTTCGACCTGGAGGAACCCGAGTACGAGAACACCGCCGCCATCAACAACGAGGTCGGCGCGGCCCAGATCCTCCAGCGCAACAACTCCGGCCTGTACGTGTCCATCACCACGGCGGGCACCGCGGCCGGCACCGGATACTTCGGCCAGAACGTGCTGAACACCGCCAAGGCGCTGGGCTTCACGCCGAACAACTACTCGATCATGCCGTTCGACGGCGGGTTCAACGGCGCCGCGTCGCAGACCAGTGCGCTGGAGGCGTTCCACACGCTCCTGATGAACACGTTCGGGTGGAGCAGCGCGACCGCGTACAACCACGAGGGCGTCTCGATGATGAACGGGCGCTCGGATGCCGGCGAGTACTTCTACCAGGCCGACTTCCAGACCGTACTGACCTATGCGACCGGGCACGGGCTGTCCCGGTACACCTTCTGGGCGGTCAACCGCGACCGGGCCTGCAACCCGCCGAGCGGCAGCACATCCGGCGTGTGCAGCAGCGTGACCCAGAACGACTGGGACTTCACCAAGTACACGGCGCGGTTCGCCGGAGCCACTCCCCCGCAGTCTCCGCCGCCCACCACCGGCGGCCCGACCACTCCCCCCGGCTCGTGCAGCGCACCGGTCTGGAGTGCGGGCACCGCGTACAACGGCGGAGCGGTCGTGTCCTACAACGGCCACACCTGGACCGCGAAGTGGTGGACCCAGGGCGACATCCCCGGCAACAACAGCCAGGGCGTCTGGACCGACAACGGCGCCTGCACCGGCGGCGGAGGACCCACCACCCCACCAGCCGGCGGCTCCTGCACCGGCCTGACCGCCTGGAACTCCTCCACCGCCTACACCGGCGGAGCCGTCGTCTCCTACAACGGCCACAAATGGACCGCCAAGTGGTGGACCCAAGGCGACATCCCCGGCAACAACAGCCAAGGCGTCTGGACCGACAACGGCGCCTGCTGACACCGGAACGCGCATCGGGCCGGGCGCGGGACGCCCGGCCCGATGCGGTCTTGCTCGCGCGGTCTTGCTTGCTTGCGCCGTCTCGCTCGTGGCGGTCTCGCTCGTGCGTTTTTCTAATGGAGCACCGGGGTGAGTGCCGAGATCAGCGCGTGCGAGTCCGAGTCCTGGCTGAGTTCCCAGGCCATCGCGCCGCGCAGGCCGAGCGTCTTGATCAGGAGCGTGCGCTCCGCGACGGACTGCGGGTCGGAGTAGACGATAGTGGTCGGCACGGTCACCGACCCGCTCGCCAACTCGTGGCCCGCGGTCTTGTTGGTCAGGTACGGCTCGCCGGCGAACCAGTCCCAGTTGCGGGCGTACCCGTTCTTGCCGACGATGTTCGCCACATCCACCAGGTCGTGGTAGGTCGGCTGGGGCATCTGGTCCGGCTGGAGGCTGTTCGGGTCCAGCCCGGTGTTGTCGAACGGCTGGTAGAGCCCGTTGCTGCGGATGTACTGGTTGCCGTAGAACGGGACGCCGACGACGATCTTGTCGCGTGGAACGCCGTTGGCCAGGTACCACGCGACGGTACCGGTGGTGTTCCAGGTCCAGTCGCCGGCATTGGGATCGCGCGGATCCCCGGTGAACAGCGTGTCCAGCCCGGACACGGTGCCGCCCGGCACGTTGTAGTCGTACGTCATGACGTTCGCCCAGTCGAGCGACTTCACGTACTGGCTCAGCTCGTAGTACTGGGTGGAACTCTTCGCCGCCGGCATGGCCGCCGTCAGCAGGTAGTGCGTGTGGTTCTTGGTACCGAGCTGGTCGAGCTGCCGGCGGAACTCGGCGGCCAGCAGGGTCGCGTTGTGCCGATCCTCCGGGCCGACGTTGACGTTGCCCCCGGCGACCGAGGTCGGGTACTCCCAGTCCAGGTCGATCCCGTCGAACAGGCCGGCGGCGGCACCCGGCCCGCCGGCGCTGGCCGGCCAGCCCCCGCCGGGAAGGTCACCGTCGATGAACGTGTCGAGGCAGGCGGAGACGAACGCCTGGCGCAGCGCCGCGGTCTTGGACACGGTCGAGAAGTACGTGGACTTGGTCCAGCCGCCGAGCGAGATCTCGATCTTCAGCCCGGGGTGCTCCGCCTTGAGCTTGCGGAGCTGGTTGAAGCTGCCGTACAGGTGCTGGTCGGGATCGGCCGAGTCGTCCGCCACTCCGTCGACCGCGATGTCTGCCGTGTAGGGCTGCTGGTAGTCGGCCCACGGATCGAGGATGCCGCAGCCGGGGGTACCGGTCGCCGGATCGTACGTGGGCACGCCGAAGGCGTACTGGATGACATTGATCTTGTCGGCCGGGATGTCCTTCGCGTAGTAGGCGCGGCCGTACACGTCCCAGTCGGCGAAGTAGGCGGAGACCACTTTCTGGGGCGCCGCTTTCTGAGGCGCTGCTTTCTGAGGCGCCGCGCCGGTGCCGCCGCCGTTCGCCGACGCGGCGCTGGCCGGCGCGGCAGCCGCGAGCCCGGCGCCGAGCAGCAGTGCGGTGGCGAGCGCGAGCCGGCGTCTTGGAGGCCGTCCCTGCTTCGGGTACATACACACTCCTCTCTGAAGCTGACGCGCTCACACTCGCCCGGCCCGAGTTATCTGTCAATAGTCCTAACTATTTAGCCGGGGAGGGCCGCTCAGCCCTACCGCCTCCGGCGCTCGGCAGTCCCGCCTCCGGCACTGAGCCGTACCGCCTCCGGCGCTGAGCAGTATCCGCCCTGGCGCTGGCGGTGACCGTCCCCACCAGCCGGGGCGGTGATCGGGGGCCGCCAAGCGGGGCGGCGCTCGGCGTGAGATCGTGGCTAGGTGACGGATCTGGTGTACGTCGGTTCCTACGGCTCGGGCATCTCCATCTACGGACGGGAGGACGAGCGGCTGACCCTGATCGACCGGTTCGACACGCCCGACCCGTCGTTCCTGGTCGCGGACACCGGGCGTGGCGCGCTGTTCGCCTGCAACGAACTGACCGCGAACACGGTCAGCTCGTTCGCCATCGGGCAGGACGGCCGGCTGAGCCACATCAACAGCCAGCCCACCGGCGGCACCCTCCCCTGTCACGTACTGCTGCACCCGGCCGGATACCTGATGACCGCCAACTACGGCAGCGGGAGCGTGTCGGTGCACCCGGTGCTGCCCGACGGCACGCTGGCCGAGCGCGTGGACCTGGTCGAGCACCACGGCCGCGGAGCCGACCCGGAGCGGCAGGCCGGACCGCACGCGCACGAGGTCAAGGTGGTCAGCGGCGAGGTGGTCGTGGTCGACCTCGGGCTCGACCGGCTCATCGGGTACCGGCTCGACGCGGGTACCGGTCAGCTGGCTCGGGCGGTCGACCCGTTCGCGCGCAGCCGCCCCGGCGCCGGCCCCCGGCACGCGGTCGCCCACCCGTCCGGCCGCTGGTACGTGGCCAACGAGCTGGACTCCACGATCTCGATCTTCGAGCCCGACTTCGAGCTGCGCGAGCTGCACCTGATCGACACGGTGCCGGCGACGCTGACCGAGCCCGCGGAGGCCAACTCCCCGGCCGGCATCGCGCTGTCCGCCGACAGCAAGCACCTCTACCTGTCCAACCGCGGTGCGGACACGATCACGACGTTCGGCATCGACGATGCCGGCGCGCTGCACGGCCTCGACGAGGTGGCCTGCGGAGGTGCCTGGCCGAGGCACTTCGCCATCGTTGACGACGTGCTGCTGGTGGCCAACGAGCGGTCGGACTCGGTGACCGGGTTCCGGCTGGACCCGGCGACGGGCGTACCGCAGCCCCTCGGCGTACTGGTCGAGACGGGCAAGCCGACCTGCGTGCTGCCGCTGTCCCTGTCCTGAGCCGGCCTCCGCGCCCGTTGTCGGCCCCCGGGCAGCCCTCGCCGCTGCTTGACAAACCCCGCAGCGCCCGCGACACCGGGGCGTTTGGCTGACCTCGACACCGGTCTGGACACGACGGCGCGCCTTGCTGCGGAAGGACTTTGGAGTTATCCACAGCTCCGCTTGTGCGGGTCGAAAGCGTCGTACGTCGTCGGTAGCGTCGGGTTCGTGGATAGACCGTGGGCTGCGGTGCGGGGCGCGTTGACGGAGTGCGCGC
>NZ_BONZ01000094.1 GCF_016862975.1 Rugosimonospora africana
GACGGGCTACGACACTTTCGACCCGGCTGTGGTCCTCCGCCGTCGGCGCCACCCCAGCCGATGTCGACCGCTGCTGGCGAGCGTTCCTACGCCGCTTCGACCTGGAGCACACCTTCCGTCTGTTCAAACAGACCCTCGGCTGGACCCCGCCCGAAGATCCGTACCCCGAGGCCGCCGACCGGTGGACCTGGATCGTCATCACCGCCCACACCCAGTTACGCCTCGCCCGGCCCTTGGCCGCCGACCTGCGTTGCTCGTGGGAACGCCCCGCGCTTCCGCAGTGGCTCACCCCGCTCGGGTCCGGCGAGGTTTCGGAACCTCCGACCGACCAGCGCTCTACCCGCCGGTGCGCCGAAACCCAGCAAGCCCGGCCCCGGCCGCCCACCCGGTTCACCAAACCGCAGACCAGCACCCAGCTATGACATCGGCAAAACCATCAAACGCGACCTGACCATCACAGCCCGCATGCAACGCACTTAAAGAACAAGCTGAGATCCCGTTCCCGAACTGACGTGCGGTGGGCGTGTCGGGGCATCGATGTGGAGAAATTCCTGGTCGACCGAGCCTCTGTTCGGCGGTGCCAGGCTACCCGAGTCGGACGATGAGGTCGCGGGCCGTTTCCTGCAGGTCCTCGTCGTCGTCGATGCTTGCGAACCGTCCGCTGCGTCTCGTGTTGGCCAGTTCCGCTACCAGGTAGGGAAGGGCCGGGGCCGCGGCCGACCCCATCACCTTCAAGACTTGCAGGACGAAGTTCGCGGTTGCGCCGTTGTTATTCCATGCTTGAAGCAGGGTGTCCAGGACGGCCTGCGTATGCACCTCACCAGCGACGTGCCACAGCCCCGCCGCGGCGAAGATCCTGGTCCAGTCATAGCTGTTCTCCAGCAACTCCTGTAGGCGCGGGACGGCCGCGGATCCCGCCGCAGGGGGGATCGTGGCGAGGATGTCGACGGCGTCGCGTATCCAGAAGCTTGTGGTGCCGCTCAATGCATCCAGGACCAGCGGCATGAGCTCGTCTGGTCCGACACCGAGGGCCGACAGGGCTTTGAGCGCGGCGGAACGCACATGCCCGTCCGGGCAGCCGGTCAGAGCCCGGATCATGGACAGCGCCGGGGCTGCCGAGGGCCCGAGTGCTCCCAGCGCCCGTACGGCATCCGCGGCGATCGACCAGTGCTTCAGGCGGACTGCGGTGTCAAGGGTGGCGAGGACCGACGGCAGCGCCGCGGGATCGGCCAGGCGACCGAGTGCGGTCAGCAGTGCGCGCGTGCCGGTGTCGAACGGCTGCTGCGCTGCGAGATCGGCGGCAGCCAGGTGCCGGCAGAGCCGCGGAGTGAACTCCGCCGCGGCCTGAGTAAGGCATCCGGCGACCTCGACGGCCCGCCAGGAGTCAACTTCGCCGTCGAGCGCGGTCAGCAGGTGGGGGACAGCCCGGTCGTCGCCGATGCGGGCCAGGGCCAGCACCGCGTTTTGGTGGGCGCGGCGCAGCCGCCGATCGGGGGCGGCCCACACATCGGGCCCGTGTGTCGCTGTCTGGGAGGAAATGTGCGCGGCGAGGCTGTCGCGGGCGGGTTCGGCGATCGCCTGGCAGGCGGACAGGACGTCTGCGGCTTCGGCCGACACCTCGAAGTTGGCGTCGTCGAGCTGTGTTGCGACCCGTCTGATGAGTGTGCTGTGGTCTCCGCGGCTGTTACGCATGAGGTCTCCCGCCATGCGCAGCGCCCGCAGGCGGCTACCCGGATCGACACTGTCTAGTTGTGCGGTCAACAGCGCCGTGCGGTCGGCGACCCGAGCGCCCAGTGCGGTGTGGAAGGTTCGCAGCAGATCTGTGGTCGGCGTGTAGACAGCGTTGTGGTACTCGAGCTGGCGGAAGGCGTCCGCGATCTGCGGGGGTGCGCCCGTCACCGGGGTGGTCTGGCGCGGCGGACCGGCCCATACGCTCGGCGGCAGCGGGTTGAGGGCGATCCGGTGCACCAGGGCTGCCGTGGTGGGAACGAGGTCCGGGTTGATCGCATCCGGGACGCATAGGGCGCGCTCGGCCAGGGCCGCCAGCCGGATCTCGGGTTCCAAATCGGTGTCGTCGGCGAGGGCGTCGAACCAGGCGGTGGCTTCGCCCAGGGCCGCGGGCAGGCGCAGCGTCAACTGCGCCATCGTCTCGACGAGCAGAAGGCGATGCATAGGCCGTTCTTCGCGCCGGAGACGGTCCTGCACCAGTCCGGCGGCGCGGGGTGCGTCGTCAACGAACTGTGCCAGGGCGGGTATGGCGGCGCGGCGCAGTCGATGGTCGTCGTCGGTGGTGAACGCGATGAAGTCCTCGGCCCGTTCGCGGATCAGGTCCGCGGCCAGGGCGTGGTTGGATTCTTCGCCGGAGTAGTCGACGAGGACGTCGTCGTAGCTTTCGACGGCGTGGGTACCGATGCTCACGAGCAGCCCGACGATCTCCGCCCGGCCTGGCAGATCGGGGGTGCGGGCCAGTTCGAGCAGGAACGGCACGGTGACCGTCGTGCATGAGGTGACGTCGCCCTGATGGTGGACGGCGCTGTAGAACCTGCTCACCGCCTTTGCACGGGCGTCGGCGTCGGGCGAGGCCATCGCTCTCAGCAGCCCGGGCACCTCCTCGGCGGTGCCGTAGGCGTGGTGCAGCGACGACCAGTCGACGTCGTCAAGTCCCGAGAACATGGGCGGCAGTATGCCCGACGCCACCGACAATCCGTGGTCCGGTCAGAGGAAAGACGCTGAGGGCGGGCCCTGTCCTGCTACCGTGTGCCGGAAATCGCACATGTCGATCCGCGGGGGCCTGACAGCGCTGGGAGCAGCATGACCGTGCGTGGGTCAGCAGCGCCGGACATCGCCACGACGCGGTCCGGGCTGCGCATCGAGGCCGAGGATCTGGTCCAGGTCGTCCGGGGCGGGCACCGTACCCTGCGGGGCGTCTCGCTGACCGTCGAGCCCGGCGAACTGGTCGCCATCATCGGAGCCAGCGGTGTCGGCAAGACGACGCTGCTCGACGCGCTCGCCGGGATCCGGCCGCCGGCCGGTGGCCGGGTCCGGTACGGCGGCGTCGACCAGGCGGCCGAGGCGTCCCGGGTGGCGTACGTGCCGCAGGACGACATCATTCACCTGCAGCTGCCGCTGGAGCGGACGCTGCGGTACGCGGCCCGGTTGCGCCTTCCCGCCGGTACCGGCGCGGCGGAGATCGACCGCCGGGTGGCGGAGGTACTCGCGGTGCTCGGCCTGACCGACCGGGCCGGGGTACGCGTCGGGTCGCTGTCGGGCGGCGAGCGCAAGCGCGCCAGCATCGGGGTGGAGCTGCTCGCCCGGCCGCGGGTGCTGTTCCTCGACGAGCCGACCTCGGGCCTCGACCCGCACACCGCGGTCGACCTGCTCCGGCTGCTGCGCCGGATCGCGCGGGACGCGGTACCGGTCGTGGTGACCACCCACAACCCGGCGGACGTCGAACGCTGCGACCGGGTCGTGGTGCTGGCCCGGGACGGACACCTGGCGTTCGCCGGTACCCCGGAAGGGGCCCGCGCCTACTTCGCCGCGGACACGATCGCGGACATCTACGCCCGGATCGCTGAGGAAGCGGATCCGGCGGTGTGGAGCGTGCGGTTCGCCGCCTCGCCCGCCGCGACCGTCACCTCCGCGGCACCCGCCACCCAGCCGGACGCCGTGCCGCCGCCGGGCGCCTCCCCGACCGGCGAGTGGGCCGGCGAGCATGCCGGTGAGCATGCCGGAGAACGGACCGGCGAGCGGGCCAACGAGCATGCCGGCGGCGGTCGAAACGGCGGCCCGAACGCCGCCGGGCGGCCACTCGGCCCGTTCCGGCAGACCGCGCTGCTGACCGTGCGGGGCGTCGACATCCTGTGCCGCAACGGCCTGACGCTGGCCATCCTGCTCGGCTCGCCGGTGGCGGTGGTGCTGATGTTCCTGATGCTGTTCAAGGCGCACGCGTTCGCGTTCGCGCACCCCAGCCCCAGCGCGACCGTCATGGTGCTGTTCTGGATCGCGTTCGGGGTGTTCTTCTTCGGCCTCATCTACGGGCTGCTCCAGATCTGCGCGGAGTTCCCGGTCCTGCGCCGTGAGGTTCGGGCCGGCCTGGGCGTCGTGCCGTACGTGGTGTCCAAGGCCGCGGTGCTGCTGCCGTTGCTGGCGCTCGCCGACCTGTTGCTGCTCGGCGTTCTGCGGGGGCTGGACCGGCTGCCGGCGCTGCCGTGGTCGCGGTTCGGCGCGCTGTACGTGACCGTGCTGCTCGCCTCGGCCGGTGCGCTGGGGCTCGGGCTGCTCTGCTCGGCCGCGGTCTCCGACGCCACCCAGGCGACGCTGATGCTGCCCATGCTCTGCTTCCCGCAGGTGCTGTTCGTCGGCGCGATCCTGCCGGTACCGGTGATGGCTCCGGTTGGCCGCTGGGTCAGCTGGGCGATGTCCAACCGGTGGTGCTTCGAGGCGCTCGGGCACACGGTCGGCGTCGAGCACCTGTGGCGCGACGGCGGATCCCCGCTCGGGCCGCCGCTGCTGGCCACGTACGGGCACACCTTCTCCCGGCCGGTGTGGGTGGACTGGGTGGTCCTCGCCGGCTTCGCCGTACTGTTCTTCGCGGCCACCTGTGCGGTGCTCGCTCGGAAGTACAACCACCGGGTGCGTGCCGCGTGACCGTGACGCTGCCAGCAGTTCCGGACAGCGGTACCCCGGAATTCCTGGCCCGCTACCCGGAGTATTCGACCACGGCCCGGCTGGACGAGCTGCGCACCACCGAGTACGCGCACCTGGACCGTGACGGCGGCGTGTACCTGGACTACACCGGTGCCGGCGTACCCGCGGCGGCCCAGTTGGCCGAACACGCGCGGCGGCTGAGCGAACGCTGTTACGGCAACCCGCACTCGAACAACCCGACCGCACGCGCCTCGGACGAGCGGGTGGCCTCCGCTCGCCGCGCCGTGCTGGCCCACCTGAACGCTTCGCCCGAGGACTACACGGTCATCTTCACCGCCAACGCGACGGCGGCCTGCCGGCTGGTGGGCGAGGCGTACCCGTTCGGTCGCGGGCGACGCCTGGTGCTCACGTTCGACAACCACAACTCGGTCAACGGCATCCGCCAGTTCGCCCGCGACCGGGGCGCCCGGGTGCGCTACGTGCCGTTGGAGCCGGGCGAGTTGCGGGTCGAGGAACGCGACCTGATCGCGGCGCTGCGGCGCGGCGGCCGGGCGCTCACCCGGCGCGGCCTGTTCGCCTTCCCCGCACAGAGCAACTTCACCGGGGTACGGCACCCGCTGCGCTGGGTCGACCTGGCGCACGGGTACGGGTACGACGTCCTGCTGGACGCCGCCGCGTACCTGCCCACCGGCCGGCTGGACCTGACCGCGGTGCCGGCCGACTTCGTCTGTGTCAGCTGGTACAAGCTCTTCGGGTACCCGACGGGCCTGGGGTGCCTGGTCGCCCGGCGCGACGCCCTCGCCCGCCTGCGGCGGCCGTGGTTCGCCGGCGGCACCATCGTCGCGGTCAGCGTCCAGCCGAACTGGCACCGGCTGCTGGACAGCGAGTCGGCGTTCGAGGACGGAACCCTGAACTTTCTCAGCATCCCCGATGTCGAGTTCGGACTGTCCTTTCTGGACAGCGTCGGCGTGGACGTCATCGCGCGCCGGGTCGGCTGCCTCACCGGCTGGCTGCTGCACCGGCTGCTGCAGATGCGGCACAGCAACGGCGCTCCGATAGCGCGCGTGTACGGCCCCGCGGACCTGCGCGACCGGGGAGCCACGGTGACCTTCAACTTCCTCGACCCGGACGGCGGGCTCGTGGACGAACGCCTGGTGGCGCGCGAGACGGCCGAAGCCGGGTTCTCGCTGCGTACCGGGTGCTTCTGCAATCCCGGAGCCGGCGAGGGCGCGTTCGGTATCGGCCGGCGGCGGCTGCGCGGCTCGATGGGCTGGGGGGTGCGTACGGTCGACGAGTACCTGACGCTGATCGGGCTGGCCACCGGTGGCGCGGTCCGCGCCTCGTTCGGGCTGGCGTCGACGTTCCCGGACGTGGAGCGGTTCCTGGCCTTCGCCGAGCGGACCTACCGGGACCGGCGGGCGGACACGACCGGACTGCCGCCGAGACTGGTCTGCTGAACCGGCGACGCCGAGCCGCCGCCCCGGCGTACGCGCCACCAGTGGCGACTGGTCTGGCTCGGCGCGTCTGGCGCGGCGTCAGACGCGCCGAGCCAGACCGGTCGAAAGCGAACACACCGCGGCCAGGCCGGCGCCGGCCGCGTTCACGAAAACGTCGTCGACCGACGACACGCGCCCGAGGTCGAGCACGTACTGCAGGGTCTCCACGGTCACCGAACCGGCGACGGCCACCGCCAGCACGGTCGGCACGCGCGCCGCGAAGCGGATCGGCAGGAAGAAGCCGAGGGCGGCGAAGACCAGCAGATTCCCGCCGATCTGCACGACCAGGTCGGCCGGTGCGAGCTGGGTCAGATCGCGGAGCGGGACGAGGCTGAGCCGGCGCGGGGTGCCGGGTGAGGGGGTGAGGATCATCCAGAGCCACGGCACGGTGCCGGCCACCATCGCCACCTCGGCCACCGCGTACCGGACCGGACGCAGCGGCCACGCCCTCGCCAGTGCCCACACCATCAGGCCGGCCAGCGGCAGCCCGGCGGCGGACACCAGGAGTACACCGCCCCAGCTCTGCCACACCCCGCTCACCGCGCCCACGCTACCGGTGCGCGCCCGGCGGCGGCGTCCCACTGGATCACCGCCGCCGGCAGGCCCGGGATGCTACGACCCGGCGGGCCAGGTCACCTGCGTCGAGGGGTAGTAGTTGACGCCCTGGATCCTCCAGCGCGGCCCCTGCGCACCGAGGCGGGCGTGGAACGCGGTGACGTCGTGGGTGCTCCACGGCGACCAGCCGAGTTCGGCGATGGCCGGCAGGCGCGGGAACGCCATGTAGTCGATGTCGGCGGACGTGACGAGGGTTTCCGTCCACAGTGGAGCTTCGACCCCGAGTACCGACGGCTCGCCGATTCCCGACACGTACGCGCCGGGATTCCAGCCGTACGCCGTGTTGACGTCGATCAGGCCGGCCCAGGTCTGGCCGAGCTTGATCTTCTTGGTGTACTTCATGTCGAGGTACGCGTGGTTGGCGGGTGACATGACGACCTTCGTGCCGGACGCGACCGCCGAGGCCAGTGCCGGGTCGGTCGTGGTGGTGTCCCAGAACTGGGCCACGGTCGAGGGCAGCAGCGTCGCGTTGGCGATGTCGTGCCAGCCGAGGACGGTCTTGCCGTGCGCCGCGACGATCTGCTGCACGCGGTTGACGAAGGACGCGTAGTCCGCCGCCGTGGTGGAGCTGGCCTCGTCGCCGCCGATGTGCAGGTACGGTCCCGGGGTCAGCGCGGCGAGTTCGCCGATGACCTGGTCGATGAAGGTGTACGTCAACTCCAGCGGGACGCACAGCGAACTGAACCCGACGTTCGTTCCGGTGTACAGCTTGGGCGCGACCCCGTTGCAGTTGAGGGAGGCGTAGGAGGCGAGCGCGGCGTTGGTGTGCCCGGGCATGTCGATCTCCGGGATCACGGTCACGTAGCGGGAGGCCGCGTACGCGACGATGGCGGAGTAGTCGGACTGGGTGTAGTAGCCGCCCGGGCCGCCGCCGACCTCGGTACTGCCGCCGTAGGTGGCCAGCCTCGGCCAGCTGGTGACGGCGATGCGCCAACCCTGGTCGTCCGACAGGTGCAGGTGCAGGTAGTTAATCTTGTACTGAGCGATCTCGTCGATGTAGCGCTCGACCTGTGCGACGGTGAAGAAGTGCCGGGCGACGTCGAGCATCGCCCCCCGGTAGGCGAACCGCGGATAGTCGACGATCGTGCCACCCGGCGCCGTCCACGGTCCCGGCGCGGTCGTGCGGCTCTGCACAGCCGGCGGGAGCAACTGGAGCAGCGTCTGCACGCCGGCGAAGAGCCCGGCGGCCTGATTGGCGCGGATGACGACGTCGGTGGCGGTGATGGTGAGCTGGTAGCCCTGCGCTCCGACGCTCGCGGGCGCGCCGGACAGGAGCAGCTCGATGGTGCCCGTGCCACCGGTCGAGACGGGTACCGGGTACCCGGTGGACGGCCGCAGGACGCCGGCCAGGTACGTGCCGACGTCCGCGGCGTCCGAGGCGATCGTGGCTGCCGGGCCGAGCGTGAAGGTCGCGCCGCTGGCGACGGCGCTCACCGGTGCCGGCACGACGACGTTGGGAAACGCCGGGACGGCGGGCGTCCCGGCGGATGCCACGGCGCCGGCCGGTGCGACGGCGCCCGCCCAGAGGAGCGCGGCCGCGGCGAGTCCGACCGGCAGCGCGGTGCGGCTGATCATCCTGTTCATCTGAGTCCCCTTCCCGGTGCCCGGTGAAATCAGCCCGCTGAAATCAGCCCGTCGAGGTCAGCCCGCTGAGGGGCAGCCCGTTGAGGGTCAGCCCGCCAGCACGTCGACCTTCGGCGCGTTCCAGCCGGAGACGCTGACCACCGGGGTGGCGCCCTGCAGGTCCGCCGACCGCCAGGTGACCGTCACCGACTGGGACTCCCCCGGCCAGAGCGTGATGTCGTTGCCGTCCCAGATCGACGACTGCAGCTCGTTGTCGCCCGACGCCTCGCCGCCGCTTGCCGTGCCCCGCCGGATGTCGGCGCGCAGGAAGAACCCGACGGTCGGGGTGGACGAGTTGTTGGTGATGGTGACCGTGGTGCGCCGGTCGGCGCCGGCCGGGCCGGGCTGGCTGACCGTCGTGGCGGACGCGCCGATCGCCGCCGTCGGCAGGTTCTTCAGCGCGGTCAGGTTCGCGTACGACTTCATCGTCGCCTGCGGGTTGCCGATCGTCTTGTTCCAGTTGACGACGTCCGGAGTCGTCGGCTGCCAGTAGACGTTGCGGTCCACGACGGTACCGTTCTGTCGCAGCACAAGCTCGACGAAGTAGACCGTGTTGGCGGTGGTCGGCACCGTGGGGGTGAGCACGGCGGTACGCACCTGCTGGCTGGCCAGCGTGATGGTGCCCGACGTGCGGTCGTCCAACACCGCACCGGCGGTGTTGTAGACCTTCGCCTCGACGGACAGGCCTGCCTGACTCGTCGCGCCCAGGTTGTCCAGGGTCACGGTGCCGGTGTCGAGGGCGTAGAGGGCGTGCAGCGGCCGGTTGGCTGCCTGCACCCCGAAGTACGCGCCGGCCTGGTCGCCGTCGTTGTTGTACAGCGACCACAGCAGCGTCGGCCAGCCCTTGTTGAGCTGCCAGTAGATGGTGCCGGTGGACGGTGCCGCCGTGGCCGTCGAGTGGGCGATGAACGCCTCGAACTGCGCCCGCGTGTTCTCGTAGTTGGCCACCTGGGCCTCCTCGACGTACTGGGCGAGGCTCGACGGGGCGCCGTACCGGCTGCTGATCGCGGTGTCGAGGTTGTACAGGGTGCCGAAGGCGTACCCGGTGTGCTTCGTGCCCTCGTAGTTGGTGTGGTACTGGTTCGCGCCGGGGCTCTGCCACAGTGCCGTCTGGTCGGCGGCGGACAGGAACCGGTTGATGGAGTCGAGGGTCGGCACCGTGTTCCCGGCGCTCTGCTCGCTGTCGAAGCCCCAGGCGCCTCCGGAGTTGGTGAGGTCGCCGCCGCCGGAGTGGCTGGTGTCGTACCAGTAGGTCGGCGGTACCCAGTCGTACGGGCCCTCCTTCTCACCGGCGGCGCCCAGTTGCGGGCTGCTCTTGTTCTCCGCCGAGGAGATGAACGGGCCGGAGTAGTCGGCCGCCGCGAAGCCCTGCAGGGCCAGCGACTCCTGGCTGGAACTCGGCGCGTTGTCGCTCCACTGGAAGCTGAACACCGACGGATGGTCGCGCAGCGCCTGCCCGATGGACTGGGCCGACAGCTGGTACGTGGCGGCGTCCGCGCTGCCGTAGCTGGTGGTCTCCCAGAAGTCGCAGCACTGGAACCCCGCGTTGACGAGGATGCCGGCCGCGTCCATCTGCTGGTAGAAGTCGTCCGGCATGAAGTGACCTTCGAGCCGGACGGTGTTGACGCCCATCCCCTTCATCAACGCGATCTGCTTGGCGATGTCCGCCGACGAGTAGCGCAGGAACAGGTCCGGATCGAAGCCGCCGCCCCGGATGACGATCGGTACGTTGTCGACGCGGAACGCCCGTACGCCGTCGGGTGCCAGAGACGACGCACCGACCAGGGTGGACGTCACGGTACGGATGCCGAATGTCCCACTCGTCGTGGTGAGCACCGTGCCGCCCTGGGCCACGGACGTGGTCAACGTGTACAGCGGCTGCGCTCCGAGCTGGTACGGGTACCAGATCTGCGGATGGGCGATCGTCAGCGCGGCGAACGCGGACGGCGTGAAGGACACGGTCTGGGTGGTGTTCGCCGCCACGGTCACGGTCTGCGTCACGGTGACCGGCGACCCGGACGGCGGGCTGACGGTCGCCGTCACGGCACCGGTCTGCGTGGTACCCGACGTGTTCGTGACGTCCGTCTTCACCGTCAGCGCCGCGCTGCTCAGGTCGGCGGCCGTGTTCTGCACGACGTGGGCGTTGCCGGCGACCAGCGGCCCGCCGGCCTGCAACTGAACGGGGAACTGGATGCCGGTGTTGTTGTCCGGCGGGATCTGCGTCCAGTCCACGTTGTCCAGCGTCAGCATCGTGTTCGGGTTGTTCGGGTACACCTCGATCGCCACCGAGTTGGTACCCGCCCGGAGCAGGCCGGTGACGTCGAAGACCCGCTTCGCGTACGCGCCGGCGACGGTGGCGGACGTGGCCACCTCGGTGCCATCCACCCACACGTCGGCCTTGCCCACGACTCCGTTGACGATGAGCTTCGCGTCCTGCCCGGCCGGTGGTGCGGTGAAGTCGGTCCGGTACCACCAGGGCACGGAGAACTGGGCGATGGTGTCCGCGCCGACCTTCGTCATTTGCCCGAAGCAGGTCTTCATGGTGGCGGAGACGAACACGCCGGGACAGCCGCCGTTCTGAAGCAGGGCGTTGATCTCGGTACCGGGCGCCTGCCCGTCGTCGTTGGCGACGGACAGCCAACCGCTGGTCGAGAATCCCGGCGTCGAGATCTGCGCGCCGGTCTGCGTGGCCGTCGCGCTGGTCAGCACCTTCCAACCGGTGGTGGCACCGAGATCGGTGACGGCACTCGACCCGGTGTCCGCGGCGGTCGAGGTAAGCGCGGCGGTCGAGGCGGGCACGGCCGGTGACGGCGCCGCGTGGGCTGGGGTGTCCAGTACCCCGGCCCACGCCGGCAGTACGGCGACGCCGAGGGTGACCGCCACGGCGGTCAGCTGCCTTCTCCTGGTTGCCTTGCGTCTCATGGGGGTGCGCTCCTTTGAGGTAGGCGCAACTGAGGTCGGCGCAACGGGACGAGCGGTGCGAGCCGGTGGGGCATCGACAGTTGTTAGGAAGGCAGTCTAACCATCAGCGCCGAGCATATCGACGCCAGTCGGTTCCAGCTCGGTAACGGGGCTTCGGTGAGGGGGTTCGGTCACGGGGCTTGGGTCACCGGGGGCTTCGGCCACCGGGGGCTTCGGCCACCGGGGGCTTCGGTCACCGGGCCGGTGGCGCGCCGGTCAGCCGAGCGCCTGCATGAGCGGGACGAACCAGCGGTCGCGGTCGCCGGGAAGCGCCGGGGCGCCGTACGCCATCACCGTGGTGGATCCGCTCTCCGGTACGCCCCGGCGGGCCGCCCACTCGCGCAGCCCGGGATGCCGGCCGTCGAGGTCGAGCCGGACCGGTCCGTCGACCGTCGCGGCGATGTCGCCCATCAACGCCCTCGCGTCCGTCTCGTCCCGCGCGATGACCGGCCCGATGACGACGTTGTCGACGTTGCGCCACGCGCCGGCGAAGCCGCTGACGATCCCCTGCCGCCGCACCACCCGGATCCGCTCGGCGAAGTCCGGCAGCCGCCGCACGACATGCCCCCGGTCGGCGCCGCAGACCTCGGCGTCGAGCCGGAGCATCGCGGCCAGGTCGCCGGGGCCGGCGTCACTGGTGCCGGCCGGGTCGGTGGGCTCGAACGGGCCCACATGCGTGTGGGTGGCGCCGATCCGGACGAAGCCCAGCTTCTCGTAGAGCGGGCGCCCGTGCCGGGTCGCGTTGAGGAACACGGTCGCGTCGCCGGCCTCGCCGAGCGCATGTGCCATCAGCCGCCGGCCCAGGCCACGCCGGCCGTACCGGGTGGCGACGAGCACCATGCTGATGGCCGCCAGCCGGTTGCCGTACCGGGTGAGCACGGTGGTGCCGACCAGGTCCCCGGCATCGTCGCGCAGCCCGTACACGGTGCCGACGGCGAAGAGTAGCCGCCACTTGTGCTCCTCGGGCAGCCACTCGCGGTCCTCGGCAAGTGCGAGGCAGGCGGGCAGGTCGTGGGGCGTCAGCCGCTCGATCCGGTCGATCACCGGCCCATCCTCACCGGCGAGCGGGCCGGCCGCCAGCCGATTTCGCCGGGCCCGCGGGCCGCTCGGGCGGGATCGAGCGGCTCGGGCGGGATCGGCCGGCCCGAAGCCGGACCGCTACCGGGCGGCCGGGAGCCGGACCGTGAAGCAACTGCCCGACCCCGGCCGGCCGTCCGCCTCGACCGTGCCCCCGTGCGCCACCACCACCTCGCGGACCAGCGCCAGCCCCAGCCCGTGCCGCCCGGTGGAGCCGCCGCTGCCCCGGTGGAAACGCTCGAAAACCCGGCGCCGGTCGGCCGGGTCGAGCCCGGTACCGTCGTCCGCCACGACCAGCTCGACCAGCCGCCCGCGATCCGGCGTGGACACGGTGAGCCACACGTGCCCACCCGGCCGGCTGTGCCCGATCGCGTTGTCCACCAACGCGGAGACCATCCGGCGCAGCGCCGACTCTATCCCGGTCACCACGCTGGCCTGCGCCTCCCGCCGCACCGCGATGGACACTCCGGCCTGCTGGGCGCGTGGCTGCTCGGCCTCGGCCACCGCACCCGCCACGTCCGCGAGATCGATCGGGCCGCCGCCCGGCCGGCTCGCCGCCAGTCCCGCCGAGTTGAGCAGGTCGTCGACGATCTCATTGAGCTCCCGGGTACCGGCGACGATCCGGCGCAGCTCATCGCTCACCTCGGAAGGTACGTCGGCTTCGGGGCGCCGCAGCAGCATCTGCGCGCGGGTGTGCAGCCGGGTCAGCGGGGTGCGCAGTTCGTGGCTCGCGTCCGCGACGAACCGCCGCTGCTTGGCCAGCGCCTCGTCGAGCGGTGCGATGGCCAGGCAGGCCAGCAGCCGGCCGGTGACCGCCGCGATGAGCAGCCCGGCCAGCTCCGCCATCGCCAGCGCGTCCATCAGCTGCCGCCGGTCGGACAGCTGCCACCGCTCGTCGAAGGCCGCCTGGCGCACCTCGCCGCCGTACCGGGCCGTGCGCACCGCGTACACGGTCCCGTTGGCCCGCAGCACTACCGTGGCGACCGGAGCGCCACCGAGCGCCGCGTTCACCGGCGCGCTCAGCGGCAGGCCGGCCGGAGCCTGGTCGGCGCCGACCAACCGCCCGTCGCGCAGCACGAACAGCCAGGAACACGGGTCGACAGCGCCGGTCCGGTCCTGGCCGAGCACGTACCCGAGGGTCATGCTCACCTGGGCCCGCTGGCGGTGCACGGTCACCACGTAGGCCAGCCCGCCGACCAGGACGACGATGGCGGTGATGGCGCCGGCGAGCTGGAGGCTCAGCATCAGCCGACCTCGACGCAGCGCGCGCTGCTCCGGCGGCAGCCGCCGGCTCCGGCTCCCGCGCAGGGCGGTCATCGCGGGAAGCTCATCGCGGGACGGCCGTCACAGCGCACCGATCTGGTACCCGAACCCGCGAACCGTACGGATGACTCCGCTGCCCAGCTTGCGGCGCAGGTAGTACACGTAGGTGTCCACTATGGACTCCGCACTGGTGTCCTCGAACAGGCGGCTGCGCAACTGGTCCCTGGAGTGGATCGCGCCCGGCCGCACGGCCAGCATCCGCAGCAGCTCGAACTCCCGCGGGGACAGGGCCACCCGCCGGCCGTCCGGCAGCGTCACCTCGTGTAACGACATGTTCAGGAACCCGTCGCCGACCGGTACCAGCTGCGCCTCGTCGAGGAACCGGCGGTTCAGCGCCCGGACCCGGGCCACCAGCTCGTCCACCTCGAACGGCTTGACCAGGTAGTCGTCGGCCCCGGCGTTGAGCCCGTCGACCCGGTCGGCCAGGTCGCCGAGCGCGGTCAGCATCAGCGCGCGGGTGGTCACCGCGCGCCGCCGCAGCCGGATCAGCACCTCCAGCCCGTCGATGGCGGGCAGCCGCCGGTCGATCAGCATCACGTTGTACCGGCGGCTGAGCGCGAAATGCAGGCCGCGCTGACCGTCCTCGGCCACGTCGACCGCGAAGCCGTTGCCGCCCAGGAGAGTGGCCAGCATTTCGGCCAGTTCGCTGTCGTCCTCCATCACGAGCAGGCGCGGGGGTTCGGCCCGGCTATCCTGCGTCATGCGGCAATGATGCCATTCGCCGCCCGTCATGCGCCGCGTCGGAAGCCATCATCGTCGGCACGCCGTCGGGAGCTGCGGCGCCGCGAGCTTCGGCGTCGGGCGTTGTCACGTCGAGCGTCGCGGCGTTGGGCGATGCGGCGTCGAGCGCTGCGGCGTCCGCTACCGGCCGGCGCCGGTCCAGCCACATCAGCACCGGCGTGGTCATCGTCGTGGTGATCAGGGCCACCAGGACCAGTGCGGTGAACATCTCCCGGTTGACCAGGTGCGCCTGCAGGCCGACGTTCAGCGCGATCAGCTGCATCAGGCCGCGCGCGTTCATCAGCGCGCCGAGGCGCAGGGCCACCGCCTGCGGCTCGCCGCGCAGCCGGGCGGCAAACCAGCACGCGCCGAACTTGCCGGCGATCGCCGCCGCCACCGCCGCGAGCGAGAACAGCAGCAGGGCCGGGTCGGTCAACAGGCTGAACCGGGTGTTCAGCCCGGAGTACACGAAGAACATCGGCACGAACACCCAACTGAGCGCGTTCGTCGTCGGTTCCACCCGGGCCGCCGCCGGGGTGTCGGGCAACGCGAGGCCGACGGAGAACGCGCCGAACACCGCGTACAGCGAGATCTCGTCGGTGAACCAGGCCGCAGCGAAGAGCACGGACAGGATCAGCAGGACGACGGTACCGTCGGCGACTCCCGGCCGGTTCAGGATCCGGCTCAGCACCGGGCGCACCACCACGACGAGTACCACGCCGAACAGCACCGCACCGCCGACCGCCTTCAGCACCGGCCAGGCGTGCCCGGACGCGACGCTCAGCACGGCGGCCAGAGCGACCCAGGCGACGGCGTCGTCCACTCCCCCGCTGGCCAGCGCGAGCGAGCC
Source organism: Rugosimonospora africana (assembly GCF_016862975.1). Classification (GTDB taxonomy): domain Bacteria; phylum Actinomycetota; class Actinomycetes; order Mycobacteriales; family Micromonosporaceae; genus Rugosimonospora; species Rugosimonospora africana. The sequence goes on from NZ_BONZ01000094.1 coordinate 15,313, forward strand.
ATACCGGGTGCCGGCCAGCCCGCGCTCGTTGATGATGCGGGCGAGCATCGGAAACGCGGTGATGGCCAGCGTCACGCCGACGAACGCGGCGGACACCCCGACGCTCACCCCCGGCGCGAAGATGTCGACGTGCCCCCGGACGGCCAGCGTGAGCACGACTCCGAACGCGAGCGGTACGACGATCCCGCCCACCGAGACAGACGCGGCCGTGCCGGCGAGCCCCTGGCGCAGGTGTGACCGTAGTTCCCGGCCGGCCTGGAACATCAGTGCCACCAGGCCGATCTGGCCGGCCACGTACAGCACCGGGCGCAGCTCGTCCGGGAAGATGGCGTCCTCCAGACCGGGCGCGAGCAGCCCGAGCAGCGACGGGCCGAGCAGCACGCCGGCGATCATCTCGCCGACCACGGGCGGCTGGCGCAGCCGGCTCACCGCGACGCTCACCAGCCGGCAGACCAGCAGGATCACCATGGCGGCGATGAAGAACCTGGGTGCGAGTTCGTTGGCGGTCATCGTGTCGCTCCTGTCCGGCGGGTCGTCGGTGCTGGTGCGGCGTCGGGGTGAGGGGGTCAGCGGCCGGGTGGTGTAGCGCCCGCGTGGTCGAGGCTCGCGAAGTAGGTCTGGCACAGTCGCTGGCGCCGGGCGTCGAGCACCATGTACGTCCCGAGCGCGAGCTGCACGAGGCTGCGGGAGACGTCCTCCCACCGGTCGCGCACGCGCATCGCGGCCAAGCGAGCGCGCGGTCGCGGCGCCCCGACCGGCACCCCGGCCGACGTCCCCGCCGGCGCCCCGGCCAGCAGGCACGGACCCCGGTTGGGCAGCGAACGGGTGTGCCCCGCGGAGGTGGCCAGCGCGAACCGCGCGATCACCGCGTGCGCCACCACCCGCAGGCTCAGCGGGGCGATCCCCCGGGCCGGGCAGGGCCGGTTCGCGGTGACTCCGAACGGGATGAAGTTCGCCTCACCGGGCGCCAGGTGCGCCCAGCGGTCCGGGTCGAGGTGGTCGCCGCCGGGCAGCCCCGAGTGCTGGTACTCGGCGTAGTGGAACAGCAGTACCGAGCCGGCCGGGATGGTGGGCAGCCCGTCCAGCGTGATGTCCGCCGAGGTGATCCGGTGCGCGACGCCGAACAGCGGGTACACCCGCATGGTCTCGTCGATGACCCGGTCGAGGTGGCCGCCGTCGCCGGCCCGCAGCCGCTCCTGGATGTCGGGGCGCTCGGCGACCACCATGAGCAGGTGCGCCATCGCCTCCGACATCTGCACGACCGCGGTGTTGAAGAACGTTCCCTGCAGGTACCAGGCCTGCTCCTGCGGGGAGAACAGGGACGGCAGTGGCACCGGCACGGTGCCGGCGTCGACGCGCCCGCGCAGGTACCGGGTGAGCCGGTCCCGCCGGCCCAGGTGGCGCAGCCGGGTGCACTTCAGCGCGCTGACCACGTCGTCGGCGTTGGCCACGATCAGGTCGCGTACCTCCGGCGGGCACGGCTGGCCGAACACCGCCTCGTAGTAGACCTCGGCCCAGATCGGCATCATCAGGTCGCGCAGCCGCACCGCGGTCCACCGCCGCCGCCGCCCCGGCGCCGTGGCGGGTCGCCAGTCGTCGAGGACCCGGGCGGCGCACCGGCCGACCAGGTCCTCCCACTCGTCCTTGCGCAGCCGGGCCAGGATCTGCCGGGTGGCCCGGGCGGCCTCGTCGTACCGGGGCCCCGGCTCCAGGTGCTCCTGGTGCACCTGCGGCCCGGGGGCCAGCCAGTACCAGAACAGGTCGGACAGCGCCGCGCCGCGACTGCGACCGTTCGCGGCCGGGTGCGCGTACACCCGCCTGAAGTCGGCGACACCGACCTGCCGCCCGGGCACCGGCACCCCCTCGTCGCCGTTGACCCGGGCGAAGATGCGCTCCCGCACCCCGACCACGAAGCCGGGCAGCCAGTACGGCGCGGATACCACCAAGGCGAGCGCGACCACCGCCACCGCGAGCCAGACCGTCATGGACGTCCCCTCACCAGGTCGGGAGTCAGGTCGCGGGGCGAGGCCGCGCCGCACAGCGCCAGCGCGGTGTCCACCTCATCGCGCAGCAGGTCCAGCACCCGCCGCACCCCCCGCTCGCCGTCGACCGCCAGCCCCCACAGCACCGGCCGGCCGATGCCCACCGCGCTGGCCCCGAGCGCCAGCGCCTTGACCACGTCGGTGCCGCGCCGCACCCCGCCGTCCAGGATCACCGGGATCCGGCCGCCGACCGCCGCGACGATGTCGGGCAGCAGGTCGATGGTGGCCGGTACGGTGTCCAACTGCCGGCCGCCGTGGTTCGACAGCACCAGCCCGTCGACGCCGTGGCGCAGCGCCAGCCTGGCGTCCTCCGGATGCACGACGCCCTTCAGCAGCACCGGCAGCGAGGTCGACCGGCGCAGCCAGTCCACGTCGGCCCAGCAGATCCGCGGCGACATCGCGATCGGGCGTACCGCGTCCGGCTCGCCGCCCGGCAGCCCGCGCATGTTCTCGCACGCCATGCCGGCCGGCAGGTCCAGGAATCCGTTGCGCCGGTCGCGTTCGTGGGTTCCGAACACCGGCGAGTCGACGGTGACGACCAGCGCCCGCGCGCCGGCCGCGGTGGCTCGGGCCACCAGTGCCTCGGTGACCTCCCGGTCCGGCTGGAGGTACAGCTGGAACCACAGCGCTGGCCCGCCCTCCGGTGCCGCTTCCCGGGCCGCCGCGGCGATGTCCCCGACCGCGACCGTGGCGGCCATGCTGACCACCATGATGGTCCCGGTGGCCGCCGCGGCCCGCGCGGTCGCGCGCTCACCCTCGGGATGCACCAGCCGGTGGAACGCGGTCGGCGAGATCAGCACCGGGCTGCTCGCCGGGCAGCCGAACAGCGACACGTCCAGCTCGCGCTTCTCGTGCCCGCGCAGCACCCGGGGCAGCAGGCTCAGCCGGCCGAACGCGGCCTCGTTGTCCCGCAGCGTCACCTCGTCCCACGCGCCGCCGGCGAGGTAGTCGTAGTACACCGGGTCCACTGTGGACTTCGCGGCGGCCTGGAACTCGCGGAGGTTGAGCGGGTCTGCTGGACCCGGCCGCGCAGCTGGATCCGCGCCCAACGCGTGCATGTCCGTACCCAACGCGTGCGGGCGCTCAACGCGTGGCCGGCGCCGGCGTCCGCGCCTCGTCCGGCGGGCCGGCAGGCTCGCCGGAACCGGTGAGCTGCCGGGCGAAGAAGTCGCGCAGCGGCGCCCGGTGCGCGAGTGGCTTGTCCCACTCGTTCTCCAGGTTCTCCGCGACGTGGTGCGTGGCGACGAGCTGGCCGCCCCGGTGGTGCCGGATGACCGGGTGCAGGTAGCTGGCGTCGGGCGCGTCGGCGGCGGCGTCCTGCGCGGTGCGCCGTACCGTGATGTCGAACGGATCGACCTTGTCGTGGTCCGGCCCGTACTCCAGGGTCACGGCGAAGTACTCGTCGCCGAACACGCCCTGCGCCGCGTAGCCGACCGGGACCTCGTCGAGGTAGCGGGCCGGCCCGGTGGAGCCGACCACGACCAGGTCGGCGAGCACGCTGAACTGCTGCCACAGCGCGGAACTGCGGTTGACCCGGTCGAGCACCGCGCCGGTCAACGCGTCCGGGTCGGCGGCGACCTCGCGCTGCGGCCAGGGCAGGTCCTCGTGACGCTGGCGCAGGATGTGGTATAGCGCCCGGACCGAGTAGCGGAAACCGTGGATGAACCCGCTGGTGGCCTTCTTGAAGTCGCGCTGCTGCATCAGGGTACCGGCGAAGTACAGCCCGGGTACGTTGACCGACTCGAACGCCGGGCTCAGCGTCGCGAACCGGTCCTTGTACATGAGCTCCGGCCGGCAGTCCTCGTCGAACGGGGACGTGTCCAACCGGAACCCGGTGCACACGATGACGCGGTCGTACCACAGTTCCTTGACCACCTCGTCGGCTCGGGAGAAGGAGAACCGCACCCGGTACCCGCCGTTGTCCGGTTCGATCGACAGGACGTTGCCGTCCAGGATCGCGTTCTGGGACTTGAGCTGGTATGTGTCCAGGAAGTTGTTGTTCACCGCGCGCAGGTGGCCGACGTAGTGCGTCTTCCAGGCCAGGTGCACCGAACTCGGCCCGGCGACGTGGATGACGGCGGCCGTCTCGATGAGGTTGTCCGCCGTCTCGAAGGCGGAGTTGCCCTTGCCCAGGATCAGCACCCGCTGGTCGACGAAGTCGTCCGGATCCACCGACACCGTCGGGTACTGCTCCACGGACTCGATGCCGGGGATCGGCGGGATGTACGGGCGGCTGACCCCGGTCGCCATCACCAGCCGCCGGGCCCGCCACACCTCGCCGCCGGAGTCGGTGACCGCGAATCCGTCCGCGCCGTCCCGGCTGATCCGCACCGCTCGGGTGCCGTACCGGATCCGCAGGTCGAACGCCGCCGCGAAGTCGGCCAGGTACCGCACGAACGTCTCAGCCGGTGGGAAGTACCGCGGGGTGTACCGGGTGAACAGCAGTTCCGGGTTGTCGGACAGCAGCGAGTTCCAGTCCATCCGCAGGTTCAGCTCGGCGTCCTCGGTGCCGGTGTGCCGCTTGTTGTTGGAGATGAGCGTCCGGTGTCTCGGGTACGTGCTGAAGAACGTGCCGGCCGCGTCCCCGGCCTCCAGGATCTGGTAGTCGTGGCCACCACCGGCCAGCAGCGCACCGAGCTGAAGCCCGGCCGGTCCGGCCCCGATGACCAGGTAGTCGAGAACTGTGTTGGACACGCCGACCTCCGGTCCGCAACGACGTCTGCACGAGGACTGGTCCGGCTCGTCGAGTGGCGCGGGACGCGCCGAGCCGGACCGGTCGTCACAGGGATGGACACTCGTCACTGAATCTCAGAACCACCTCAAAGCCGGGCGAGGATCCGGGGAACGTGGCAATGACGGCGATCCGGTGCCGATGCGCCATTGCGGCATGACCCGGTACGGCCGCAGAATGATCGAGCTTCGATATCGCGCGGCGGCGAACGGGGACGTGATGCGCGCACAAACCTCACCGGCCTATCCGCAGGCCCTCATCGACCTGCTCGAGAGGTCCGGAGACCGGCCCTGCTTCGAGCACGGGAGCCGGATCGTCACCGCCCGGCAGACGCTCGCGACGATCCGGCGCCTGGTCGCCGCGATGCGCGGCGCGGGGATCGGGCCGGGCACCGGGGTCGCGATGCTGCCCGGCGTCTCGCCCGAGGGCTTCGCCGCCATCTTCGCCGCGTACGCGATCGGTGCGCGGGTCAGCGCGGTACGCCCCGGGCTGACCGCGGGACAGTTCGCCCACCTGCTCACCGGGGGCATCGACGCGGTCGTCTTCGATCCGGCCGTCGCGAACCGCGACCTCGTCACCCTGGCCGGAAGCATCCCGCGGTACTCGCTGGGCAGCCATCCAGGCGCCACCGACCTGCTCGCCGGCGGCCTGCCCAGCGGCGACGCCGATCCCGGCGACGAACCGCTGGTCGCCGCGGGCCGCCCGGACGACATCGCCCGGATCACCTACACCAGCGGCAGCACCGGCCAGCCCAAGGGGTGCGCGGCCACCTACGGGGCGCTGGCCGCGGACTGGACGTGCGCTCCCGACCGGTGGTCCGGCGCGATGGCGCGGATGGCCGACGGGCTCGACCGCTGCCTGCTGTTCGGCACGCTGTCCAGCCCGGTGGTCATGAACTACGTGCTGCTGAGCCTCTTTCACGGCGGGGTGGCGGTCATTCCCGACCAGACCCCGCAGCCGTTCTTCCCCGCCGTCATCGAGCGGTACGGCATCACCGGCACCATCATGACGGTTCCCCGCCTGTACCAGCTGCTCGACGTCTTGGATGAGCACGCGCTCGACGAGCACCCGTTCGACGTGAGCAGCCTGCGGTCGGTGATGGTGTCCGGGTCACCGCTGCACCCGCACCGGCTGGCCGACGCCACCCGGCGCCTCGGGCCGGTGGTCTTTCAGGCTTATGGTCAGTCCGAGGCCGGGTCGTTGACCCTGCTCACCCCCGACGAGCTGAGCGCGTCCGGCCAGGCCGCGCTGGATTCGGTCGGGCGGCCGCATCCCGAGGTCGAGGTGAGCGTCCGCGACGACCAGGACCGGCCGGTGCCGCCGGGCACCGACGGGGAGATCTACGTCCGCACGCCGTGGCAGACCTCCGGTTACTGGGGCGATCCGGAGCAGACCGCGGAGGTGTTCGTCGACGGCTGGGTGCGCACCCGCGACCTGGGCCACCTCGACGGCGACGGATTCCTGCACCTGGTGGGCCGCAGCCGGGACATCGTCATCGTCAACGCGATGGTCTACTACGCCGGCCCCATCGAACGGGTGCTCGCCCTGCACCCGGACGTCGACGAGGCGTTCGTCGTCGGGGTCCCCGACGAGCGCACCGGCGAGGCGGTGCACGCCCTCGTCCGGCCGGCCGCCGGCCGCACCCCGCCACGCGAACAGCTGACCGCGCTGGTCCGCGACACCCTCGGCGAGGGCAGCGTGCCCGCCGCGATCACGTTCATCCCGAAGGTGCTCGCCGCGGAGAGCGGCAAGCCGGACAAGCGCGCGATGCTCGCCCGCTTCGGCGAAGCCGCGGTGCCCTGCGAACCCGCGGTGCCCCGAGGCGAAGCCGCGGTGCCCTAACCCCCGGGGCAGTTGGCCTCGACGCTCTGGCTCGCGGCCGGGTAGCCGTAGGCCGCCGAACTGCGCCAGTCGGAACACGCGCCGGCCTGGTCGTTCAACCGCTTCCGGGCATCGCCCCGGTGGAAGTACGCCTCGCCGTACTGCGGGTTCAGCTGGATGGCGGTGCTCAGGTCGGCGGCGGCGGATTCCGGGTCGCCGGACGCCAGCTCGGCGACGCCCAGGTCGTTGTAGGTGTCCGGGTAGTTCGGGTAGAGCTGCGCCGCCCGGCGGTAGTCGGCGATCGCCTCGGGGTACCGGTTCATCGCCGCGTACACCCGGCCCCGGTTGAGGTACGCGTCGACGAAGTAGCTGTCGAGCGAGAGGGCGTAGCTCACGTCGGTCAGCGCGCTGGCGTAGTTGCCCAGCGCCAGCTCGGCCTTGCCCCTCTCGTTGTACGCGGCGCCGAACCCGGAGGACAGCGAGATCGCCTTGTCGTAGTCGGTGATGGCCCCGGCGTTGTCGCCGTCGAGGCCCTTGATGACGCCGCGGTAGTAGTAGCTCAGCGTGAACGTGGGGTCCAGCGAGAGCGTCTTCTCGAAGTCGCGCAGGGCGGCCGGATAGTCGCCGCTCTTGTATTCGGTCATGCCCCGGATGCTGTAGACGAACGGCACGTCCGGCTGGTGCGCGATCGAGTTGTCCAGCACCCGCACGGGTTCGTGCCAGAGCAGGACGCGGGTGAACGTGGCGACCCCGAACAGCACGGCGACCACGGCCAGCAGTGCCGGCCACACCGGGAGCCACCGGGCCCGCCAGCCACGGTTCGCCTCGACGAAACCCCGGACGAGTTCGGCGAGGACGAGGAACAGGCCGAGGTACGGCAGGTACACGTACCGGTTGGACAGGTAGTTGTCCTCCAGCAGCGCCGCCTGGCTCAGCAGCACGTTGGCCACGAAGAAGGACAGGCCGAACAGCAGCAGCTTCCTCGGCACCGGCGCCCGGTACAGCAGGAACCCCAGCACGACCAGGACCACCGGCGACAGGTAGAGGTACCAGGGCAGGAACGCGCCGGTCTTGGCCGGGTACGCGTACGCGAACGCCAGCGGGTACGGGACGACCGCCCGGACGAGGTACCCGACCAGCGCGGAGCAGACCAGAATCGCGCGGTCGAGGAGGGTGTAGTGGTACAGCGAGTCGGTGTCCACGCGGAAGTGCAGGGTGAGCAGCCCGCCGGCCAGCGCCACCAGGCCGAACGGAACCTTCTCCGCGACCAGCCGCCAGCCGAACCTCCGGCCCCGGCAGTAGTCCAGCACCGGAAGGCACACCGCCAGCGCCACCGCGGTCGACTTGGACAGCACCGCCAGGACGAACAGCAGCACGGCCAGGGCCAGCCAGGGCCACCTCCGGCGGCGCGCGTACCGGAGGTAGGCCACCAGGGTGGCGAGCGAGAACAGGGTGGCGAGCAGGGTGCTGCGGGTGGAGACCCAGGAGACGGTGTCCACGTTGACCGGGTGGACGGCGAACGCGACGGTCACGAAGTGCGCGATGAACGCGCGCTTGGTCAACATCCGGCACAGCCGGTACACCAGCACGATGTTGGCCAGGTGCAGGGCCAGGTTGGTGATGTGGTACGCGGCCGGGTTCAGCTGCCCGACGTGGTAGTCCAGCGCGTACGAGAGGGACACCAGCGGGGTGTACATGTACTGCAGCGGCGTGGTGAACCAGTGCTCGAGGTTCGGCCAGGACAGCGCCCGGATCGAGTAGTTGTCCAGCACGTTGTCGGGGTCGTCGAACTCGAGGAACCCGCTGCCGAACACGCCCGCGTAGAGCACGACGGACAGCGCGAGAGTACCGGCGACGATCAGCGCGTCGCGCTGCCGCTGCTCGGTGGCGGTCCCGGACACGGCTCCAGATGATAGTCGATCGTCGATGTATTGGGAACGCTCCCACACGCTCGGGCAGATCAGCCGAACCGGCCGTGGACGTAGTCGGCGGTACGCGGGTCCCGGGGCGAGGTGAACATCGCCCCGGTGGGGCCGTGCTCCACGATGTACCCGGGCGTGTTCTGCTCGGCGAGGAAGAACGCGCAGCGCTGGGACACCCGCGCGGCCTGCTGCATGTTGTGCGTCACGATCACGATGGTGACCTCCGCGACCAGCTCCGCGATGGTCTCCTCGATCACCCGGGTCGATGTGGGGTCCAGCGCGGAGCAGGGCTCGTCCATCAGCAGCACGCGCGGGCGGATGGCCAGCGACCGGGCGATGCACAGGCGCTGCTGCTGCCCACCGGACAGCGCGCCACCCGGCTGGCGCAGCCGGTCCCGCACCTCCCGCCACAGCCCGGCCTTGAGCAGGCACTCCTCCACCAGATCGTCCTTGGCCTGGCGGTTTTTGCGCTGGCCGGTCAGCTTCAGCCCGGCGAGGACGTTGTCGTAGATCGACATCGCCGGGAACGGGTTCGGCTTCTGGAACACCATCCCGATCTGCCGCCGCGCCTCGGTCAACCGCCGGTCCGGATCGTAGATGTCCTTCCCGTCCAGCAGCACCTCGCCGGCCAGGGCGGCGGAGGGCACCAACTCGTGCATCCGGTTGAGGATCCGCAGGAACGTCGACTTCCCGCAGCCCGACGGCCCGATGAGCGCGGTCACCTCACCGGCGCGCATCTGCAGGGACACCGAGTCGAGCACGTGGTGGTCGCCGAACCACGCGCTGACGCCGCGCGCCTCCAACCCGGCCAGCGGCCCCACCCGTACCACCGATCCGGTCAGCGGCGCGCCGCGCGGCACCGGCGGCGGCACGGGAAACTCCTGGGTGTACGGGACGGGTGACGCGGCGGGGGCGGTGTAGCCGTCGGCTGGCGCGGTCATGGCTCGGTGTCCTCACGGGTTCGGGTCACAGCAGGTTGGGCAGTAGTCGGGTGGTCTGGTCCGCGACCGCGAGGCCGAGGAGCGTGAGCACCGGCAGGAACACGATCCAGGACTGCCGGCGACCCCAGCGGCGCCAGCACCAGGCCGCCGCCACGGTCGCCACGAGCAGCACCTCCGCCCACTGCAGCAGCGCCCAGGCGGTGCTGGTGTCGCCAGCCATCGGTCGCTCCCGCGGCTCGATCGCGCCGCGGGGCAGCGCCGCCCGGGGAGCCGGCTGGGCCGGCGAGACCAGATCGGCGTCGACCCGCAGCAGCCCGGACGGCAGGAACGGTGTGCCGGCCGCGGTGACCAGCGTCAGCCGTCCCTTGCCGGGAGCCAGCGGCGGCGGTACCGCGTCGCCGGCCCGCCGGGAGGCGACGACCTGGTACGTCGCGACACCCTGGCCGGTGGTGACCGTGAAGACGTCGCCGACGTCGAGCCGTTCGAGGTTGCGGAACGGGCCGCCGTACGCGCCGAGCCGGCCCATGATGACCGAGGTACCGGGCTGGCCGGGCAGTACCGTGTCGCGCTCGTGCCCGGGTCCGGACATCAGGATCCCGGACGTGGTGCCCTCGAACACCACCTCGTTCACGTGGATGACCGGGATCTTCAGCAGCGCCACCGGAGTGCCGGGCGCCAGCAGGCGACCGTCGGCACCGGTCTGCCCCACCGGCGCGGTGCCCTGGGCGAGCCCCACGCGCAGCGTGTTGTACCCGGAGGTCTGCGCGGCGTGGTGCTCCAGCCAGCTGACCAGGGTGAGGGTGAGCACGAAGCCGAGGACCACGACCGCGAGCGTGTGCAGCACGATGCCGGTGGCGTCCCGCCACCGGTTCAGCGGCCGCGGTGCCGGCGGGGCGAGCCACGGCGCGAGGATGTCGGGCTCCGGTGCCTGCCGGGTCGCCGTCACGGTCATGCGGGTCTACCTCCTGATCGATCGCCGCGTCAGGCCGCCGGGTTACGCGCCGGGTTGCGCGGATCGGGTTGCCCGGTGAGCGTGGCCGGGGCGGGCCGGTCGCGGCGCAGCAACGAGGTGAGCCCGGCGCCGGCGACGATCAGTGCGATCCCGCCGGCCAGCATCAGGCCGATGTCGAGCCCGGTGAGGGCGAGGGCACGGGTACCGGGGCGCTGACGCGGCAGCGGCAGGCTGGGGCTCTGGGTCGGTCCGGCCGCGGTACCCGCCGAGGGCACGGTACCGGCGGCGGGTACCGAGGTGGGTGTGGCGCCCCGCGGTCCCGGTCCGGTACCGCCGCCGCCACTGCCGCCACCACCGCCGCCCCCGCCGCCGGCCGGCGGGACGGTGACCGCGATGGAGATCCCGCCGTCGGCCGCGGCCGACGCGGACGCCGTGACGCCCAGCCCGGTGACCATCAGGGTCAGCGCGGCCGCGCACAGCGTCCGCCGGTTCACCGGGGCTCCTCGACCGCTACGGTGGCGGTCCGCCCCTCCAGGCGTCCACGGTCGACGGCGGCGACCAGCAGCCGGCGGACCATCCGGCGGCGGCGCGCGACCAGCCGGACGACCAGCCAGATCGCGGCGGCGAGCAGCACCAGTACGGCCAGCTGCGGCCACGGGACGGCCCAGATCGTGGCGCTGCGGTGAGCGGTACCCAGCGCGGCCGCGGTCAGCGACGCGGTGTAGGTGTCGCCGGTCACCGCGCCCGGGGTCATCTTCGCCGTGACGCCGACCGGCCCGAACGGTGCGCCGCGCAGCGTGAGCGCGGCGTGGTACGACTGTCCGGGCAGCAGCTCGGGCAGCGTCGGCGGCGTCGCGCTGTCCATGGTGGTGCCGAACATCGAGGTGACGTCGACCAGTTGCCGGCTGGACAGGCGGATGTTGCCGGTGTTGCGCACGGTGTAGTCGACACGTACGGCGCCGCCGCGCAGCGGGTTGAGCGTCCCGTGGTACGAGCTGTGCAGCCCGGTGACCGCGAGCGAGGGTACGAGGTTGCCCGGGATCCGCAGGTAGATCCTGCTGCCCACGCGGCGCTCCAGGCGCACCGACCCCTGCTGGCCGGGCAGCTGCACCGCGGCCACGATGCCGCCGACGTGGTCGCCGGGTGTCGCGTTGGCCGGGATGGTCAGCGTGAACGGCACGTTGGCCCTGGCGTGCGGCGGCACGGTGACGGTGGACTGGGCCAGCGTGACCCAGGCGCCGATGTCGGTTGGGGTCTTGTCACCGGGGAGCAGGTCGAACCCGCCGCTCGGGGTGTTGACCGCGTCGCTGGCGTACACGTGGAAGGTCGCCGCGGTCGCGCCGAAGTTGGCGACGCCGACGTAGTCGTGCACCACCTTCGCCGGGCCGAGCTGGTAGTCGAAGCGGCTACGACCGTCCGGGCCCTTGGCGGTGGACGGGAGCACTCCCCAGGTGATCGCGGACGAGCTGGGCGAGGGGGTGGGCGTGGGCGCGGCCACGGCCGGGGTCGCGCTCGCCAGCAGCGCCGCCATCGTCGCGGCGGCGCACGCCAGCAGCGCCCGCGGCCGTCCGCGCAGCTTGCCGGGAGAGGTCATGACGCTTCCGTTCGCTAGTGGGAACCCGGGGAGACGGGAGACCGCCTCCCCGGGTAGCGGGCGGTCAGATCGCGGTGATCGTCACGTCCGCGTGGTAGGTGTCCGCCGGCGTGGTCGCCGGGAACTTCAGGGACAGGTCGGCCGACAGCTTGGCCGTACCCAGGCCGTCGCCGGCGCCCGCGCTGGCCAGGGTGGCACCCACCCCGGTCAGGCCCGGGTCCGAGCCGGCCGCCACCGCGGCACCCGCGGAAGCGCCCTGCCCGTTGTCCTGGGACGTGACCTTCGGGGTCCAGCCCAGGGCCTTGCCGGAGAACGTGTGGGTGGCGTCGTTGCCGACGAAGGTGTCGGAGACGGCGCCGTTCACGGTCCAGCCGGGCTTGTCGATGGAACGGGTGTCGGTGACCGTGGCCAGGTCGACGTTGCTGACCGAGGTGACCAGGTCGTCGCCGTCCCGGGTCGGAGTCGGCAGGTTCACCGGCGCCGTCGGGTCCACGGTGAGGGTGAGCGCCCCCGTCTCAGTCGGCTGGCTGACGGTCGTCTGGAGCGTGACCTTGCCGGACTGGTTCGGGGTGCCGCCGTTGCCCTCGCTGATGGTGTAGTTCAGCGTGCCGCTCGACCCGGCGAACGCGGTGGTGTCGTCGGGTACGAACGTCGCCTTCAACGTGTGCGACCCCACCGAGAGGTTCTTCGTGGTGATGGACGCCGCCCCGGCCGTGACTGGCTGGCTGCTCAGCACGTCCGTACCGTCGAGGAACTCGATGTGGCCGGCAGCCGACGCCTGGTCGACGTGCGCGGTCAGGGTGACCGGCGAACCCTGCGACGCGCCACCCGAGGGCGACGCGGTCAGGGTCGTGGTGGTGGTCGCCGGGCCGCCCGGCTGTCCGCCACCGCTGACCTGCCAGCTCCACTGGGTCACCTGCCAGACCCGGTCGGACGGGAAGTCCGACGGCGGCGTGGCTTCCCGCGTGGCCACGGACACGTGGACAGCGGCGCTGTCGAACTGGGCGAGCACGCCCAGGTCCGAGTCCAGGCACAACCCGGCGATGGCGAAGTCGTCTTCGGCGATGACGGTTCCGACCGGCTTGGCCGCGTCGGCCGGGGACAGCACGGTGTCGGTCGTGCCGGCCGGCAGGATGGCGTCGAGGATGTTCTCGATGCCACCGTCCTGCCACGATCCTTCCTGTGCCGGTACCTGAAGGTTCCCGCCCAGATCGGCCATCGGGGTGAGGAATCCGCCCAGGGTCGGGTCGGTACCGGTCGGGTAGAACGTGTCCACATAGTGGGCGGATCCGGCGGGGCACGCGGCCTGCGGGGTCACGGTGATCGGGTCGGCTGGGTTGCCGTTGCCGAACTGCCAGGTACCGGAGGTGGGATTAATCGTCAGCCCGCCGGCCGGGTCGGCGAACGCCGGGCCCACTGCGAAGCTGGCGACCACCGCCCCGCCGGCCACCGCGGCCAGCAGGCGAATTGGTCTCTTCACGGAACTGCTCTCCTTAATCTGTGGAACGGCGGACGCACCGGCGATCGGATCACCGGGCCGTGGCGCGGTGTCCGGGGCTCACCGCGCCCGGTGTCGCTCCCGTTCGCGATTCGGACCGTCGCCGGCCCGGAGCGTGCGGCTGGCATGGGTGCCTCCCTCGGGCCACCCCGGGTGGCCGGGCTGCGCGTGACGGCCACCCGGGGTGTGGTCACGTCAGGCCGGTCAGTCCTTGCCCTTGAGGGCCGTGCTGCCGCAGTTCGGGTTCGACGCGAAGCCGAACTGGTGCAGCGTGGTGACCTGCGCGCAGACCGCGGAGGCGTTGCTGACGAACAGGGTGACCAGCGCCTGGTCCTGGGAGAGCCCGGTCACCGCGGTGGTCTTGAACACGTTGTAGACCGAGCGGGTGAACGCGGTCGGGAAGCTCGCGTTGATGACCTGGCCGGGAGCGGTGCCGGTGGTCGGCGCCTGCCCGTCCAGCACGCCCAGCTTCGAACTGCCCCGGCGGTCCTGCACTCCGGTCGCGGCGTGGTTGCTCTGCGCGATGTTCTGCGCGATCGAGATCGGCGCGATCTCGACGTACTGCGTCGAACCCACGGTCGGGTCGGTCAGCACCTGGCCGTCGTGCTCCTCGATCGACGCGCCGGTGTCCACCTTGTGGTCCTTCACGCAGGTGGTGTTGACGCTGGCGTCGGGCAGGCCGACCGCGCCCTCGAAGAACGACCGGGTGCCCGAGCCCGGCTGCGGGACGTACGGCTGGATGGTGAAGGTGGTGCTGCCGACCGTCACGCTGGTCAGCGTGCAGGCGTAGATGCTCTTCAGCTGCGCCGTGGTCAGGCCGGACGCGAAAGCCTGGTCGAGACCGCCGCCGCTCTTCACCGCGTAGTCCACCGCGTCGGTACCGAACGGAATCCAAGTCAGGCTGGTGTCGCTGGTGTCGTTCGGGCCGCGCGACGAACGGGCGAAGTCGACCGCCCCACGGGTCACGGGGCCGTGCGCGGCGTTGTAGTTGTCGGTCGGCGCGTACCCGTCCGAACCGCTGTTCAGGCCCAGCGACAGCCGCAGCGCCGCGATGCCGTCACCGGAGCCGTTCGGCCGCTTCAGGGTGTTGGTGGCCACCCCCTTGGTCGCGATGGCGTCGTAGGTGACGGCCGGGTTGGAGCCGGGCTTGGTGGCGTCCCACGACTCGAACTGCCGGTGGCCGCTCGCGCCGCTGCTGGTCACCGTCCTCGCCAGCTGGCTCATGACGTCCTGGACGGTGTCCGAGCCCACGCCGGCGTAGCTGGCCGGCGTCGGGTCGGCGAACGCCGGTACGGCGCCCAGCGTGCTGACCGCCAGGGCCGTCGCGAGCGGCAGCGCGACGGCGACCGCCGCGATGACCCTCGTGCGAGTTGACACGGTTCCTCCCTTATCGGGCTCGCCTGCCGGAGCCTCCGGTAGGCTTTCCGCTCGGCCTGCCCCTACCTGTCTTAGGGGCAGGCCGACCTGCACTCCGCCGGCCGGCAAGCCGCCGGCGGAAACCTCTGGCCGGCGAAGCCGCCGGCGAACTGCTGGCCGGCACGGCGCCGGCGCGAACTCTGGCCGGCAAAGCGCCGGCGCATCTGGCGCGCGCTACCCGCCGGTCGGCGGCGCCGCGCCGGGCGCATCGGCACGCCGGCGTCTTGGGCGCACGAACGGCGCGGCGACGGCGGCCAGCAGCCCGACGCCGAGCCCGATCACCAGCACCCAGCGGGAGATCGCCTGCGGGTCGCGCGGAGTGCGTGCCGACTCCACGACCGCCGCCGGGGCCGGTGGCCGGGTGGACGACACGAGCCCGGAAGGGGTCGCCCCGCCCTGGGGTACGGCACCGGCCTGCGGGACGGTGCGGGAGTTGCCCGCGCTCCCCCCGCCGCCGGTACCGCCGCCCCCGCCGGAGCCGGTCAGCGGTGGCGCGGCGGACAGCTTGCCGCTCTTGATCTCCGAGATCGCGGCGAGCGCCTGCAGCCGCAGCGGGGTCGGCAGCGGCGCGTAGCCCGGCGGCAGTTGACCGAAGTCCAGGCCCGGCGCCTGGCCGGAGCGCACCGCGTAGCTGATGAAGTCCGCGTACTGGGCCCGTGCGGTCGGGTCGCCCGCGTCGTCGATGTCGGCGATCGCGACGGCGGCGTACGTCACCATGGTTCCGGGGTAGGCGCCCGGCGCCTTCGACGACGGGTCCAGCCTCCGCACCCGGCGCTCGGTAGTGCTCGGCGTCATCGCCGCCTCCCCGGCCAGCAGCCCGGCCTGGTCGGGAGCGATGAAGTTGCCCGCCGCGTTGCGCAGGCTGGCGGTCTGCAGCCCGAACCGGGCCGCCTCCGAGGTGCTGGTCACGCACAGCACGAACCGGTTCCCGGTGGCCTGCGGCGGATTTTTGATCCACTGCGGTACGAAGACGGTGCTGTTCCCGCTGGTCTGCCACAGGCCGCCGACGCCGCCCGGGTTGGCGGCCCGGGTCCGTTCGGCGGCATCCGTCATGTCGTTCACGTACGGGGACACGTCGAGCACGCACTGCGGCGTCGCCCCCTTGGCCGCGTCCTCCGCCGAGGGCTGGGTACACGTGGGGTCCGACTTCGGGAAGTTGTCGATCGGCGTGATCTGCCCCCGGTACGACGGGTTCACCGTCATCCCCCACGGATCGGGCTGGCCGGAGAGGAACGCCCGGGCGTCGGAGTCGGCGTCGATCCACTGCCACAGCGCGTTGGCGGCGTCGGCGTTCTGCACCGTCATCAGCGGGGCGCCGGTGGCCGGCCCGTTGCCGGGGAGGGCGAGGAGGTACTTCGCCTCCGGGTTCAGCGCCACGAAATCGGGGTCGGCGAACAGGGTACGGGGATTCTTGGCCAGGTACGGCGGCGGTCCGGCACCGAAGGTCTGCGGAGCGACCGATCCGCCGTAGGACTCGGTGAGCAGCTTCGCCACCAGGCGGGGCGTCAGCTTCAGGTGCGCCATCCTGGTACCGGACAGCAGCTGTTCCGCGGCCGGCGGCTCGACGTTCGGGTCGAGGCTGCGCTCGATGTTGAAGCCGATCACGAAGCCGGACAGCGCCACCGGCGCGTACGCCACCGGGTGGTCCGGGTCGGGCTCCAGCGGTCTGGTGGTCAGTGCCAGGTGCGCGGTTCCCGGAATGTTGTTGAGGATCGACGAGCGGGCGACGTCCTCGGCCTCCGTGGTCAGGTTGTACGGCACCTTGGTGGTCTGGCACAGCGTCGGCTGCCAACTGGTCAGCGCGTCGGTGGCCAGTTCGCTGCCGACCAGGCGCCGCTCCGCCGCACCGATCGGGCACAGCCCGCTGACCGGCTTGAAGTCCAGCCGGAACGACAGCCGGTGCTGCCAGTTGGCCATGCTCAGCGGTGAGGAGAACAGCGAGCCGAGGCTCGGACCGATCTGCGCACCCGACTTGTACCCGTCGTCGGTGACCCCCCGCGGCACCACGACCAGCCAGCACGCCCGCCCGGTCACGCCGGCGTTCGGCTGTGTCACCGGTGCGCCGCACCCCAGCGACGGGGACTCCAGCGCGGTCTGGGTCTCGAACAGCTCCTCGCCGGTGCCGTCCGGTCGGGTCAGCCCGTAGTCGTCCTCGTTGGTGCTCGCGGAGTCGAAGACACCTCCGCCGGCGACATCGACCGACTGGCCGACCGGCGCGATCACCGGCTTGGTGTCCGCCGCCTGCTTCGGCCAGCCGCTGGTCACCGGCCAGAACGGGACCGTTCCGCTGGTACCGCCGCCGTTCGTGTCGTAGTTGAGCGGCTTCCCGTCGGGTCCGGTCGCCGACCGCTCCGCCACGTCCGCCCGCAGCACGCTGCGGGTACGCGAGTAGCTGAAGCCCGGTACGCCGGAGGCACCGGCCGGGTCCTTGCTGTCCGAGGCGAAGGCGCCGTACTCGCAGGTCTCCCGCGCCGGTTGCGGATCGCCCGCCGGTGCCGTCGGATCGTCGCCCCAGCACTGCATGACCTGCAGGTAGTTGTCGAAGTACACGCCCGAGCCGGGTTGGGTCGGGGCCAGGCCAGACCAGGACACGGTGATCGCCTGGTTCACCAGGCCCCGGGTCTGGGAGACGGTGACCGACAGGCCCGGGAACGCGCCGTCGCCCTTGAGCGTGACCGCGGAGTTGGTCACCGGCGTACCGGTGTATTCGCCGACGCCCACGGCCGGGTCGGTGTCGGCCGACGCGACGCGCAGCGTCACCACCTCGGTGGTACCGGCGGCCAACAGCCCGGCGATCACGCCGATCAGCAGCCGGCGGTACCACGGCATCGCGGTGGCCACCGCCGCACGGGCCGCGGTCACCGCGACCTCCTCCCGCCGAGCAGCAGCGAGACGGCCCCGGGTGCCAGGACCAGCCCGAGCACGACGGCGGCGGCCAGCAGCATCAGGGTCTGCTCGCCGGACCAGCCGCGCCGCGCGGCCAGTGCCACCGGCACCCCGGCCACGGCCTGGTCCGTCCCGCCGTCACCGCCGGCGCCCACGTACTGGTCGGTCGCCGGGTCGTAGCGCAGCGACGCCCCGGGAGTCGGGCTGCCGCTCGCCGTGACACCCGTTGTCGAGCCGCCACCGCCGCTCGTCCGCGTGCCGCCCTTCGACGGCGTGGTCTGGGACTTCGCTCCGCCGGTGCCGTTCACGCACTGGGTCGGGCCGCGCTTGTCGCACGCCTGTGGCTGCGGAGCGACGTCGACCAGCTTGTTGTGCCCGTCCCGGCTGAACGTGGGATTGTTGCAGCCCTGGATGTTGATGTTCTGGGTGACCGCCCCGGGGATCTTCTTGATCTGGTCGAAGCTCGCCTGGACCAGGTTGATCGGCAGTGGCGAGTAGCCGAGATCGGGCGCCTGCTGCTGTCCCTGGCACTCGAAGAAGTAGCTGAAGGCGGCGAGAGTGCGGCCCGCGTCCGTGGACACCTTCTTGCTGGTGACCGTGGGCAGGATGAAGTACGAGTACGACGACATCGGGTACACCCGGGGATCGGTGTACGCGTAGACGTCGGTGAGGTCCTGGGTCAGGTACACGGCCGGGTTGCTGGCGTCGGTGTTGATCTTTGCCTTGAGCAGCGCGACGGCGACGTTGTACGGCGTCGGCTCGGTGTAGTAGCCGGCGGCGTTGAGCATCTTCGCGACCGGGAACCCACGGTTGATCGCGTACGAGTACTCGACATAGCCGATGGCGCCCTCGGCGTAGCTCTGCGCCACGTACCCGGACACCCCGAGGTCGCCGGACTGGGCGATCGCCCCCGCGAACGTCGGCCAGTACGACGTCGCGCCCAGGCCGCAGCTGTGCTTGGCACAGAAGGCGTTCCAGATCGACAGTTGCTGGTTCTGCATCCACAGGCTGAACTGCGCGCTGCTGCCCGAGCCGTCCGACCGGATCACCGGCACGATCTTCTCGGCCGGCATGTTCAGCCCGGGGTTGTCGGCGACGATCGCCGGATCGTTCCAGCGGGTGATGCCGCCGGTGAAGATCTTCGCGATCACCGGGCCGGACAGCCGGAGGTTGGTCACCCGCCGGCCGCCGATCTTCAGGTTGTACATGAAGGCGGTGCCACCGGCCACGATCGGCATGTACGCGTACGTGTTCGGGGTGGGGTTCTCCGGCGAGGACCCGTCGGTCGGGTGTTGCTGGAACGGGATGTCCGAGGCGGCGAAGTGGACCGTCTGGGCGAGGAACCGCTGCCGCCCGTCGGAGGAGCCGTTACCGGCGTAGGTGACCCGCATGCCGTACTGCTTGACGTCGGTGGTCCACTGGTTGACCGCGTTCGCCGCCCAGCTCGAGCCGGCGCCGTCGATGGGCACGTACGTGTCGGCGAACGCCGGCACCGGTGCGGTGAGTACCGCCAGAGCCAACGACACCGCCAGCAGGACGGCCGAGCGCGCCCGTCGCCGGAGCCGGTGACCGCTATCAGAACTCACGGGTCTCTCCACTCGTATCGTCGGCGCTGTGCGAGTTCACCCGCGACGCCGTCAGGGCGATCGGAGCCGGGCGTCGGGAGAAGCGGATGACGTCGCGGGCCGATCGCTGGGCGTTGCGCACCACCTGCCGCGAGCTGGGCTGCCCGGGGGCCCGACCGCCGACCGCCCGGGCGAGCACGAACAGCACCACCACCAGCGACATGAGGAACGCGGCGGTGGCGAACCCGCGGGCGATCATCGTCGGCTGCGGCGACTTGACCAGTTCGAACGTCGCCAGCGGCAGGGACACCTGCGGCCCGTGCAACGGGTCGGTGTTCATGAACGTCGTGTACCCGGCGGTCAGCAGCACCGGGCTCGTCTCGCCGATGCCCCGCGCGGTACCGAGGATCACGCTCGTGGCAAGCCCGGACCGGGCGGTCGGCAGGACGACGTGCCACACAGTCCGCCACCGTGGCGCGCCCAGCGCCTCCGCCGCCTCCCGCAGGTTGCCGGGCACGAGGCGCAACACGACGTCCGCCGCCCTGATGATGATCGGCAGCATCATGACGCTCAGCGCCAGCGCCGCCGCCAGGCCGGACAGCTCGAAGTGCAGGATGAGGATCCAGGTGGCGTAGATGAACAGCCCGGCCACGATCGAGGGCAGCGCGGTCATCGCCTCGACGACGGTACGCACGAACCGCGACCCGAACCCGCCGACCTGGGTCAGGTACACCGCGCAGGTCAGCCCGAGCGGCACCGTGATGACCAGCGCGATGGTGATCATTTCGAGGGTACCGACGAGGGCGTGCTCGATACCGCCGACCGTCAACGGGTCCAGCGGGCCGGCGTCGGACAGGTCCTGGGTGAAGAAGTTCGGGTGGTGCAGCGCGGACGCTCCCCGCACGACGGTGAATCCCACCACCAGGAACAGCCCGGACATCAGCGTGCCGGCCGCCGAGTAGAGCACGACCGTCCAGATCCGGTCGCGTAC
The DNA here is from genome assembly GCF_016862975.1 of Rugosimonospora africana. Taxonomy (GTDB): domain Bacteria; phylum Actinomycetota; class Actinomycetes; order Mycobacteriales; family Micromonosporaceae; genus Rugosimonospora; species Rugosimonospora africana. The sequence goes on from NZ_BONZ01000094.1 coordinate 35,672, forward strand.
CTGCGGCCCGTCGCCGCCTAGGCGGACCAGCAGCGCGTACGCGGCCAGGAACGCCAGGTACGCCACCACGATGAGGCCCAGTACCCCGGACAGCGGCGCGATCCGGCCGAACAGCAGCAGCGCCACGCTCACCCCGCTGGCCAGCGCGCCGCACAGGTTGAGCCAGTCGTCGCGCCGGAACACGCGCAGGTCGCGCCGGGTCGGGGCGCCGGCGAGCGGGCGCACCGGCAGAGTCGTGGACTCCGCGGCCGGTACCGCGCCGGCCACCGCCGCAGAGCCGTTGCCGCCCGGCTGCACAACGGCCGGCGGCTCGCTGCCCTGGGGGTCGATGGCCCGTGAATCGCTGCCTCGTGAATCGCTGGCCCGTGAATCGCTGGCCCGTGAATCGCTGGCCGGTGAATCGCTGGCCGGTGAATCGCTGGCCTGTGAATCGATGCCCTGGGGCTCGATGGCCTGCGGCTCGATCGTCACGTCACACCTCGCTCTGCGCGCCGGAGCGGGACCTCGCCACGATCGACGAGGCGGTGAAGTTCACGATCAGCGTCAGGATGAACAGCGCCAGGCCGGCGGCCATCAGCGCGGACATGCCGAATCCGGACGCGTCGCCGTAGCGCAGCGCGATCAGGGCGGAGACTGAGTTCGCGCCGTTCTGCAGGATGTGCGGTTGGATCTGGAAGACCGGCGAAATGATCAGGTACACCGCGATCGTCTCGCCCAGCGCCCGCCCGAGCCCGAGCATCGTGCCGCCGATGATCCCGCCCTTGCCGAACGGCAACACGACCGCGCTGACCATCCCCCACCGGGTCGCGCCCAACGCGTACGCGCCCTCCCGCTCTCCGGGCGGTGCCTGGCTGAACGCCTCCCGCATCACCGAGCACTGGATCGGCGCGACCATCAGCGACACGGTGATGCCGGCGATGAACGTGCTGGCCGTGTAGACGCTGGCGGTGGCCAGCGGGTTGGTCGGGTCGGCGCCGTCGACCGCGAAGATCGGGATCCAGCCGAACCAGGTCGACAGCCACCGCGCGAGCCCGACCACCTGGCCCTGCAGGAAGAACAGGCCCCACAGCCCGTACACCACGCTCGGCACGGCCGCCATCAGGTCGACCAGGGTCACCAACGCCCGCTTCATCCAGCGGGGGGCGATCTCCGAGATGAACAAGGCGGTACCGGTGGACAGCGGCACCGAGAAGCACACCGCGACCGAGGCGATCAGCACCGTACCGGTCAGCACGGCCGCGATGCCGAAGCGATGGGTGTCCGGCTGCCACTCCTGAGTGGTCACGAACCGGAACCCGACCGCCTTCAACGCTTCGGCGGCGCGGAGCGACAGGAACAGCCCGACCGCGAGCATGATCACCAACACGGTGAAGCCGGAGGCGCGGGCACCGCCCCGGAAGACCCGGTCGGCCGCGTTGGACTTCGCCCGCAGCCGCCGCGGCGTCGCCGGACGACCGGCCGGAACCCACGGCCGACCGACTCCCGCGGGGTCGCGCCCATCACTGATGACGGCGACCGTCGGGTCGCCGTCTCGCGGTTCGGGTGCTGCGGTCACCAATCCTCCAGAGTGGACGGATTCGCGTGCTGCGGAACCCGTCGGTTCGCGATCAGAACACCGGCCGCAGATTGCCTTTCGCGGTGGACCGACGCAAACAGCGCGCTAACAGATCGCTTCCGCGCGACGTCATTGCCGGCCACCGACCATCGGCGCAACAACGTCATGTCCGCGCCCGGCCGGAATCGCTGCCCCAAAACCGTCCCCGCCTACCGACGACCGCGTCGATTTCGGCATGCAGAGCGGTTTCCACAAAACGATCCACCGCTTGGTCACATTCGGTCCGCCGTTCGTATGACCGTGCGGCTTTCGCCAGTACCCGGCCGTCGGCGTCGGTTATCGCCCAACGCCATTTCAGCCGGAAATCGGGCGACACCTCGATCGTCGCCCGGCGAGCCCGGTCGCGCACGACCATCGCGGCCTTCATGGCTCCGGCCAGATCGGCAAACCGTATCGGCGAAACGCCGAGAATCCGATTGTTTCTGCCGATGAGTTGCCAGATCACCAGACCGTCGCGTGTCCGATGGAACTGGTATCGCACGAACGTTGCCCCGTTTCGCCACTTACCGCCAGCATTTTTTGACTGTAGTGACCGGCCCAGTCACGGAAGGACGTTTCCTGATCGCCGGATAGCGGGGAAACGCGTGGGAAATGAAAACGCGGTGACGAGAACGACTCCTAGCGGTAACGGCCCTGCCGGGCGGGCATGGCACGCGCAAGAAATGACTTTGGTGGATTGGTCGACCTGGGCCGGAAATCGGTCGGGAGGCGCCGCATGCGCCACATCGGCCATCGGCCCGGCTGGTCACCAATCCCACCAAAGCGATGGATTCGATGGGTTCGATCGGCTCGCGCGGGACAGGTCGCAAACGCACGATGTGCGTCCACTGTGGACCCATTGAGGTGATCTCAACGAGGATTGGCGGTTCCGCGTGTGTCTATTCAAGGGATCGGTGACTTGGTGTCAGGCGGGTGCGGGAGTGGTGGCAGGCAAGGCCTGCCGTCGATGGCGCCGCGGATGGCGTCGAGTGTGCTGATGCCGTGGGCGCCCGGGTCCAGGTAGTTTCGGAACCTGGCACCAGCGGGCGAGGGTGGACAGTCCAGCCTGTATGGCAGGATCAAGCCGTGCACGAGAAGACCGAAGGTCAGCTGCGTGTTATCCGCAAGGTCACAGCGGTCATGCAGACAGCCGGTATCCCAGCGTGGCTGTTCGGGGGCTGGGGACTCGATGCGAGGATCGGCCGGATCACTCGAGAGCACGGCGACGTGGAGTTCTGGGTTGAGCGTGTTCACGCCGGGCGGTCGAAGGCAGTGCTGGTAGGAGCTGGCGCCACGGCTCTGGCGACTCAGCCCCCAGAGGAGGCCTGCGAGTTCCTGTTGGACGATGTTCCGTTTAGCACCGCTTACTTTGATAGGCGGCCAGACGGATTGTTCAGTCAGCCCCTGGGGCGATGGTCTGACTGGCTGTTCCCACCAGGATCCTTCGGCGACGAGCCCGTGATGCTCGATGGCACGCCGGTACTGGCTATGAGCGTCTCCGGCATGCTCGCCATGAAGGAGCAGTTCCCGCACCTACGCAACGGCCGGCCATGGCGGCAGAAGGACATCGCCGATATCGAGATACTCCGGGGGCTGGCCTTCCAGGGAAGGACCGACGGCCACATCGGAGTGGCCTGAGCGGCGCAGACCGTTACATCGGTAAACGGCACGACTTCGGCGGCAACATCCAGGCCGTGATGTGCCCGGACGGCATGCCGATCTGGGTCTCCGCCGTGGAACCCGGCAGCGTGCATGACCTGGTCGCCGCCCACGAGCACGCCCTCGGTGCGTTGTACGCCGCGGCCGCCCGTGGACTTCCACGCTGGCCGACCCGGGATACGCCGGCGAGGGTATCGGCGTGCACACTCCGTTCAAGCAGCCCACCGACGCACGCCAACTGGGCCTCGACAACCGCAATACAACGCGCTGCTGCGCTCTCTGCGTTGTCTCGGCGAACGCGGCTTCGCGCTGCTCGTGGGTCGCTGGCGGGTACTTAACACGTCACCGCATGCCCAAAGAAGATCGGCGACCTCGCCGAGGCAGCGCTCGTGCTCACCCAATTCGAGCACCGATACCTGCCTCGCTGAGATCACCTCGTTGGGCCTTGTGCGCCCGGGGATGCGACCGGGCCGCGGGCCGGTGGGTGGGTACTGGCCAGTAACCTGGCGGGCATGACCGACCTGGAGACGTTGAGCGCCAGCATGCTGAGCGCCGTACCGTTCGCCCGTACCCTCGGCGTGGAGTTCACCGCGGTGGCCGACGGCGGCCGCACCGTCACCGTCCGGCTGCCCGACGCCGAGCAGTTGCACAACCACGTCGGCGGACCGCACGCGGCGGCCATGTTCGGGCTCGCGGAGACCGCGTCGGGCGCGGTGGTGATGTCGCTGTTCGCCGATCAGCTCGACCGGGCGGTGCCGCTCGCGGTACGGGCGGACATCGCGTACCGGAAGCTGGCCATGGGGCCGATCGAGGCGACGGCGCGGCTGGACCGCTCCCGGGACGAGGTGCTCGCCGAGCTGGACGCCGGCCAGCGGCCGGAGTTCACGGTCGCGGTCGACATCACCCGCGGGGACGGCGCGATCGCGGCCGAGATGCGCGTGGTCTGGACGCTGCGCCCGAACCGCCCCGAGGCGCGGTGAAGCCTCAGCGGCAGCCTCTGTTCAGTTACGATGACGGTATGAGCGCGGAAGCCGTCGGTATGCACATGCCGCCCGTTGTCACGCTCAATGACCTCGCGGCCATGATCGCTGCTGACCCGCACGGGCACCGATACGAGACCAGCCCCGAAGGAGCGCTGTCCGTCATGCCGCCGCCCGACTCCGAGCATGCCGAGACTGCCAGCCGCCTGCTCGTCTGGCTCGCCATGGGCGGCTGGCCGGCAGAGCAGATCCTGCAGGCCGCCGCCGTCCGGATTCCCGGGCCGACCGGCGACGGCGGACGGACCCCCGATCTGACCCTGTGGTCTCCCGGCCTCAGCCGCGAAGCGTCTGGTTGGCTGTCACGGACATTCTGCTCGTGATCGAGATCGTCTCGCCGGGCTCTGAGGCGATGGACGAGATGGTCAAGCAGCATGAGTACGCCCGCGCTGGCATTCCGCGCTATTGGGTCGTCGACCGGGATGCCAACCAGACCGTCACGCTTCACACCATCGCGCCAACCGGCGACTACGAGGTCGTCACGAAGCTTCCCCTGGCGTGGCTGCTGAACACGGCGCCCGCTGATCACCTGAGCTGATCGGCGCGGGCGGATCCCGAAAATCTCGAGACCCGCCCGCGCTGTCGGGGTCAGCCGCTGTGTGAGATGTTCAGTGCGTAGAACGCGACCGTCGCGCCGACCGTGGAGCTGCTTCCACTGGTCTGGTCGTAGTCGCCGGCCTTGAAGTACATGCCGTACCCGTTGAACGTCGTCGACATCGGCCAGGTCTGCGTCGCGCCGCCGTTGATGACCAGACTGATCGTGTTGCCGCTCAGCCCAATCGTGTAGCTCCACTCCGTACCCAGCGGCACGTTGCCGGCCAGGTGTTGCACCTCGTTGCCGCCGGCCGGGGTCTGCTCGATCGCCATCTCGATGTTCCCGTTGCTGTAGTAGAACAGCTCCAGCAACGGCTTCGTCGAGCCACCCGAACCGAGGTGGATCTGCCCGACCGCGACGTGGCTCGGCACCTGGGTCACCTTGAGCGTCGCGCTGAGCTTGTGGGTACCCGGGCTGAACCAGTTGGCCGCCGCCCCGCTCGCGGTCATCTCCCGGAACTCCGAGCGCGAGTAGTTCGAGTTCGGCGTCGTGACGCCGTTCTCCGGATCCCAGAACGTCATCGCACCGTCGTTCGGGTCGGTGTAGAAGTACGCGTCCTGGAAGCCGTTCGGCCCCTTCAGCTGGGACGGCAGGATTGTGGTGGGCGCACCGGGCGAACCGGTCGGCAGTTGGAGTTCCCACAGCGACAGGTCGAAGTTGCCGCCCGGGGCCACCGACGGGTCGAGGCCGCCGGGCGGGTTCGTCGGGGCGCCACCGCCGCCCGACACCGTCCACTGCTGGTTGGTGGCGCCGGTGCAGGACCAGATCTGGAGTTGGTTGCCGTTGGCCGAACTCTTGTCGGTGGCGTCCAGGCACTTGCCCGAACCGGTGTTGACGATTTCGCCGTCGCTGACCGTCCACTTCTGCGCGCTGGTTCCGTTGCAGTCGTACAGCTGAACCTTGGCGCCGTTCGCGGTCGACGCCGCGGCCACGTCCATGCACTTGCCCAGCGCCCGGATGGAGCCGTCGGAGTTGCCCACGGTCCAACTCTGCGCGCTGGTCCCGTTGCAGTCGTACAGCTGGACGTGCGCGCCGTTGGCGATGCTGGCCGCGGCCACGTCGACGCACTTGCCGCCCAGGCCGGTGATCGGGCCGGCGCTGGCGGCCATGGCGTCGGTGACACCGAAGACCGCCGCGGCGACCGTGACCGTACCGGCGGCGACCGCCGCCGCGATGACCCCTCGGCGCCGGCGTGACTGCCGGGGCCTGCCCGTTTCTCCCGTCACGAACACTCCTTCAGGTGTGGGACGCGCGACGGCGCGGGCGGGTGGACGGGCGACGCCGGGTCGGCTCCGGACACCCGGCCGGTCGGGCGCGGCCGGTCGGGACGTCCCGGGCGCGATGGTCGTGGCGCCTGGGCCGCCTGACCGGCCCGCCCATCAGACGGGCCTAGCGGCCCATTTGCCGGCAAATCCGCCCGGGCCTTTCGGGACAAGGTAGGCGGAAGATCGATGACTGTAAAGACTGTTTAGCATTGAACTTTATCTCAGTCCGGAACCGCGTCTCAGTCCTGAGCTCCGCCTCGGTCCGGATCCGTCAGCCGACTCAGGCGCGGACCGCCTCGCGCCGGCGCCTCGCGGCGACGGCCAACTCGCCCAGCAGCCGTTCGGTGTGCTCCCAGCCGATGCACGCGTCGGTCACGCTCTGGCCGTAGGTCAGCGTGTCCCGCGGCCCCGGCTCCTGCCGCCCCTCGACGAGGAAGCTCTCCATCATCAGCCCGGCGATCCCGGACTCGCCGCCGGCCACCTGGTCGGCGATCTCGCGGACGACCGCCTCCTGGCGGACGTGGTCCTTTCCGCTGTTGCCGTGGCTCGCGTCGATGACCAGCCGGCCCGGCATCTCGGCCTTTGCCAGCAACGCCAGCGCGTCGCGGACGTTCTCCGGGTAGTAGTTCGGGCCGCCGCGCCCGCCCCGGAGCACGACGTGGCAGTCCGGGTTGCCGGTCGTCGACACGATCGAACCGCGCCCCTCGTCGTCGATGCCGAAGAACACGTGGCTGCCCGCGGCCGTGTGACAGCCGTCGATGGCGGTCTGCACATCGCCGTCCGTGGCGTTCTTGAAGCCGATCGGCATCGACAACCCCGATGCCAACTGCCGGTGCACCTGACTCTCTGGAGTACGGGCCCCGATCGCACCCCACGAGACCGCGTCCGCGATGTACTGCGGACTGGTCGGCTCCAGGAACTCGCAGCCGACCGGCAGCCCGGTGGCCAGCACGTCCAGCAGTACGCCGCGGGCCAACCGCAACCCGCGCTGCACGTCGTGGGTGCCGTCCAGGTCCGGATCGTTGATGAGCCCCTTCCAACCCAGCCTCGTGCGCGGCTTCTCGAAGTAGACCCGCATGACCACGCAGAGGTCGTCGGCCAGCGGCGCGACCGCGGCGGCCAGCCGCTGCGCGTACTCGTGCGCGGCGGCCGGATCGTGCACCGAGCACGGCCCGACGACCACGAAGAGCCGGTCGTCCTCGCCGCGCAGCACGTCGCGCACGGCCCGGCGGCTGTCGGCCACCAGGCGGGCGCCGGCGGCGTCCAGGGGCAGGGCGGCACGCAACTGCCCCGGCGGTACCAGCGGCTGGAAGCTGGCGATGCGCAGGTCGCTGGTGGACGCCGGATCGGTGGAAGCGGCTGGGGTCATGATCTTCCCGTCTTCTCAAGGAGCGGGTCCCGTCCGCGACCTTCGCGATGTCCGGAGCGTGCCCGCCACAATGACGAAAGGCAGAGGCGATCGCCTCTGCCTGGCTGGCTCCGGGTGGTTGGTCGGTCAGCGCACCTGACTACCGGCTCCACCCGGAGCCGGCGTAAAGCGCCGATAGCAACGAACCCACGCGGACATGGTGGGGAGGCTAGCACGGCCCGGGAAGGGCGGACAAACGGCGCCGGCGCGGACATGCCGCCTGCCGTGAGCGACGTCACCCCGGTGCGGTTCGCCCGCCGGGCGGCGCCGTCCGGCCGGGACGAGGCGAAGCGGGGCGCCGGGTTCACCGCCGGCATCACGGCGGGCGTCAGGGCCGGTCACGTGTGTATCGACGACCGCCCACGCCGGCCGGAACGGCCGGGACGCCCGCCGGCGGCAGCCGCGACGGTGGGGGCGCACGCCGCCATCGAACCCGCCTCACGCCACGCCCTGGCCAGCCGTGTCCAACTAGCGGGAAGTGATTGACGAATGTGAGTCGGCCCGCTCCCGCGTCGCGCCGTTCCCCATCCACGGACGTCTCAGTGACGCCCGCCGGACGCCCGTGAAGAAGCTCCGCCGCACGTCACGGCTATGATGTGATCTTAAAAGTGGTCAGGAAGGCGTGCTCAGCGAGTCGGCCCGCGGGAGTCGGAAATCAGTGTGGGCGCCGTCTCGGTACGCACGTGTTCGGGGAAGGCACAGCAATGTCCGGTTCCGCCACCCGGGTCTGGGAAGGCATCACGATCCCGGCCCCGGGAACCTATCTGCTCGACCAGGCGCACAAGCGGATCGGATTTCTGGCGCGGCACATGATGGTGAGCCCGGTACGGGGCGCGTTCACCGAGGCAACCGCGCGCATCGTGGTCGACGAGGATCCGCTGCGATCCTGGGCGAGCGCGACAATCTGGGCGGCGACCGCCAACACTGGCAACCCCGATCGCGACAAGCACCTGACCAGCGCAGACTTCCTCGACGTCGAGCGGTACCCCACGCTGGAGTACCGCAGCACCGGCATCAAGTGGCAGGGCAACAACGACCCGATCTTCTACTGGGCGTACCTGAGGGGCCACCGCGCACTGGGCCGGCGAGGCGACTCCGCACCGCCGCAGCCCAACCAGGCGACCGGACGGTTCGTGCTCACCGGGGAACTGACCGTCAAGGGGATCGTCCGGCCGGTCGACCTCCAGGTGGAGTTCGGTGGCGCCCGCCGCGACCCGTACGGCAACGACATCTTCGGGTTCTCCGCGACGGCCGAGATCAACCGTGAGGACTACGGCCTGCTCTGGAACGTGACGCTGGAAAGCGGCGGGGTGCTCGTCGGCAAGAACGTGCGCATCGAGATCGCCGGCGAGGCGATCCGCCAGGCGTGAGGCGCGGCCGGTCCCGGCAGCCACCGGCCGCGGAGCACCGACACGCACCGACGTCGATGCCCCGCACGGCGCGTCGATCCACGGCTGTCTCTTGACAGGTCTGGGGCGGACCCGTACACATCTGTTGGTAGAGAGCGCTCTCCCATTCCGTCCCGCACCATCCGGCCCCCATGACCGACCGCGTTACGGCAGCGCCGTGCCGCGACTACGCCATGCTTCGGGCCGGAACTTGAGAGCGCGCTCCGCGCTGAAGGGAAGCCATCGTGTTCCGCATTCCGCGCATGGCCGACAGAACCAGTGAGCATTCGAGTCCACCGCAGGACGGCGGTGGTGGCGCCCGCCCGCGCCGCAACCCGCTGCCCGGCAAGGGCCGCACCGCCCTCGCCGCGCTGGCCCTGGTCGCCGGGTGCCTGACCGGCATCGCGACCACCACGCTGGTCGCCGCCCCCGCGGCGCTCGCCGACCCCGTGCCGCCGCCACCGTCCGGCTGGACGACCGTGTTCGGCGACAACTTCGCGGGTACCGCCGGGTCGCCGCCGTCGTCCGCGAACTGGTTCTACGACATCGGTACCGGCTACGGCACTGGTGAGAAGGAGCAGACCACCAGCTCCACCGACAACGTCTACCTCGACGGCAACGGCCACCTCGTCCTGAAGGCCATCAAGAACGGCAGCACCTGGACGTCCGCGCGGATCGAGAGCACTCGGGACGACTTCCAGGCACCGCCCGGCGGCAAGATGGAGATGACCGCGTCGATCCAGCAGCCGAACCCGGCCAACGGCCTCGGATATTGGCCGGCCTTCTGGGCGCTGGGCTCCCCGATGCGCGCCGGCGGTGGTTGGCCGCAGTCCGGTGAGATCGACATGATGGAGGACGTCAACGGCCTGAACGAGGCGTCGCAGACGCTGCACGACTCGGCGAACAGCCCCGGTCACGCGCTGATCCCCTGCCCCGGCGCGGGTTCGACCTGCCAGACCGGGTACCACACCTACTCGGTCATCATCGACCGCACCAACACCAGTGCCGAGACGCTCCAGTTCCTCATGGACGGCGTGGTGGAGAGCACCATCACCGAGGCGTCGGTCGGCGTCGGCGCCTGGCAGGCCGCCATCGACCACGGGTTCTTCATCATCTGGGACCTGGCGATGGGCGGCAACTACCCGGACGGCATCTCCGGGCAGACGACCCCGACCGCGGCCACCACCTCGGGGGCGTCCATGAGCGTGGGGTACGTGGCCGTGTACGAGCAGGGCGGCAACTCCACGCCGACCGGTACCGCCACCGCCACCGGGCAGGTCAAGGGAATCAACGGCCTCTGCCTGACCAACCAGAACTCGCTGAACACCGAGGGCAACCCGATCGGGGTCAGCGCGTGCAACGGCGGCTCGGGCCAGCAGTGGTCGCCGTACACCGACGGCACCCTGCGGGTCCAGGGCGGCTGCCTGGACGTGGTGGCCGCCGGAAAGACCAGCGGTACCAACGTCGACTGGTACCCGTGCAACGCCACCAACGCACAGAACTGGACGTACCAGGCCAACGGTGAGCTGGTGAACCCGAACTCCGGCCTGTGCCTGACCGACCCGGGCGGCAACACCGGCGCACGCCTGGACATCGAGACCTGTACCGGCTCCCCGCAGCAGCTGTGGACGCCGCCCACCGGCGGCGGTGGCGGCGGCAACACCGTGACGGTCAGCGGTCCGGGCAACCAGAGCGGGACCGTCGGCACCGCGACCAGCCTGCAGATCCACGCCACCGACTCGGCGTCCGGCCAGACGCTGACCTACAGCGCCACCGGCCTGCCGGCCGGGCTGTCCATCAACGCGTCGTCGGGCCTCATCTCCGGCACCCCGACGGCGGCCGGCACCTCGAACGTCACGGTGACCGCGCGGGACACCACCGGCGCCACCGGCGCCGCGTCGTTCACCTGGACCGTCACCGGCGGCGGGGGCGGCGGCACCTGCGGGACGACGAACATCGCCCAGGGCAAGACCGCGACCGCGTCCTCATCCGAGAACGCCGGAACCGCACCCGCCAACGCCGTCGACGGCAACACCGGCACCCGCTGGTCCAGC
>NZ_BONZ01000095.1 GCF_016862975.1 Rugosimonospora africana
GCCTACAAACCCTGAACATCACCGGATCCGGCCGCTACCTACGCATCTACGACACCGCCCGAGCCACCCAGTACGGCTACTCACTCTGGGAGGTCGGCGTCTACACCACGGGTACCGGCGGGGGCGGCACCTGCGGAACGACGAACGTCGCCCAGGGCAAGACCGCGACCGCGTCCTCATCCGAGAACGCCGGAACCGCACCCGCCAACGCCGTCGACGGCAACACCGGCACCCGCTGGTCCAGCACCTTCACCGACCCCCAATGGCTACAGATCGACCTCGGCTCCACCCAGAACATCTGCCAAGTCGTCCTCAACTGGGAAACCGCATACGCCACCGCCTACCAGGTCCAAACCTCCACCAACGCCACCACCTGGACCTCCATCTACACCACCACAACCAGCACCGGCGGCCTACAAACCCTGAACATCACCGGATCCGGCCGCTACCTACGCATCTACGACACCGCCCGAGCCACCCAGTACGGCTACTCACTCTGGGAGGTCCAAGCCTTCGCGAGCTGAGCCCTGCCGACCCTTCGCACCTCCACCGGAGGCCGCGGACCCCAGGTCCGCGGCCTCCGCCGCGCGACGAGCCGAGACTCCGACCGCCCGCGCCGTCAGCCGCCGCGCGCCGCGAGGTCCGCCGGCACCGGCAGCCGCGGATCGGCGTGGTAGGACTCGGTTGCCTGAGGCAAGGGCCCACCGGCGGCACCGACGGCCGCGACCCGGTCGAGCAGGTCGACATCCGCGGGATCGAGTTGGTCGTAGCGGATCGGGATGAGGCCCCAGTTGTCCCAGGGCAGGGTCTCCACCCGGTTGAGGTTGGCCAGGTCGCGGACGACGTTGCCCTGCACCTCCCACAGCCCGGTCAGACCCGCGGCGCTGGTGCCGATCCGGTCGGTGTCACGCTGCCCGGACCGGCACTCCTGCCACGCCTGGCCGCCGACGAGGAACCCGTCGCGCGGCACGTCCAGCGGATCGATCTCGGCGCCGGTATAGACCCCCGGGGCGCTCGCGACCTGCGCGTCGACCAGGTGCCACCCGCGCTCGTCGTCCCAGACCTCCACCACCCAGTGGTCGTCCAAGAAACCGTCGGCGAAGTAGCCGGCGAAGCCGGCCCTGGCCCGGGCCGGAACGCCGGCCTCCCGCAGCATCGCGCAGAGCAGCACCGTGAAATCCCGGCAAGTGCCGGCGAACCGGTCGGCCGGCTGGCGCTCGTCGAGCGTGCCGAGGTAGTCGAGGATGGCCTCGACGTGCCGTGTGTTCGCCTCGTCGCGACGGTGCTCCGGAAGAGTGAAGCCGAACCGCCAGGCGTCGTCGCGGTGCACCATGACGCCGCCGATCACCCTCGCCATCCCGGCGACGTCGGCGGGCAGGCCGCGCAACAGATGACGCCGGGCGCCCGGGTCGGTCGACCGGCTGTGCTGCCGGTAGTAGTCGAGCTCATCCATGAACCCGAAGGCTAGCCGGGCGCTACGACACTTCCGTACCCATCGACACAGATCGAGACTTCCCGAGATGTTTCAAGGCGTAAACTTTCCGGCCGCGAACCCTTGACAGGACCTCGACACTGCGACGACTCTCTATCTCCAAAGAGCCCGCTCCCCCGCTTCCGCCCCGATAACCCGCACCGTATAACCCGCACCGCAGCTCCCGGCCCGCCGCCCGCGGACCGCGGAGACTCCACCGTCACGCTCACGGCGCACCGTGCCCCGCGGTCGCCCGCGCGTCCGTCCCCCTTGGAGTCTTCATGCGCCACGCCAGACGCATCCTGTCGCGCGCCGGCACCGCCCTGCTCGTGACGGCGGGCGTGCTCGCCGTCGCCGCCCCGCAGGCGCACGCCGCCACCCAGCCCTGGACGAACGCCGCGCAGACCCCTCTCGACCGTGCCAACGAACTGCTGGCCGCGATGACCCTGACGGAGAAGCTGACGATGCTGCACGGCGGCGCGTCGTGCGGGTACGTCGGCTGCGTCGACGGCAACACCCGGCTGGGCATACCGCCGCTGCACCTGCAGGACGGCCCGGTCGGGGCCGGCGACGGGTTCACCGGCGTGACCCAGCTGGCGGCGCCGGTGGCCGGCGCGGCGAGCTGGGACACCGGCCTGATGCGCCAGTACGGGCAGGTGCTCGGCGCCGAGCAGTGGGGCAAGGGTACGAACGTGGTGCTCGCGCCGACCATCAACATCGTCCGGGATCCGCGCTGGGGCCGGGCGTTCGAGTCGCTGGGCGAGGATCCCTACCTGGCCGGGCAGATCGGTGCCGCCGACATCCAGGGCATCCAGAGCCAGGGCCCGATGGCCCAGGTGAAGCACTACGCGGTCTACAACCAGGAGACCAACCGCAACAGCAGCGCGGACAATGCGATCGTGTCCGACCGCACGGAGCGGGAGATCTACCTACCCGCCTTCGAGACCGCGGTCCAGCAGGGCCAGGCCGACTCGGTGATGTGCTCGTACTCGGCGATCAACGGCCCGTTCGCCTGCGAGAACGGCCCGTTGCAGAACGGCGTCCTCAAGGGCGACCTGGGCTTCACCGGGTTCATCACGTCGGACTGGGGCGCCACCCACTCCACCGTCGCGTCGGCGAACAACGGGCTCGACATGGAGATGCCCGGCAGCACCTACTACGGCGGCGCGCTGACCTCGGCCGTGTCGTCCGGCCAGGTATCCCAGTCCACTGTGGACGACCACGTGCGACGGATCCTGACGTCGATGTTCCGCCAGGGACTGTTCGACACCACGCAGACCGGCTCCACCGGCGCCGTCGTCACGTCCAGCGCGCACGCCGACGTCGCCCGGCAGGTGGCGGAGGAGGGCAGCGTGCTGCTCAAGAACTCGTCGGTGCTGCCGATCGGCACGTCGGTGCACTCGATCGCGGTGATCGGCGATGACGCGGGTACCGACGCGATGTCCCAGGGCGGCGGCAGCGCCGGAGTCAACCCGCCCTACCTCGTCACGCCGTACCAGGGCATCCGCAACCGGGCCGGCAGTGCCGCCACGGTCACCTTCGCGCAGGGCGTCGCGTCGGGCAGCGGCCAACTGCCGCCGGTGGACAGCTCGTACCTGACCCCGTCCTCGGGTACCGGAACCGGGCTGTTCGGCCAGTACCACAACAGCACCGACCTGTCCGGAGCGGTCGTCGCCAGCCGGGTCGACGGAGGCGTGGACGTGGTGTACGGCGGCGCATCCCCGGCTCCCGGCGTCAACGCCACGAACTGGTCGGTGAAGTGGACCGGCACCCTGCGGCCACCGGCCACCGGCAGCTACCAGTTCTCGCTCAACAGCGACGACGGCAGCCGGCTGTTCGTCAACGGCAAGCAGGTCATCAACAACTGGTTCAACCAGGGTCCGACGACCCGCACCGGCACCGTCACGCTGACCGCGGGCCAGCCGGTCAGCATCGAGGTCGACTACTACCAGGCCGGCGGCGGGTCCAACGTGAGCCTGGGCTGGCAGGTGCCCGGGCAGTCGCTGCACGACCAGGCTGTCACCGCGGCGCGCAACGCCAACCTGGCCGTGGTGTTCGTCGACAAGTTCGAGTCCGAGGGCGGCGACCTGGCCGACATCAACCTGTCCGCCGACCAGAACCAGTTGGTCACCGACGTGGCCGCGGCGAACCCGAACACCGTGGTCGTGGTCAACAGCGGCTCCGCGGTCGCCATGCCATGGGCCGGCTCGGTGAAGGGCGTCGTCGAAAACTGGTACCCCGGCCAGGAGGACGGCAACGCCATCGCCGCGCTGCTGTTCGGCGACACCAACTTCTCCGGCAAGCTGCCGGTCACGTTCCCGCAGTCGCTGGCCGACGCCCCGGCGCACACCACCGCGCAGTGGCCCGGGCAGAACGGCACGGTCCAGTACTCCGAGGGCATCGACGTCGGGTACCGGTGGTACGACAGCCAGAACAAGACGCCGCTGTACCCGTTCGGGTACGGCCTGTCCTACAGCACCTTCGGGTACGCGAACCTCACCGTGGGCGCACGGGACGCGAACGGCGCCGTGGCGGTAGGGTTCGACGTTACCAACACCGGTACCCGCGCCGGCGCCGAGGTCGCCCAGGTCTACGTCGGGCAGCCGGCGGCCACCGGCGAACCGCCGAAGAACCTGCGCGGCTTCCAGCGGGTGAGCCTGAACCCCGGGCAGAGCCAGCACGTGAGCCTCACGCTGGACGCGCGCAGCTTCCAGACCTGGACGGGCAACGGGTGGACGAACTCCGCCGGTACCCACCAGATCTACGTCGGCTCGTCCTCCCGCGACATCCGCCTCACCGGGTCGACCACCGTCGGCAGCGGCGGGGGCGGAGGCGGGCAGACCGTCCTGTCGCGTACCGGCTGGACCGCCACCGCCTCGGTCACCAGCACCACCGACACCCCCGCCCGGATGCTCGACGGCGACACCACCACCCGCTGGAGCACCGGCGTACCCATGGCCAACGGCCAGACCATCACCATCGACATGGGCACCGCCCACACCATCGACCAGATCACCATGGACTCCGCCGGCAGCACCAACGACTACGCCCACGGATACCAGGTCAGTCTCTCCACCAACGGCACCACCTGGACCACCGCCGCCACCGGAACCGGCACCACCGCACTACTGACCGTCCCGTTCACCGCCACCAACGCCCGCTACATCCGCGTCACCCAAACCGGCACCAGCACCTCCTGGTGGTCCATCGCCGAATTCAACGCGTATACGTGATCCGCTCCCGCCGCCGGAGGCCGGGTCGCCGCACGGGCGGCGGCCCGGCCTCCGGCTACCGGGGCAGGCCGGCCAGCAGGTTGATGGTGGCCGCGATGATGACCGCGCCGAACAGGTAGGACAGCAGGGCCTGCCGCAGCGCGGTGGCCCGGATCGTCTTCCTGCTCAGGCTCGTGTCGGAGACCTGGAACGTCATGCCGATGGTGAACGCGAGGTACGCGAAGTCGACGTAGTTCGGCGGCTCGGGGTCGTTGAAGTCGACCCCGCCGACCGGTTCGCTGTAGTACAGGCGGGCGTAGCGTTCGGTGAACACCGTGTGCACCAGCGACCAGGACAGTACGACACTCGCGACGGCCAGGCCCGCGGCCAGATCCTGCCCGCCTCTTCCCCGCGAGCCACCCGCCTCGATGACGATGCCGACCCCGGCGAGGCTCGCCACGCTGGCGGCGAGAAGCAGGATGTCGAACCCGGCGCGGCCGGGATCCTCGCTGACCGCGAGCCGTCGGGTGGCGGCCGGATCGAGCCGCCGCGCGCCGAGCCAGGTCCAGACGATGTACGCGGCGGACAGGAAGTCCCAGCCGAACAGCGCGGCGACGACCGGCTTCATCCACAGTCCGGTCACGATGCCGACCACCACCGCCACCCCGCTGAGGATGCCCAGCCGCATCCGCGACGAGGCCAGCTCGCGATTGCCCGGGTATGTCAGGTCCTCTCTCACCGCGCTCAGCTTAGAGCCTTCTGGCAGACCCCCAGCCGGACGCGCCGCCCGCCCGACCCCGGATTCCGCTGGTGAGCGGGCCCGGCGACGGGCCCGCCGTTTCCGTTGGCCGCGCTCCGGGAACTCTCTGTCTGAGTGCCGCAGCGCCCCGCTATCATCGTTTGCCTCATGACAAATATTCGGAGCGCGACGCGACACGGAGAGGAGTGACCGATGTCCGAGACACCACCACCGGTCGGTGAACTCCTGCGCCGTACCGACCCCGACCGGCTCGTCGAGGTCATTGAAGACCACGTCAAGAAGTACTACGGCGCATACCGCGCCGACGCCCTGCTGGCGGACTACCAGATCGCCGGACTGTGGCCGTTGTTGCACGGTACGCACAGTGTGGCCGGATCGCTCCGCGACCGGTCGGCCGCGGCGCGGTCCTTCAGCAGCCAGCGGGTGGTGATCGAGCGCCTGCCCACCGGCAGCGGCGTGCGCGTGTTGCTCCCGCTGAGCGTCTGGGGTGAGCGGATCGGGGTGCTGCTCATCGACTCCGTCTCCGGGCTGGACGACGACCAGCTCGGCGAGCTGTCCGGGCTGGCGGACGAGTTGGCCGTGGCGCTGCTGAACGCCGACCGGATCACCGACCGGTACCGGAGGGCCCGCCGTACCCGCCGGCTGACGATGGCCGCCGAGATGCAGTGGGAGATGTTGCCCGGGCGCGCCCTGAGCGGACCGAACTTCACCCTCGCCGGACAGCTGGAGCCGGCGTACGCGGTGTGCGGCGACCACTTCGACTGGTCGCTGACCGACCACCGGCTGACGATCACCGCGCTCAACGGGTACGGCCAGGGCATGGACGCGACACTGCTGACCCTGCTGGCGGTCAACGCCATGCGCAACGCGCGGCGCTCGGGTGGAAACCTGGTCGAGCAGGCCGAGTTGGCCTCGGAGGCGCTGTTCAGCAGGCACGCCGGGCGGGCACACACCGCCACCCTGCTGCTGGAGGTCAACCTCGACACCGGGCTGGTGCTGGCGATCGACGGCGGCTCTCCCCGGGCACTGCGGCTGCGCAGCGGCCAGACCACCCCGATCGGCCTGGAGCAGCAACTGCCGCTCGGCATGTTCGACGACACGCGGTACGAGATCCAGCGGTTCACCCTCGAACCCGCGGACCGGCTGTTCATCATCAGCGACGGGGTGCACGCCGCCACGCCCGGGGACCAGGCGCCGTTCGGCGACCGCCACCTGCATCGTGTGATCCGTTCGACGCGCCTGCAGCCGCCGACCGAGGCGGTTGGTAGCGTTATGCGCGGACTGCACGATTACCACGAGGGCGACGAACTGGTCGACGACGCCGTGGTGCTCTGCCTGGACTGGCACGGACAATCGGGTGACGGCAGGCAGGTCCCGTAGACGCGAGGAGTGGTGGAATGCAGCGCCTGACGAACCTGGCGGCCCGCCTGGAAACGGCGGCCGAGGCGCTGTCCGCCGCGCTCGATCCGGCACGGATGCAGCCACCCCTTCCCGTGTCGCCCACCCAGTTGCGCGTGCTGACCCTGGTCAACGTGCGGCATGGCATCAACGTCAACGGCCTCGCGGAGGCGCTGAACGTCGGCCCGTCGTCCGCGAGCCGGCTGTGCGACCGGCTGGAGGCGCTGGGGTACCTGCGCCGTACCCCGCACTCCAGCGACCGGCGGGAGGTGCAACTGGTACTGACGCCGGCCGCGGTGAACGTGCTGGACGAGTTGAGCCGCAACCGCCGGAGGGCACTGGAGTCGGTACTCGTCCGGATGCCGGAGACGGCCCGCCAGGAACTGGTGCGTTCGCTCGACGCGTTCAGCGCGGCGGCGGCGCACCCGGCCGGATCCGGCGAGACGCGGGAGCCGGGCCGCAGGACCGCCTGACCCGGCGACGCGAAACCGTTACCCTGCGGTCCGGCAGACCTTTGCTATAGTGCAAATAATGGTACCCGCCCGCCTGCCGTGGGATGGCAGGTGACGACCGAGGGTTGCTCGTCAGGCAAGGAGCCGGTGATGTCCTTCCGGATCCAGGTGGAGACCGAAGGCGGCACGGCGACGATCCGCCCGGTCGGCGACGTGGATCTGACGACCGAACCGTGCGTACGCAAGGCGATCGCCGCGGCCTTCGACGACGTCGGCACCCGCCGCCTGGTCGTCGACCTCAGCGACGTGACGTTTCTCGACTGCCGGGGCCTGAGCGCCCTGGTCGAGGGGCGGCAACGGGCCGACGAGCGCGGCGTGTCCTACCGGGTCGTCGGCGCCCGCGGCATCGCCGGCACGCTGCTGTGCCTGACTGGCACGACGGACTACCTCAGCGGCGGGGTGGGCTGAGCCGCCCACGCGCACAGGAGGCCCGCCCGCACAGCGCTCATCCGCACAGCGCTCACCCGCACAGCGCTCACCCGCACAGGACTCACCCGCACAGGACTACGGCAGGTGGAACACCTCGACCAGCGGGCGCATGGCCTCATCGGGCGCCGCACCGTCCAGCGCCTCGAACATCGGGCCCATCTCGGCCTGCCAGCGCGCGTTCACCTCGGCCGCGTTCATCGCGGCCCGGGCCGCCTCGAAGTCCTCGGTCTCCAGGTAGCCGACGAGCAGTCCGTCGTCGCGGAGGAAGAGCGAGTAGTTGTGCCAGCCGGTGTCGTGCAGCGCCTGGCGCATCTCCGGCCAGACGTCCGCGTGCCTGCGCCGGTACTCCTCGATGCGGTCGGGGCGCACCTTGAGCAGAAAGCAGATCCGTTCCACGCGTCCGGTCCTTCCCGTGCCCGTGGGCTCGCCCGGGCGGGCGGGCCCACGGCACCGGCGGTCAGAAGTTGTACTGGTCGATGTTCTGCGCGTTGAACACGGTCGGGTCACCGAGGATGACCTCGCCCTTGTCCCCCACCGTGTACTTGCCCAGGTCGCCCGCGGTGAACGTCTCGCCCTTCGCGCCGGTGATGATCCCCGACGCCAACGCCGCCGCCGTATACCCGGCCAACTCCCCCAACTTGACCTCGTCCCACAACTCGAACGCGGTCACCGTGCCGTCCTTCACGTACTGCCGCATGTCGTTCGGGTCACCCAGACCGGTCAACTGCACCTTCCCTTTGTACTGCGACCCGTCCAGATACTGCGCCGCCGCCTTGATACCCACCGTCGTCGGCGCGATGATCCCCTTCAGGTTCGGATCCGACTGCAACAGTCCCTGCGTCTGCTGGAACGACATCTGCGCGTCGTCGTTGCCGTACACGACCTTGACGAGCTTCATCTTCGCGTACTTCGGGTCCTTCAACTCCTGCTGCATGAACCCGATCCAGGTGTTCTGGTTCGTCGCCGTCTGCGCCGCCGACAACACCGCGATGTCTCCGGTGTAGTTCAGCTCCTTGCCCAGCAACTGCACCTCGGAACGACCGATCGACTCCGAGCTGGCCTGATTGATGAACGCCTGCCGGCAGTCCGGATTCGTGTCCGAGTCATACGTCACCACACTGACCTTCGCCGACATCGCCTGCTTCAACGACGTACACAACGCGTTCGGGTCCTGCGCCGACAGCACGATCGCGTTCATCCCCTGCTGCGTCAGCGTGTTCACATAGGACACCTGGCCCGCGGTATCCGTCGCGCTGCTGGTACCCACCTCCTTGAACACCCCACCGCCGGCCTCGACCGCCTTCTTCCCACCCGAATCCAGCGTCGTGAAATACGTGTTGTTCGTCTGCTTCGGCAGGAAGGCAATCTTCAAGCCCTTCTTCACCTGCCCGTTCGGGTTGGCCGTACCCTGCGCGGCCGCACCACCCGAACCACCGGAGTCCGTCGAACTCTTCGTCGCCCCACCGCAACCCGCCAACGCCATCCCGATGACGGCGGCACCCGCCACCGCCACCGACCAGCGCCGACCAGGCGCGAACAAACGAATTGCCATCACGAGGTCCTTTCACATCGGGGTGTGTCAATAAGTACGGACGACGGTGTCAGGCGTCGCCCGCGACATCCGGAGCGGACGCCGTGGCCACCGGGACCGCCGTGGCGGATCTGCGCCTCCGGACGACCTCCCGGACCTGCCGGGCGACCCTCGGCCCGAGCACGGAGATGACCAGGAGCGCACCGGTGACGACCGTCTGCGACTGGGCGGACACGTCAGACAGGCTCATCAGGTTCTGCAGAACGCCGAGCAGCGCGACGCCCGCGACCGCCCCGCACAGGGTGCCCTTGCCGCCGTCGAAGTCGACGCCGCCGAGCAGCACCGCAGCGATGACGGACAGTTCGAGCCCGGTGGCGTTGTCGTACCGGGCGCTCGCGTAGTGCAGCGTCCAGATCACCCCGGCCAGGGCGGAGATCAGTCCGGTGAGCACGAACATCGCGAGCTTGAGCCGCTTGACCCGGATGCCGGCGAAGAACGCGGCCTCCCGGTTGGCACCGATGGCGAACAGCGACCGGCCGATCGGGGTCGCGTGCAGGACCACCGCCGCCGCGATCAGCAGCACCGCGTAGAGGATGAAGGTGTACGGGATGAACGTGGAGCCGATGCGTCCCGCGCCGAAGTTGAGATAGTTCTGCGGGAAGTCGGTCACCGCGTTGGCGCCCAGGATGATCTGCGCGAGACCTCGGTACGCGGCCAGGGTACCGATGGTCACCGCCAGCGACGGCAGCCCCAACCGGGTCACCAGCCACCCGTTGAGCAGACCGCCCACCGCGCCGGCCAGGAGGCAGAACACGATGAGGTAGTCGATCGGCCAGTTCGCGTTCCACAACGCGCCCATCAGCGCGCTGGACAGGCCGACCATCGAACCCACCGACAGGTCGACCTCGCCGGCCACGACAAGCATGGTCATCGGCAGCGCCACCATCGCGACGGCGATCGTGTTGCCGATCAGGAAGGACAGGTTGATCGCGGAACCGAAGTTCGCCACCCCGGCGAAGCCGTAGATGAGCACCACGACGACCAGGAGCGCGACGACGGTGTCCCAGCGCACCAGGGCACCGAGGCGAAGGGTACCGGGACGGCCGTGACGCGCGGTGCCGCGCGGCTCCGTGCCGGCCTCCGCCACGGGTGTGGAAGTCGACTCAGCCATGGCGGACGTTCCTCCTTCGCAACACGTTCGCGACCCGCACCGCGACGAGCCGGTCGACCGCGATCGCGGCCAGCAGCAGGAAGCCGTCGATGGCCTGCTCCCAGGAGGAGTTCACGCCGAGACCGGGCAGCACACTGTTGATGGTGGTGAGCAGGACGGCACCCAGGGCGGCGCCGTACACGCTGCCCGAGCCGCCGGTGAACGCGACGCCGCCGACCACCACCGCGCTGACCACGGTCAGCTCGTAGCTGCCGCCGGTACCGGAGTCGACGTTGCCGAACCGGGCCAGATACAGGGCGCCGCCGAGACCGGCCAGCGCACCGCAGAACAGGTACGCCGCGGTGATCCGCTTGCGCGTGGCGACACCGGCCAACCGGGCCGCCTCCGGGCTGGAACCGATCGCGTACAGCTCTCGACCGCTGCGGTACGACCGGAGGAACAGGCCGACCAGGACGAGCACGACGACCCCGATGATGGCCAGGTACGGCAGGATGAACGGCCCACCGTGGCCCACCTGGACGAAGTTGTGCGGCAGGTTGCTCGCGACGATCGACCGTGACCCGATCCAGATCGAGTCCACGCCCCGGATGATGTACAGGGTGCCGAGCGTGACAACCAGCGACGGTACCCGGCCGAAACTGACCAGCGTGCCGTTGACCAGCCCCAGCGCCGCGCCGAGCAGCACACTGATGAGCACCGCGACGAGCGGGTTGCCGCCGCCGCTGAGGTAGTCGCCGGCCGCGAACGCGGCGATGCCCAGCGTCGAGCCGACCGAGAGGTCCACGTTGCGGGTGATGACCACGGTCGCCTCGCCGGTCGCGACGATGACCAGGATGGCCGCGTTCAGCAACAGGTCCTTGATTCCCTGCTGGGACAGGAACCGGTGGTCGTCCAGCTCGGTACCGACGATCAGTACGGCGAGGACGACCAGCAGGGCCAGTTCGCGTACCCGCAGGATCCGCTCGACGAACCTCTTCGACTCCGAGGGGCGTACCGGCGCCGGCTGCACCGTTTCCTGGATCGCGGCGCTCATACCCTCACCTGGCCGGTGGCGGCGGACATCACGGTCTCCTCGGTCGCCTCGGCACGGGATATCTCCGCCACCAGCCGTCCTTCGTGCATCACCAGGACCCGGTCGGCCATCCCGAGCACCTCGGGCAGGTCCGAGGAGATCATCAGTACCGCCAGCCCCCGTCCGGCCAGTTCGGAGAGCAGCCGGTGCACCTCCGCCTTGGTACCCACGTCGATGCCGCGGGTCGGTTCGTCGACGATCAGCACCTTTGGCTCGGTGGCCAGCCACTTGGCCAGTACCACCTTCTGCTGGTTGCCACCGGAGAGCATGGCGACCGCGTCGGAGAGCCGGGCGTACTTCAACCGCAGGCGCAGCGCCCAGTCGGCCGCCTGGTTGCGTTCCCGGCGGCGGCTCATCAGGCCGGCGTGGCTGAGCGTGCGCAGCCGGGTCAGGCCCAGGTTGCGTTCGATCGACGCGTCCATCACCAGGCCCTGTGCCCGGCGGTCCTCGGGTACCAGCGCCAGGCCGCCCGCCATCGCGGCGGTCGGCGACGCGGCCGGCAGGTCCGTGCCGCCGAGCACCACCCGACCGGCGTCCCACCGGTCGACACCGAAGATGGCCCGGGCGACCTCGGTGCGGCCGGCGCCGATCAGGCCGGCCAACGCGACGATCTCGCCGCGGCGCACCTGGAACGAGACGTCGGTGAAGACCCCCTCCCGGGTCAGCCGCTCGGCCTCCAGCGCCACGTCGCCGATCTGCGCCTCGGCCTTCGGGTACAGCGTGTCGAGGTGCCGGCCCACCATCCGGCGGACGAGGTCGTCCGGGGTCAGGTCGGCGACCAGTTCGCTGGCCACCAGCCGCCCGTCGCGCAGGGTCGTCACCCGCTGGCAGAGGGCGAACACCTCCTCCAACCGGTGCGAGATGAACAGCACCGCCGCGCCTTCCTTGCGCAGCGCGGTCGCCACCGCGAAGAGCCGGTTCACCTCGCCCGGGGTCAGTGCCGCGGTGGGCTCGTCCATGATCAGAACGCGGGTGTTCAGGGACAGCGCCTTGGCGATCTCGACCATCTGCTGGTCGGCGATGGACAGGCCGCGTGCCGGCGCGGTCGGGTTCAGCGTCACGCCGAGCCGGGAGAAGAGCGCGGCGGCCTCGGTGTGCATGGCGCGGCGGTCGATGCGCCGCAACCGGCTGGCGGGGCGCCGCGGTTGGCGGCCCATGAAGATGTTCTCCGCGACCGACAGGTCGGGGAACAGCGTCGGCTCCTGGTAGATGACGGCCACCCCGGCATCGCGGGCATCGCCGGGGCCGGCGAAGGCGACCGGCTGCCCGTCCAGCAGGACCTGGCCGGCGTCCGGCCGGTGCACCCCGGCCAGCGTCTTGATCAGTGTCGACTTGCCGGCGCCGTTCTCGCCGGCCAGCGCGTGCGCCTCGCCGGCGTACAGGTCGAGCGAGACGTCCTGGAGGGCGCGTACCGAGCCGAAGGACTTGCCGACTCCGCGCAGCGCCAGCACGGGTGGCCCCGGTACCGGTGTGCTCATGGTTGACGCTCCATGAAACGAACGTCCTTCCCAGGATGAACTTGCTGTATCTCATGGACGGTGTCGCGAACGATTCCGCTGCCTGGCAAGCGACGGCACCCGTCCCGCCGAAAACGACCGTCGATGAACGGAACCGTGAATCGTTTCATACTGTGAGCACAGACACTACTGAGAGGTTTCAAGCGTGTCAAGGCTCCCCGTCGCCCGAGACCCAGCTGTGACCGTTCCGCCTACGTCACCTGCGCCAGGACGCCGGGCTGGACGCGCGAACCACCAGCTCGGGCTGGAAAACCACGCGCCGGTGCTGGTGTTCGGCGCTGTCCTCGCCGGTCTCCTCGATGAGCAGTTCGGTCGCCGTCTGCCCCATCCGGAAGGCGGGCTGCCGTACCGACGTCAGCGGTACCGCGGCGGCCGACGCGAACTCGATGTCGTCGTAGCCCACGATCGCCACGTCCTCCGGCACGCGCACCCCGGCGGTGAACATCGCCTGCAGCACGCCGAGAGCCACCAGGTCGTTGACGCAGAACACGGCGGTCGGTCGGTTGGCGAGACCGAGCAGCCGGCTTCCGGCGTCCCGACCGGAGGCGACGGTCATCTGCTCCGCCTCGAGGACGGTCAGCGCCTCGGCGGGCAGTCCGGCGTCCTTGATGACCCGGCTGGCGCCGGCCAGCCGGTCGCGGCACTGGGCGAGGGTGAGCGGGCCGTTGACGAACACGATCTGGGTGTGCCCGGCCCGGACCAGATGGCGCACGGCCAGTTCGCCGCCGACCTCGTCGTCGATGGACACCGAGCACAGCTCGTCGGACATCTCCACCCGGTCGACCATCACGAACGGAATCTTCCGCCGCCGGAACGAGGCCACGTTCGCGCCGTTGGCGTCGGCGGGGGTGATCAGCGCACCGCGCACCCGTTGCTCCGCGAACAGGGACAGGTACTCCGCCTCCACCGCGGGATCGTGGCCGCTGTTGCACAACATGACGCCCAGTCCGGCGCCGCGGGCCTCACGTTCGGCTCCCCGGGCCACGTCCACGAAGAACGGGTTGGCGATGTCCAGCACCAGCAAGGCCATCGTCCGGCTGCGCCCGGCGCGCAGCTGGCGAGCCGATTCGCTGCGCACGAACCCCAGCTCGTCGATGGCCGCGGTGACCCGCGCACGGGTGTCGGGTGAGACGTAGCTCGGCCGGTTGATGACGTTGGAGACCGTGCCCACCGACACTCCGGCGCGGCGCGCCACATCCTTGATGCTGACCATTTCGCTCCGTCTCGTTGCCCGTCTCGTCGCGCCAGGACCCGCGCAGGCCAGTCTTGACGCCTGCTGGGCGGAGGCTTAGTATAGCGATTCATGAAACGATTCACAAGTCCCTGACGCCGCACCGCGTCCATCCCGGGCATCGTGGACCCCGTCTGGAGCGCGCACCGCCCACCCACCGCCGGCGACAGAGCAGGAGCAGAAGCCCATGACTCGTAGCGAGCGGCCGCTTGACCGCGACGCCTCCTCCGCCGACACAGCTGACGCAGCCGGCGCGGCCGACACGACCGGCGTCGCGAGCGCGGCCGGCCCCACCGCTGTCGCCGGTACCGGCGCGGCCAACCCGACCGCCGTCAAGGCGGCTCTGCGGTCCCAGCGCATCGAGTTGCCGTCGTGGGCGTTCGGCAACTCCGGCACCCGGTTCAAGGTGTTCTCCCAGCCGGGTGTGCCCCGCGATCCGTTCGAGAAGGTCGCCGACGCCGCTCAGGTGCACCGGCACACCGGCGTCGCGCCGACGGTGTC
The DNA here is from genome assembly GCF_016862975.1 of Rugosimonospora africana. Lineage (GTDB taxonomy): Bacteria > Actinomycetota > Actinomycetes > Mycobacteriales > Micromonosporaceae > Rugosimonospora > Rugosimonospora africana. The sequence continues at coordinate 14,806 of NZ_BONZ01000095.1, forward strand.
CCTGCACATCCCGTGGGACAAGGTGGCCGACTACGGCAAGCTCGCCGCGCACGCGGAAAGCCACGGCATGCGCATCGGCGTCATCAACTCCAACACGTTCCAGGACGACGACTACAAGCTCGGCAGCGTCACGCACCCCGACCCGGCGGTGCGGGACAAGGCGGTCGGCCACCTCGTCGAGTGCGTCGACGTGATGGACGCGACCGGTTCGGCCGACCTGAAGCTCTGGTTCGCTGACGGCACCAACTACCCCGGCCAGGACGACTTCCGCAGCCGCCAGGACCGGCTCGCCGAGTCGCTATCCCAGCTGTACGAGCGGCTCGGCGACCGGCAGCGGATGCTGTTGGAATACAAGCTCTTCGAGCCCGCCTTCTACCACTCCGACGTCCCGGACTGGGGCACGTCGTTCGCGCACTGCGTGCGGCTGGGCGAGAAGGCGAAGGTCGTGGTCGACACCGGGCACCACGCGCCGGGCACGAACATCGAGTTCATCGTCGCCATGCTGCTGCGCGCCGGCAAGCTCGGCGCCTTCGACTTCAACTCCCGGTTCTACGCCGATGACGACCTGATGGTGGGGTCGGCGGACCCGTTCCAGCTGTTCCGCATCATGCACGAGGTGATCCGGGGCGGCGGCCTGGACGCGGCCTCGGGCGTGAACTTCATGCTCGACCAGTGCCACAACATCGAGCCGAAGATCCCGGCGCAGATCCGGTCGGTCATGAACGTACAGGAGGCCACCGCGAAGGCTCTGCTGGTCGACTGGCCGGCGCTGTCCGCCGCGCAACGGGCCGGCGATGTGCTCGGTGCCAACGCGGTACTGATGGATGCTTTCAACACCGACGTCCGGCCGCTGCTCGCCGAGGTACGCGAGGAGCAGGGGCTCGACGCCGACCCGATGGCGGCGTACGCGCGCAGCGGGTACGCGACGAAGATTGCAGGCGAGCGAGTGGGCGGCCACCAGGCCGGCTGGGGAGCATGAGGTCATGACTGAGAAGGAAACGGTCGCCGAGTTGTTGGCACGGTCCAACCGGCTGGGGGCCGATCCGCGCAACACCAACTACGCGGGCGGCAACACCTCGGCGAAGGGGACCGGAATCGACCCGGTGACCGGCGGGCCGGTGGAACTGTTGTGGGTCAAGGGTTCCGGCGGCGACCTGGGCACGCTCACCGAGGCCGGGCTGGCCTCGCTGCGGCTGGACCGGCTGCGCTCCCTGGTGTCCGTGTACCCCGGCGTGGACCGGGAGGACGAGATGGTCGCGGCGTTCGACTTCTGCCTGCACGGGCGGGCAGGCGCGGCGCCGTCCATCGACACCGCGATGCACGGCCTGGTCGACGCGGCACACGTCGACCACCTGCACCCGGATTCCGGCATCGCGCTGGCCACCGCCGCGAACGGCGAGGCGCTGACGAAGGAGTGCTTCGGCGACCGGGTGGCGTGGGTCCCGTGGCGGCGGCCCGGATTCCAGTTGGGCCTCGACATCGCGGCCATCCGGACGAAGCACCCGCAGGCGATCGGCGTCGTCCTGGGTGGGCACGGCATCACGGCCTGGGGCGACTCCTCCGCCGAATGCGAGGCGAACTCGCTGGACATCATCCGCACCGCCGCCGCCTTCATCGAGTCGCACGGCAGGGCGGAGCCGTTCGGTGCCGCGCTGCCCGACTTCGCCCCGCTGCCCCAGACGCGGCGGCACGAACGGGCCGCCGCGCTGTTCCCGCTGCTGCGCGGGCTGGCCTCGACCGACCGGGCGCAGGTGGGTCACTACACGGACAGCGACGTGGTGCTGGAGTTCCTGTCCCGTGCCGAACACCCCCGGCTGGCGGCGCTGGGCACGTCCTGCCCGGACCACTTCCTGCGCACCAAGGTGCGCCCGCTCGTCCTGGACCTTCCGCCGACCGCGCCGCTCGCGGACGTCAGCGCCCGGCTGCGCGAGCTGCACCAGGCGTACCGGGACGAGTACGCCGCCTACTACGACCGGCACGCCACCCCGGACTCCCCGGCAATGCGCGGCGCCGACCCGGCCATCGTGCTGGTACCCGGCGTCGGCATGTTCTCCTTCGGCGCCAACAAGCAGACCGCCCGGGTGGCCGGCGAGTTCTACGTCAACGCCATCAACGTGATGCGCGGCGCCGAGGCGGTGTCGGAGTACCGCCCGATTCCCGAGTCGGAGAAGTTCCGCATCGAATACTGGGAGCTGGAAGAGGCCAAGCTGCGCCGGATGCCCAAGCCGAAGCCGCTGGCGACCCGGGTCGCGTTCGTCACCGGCGGAGGCTCCGGCATCGGTCGCGCCACCGCGATCCGGCTCGCCGCCGAGGGCGCCTGCGTGGTGGTCGCCGACCGCGACGCCGTGGCGGCACGGGCCGTGGCGGAGAGCATCGGCGGTACCGACACGGCCGTCGCGGTCGACGTCGACGTCACCGACGAGGCGCGGATCGCGGCGGCCATGCGCGGCGCGGTGCTGGCGTTCGGCGGCGTCGACCTGGTCGTCAACAACGCCGGGCTGTCCATCTCCAAGCCGCTGCTGGACACCACCGTGCAGGACTGGGACGTGCAGCACGACGTGATGGCCCGCGGCTCCTTCCTGGTCGCCCGCGCGGCCGCCGGGGTGATGGCCGAGCAGGGCATGGGCGGGGACATCGTCTACATCGCCAGCAAGAACGGCGTCTTCGCCGGGCCGAACAACGTGGCGTACGGCGCGGCGAAGGCCGACCAGGCGCACCAGGTGCGGCTGCTCGCCGCCGAGCTGGGCCAGTACGGCATCCGGGTCAACGGCGTGAACCCGGACGGCGTGGTACGCGGATCCGGCATCTTCGCCGGCGGCTGGGGCGCCCAGCGGGCCGCGGTGTACGGCGTCAAGGAGGAAGACCTCGGCGCCTTCTACGCCCAGCGGACCCTGCTGAAGCGGGAGGTCCTTCCGGAGCACGTGGCGGCGGCGGTGTTCACCCTCGTCGGCCCGGACCTCTCGCACACCACCGGCACGCACATCCCGGTCGACGCCGGGGTCGCCGCCGCGTTCCTGCGATGAGCGGCCGCCCCCGGCCCCCGACCACCCGTCGCTACGCGGCGGTCGACCTCGGGGCCGCCAGCGGCCGGGTGATGGTGGGCGAGGTCGGCGACGGCCGGCTCGAACTGACCGAGGCGCACCGGTTTCCCAACGAACCGGTGCGCCTGCCCGACGGCCTGCACTGGGACATCGTCCGGCTCTACCGGGAGCTGCTGGCCGGCCTGCACCGCTGCGGTGACGGGCCGGTCTCGGTCGGCATCGACTCATGGGCCGTCGACTACGGGCTGATCGACCGGCAGGGGGCCCTGCTCGGCCTGCCGTACCACTACCGGGACAGCCGCACCGAGACGGTCGCCGTACCGGACCCGGGGCGGTACGCGGTCACCGGTACCCAGCACCTGCCGTTCAACACGGTCTTCCAGCTGCTGGCCGAGCCCCGCGGTCGGCTGGCGGCGGCGGAGCGCGTGCTGCTGGTCCCCGACCTGCTCGGGTACTGGCTGACCGGGCAGGTCGGCACCGAGCGCACCAACGCGTCCACCACCGCCCTCTATGACGCCCGTGGCGGCGACTGGGCCACCGGGTTGATCGACGGGCTCGGGCTGCGCCGCGACCTGTTCCCCGCGTTGCGGGATCCCGGCTCACCCATCGGCACCCTGGCGTCGCACACCGGCCTGGACCTGCCGCTGGTCGCGGTGGGCTCTCACGACACCGCGTCGGCCGTGGTCGCCGTGCCGGCGCTCGCGGCGGACTTCGCGTACATCAGCGCCGGCACCTGGTCCCTGGTCGGTGTCGAACTGCCTGCCCCGGTACTGACCGAGCGCAGCCGCGCGGAGAACTTCACCAACGAACTCGGCGTCGACAACACCATCCGGTACCTGCGCAACGTGATGGGGCTGTGGCTGCTGCAGGAGTGCCAGCGTGGCTGGCGCGAGCCGGACACCCGCGCGCTGCTGGCCGCCGCGGCGTCGGCGGCACCGTTCGCCTCGCTCGTCGACCCCGACGACCCGACCTTCCTGGCACCGGGCGACATGCCCGCGCGCATCGACGCGTACTGCGCCCGCACCGGCCAGCCCGTCCCGGCGGACCGGCCGGCGTACGTGCGCTGCGTCATGGAGAGCCTGGCGCTCTCGCACCGGGCCGCGCTGCGCGCCGCCGCCCGATTGTCCGGGCGTACGATCAACGCCGTGCACCTCATCGGCGGCGGCGCCCGCAACGAACTGCTGTGCCAGTTGACCGCTGACGCATCCGGCCTGCCCGTCGTCGCCGGTCCGGTCGAGGCGACCGCGCTGGGCAACGTCCTGGTGCAGGCGCGCGCAGACGGCGGCCCGGCGGACCTGCCGGCGATGCGGGCACTGGTGGCGGCGACCCAGCCGCTGCGGCGCTTCGAGCCCACCGGCGACCCCGGCGCCTGGGACTCGGCCGCCGCCCGGATCGGACTGGCAACTCCGTCCGCCAGCGGTGCCGAGGTACACCGGACGGCCAGCGGCGCCGACGGAGGAGGTGCCGCGGTCCAGCGGTCCGGGGCCGGTCGGCGCAAGGCCGCGGTCAAGCGGCCCGACAACGGTAGGCGGGACTAGCCGATGCGCGTGGCGCTGTTCATCACGTGTTTCAACGACTCGCTGTTCCCGGAGGTCGGCAAGGCCACGGTCACCGTACTGGAACGGGTCGGCGTGACGGTCGAGTTCCCGGCCGGGCAGACCTGCTGCGGGCAGATGCACTTCAACTCCGGGTACCGGGCCGAGTGCGTCCCGCTGGTCGCCAACTTCGCCAGCGTGTTCGCCGGGTACGACGCGGTCGTCACCCCGTCCGCGTCCTGCGCCTCGATGATCCGCCACTACCATCCGGTCATCGCCCCGGACCGCACCCCGCCGCCGGTCTACGAGCTCTGCGAATTCCTCACCGACGTGCTGAAGGTGGAGGATGTCGGCGGATACTTCCCGCACCGGGTGGCGTTCCACCGCACCTGTCACTCGCAGCGGGTGCTGCGCATCGGCGACCGCCCGCAACGCCTGCTGTCCCACGTCGCCGGCCTCGAGCTGGTCGAACTCGGCCACCCCGAGGCGTGCTGCGGATTCGGCGGCACGTTCAGCGTGAAAAATCCGGACACCTCCGCGGCGATGGGCAACGACAAGACCGCCGACGTCCACGCCACCGGCGCGACCTATCTCACCGCGGCCGACACGTCCTGCCTCATGCACATCGGCGGGTTGCTGTCCCGCCAGCAGCCCCCGGTCCGCACCGTGCACCTCGCCGAGATCCTGGCGGGTACCGCATGACCGCCAAGAACCCGCCGCCTGACCGCGACGCCTCGTCCCTCGACGCCGCTGGCGGCCGCATGACCGCCAAGAACCGGCCGCTTGACCGCGACGCCTCGTCCCTCGGCGCCGCTGGCGGCCGCATGACCACGCCGACCATCCCTGAGCGCGGTGGGCATCCGACGTTTCTGGGCATGCCCCCGTTCCCGCGGACAGCCGCCGAGGCGCTGGCCGACCCCCAACTGCGCGCCAACCTGCAGCACGCCACCACCACCATTCGCGACAAGCGCGTCCGCGCCGTGGCGGAGCTGCCCGACTGGGAAGCCCTGCGCGTGGCCGGCGCGGCGATCAAGGACGACACCCTGGCTCGCCTCCCCGAACTCCTCCTCCAGCTGGAGGAACGGGTGACCGCGGCCGGCGGGGTGGTGCACTGGGCGAGGGACGCCGCCGAGGCCAACGGCATCGTCACCGCGATCGCCCGGCAGCACGGGACCACCGAGATCGTCAAGATCAAGTCGATGGCCACCCAGGAGATCGAACTCAACATCGCGCTCGCCGAGGCCGGGATCGACGTCTGGGAGACCGACCTCGCCGAACTCATCGTCCAGCTCGGCCACGACCTGCCCAGCCACATCCTCGTCCCGGCTATCCACCGCAACCGCAGCGAGATCCGCGACATCTTCACCCGGGAGATGAGCAAGGTCGGCCGCCCGGCCCCCGACGACCTCACCGACAATCCCGGCGATCTGGCCGAGGCCGCCCGCCTGCACCTGCGGGAGAAGTTCCTCCGCAGCAAGGTCGCCGTGTCCGGAGCGAACTTCGCGGTCGCCGACTCCGGCACGCTGGTGATCCTGGAGTCCGAGGGCAACGGCCGCATGTGCCTGACCCTGCCCGAGGTCCTGATCAGCGTCGTCGGCATCGAGAAACTCGTGCCCACCTGGGCCGACCTCGAGGTCTTCCTCCAGCTGCTGCCCCGGTCCTCCACCGCCGAGCGCATGAACCCCTACACCTCCACCTTCACTGGCATCACCCCCGGCGACGGCCCCCAGGAGTTCCACCTCGTCCTGCTCGACAACGGCCGCACCGCCACCCTGACCAACCCGACCGGTCGCCAGGCGCTGCGCTGCATCCGGTGCTCCGCGTGCCTCAACGTCTGCCCGGTTTACGAACGCACCGGCGGAAAGGCGTACGGCTCGGCTTACCCCGGCCCGATCGGCGCGATCATCACCCCGCAACTGCGCGGCATCAACCAGCACCCGGTCGACGAGCAGACCGCCTCCCTGCCGTTCGCGTCGTCGCTCTGCGGCGCCTGCTACGACGCCTGCCCGGTTCGCATCAACATCCCCGACGTGCTCCTCGACCTGCGCGCCAGAGCGGTGAGCCACCAGCGCGGGCACCTCGGGGAGCGGGCCGTCATGTCCGCCGCGAAGGCCACGTTCGCCAGTTCCCGCCGCCTGGCCGCGGCACAGCGGATCGGCGGTCTCCTGCTCGGTCGCACCCGGCGGCTGCGGGGCGGACCGGCCTGGCTGCGCACCCGTACCCCCGGCTGGGCACGTGCCTGGTTCACCCACCGCGACCTCGCCCCACCCGCGACCCAGTCGTTCCGCGCCTGGTGGAAGAAGACCCACAGATGACGCAGGCAAGCGACGCGAAGACCGAGATCCTCAGCCGGATCCGGGCCGCCCTCGGACCGGCTCCCGCACCGGTCGCCGTCCCGCGCGACTACCGGCGTGCCCTACCCGAGGGCACCGATCTGGTCGAGCTGTTCGCCGAGCGCGCCGCCGACTACCGGGCCACCATCACCCGCGTCCCGGTGGCGGACCTGCCCGGCGAGATCGCCCGGGCCGCCGACGGCCGGACCCTCGCCGTCCCGGCCGACCTCCCCGCGGAATGGGTCGCCGGCCTCACCACGGTCACGGACGACCCGCCGCTGGCCAACGACCAGCTCGAAAGCACCGACGGCGTACTCACCGGGGTCGCCACCGCGATCGCCCTGACCGGCACCATCATCCTCGACACCGGGCCGACCCAGGGCCGCCGCGCACTCACCCTGCTGCCCGACTACCACCTCTGCGTCGTCCGTACCGATCAGATCGTCGGCACTCCGGTCGAAGCCCTCCCCCGCCTCGATCCCCGCAGGCCGCAGACCTGGATCAGCGGCCCGTCCGCCACCAGCGACATCGAGTTGAACCGCGTCGAGGGCGTCCACGGCCCACGCACCCTGCACATCATCGTCGCCGGATAGCTGGCGACACATCCGCCACGCACTCGCGGTCGAACGAGCGGAGCCCACCGTTCGCGCTTGACCGCCTCCGCGCTTGACCGCCTCCGCGCTTGACCGCCTGCCGTTGACCGCCTGCCGTTGACCGCCTGCGCTTGACCGCCTGCGCTTGACCGAC
>NZ_BONZ01000096.1 GCF_016862975.1 Rugosimonospora africana
TGACGGGCTGCGCATGGTGGACGCCTCGTTCATGCCCACGGTCGTCACCGCGAACACCAACGCCACCGTGCTGGCCATCGCCGAGCGCGCGGCGGCGCTCATCCGTCGGGAGCCGGCCGCCTGAGGCCGCCGTTCCGCTGCAGCAACAGAACCGATTGGATCGAGAGTGACGAACACCGCACCCTCGTCGCGGTCGACAACCGCCGCTGGTGCTCAACACGCCGAAGCCCTGCTCAATGGTGTCGATGCGAAGGTGCGCTGCATCGGTCAGGCCAGGCCGAGGAGTGACCGGCCGGTCAGGCCCAGGCCGACGAGCAGCACCAGCGCCGCGGTACCGGTCGGTGCCAGCGCACGCAGGGCCGCCCAGCGGGTACCGGCCAGCCGCAACCGCCCAGGCCAGCGGCGGCGCAGCGCCACGAGTGCGAGGCCGGCCGCGGTCAGCGTCGCGGCCATGCCCGCCCCGTAGCCGAGGACCAGCAGGATGCCGAATCCGGTGCGGCCTAAACCGATCGCGCCGAGCAGCACGACCACTGCGGAGGGGCTGGGCACCAGGCCACCGGCCACGCCCATGCCGACGATGCTCCACCGGCTGGGCCGGCCGTGCCCGTGGCCATGCCCGTGATCGTGGTGGTGGCGCGGGCGCGCATGATCGTGCGGGTGGTCGTGGTCGTGCGGGAGGTCATGGCCGTGGTGGGATCGCCGGAGCCGGGCGGCGCGCAGCATGCCTGCGCCGACGGCGGCGACCGTCACCCCGCTGACCGCGCCCAGCCAGCCCAGCACCGTCTCGCCGGCCAGGCTCGCCACGGTGGTGAGCAGCAGCCCGAGCACGAGCACGCCCCCGGTGTGGGTGAGCGTCACGGTGGCGGCCACGCCGAGCGCGTCCCGGATCCGGCCGGCCCCGCCGGTCAGGTACACGGCCATCACCGTCTTGCCGTGCCCGGGCAGGGCGGCATGCCCGGCCCCGAGCGCGATCGCCAGCAACACGGCGAGCAGGCCGACGAGTGGCGTGAGGTGCCGGCCGCCGACCAGGTTCTGCAGCACCAGGTCGGCGCGTGCCGTCCAAGCGACGTCACCGCCCGGCCGCGTCACGGGGGAGCCGGGCGATCCTGCCGGCGAGCCGACGCCGGACGACGCCGAACCCGACGACGGCGCGGCGGACGCGGCCGCGGGGGCCGCGTCCGGCCCGGGCCTGGTCACAAGCCGCGCAGAGCGGACATCCAGTGGTGAGCTGAGCAGGTCCTGCGGGTACGCGCGGAGGTCGTCGCTGATGCTGGTCGTGGGCAGCGTCGGCTGCACCAGAGTGACGCCGTGCCCCACCGCGGTCATCTCTCGCCAACCGATGCGATCGGACCGGTACCGGTTGGCCACCTCCATGGTGGACGGTGCGTCGAGGGTCGCGGCTGCCCGCAGCGGGCAGGTCAGCCGGCTGGTGGGCAGTCCCGCCGCTCCGGGCGTGTACGCGAACGTGGCCGTGCCGCCATCTGTCCACTGCAGACGGTGGCCGTTCACGGTCGCGTTCAGGGCGCCGGTGAGCGTGGCGCAGGTGGCCCGCGCATATGCCGCGCGCTCTGCGTCGTCGGCGGTACCATCGCCGTTGCGGTCCACGGTGGGCTTGTCCTGCAGGGTGGGCAGTTCGGCGGCGTCCACGACGGCGGTGACCGACACGTGGTCCGGGTACAGTTCGATGGCGTCGAGCTGGTTGACGGTGAAGTTGCCCAGCGGGTGGGCGGCGGCGGGGGATGCCGGGGGCAGCAGCACGCCCGCGCACAGGCCGGCGAGCACACCGAGGGCCGCCGCGGCCAACCGCGCCGCCCGGAACGTGGTCGGCCGGCCCGCGCCGTGAGACGACGGCGTGGTCATGACGCACCCCGGCGCACGACGGTGCCGCGCAGGACGGGGCCGTCGATCGGATCGAAGTCCGGGTTGATGGCGAGCGCCCGGGTCAGGTCGGCGTGGGCGGCCTCGTCGTCACCGAGCGCCCGCTCGATCGTGCCGAGGTGGAAGGAGTACTTCGCGTTGCGCGCGCCGAGCGAATCCGCCTGGCGGGCGTACCCGAGCGCCTCGGCGTCGCGCCCGGCGGCGTGCAGCGCCCAGGCCAGTTGGTCGGCGACGTCGGCGAAGTGCCGTCGCTGCCACTCCCGCTGCGCTGCCGCGACGGCGTCGGCTGGGTGCCCCTCGGCGAGCGCGATGGCGCTGCCGGTCAGGTCGTCGACGCCGCCGTTGGCCGCGAACAGTTGCTGCGCGGCGTCGGCGAGGGCGAGCTGGGCGCGTGCCTGCGCGTGCTGCCCGGCGGCCTGCAGCAGTTCGGCGTACTCCAGGATGTAGGTGGGCGACGGGTACCGCTGGGTGAGCTGGGCGTACTCGGTCAGCGCCTGCGCGGTCTGCCCGCGCGCCGCGGCCATCTTTGCCTGCCCCTCGCGTAGCGGCAGGTAGATGGGGTCGGCGGCGAGCCCGGCGGCGTACTGCGCCTCGGCGTCGTCCAGCCGCCCGTCCTGCCAGGCCAGCTCGCCGAGCTGGAAGCGGCAGAATGCCACGTCGGACGGGTCGGTGGCGTCCCGCATCGCCTGCGCCATCAGGGTCTGCGCGTCCGCGAGGCGGCCGTGCTGCTCCAGGTCGTAGGAGGCGCGGGTCAGGGCGGAGAGTCCGGGCGCCAGATCGAGCATGTGCTGAACGGCGGCGGTGGCGCCGGCCGGGTCGCCGAGTTGGGTGAGCGCGTCGGTGAGTACCCCGTAGGCGCCGGACTGGTACGGGTCGACGGCCAGCGCCTGCCGGGCCCAGCCGGCCGCGCCGGCGAAGTCGTGCCGGGCGTTGGCCAGCGCGCCCATGCCGGTCAGTGCGGTGGCGTTGCCGCTGGCCGGCTGGATCCGCAGCGAGGTGCGCAGCGCACCCTCGGCCTTCGGGTACCAGCTGGGGTCGGCGGTGATCCGGGCGTTCTCCACGTACGCCGAGCCGAGTTCGGCCCAGGTGGCATAGTCGCCGGGTACCCGCCGCAGTTCCTGCTGCGCCTTGGCGATGGAGACGTCGAGCTGGTCGGTCGCCGGTGCCACGGCGGGCTGCGCGGCGGCGGACTGTGCGGGCCCGCCGCGACCCGCCGCGCCCAGCCCGACGGTCACTCCGGCGAGCAGGATGGCCAGCGCCCCGCCGACCGCGATCGGCCGCGAGGCGATGCGCGGCCGCATCCGGCCGCGGGGCGTCGATGTGAGCTTGGTGAGCATGGGGAACCTCCGGGATAAGGACACGGGTGGGATCGGGGCAGGGTGGCGGGGCGGGCGCGTTCGGCCCGCCCCGCACGGTTCACAGAAATTGGGTCGGGTCCGGCCTGCCGGCGTCCGGACCGCCAAAGCCGGGACCGCTGGCCGCCGGGGCGTTGGCACTCCCGCGCCGCCGGCGCCACCACCACATGCCGCCCACGATCAGCCCGCCCGCGCCCGCCGCGCCGCCGGCCGTCATCACCATCCCGGGTACCGACTCGCCCGAGGACTGCCGCGGCTCGGCGTTCACGGCCGAGGAGGCGGGTGCCGCGGACGCGTCCGAGTGCCCGTCGTCAGCGGCTCCGCTCATGCCGGCGGTACCGCCGCCGTTGACCGCGCCCGTGTTCGGCATCGCCACGTACGGGAACGTGTCGCCGAACGGGTGGTCGTTGGCGTCCACCTTGTCGCCGGCGGCCAGCGCGTCGACCAGCTTGCCGGTCTGCGCCGCCCCCTCCAGGGCCTGTAGTTCGATGTCGACCACGTCGTCGGTCAGCCGCCGGCCGTTGGGGAAGCCCTGCAGGTCGCCGCCGAGCACACCGAGCCGGTTGGGCTTGGCGGTCACCGGTGTGGAGAGGTTCAGCCGCAGCATCTCCGAGGGCCGGAACGTGGCGGCCTTCACGTCCGCGTTGTTCAGCTGCGAGTTGAGGTTCACCTTGATCGGACCGTTCGCCTTGGTGGTCAGGCCCGTCAGGAAGATCTCGAACAGGTCGTTCCGGGGGGTGGCCGGTGCCGGTATTTTGTAGATGGACTGGATAAGGTGCGGTACCTCGGGGTCGGTGACCCGGTTGACGACCTGCGGGATGGAGGCGTCCTTGTCCGGGGAGAGCGCGTTGAACGCGTCCTTGAGCCCGGCCGGCACGACCACCTCGTTGACCAGCGGGTTGCCCAGCCGGGAGACCTGCACCCGGCCGGCGTCCGGCGACAGCGGCGCCGCGCTGCCGGTGATACGCACCTTCGCCCGGTCGGCGGTGCTCCACAACCCGATCACCGGGTTGCGCTTGACGTCGCCGTTCAGCGTGACGTCCTTGAACGGCACCTGCAACGCGATAGTGTTCACGTTGTACCCGGCGAGGGTGTCCTGGCCGACCTCGCTGAGGTCGCCGCCGTAGAGCAGGTCGAACACCCGCAGGTCGAGGAAGAACGGGTCGTCTGCCTGCCCGGCGAAGATCTTCCAGCCGCCCGAGAGGGTGGTGGTCGCCTGGTCGCGCAGCTTCGTGTAGTCGGGCATGGCCGCGTTGCCGACCCGCGACGGCGCGACCGGGGCGTCGGCGACGCGGGTGCGGAACGGCTCCCCGTGGAACGACGATTGCAGCGTGTAGGTCTGGCGGAACAGTAGGTTCTCATCGTCGATCGACGTGACCGGCCCGTTGGTGTAGAGGAAGGTGTTGCCACCCCGCTTGTCCACGTCTTTGAAGGTGAACCGGAACGTGGCGTCCGGCTTGGCGTCGCCGTCGCTGTCGACGTAGATGTTGTACGCCGCGTCGCTGGCAAACGGGTAGAAGTTGGGGCCGCCGTTGGGCTCCTGGAACGGGCTGAAGTTCGCGATGAACGTGACGTAGCCCGGGCGTTCCGGGCTGACGAAGGCGTACACGTCGGTGTTGTCGACCTCCGGGTCGCCGGCAATCAGCGGCGCCTCCCGGTGGCTGGAGGCCGAGGCCGGCCCGGGCGTCGCCCCGACCAGTCCGGCGGCCAGCAGTACGCTGGCCGCGGTGGCGAGCACGGCGGCCACCGGCCGTCGGATCGCTGAGGTTCTCGTCATCTCGCATCCTCCCTGAGCGGCCCGAGGGACCTGTCCGGCCTCGTGGGCGGGCTTCGCTTGGCCCCCTGGATTCGCAGCGGGCACGGGCGCAGATTGCGTGCTGTGAATTTCCCGGCAACGGGCCATCCGAAGTGGCGCGGATAGCGAATACCCACGGGTGGGTAATCACGCCGACAGACGATGGTTGTCACGTGTTGACCGAGGAAACGCAGCAGGGTCCCTTCTTCCTTGAGGAGCTCGGGCGCAAGCATCTCGGTGCCCTCTACTGCTATCACCAGGACCGGGTCGAACGCCTCGAGGTTCGTGACAGGCTGGCAGCGCTGGCGCAGGAGCGGTCAACGACCATCCGGGATCTTGTCGGTGCGCTGGCGAATGCGGAGCCTACGGCCGCGGAGCGTTCTGCTCAGATGGAGGAGAACGTTGCGGTCTTGCGGGAAGGCTTCGGGGTCGAGTTGGTCGATGATGACCTCGATGCTGGGCGGGCGTTCTGGCGGTCGGTTGCTGACAGGTCCGTCGCCGGGAAATGACGACGGCCGTCTTGGACCACACGGCACTCCTGGCGATTCGCAGGAACCAGAACGTCTCGCGGGCCATCGCCACGGCGCCGGAGACGGATGCGCGGCTCGTCGTGCCGGCACTGGGTCTGCTCGGGGCTGCGGCACATGATCCGCCGGTTGCCGATCATGTCGGGTCGCTACACCGGGTGGACGTTGCGAACCTTGGTCCGGCGGCCGTCGGTTTCACCGCGAGGCTGATCGCGACGGAGTCGACTGGCGGTTTGCGCATGCGATCGAGGTTGCACGGGTCGGCCCGTTGCAGCCGCAGGGTCTGCTGGTGATGACGAGCGAGCCAGGCGTCTACGGCCCGTTTGGGATCGAGACCTTCACGATCTGACGGCGCTGTCGAGTCAATGCCGCTCGGGACGGTGTGGGCCGTGGCCGGGGCGGACCACGACTTCAGGTTCTTGCCCCGGTACACGACGATGCCGGTGTCCGAGGGATCAGGGCTCTGCGTGTACAGGTAGTACGTCCGAGTCTTTCGGGTCGGCGAGCACGAATGGGTTCTGGACAGTCGGCGACTTCAGGCTGAGCAGGTAGGGATACGGGGTGCCGTGCGCCCTCGGCCGCGGCGGGCACCGCTGCTAGCGCTCAGGCCGTGGCCAGTGCCGTCAGAAGGGCGCCGGTCCTGCCTCGCCTCGGGATGAATAGGTAACCGTCCATGCATCACGAGGTCATTCCTATGTGAGGTTCCTAGCTTGAAGACAGATGGCGACGTTGCCATTCGCTGGTACACCTGTCAACGTGTCGGCCAGGGCCGGGCTCGGGTGGGCCGGGGCTGGCAGGCGCGAAGCTTGCGACGCCGAACGGGCGGGCCAGCCCCTGTCCTGTTACGACGCCCCAGGCGCGCTCCTATGGACGGGGTTCCGCCGAGGCCCAAGCAGCTGTCCTGCCCCATCCGCCCGAGTTGGCGCCGACGGCCACTACTCTTCCGACTGTTCGCCCACACCACGTCATCGACCGACCCGCTCATCATCACCGCGCTGCCGGACTTCATCGATACCGTGCAGCAAAGGACTAGGGCCGTTAAGTTTGGATCGTTATGGTTTGTCGATATGGGCTGGGTGGCCCGATGTCCGTGCTGGCCGACACGACTGGCCGATGACGGTGAAACGTCGTACCGTCGCATCGTGGCGGTGTTCAGTGACGGCGACGCGCTGCTGTTGGAGCGCATCCGCGCCGGTGACGATCGTGCACTAGCTGCTATCTATGACCAGCACGCCGGTCTGGTGTACGGGCTGGCCCGCCGGGTTACCCGGGACGAACAGGTCGCTCGCGACGTCACCCAGGAGGTGTTCACCTACCTGTGGGAGATGCCGCACCGGATCGATCTGAGCCGCGGGTCGCTGCGCACCTACTTGGCGATGCTCGCGCATCGGCGGGCGGTTGACGAGGTCCGGCGGCACGAGGCGCGCTTTCGGGCGGAGACCGCCTCGGCGGCGCCGGAGCTGGAGGACGGACCCGAGACCCGGGTGGTCGACGCGGCCACGCGGACTTGGCGCACGAAGCACCTGGCCGCCCTGCTGGGCCTGCTGCCAGCAGAGCAGCGGACAGCGGTGCAGCTCGCGTACTACGACGGCCTCACTTACGTGCAGGTCGCGAAGGCACTCGGGATCCCGGAAGGTACGGCGAAGACCCGCCTGCGCGCCGCGCTCGCCAGGCTGCGGACGCTGCTCACCGACGAAGCGAGGGAGGCAATCTCATGAACGCTACTTCGTCCGACGATGAGACCGCCGCGCTGCTCGCGCTCGACGCCCTCCTACCCAGCGAGCAGGCTGACGCTGAACTGCGCATCGGCATGTTCCCGGCCGACCTGGCTGACGTCGCCGCCCTGCTTGCCGAGGGCACGGTCACCGACCCGCCGCCGGAGCTGCGCTCGGCTACCCTCAGCTGTGCCGCGTCCCGCCGCCCGCCCGGACGGCCCGTCGATGCTGTCCAGCCGTGCGAGCCGGCGCTCGCGTTCGACCGCACCGTCGAGGACCTGAACCACCTGCTGGGTACGCTCAACGACGCCGAATGGAACGCGTCCGCGCATGCCGAGCACGGCCGGGTACGCGATCTCATCGCCCACCTTGTCGGCGTCGAGCGTCTCGTGCTGCGCTGGCTTGACTCGGACGACTCCGTCCCGGACCTGCCCGACCATGTCGCGGCAACCCGTCCGGTGATCGCCGAACTCGCCGACACCAATCCGCGTGAGATCGCCCGGCAGTGGTATGACGAGGCCCGGCGGGTGGCGGCGGCCGTCGGTACCCGCAGCCGGGCGGTGGTGTTCCACGACATCACCGTCAGCGTCGACCAGCTCCTGGCGATGCGCACCGGCGAGCTGTGGGCACACGCCATCGACATCTGCCAGGCCGTCGGCCGCACGCCGCCGCAGCTGGACCCGGAGCGGATGGCCACCTTGTCCACCGAGCTGATGGCGGACGTGCCGCTGGCCATGGCATATCGGGGCACCCCCGTGCCTGGCCGCGCCGCTCGGTTCGTTCTCACCGGCCCGGCCGGCGGCACCTACACAGTGCCCCTCTCACCGCAGACGCAGGCCGCCGACCCGGACGTCACCATCATCACCGACGCCGCCAGCCTTTGCCGAGTCGCCGTCGGCCGGCTGCGCCCCGATCAGCTGGAGGCCGCCATCGATGGCGACCGCGAGCTCGGTGACCTCGTCCTCGCCGGAATCGGCGCGCTCGCCCGGGACTGACCACACCTGCCAGGCTCGGTCGGACAACTACCCCGGCCCCGGCCGTCGTTCCGCCGCCACCGGACCCGCGCCCTGGCCGAACCGGGCGCCGCCGTACGGGTTGCCGCCGGCGATCTGGTCGGCGCCAAACACCATCAGGGCGGGCTGGGTGGTACCCAAGCCGCGGCCCGTGTACCGCAGATCTAGGACAGCGGGAAGCTCGCTACCAAGGGTTGAGTCGGAGTCGCGGAACCGTGAGGTGGCTCCTTGCTGATGCCGAATGCCGCCGCGTCGCGGATGCCCGTGAATATTCGGGTCGTGCTGGTCGCGGTGGCGTTCATGAGGCCAACCGAGGTGAGTGTGGCGCCGTTGATGATCCAGAGTTGATAGGCCCAGTCGCCTGGGGAGGGCAGCCCATCGATCAGGGCGACGCCTCGGTCAAGGTGTTCGGAGACAACCACGGTGACGTGGCCTCCGACGGGGACGGACTGGGCGGTGACGCGGGCGTCGGGGGCGTGCAGGATGGCCAAGACTTGGTTGGCTTGGCGGGCCCGGCTCTCGGCGGAGTGGGCTCGGTGTTCTTGCAGGGCGTAGCCGGCGGCGCCGGAGCCCGCCGCGATGAGGACGGCGGCGGCTGCCGCGGTACCCCAGAGGGGCCACCGTGCCCTGCCGGGTTTTCGGTCGACGTCGCTGTGGCCGGGCGCAACCTGCCGGGTTCGGCCGATCCGCTGGAGCACGTCGGCCCTGAGCGCGGCGGGTGGAGGGGGCACCGTTAGGTCGCCGAGCCGGGCGGCGGTCTCCCGCAACTCCGCGACCTCACGGTTGCAGGCCGGGCAGGTCTTGAGGTGCCGGTCGAACTCGGCCCGTTCGATGTCGGTGACGGAGTCGAGGACGTAGGCGCCGGCGAGGGTGTGGATGTCGGTGCTCATCCCGTGGTCACCCCCGTGATGCCCCGAGCCGAGACTCGCCACCTGCTGCATTTCCTCCTCGGCGACACCGCCGGGCGCCGCACCCTCGGGCGGATCGACGAGAAAGTCGACAAGCTTCCCGGCCTGGCCGGCCTGCACATGCTCCGCCGGGCCGCCACGGCCTACGGCATCGCCTGATCACGCTCGGGCCGCGTTGCACCATCCGCAACCCGCGTCGGCGTCCGGCCCGGTGGCCGCCAGGTCGGTCACCGCGGGTACGGAATACCGTCCGCTGCACGCTCAACGCTGGGCGGAACTCCCGTCGCGCGGGTGGAAAGACCTCCGCCGCCTGACGGTGTCACCGTCCCGGATCGGTTCTCATGTGTTGAGCCGATCCGGGGCGGTATTCTCGGCCGCATTGCGAGCAAGCGCGGCGCCGGTGGCCGGGGCCTGTCAGGCAGATGCGGTCCGTCAGGACATCGTGAGTTCGGTGACTTGTCCGCCGTGAATGGTCACGACCTGGTACGGCGAACCGTCCCGGTGCCAGACGGTGTACGGCCCCGCCGGTACCGTCGGGAACACCGCCGCGTACGCCCTGACCACGTCGCGGTCGCGGCGCGGATGCACCACGTTGTGGGTGCGCTTCGCGGCCGGGTCGAGTCCCGGACTGATCTCGATCTCCTCCTCGGCGAGGTCGGGTCCGGTCGTGATGACCAGGGCTCCGATCTGTCCGCCGATGTCGAGCACCAGACTGTCCATGGGGGTCACTCCGACGGGGTGTGGAAGCCATCGCTCGGCGTGCCGAGATACGGGAACTGGCCGAGGTAGGACACGTTCAGGTCCTCCGGCGTGACCCCGTCATCGACCTGCGCGGCGGCCGCGTCGGGCGTGAACGTCTTGTCCACCAGGGCGTAGGTCGCTCCGGCGATCGCCCGCAACTCGATCGCGACCACGTCGTCGAAGACGCGGCGCCCGTTCGGGAACCCGGCGAGGTCGCCGCCGAGCAGCCCGTAGATGCTCGGGTGGGTCGAGGGCCGGATGGCCGTGTTCAGCCGCATCAGGTCGGCCTGCACCTTGCCCGTGTAGTTCTGGAAGCCGGGGATCAGGCCGCCCGGGATGCCGGTGAGCAGGATGGCCAGCAGGTCGGCGCGCACCTTGCCGGACTTGTTAAGCACATCCAGGTTGGGAAAGACACCGGGGAACAGGCCGGGCAGCAGGCCGGCCACTTCCGGGTTGGCGACGAACTTGGCGAACCGCGCGTCACCGTCCGGGGACTGCGTGTTCCAGAAGTCCTTCTGCCCCATCGGCACGATGACCTCGTTGAACAACGGGTTCGCCAGCCGGGAGACCTGCCGGTACGGGCCGGTGCTCCAGGTGTTGTTGCGCTCACTGTCCAGCATCCGTACCCGCTGGCGGCTGGCGCTCGTCCAGACGCCGATGGTGGCGCGCGGATCGCTGACATTGCCGCCGACGTAGCCGCCCAGCGTCAGGTCGCCGATCGGTACCTGCAGCGCGATGGTGTGCACGTTGAGGTTCTTGGTCGCGTTGACACCGGAACCCGACTGCGGGAACTTGCTGAGCCCGAAGTGCGCGTGCGCGTCGGCGAACGGACGTGGGTCGAGCAGATCGAAGATGGCGCCAAGGTCGACGTAGAAGCCCTCGGCGCGCTGGCCGCAGAACACCCTGCGCTTGCCGCCGAGGTCCTGGACGGCGGAGGAGGCGAGGGAGGCGTAGTTGGGCGTCGACAGTGGACCGATGTTGCACGGTGTGCACGGCAGGTGCTGGCCGAGTTGCTGGCGCCGCCCGTCTTTGCTGGTACGGGTGACGGTGTAGAACTGCCGCCGGTTCCAGTTGGACGAGTTCAGCGCCTGGATCGGGCCGGTGTTGTAGAGGAACGTGTTGGGGTTGTGGACCTCGGTGGTGAACTCAAAATCGTAGCTGATCTCGGCCCTGCCGTCGCCGTCGTTGTCGATGTGGATGGAGTAGAGCACGTCGTCGCCGAACTCGTAGAAGTTCGGTCCGCCGGCCGGCGACTGCAGCGGCACATAGTTCGCGATCAGCGTCACGGTATCGGGCTTGTCGGGGCTGACGAACGCGTACACGTCGGTAGAGTCAGCGACCGGGTCCTTCGAGATCTCGGGCGC
This sequence comes from Rugosimonospora africana, assembly GCF_016862975.1. GTDB lineage: Bacteria > Actinomycetota > Actinomycetes > Mycobacteriales > Micromonosporaceae > Rugosimonospora > Rugosimonospora africana. The sequence continues at coordinate 11,297 of NZ_BONZ01000096.1, forward strand.
CTCACGGTGTGAAGACATGCTGGTACCTCACGAAAAGTCGGGGAATCGGAGCGAAAGAGATGGCCGCGCTCAGGCAGCTGTGGCGGCGGCCCGCACGATCTTCGCCGCGAAGTCCTGGTCGTGAACGATGACCCGGCGCTGGGCGGTGAAGACGGCAAGGCTGCCATTGCCGGCGTCCAGCAACTGCACCATGATCGGGTTCGTCGGATTGGCGACGGCCTGCTCGGAGTGCTCCTCGGCGTGTTGCACGGCGGCCAGGCCGCCCGCGCCGACCGCCGCACCGGCCGCGACGAGGCCGGCGCCGGCCAGGAGGGCCTTGCGGCGCGAGACACCCTCAGCCCGTGGCGATTCATCCATGGTTTCCTCCTTGATGTGGCGTGCGACAGGTATTCGTCGCCCCCGCTCAGGCGGATTGGTCGCGGGTGCCTATTAGTCCTTTGTTAGGTTGGCGCTGGTTTGGGTAGTTCAACGAATGGCCGGTGGCGGTCCCCCGATGTTGGCGGCCGCACCGGTCGACGGCTGGGCGGTGCTCGGTCCGGTCACCGGTACCGGCCGTGCGGGCTGCTGGTGGTGCGCGGCGGTCCGGCTCGGCATCGACCCAGCGCGGCCGGCGGACCCGACGGGGGCGTCGACGCCCACGGTCGCCCGGATGATCGGTGGCGCGCTCGCCTTCGCCGCGTTTGGAGAACTGACGGCCGCGTCCCTGGGCAAGCGATTGGCCGTTGTCCAGCAGCTGCGCACCCTGGAGGCGACCCGTCTGAAGGTCGACGGTGGCTGCCCCGTCTACCACGGCCACCCAGCGGACAACGGCGGGACGCCTCCGGTGCGCCGGGCGGCGAAGGGGGAGCCTGTGGTGCGGATCGTTGCGGACATGCCGGCCGGCACCGTGCGGGAGTATTCGGCGGCGGTACACCGCCTGGTCCGGAACCGTCCGGCACCGGCCGACTTCGATCCGGACTGAAGCGACCAGCCGGCCAGCAACGTCTCCTACCCGATGGCTCCACTGATCGCTCTGCCGGAAGATGCCCCGCCGGTTCAACGGCCATTCGCCGCGCCGCCGGCCCCTATGGATGGGCGGTTCAACGCGTCAGTGCTGGCCTGGCTGCTGCGGATGTCGTACGGCCGGCTCTCACGACGGGTGCGGTTGGACTCGGTGCAGCCCTGGTGGGCGGGCGACTACTCCGTCGCGGCCTGGCGCCGTGGCGCGGTCAGCGGGGGCGGCCTGTATCCGCTGGAGATTTACTGGGTCGCCGGCGAGGGTGGTGCGGTGCCGGCGGGCACGTACCACTACGCCCCCGGCCATCATGCCCTGGAACGGCTTGCCGTCGGCGACCGCACCGACCGCGTCCGGCAGGCCGTGCCGCACCCGGAAGCCCAGGCCGCAAACCAGTTTCTGCTCATAACGTTGAATTTCTGGCGCAACGCGTTCAAGTACGTGAACCTCGCGTACCACATCGGCACCATCGATGTCGGCGCGTTGCTCGGCACGCTCGGTCACCTCGGCGCCTCCATCGACCTGCCGATGTGGCGCCTGCTCTGGTTCGACGACCAGGTCCTCAACGAGGTGCTGGATTTGGATGTCGCCGAGGAGAGAGTCCTGGCCGTGGTGCCCATGCCGTGGCAGGACGGCCCGGACGGTTTCAGTCCGCCGATGTACGACGAACCGGACCACCGAACGGCGGCGTTTGAACGGTCCCGGACCGTCTTGCGTTTCGCCTGTACTGCTCAGGTGCACAGGGAAACGATGTGGTCCGGTCGGCCGCGACCCGCCGCGCACACGATAAGGCAGGCGGCCATCGACCTGGCGCCGGCCGGCCAGTTCTGCACGGGCGCCGCCCACTGTCTGCCGGAGCCGGCGGAGCTGTCGCCGATGGACCCGGTCTCCGACCTGTTGCTACGGCGCCGGTCCAGTTTCGGTGCCTTGGTGGCCAGGCCGCCGCTGGGGCTGGAAGGGCTTGGAGCGGTGCTGCGACTGGCCACGCGTACCAGCGGGTATCGCAGCGACACCACGCCCGAAGGCAAGCCCAGCGGGTGGACCAGGCTGTCGGTGCTGGCCAACCACGTCGAGAGCTTGGCGGTTGGCGGCTACCGGTACGACCCCGTAACGCAGGCGTTGCATCGCAGCGAGCCTGCCGTTTCCACCGACCGCTGGCTGGATGTGCTGGCCGGCATTGGAGTGAACCTGAGCAACTACGACCTCAACCAGGCGACTGCGGTGCTTGTCGTGTCCGGCCGGCCGGACGCGATGCTCGACCACGCCGGGCCTCGCGGTTATCGCCTGCTCAACGCCGAGGTGGGTGCGGTGGCACAGAATGTCTACCTCGCGGCGGCCGCTCTCGGGCTCGGCTGCGGCGCCGTGCTGAACCTGGACCACGTCGTGGTCGACGAGGTACTCGGCTTCGACGGCACCGACGAGCGGGCGTTGCTGTGCCTGCTGATCGGAGGTGAACGCGATGGCAGCGCCGAGTTCGACCACCGACTCTACTGACAGCGACGCCAGGCCAAAGTCCAACCGTCCACAGTGGCTCAGCCTGCACGTCTTCTACGCCGGGGATCAGGACCGGCTACTCGTCGATGGCGTGTCGCCGATCGTGCGGTCACTGCGCGAGTGTCACATGATCGCTTCGCACTTCTTCATCCGATACTGGCAGGAAGGGCCGCACGTGCGGCTGCGGCTGCTACCCGCGCCGGGTGTGGCGCCGGACGTCGTGGCGGCCGAGGCGGAGGCATACCTGGCGGGGTACCTCGCCGAAAATCCCGTGCCTGACCCGCCGGCCCGGCTGCCGGCGCAGACATACCGGCGCCTGTTTCTCGCAGAGTACGACCAGCTGGCTTGGGACCGGTTGTACGGGCGGGACGGTGAGATGCCGGTACGTGACAACAACAGCGTCCGGCGGATGGGATATGAGCCCGAGTACGCGCGGTACGGTGGTCCGGCCGGGATCGAGCTGGCCGAGTGGCACTTCGAGGCCTCCAGCGACCTGGTGCTGGGCCTGCTGGCAGCCAAACGCCCGGTCCAGCCGGCCCGGCTCGGCATCTCGGCGCAGTTGGGGCTCATCCTGTGTCTCGCGCTACTCGGCGATGTGGACCGGGTGGTCGGGTTCCTCGACGGCTACCGCAACTTCTGGGTGCAGACGTACGGAACAGTCGACGTGGACCTTCGCTCGGTTTATCGCACGACCTATGCGCCGATGGCCGCTCGACTACGGCGTCGGGCAAACGGGATCCGCGATGCTGTGCTGGCCCCTGGCGGTGACGGTTCCGCTCTGACGGGACCGTCCTGGTCGGCGCGGGGCTGGCTGGCACACTGCCGGGCGCTGCGTCGGCGCCTAGTGGACATGCTGGCCACCGATGGTGTCGAGGTCGACACGGCACTGCCACGACTCCTGCACTCCTACCTGCACATGACGAACGACCGGCTCGACGTCTCGGTCTTCGAGGGGTCGTACCTGGCGGACGCGCTGTGTGCCGCTCTCACCGCCAGATCTCCCGGCCAGAGGGCTTGGACGACGAAGTCGTCTTGATCCGGTCAAGTTTCAGGCGGGGACGCCGGATTGTTGTATGAGTTGGCTGAGCGCCGTGTCGTAGGCGCGGGCTACGGCGCGTAGCGGCGCGGCCGCTGGAGGTTGAGGGTCGGCGAGTTGGGCTTCGCCGCTGTGGATGAGTCTGTTGTGGAATCTGGTGAGGAACATGGCGTGGTGCAGCCCGGCTTCGGTCACGCGGTAGCGATGGGTGTGCGGGATGCGTTCGATGAGGCCGTGCAGTCGCAGTCTTCGTAGGTCGTAGGTGGCGCGGCCGGGTGGCCATGAGTTCGGATCGGTGCCGAGCATCTGGGCGAGGTGGTTGCGTAGGTCGGTGTTGGTGAAGCCGTGCGGGTGCAGTCTGAAGATGAGCAGGACGGCGAGCAGTGCCTGGGCTCGGGGGTCGCCGAAGCGTAGGCCGGCGGCGTGTTGGCCGTCGATGTTGGTGGGGGCGGTGACGGTGGTGAACGCTTCGGCTCCGGTGGCGGGGTCGTGGCTGAGGTCTTCGACGTGCAGTAGACGTCGGTTGGCTTGGAAGCCGAACTTCCGCATCGCGGGTAGGTTCGTCAGCCCTTTGAGGATCCCGAAGTCGCCGGGGTCGTTTATGGTGGTCTCGGTGCGTAGTGCGATGCCTTCCTTGTGGTACTGCTTGATCGTGGAGTGTTTGAAGTCTACGTGGAGGCTGGGTGTCACCCCGGAGTTGATGATGCGGGTGCGGAACGCTCCGGGGGTGCGTAGCTTGCGGCTGGCGAAGATGCGGTGGCCGAAGATCAGTCCGACCTGGTCGGGGCGGCCGAGGTTGAGGTTGTCGCGGATGACTTGTTCGAAGAAGATGCGTCCGTCGTCACTTGACCCGCGACCGGAGTCTGCCACTGACCAGCGGCAACGCGCTACATGCCTCGTCGGGCTGGGGCGAAGCCCCGCTGGTACTCCAGCCCGGGATCGTTATGTAGACGCATGTCGATGATCTTCTCCGGGTTGGGGAGACCCGGGGCTGGTGCCTGCACATGCCGAAGAATCATGGCGACGACGTGGTCGAGCGGGCGTTGGTGTCTATCTCCAGGTCTGCGGCGGGTCTGAGGAGCGGCTCGATGGTGTGCTGGAGGTGCAGTACGCGGGCCAGTTCGTGGGGCTGCTTGCCGTAGGGATTGGTCCGTCTGGTGGTCAGCCTCGCGGCGATGACGGGTGCGGGTGCGGTCAGCAGGATGATGTGGTCGATCTGTGGGTAGAACCTTCCCTGGTTTGGGGGCGCAGCCGCCGAGGAAGAGCACGTCGACGTCGTGGGTGGATAGCAGCTGTTGGATGCGGTCCTCGCGCCAGAGCCAGTCCTGTCCTGGTGCCAAGGCGGTCGGGTCGTCGTCGGGGACGTCGACCAGCTCTGACAGGCCGTGGTAGTCGGTGTCGACGGCCTTGTAGCCACGTGCCGCGAGTTCCTCGATCACGGTCGACTTGTCAGTTCCTGACATTCCAGTCAGGAGTACCCGTTTCACGGGATCAACCTATCTCCGACCGACGGCATCTCGCCGTCGGGTATTGACACGGGTGGTTGCGCGGGTCGACGCGGGCTGGGGCGGGCCGCCACGTGATCATCAGCGACTTGTGGAGACAACTTCGGATTTTGTGGCGACCGCTGGCGACAGCGTAGACGCCGAGAGTTGGTTGGCGGAGTTCGACTCGGGGTTCGCGCGGATCGCGGGCCGGTTCGGGCGGTGGAGCCACGCCGGCAGGCGCGAGCGTTTCTGCTGGGGCCGCTGTCCGATGTGGACACTCGTACGTGTTTGGCAGTTGGCTGAGCAGGCCGGTGACCGGTCACCGCGCTTCTGGCACCAGCGAAACGACGCACCGTACCCCGGTCCGGCCGCAGCTGCTGCGAGATCCGGTTCAGCGAGCACCACTCGGCAGCCAGCTGCTGGACCGCCGCGTACCGGTCCGGAGTGCGCACCACCAGACGGCGCTCCCGCACACACACGTCACGGACACCCGCTGCCTTTGGTGGCGCGGTCGGCTCCTCGACTGCCGGCTCAGGTGGCCGTGGTGTTAGCTGCTCGGCCGGTGGGTCCGCCGCCTGCAACGTGGCGGCCGCGGCGCGCACGCAGGCGTCGACCACCGCCACCCCGTGGTGACGCTTGCCGACGTCGATCCCGTTTATAAGCCACACCCGGCCGTCCCGGGCCGCCCGTCAACTTGCGGAGATCGATGGGTCGCCGGGGTGGTTCACTCGGGGGCTACCAGGCGGGTACCGGCGAGTTGGCCCCGTGCGCCGAGGGCGCTCATCGTCAGTCCGGTGACGTCCCCGGGCGCATACCGCTGCAGAATGTCCAATCCCAGTCGGGCCCGGCGGACCCGTTCGATGGCGGAACCGACGACGACATCGGTAAGATGCCGGCCGCTGGGATAGATCTCGGGTGCGTTGCGCAGCCCGAACTTGACATAGACCGGGGCGGCGACCCGGATCACCTCGGCGATGTCGTACAACCGGACGAACCCGCCGATGCTGTCGGGTGCCTCGAGGTAGAAGTCGATGGTGGCAAGGCTCGCGGCACGTAGTTCGGACAGCTGCGCGAGGGTCAGGTCGCTGGGCACGTTGATGGTGTCCGCGCCGAGTTGGGTGAGCAGGAGGAACGAGGCGGGGTTGGCCGGTGCCGCCTGCACGCTCAGCTTCAGCTGTATCGTCGCCGGAAGCATGCCCTGGCAACGCAGTTGGTGCAGGGTCCACAGCACGCCCTCGTCGGCGACCAGCAGGCTCGCAACTCCGAGCCCGGCGGCGCGGACTGCCTCGGCGATACAACCGGCCAGCCCATCGCGGCCGCGTGCCCGCGCGCCGAGTGCTCCAGGCGTAAAGCGTTGTGCGCCGATGTCCCACGCCGCCCGGGGCCCGACGAACAGGCAGAGTTCGATGCCGCGCTGGGTGGTCTGGGCGAGCATCTCCTCGATCTCTTGGTCGGTGAGCATCATGACGCCCGAACCCTGCGAGACCCGGTGGACGGGCACCTCCAGGGAGTCCGCAGTCTCGATGACGGCCCGCAGCGCAGCCGGTCCCTCGACGCTCGGGATCTCGACGCGCCACGCGCCGCCGTCGGGGAAGCGCAACGGTGATGCCGGCGGTTCGGCCGGGGCCGCGCCGAGGCCCACGCGTGCCAAGTGCTCGGCGCCGGGGGTGATGGCGCGCGGTTCGGGGTGGGGCACGGGGGAGGAGCCGTTCACGGCGATGCGTCTCCTTAGGGGAGTGGGCGGGCTGTCGGCGGATCGGGTCGCGTGCCGGCGGACGGCGCTGGCGTGCCGCCGAGCCGCTGGTGGACCGCGGCCCACCGGTCCGACATGTCTGGGGCGTACAGGTGTGGGGTGAACCCCAACCTCAGGTAGATCGCCAGCGCCGGCAGCCGGAAGTCGTCGGTACGCAGGAAGATGCTCATCGCCCCGGCGTCGACCAAGCGGTTGGCCACCGCGGCGGTGACCGATCGGCCCAGGCCGTGGCCGGAGTGGTCGGGGTCGGCGGCAATCCAGCCGACCTCGTACCCGCCGGGGTAAAGCTCCGGTACGGGATTGTGTTGCGCCATTCCGGTCGCGACGAGGCGGCCGGTCGGCTGGTGGACGACGACCAGCCAGCCGTCGGGCAGCACGCTGGCGTGCACTTGGGCGAGCTCCTCGTCGCCCCAGCTGCCGAGTTCGACTCGTGCCATGAGCTCACGGAACGGGGCGATGTCCGCGTCGCTCCCCGGGCGCAGTAGGTATCCGGGTGCCGGCCGCAGTGCGTCGGGGTAGGGGCGGCGTCCCGCCGGCCAGAGCATGTGCAACTGGCGGTACCCGGGGTCACCATGATGGTCGCCCGCGCCGGGCCGCGGTCCGTTCGCGGAGTCGCTAGGCACGTGGAGCCTCCCGACCCGGTTCGACTCCGATGCCCGCGGTCCACAGTCGGGGGTCGGGTACATGCACCCAGGAGCCGCCCTCGCCGGCCGAGCGTTGCGAGGCGATGCCGGGCAGCGACATGTCCAGCGCGTCGAAGACGCCGAACGGTACGTCGGTGTCGCCCACGATGGCGTGGACGAACTCGAGGACCGGCCACGCGTCGGCACCCCAGTGGCCGGCACCAGCCGGTACCTGCTGGTACCGCTCGGGCAGGAACTTCTCCTGGTAGGCGGAAAGCGGCTCCCAGGATCCGTCGGGACTGTGCCCGTGCAGGTACACCCGGGGTTGCTGGTTGGGTGCCCGGGGCGCCTCGTACGCACCGCCGGTGCCCTGCACGCTGTAGTAGTCCATCAGGTGTGGGCGGTTGGACAGCAGGTCGAACCGGACCCGCAGCAGCGCGCCGCGCGAGGTGCGGCACAGCAGCAGGACGGTGTCGTCGATCTCGTGCTCGGGGTCGGTGTGCCGACCTGTGCCGGTGCAGCTGACGGCCACCACCCGGTCGTCGAACCACTGCAGCAGCGGGCCCAGGCTGTGCGTGGGGTACGTGTGCCCGATGCGCCCGACCTGCCAGTAGTAGCGCCAGGTCGGCGCACCGGTGGGGGTATGGTGGAACTGCCGCATCTCGTGCAGGTACTCGCCCTCGCCGTAGTACAGTTCACCGAAGACACCGGCCCGGGCCATCGCGCCCACCACCAGGTTGCTGCGGATGTAGCAGTAGTTCTCGGCGAGCATGTAGCGGGCGTTGCTGCGGCGCACGGCGGCGACCAAGTCGCGCGCCTGCTCCAGGGACACCGCAGCCGGCACCTCCGACAGCACGTGAATCCCGGCGTCGAGTGCCATGATCGCCTGGGGCACGTGGTGCTGCTGCGGCGAGGACACGATGACCAGGTCGCAGTGGTCGAGCAGTTCCTGGTAGCTGGCGCAGACCACGTCGAGCCCGTGGTCGGCCGCGAACCGCTGGCGGGCACCGGGATCCGGGTCGTAGACCGCGGCGAGGCGGGCGTCTCCCGCGGCGGCGCGCAGCCCGGCCACGAACCCGCCGCCGCGCGGCGCCCCGGCGACGCCGACCCGCAGCGGGATTCTCCTCCTCATCGGCCCGCCTCCCTGCGGTCGCCGGCCCGACGAGGCACGGTCCCACTGTCCTTGATGATTCGCTCGCTGCGCTCGCTCATCGATTGGTCTCCTCTGCTGCTGGCGCCTGGTCGGCGAGCGCTTCGAGCAACTGGGCCTGCTCGCTGACGGTCTCCCCGATGTCGAGCAGGCGGGCGTGCGGCAGCCGGTACGCCGGACCGCTAACGCTCAGCGCGTAGCGTGCGGTGCCGGCGGCGTCCCGGACCGGCGCGGCCGCGCAGCGCAGTCCCTCGACGGTCTCCTCGTCGTCGATGGCGAAGCCGCGCTCGCGTACCCGGGCCAGCTCGCGGAGCAGGTCGTCGGGGTCGGTGAGGGTGCGCGGGGTCAGTTGCGCCAGGTCGGTCCTGGCCAGCAGCGACCGCACGTCGGTGACCGGCAGTGTGCTCATGATGGCCTTGCCAAGGCCCGAGGCGTGCCAGGCATCCTTGTCTCCCACCGCGGCACCCATCCGGATCGGCTGCGAACTCTGCAGCGCGTGGACGATGACCAGGTCGTGGCCGACCCGGGCACCGAAGTTGACCGTTTCGTTGAACTGCTCCACCAGGCGGGCCATCGACGACACGACCATCGACATGAAGTCGCGGCCGCTGACCGCGCTGCGGGCGAGCAGGAACATCCGCATGCCGATGCGGTACTGGCGGCTGGCCGGGTCGCGGTCAAGCAGGCCGTGCGAGACCAGGCTGCCCAGGTAGCGCAGCGTGGTGGCGTCGCTGAGACCCGCCTCGGCCGCGATCTTCGACAGAGACGCCGGCCCGCCGGTCACCGCCTCGAAGATGCGGACCAGACGGTCCACTCCCTGTAGGCCGCGATCCCCGCGCGACCGTTCCGGCTGATCGGCCACTCATTCCTCCTCCACTGGAAGAGACTTCCTCCGCTGTACGGAGGCGCTTCTCGGCTGACTCACCGTACGGGGTGGCAAGACCGGAGCGCAATGTCTTGACCAGGGAGTGGAGCGGATGTTTACTTCACTTCACTCAGAACAAGTTCCTCCACTCAGCGAAAGAAGGCGGCACAGGATCTCGCCCACGCCGCGTCCCCGCGTGCCAAGCCACAGGAGGGAATCCTCATGAGCACCTACACGTACTCCCGACGCCGTTTCCTGCAGTCGGCGGCCCTGGCCGGTGCCGGCCTGGCGCTGGGCGCCTGCGGTGGCGGCGCCGGATCTGGCAAGGGCGGCACCCTCAAGTACTGGAACCAGTTCTTCCCCACCTCGTCGACCACCGACAAGTCGCTCAAGCGCGATGACTTCTGGGTAGTCCAGTCCGCCAAGCGCTTCTCCGAGGCCCACGGCATCACCGTCGAGGTCAGCGACCTGCCCGGGGACGACAGCGCCTTCACCAAGTTCCGCACCGCGGGCGTCGCGCGCAACGGCCCCGACGTTGCCTCGCTCTGGTCCGGCTCGTACACCTTCGGGCTGAAGAACTACATCGAGCCCCTCGACAGCTACCTGGACAACGGGTACCGCAGCACCCTGACCGGCTGGGACGTGGGCACCGAGGGGCTGGTCGCCGAGAAGGGCACCATCTACGGTGTACCGCCCGGCAACGATGGCATCGCCGCGGTCTACTTCGACAGCCGGGTGCTCGACCGCGCGGGCGCGAAGGTCAGCGAGGACACGGTGCTGGAGTGGGACGAGTGGCTCGACGTGCTCAGGAAGATCAAGGCGACCGGTGTCACGCCGCTGGCCCTCGGCAACGGCGACTACACGCTCTTCTCGCTGTTCTACTGGATCGCACAGGTGACCGGAGGGGAGACCGGGCTGCGCGACCTGGGTGACGGTACCCGCAAGTTCAACGACTCCGCGCTGCAGGCGGTCGTGCGCCAGTGGCTGCAACTGGTCCCGTACACCCTGGCCTCGCCATCCACAATGGATGATCCGATCGGGCAGATCGCGGCTGGGAAGGCCTCCACTGTCATCCAGGGACCCTGGGCCATCTCCGACCTGCGCAACGTGCTGGGCGACGATGTCCTTATGACCAGGCTGCCCAACATCAACGCCACCGCGCCAGTGCGCGACAGCGGCATCGGCGGGCCCGGCGGCGACCTGGTGGTTACCAAGTACTCCAAGCAAAAGGACGAGGCGGTCGCCTTCATTAAGCACCTGACCAGCAAGGCCGAGCAGCTCGACCGGATCAAGAACCACCCGCACGAGGACATCAAGTTCCCCAACCTCGCGGGGCTCGACCTCGCGTCGCTGTTCACCGACTCGCTGCTGGTGCGGCAGGCCGAGTGGGTGAACCAGAAGTTCGTCTTCTACGCCGACAACATCTGGCCGACCGACCTGGTCAACGAGATCTACGCGCAGGCGCAGCTGATCTGGGCCGGCAAGAAGACCCCCGAGGCGTTCCTCTCGGCGCTGGACGACAAGCGCGACAGCATCGTGAAAAATGGGGGCAACAAGTGACGGTTGCTGCCGTCGGGCGGCGGGCCGCGCCGGAGGCCGGGACGGTGCGGCGGTCCCGGTCGCGCCGCCGCGGCGCGCTGACCGGCGTGGTCTCGGTCCTGCCAGCGGTGCTGCTGGTCGGCGCGTTCATGTGGTACCCGCTGGTCACCACGGTCTACCACAGCTTCACCCGGTGGGACGGCATGGTCACCCGGTGGGTGGGGCTGGCCAACTACCGGCGGCTGTTCGCGGACGGCGACATCTGGCAGTACCTGCGGACCAACCTGGTCTTCTTCCTGTCCATCCCGCTGATCCTGGTTATGTGTCTGGTGGTGGCCGTCCTGCTGCACGAGCAGACCCCGGGCGCGCGCTTCTTCCGTTCGGTCTACTACCTGCCGTGCATGCTCTCGGTGGTCGTGGTCGGCGTGCTCATGCGCAGCATGTTCCTCCCCGACGGGGTGGTCAACCGGGGCCTCTCGGCGGCGGGGCTGCACGCGCTTTCCACAGACTGGCTGTCGTCCACGGTCACCGCATTCGTCGTGCTCATCCTGACCTTCTACTGGCAGACCCTCGGCCAGGGTGCGCTGGTCTTCCTCGCCGGGCTGTCGGCCATGCCACCGGAGGTGATCGAGGCCAGCCAGATGGACGGCGCGGGTTGGTGGCGGCGCCTGTTCCGCGTCGTGCTGCCGATGCAGACGCCGGCCATCAGCTACTTCCTGGTGATCAACACGTCGTACGTGTTCATCGGCCTCTTCTCGCTCATCTACACCATCACCAAGGGCGGGCCGGGCACCAGCACCACGCCGCTGGACTACGAGATCTACCTCAGCGCGTTCCAGACCGGTGACCTGGGCTACGCCTCGGCTCTGTCGGTCGTGCTGCTGCTGCTCGTCTCGGTCATCGCCTGGCTGCAGGTACGCAACTTCGACCTGTTCTCCCGAAACGGGGGGCGCTGATGAAGAGCACCGTCTCGCTCGCCGGCCGCATCGTGATCACCGGGATCCTGACGATCGTCGCAGTCTCGGCCCTGTACCCGCTGTTCTTCATGCTCGTCACCAGCCTGAGGAGCCAGAGCGAGTACATCCGCGACCCGCTTTCGCTGCCGGCGCACTGGACCGACATTGACAACTACGTCGCCATGGTCAACCGGTTCGATCTGCCGCGGCTGTTCGCCAACTCGGTCGTCTACGTCGCCGTCGCCTGGCTGATCTGCCTGGCCGTCTCGCTGCCCGCCGCGTTCGCCTTCGCGAAGCTGGAGTTTCCCGGGCGCCGCGCGGTGTTCATCGCGATGATCGCCACCCTGGCGATCCCCGGCATCACCTTCATCATCCCGGACTATGTCCTGCTGGCCGACGTGGGTCTGATCGACAGCCCCATCTCGGTCATCCTGGTCTGGGCGGCGACCGGGGTGCCGGGCACGGTCTTCCTGCTCGCCGCGTTCATGCGTGCCCTGCCCGGAGACGTCATCGACGCGGCCGCGGTCGACGGGGCGGGCTACTTCCAGGCCATGCGGCGGGTGATCCTGCCGATGAGCGTGCCGGCCATCGTTACCGTCACCATCTTCAACGTCACCGGATGGTGGAACGACCTGCTCACTCCGCTGGTCTTCCTCCAGTCCGACCAGCAGGCGACAGTCACCCTCGGCGCGGCCACCGTGGTGACCCGGTACGGCAGCGACCTGCCGCTGCTGGTCACCGGCCTGGTGTTGGCCGCGCTGCCACCGGTGCTGGTCTACATCGTCGCCCAGCGCTACATCAGGCGCGGGCTCGTCCTGGGAGCCGTGCGGTGAACGCAGTCAACGGGTGGACCCCCCGCGAGTCGGGGATGGTGCTCGGCGTGGCGCGCACCGACATCACGCCGCCGGTCGGCATTCGGGCCCACAATTGGGGTGCCGCGCGGACCGGCCAGGCCACCGGGGTGCACCGCCCGCTGACCGCGAGCGCCCTGGCCGTCGCGGACCCCGACCTCGGCTGGCGCTACCTGGTCACTGCGGACCTCGGCTGGTGGCAGAGCCTGGCCGGCTACGACCGGGTGTACCGGCCCGTGCTCGACGCCCTCGGCGGTGCCCGGGACGCCCTGTTGCTGCACCTGGTGCACACCCACGCCGGGCCCACCCTGGCCGAGGAGGACTCCGGGTTGCCGGGCAGCGAACTGGTCGGCCCGTACCGGGAGCGGCTGGTGCGCGACCTGGTCGAGGTGGCCGCCGCGGCCCGCGACGCCGCCCGGGAGTGCTCGGTCACCTGGGCGTACGGCTCGTGCCGGCTGGCCGCCAACCGCGACCTGGCCCACGGACACCGGGATGTGCTGGGATTCAACCCGGGCTCTCCGGCCGACGACACCGTCCTGGTGGGCCGGATCACCAGCACCGGCGGCGAGCGCCTGGGCGTGCTGGTCAACTACGCATGCCACCCGACGACGCTGGCGCACGAGAATTCGTTATTGTCGCCGGACTACATCGGTGCGGCCCGGGAGGTCGTGGAGCGGCATGCCGGCGCGCCCTGCCTGTTCTTCCAGGGTGCCTCGGGCGACCTGGCGCCGCGCGAGCAGTACCTGGCCGGCACCGGGGACACCGACCGGCACGGGCGAGCGCTGGGCCACGCGGCGGTGTCGGTACTGGAAACCATGGGCGCGCCCGGCAGCGCCCTGCGCTTCGCCGGCGTCGTCGAATCCGGTGCCCCGCTGGGCATTTGGCAACCGGTGCCGGCGGCTCCGCCGGAGGAGTCATCCTTCACCCGAGTCGATGTCGGTATCCGCTGCCGCCCACCCGAAGCACCGGAGCAGACCGTGCGCCAATGGGCGAACATCGATCCCGTGGCGGCCGCGGAGCGCCGCGCCCGGGCCGACCGCCTCGCCGAGGGCTACCGCACCGGTACCTCCGCCGTACACCCCGTCTTCGTCTGGCGACTGGGCGACGCGGTCATCGTGGCCCACCCCGGCGAGGCCTACTCGCAGCTGCAGACCGAGCTGCGACGCCGGCACCCGGACCGTGCCGTCGCCGTGCTCAACCTGACGAACGGACCAGGGTTCATGTACCTGCCGGCCAGGGACGCCTACGGCCGCGACCGGTACCAGGTGTGGCAGACCCTGGCGGCCGAGGGCTCGCTGGAGTCGGTGATCGATGCCGCCGACGCGGCGATCGGCGCGACGCCACCCGCCCGGCCGGTGCTGTCGTGAACGGCATCCGGGCGGTCGTGGTCACCGGCGCCGGTTCCGGGATCGGGCGCGGCATCGCCATGCACCTCGCGGCGCGCGGCTGGGGCACCGTGCTCGTCGACACGAACGCCGACGCCGCGCGGCAGGTCGCGGCGTCGATCGCCGGCCCCACCCAGATCGTCATCGGCGACGTCGCCTTCCGAGCGACTCACGCCGCAGCCGCGGGCGCCGCCGAGCGGGTCGGTGCCCTGCACGCCTGGGTGAACTGCGCCGGCATCACCATCCGCCACCCGCTGCACCGGCTCGACGAGGCACAGGTGGCCCGGATCGTCGGCGTCAACCAGCTCGGTACCCTCTGGGGCACCAGCCAGGCCGTGTCCAGCTTCCTGGACACCGGGTGGGCCGGTGCCATCGTCAACATCTCTTCGGTACACGGGCAGCGCGCGTACCCAGACTTCGGCGTTTACGAGATGACCAAGGCCGCCATCGACGCGATCACCCGTAGCGTCGCCGCCAGCTACGGCGACCGGGGCATCCGGGCCAACGCCGTCGCACCCGGAGCGGTGTCCACGCCCGCGCTGGAGCGCTCGTTCGAGTCGGCGCCCGTTCCCACGTCGGCGCGCCGGGACCTCGAATCGCGAAACCCGCTGCGCCGGTTGGCGGAGCCGGTCGAGGTCGCCGCGGTCGTCGAGTTCCTGCTGTCGGAGTCGGCGAGCTACGTCACCGGGCAGACCATCTACGTTGACGGCGGCTGGGGCGTGCTGCTCGGCCGCGACTCCGACGATCCGGACGCGCGGCGCACCGAGGGAGGTTCGCGGTGAGGCTCCGCAGCGCCCGCTGGCTGGGCGGCGACGACGAGGTCGCGCTGTCCCACCGGGTGGCGCTGCGGCTGACCGAGGCGGACCGGGACCGGCCGGTCATCGGCATCGCCGACACGTCCAGCGCACTCAACCCCTGCAACGCCAGCCTGGCCGAGCTGGTCGCCGACGTGGAGCAGGGCATCCGGGACGGCGGCGGCGTACCGGCCCGGTTCCCGGTCATGTCGCTGGGCGAGGACCTGATGAAACCCTCGGCGATGCTGTACCGCAACCTGGTGGCCATGGAGCTGGAGGAGACGATCCGGGCCAACCCGCTGGACGGTGTCGTCTTCCTCGCCAACTGCGACAAGAGCGTACCGGCCGCGTTGCTCGCCGCGGCGAGCGCCGACGTTGCGTCCCTGCTGCTGATCGGCGGTTCCCGGGCCGCCCCGCTGTTCGAGGGCAAGCCACTGGGCGCCGGTACCGACCTGTGGCGGGCGCTGGACGAACGCCGGTCCGGCGCGATGAACGACCGGCGCTGGGAACACCTCGAACGCAGCCTGCGCTGCGCCGGACCGGGCGCCTGCAACACGATGGGCACCGCCTCCTCGATGGCTGTCGTCACCGAGCTGCTCGGCATGAGCGTGCCCGGATCCTCGGGCGTACCCACCGGATCGCCGCAGCTGCGCCGCATCGCCCACCAGACCGGTGCCCTCGTCGTCCGTCAGGCGCTGGACGGCCGGACGCCGACCCAACGAATGACCCAGGCCGCATGGGACAACGCCGTACGGGCGCTCGCCGCGATCGGCGGCTCCACCAACGCGGTCATCCACCTGGCCGCGGTGGCCGGACGCACCGGCCTCTACGGCGACCTGATGCGAATGGACCGGCTGTGGCGCGACGTGCCGCTGCTGGTCGACGTCGAACCCTGCGGCGCCCAACTGGTCGCTGCGTTCGCCGCCGCCGGGGGCGTGCCGGCCCTGGCCCGCGCCTTGGGCGCCCTACTCGACGGCGACGCGGTGGCCGGCGACGGCCGGTCGTGGGCGCGGCTCGCCGCCGAGGCACCGGAAGTCTCGGCCGTCATTCGCGGCCCGCACGACCCGGTGTCGGCCGCGCCGACCCTCGCCGCGGTGTTCGGCACGCTCGCACCCGACGGCGCCGTGATCAAGGTGGCCGCGGCCTCCCCGGCACTGCTGCGTCACCGGGGACGGGCGGTCGTCTTCGACGACTACGACACCATGCGGGTACGGCTGGACGACGAGGCGGCCGGCATCACCGCCGACGACGTGATCATCATTCGCGGCTGCGGGCCCCGGGGAACCCCGGGCATGCCGGAGTGGGGCATGGCACCGATCCCGAAGCGGCTGCTGGGCCAGGGCGTACGCGACATGCTCCGGGTCAGCGACGGGCGGATGAGCGGGACCAGCTTCGGCACCGTGGTCCTGCACGTCGCCCCGGAGTCGGCCGCCGGCGGCGCGCTCGGCCGGGTACGCGACGGCGACCTCATCGATTTCGATCTGGCGCGGCGCCGGCTCGACGTGCTCGTCGACCCGGCCGAGTTGGCCTCCCGCCCGGTCCCGCCACCGGCCGCGTCGGTTCACCTGCGTGGCTGGCCGCGGCTGTACCGCGACCACGTCCAGCAGGCACCGCAGGGTGCCGACCTCGACTTCCTGACCGCACCGACGCCGGCGAGCAGACGCTTCGTCGAGCCGACCGTGGGCCGTTCCTGACGCCAGCCGCGAGGATTGGGGATTGACCAGATGACGCCAACCGCCGCCATCAACGGTGTGCTGCCCGTGATCCAGACCTTGTATACCGCCGACGGCACGATCGACGGACCTGGCATCGAGAAGGAGCTGGACTGGATCCTCGACCAGCACGTCGCCGGGCTCACCACCGGGATGGTCAGCGACCTGCTGCGGCTCACCGAGGGTGAACGCCGCCAACTGGCGGAGATCGTCACGGCGAAGGCGCGGCAGGCCGGGCGGTTCAGCATCATCGGCTGCGGCGCGGAGAGCACCCACACCGCGGTCGCCCACGCCCGGCACGCGCAGCGGCACGGCGCCGACGCGGTGATGGCCATCCCTCCCCTCGCGGTCGCGCTCGGCGACGACGCGATCTTCGGCTACTACGCCACCATCGCCGAGTCCATCGACATCGGGCTGGTGGTGCAGGACGCGAGCGGGTACGTGGGCCGGCCGCTCAGCCTCGACGTCCAGGTCCGGCTCTTCGAGTGGTTCCCCGGCCGTATCTACTTCAAGCCCGAGGCCCCGCCGATCGGCCGGCGCCTGTCCGAGCTGCGCAACGCCACCGGCGGGCAGGCGCGGGCGTTCGAAGGGCTGGGCGGCGCGGCCCTGCTGGACAGCTTCCGCCGCGGGGTGGCCGGAACGATGCCGAGCGCTCAGGTGTGTTGGGCCATCCAGCGGCTATGGACGGCGCTGGCCGAGGGGCAGTGGGACACCGCCTACTCGATCAGCGGCCTGCTCAACTGCCTGATCAGCTTGCAGACCACGATCGACGGGTACATCGCGGTGGAGAAGTACCTGCTCGTCAAGCAGAACGTGATCCCGACCACCGACACCCGAGGCCCACTGGGGTTCGACCTCGACGACGAGACGAAGTCCGAAGTGGACCGGCTGTTCGACCGGCTGGCCGCGGCGGTGGGCTGACCGCAGCAACCCGCGAATTCGGGCTGGGGGTGCCGTGATCTTCTGGAGTTGGAAGTTCAAGCTCTCTCAATCGGGTTCGTGCTGTAAACGACCTTCCGCATATCCGCGAGGAACTTCCGGCTGCGCGGGCTCGGGTGAAGCAGCCGGGTTATGTCACCGGGTACCGGATAATTCAACGGTGTCCCGGGTGAGGAACATCTTCCGGTCCCGGCCGGTGAAGACCAGGGTCCGGCACCGGGCGACCATAACGGAGATCTTCTTCGACCTTGTGTTCATCATCGCCCTCACCCGCGTCATCGCGATCATGGGGCGGCCGCCGACCGCGCTCAGCATGGTCCGCGGGCTCGTCCTTCTGCTGCTGTGGATGACGTGGACGACGTACGCCTGGCTCAGCAACCGGGCACCGAACACGATCTCGCTGTCGTGCGCGGGCGTGGGTGGGGTTCCGGCATCGATCCGGCCTCAGTCTCGACGAGTTATCAGGCTTCAAAAGATTGCGCGTTAGCGAGAGGGGCGTTGGCTGTTCTTCTCGGCAACGTCGAGTCTTATCGAGAAACGTCCGGGCAGGGACCTCGATTTCGGACGTTCTTGCTGTGGGGGTAATCGGACATATCGTGTCGCGAGCGGATTCGGTGGCGCCGCCGCTGCGAGCGTGGCGCGGAGGAGACCGAACTGTCGTCTGTTGTGTGGTGTTCCGAAGGCCGGTCGGGAGGTCGGGACGCGTCGCGGCCGGTCGAACGCCGGATGTGGCCGAGTCAAGGGGCTTGCGATCCATTCTTCCGGAGCGGCTCACTCGTCGTTCGCGGGGTTGGTGAGGTGGTGGCGGATGGCCGCGGTGTGGTTTCTTCGGCCTGGTCGACGCCGAGGCGGGTGAGGATGTCGAGGGCGTGTTGCCAGTGGGTGCGGGCCTGTTCGGGTTGGTGCATTGCCAGGTGGGCGTGGGCGAGTCCGTCGTGGGCGCGGGCCTGGTCGTCGGGCTGGCCGAGGTCGGTGGCGAGCGCGAGCGCCTGCTGGTGGTGGGTGAGGGCGGCCTGTGGGTTGCCGTTGGTGTGCTGCAGCCGGCCGAGACCTTGCCATGCTTCGTACTGCCAGTTGCGGTGACCAATCTGGCGGGCCATGTCGAGCACTCGTTGGTAGTGGTCGGCGGCCTGTTGGTACCGGCCCTGCATCCGGTGGGAATTGGCGAGGCCGGTCAGCGCTAGCAGCTCGCCGGGGCGGTGGCCGCTGGCGTGGGCCAGGCGCAGCGCCTGCTGGTAGTGGTCGGTGGCTTGCTCGTGGCGGCCCTGTAGCCGGTGGGTGTGGCCGAGACCGGTCAGGGCGTTCAGTTCGGCTGTCTGGTCGCCGGTGGCGCGTGCGGCGCTCAACGCCTGCTGGTGCAGGGTTTCGGCGTCGTGGAAACGACCGCGGGTGTGCAGGTGGCGGTGCAGGATGGTCGACAGGTGCAGCAGGTGTGCCTGCCTGCTGTGGTCGGTGGCCGATTTCGTGGCGGCCAGCAGGTTGGGCAGCTCGTTGTCCAGCCAACCGAGTGCCGCCGCCGGGTTGGGCGGGGTGGGGCTGGGAGTGCGCGAGGGTGGGACCCGCGGGCGGTGTTCACGCTCGTGCGGGTAGGCGGTGTCCATGGCCACCGCGGCGGTGTGCCGGTAGTAGTCGAGAAGGCGATCGAAAGCCTGGTCGGGCCCGTCCTGCGGTTTGGTGAGTGTGCGGGCGTAGGTGCGGACGAGGTCATGCATCCGGTACCGGTGCGGGCTTGTTTCCTCGAGTAGGTGGTCGTGGTACAGCCTGTCCAGTTGGTTCATAGCGTCGTCCAGACTGGTGCCGGCCCGAGCGGCGGCGGCATAGCTGTCGGTGTCGACGCCGGGGGCCAGGCCGATCAGGCGGAAGAAGCGCTGCCGTTGGGGTGGCAGGTGCCGGTAGGACCGGTCGAAGGCGGCCTGCACGGTGGTGTCTTCGCTGGTGAGGGTCAGCAGTCGTCGGCGGCTGGTCTTGACCTCGGCAAGTAAATCGGTCATGGTCCAGGTGTCGTGGGCGGCGAATCGTCTGGCGGTGATCGCGATCGCTAGCGGCAGGTATTCGCATGCCTGAACAAGGGTGGCCACGGCTTCGAGTTCGTTGGCGGCGCGGGGTACCAGGCGGAGGAACATCGCGACCGCGTCGGCGTGCGGGAGGACTTTGAGGTGCAGGTGGACGGCGTGATGGAGATCGCCGAGTCGTCGGCGGGAGGTGATCAGCACCAGCACGTGGGGGGAACTGGGCAGCAGCGGGACGACCTGCGCGGTGGACGCGACGTTGTCCAGGACGAGCAGGGCTTGCCGTCCGGCCATGCGGTCGCGCCAGAGGGCGATGCGGGCGTCGAGACGGTCGGGCAATTGTTTTGGGTCGATGCCGTCGGCCCGTAGCAGGTCGGCGGGGTCGGTGGGTTGGTGGCCGGCGGTGTGGGCTTTCAAATCGAGGAACAGTTGCCGGTCGGGGTATCGCTGGGTCAGTTGGTGGGCGGCGTGCACGGCCAGGGTGGTTTTCCCGACACCGGGCATGCCGTCGATGGCGTGGATCGCGACGACGCCGCCGTGCTCGGCGGCTGTGGTCACGGTGTGGGTGATCGCCGCGAGTTCCTTGGTGCGGCCAATGAACGCGATGGTGTCGGGCGGCAGGCTGAACCGCATCTCGTCGCGGTCGGCCGCCGTCTCGACAGTTGCTCGTGCTCCCGTCCGATGTTCCTCCCCGTCGGCAGATCGTCCCCTATCGACCAAGGAGCCGGCCACCGCCGCCGAAGCTTGTGGACGCTGGACTGCGGACGATCGTAAGCAATCTCTATTCGATGTTTGGGTACTCCGGGTTCCGGTATCGATCCGGCCTCGGTCTCGACGAGATGTCCGACTTCGAGAAGATTGCGTGTTAGTGAGAGTGGCAACGGCTGTTCTTCTCGGCGGTGCCGGTTCTGTCTATGGATCCTATGGGTAGGGGCCTCCACGTCGGCCGTCCTTGCTGTGGGGGGTAATCAGGCATATCGCTCTCGCGAGTGCGTCCGCTGGCGCTGCCTCTCGTCATCTTGATTTCGCCCGTTGCTTGGCCGAGTTTTCCGGCCGCTCGTGGAAAATCCGCATGCCTACGTCGAATTCGTCCAGATCGGAATGGTCGCCGCCATCCTCGACTAAGACCTTTGACCTGCGCGTGCTACGTCCCGCTGGGGCGTCGTTGGTGGACCTTCTGGGGCCGACCCGTCGCCAGACCGGTCTGACCGCCGTCGGCTGGGCCTCCCATTTTCTGGCCGACGACGCGACGTTGCTCTTGGCCTTCTGGCCACTAGACGTTGGCGTCGGCAGCGGACCGGACGAGGTCGTGGAGGCCGCGGCCAGGTCGCGCGTCGAGCTGCGCGGCCCATCTGAGATCCACACCAGATCCCCGCGTCGCCGGTCCAGAAGTTCTTGTAGCCGCCCGTCGGCGAATGTCACGGTCGTGGTAGAGCGTTCCCCGTGTTCGCGGGCCTCGAGGTCGTCGTCCAGGGCGGTCGCGCCGGTGGACGGAGCTGAAGGGCCCCATTTGCGCGGGACGCGCCGACGCTGCAGACCGAGCTCGTCGACGTACTCCACCATCGAATCGGCGCTGTGCATGGCGGCTGGCAATGTGATTCCCTGGCGGGCCGGTGACCTGTTCCGGCAGCACTTCTCCGGGCCGGTCGGTGCGGTAAACACGCTGGTGGGTTAGCTCAACGGGGGTCAGGCGCCCGGGGCGTGCAGCTACCTCGGCGCGTCGGGCACGGTCACGGTGAACGACGGCCCGCCGAACACCTCCTACGCGGTCGACGCCAGCGGCGTCAGTGCCCCGGTCACGTTCCGTACCGGGGTGAAGGGCAACGGCAGGGTCCAAGTGACCAACGTCCGGCCACCGGTCGGCTGGACCGCCACCGTCCGCTGGCGCCCCGCGACGAGCGGGTGTCTGGCCGCGGTCGCCGTCAGGGCGGCGGTGCCGTGCATCCCGTGGGAATCGGCCGCACAGGTGATCTAGCGGCAGAAGGTGGCCAATTTGTTTAGACTCAAGCTCCTCGTGCCGGAGCGACACAACGCGGCCGGAACCGGATCCTCGGCTGCGGCCAGCACCGGTGAACACATCACCGGATCGGCCATGCGACCCAATCTAGCCAGCGCCGAGCAACGCGCCTCAATCCGATTTCCTTCGCACGCATCCGCCGCGAGTCGTGCGGTCATGCCGGATTGGCTGCACCTGGTCTTGACCGGTTTCGGGTGGTCCGTCGCCTACCCGTCATCTAGTCCGCCTTTGAGACGACCAGGATCGCGACGGATCTCTCGGCCTCGGCGCTGCTCGTGGCGTCGTCACTTTTTTGTCACTGGTCTCGCGTCGGCGTCGGCCTACGGTCGGTCGACATCGATGCGGAGGTGGGAAGAGATGACTGAGTCTGAGGGTGCTGACGATGGCCTGACGGTTGTCTTGGTGCACGGCGCGTTCGCGGATGCGTCGAGTTGGTCGGTTGTCATCGCGCAGTTGCTGGCGGCGGGTCTGGACGTGCGGGCGGTGGCGAACCCGTTGCGTGGGCTGGCCGCGGACGCCCGCTATGTGGCCGACTTGGCTTCCGAGGTCCAGGGGAGGGTGCTACTGGTGGGGCACAGCTACGGCGGCGCGGTGATCACTAACGCCGCCGGTCAGCTCGCCAACGCGGTCGGCTTGGCGTTCATCACCGCGTTCGCTCTGGAGGAGGGCGAGAGCCTGACGGCGATCGTCGAGCAGTTTCCGGACACGCTGATGGGGCCGGCTCTGCGTCAGACTGTTGTGCGCGCCGAGAATGGTGACAAGGCGGTCGAGTTGAGCATCGACCAGTCGCAGTTCCCGGCGGTCTTTGCCGCCGATGTGCCCGCGACGACGGCCGCGGTCATGGCGGTCAGCCAGCGGCCGATCGGGTTGGCCGGTTTCACCGAGGCGTCAGGGGAGCCGGCATGGCGGCAATTGCCATCCTGGTTCCTCGTGGCCAACAACGATCAGGCCATCCACGTGGATGCGCAGCGCTTCATGGCGCGGCGCGCGGGATCGCACATCGCCGAGACGGCCGGTTCTCATGCCGTCATGGTCTCCCAGCCCACCGCCGTCGCGGACGTGATCCTCACGGCCGCGCGCACGCTCCGTCGAAAGGAATCCTGACCAATGGACACCTTCCGTACTTCCCGCCGGACCGTCCTGACCGGCCTGGCCACCGTGTCGGCCGCCGCAGGTCTCGGCATCGCAACCGCGGCCGCCCCCGCGCAGGCCGTATCCGGTACCTCCATCCGGCCCGCCCGCGACAAACGGCCGACCGTCGTGTTGGTCCACGGCGCGTTCGCAGACGCATCCGGCTGGAGCGGTACGGTACAGCGCCTGCAGGACGACGGCTACCCGGTTGTCGCAGTGGCCAATCCGCTGCGCGCGCTGGCCGGCGACGCCGCGTACCTGGCGGCCGTGCTCGCCTCGATCACCGGTCCGATCATTCTGGTCGGCCACTCGTACGGCGGCGCGGTGATCACCAATGCCGCGACCGGGAACTCGAACGTCAAGGCGCTGGTGTACATCGCCGCGTTCGCTCCCGACGAGGGCGAGACCGCTTCCGCGCTCAGTGCCGGAAGCGCCCTTACGGACGCCGTCGGTGGCATCCTGGTCCCGATCTCGGGTGGCGGTACCGACGTGGAACTGTCGATCCGGCCGGAGGAGTTCCGGAAGGTGTTCATCAGCGAGGTCGGCCCGGCCACGGCGCTGGAGATGGCGGCAACGCAGCGCCCGATCACGCTGACGGCACTGGCCTCCCCGTCCGGTACACCCGCGTGGCGGAGCATCCCGTCGTGGTACGCGGTGTCCGGTGCGGATCAGGCGATCCCGCCGGCCTCGCAGCGGGCGATGGCCAAGCGGGCCGGGTCGCACACCGTCGAGGTCGCCCACGCCTCGCACGCCTACTTCGTCACCCACCCAAACGTTGTCGTCGACCTCATCCGTGCCGCCGCCCACGCGGCGGCCGGCTGACCCGCCAAGTGTCCACCCTGATCGCCCCCAGCTACCGGAGACATCCATGACCGATTCGCCATTGCTGCCCCCCAGCGTCGGGGAGCCCTTCTGGTTCCTCGGCGGCCAAGCCCGCGTCCTGCTGCCCGGCGCGGCCACGAACCGGGCGATGAGCGTGCTGGAATTCGACGACCCGAAGGGGCAAGCTCCGCCGTTGCACGTGCACGACGGAGAGGACGAGGTGTGGATCGTTCTCGACGGTGAGATCAGCTTCTTCGTCGGCGACGCCCGCTACGACCTGCAAGGCGGACAGGTCGCGCACGGCCCGCGCGGAGTGCCGCACAGCTACCTGGTTCGCTCGCCGCAGTCCCGGATGGCGGTCGTCTACGCGCCGGCCGGCATCGAGGAGTGGTTCCGCTCCAACGGCACGCCCGTCTCGCACGTCGACGACGCGCCAGCGTCGTTCGACATCGGCGCGATCATCGCGTCCGCCGAAGCATTCAGCCTGCGGGTCGTCGGCCCGCCACCGCAGCAGATCTGAGGAGCCCATCATGAGTACCCCGATACCGGTCATCTTCATCCACGGGCTGTGGCTGCACGCCACTTCCTGGACGCCATGGGTAGACCTGTTCCGCGAAGCGGGCTACGAACCGACAGCGCCGGGCTGGCCGGGCGACGAGGACACGGTCGAGGAGACCCGCGCGGCCCCGGACGGCATCGCCGACCACGGCATCGACGACGTCGTCGAGCACTACGCGAAAATCATCGACCGGCTCGACACCAAGCCGATCCTCATCGGACACTCCTTTGGCGGCATGATCGCCCAGAAGTTGCTCGGCCTGGACCGGGCGGCTGCCGCGATCGCGATCGACGCCGCCCAGATCAAGGGCGTGCTGCCGGTGCCGCTGTCAGCGTTGCGCGCCACGCTGCCGGTGTTCAAGAACCCGAGCAACCGGCGCCGGGCCGTCGTGCTGACCCCTGAGCAGTTCCGGTTCGCGTTCGGCAACGCCATTTCCGAGACCGAGTCCCAGGAACTGTACGAGCGGTGGACGATCCCGGCACCGGGCAAGCCGCTGTTCGAAGCGGCTGCGGCCAACTTTGACCCGCACTCACCGGCCAAGGTGGATACCGTCAACGAGTTACGCGGCCCACTACTGTTGATCATGGGTGGCAAGGACCACACCGTGCCGGAAGCCGTCACCCGCGCCACCCTCAAGCAGTACCGGCACTCCAGCGCGGTCACCGACATTCTCGAGTTCCCGGACCGGGCGCACTCGCTGACCATCGATAGCGGCTGGCGTGACGTCGCCAACGCCAGCCTGACCTGGCTCACAGAGCAGGCGCTGTGAGGGCCTACGGGTTGAAGCCCCGTCATCTCGGGCTGCTGGCGGTGACCGTGTTGGTCTCGCTCCTCGCGCCGTCCGCGGCGGCGGCCCAAGGCCACTCAACTGTCGCCGCTGGCTGGGAGCCCCGGGTGCCGTACGGGTTCACGGAGCAGAAGACCAGGGTCGGCAACGTCGGGATCAACTACGTGCGCGGCGGTCACGGCCCGACCCTCGTCCTGATCCACGGATTCCCGCAGACCTGGTACGAGTGGCGCGCGATCCTGCCCGAGCTGGCCAAGCACTACACGGTGATCGCACCCGACCTGCGGGGCGCCGGTCGCAGCGACGCCCCGGCCGGGGGATACGACAAGAAGACCATGGCCGCCGACATCCACGGCCTGCTGGCCGAGCTCGGCCTGAACCGCGACATCCGGCTGGTCGGTCACGACATCGGCACCATGGTCGCCTACGCCTACGCCACCGCCCATCCGGACGAGGTGCGGAAGTTGGTCCTCAGTGAGGCACCCATCCCGGACGAAAGCCTGTACGACGCTCCGTCCCTGACCGACAAGGGCCCGGGCGCCTGGCACTTCGGCTTCTTCGCCCTGACCAACGGTCTTCCCGAACAGCTCGTCGACGGCCGGGAAGAGCTGTGGGTGGACCGGTTCACCGACTCCCTCGAAGTCCAGAAGGACGCCATCGGCCCCGTGGAGGTGCGGGAGTTCGCCAAGTACCTGCGCGACGACGCCCACCTGCGGGCGAGCTTCGAGTGGTTCCGGGCCTTCCCCACTGACATCGCCGACAACGCCCGGTACGCCAAGACCAAGCTCGCCATGCCGGTGTTGGCCATCGGGGCCAGCAACAGCCTCGGTGGGGCCGAGCAGACCCAGGTCAGCAACTACGCGAACAACGTCACCGGCGCCGTGATCGCGAACTCCGGCCACTGGATCTACGAGGAGCACCCCGCCGAACTCACCCGGCGCCTGCTCACCTTCCTGGCCTGAGCACCACCGGCCGGCCGCGTAGCCTCGATATCGGCGCCGCGGCCGGCCGGCCCACGAGAGGATTCCGTCATGGACCTAGACCCGACCGGAAAGGTCGCAGTCGTCACCGGTGCCAGCAAAGGCATCGGACTAGCCATCACGCAGGCCCTGGCCGGCGAAGGCGTCCACGTCGCGGCGGGCGCCCGCCA
>NZ_BONZ01000097.1 GCF_016862975.1 Rugosimonospora africana
GGGCGCCCGCCACATCACCGCCGAGCTGGCCGAGCTCGCCACCAATGGCCGCGTGCATCCGGTGGAGGTGGACCTGGCCACGCCGGAGGGCCCGGCCGCGCTGATCGAGGCCGCGGCGTCCGCGTTCGGTGGCCTGAACATCCTGGTCAACAACGTCGGCGGGGTCCGGCCGCGCACCGGCGGGTTCCTTTCCGTCACCGACGACGACTGGATCTCGGCCTTGACGGTCAACTTCCTCGCCGCGGTCCGCACCACCCGCGCGGCCCTGCCGCTCCTGCTCGACCGGGGCGCGGGCACGATTGTGACCGTCGCCTCGGTGAACTCCTGGCTGCCCGATCCGCTGGTCATCGACTACAGCGCCGCCAAAGCGGCCCTGCTGAACTTCTCCAAGGCACTGTCCAAGGAGGTCGGCTCGCGCGGCATTCGGGTCAATACCGTCAGCCCGGGACCGGTCAGCACCTCGCTGTGGCTCGGCGACGGCGGCGTCGCGACAACCGTGGCCCGCGCCACCGGCATCGAGCCGGGCGCGGTGGCGAAACAGGCCGCCGACGACTCGGTGACCGGCCGGTTCACCCGGCCCGACGAGGTCGCCGACCTGGTCCTGCTGCTGGCCAGCGACCGAGCCGGAAACGTGACCGGTACCGACATCGTCATCGGCGGCGGCCTGACCACCAGCCTGTGATCGCTCCACGGGTGACGACGGTGACTCCGTCGGCGAGTCTGGCTCGGACGTCGTCGACGTCGGGGTGGCCGAGCTCGGTCAGGACTGCCTCCGCGGCCCGCCAGTGCTCCCCGGCGGCGGCGTCGTCGGCATTGGCCTGCCACGCGTCGCCGAGGTGGGCCAGCGTCACCGCCTCGGCGTGCCGGTCGCCGACTTCCCGGTACAGCTGCAGCGCCCGGGTGTAGAAACTGATGGCAGTGTGGTGATCGTCAAGGCCGTGGTGGGCGTCGCCGATGCTGTCCAGCGTGGCCGCTTGACCGTGACGGTCACCCAACCGCTCGAAGATGGCCAGAGCCGCCGTGCAGTTCTCGAGTGCTTTGACGTAGTCGCCGAGGTATGCATACCCGAGCCCGGCCTCGTTGAGCGCCTTCGCGTACCCGTGGTCGTTGCCGTCGGCCCGGTAGAGGTCACCGGCAAGTTCGCAATGGCGCACCATATCCGCGTACCGGCCGTCCTGCAGGTGGGTGCGCGCGATGCCACGCTGCACGTGGCCCTGCTCTGTACGGTCGTCCGTCCCCTCCAAGCCAGCAAGGGCGAGCGTGAACTGCATGCGGGCCTCATCAAGATTCAGCACCTGGCACAGCGCGTGTCCGAGGTTCCGGTGAGCCCGGGCTCGGACTGCCCGATCCGCGCCGCGTTCGGTCACGGTGAGAGCATGGCGGCGGGCGCTGACCCAGTCGTGCCAATGACCCTGGCGATACAGGAACGTGTCGAGGCTCCAGGCGAGGTACTGGGTCTCGACGTCCAGAGCATCATGCGCGGTCCGCTCGATCAGCGCGGTCAGCACCGCCCGTTCGGTGGTGAACCAGGCGAGCGCGGCGCGGTGATCCTCGAACGGCTCGGCGATGACATCGGCGGTGGCCGGCAGGGAATCGAACCGCGGAGGCACACGCTGCGGCCGGAGCAGGCGATCTGCGCGGAATGCCGCGCGAAGATAGTAATCGATGACCCGGCGTTTCGCGAGGTCCGACTCGCTTACCGCGTCGACCGTCTCGGCCAGCTCCGCGGCGTACGCCCCCAGCAATTCATGGAATCCGTACCGACCAGGCGAAGGCTGCACGAGCATGTGCGCGGTGGTCAGTTCGGCAAGCAGCGGCCATACCTGCCGGATCGGCGTGCCCAGCAGACTCGCAGCGGCGGAAACGCCGACATCGGGGCCCGGATGCGTGCCCAGAAACCGGAACAGCCGGGCAGCGGCCGGGCTGAGCGTCCGATACGACCAGGAGAACGTCGCCCGCACATTGATGCTCGCGTCGGCGCCGCTGAACGCATCGACGCCGCCCCGTGCGTCACGCAGCTCTTTCGCGGTAGCGGCGAGCGGGAATGCCGGGGTCGTGACTGCTCGGGCCGCCACGATGGCCAGCGCCAGCGGCAGCCCGGCGCACAGGGTGATGATCTGCTCGACCGCTTCCGGCTCCGCCGCGACCCGGTCGGCGCCGAGCCGGCGGGCGAGGAAATCGCGGGCCTGTTCGGCGGACCACACGTCCAATGTCAACGACTGCGCGCCTTCAGCCGCGACCAGACCGGACATCGCGTTACGGCTGGTTACGATCGCCAGGCAGCCGCCGGCACCCGGCAGCAACGGCCGCACCTGCTCCACGTCACGGGCGTTGTCCAGCAGGACCAGCATCCGGCGTCCGGTCAGCAGGCTACGGTACAGCGCCGCCTGGGCGTCTAGCCCGGTCGGGACACTCTGCGGCGCCACACCGAGCGCGTCCAGGAAGCCGCGCAGCGCTTGCTCGGGGCGCATCACGTCCGCTTCGGCCGAGAACCCGCGCAGGTTCACGTACAGCTGTCCGTCGGCGAACTGGTCGGCGACCTGGTGCGCCCAATGCACGGCAAGGGTGGTCTTACCGACCCCCGCCATCCCACCGATCGCGCTGATCACCACCGTCGCCGCCGCTTCGTCGCCGGCGTGCAGCCCCAACGCGCAAGCCAGTTCGGTCCGCCGACCGACGAACGTGGCCGGGGCCGCCGGCAGCTGGGCCGGACGGGGCCGTTGCACCGGCTCCGGCGGGCGGGCGGCGGCTCGGACCGTGTCGCGACGCAGGACCGTGGCGTGCGCCGCCGCCAGCTCGGCGCCGGGATCGATACCGAGCTCGTCGGTCAGCTGCTCGCGAACCCGCTGATAGACGGCGAGGGCTTCGGCCTGCTGGCCGGCCGCGGCCAGGGCCAGCACCAGACCGGCCTGCAGCGGCTCGTCGAGTGGGGCACGCACCGCCGCCTCCTGCAGCGCCGGCAGCAGACGGTGCACCTGCCCGGCACGCACCCCGGCGCCGGCCGCCTCCCGCGCCGTGGCCAGGAACTCACGCTCCACCGCCATGAAGACCGGATGCGCACGAGCGTCGGCGTCGATCCCGGCCGCGCACACGCCATGCCATAATTCCAGCGCTTCGGCGAACAACGCGGCAGCGCGCCCGGCATCGGCGTCGACTGCCTGGCGGGCCTGCTGACTCAGCTCGCGGAATCGCAGCAGGTCGACGGCATCAGCGTCGGTGTCAAGCCGGTACCCGCCCGCTGAACGCACCAGCCACCGGCCCGCCGATCGCACCGGCAGATCCGGCTCCAGCAGCCGCCGCAGTACACCGACATGGCGGTGCACCACATTCACCGCGGTGCTCGGCGGGTCCGCGCCCCACAGCACATCCACGACGTCACTGAGGCTGACCGGCCGCCCGGCCCGTACCAGCAGCAACGCCAGCAGTGCCCGCTGCTGCGGCGCACCCAGGTCGATCTCCTGGGCGCCACGCCAGGCACGCACCGGCCCCAACACTGTGAACCGCATCTCACCAGGTGACGACAACCTCATCACCTCGCACCGGTTCCGGACCGATGCTGACGAACGCCAGTAGCGGCGCCTTCACATCGGGCACAGCTGCAGCGCAGCCTCCGGCACTCATTGCCAGTCCGTCACGCTGACTTCGAAAGCCCCGATACGGGGTCGCAGTCGTGCTCACAGCGTCGAGCATCCGGCAACCGCCGCCCTAATGTCTATCAGGCGCTCGGCGTTCCCAGGCCCAACAAGGCACGCCGGGGTGCTCCTCACGTCCAGTCATGCCGACGGAACGGCCGACCGTTGGGCATTGGTTCGTGTTGCCTCTCGGACACGAACCCCATCCCCTTCAGGCGCCAAACACGATCTCGCTGTCATGCACGGGCACGGGTGGGGTCACGGTATCGATCCGGCCACCGACACGAACCCCACGTTGGGCCTGCCGTGGCGCCGACCGCCTCGGCGTCCCCTCGTTTACCCCCCGCAAACCCCTGCCTGTCACTGACAATCAGTAACAATCGATGGTTAACGCTGCGTCACGTTTGCACAGCTCAATGCCAGGTTTTGACAAGCAACGATAGGCCCGAAACGGTCGCGGTTGGTAAAAAGGGGTCGTGGGTTCATGTAAAGGACTCCGGCGCTTGATCGGCGCGGGGTTCCAGGGTTGCATGAGCATCCCGGCTGGTCCGGTGGGTGGCGTTGAGTTGGGTTCTGGGGGAAAGCCCCGTGGATTTGATTGCCACCGCTGGCCTGGCCACGGATGCCCCGGATGAGGGAAGTGGGCCGGCCCGGTGAGGCCGGGCCCGTTTGCAGCACATGAGTGGGAGCCGTTGTCGGGCTCTGCCTCCTTGGGACCGTGGCCGTCGAGTTCGCCGCCCTACGCGGCCAGTTGGAGGAAAGGCAGGCTGGTTCCGGCGATGGGAGCACGGTGGACGGGCAGCGACGACTGGTGGGTATCGATCTGGGGATCGCGTCGGCCCACACGGTTCGGGTCCTTGATTGTTCAGGGCGGGAGGTGTGCCGGCGGCGGTGTGAGGCGAGTGTGGCGAGTCTGACGTTGATTGAGCAGGCCGCTTTGGTCGGCGCGCCGCGGGGTACCCGGTTGGCGGTGGTGATGGAACCGACCGGGCCGGCGTGGCTGCCGATCGCGGTGTTCTTCAGCGCTCGGGGCCATGCGGTGTATCGGGTGTCCAGTCAGAAGGCGGCGGACTTACGCCGGTTCCTGTCGCGGCATGCGAAGAGCAACGGTATCGACGCGGACACGCTGGCCCGGCTGCCGTTGCTGGACCCGGACGGGTTGACGCCGTTGCAACTGCCCACGGGGGAGCGGGCCGCGTTGGACCGGTCGTCCGCTGTCCCGCACGACCGTCCGCACAGTGCACCGGGTGCTGATGAAGGCGCTGAGCGACCCGCACATCGTCATCGACGGAGTGCGCAAGCCGCGCAAGGAGGATCGGGAGACCCAGGGACGCAAGGGCGTCTGGACCTCCGAGTAGGCGGCACGGTTTCTGACCTACCACGCTGATCACCGCCTCTACGCGGCCTGGGTCCTGGCCATCGTGACCGGCGTGCGTCGTGGAGAGCTGCTCGGGCTCAAATGGGAGAAGATCGACCTTGAGGGGCGGGCGCTCGCGGTGCACTGGCAGCGCACCACCACCTCCCGCAACGGTGTGATCGAGAAGGCGCCCAAGGGCAAGAGCAAGCGCACCGTCCCGCTCGGGAGCGTCGCCAACACCGTCCTGCGCGCTCACCGAGAGCGCCAGGACGCGGAGAAGACCGCCGCGGCGGAGATCTACGAGGACGGCGACTACGTGTTCTGTCGGGAGGATGGGCTGCTGCGCAGCACCCGGGGGCGCAGTTGCCGGCGGAGCGACGATCGCCGTCAGATTCGACCGCTAGTACGCGGGAACCGCATTCGTAACGAAGCCGGGCGCAGGATCGTAGACGGCCTGCCTGTGGCTAGTGCCGTGTCAGGGGACCTTTGCCTTGTGTCGGTGATCGGTGTGAGGGGATCGTCGGGGAGCGTGGTTTGAGCTGGGTGTTCGTGGTCGGGAGGGGATGTTGTCGTATCTCTGTGGTGGGGTGCCTGGTGCCGCGGGGTCGGGATCTGGATGCTGGTCGGGTGGTGTACCGGCATCGCCCGGGTTGGTTTGCGTGTGACTCGTGGGCGGCGGTGGCGGTGTTTCGGGTTGCTGCGGTCGGTGGGTTGTGTGTGGGCGTGCTTGTTGGAGATCAACCGGTGGCGGCGGCACCGTCAGGGATCCCTGTTGGTCGGGTATCAGGAGTTGTGTCGGGAGTTGAGCGGGGCGGGTCCGGGCACGTTCGGCGAGTTGGACAGTGTCGCGGCGAGATCAGTTCTGCGCCGGTACTCGGATGCGTGGTTCGCCGCGGCGAAACGCCGCAATGGTGGGGATCAGAACACCCGGTATCCTCGACGGCGGCGTGGGTTGATGCCGGTGCGTTGGTACCACGGCACGTTCACCCTGGCCGGACGGCGGCTACGGTTACCGACCGGGGCCGGCTGCTGGCCGCTGTGGGTACGGCTGGACCGGGCCATCTCGTACCCGGTGGAGCAGGTCCGCTCGGTGACCCTGCTGTCCGTCGGTGGTCGCTTGGCGGTGGAGGTCACCGCGGAAGTGCCGGTGGTCACCTACCCGGCCGGCCTGGGGCCGCAGGCGTGCCGGGTGGCTGGTGTTGACCCGGGCATCATCGATCCCTACGCGGTCGCCGGCCCCGACCGCAGGGGATTGTTGGTGTCCGGGCGGGCGATCCGCGCTGAACACTACCAACACCTGCGCGAGACCCGGTACCGTAACCGGGCCGTCGCCGCCCGCGCCCCGAAACCCGGGCAGCGGGGGTCACGGCGGTGGAAGCAGTACCGGCGCCGCCGTCACCAGGTCGAGCACAGGCATCGGCGCCGGGTCCGTCAGGCCCAGCACGAAGCCGCCAGGACCGTTGTCGACTGGGCAGTGGCGCACTGGGTCGGCACCCTGACCATCGGCGACCCCCGCACCGTGCTTGAGAAGCCTGCCGGGCGGCGGCACAACCTGCGGCTACGGCAGTGGCAGATCGGCCGCGCGATCAACGTACTGCGGGACAAGGCCGAGCTCGCCGGTATCACCGTGCACCTCGTTGGTGAACGCGGCACCTCATCAACCTGCCCCACCTGTGCTCAACGGATCCCGAAACCGCGGGGCCGGGCTCTGTCCTGCCCGCGCTGTCAGAGCACGGGGCACCGCGACCTCGTCGCGGCCGCCATCATCGGCGCCCGCACCCCGGGCGGCGCAATCATCACCTCGGGCAGCGTCCCGCTACCCGAGGTGATCACGCACCGTCGAGCCGGCCGACACCTTCCCGGTGCCGGCCAGTCCCGGCGTGACCCACGCCGCCGCCCGCTAGCAGCGGCACTGGGTCCTGTTGGCCAGCCGTGGCCCGCCCCACCACCAACGGTGCTGGGGAGTCGCTCGACCGCCACCAAGCGGCGAGGATCCACAACCCCCACCCCAGAGGGCAAAGGTCAGTGGACACGGCACTAGATTCCTCGCTCACGTCTTGAGCAGATTCCTGAGTCAAGCCGCGATGCCGTATGCGGACCGCCTGATCAGGGCCTCCACCAGACCCGGGGTGGCTCAGGGCCGTCCATGGGGCATCCGCACGAGCCGCGCACGACGACGGTGGTGGGCAGCAGTTGCGGGTGGACGTCGTAGGTACGCCCTTGGATCCGTTCGTGCAGCCGGATGGCGGCCCACCGGCCGAGTTCGTAGGTGGGCTGGCGGACGGTCGTGAGGCCGGGTGTCATGTACCGGGCGGTCATGATGTCGTCGAAGCCGACGACCGCGACGTCGTCGGGTACCTTGACGCCCTTCTGCGTCAGCAGTGCCATGGTGGCGACGGCGACCTCGTCGTTGGCGCACACCAGCCCGTCCGCGGCGCAGTTGGGCTCGCCGATCGCCGAGACCACCTCGGCGGCGGACAGCTCCTCGTAGAACACGCGGATCGGCGGGGCGGCCTCGGCCAGGCCGTGGCGTTCGAGCGCCGCGCGGAATCCGGCGTAACGTTCCCGGATGTCGTGGGCGTGGGCCGGGTCTCCAGCGAACACCAGCCGCCGCCGGCCGTGCTCGATCAGGTGGCTGACGAGTTCGAGCGTGCCCGTCGCGTTCTCCACGGCGACCGTGTCGCAGCCGTCCAGCGGAGGGCGGCCGACCAGGACGGTGGGCAGGCTGCGGCTGAGCATCCGGGCGCGGGTGTCGTCGAGCGCGCCGTGGGTGAGCACCACCCCGTCGACGCGCCGATCGAGGTTGCGCACCGACTTCACGATGTCGTTGCGGCCCTCGCCGGTGACGACGACGACCGATTGGCCGTACTGGTTCGCCGTGGACTCGTAGCCGACGAGCAACTCCGAGAAGTACGGTCCGCTGAGCCCGGCGAGCACGAGTCCGTGCGCCTCGTGGCGGGTGGCCAGCGGCCGGCCGGCCCGCAGCGGGACGTAGTTGAGCGCCTCGACGGCCCTTAGCACGCGTTGGCGGGTGGCCGGCGAGGTGGGACGCGAGCCTTGCAGTACCCGTGAGAC
The DNA here is from genome assembly GCF_016862975.1 of Rugosimonospora africana. Classification (GTDB taxonomy): domain Bacteria; phylum Actinomycetota; class Actinomycetes; order Mycobacteriales; family Micromonosporaceae; genus Rugosimonospora; species Rugosimonospora africana. The sequence continues at coordinate 8,065 of NZ_BONZ01000097.1, forward strand.
GGTGGCGATCGAGACACCGGCGTGCCGGGCCACGGTGTAGATCGTCGCCGCACGTGCGGGTTCCGAGGTATCTGTCATCGCAATCCACTCCCGGACAACTGGTAGCAGAAGCGTGCCTCGACACTGGGCGCCGGGCAAGTCCGGCGGGACGTTGCCGTATCAGATCGTGTCGATGGACAGCCGTCCGAACGGGTTCGGTATTGCATCGAGCAGCATCTGGGTGTACTCGTCGGCCGGGTGGCGAATGACGTCCAGCGCAGATCCGCGCTCGACCAGTCGGCCGCCGTTGAGCACCAGGATCTCGTCGGCGATCATCCGGGCGCTGAGCAGATCGTGGGTGATGTAGAGGACCCCGATGTCGCGTTCGGTGACGAGTTTGTGGAGCAGTTCGAGGATTTCGGCCCGGATGGACACGTCGAGGCTGGAGATGGGCTCGTCGGCGATGATCAGGTCGGGTTCGGCGGCCAAGGCGCGGGCGATGACGATGCGTTGGCGTTGGCCGCCGGACAGTTCGTGCGGGTACCGGTTCAGGAACCGCTCGCCGGGGGTGAGCGCGACGGTTTCGAGCAGGTCGACGGCTCGGGCGTGGGCCGCCGCCCGGCCCAGCCGTAGGTGGTTCTGCAGCGGACGGGTGAGCGCGTAGCCCAACGTCAGTGTGGGATTGAGCGACGAGTACGGGTCCTGGAACACCATCTGGACGTGCCGGCGGTAGCGGCGCAGGGACCGTGGACGCAGCTTCTCGACCTCGACCGTGGTGTCCGGGGTGTGGAAGCGGATCGAGCCGCTGGACGGCCTGTCCACACCGGTGACCAGGCGCGCGATGGTCGTCTTCCCGCTGCCGCTCTGGCCGACGAGCGCGGCGATCCGGCCCCGGGCAAGCGTGAAGCTCACGTCGTCGACGGCGGTCATCCGGTGGACGGTCAGCCCACGCCGCCGCTGGAAGACTCGGCTCACGTTGACCAGTTCCAGGATGGTCGGTCCGCGTTCGGTCGCCGCCGGTTCGCCGGAGCGGACGAACGTGGGGCCGGCGAAGCCGCGGGTGCGCTCGGGCACGCCGGTGCGGTCATCGCCCGGCGCGGGCGCCCGTTGCTGCCGGGCAACGTGGCAGGCGACGAGGCCGGCCCCGACGGGGGTCAGCGGGGGCTCCTCGGCGAGGCAGCGGGCGATCCGCTCCGGGCAACGGGGAGCGAACGGGCAGCCGACCAGGTCCCGGGTGAGGTCCGGTGGCCGGCCGGGAATGTAGGTGAGGTGGACGGTCTCGGCACGCGGGTCGCCGTACGAGCCGAGCAGGCCCTTGGCGTACGGATGCAGAGGATCGGCGAGCAGCGCCGCGGCCGGCCGCGACTCCACGATGCGGCCGGCGTACATCACCAGGATCCGGTCGCTGATGTCCAGCACCGTCCCGATGTCGTGGCTGATGAACAGCACGGCGAAGCCCCGCTCGCGCTGGAGGCTGCGAATCCGATCCAGGATCGACCGCTGCACGACCACGTCCAGCCCGGTGGTCGGCTCGTCAAGTAGCACGAACCGGGGGCGGTCCGCCAGCGCCAGCGCCACGTTGACCCGCTGCTTCATGCCGCCGGACAGCTCGTGTGGGTACGCGGTCAGGAACGCCGGGTCGAGCAGCACCATCTCGAACAGCTGGCGCACCAGGGCGGTGACGGCGTCTGAACGCAGCTGGGAGTGTGCCTCGATCGCGTCGCGGAACTGTGCCTGGATCCGGGTCACCGGATTGAGCGCGTTCATGCTGCTCTGGAACACCGTGGCGAGGTCTCGCCAGCGGATCGGGCGCAACTCGTCCTCGGCCAGATGGGTGATGTCTCGGCCGTCGAAGACGATCGACCCGGCGCTGATCCGTCCCGGCCGCTCCAGCAGCCGCAGCACGGCCGTGCCGAGTGTGGTCTTGCCGCTGCCCGACTCGCCGATCAGCCCGACGAACTCGCCCTCGGCGATGTCGAAGCTGACGTCCCTGACGGCCGTGAGCGGCGGGTGCGCCCGGGGCTCGTACCGCACGCTGAGGTTGTGGACCTCCAGGATACTCACGCCGGATCCCCGCTTCGCTGCGGTCCGGTCTGAGGCACCAACGCGCTGCAATGCTCGTTCATGGCAGTTAGTCCTCTCTCAGGTGGGGGTTGCTGATGAGGTCGATGCCGAAGTTGATGAAGGTGAGGGCGGTGATCAGCAGGGCCAGGGTCAGCCCCGGGACGAGTAGCCACAGCCACAACCCCTGCGACACCGCGCCCTGGGCGTCGGCCTGGTAGAGCATCGTTCCCCAGGAGATCGAGGCGGAGTCACCCAGTCCCAGGAACGACAGCCCGGCCTCGGCCGCGATGGCGCCGGTTGCCGCCCCGACGAAGCTCGCGGCGACCAGGGACATCATGTTCGGCATGATCTCCCGGAAGATGATCCACAGCGGTCCCTCGCCGGCGAACTTGGCGGCCGTGACGAAGTCGCGGTTGCGCAGCGTGATGATCTGGGACCGTTTGGCCCGCGCCGGTCCGGCCCAGGAGGTGAGGCCGATGACGCCGACGATCAGCGGAAGTCCCCGGACGTCGGAGTACGAGATCAGCACGATCATCAGCGGGAGGACCGGTACGACGAGCGCGACGTTGGTCACGAACGACAGCGCGTCGTCGGCGACCGAGCCCTCCTGGTAGCCCGCGATCAGGCCGATTACCAGAGAGATCACCGTGGCCAGCAACCCGCCGAACAGGCCGACCAGCAGGGACACTCGGGAGCCGTAGATGAGCTGGGAGAAGATGTCCCCGCCCTGGCTGGTGGTGCCGAGCCAGTGGGTGGAACCCGAAGGCAGCAACGGATCGAAGTCGGCTCTCGTTCCGCTGTAGGGCGCGATCAGCGGGGCGAGGCCGGCGACGAGGACGTACCCCGCCAGCATGACGATGCCGATTCGGGCCTTGGCGCTGGACCAGATGACGGTGTACCAGTGCTGCGGGCCGCCACCGGGGCCGGGCGCCTCGCCGGCCGGTGTGGCCGGGGCGGTCATGCCGGAGTCCGGCGGACGCGGGGGTCGAGCACCCCGTAAAGCATGTCGGCGATGAGGTTGGCGAGCAGCACGCCGACGACGATGAACAGCAGCAGGGTCTGCAGCAACGGATAGTCCTTGTTGCCGATCGCCTCGGCCATGAGCCGGCCCATCCCGGGATAGTCGAAGATCGATTCCACCAGGACCGATCCGCCCAGTAGGCCGCCGAGCGCGATGGCGAAGCCGGTCACGCTCGGCAGCAGTGCGTTGCGGGCGGCGTACCGCAGCGCCACGTCGCGGTCGGCCAGGCCCTTCGCCTTCGCTAACCGGATGTAGTCGGCACCGAGGTTCAACACCATGGTGTTGCGCATCCCGAGCACCCAGGCGACCGACGTGGTGACCAGCAGCGCCACGGCCGGCAGGATCGAGTGGATCACGGCGTCGCCGATGAAGGCGCCATTCCAGCCGGGAATCGAGTCCTCGTAGCCACCGGAGGTCGGGAACCAGCCGAGCGTGTAGCCGAACGCGAACAGCAGCAGCAGCGCGATCCAGAACGCCGGCAGCGCGCCGAGAAAGGTCGACCCCAGGGTGACGACGCTGTCGAACCGGCTGTTGCGTCGCCAGGCCGCGAACGCCCCGAGCGTGATCCCGATGATGAAGCTCAGCACCTGGGTCGTGCCGACCAGCGCGAGTGTCCACGGCAGAGCGTGGCCGATGACCTCGGTGACACCGTACGGGTAGTAGGTGTACGAGAGCCCGAAGTCGCCGTGGGCCAGGGCGTCGAGGTACCGGACGTACTGCCGGAGGAGGTTGCCGTCCGGCGCGCCCAGCATGGCTCGCATCGCCTTGACGGCGGCCGGATCCAGCTGGGCGTCCTTGCCGGAGAGCTTGCGTACCATCACCTCCGCCGGATCGCCCGGCTCCAGCCTCGGAATGATGAAGTTGAGCGTCACCGCCGCCCACAGTGTGGCGAGGAAGAACGCGATTCGGCGGAGGAAGTATTTCACCGCTGCGTCCCGGCTCTCACGCGGCCGGAGCCGGCTTCAGGTGCGTCATGATCAGCAGCCGGTTGTCGGCCGGGTGGGCGTACGGATCCTGCTCGGTGGGCCACCCGACCGCCTTGTCCGTGCGGTAGATGATCCGAGTCGGCGCGTAGACCAGCGCGGTCACGGGGAACTGCGTCATCATCGTGTCGACCAGCTTTCCCACGAGCTGCTTCTGGGCCGATTTATCGACGGTGGCCGACAGTTGCGCGATCTCCTGGTCGGTCGCGGCGTCCCGCCAACGCTCCACGTTGGGCAGCACATCGGTCTTGGTGGGGATCTGGTTGCTCGCCAGCCTGGCGCCGAGCCCGGTGGCGAACTGGCAGCCGCCGTCCACGTACTCCAGCAGCGCCTGGAAGTCGCCGGACTTCTTCTGCGCGTCGACCGAGTCCGGGGCGTTGGTCTCGATCTTCGTGGTGACTCCGACGTCGTTGAAGTCGCGGGTGATCACGTCGGCCATCGCGTCGTAGTCGATGAAGCCGGCCTGGACCGAGAAGGTTAGGTTCAGGGGGGAGCCGTCCGGCAGGGTGCGCTTGCGGTCCGGGCCCTTCCGGTAGCCCGCGGCGTCCAGGAGTTGGCTCGCCTTGGCCGCGTCGTACGGAAGGACCGTCTGCGCGTCGGTGTACTCACTCGGCAGGTACGCGTCCGTGAACGGCAGTTTCAGACCGGTCTGGCTGGCCGGCTTCATGATGCCGTAGGTCGCCTTGGCCGAGATCTCCGGGCGGTTTATCGCGTAGCTGACCGCCTCGCGGAACCTGACGTCGTTGAACGGTGCCTTGGTCAGGTTGAAGTCCAGAACGGTCGTGCCGGCCGGCGCGTAGTAGAAGTGGTTGTGCGCCGGGTCGGCGGCGACGAACGCCTTCTGCGGATTCGGGATCTCACCCCAGTACGCGTCCAGGCCACCGGACTTCAGCTTCAGCGCCGCCTCAGACGCCTCGTACGATCCTTCGAGGACGAGCTTCTTCACCTTGATCTTGTCGGCCTGCCAGTAGTCCGGGCGGCGGGCCAGCACCAGACGGCGGCCGTTGTAACTGTCCACCTTGAACGGTCCGGTGCCCACCGGGCTTTTGTCGATGTACTTGGACGGGTCTCCCACGCTCTGGTAGACGTGCTCCGGCAGGATCGGCTGCTTGATGATGTCGTCGAACTTCGACGCGGCGTTGCCGGAAAACGTGAGGACGACCGAGTCACCGGACGCCGTCACGCTCGTCGCCGGCGCACCGAAGGTGTCATTCCAGATTCCCGCCTTGTCGATGGCGGGGTACTTGTGCATGAGGTTGTAGGTGAACGCCACATCTTCGGCGGTGAATGGCTTGCCATCGCTCCACTCCACCCCGTCGCGCATCGTGAAGGTGAGTTGGTTCGTTCCCTGCCACGAATACCCGGTGGCCAGCCACGGCGTGATGGTGCAGGACAGGCCGTTGCGGACCATCACGGGCTCATAGAGCCAGGTACTGGTGAGCGGATTGGGCGAATACGGGTTGTAGTTCACCAGCCCACCGACGGTGTCGGAGACTTCGGCGGGGAACGTGAGCTGGGCTATCATGCCGTCGGAGCTGGACTGCCCGGACATGGACGAGGAGCACGCGGCCACCCCGAGGAGCAGGGCGCAGGCGGCGCCCGCGACCATCGCTCGGGTTCTCTTATGCATGTGAACCTCCTGGGATTGTGAGGGTCACATTACGAGCGCGTCTCGTCGCCGTGTCAACAGCTGGCGGAGGGTAAGTACTTTCCCGGGGCACCCCGACTACTTTCCTTTATTTACCGCGGCTTCAGCTGTGGTAAGGCTGTGCGGGCGGTGATAGAAAAACCAATTGTGACTGCTACCAAGACGCCGCGCGGCGCGGCGAATTCGCTGTCGAGCCCATCCGGGATGACGGCGTCCTTCACCGCGGCCGGCTGCCTGTCCACACTGGAGGTCGACGGCGTCTGGTTGCTGATGTACCCGGCGACGCAGCTGGAACCGGGGCCGGCGAACCTGTGGCTGCGCCGCCACGCGGCCGGTGGGGTGGAGTGGACGCCGCTGCTCGGGCCGGCCAGCCCCAGCACCGTGGCGTGGAGCGCGCTCGGGCCCCGCCTGTCGGGCAGCTGGCGCGGGCTTTCCTACACCGTGCGGTTCCGGTTGGCCAGCCGCACGCCCGCCTGGTTCTGGGCGGTGACGCTGACCAACGACGGGTCCGCGCCGGCGGCGGTCGACCTGGTGCTCACCCACGATCCGGCCCTGGCGCCCGGTTCCGCGGTGCGCACCAACGAGTACTACGTGGCCCAGTACCTGGATCTGAGCCCGGTCGTCGTCGCGGGTCTGGGCACCACTCTCGCGGCCCGGCAGAACATGCCCGGCTCTTGCTCGCCGTGGCTGATGGTCGGCGCGCCGCACGGCGACGCCTGGGCCTCGGACGCCTTGCAATTGCGGGCGACGCCAGGCGGTTTCCCAGCGCTCGACCGTCCACGCCTGCTGAGCGAACGTCTGCAACACGAGCACCCCACGTTGGCGTTGCAGCGCGCCACCGCGATGCTCCCGCCCGGCGGGCAGCTTACCACCCAATTCTTTGGCGTCTATCTATCCGACCATCCCGAGGCGACCGGCCCGGCCGACGCCAGGTGGGCGTGGCATGCCCTGGCCCAACCGGAGGCGCGGGACGGCGACGAACCACCTCCGACACCTCGGGCCTCCGCAGGGGAAAATGCGTCGGCCCTCACGCCCGAACCGGGCCGGGCCGCGGTGGCGACCGTGTTCGCGCCGGTGCGCCCGCTGGCGGTCCGCGACCTGGGCGACGACGAGCTGACCAGCCTGGGCGGCCGCGCCCGCACTCACCTGGAGATGGACGGCGCGACCGTGCTCAGCTTCTTCGCCGAGGATGGCGGCCACGTAGTGACGGCCGCGAAGGAGCAGCGGGTCCTGCGACCCCACGGACACATCCTGCGTACCGGCGCGGCCCTGCTACCGGACTCCGCCGCGCTTACCTCAACCGTGTGGATGCGCGGTGTCTTCCACTCGCACGTCACCCGGGGACACGTCGGCCGGTGGCCGCTGCTCTCGCCCCGGCGCGGCTACCTCGACCTCCAGGCGGGCCACGGGCTGCGGGTCTTCCTCGCCGGTGCCGGCCGGCCCGGCCGCTGGGAGTTGCTCGACCTGCCGAGCGCGTTCCTCATGCACCCCGACCACTGCGTGTGGCGGTACGCCGCCGTCGATGGGTTGGTCGTACAGCTCACCGCCCGGGCGCCGAGCCACGCCAACGAACTCGGGCTCGAGGTGGAGGTACTGGCCGGTCCGCCGCGGGAGATGCTCGTGGCGCTGCACATCCCGCCCACCGAGGTGGGCGGCGACGGGCCGTCGGGCGTCCGCGTGCTCCGGGCCGCATCCTCGGTCGGCGTGCAGGTGCCGGGACAGGCGTGCCTGCGGATCGGCTGGGATCCCGCGCTGCGGGTCACCTCGACCACCGACGAGCCGCTGTTCGACGACGGCGAAGGCCGCGACACCGGCTGGGTGTGCCTGCGGGTGTCGCCGTCCAGGCAGTGGTCGATGACGTTAAGCGCGGACGAGCCCGGGCCCTCGAACGGACCGCCGGCGCCGCCGGTCGGCGACGCGGCGACGTTCTGGCGCCGGCTCGGCGGGGCCGTGGTGGTGGCCGCACCGGGCTCGTCCCCCCTGCACGACGAGGTCGCCAGGCTGCAGGCAATCATTCCCTGGTACGCGCAGAACGCCCTCATCCACTACCTGTCGCCGCGCGGCCTGGAACAGTACTCCGGCGGTGGCTGGGGGACCCGCGACGTCTGCCAGGGCCCGGTCGCCCTGCTCACCACGCTCGGCCGCACCGACGTGCTGCGTGAGCTGCTGCTGCGCGTCACCGGTGCACAGCACGAGCGCGGCGACTGGCCCCAGGCGTTCGAGTTCCTCCCGCCGGCGCCGCACGCCGGGCAGGACGATTCACACGGCGACGTGGTGTTCTGGCCCCTACTCGCCATCGGTGACTACCTTCAGGCGACTGCGGACGCCACGCTGGTGCACGAGGAGATCCCGTTCGCCGGCGACGCCGGTCCAACGGCACCCTGCCGGATCGGCGAGCACATCAGGCGGGCGCTGGACCACATCGACGCGCACCGGATCCTGGACACACCCTTTTCCGCCTACGGCCGCGGCGACTGGAACGACGCCATGCAGCCCGCCACCCTCGGTATGGGGGAGCACCTCGCCTCGGTATGGACGGCCGTGCTGCAGGTCCAGGCGCTGCGTTCGCTCTCGACCGGGCTGCGGGGATGCGCGGCCGCGCCCGATCAGGCCCGGCGGGCGGCGGAGTTGGCCGGCCGCACCGAGACCGCGCTGCAGGACCTGCTGCGCACCCGCGCACTGCTGCCCGGCTACCTGATGTTCCGGGACGACGGGACCGCCGAGCCACTGGTACATCCGGACGACACGGTCACCGGGATGCGTTACGGCATACTGCCGTGGATCCACGCGATCAGCGCCGATCTGCTCAGCCCACGGCAGGCACAGGATCACTTGGCCGCCCTGCGGGAGAAGTTGCTCGGCCCGGACGGCGCGCGGCTGTTCGACCGACCTGCCCGGTACGCCGGCGGCCCGATGACGACGTTCCGGCGCGCGGAGGCGGCCAGCTTCTGGGGCAGGGAGATCGGCCTCATGTACACGCACGCGCACCTGCGCTACGCGGAGGCACTGGCCCGGGTCGGCGACGGGCCGGGACTGCTCACGGCGCTCAGCCTGGCGCATCCGGTCGGCATCACCGACCGGGTCCCGCTCGCCCGCCGCCGCCAGTCGACCTGCTACTTCTCCTCCTCCGACGGCGCGTTCCCGGACCGGTACCAGGCGGCGGCCCGGTACCACGAGCTGATGGCCGGCCAGGTCGGTTTCGAGGGCGGCTGGCGGGTCTACTCGTCCGGGCCCGGGCTGTTCCTGCGCCTGCTCGTCGAGTGCCTGCTGGGGGTGCGCTGCCGGGGCGACGCGCTCGAACTCGATCCGGTGCTCGACCCGCGGCTGGACGGGCTGCGGGCGCAGGTCACGATCGACGGGGGCGAGCGCCTGCGCCTGGCATTCCGGGTCGGGCGGACCGGCGCCGGCGTGCGGCGCGTATCGGTCGCGGACCGGGCGCTGGTGTCGAGCCCCCTGTCCAACCGTTACCGGGCACCGGGGGTACGGGTCAGCCGCGTCGGTGTGCGCGAACTGCTGGCCGGCGCCGGTGACGCGGCCGAACTGACTGTGGAGACGGCCTGAGATGATCGAGATCACCGAGAAGCGCATCCACATCGATGGCGTTCCGCGCATCGTGATGTGCGGTGAGCTGCACTACTTCCGGATACCCGAGGGCGAGTGGCGGCGACGCATCCGGCTGCTCAAGCAGGCCGGCGCCAGGGCGGTCGCCTCGTACCTGCCGTGGCTGTTCCACGAGCTACCCGACGCGACGATCGATGTCACCGGCCGCACCCGGCCGGAGCGCGACATCGGCGCCTTCATCGACCTGTGCCGGCAGGAGGGCCTGTGGTTCGTGGCCCGCCCGGGACCCTTCGTGATGGCCGAACTCAAGAACGAGGGGATCCCGTACCGGGTGTACCGGGAACATCCAGAAGTGGTCCCGCTCGGTTGGGGTGGTGCGCCGGCGCCGACCAGCACCGTCGACTACCTGGCACCGGCCTTTCTCGCCGAGTGCGCCCGGTGGTACGACGCGGTCATGCCGGTCCTGGCGGCGCGGCTGCAACCCAGCGGCGGCAACGTGATCGCCGTGCAGCTCGACAACGAGATCGGAATGCTGGCCTGGGTGTCCAACAGCCCCGACCTGACCGACAACGCCCTCGCCGACTTCGGGCACTGGGTGCTCGCCCAGTACGGCGGGCAGGGGCCCTATCCGGTCGGACCCGCCGACCGTGCGGGCTGGCCCCGGGCGGTACGCGATCCCAACGAGAAGTGGGCCGGGCTGCTGCGCCAGGATCTGGGGACCTTCATGCGGGGACGGTTCGCCCGCTACTGCCAGCAGTTGCGGCAGCTGGCCGAGGAGCGGGGCGTCACCGGCATTCCGTTCGCCATCAACATCCACGGTACCGAGGGCGGGGACGGCGCCGCATTTCCGATCGGGATCAGCCAGCTCGTCGAGGCGTACGCCGGCGTTCCCGGCATGCTGTCCGGCTCCGACCACTACCTCGGCGAGCTGACCATCAGCACGGCGACCGATCTGTACGTGATGAACGCCTTCATGGACGCCGTGCACGACGCCGACCAGCCGTTGACGTCACTGGAGTTCGAGGCGGGTACTGGCGACTACTCCGGCGGGTACGAGCAGCTGCACGATCCGTCCACAGTGGAGCTCAAGACGCGCCTGTGCGTCACGCAGGGGGTACGCCTGATCAACTACTACCTGTTCGGCGGGGGCGTGAACCCGCCGCTCGACGAGGCGGTCGGTGACGGCAACGACCGGCTCGGCTTCACCGGCGAATGGCACGGCACCGGTGCTCCCATTGGACCGCTGGGACAGGTCGGCCTCGGGTACGAGCCGGCCGCACGGGCGATCGCCGCGGTGCACGCCAACGAACCGTGGCTGGCCCGGATGCGCGAAGAGCACGACGGCGTCGAACTCGCGTTCGTCCTCGACGCGTACCTGACCGAATACCACCATCCGAAAAGCGCCGCGATGACCGACGCCGTCGTCGACCTGCGGGCGCACCGTGGCGCCGGCGCCCGCAAGGCGCTGGCCCGCTCTCTGCTGCTGGCCGGATACCGGTTCGGCGCCGTCCACCTGCAACGCGACGCCCCGGCCCCGGGGGCGGTGCTCGCCCTGAGTACCGGGCGGTATCTCGCGCAGAGCCTGCAGGACGGCCTGCTGGAACACGTCCGCAGCGGTGGCGGGCTGCTCCTGCTCGGGCGGCTGCCCGTGCTCGACCTCGACGGCCGGCCGTGCACCGCGCTCGTGGACGCCCTGGGCGTCACCCCGGGCGACCTGCTCCGGGACGGGCCGCACTGCTACCCGTCCGTCCTGGCGAGCGGCTGGGCCGCACCGCAACCGGAACTGCGCGCCGGCTGGCGCCAGACGTTCGCCTCGGCCGGTGGCACGCCGATCCTGACCGACACCGCCGGCGCGATGTGCGGCGCCGAGATCCCGTTCGGCGACGGTGCGGTGGTACTGCTGACCGCCGAACTGCCGGCCGATCCCCAGCTGTTCGGCCGTGCGGTGCGACGGCTCGGCGCCGCACCAGGGCTGGCGCTGGACAGCAGCGTACCCGGGGTGTTGGCCACCACGACGGCGACGCCTGACGGGCAGCGGCTGCTGCATGTCCTCAACGTCACGGGGTACCGGGCCAGCGTCCGGATGGGTCTGAACGGCGAACCGCTCAACGAGGGCTACCCGCTGTCGGTCCCGCCCCGCACCGGATACATGCTGCCACTGTCCCTTGTGGTCGGTCCATGGACGCTGCACTGGGCCAATGCCGAGATTCGGGAGGTCGGCCCGGACTTCCTCGCGTTTGGCCCGGGCGCCGGGTACCGGGGCGACCCGCACGCCACGGTGGTGGTACTCGCCGGCAACCCGGAGGTAAAAGAGGATGCCACGTACACGGTCGAGCGGCTGCCGGACACGGTACGCATCGTGACGGTAGCCGGCCTGGCCCCCGACGGCGGAATCACCATCCGGTTCCGCTGACGACCGCCGGGCCGACCAACAGCTACGCCGGAAGGACACCGGCCGGCGGTCAGACGGCGGCGCCGGCCGGTGACGGCAGCACCGCGCCGGTCACGAACGGAATCCGTGATGAACAGCTTGCACCCGTCCGATCCAGGCGCGCCGATAGTCGGGGACGCCGCGGAGGAGCTTCTCCAACAGTTCTGCCGTGATCTGCGCCTGTTCTGGGAGCAGGCAGGTGGGCCGAGCCTGCGGGTCCTGAGCGGGCGGGTAGGACTGGGCAAGAGCCAGGTCGGGGCGATCCTCGGCGGCGAGGTCCGCCGGCTGCCGGACTGGGCGGTGGTACGCGCGCTGATCGGGTGTTGTCACGAGTACGCCCGAGCGCACCGCCGGTTGCAGTACGTCACCGTGGGCGTCGGCGTGGTGGAGTTCTGGCGGCCCCGATACTCCGCTGTGGACAACACCCTGCGGCTTGCCGGCCGGCGCGGCCGGACCACCGGCGGCCCCAGGGCGCAGGGCCAGGCGGCCGGTGACGCGGCACCGGGCGCGCGGGCGGTGCCGCGGGAGCTGCCCATGGCGGTGCGCTGTTTCACCGGGCGATCGGCCGAACTGTCGGCGTTGAGCGCCGTCGTGGATGAGCCTGGCGGCGACGGCCGATTGGTGGTCGCCGTCGTGTCCGGGACAGCGGGTGCCGGCAAGACCGCTCTGGCCATCGAATGGGCACACCGGGCCGCGAGCCGCTTTCCTGACGGGCAGCTCTATGTGGACCTGCGCGGCTACGACCCCGACCGGCCGATGAACGCGGCCGACGTGCTGGCCCGTTTCCTGGGCGTGTTGGGCGTACCCGATCCCGAGCGCCCTCTGGATCTCGACGGGCGGGCCACCCGCTACCGCACCGCGATCGCCGGCCGGCGGATGCTCATCGTGCTCGACAACGCCTCCACAGTGGACCAGGTGAGGCCGCTGCTGCCGGGCACCGCCTCCGCGACCGTGCTGGTCACCAGCCGGGACAGCCTGGCCGGCCTGATTGCCCGGGACGGTGCGCATCGAATCAGCCTGGACGTGCTGCCCTCCGCCGACGCGCACACCCTGCTGCGACGGCTGATCGGCCCGCGCGCCGACGCCGAACCCGGCGCCGTCGCCACCCTCACCGAGCGCTGCGCGCAGCTGCCGCTCGCCTTGCGCAACGCCGCCGAGCTGGCTACCGCCCGGCCTGCCAGCACCCTCACCGAACTCGGCAACGAACTGGCCGACCGGCAGCGACGGCTGGAACTGCTGGACGCGGGGGGTGACCCCCGCACCGCGGTCAGCGCCATCTTCTCCTGGTCGGTCCGGCGGCTACCGCTCGACGTGGCCCGCACGTTCCGGTTGCTCGGCCTGTACTCCGGTGCGGACTTCGACGCCTACGACACGGCCGCGCTGGTCAACGGCGACCTCTCGACGGCGCAGCGTAGCCTCGATATGCTCGCCCGCGCCCACCTCATCCATCCCACGATGGGTGGCCGGCACGGCATGCACGACCTGCTGCGCGCCTACGCCGCCAGCCGGGCTATGTGAAGGTACCGGCCACGCGGACCGGGCTGTCCGCTGTCGTCCGGTGCGCGCCACGGCGGACAACGCACCCCGCCTTGGTGAATGTTCCCCGGTGTCCGGACGTGTCCGGGATAACGAGGGTGGTAGTTGGTTGACCCTATACAGTGATGAAGCTCGATAGATCGGCGAGGTCTTGTGTCTAGCGGGCAATCGACTCCACGTCCCGATCGGAGGATCACTGATGCGCTTGAAACGACTCCTGTTGTCGGCCGCGGTCGCGCTCGCGGCCGCTCTGCCGGTCATCGCGTTGGGCGCCGTCCCGGCACAGGCGCAGGTCGGCAACCCGACCTGCCCCTTCTTCGCCCTCTGCCTGTATTACCCCGCGAAAATCAACGGACACAAGTCGGCGTTCACGTCGTATCCGACCGGCACCCCGATGCCGGACTTGACCGGCGAAGTGTTCAACGGCGGGAACCCCGACTACAACGGATACAACCTTCCGGTCGTCGGCAACATTGGCACTGCCGAGAACCTAAACACGACCGGGACGTATTACGTCGTCCTCTGCAGCGGCACCAACTACACCGGCCTCTGCCAGGTCATCGCGGCAGACAGTGAGATCATCAACACGCCGTTCCTCCTCAGTGTGCACTCATTCTATTGGGGTGTCGGTGCCTGAGCGCACACCGAATGCTCATTAGGGGACGATGTGGGCACACCGGTTGCGGACTCACGCACTGCGGGTGTACCGCGCCGGCATCCGAAGCAGCCCAGTCGCCGGACGGCGGCCGGTGCGCCGGGCCTCCCGGTGGCACCGGCCGCCGACGTATCTGGCCGGTATCCGGATTTAAGAGGAGATGCAATGCGTACAGCGCAGAGGTTTCTGGCGATCATTACCCTGGCGGCGGTCGCCACGGTGCCACTGACCACCTGGGGGCGGCCGAGCCCGGCGAGCGCGGCTCCGGATTCCCCCAGCGTCGTCCATCCGCTGAAGAGATTCCCGATCGCCGCGACTCGGGAGGTCGGCGCCGGTAACCGCACCGACGTATTCACGATCGACACTGGCGGCGCGCTGACTCTGGCCAAAGTGGATGGTGCCGGCGCCTGGCAGGGCCCCGCCCCGATCACCAATCGCAGCGTGTTTCCCGTTGGTGGGGCGATCGCGGCCGGTCCAGAGGTTGGCGCGCCCGGTCGGACCGATGTATTCGCCGTGAACATCGCCGGCGCGATGACGGTCACCTGGACAGACGGGGCCGGCACCACGTGGCACGGACCGACCGCGATCAGCAACGCCAGCACCTACGATTTCGGGTCCCCAGTCGCGATTTCCCAGCAGTTCGGTGCGGCCAACCAGACCGACGTCTTCGCTATCAACGCGGAGGGTCAGCTGACCGTCATCTGGTCGGAGAACGGCGGTTCGTGGAACGGACCGGTCATTCTCAGCGGTGCCATCTTCCCGGGTGCTGGCGAAGTCGCGGTCTCCCAGCAGTTCGGGGCGCCCAATCAGACCGACGTCTTCGCCGTCAACATCTCCGGCCAGCTGACCGTCACCTGGGTACAGGGGGCGGGTGCCTGGTCCAGCCCGCAGGTGATCGGCACCGGCGGATACGCCTTCGGCGTGCCTGTTGCAGCTTCTCAGCAGTTCGGCATATCCAACCAAACCGATGTGTTTGGCGTTAGCGCGGCGGGTAACCTGACCAATGCCTGGGTGGCCGGAACCGGGCCGTGGCACGGACCTGGGAACCTGGCCGCCACCACGCTCCCCTCCGACACCGTCCTCGCGGTTTCGCAACAGTTCGGGGCTGCGAACACGACCGACGTCTTCGGCATTGACCAGACGGGCAGGCTGACCGTCACCTGGGTGCAGGCCGCTGGCCCATGGTTTGGACCGACACCGATCGGCCAGCCCGGCGCTCTCCCTACCGGCACCGGCGTCGCGGCGTCTCAACAGTTCGGCCTAGATCAGATCGATGTCTTCGCCGTTAATGCGGAGGGTACGCTGACCGTCACCTGGGCAGGCGCAACCGGGGTGTGGAACGGGCCGCAGGCAATCTGACGATGCCGGCGGTACAGGCCACTCGGCCTGCTCCCACGGCGCCGTCACTGGTCGGCTGGCGGTTCGCCGACGGGCCGGGAATCTGCTGTTGCCAACGTCCGCAGGTTCGCCGTGTCATCGGCGGTCGCCGGGCGATGACGCCGGCCGTGCCTGTGCTTTAAGAAGTCCTCACGAAACGGATCTTGGGGTCTCGTCCTGGGTGGACGGTCGATACGATCTTGGACTGCGAGGAAGGGTGAGCATCCTCCGTGGATCGTGCTGGACGGGCTGTGGGAACGAATCGAACCCCGGGCCGGGTGGTAAGACACCCACCGTGCACACCGGGTGTCCGCTGTTGTCCGGTGCGCGTCACGGCGGACAACTCCGCTACCTTGGTGAATGTTCGCCCCGTGTCCGGACATGTCCGGGACAGCAAGGGTGACAGTTGGTGGGCCTCATATAGTGATGAGGCCCGATAGACGAGGCAAGGCCATGTGTCTGGCGGGCAATCGACCTCAAGTGCTGATCGGGAGGATCACTGATGCGCTTGAAAAGAATTCTGTTGTCCGTCGCGGTCGCGGTCGCGGCCGCCGTGCCGGTCATCGCGTTGGGCGCGGCCACGGCTCAGGCGCAGGTCGGCCAGTCGACGACCTGTCCCCTCAACTCGGCCTGCTTGTTCTACCTGGTGAATCTCTTCAACGGACATCCTTCCGCGACGACCTGGTATCCGGTCGGAACTTCGGTTCCGGACCTGAGCGCCGAAGTGTTCAACGGCGGGGGCTCCGGAGCCAACGGATTCAACTTGCCGGTCCTCGGCAACATCGGCGATGTTGTCAACAAGACCCTGACGGGCGGTCCTCTGCTGGTCTTGTGCTCCGGCACCAACTACACCGGCGTCTGCCGGATCCTCACGGCAGACAGCACCTGGCCCGTCAACGACACTTTTCTGCGGACTGTGCACTCGTTCTACTGGGCTGTCTGAACGCACACCGACGTGTCGCGGCGGCCAGCCCTAAACCGGCCAGCGCCACCGCGACGTCGACCGCTGCCCGCTCTGGCGCCGCTGACCGCTGCGTGGTTGCCAAGGCCGGTCCGTTACGCCTTCAACATCGACGGCGCCGACTGCGGCTTCTTCGTGTTGTAGCAATTCACGATGTCCTGCACATACTTCGGCGACTTGTTCTGATGCTGCGCCGCCTGCTTGATCACGTCGTCCTCGGAGACGAGCTTGCCTTTGTCGTAATCGGAGCGCGCGGCGTTCAGGTAGTGGTTGAGGGCGACGGTGCCGATCTGGTCGTGGTCGCCGGAGGTGGCGATCGTGTTGATCCGGTCGCCGACCGAACCGTTGCCGAGGTTCAGGTTGTTGACCCCCAGGCGTTGCCAGCCAGCCAGGTCTTCGAGGTGGTTGCTCTGGAGGGTCGCCAAGGTATCGGCGTTGACCCGAAGATTGCCGCTGTTGGTCCGGTCCTGCTACAACGCCGCCATCTGGGTCTGCTGCGCGGGCGTCAGGCTGTCCTTGTTGGCTCCGCGCTGGCCAGCAGCATGTTCTTCAGGTCGCCTTCGTTCAGGCCCGTACTGGCCGCGTTGTCCCTCGCGAACGTGCCCGAGTCGGCAAGCAGGCTCGCGTACTGCTTCTCGGCCTGCATGTGCACCGCCGCGATGGTCTGGGCGCGCTTCTCGGCCTGGTTCAGCTCACTCATGGTCAGCGGCGGGCTCACTTTGTTGAGCAGATTGGCGCTCTCCGCGTACTTCAGGGTGGTGATGGCATTGGTCACGATCGTCTGGGATTTGGTCGCCATGCTTGCTCGCGGTCCGGCGACCGTCTTGAATCCGGATTCCCTCATCGACCCGGGCTCCCCCTGGCAGAACGGTACGTGTGAGTCGTTCAACGGCCGGTCCACCAGCTAGGGGATCCTTGCCGCATGCCTCGACTGCAGGAGGTCACTTACCTGCTGACTGGTACGGTGCGGCCGCCTGGACGGTGTGCGCCGACAACGGTTAGACGGAGCACCGCAGCACCGGTAGGTTTCACGCCATGTCTCATAGAAAACTTTCGATCGGCGGCGGGTTCGTGGCGATTATTGCCCTCGCTGCCTGGCTGACCACACTGCCCGCGCAGGCAGCCACCGTCGTTACCGGGGCGGTGTTCAACGATCCCACCGTCGACGGTGGACACTCCACCATCCAGGACAAGATCACGTCGCTGATCGAGGGTACCCCGGCCGGCGCGCGGATCCGGATGTCCATGTACTACGCGGACGACAGCACCATCCCGAACGCGCTCGTGGCCGCCCATGACCGCGGGGTCGGCGTGCAGGTCATCTTCGACCACAAGGAGACCGCGCTGGGGCCGTGGACCACGCTCGCCGGTGACCTCGGTACCAACCTGTCCGCGGCCTCCTGGGCGCTGGCCTGCCCGGCGGATCGCGGCTGTATCGGCACCCGGGTGCTGGGCAGCGTGGACGCCATCAACCACAACAAGTACTTCCTGTTCTCCTCCACCAGCGGCGCGACCGATGTGGTGGTGCAGTCCTCGGCCAACCTGCACAACGGGCGGGACGGCCTGAAGGGCTGGAACAACGCGCTGATCCTGGTCGGCAACACGGGCATCTGGAACGACTACAACGCCTACTTCGAGGACCAGAAGGAGCAGAAGCCGAACAACAACTACTACGACACTCGGGTACCGGTGGCGTCGGGCGACGCGAAGGTGCACCACTACCCGCGGCGGGAAACCTCCGGGGACAGCCCGTACGAGGACCCGAGCGAGGATACCATCGAGACGGTCCTCGACCATGTCAGCTGTTTCGGGAACTCCGTCGTGGGTACGCAGGACGGCACGAACCGCACCATCATCCGGGTCGCGATGGACATCTTCAGCCGTGACTACCTGGCGAGCAAGCTGTGGTCGCTGGACGCAGCGGGATGCTACGTCGAGGTGGCGATGACCTACGACCCGTCGAACGCGCTTCAGGTGACGTCGATGAAGGACCTGCTGAAGGCGGCGGGCAGCTACCATGGGCCGCTGGTGCGCTACTACTGCGACAGCGACAGTATCTGGATCCACTCGAAGTACCTCGAGGTCGAGGGCGACTACTACGGCGCGCCGGACCGGAAGATCGTGTGGACGGGAAGCCACAACTGGAGTACGAACTCCCTGCGTCAGTCGGACGAAACACTGCTGCAGATCGAGAATTCGACGGTTTTCGACGCGTACACCAAGAACTTCGTGGCCATCCGCGACAGCTCCACCATCCGTACCGTGGCCAACGGCGGCTCGGCAACCTGCTGACACCCCTCGCACTCGGATCCCGCCACCCGACGCGGAGTGGCGGGATCCGCCGGATCACCTGGCGGCCTGTGCACCAGGAACTAACCTCGGTCTTTCGTGCGCCCAGCGGACCTGGAGGTGAGTGTGTAGTTCATCTGGGGTCGTAAGCTCGTCGTCGCCCGCCGGTAGGAGTCCGGTCCGGGTAGCTGCCAGGAGGCCCGGTAGCAGGCTGGCGGCTGGGTCTGGAAACGGACCTGGTCGAAGCCCAGCGTCGAAAGCCTTGTCAGGGGGAGCGACTGCGCGGTCCGTAGCATGACGCGAAGCCTGCGGCGTCGTTAGAGGTCTCGCCCTACGGGGTGGGGCAGAGGGAGCGCCGAGCCCCCGAAATCAGGGCGAAGGCCATGGAAGCGGGGTAGGTCCTGGATTGCAGCCGCGAGGAACTCCCCGGCGTATGGAGTGCGGAACATTCAGATGGTGGCGGCGGGAACTGGGGAGACCCTGCCCGGCTCGGTGCCCTGCGGAGTGTCGCCGGAGCGCGGTGTCCTATAACCGATGGCCTCGGGAAGTGGATGGCTGGCCGAGAGGGAGTCGGAGGCGGCCGTAGTACCGATTGAGCCGGGCGGACAACATAACCGTCGGTGATGGGAAGGGCCGCTGCTTCGTCGATGCCTATTGCTGATGAAAGGGGGGCCCGGTGAGTGCCGTTTTGGCTAGTCCCGCCGCGTCGGGGTCCGTGTTGGACCCGGTTCGAGCTTTGCGGCATGCGCTGTGCCGGGCGGCCAAGGCCGATCCCGGACGTCGGTTCCGTGCGCTGCGGGACAAGGTCTTCCGCAGAGACGTCTTGTGGCGGGCGTGGGTCGCGGTGCGCCGTAACTACGGTGCGCCGGGCGTCGACAAGACCATTCTGGCCCAGGTCGAGGAGTACGGGGTTGCCCGGCTGCTTGATGAGCTGGCCGCCGAATTGAGGAATGGCGGGTGCCAGCCGCTGCCGGCGCGGCGGGTGTTCATCCCCTCCCGGCCGTCCGCGACGGCCGTTGGGCGCGCTACCTGTGCCCGCGACGCGCCCCATGGCGTGAAGGACACCTAAAATTCGAGATCAAGGATGCCCGTCCGCCGGGCAACGAGCTGTTGCACCACTGCACGCTCGCCGATGTGCCCTTCACGATCGGCCCGACTTCCGGGACCGTCCACGTTGCTCTGCAACAGTGCGATGAGCCCGGACCCTTTCGCCTACCTGCAGATCGCAGGCGGCGACGGCGGCGCCGAGTTGAACATGGCCGGAATCGACCGATTGATCACCGCGTTGCGGCGCACGCGGCAGACCATCCGCGCGAATCGCGAGATCGCACCCGCGACGATCGTCGGCCCCCAGCACACCGACAGGGACGCGCGGCAACACCCAGGACACGCCGGTCTCTCCGACCTGACCGGTCGCATGGTCGTCCGGCACGACGCGGAAGCGGCATAACCAGAAGCCGAAGCATCGGGCGTACCGGGCGCGGAGAATATTCCGCACCGCGCGGTCCGCCTGAACGCCAACGCATCCCGACTTCCTCTCACCGGCGGGATGGACCGGGGGTTGGAAAACCCGGAGGCCACGCCGCGTCCGCAGCGAAGACGGATCGGATAGCCGCAGGATGCCGCAGGGGAACGCGGCATCCTGCGGAAACGGCCGATGCAGCTCGTCGCTGATCAGCTGGCGGCCGTGGCCTTGGAGGCACGCAGACGGCGAATCCAGCCGTATGCGGTGTGCCGGGGCACGTTGTAGTGCTCGGCCACCGCCGCGGCGCTGCCGGCCTGCTGGAGCACGACCGCGAAGTCGTCGGGCATCCGCCGGTACGCCCGATCTCTGGCCGCCGCCGCAGTGCTCCGGGTCGCGGCCTTCTTGGCCGGAGCGGTCTTGGTTGACTTCTTCGCCTTGGTGGTGTCGGCGCTCACTCCCGTCGCCTTGGTCGCTTTCGCGGTCGACTTCGCGGCGGTCGCCTTGGTCGCCGCGGAGCGTCGGCGACGTGCCGGAGTCGCCTCAGCGGCGGTCGCCTTGGCCGGGACTGCCCGGGCGGCCGGCGCGGTGGTGGCCCTGCTGGCCGCGCGCGACCGGGTCCCCTTAGCCGGGACGGCCGGCGCGTCGACTGGGGTGGCCGCAACCGCAGCCTTGGCGGCGCGGGCCTTACGTGGCGCGCGCTTGGCCGCTGACGTGCTCGCCTCGCTCGGCGAGGCCTGCCCCTGCACCATTGCCGGTGCGGCGTCGACTGCCTCGGCCGCTGGCATGGCGGTCAGTACGGGGGTCGGCGTCGTCGGCGCGATGGCTCGCAGCAGCAGGTTGTAGTCGATGGAGGGGAGTACCCCGGTAGCCAGGCCAGCCGCCGCGTGCAGGTGCAGGTCGGTCAGCGTGGCGTCGCCGGCGCTGGTGTCCAGTCGCAGTGTGGTACTTGCCCCACTGCTGTCGTCGGGTGTGATGGTGATGGTGTACGAGGTCACGGTTGCCACTCTCAGGGGTTCGCGGAACTGGTGGGTCGACGCAGCGGCGTTCTGGTTTCGGCTGGCGTGCGCGGAGCACGTCGATCGCGGTAGCCGAGACCATGCTGGTCGTGCTTGCCTCGATTGATTCTACGAATCGTCGTGGTTCTAACCTAGTCGGGTGAGCGATTGTGTGCTGGGCACTGTTCGTTACCGCGAATGCGCGGATCTCATGTCTGGCTTCCGCCGCCGCGCCGAGGGCGTTGGTCGACATGCCGGAGGTACGGTTGCCTGCATCGTCCGCCACAAGAGGAGCCCTGTTTATCCGTGCGTGATCGTGAGCAGACTATGGTGTTCGACGAACTCATTGACGGTTCTCTTGCATTGAGCGTTGGCAAGATCGGGGCAGACTTGAGCAGTGAAGTCATCGACTCGATCTGTTCCGTGGTTGCCTGCGAGGTCGGCGTTCGCGGGTTTCCGGTTCCCGCCCGAGGCGATCGTCGTCGCCGTGCGTTGGTATCTACGCTTCAACCTGTCCTATCGCGACGTTGAGGAACTGTTGGCCGAACGCGGCGTGGAAGTCGATCACGTCACCGTGTACAGATGGGTCCAGCGGTTCACACCGTTGCTGAGCGTGGCCGCCCAGCTCTGCCGCCACTCGCCGGGCGACAGATGGCACGTCGACGAGACCTACGTCAAGGTCAACGGAGTTTGGCAGTACGTGTACCGGGCGGTCGACCAGTACGGGCAGGTCATCGACGTGCCGGTCTCGGACCGCCGAGACGCCGCTGTGGCTCGGAGGTTCTTCGGCCGAGCACT
>NZ_BONZ01000098.1 GCF_016862975.1 Rugosimonospora africana
CACCATCACCGCGTGATTCATCAGGGCCAGTGGCAGGTGAGGATCGCCGCCGACAGCCTACCCGAATTCATCCCACCTCCGTATATCGACGCGGAGCAGCAACCCCGCCGCAACCACTACCACCGACGCGAGTAGAGCCCACCGAACCGTCGCAGCCACCGGGGAGAGTCGTGGGCCACCAGAGCGGCGTCGTCACCCGGAGGTCGGAGTCGCCGAAAGCCGGAGCCGCCCGGAAGTCCGGGCTGCTCGGAGGTCGGGCCACCGAGAGTGAGGGCTGTTCGGAGGTCGGGGCTGTTCGGAGATCGGGCCGCCGAAAGGGGGCGCTCGGAGGTCGGGGCTGCTCGGAGGTCGGATCCACCGTAAGTCGGGGCTAGCAGAACGGCCGTGGCCACCCGGAGGTTGGAGCCACCCAATGTCGGGGCCGCCTGGAGGTCGGGGCGCCCGGTGGTCGGGACGCCTGGAGGTCAAGGCCACCGAAAGCCGGAGTCGCCTGGAGGTCGGGGCCACCCGGAGGCTGGAGCCGCCGAAAAGCCGGGGCCGCCTGTAGCTCCAGGCCGCACGGAGGCCGGGGTTACCGAGGGCCGGGTCACCGGGGCCGGGGTCACCGAGGGCCGGGTTCCCCGACGGCCGGGGTCACCGGGAGCCGGGGTCACCGAGAGTCGGGGCCGTCGGGAACAGTCGCGGCCATGGGACATCGGTGGGGTGAAGGGTCTGGACGCGACCTGTGAAAGGAGGTTGACCTCGTGGTCGAGCGGCCGGCATCCTTGCCGCGTGTTGTTGTCGCAGGATGCCGCCGCCCGGGTTGAGCGGGTCGACAGCGACTACCTGCGGGTGCGGGTGGGTGCACTCGCGCGGGTTCCCGGCAACCCCTTCGGTGCTACCGTGCGCCCGGTCGGCCAGGGCTGGGCGTTCCTCGTCGAGGCCCTGCCCAACCCGCTGTTCAATCACGTCATGGGGTTGACCGCCGCGTGTGTGGACAGCCTGCCCGAGCTGGCCGCGTGGTACGCCGGACACGGCAAGCCGCTGCGCGTGGACGTGGTGCCCGCCCAGGCCGCGCCCGGGCTGTTCGCCGCGCTGGCCGCTGAGGGCCTGACGCAGACCGGGTTCTATGCCGGCCTGTACGCCGAGGCGTCGCGAGTCGTGACCGGCGGCCCCGCCGACCCGTCCGTCCACATTGGACTTCTGGACCCCGCCGAGTTCGCCGGGGTGTACGCCACCGGCTTCGGGTTCCCCGACCGGCACCGGGCGGCGATGGCCGAGTCGGTACGGGTGCTCGCCGGGCGCTCGGATGTCCGGTTCTACGGAGCCCGGATCGGTACCGTGGTCGCGGGTGTCGGGTTGCTGTTCCTCGCCGACGGGGTGGGTTACCTGGCCACGGCCGCGACCCTGCCCGAGTACCGCGGCCGGGGCGTCCAGGGCGCGCTGGTGCGCCACCGGGCGGCGGCGGCGCGTGAGGCCGGGTGTGACCTCATCGTCGGCCACACCGCGACTGGTAGCGCGAGCCAGCGCACCATGGAGCGCAACGGCCTGCGGCTGGCCTACACGAAGGCGCTGTGGAGTGGCGCCGGATGAGAAAGGGCGCTGTGGAGTGGCGCCGGTTGAGAACGGGCGCTGTGGAGTGGCGTCGGATGAGAAGGGCGCTGTCGGGCGGCGCCGGATGAGAACGGGGGAAGCGATGGACGCGACGGTCACGGCGGTCAGCAGCACGGCGGAGCACGTGTTCAGCAAGGAGAACCGGGTCGGCATCCGGCTGCTGGCCGGGCTCGGCGTGGAGGGTGACGCGCACCTGGGCGAGACGGTCCAGCACCGTTCCCGGGTCGCCCGCGACCCGAGCCAGCCGAACCTGCGCCAGGTACACCTCATCCACTCCGAACTCCACGACGAGTTGCGTGACGCGGGTTTCACTGTGTCCGCAGGCGACATGGGGGAGAACATCACCACGCGCGGTGTCGACCTACTCGGCCTGCCGACGGGCGCCCGGCTGCGGCTGGGAGACTCGGCGGTCGTCGAGGTGACCGGCCTGCGCAATCCCTGCGTTCAGCTCAACGGGTTCCAGTCCGGGCTGATGTCCGCGGTGCTCGGCCGCGACGAGAACGGCGGGCTGATCCGAAAGGCCGGGGTGATGGGCGTGGTGCTGACCGGCGGTACGGTGCGCCCCGGCGACCCGATCCGCGTCGAGCTTCCGCCGCTGCCGCACCGCGGGCTCGAACCGGTGTAGCTGCCACCGGCGTCAGGGCACGGGCCGGGCGCCGGCCGGATCCGGTTCGCACAGCGCGTCCGCGAGCGGCGTACGCAGGTAGAGCACGGTCCGGCCTCGGCGCTCCCGGGCAACCAGGCGGGCGGCGAGCAGCGCGGCCAGGTGCTGGCTGACGGCGCTCGGGGTGACCCGCAGGTCGCGCGCCAGGTCGGCGGGGCTGCCCGGGGTTGCGAGCCGGTACAGGATGGTGGCCCTGGGACGGCCGAGCAGCCGGGTCAGCGGTGCGGTCGCGACGGGCGGACGAGCCTGGTGCTCCCAGAGACCGCCGACGCCCCGCGCCGGGTACCGCAGCGTGGTGTAGGTGGTGGTGGACATCTTCACCTTCGTGGTGGGCCAGCCGAACACGGACGGCATCAGCACCAGGCCGCCCTCGCTGGCCCGCAGCTCACAGTCGGGGCTGACCCAGGGCAGCAGCGCGAGACCGTCCGCGGTCCAGGACATCGACGGGTCCAGCTCGGGTGCCAGGCCACCGATACCGAGGTCGGCCAGGCGCCGGCCGCGGTGCGCGATGTCCGCGTCCAGGACGCGGGCGATGCGCGGCCAGTGCGGCGCGATCAGGCGGGTCCACAAGCTCCGGAGGTCGTCGGCGAGCCGGGGCAGCTCGCGGTCGGGGTCGTCGTACAGCGGTCGCAGCGGAGCCGGCAGGTCGCCGGGCCGGCCGAAGGTACGCGTCATGCTCGCCCGTACGTCGGCCGCCCGGGTACGGCGCAGCTCGTCCAGCTCGTCGTCGAAGTCGGGCATCCTGGTGTCCGGCGCCGGGGTGAGGAAGTGCGGGCGCACATGTGGCCGGGCGAACATCGCGGCGATGAGGCCGAGGTCGATCGGGTCGCGGGCCAGCTCCGCCCGGGCCCACCGGATCCACGACAGGTGCACCGCGTGCGTGCCGGAGGCCAGCAGCAGCCGGGCCGCCGCGACCGTCTCGCCCAGCGGGGAGACCGCGAACCGGGTCAGCGCGATGTCGTCGGCGGACAGCCGGATCAAAAGCACGTCGTCACCATCCCTAGGCGTTAGCTCGGCTCTAAATCGTAGAGTCGACCCGGCCGGCTCCGGGATTGTCTGGTGGTGACCACGACCGCGTCCGCTGTCCGGACCACCGAGCCGCTTCCCCGCCGATACTGGCGACTCTGGACGGCGACCATCTCGAGCGGCCTGGGCGACGGCGCCACGGCCGCCGCGCTGCCGCTGCTGGCGGTGAGCCTGACCCGTGACCCCCGGCTGGTCGCCGCCGTGTCCACCGCCGCCTACCTGCCGTGGCTGCTGTTCTCGTTGGTGGCCGGCGCGCTCGCCGACCGGATCGACCGGCGTCGCCTGATGTGGGTGGCGCAGGCGGTGCAGGCGACGGTGGTGGCCGTCATCGCCTTGGCGGCCGGTACCCACCTCGCCCGAATCTGGCTGCTGTGCGCGGCGGCGCTTCTGCTCGGTACCGCCGAAACGGTCTTCGACAACGCCGCGCAGTCGGTGCTTCCGCAGGTGGTCTCCCCGGGTCAGCTCCAGAACGCCAACGCGGCCCAGTACGCCGGCCAGACGGTGACCGAGCGATTCGTCGGGCCGCCGATCGGCGGCCTGCTGTTCGCGGCGTCGGCCGGGCTGCCGTTCGCGCTCGACGCGGTGTCGTTCCTCGTGTCCGCCGCTCTGATCGTGCGGCTTCCCTTGCGCCAGCAACCCAGCGCGGCTCCGTTGCGCCAGCAACCCAGCGCGGCTCCGTTGCGCCAGCAACGTCAGGCGACGCCGGTGACCGCTTCCCGCGGCTTGGCGTCGCTCGGCCTGGCGTCGCTCATCGCGGACATCACCGAGGGGCTGCGTTGGCTTGCCAACCACCGGCTGCTGCGCGGCCTCGCGGCCATCGTCGGCGTGAACAACCTGTGCAACCAGCTGGCGTGGTCGACGATGGTACTGCTGGCCACCGGTACGTTCGGGCTTTCCGCCCGCGGGTACGGGATCCTGCTCGCGGCCCAGGCGCTCGGCGGGGTCGCCGGCAGCCTCGTCAACCGGCGACTGGTGCGCGCCATCGGCGCCCGGAGCGCGCTCGTGGCGGCTCTGATCACTACGGCACTGGCCTATCTCGGCGCCGGCCTGGCCCCGGACATCGTGCTCGTCGGCGCGCTGTTCGCGCTGTCCGGCGTCGCGTCCATGGTGTGGAACGTGGTGACCGTCTCGCTGCGCCAGGACATCGTCCCCGGCAACCTGCTGGGCCGGGTCAACAGCGCGTACCGGATGATCAGCTGGGGGACGATCTCCCTCGGCGGCGTGCTCGGCGGCTTCCTCGCGCACTGGCTGAGCCTGCGCGCGCCGCTCGTCGCCGCGAGCGGGCTGCGGCTGGCCACGCTGCTCGCGGCGGTACCGCTGCTCGTCGCGGCCGGGCGCGACCTCGGCGCGGGGCGGGCCGCTGCGGCCGAGTCCGACGGCTGAACCGCGCCCCCGCGCGAGCGACCGCAACTGCCGTCGCTGCCTGTGGCCGCCGTGCCGCGCTGCGCCCCCCGCGATGCGGCGACCGCGATCCGCCGACCGCGATGCGCCAACGCCGACGGCGGCGGCGGCAGCGACAGCGGCGGCGACAGCGACAGCGACAGCAGCCTGCGGGAGGCGCCGGGTCAGCGCCGCCCGCGGCCCGCGCTGGACTTCCGGGTCAGCTTGCGCAGGTACCGCAGGAGCCTCGGGGTGGGCAGGGTACGGCTCTTCGTCGGGTGGTCGTTCGCCAGGATGTCGTTCGCGAGGTTGTCCGCGCGCTTGTCCGGAATCCCGCTGTTGTCCAGTTCGTTCCGCAGGCGGTTGCGCTTGATCTCGTACTTGTGGCTGCCGTGCTGGGCCATCGACATCGCCCCCCTCCATCGTGGGTGTTACCCCCGGCCGGTCCCGTCATTCCTGCACCCGTACCGGTGCCGCCGGCCGAACCCGAACAGCGGCGCAGCAGGCCGGTAAAGGGACGTCCGGTATCCGGGAGCCAACGCCGTGACCTGCCGAATCCATGCCGCTCAGCGCATTTGATAACGGAACCGGTTTTCGTTAACGTCGGGCCAGAAGGCAGACGTACTCACGAAAGCTCTGACATGTCCTCGACTTCTTCGCCGGGCCGCGCCCGGCGTCGCCGCCCCCTCGTCGCCTCGGCCGGCCTGGCCGTGCTGGCGGCCGCGGCACTTTCGGCCTGCTCCACTACCGCCCCGGGCGCCTCGTCGTCCGGCGGCTCCGGTGTCATCACGGTGGTCGCCGCCGAGAACTTCTGGGGCAGCCTCGCCCAGCAGTTGGGTGGCTCGCACGTCAAGGTCACCAGCATCATCAACAACCCGGACTCCGACCCCCACGACTACGAACCCACCGCCGCCGACGGCCGCGACATCGCCGGGGCGAAGCTCGCCATCGTCAACGGGGTCGGCTACGACGCCTGGGCGACCAAGCTCGCCGAGGCCAACCCGTCCTCGTCCCGTACCACGCTGACCGTCGGTGACCTGGTCGGCGCGAAGGATGGCGACAATCCCCACCGCTGGTACAACCCGGACAACGTGCGGCAGGTCATCGATCAGATCACCGCGGACTACAAGAAGATCGACCCGGCCGACGCGTCGTTCTTCACCACCCAGCACGACACCGTGATCAATCAGAACCTCAAGGCGTATTTCGACGCGATCGCGTCGATCAAGGCGACCTATTCGGGTACTCCCGTCGGTGCGTCGGAGTCGATTTTCGCGATGCTGTCTCCGGCGTTGGGTCTGAACCTGCTCACTCCGCCGGCCTTTCTGACCGATATCAGTGAGGGCGGTGATCCGAGCGCGCAGGACAAGGCGACGATCGACCACCAGATCAAGAGCAAGCAGATCAAGCTTTACGTGTACAACAGCCAGAACGCGACCCCGGACGTGCAGGCGCAGGTGAACGAGGCCAAAGCCGCCGGGATCCCGGTCAGCACGATCACCGAGACACTGACCCCGGCCGGTGCGTCCTTCCAGGACTGGCAGGTCGCCCAGCTGAACGCCCTCAGGCAGGCACTCGCCCAGGCGTCGGCCAGCTGACCGTCCGCACCCGTGAGGCCCGGCCTGCGAGAGCGGTCGCGGGCCTCACGGGCCGCGCGCCGTCCCGCCGATCGCCCGGCGGCCCGCGGGACAGGGCGGCCCGCAGGACAGGGTTTACTCGGCGATCGCGCGGGTGAGCAGGATCGTCGTGATGAACGTACGGAACAGTCGCAGCGGGTCGTCGTCGGTCATCACCACGGTCTTCTCGTCGATCCGCTCGACACCGCGCAGCCAGGTGGCGAGGTCGGCGAGGTCGCCGTTGAGAAACCGGACGGACAGCGTCGCCGGTAGCGCGATCGCCGGCGCGGAGAACGAGTCGAGGCGCTCCAACGCGCGCCGCGCGCCGGCCCGGATCGCCTCGCGGGCACGCTCGGGATGCAGTCCGGCGGCGGCGAACCGGGTGATGGACTCCTTGACCACCACGGTCTCGATGCCGGGGCAGAACGGCACGGCCTCGTCGGCGGTGGTGCTGTCGCCGGTGATGAGCACGACCGGTACGCCGTATGCCTGCGCCACCAGCGCGTTGATCCCGGACTCGCCGGTCACCACGTCGTTGAGCTGGACGTCGGCGATCGCCCGAGGGTTGTACGTGTGCGAGAGCACGGACGCGGCCGAGCTCATCGAGCCGTGGTAGGACACGAAGAACACCGCGTCGAACGACGAATCCAGACCCTGCATCATGTACAGCGGCTTGTGCCGGCCGGACAGGTACGACGCGCCGCCGTGCAACTGATCGGGGCGCAGGTTCTGCATCGTCGAGTGTGAGTCGTTGACCAGGAACTCCCGCGCCCCGGCCGCGAGGGCACCGTCGATGGCCGCGTTCACCTCGGCCTGGAGCAGGGTGCGGTAGTACTCGTACTCCGGGCTCGGCGGGCGGCACTGGGACCAGTCGACGACCCCGGCGGTGCCCTCCATGTCGGTGGAGAGGAAGACCTTCACGCGCGTGCTCCTGTCCCGGTGGCTTGCGCGCCATTCTGCCGGGTCGGTCGCTCTCCGCGAAAAGTGGGCGCTAGGGGTGAGATAGCCGCCGGGCCCGGTCGTAGCTGCCGTCCAGGTCCACCCGGACCAGCGCGCCGACCAGCCAGGCCAGTTTCTCCGACTCCCCGCCGCCGGCGACCTCGTACAGGTCGGCCGTCGTCTGGCCCAACCCGAGCTTGCGCGCGGCCGCCAGCGCCCGCCGGTCCGCGAACGGCGCGATCTCCCGCCACCCGGCCTGCACCTCGCGGAAGAACAGGTCGACGGCCGCGTCGCTGACCCCCGGGAGCGCCCGCAGCAGTTGCCGTTCACGGTCCGGATCGCGCCGCGCGGCCGCCCGAAGCCGCCGCAGGTCGCCCTGATACTTCTCGGCGATCGCCTGGGCCAGCGCCCGGAGTTCGGTGGCCATCCGCCGGGCGTCGCGTCGCGGGTCAGCGCCGCGAATGGCGGCCAGCCGCCGGTCATCCGGTGACGCGGCCAATCGCGCCGGCGTGTCCCAACCGCGCTCGCGCAGCGCCCGGGCGGACCGTACCGCGGCGTCCAGGTCGGGCCGGGCGGCTCCCAGCACCGACAGGCACAGCAACTGGAAGAGGGTGGCCGGGTTGTTGGTCACCGGGAAACCGGCCCGCTCCGCGAAGCCACGACCGGTCCGGCCGATGAGCCGCCGGGCCATCCGCCGCTTGTCCGCCAGATCCATGGTTCCCGCGCGCATCTCGGCCGCCGGTCACCGCTGGAACATGCCGACGGTGCTGCCACTGGCCACGGCGGCGTTGTCGACGTGCTGGTGCACGTCGTACGCGGTCGGCGCGTCCGGCAGTTGGATCGGCTGTCCCAGCGCGTACAGGTGGAAGACGTACCGGTGCGCCGGATCGCCGGCAGGTGGCTGCGGTCCGGCCCAGCCCGCGTCACCGAACCCGTTGGGCCACTCTCTGCCGCCGGGTGGCGGCTGCCCCTCGCTCACCCCGGCCGACCCCGGATCGATGCCGGTCACCAGCCAGTGCAGGAACGGGCTGCCGCCCGGCGCGTCCGGGTCTTCGCAGATCAGCACGAGTTCGGTCGCGCTGTCCGGCAACCCCGACCACTCCAGCGGTGGTGAGACGTTCTCGCCCGTCTGCGTGTACCGTCCCGGAATCTCGTCGTGGTCGCCGAACGCGGGGCTGCCCACGCGGATGCTTCCCATGGCCGTACCTCCTGGTCATCCGCTACCCGCCGGGCGGTCGTCCAACCGCGCCGCTCCCACCGCGCCGCTCCGATCGGGCCGGCCCGCCTCGGCGCACGAGTTTTCCGGTGGCGGGTCCGGGTAGGCATGGCGTGGGCAGGCGCGGTGCGAGCGGGCACGGTGCGAGCAAACACGGCGTGGATGTGCGGGGCACACGGCTGCGGGGGAGAAGATCATGACACGGTACCGGGACGAGGTCATCGCCCTGACCGCGCCGCTGGCCGACCCCGGCGACCTGGACGTGCTGCTGGACCGGATCGGCGACGCCCGGGTGGCACTGGTGGGCGAGGCCAGCCACGGTACCCACGAGTTCTACCAGTGGCGGGCGGCGCTGACCCAGCGGCTGATCGCCGAGTGCGGGTTTTCCTTCGTGGCCGTGGAGGGCGACTGGCCGGACTGTGCCCGGGTCGACCGCAGCGTGCGCCTGCTCGACGGCGAGCCGGACGACCCACGTGCCGCGCTCACCGCATTCGAGCGCTGGCCGACCTGGATGTGGGCCAACGAGGAGGTCGTCGACTTCTGCCGCTGGCTGCGCCAGCACAACGCGACGGTCGACCCGGCCGACCGGGCCGGCTTCCACGGGCTGGACGTGTACTCGCTGTGGGAGTCGCTCCGGGAGATCCTGCTGTACCTGCGGGAGAACGAGCCGGGGGAGGTACCCGCGGCGCTGGCGGCGTACCGGTGCTTCGAACCGTACGACGAGGACCCGTACAACTACGCGCAGGCCACCCGGTTCGTGCCGACCCGGTGCGAGAACGAGATCGTCGACCTGCTCGTCGGGCTGCGGGAGCGGGCCGCCGCCGACGGCGTCGCGGAGTTCGGCGCGTGGCAGAACGCCGAGGTCGTCGCGGGCGCCGAGGAGTACTACCGGTCCATGATGGCCGCCGACCACGAGTCGTGGAACGTCCGGGACCGGCACATGGACCGCACGCTCGACCGGCTGCTGTCCCACTACGGGCCCCAGGCCAGAGCCGTGGTGTGGGCGCACAACACCCACGTCGGCGACGCCCGGGCGACGGACATGGCCGACGCCGGTGAGGTGAACATCGGCCAGTTGGCCCGCGAGCGCTACGGATCCGACCGGGTGGTGCTCGTCGGGTCGGGTACCCACCGGGGAACGGTCGTGGCCGGTGACGCGTGGGGCGCCCCGATGCGGCTGATGCCGGTGCCACCGGCCCGGCCCGGGTCGGTGGAGGCAATCCTGCACGAGGACGCGCCAGCCCGCGCATTGTCGGTCTTTCCCCGGCGGGAACGGGCCGACGTGCTCAGCGACGAGTTGGGCCACCGCGCCGTCGGCGTGGTGTACCACCCCGAGCGCGACCTGGGCCAGTACGTGCCGACCGTGCTCGGCCAGCGGTACGACGCGTTCCTCTGGTTCGACCAGAGTCGGGGTGTGCTGCCGCTGCGTACGCGCCCGTCCGGCGTGCTGGAGCCGGAGACATTCCCGACCGGGGTCTGAGAACTTTCTACGTATGGGGGGATCCATGAGCTACATCACCGCAAAGGACGGCACGAAGATCTATTACAAGGACTGGGGCTCGGGCCCGGTCGTCACGTTCTCCCACGGCTGGCCGCTGAGCGCCGACGCGTGGGACGGCCAAATGCTCTTCCTGGCCCAGAACGGGTTCCGCGCCGTCGCCCACGACCGGCGGGGTCACGGACGGTCGGGCCAGCCATCGTCCGGCAACGACATGGACGGCTACGCGGACGACCTCGCGGCGGTGATCGAGACACTGGACCTCAACGACGTCACGCTGGTCGGTCACTCGACCGGTGGCGGTGAGGTCGCCCGCTACATCGGCCGGTACGGGACCGGCCGGGTGGCCAAGGCGGTGCTCATGTCCGCCGTGCCGCCCATCATGGTCCAGAGCCCCGACAACCCCGAGGGCCTGCCGCTGAAGGTGTTCGACGAGCTACGCGCCAACCTGTTCAAGGACCGGTCGCAGTTCTACCAGGACCTCGCGCAGATGTTCTACGGAGCGAACCGACCCGGGGCCCAGGTGTCGAAGGGCATCCTCGACCAGTTCTGGCTGTGGAGCATGCAGTCAGGCATGAAGAACGCCTACGACAGCATCAAGGCGTTCTCGGAGACCGACTTCCGTGACGACCTCGCCAAGTTCGACGTACCCACTCTGGTGATGCACGGAGAGGACGACCAGATCGTCCCGGTCAAGGACTCGGCCCACAAGACCGCCCAGCTGGTCGCGAACGCCCAGGAGATCTACTACCCGGGCGCACCGCACGGGATGACCGCCACCCTCCAGGACCAGATCAACAAGGATCTGCTCGCCTTCCTGAAGAGCTGACCTCCGCGGACCAGTTGAGAGCCGATCGGGTACTCGACCGAACGGTGCCGGCCGGCGGCCGTTGGGTCGTACCCGCTCGGTCGACTGGTCTGGGCCGTCGCGCGCGTCAGGCGCGCCGACTGGTCGAACCGTCCCGAATCCCGCGCGCTGACGTCCTTCCGGCAGCCGGCGCGGCGATCCTGGGTATTCAATGGTGCGATGGTGGCCAGGGTTCTGCGGGGTACGTGCGCCGCGGTGGTGGTTGTTGCCGCGCTGGCCGGGTGCGGCTCGCACGGCACGGCGGCGCCCGCTGAGGCCCGGACCGCGCCGGTGGTGGCGCCGCCCAGCTTCGGCTATCTGGCCGGATCCACCCCGACGGATACTCGCGCCGGCGGCATGTCCGGGAGTGGGGCGGCCGGCGCTACCGGCTCCGGCGGCGCGGCGGCGCCCGGCGGAAACGCCGGCACCGACCCGGCGGGCAGCGCGGCACCGGTCGGTTCCACGTCCTGTGCCGCCAGCGCGCTGTCGCTGTCCCAGCCGCCCGGCGGCAACGCCGCGGCCGGGCAGGTCGTGGTGGCCGTCCGGGTTGCCAACCACGCGTCCCGCCCGTGCGTGATCTCCGGGTACCCGGCGTTCACCCTGACCGCTCCCCGCACCGGCGGCGCCGACGTCGCCGAGCCGGTGGTCCAGCAGCACGGCTCCCTGGGCTCGCTCGCGTTCGGCGACCCGGTACGGGCGGTGACCATCCCGGCCGGCGGCTTCTCCGGTTTCCTGCTGCGGTTCAGCCAGATCCCGTACGGCGACGGCGGCTGCGTCGCGGCCACGAAGCTGCGCCTGACACTGCCCGGTGCCGGTGCCGGTGCATTGGTGACCGGTCCCGTCCAGATCATGGTCTGCGGCGAGCCGATGCTGGTGTCACCGTTCGTGCCGAGCGACCGCCTGGCGGTGGGCTGAAGGTGTCGGGCGCTGGCCGGAGCGGCACGCTTCAGGCGTCGCTGGCCAGCTCGCGCCAGTGCCGCTGCGCCTCACCGTGCCACCCGTCGTGCAGGGCGCGGAACAGCGTGCCGGCCCGTAGCCCGATCCAGTCGCGGGGAAGCAGCTCGGCCGGCAGCCTCGGGTCGAGGAACGGGAACCGGCGCCACTCGTGCACCAGCCGGGTCTGCGCGAGCAGCGTCGGCTCGCCCGGCGCCGGGCAAGCGCCGGTGAACTCGTCGAGGAACGCGCGGTACCGGTCGGTCAACTCACCCAGGTTCCACGCCTGTTCGACCAGCGTGTGCTGGCCGCCGATGCCGGCGAACGGCCCGGTGAACGACAGGGCGGCCTCGGCCAGGCCGAGATCAGTCACGATCTGCTTCGCCTCGACCTCGCGGCCGGCGTTGGGGCTGACCCACAGGCCCGGTGCCGGGCTGCCGAAGCCGGCCCAGGACATCCGGGTACGCAACTGGTGGCGCAGTTGCCGCTGCCCGTCGGGTACCGCCACCGACACCAGCAACCAGCGCCCGTCCCAGCGGGCGGTCGGCTCGGCGAACGAGTAGATGCGCTCGGCGCCGTCGGTGAGCAGCCGGCGGCCCGGTTCGGACAGGTGCCAACGCACCCGCCGGCCGGTGCGCTCGGCGACGATGAACCCCTCCGCGGCGGTGCGCGCGAGCGACTGCCGGGACGCCTTCTCCTCCACGCCCAACCCGGCCAGCGCCGCCACCAGTGCGGAGGTCCAGACCGGCCGGCCGGCCGGCAGCACGTACTCGCCGAGGATGGTGAGCAGCAGCGACGGGGCCGAGGTGGCGCCGACGTTGTGCCGCCGGCGCAGCGCCGGTCGCGGCATCTCGCCGCGGGTCATGTCGTCGCGGGCTGCGTCGTCGCGCGGTGCGTCCTCGTGCGCTACGTCGCCGCGAGCCGCGTCGTCGCGCGGCGCGTCCTCGTCGTACGGCATCGTGGCCCCCTCGGTCGACATGCTACATCTACTTGACAGGTCGACTGAACGATGTAGAACATTGGGTACCGCCCCTGCTGCGCCGGGAGGAATCCTCATGACGACCACCGCAGCCTCCGGCCCGGCCGTCGACCGCGACGAGTCGCCCGATCCGGTCGGCCCGGTGGAGTTCCGGGTCGAGCCGTCCGCCTACCGGCACTGGAAGCTGACCACCGACGGTCCGGTGGCCACGCTCGCCATGGACGTGCGGGAGCACGACACGATCCGCGAGGGATACGAGCTGAAGCTCAACTCGTACGATCTCGGGGTCGACATCGAGCTCTACGACGCCGTGCAGCGGCTGCGTTTCGAGCACCCCGAGGTGCGCACCGTCGTGCTCACCAGCGCCAAGGA
Organism: Rugosimonospora africana; assembly: GCF_016862975.1. GTDB lineage: Bacteria > Actinomycetota > Actinomycetes > Mycobacteriales > Micromonosporaceae > Rugosimonospora > Rugosimonospora africana. The sequence goes on from NZ_BONZ01000098.1 coordinate 13,064, forward strand.
CCGCATCTTCTGCGCCGGCGCGAACATCCGGATGCTGGCCGCCTCCCCGCACGCCTGGAAGGTGAACTTCTGCAAGTTCACCAACGAGACGCGCAACGGCATCGAGGACGCCACCGTCCACTCGGGACAGACGTACGTGGCGGCCGTCAACGGCACCGCGTCCGGCGGCGGGTACGAACTGGCGCTCGCCTGCGACCACATCATGCTCATCGACGACCGGTCCTCGGCGGTGTCGCTGCCCGAGCTGCCCCTGCTCGGCGTGCTGCCGGGCACCGGGGGGTTGACGCGGCTGGTCGACAAGCGGCACGTGCGCCGCGATCTGGCCGACTACTTCGCCACCCGGGCCGAGGGCGTGACCGGGGCGAAGGCGGTCGCCTGGCGGCTGGTCGACGAGGCGGTACCACGGCCGGTGTGGGCGCAGCGGGTCGCCGCACGGGCCACGGAGCTGGCCGGGCGGTCCACCCGTCCGGCGGGCGCGACCGGCATCGAGCTCACCCCGCTCGCCAAGCGCCGGCACGGCGACCGGATCGACTACGAGTACGTGAGCGCCGTCCTGGACCGCGACGAGCACCTGGTCGAGATCACCGTCGCCGGTCCCCGCGAGGATCCGCCGGGCAGCGTCGCGGACGTGCACCGGCAGGGCACCGCCTTTTGGACCCTGGCGGTCACCCGGGAGCTGGACGACCTGATCCTCGACCTGCGGACCAACGAGCTGGAGTTGGGCACCTGGGTGCTGCGCACCGTAGGGGACTCCGGCCGGGTGCTGGCCTACGACAGCCTGCTGGCCGAACACCGCGACGACTGGCTGGTGGGCGAGATCGTGCTGTACCTCAAGCGCACCCTCAAGCGGCTCGACGTGACCAGCCGCAGCCTCCTGGCGCTGATCGAGCCGGAGAGCTGCTTCGCCGGCAGCCTGCTGGAGCTTGCCTTGGCCGCGGACCGCTCGTACCAGCTGTCCGGGGTGTTCGAAGACGTCGATCCCGACGCCGAACCCGCCGCCGTGACGGTCGGTCCGATGAATCTCGGACCGCTGCCGATGGGCAACGGGCTGACCCGGCTGCAGTCCCGGTTCTACGGCGACGGCGAGGGGCTGGCCGCGGTGACCGCGGCGGCGGGGCAGCCGCTTCCCGCCGAGGCCGCGTCCGCCCTCGGGCTGGTCACCTTCGCCCCGGACGACATCGACTGGGCCGAGGAGGTGCGCATCGCGGTCGAGGAGCGGGCCAGTTTCAGCCCGGACGCACTCTCCGGCCTGGAGGCCAACTACCGGTTCGTCGGCCCGGAAACGCTGGAGACGAAGATATTCGGGCGCTTGTCCGCCTGGCAGAACTGGATTTTCAATCGCCCCAACGCTTCCGGCCCGGACGGCGCGCTGCGCCGGTTCGGCACCGGGATGCGCGCCGGCTTCGACAGGAAGCGAGTCTGAGCCATGGGAACCGCCGCCGACTACACGGAGAAGATACCGAACAACGTCGACCTGCACACCGACCGGCGCCTGGCGCGGGCGCTGGAGTCCTGGCAACCCAACTTCCTCACCTGGTGGTCCTCCATGGGCCCGACCCTGCCGACCCAGGACGTGTACCTGCGCACCGCGGTGAACGTGGGGCGCGAGGGCTGGGCGCACTTCGGTCACGTGGCGATGAGGGACTACCGCTGGGGCATCTTCCTCGCCGAGCGTGACCGGGACCGGCGCATCGGGTTCGGGGCGCACATGGGCGAACCGGTCTGGCAGAAGGTTCCGGGAGAATACCGCGCCGAACTCCAACGGCTCATCGTCATCCAGGGCGACACCGAGCCGGCCTCGGTCGAACAGCAACGCAACCTCGGCGCGACCGCGCCGAGCCTGTACGACCTGCGCAACCTCTTCCAGGTCAACGTGGAGGAGGGGCGGCACCTGTGGGCGATGGTCTATCTGCTGCACGCGTACTTCGGCCGGGACGGCCGGGAGGAGGCCGAGGCGCTGCTGCACCGCAACTCCGGCAGCGAGGACGCGCCGCGCATCCTCGGCGCGTTCAACGAGGAGACGCCGGACTGGCTGTCCTTCTTCATGTTCACCTACTTCACCGACCGGGACGGCAAGTACCAGCTCGGTACGCTGAAGGAAAGCGCCTTCGACCCGTTGTCGCGCACCTGCGAGTTCATGCTCAAAGAAGAGGCGCACCACATGTTCGTCGGCACCACCGGCATCGACCGGGTGGTGGAACGCACCGCGCAGGTGATGCGCGAGCACGACACCGACGAGGTGGTCGGGCACGGCGCGATCCCGCTGGACGTCATCCAGCGGTACCTCAACTTCCACTACAGCGTCTCGCTCGACCTGTTCGGCGGCGAAACGTCGACCAACGTGGCCAACTACTTCTCCGCCGGGCTCAAGGGCCGCTGGTCGGAGGACCGGCGCAAGGACGACCACCGGCTGACCGACGACGGCATGCTGGTCGACACGGTCACCGAAGACGGCGAGATCGGCCAGACCGAGGTCGCCGCGCTGACCGGCCTGAACACCGACCTGCGCCGGGAGTACATCTCCGACTGTGAAAACGGGGTAGTCCGGTGGAACCGGGTCCTCGCCGAGGCCGACCTGCCGCAGCGGCTGCGGCTGCCGCACGTGGCGTTCAACCGCAAGGTCGGCGTGTTCGCCGGTATCGAGACGAGCCCGTCCGGCGAGCGACTGTCCACTCAGGAGTGGACGGAGCGCAAGGACACCTGGCTGCCCACTGACGTCGACAAGAGCTACGTGCGTTCGCTGATGCGTCCGGTGTACGAGCGCGGGAAGATAGCCTCCTGGATAGCCCCGCCCCGCAACGGCATCAACGGCAAGCCGTTCGACTACGACTACGTGAACCTGCCGTGACGGCCACGCTCTTCAACGCCAGCGAATATCTGCTCGACAGGCGGGTACAGGCGGGCGACGGCGAGCGCCTCGCGCTGACCGGCCCGGGCGGCGACGTGACGTACTCACAGCTACTCGAGCGGGTACGTCGGGCCGCGGCGGCGCTGGTCGACCTCGGGCTTCAGGCCGAGCAGCGGATCGTCATGTTCATGGCCGACTCGCCGGAATTCGTCACCGTGTACCTGGCGGCGATGCGCATCGGCGCGGTACCCGTGCCGGTCTCCACCATGCTGTATGCCGACGGGCTTGCCGAACTCCTGCGTGACAGCCGGGCGCGGCTGCTCGCGCTGACGCCCGGCTTCGCCGAGGTCGGCTACGCGGCGGCCAGTCAGGCTCCAGAGTTGCGGGGCATCCTCGTATCCGGATCCGGCCCCCTGTCTGAGCACAGCCGGAGCCGTTCTTTGGCGGGGGCGAGCACAGGCCCTCGCGGCTCGGACGGCCCGGTGCCGGTGCACAACCTCGACGACGTGTGCGCCGCCGCGGAACCACTGTCCACTGTGTACCCGACGATCGAGGACTCGCCCGCGTTCTGGCTCTACACCTCGGGAACCACCGGTACCCCGAAGGGCGCCATGCACCGGCACGGCTCGGTACGGGTGGTCTGCGAGACGTACGGCGCGCAGGTACTCGGCATCCGCCCGGATGACCGCACGATCTCCGCCGCCAAGGCGTTCTTCGCCTACGGGCTGGGAAACTCCCTGCTGTTCCCGCTTGCCGTGGGAGCCACCGCCATCCTCGAGCCCGCGCCTTCCCGGCCGGACACCATCGCGGCCCGGGCCGCCGAATGCGGGGCGACGCTGTTCTTCGCCGGGCCCACCTTCTTCGCCGGCATGCTCCGCGCCGACCTCAAGCGCGACGCGCTCGGCGGTGTGCGGCTCGCGGCCTCGGCCGGGGAGGCGCTGCCCGCCGCCCTGTACCGGCGGTGGACCGAACACTTCGGCGTGGACATCCTGGACGGCATCGGCATGACCGAGATGCTGCACATCTTCCTGTCCAATCGGGAGGGTCAGGTGCGCCCCGGCACCACCGGCGTCGCGGTACCCGGGTACGACCTGCGAATCGTCGGCGAGAACGGGCGCGACCTGCCCGACGGCGAGCCGGGCACGCTACTGGTCCGGGGTGCCTCGACGGCCACCGGGTACTGGGAACGGTACGACGCGTCGCGACTGGTGTTCCAGGGCGAGTGGCTGCGCACCGGTGACACGTACGTCCGGGACGCCGACGGCTACTACGCGTGCCTCGGGCGCACCGGCGACATGCTCAAGGCCGGCGGCATCTGGGTCTCTCCGGCCGAGGTGGAGACGTGCCTGCTGGCCCACGACGCGGTCGCCCAGGCCGTCGTGGTCGCCGCGACCGATCCCGACGGCCTGGAGAAGCCGGTCGCGTTCGTGGTGCGCAACGCCGGCCACGACGTGGGTGAGCGCGAGCTGATCGAGTTCTGCCAGCGACGGCTGCCGTCGTTCAAGCGTCCCCGCCGGATCAGCTTCGTGTCCTCGTACCCGACCACGGCCACCGGCAAGGTGCGCCGCGTCGAGCTGCGCGCCGCGGCGGCGGTAGCGTTGAGCGCGCCGGAGACCGCGTCATGAGGATCACCTGATGCTGGACGGAAACTGATGCTGGACGGGGAACTGATACTGGACGGGAACTGATGCTGGACGGACACCTGCTGGTCGACGTACACCTGCACGCCGCGCGGCTGCCCACCCTGAAACAGGCGTGGCGGCAGTGGGCCCACGACTTCGGCGGCGACGAGGTCATCCGGCGGGTCTACGACGACGAGGGCACCGTCGACCCGCGCCGCTTCGACGAATACCTTGCGGCCGAGGGCGTCGACGTGGCGCTGCTGATGTCCGAGTACAGCCCGAAGGTGACCGGCATCCAGCCGATCGAGGACCTGCTCCCGCTGGCGGCACACAACCCGGACCGGGTGCGGGCCATCGCGAACCTGAACCCGCACCTGCACTACCCGATCGACGAGGAACTGCGCCGGCAGCTCGCGCTCGGTGCGGTGGCGGTGAAAATCCATCCGGTACACGGTGGCTTCGCGGTCAACGACCGCGCGCTGTACCCGGCGTACGAGATCTGCCGCGGCGCCGGGGTACCCGTGGTGGTGCACTGCGGCACGAGTACGTTTCCGGGCTCGTCCAACAAGTACGCCGACCCGATCCTGCTCGACGACGTGCTGCGCGACTTTCGCGACCTGGACATCGTGCTGGCACACGGCGGGCGGGGCTGGTGGTACGACGCGGCCGCGTTTCTCGCCCTGTCCAACGAACACGTCTGGATCGAATTGTCCGGCCTGCCGCCGTCGCGGCTGCGCGACTACTACGCGCGTCACAACTGGGCGCGGCTGACCCGGCGGATGATTTTCGGGACCGACTGGCCCGGCGTGCCCGGCATCGCCCACAACGCGCGGGCCGTCGCCGCGCTGTGTCCGGACGACGAGACCGCCGCGCTCGTGCTGGGCGGCAACGCGGAGCGCGTGTACCGGCTCAAGACCGGACAGCGCCCGTGAGCGTCTACGCGCTCGGGGATCTGGTTCCGGACATCCACCCGGACGCGTACGTGCATCCCGACGCGACCGTCATCGGCGCGGTGACGCTCGGAGCCGGCGCGTCCGTGTGGCCCGGCGCCGTTCTGCGCGCCGACTACGGGCTCATCACGGTCGGGCCGCGAACGTCCATTCAGGACGGTACGGTCGCGCACACCACGGAACAGTGGCCGACCCGGATCGGCGCCGAATGCGTGGTGGGGCACAACGCCCACCTGGAGGGCTGCGCCGTCGGTGACCGTTGCCTGATCGGCTCCGGATCGATCGTGCTCAACCGGGCGGTCGTCGAGAGCGGCGCGGGCGTGGGCGCGGCGGCCCTGGTACCCGAGGACGCGGTCGTACCGTCCGGTTCCATCGCGCTCGGCGTGCCGGCCCGGTACCGTCCGGCACCTGACCTCGATTCCTGGATCACGTACGCCGTGAAGATGTACGTCGAGAACGGCCGCCGCTACCGCCGGGAACTCCGCCGGCTCGACTGATGTCCCGAGTACGCGGGCCCGCGTGAACCAGCACGTGCGCCAACGGGTCCGACACCGGCCCGCGTACCACCGGGGGTTGATGCTCCCGCGACCCTGCTGCCCGAGAATCGTCCAACTGAAAGTCACGACCACGCCGACGGCGACTCACGGGATGGAAGGAGCAGCGTGCAACCCTCACTGCGTCCGGGACTGACGGCGCGGCTGGACTATGTGGTACCGGCCGAGCGTACAGTTCCGCACCTGCTGCCCGAGTCCGACGATTTCGCGGCCCTGCCCGCGATTCTCGCCACCGGCTATCTCGTCGGCGTTGTCGAATGGGCCTGCATGCGCGCCATACAGGGGCATCTTGAGCACGGCGAGCAGACTCTGGGTGTGCACGTTGACCTCAGCCATGAGGCGCCTACCCCCGCGGGGGCCACGCTCACGGTCGACGTGGAGCTGACCGCCGTCGAGGGCCGTCAGCTCACGTTCACCGTTCACGCCCGCGACGACGCCGGCACCGTCTGCCGGGGCACCCACCGCCGTGCGGTCATCAACGCAGAACGCTTTCACGCACGGCTCGATCCCCGAATTCGCAGATCCGTCGCCTAGTCCTCTGGCGGGGACAGCGGGTTCGGCGGCGCGAACACCTCCAGGGCGAGGCCGAGCATGCCGTAGTACCCGACCAGCCAGGTCAGTACGGCCAGATCCTCCCGGCCCAGCACCCGTTTCGCCTCGGCGAACTCCTCGTCGCGCAGGCGGCGGTCGCGCGCCATCACGCCGGCGAACCGCACCACCGCCCGCTCCCGCTCGTCCAGGCCGTCCGGCACCTCGCCGTCGAGCAGTTGCTGGAGCTGTGCCGTGCTGATCCCGGCGGCCAGCGCGGCCGGCTCGTGCGACCACCACTCGAACCCCGAGCCGATGGCCGCGGCGACGGTCAGGATGGCCAGTTCCCGGGTGCGGGTGGCGAACCCGCCGAACCGGACCGCGACGCCCACCCGCTGCACCGCGTCGCCGATGCGCGGCGCCAGCAGCATCACGTCGAACGGGCCGAGCAGCCGGCCCGCCTCGTCGGTCAGGGGGATCCGCCCGGTCTCCGTGCCGCGCGGTCCCTGCGTGATCGCGTCGTACAGCGCCCGCTGGTCGGGGGCGAGCCCGGCCGGGTCTCGCAGGTCGCCGCGCGGCGGCCCGGCAGCCGGCCTGCCGTGCAGTTCGGTCATCCGGTCACCCCTCCGGTACGACCCGTGTATATCACAGCCGATCGGCGATGAAGCTCCACAGTGGACGCTCGTGGGATGTGGAGCCGGTGCGCGATGTCGCGTTTCCGCCCGCATCGAGGTTCACTGCGGTTATCTGATGGTATGCGGGAACAGCCGGTGTCCGGCGCGGCGCCGGGGGAGAGCGTGGCGTCCCGGAGAGTGGCAGCCGGGAGTATGGCGTCCAGGCGTGTGGCGTCCGGGAGCGCGGCGGCCGGGAGCCTCGCAGCGTCCGGGGGCGCGGCAGCTTGCCGGCCGGGATTCCGTGCCCGGCGGGTGGCACTGGCCGCCGCGGCGCTCGCGCTGATCGCCGCGGGACTGTTGCCGGCGGCGGCCGGGGCGGCCGATCCACCGGAGACGTCGCCGTACGGCGGCGACCCGGCGCTCGCGGGCACAGACCTGTACGCCTTCGTGAGCCCCGACCGGCACGGCACGGTGACGCTGATCGCCGACTGGCGGCGGTTCGACGGGTCGACCGCCGGGTCCGACCCGCTGGTGTTCCTGCCCGGGGCGAACTACGACATCAACGTCGACAGCGACGGCGACGCCCGGCCCGACGTCACGTTCCGCTGGGTGTTCAGCGAAGCGAGCCAGCGGGGTGGCGGCACGACGCCGGCCACCGGTGGCCCGGTCGACAGCCTCGACGACCCGGCACCGCTGTCCAAGCAGACGTACACGCTGACCGAGATCCGGGACGGCAGGTCAACCACCCTGCTCAAGGATGCCGTCGCGGCGTCGTCCGACGCCGGCCCGGCAGCGATTCCGAGGGCGACCTCCTCGCCGACGGCGGCGTCGGCCGCCGCCAACGGCACAGTCAGCCAGAGCAGGACGGTGCCGGACTACCCGGCGCTGCGCCGGCAGGCGATCACCCCGCTCAAGGGTGGCGGGCAGTCCTTCGCCGGGCAGGCCGACGACCCGGCCTTCCTCGACCTCCGCGTGCTGTACGGCGGCGACCTGTCCGAACGCGGCCGCGACACGCTAGCCGGATACAACGTGCTGGCGACCGCTCTGCAGGTACCCGCGTCGGAGCTCGCCGAGAACGGAGACCCGGACAAGAACCCGGTCATCGGCGTGTGGAGTTCCGCCTCGCGGCCAAGCGGCCGGTCCGGCCAGGGGAGCGCGGGCGGGATGGAACAGGGGAGCGCGGGCGGGATGGAACAGGTGTCCCGGGTGGGGAACCCGCTGGTCGATCGGGTCTTCGCGGCCGGGGCGGCGGACGCGTTCAGGGCCAGCACACCGGACCGGGACGCGCAGGACAAGGCGCTGATCGCCGGGGTCACGGATCCCGAACTGCCCCGGCTGTTCGGTTCGACCTACCGGATACCGGTGCCGGCCGCGCCGCGCAACGACCTGGTCGAGATCTTCCTGACCGGCCTCGCCAAGGACGCGCCCACGCTGGACGGTACGGTGGCGCCGATCCGGGCCGATCTCACCAGCCAGATCCTGAACCAGCAGGCGCAGCGCTCGGCCTTCGTACCCAGCGAACAGCTGCGACTGAACCTGAGCGTTCCGGTGACCGGCCGCCCGGAACGGCTCGGCGTACTGGCCGGCGACGACCAGGGGTTCCCGAACGGGCGGCGGCTCACCGACGACGTGGTGGACATCGAACTGCGGTTTCTGGAGGGCGCCGGACAGACCGGCCGGCGGGTGTCCCGGTTGGCGGCCGGCGACGAGGTGGACGCGAACGACGTACCGTTCGGCGACACGTTCCCGTACCTGGCGCTGCCGCACCGACCGGACCGGTAGCTCAGCCCTTCGTCGCGGTACCCGCGGATTTCAGCTCCTCGGCCAGCGCCTCGAGCGCGGGCAGCGCGGTGAACAGCTGGGTGACCGTCTCATCCGGCAGCCGGCTCAGGCAGTCCGCGACGACCCTGGTGCGGCTGTTCCGCAGCCGCTGGTGCACCAGCGTGCCGGAGGCGGTGATCTCGACGCGTACCGCGCGCAGGTCCGCCGGGTCGGACAACCGGCTGATCAGCCCGTCGTCGTCCAGCCGCCGTACGATCCGGGACAGCATGGTGGGGTTGAGCCCCTCCAGTTCGCTCAGCTCGGCCAGGCCGAGCGGGCCACGCACGGCGATCAGCGTGAGCACCGATGCCTGGCTGGGGGTGAGGCCCTCGCCGGTCGACGTCACGTTGAGCTGCCGGGCGAGCCGCCCGATCACCCCTCGCAGGCGGGCCACGAGTTCGGTGTCCATCACACCTCCCACAGTTGATTGCTTTTCGGCAAGCAACTAATATTGCAGATCATGGGCACGACTGAACCAACCGGCCGGACATTCCGGCACAGATCATCCGCGACATTCTCGATGAAACGGCCGGACGCCCCGACTGATCGCACGTGAGCACGGTCGAACGAGACACGACCCCACGCTCCACCGGCGCGGCACCGCACGCCGTACCCGCCGAGATCGACGCCCCACCCGAAGCCCTTCCCCACCGGCGACTCATCTTCGCGATCGTCTCCATCGCGCTGTTCATGACTTCCGTCGACCAGACGATCGTCGCCACCGCTCTGCCGGCGATAGAACACGATTTCCGCGCGCACATCAACTGGAGCGGCTGGACGATCACGATCTATGCCCTCGGGCAGGTCCTGGCCATGCCGCTGGCCGGGAAGATCAGTGACCAGTTCGGTCGCAAGAAGGTCTTCCTGATCTCCGCGGTCGTGTTCACCCTCGCGTCGCTGTCCTGCGGGTTCGCGACCAACATCGAGACCCTGGTGGTACTCCGGGCGGTCCAGGCCATCGGCGGCGGCGCCTTCATGCCCTCGGCCACCGGGATCGTCTCCGACCACTTCGGCAAGGACCGCGACCGCGCGCTGGGCATGTTCGCCAGCATCTTCCCGATCGGCGGCATCGTCGGGCCGATCATCGGCGGCGCCTTCGTCGCGGCCTGGTCGTGGCGCGGCATCTTCCTGGTCAACGTGCCGATCGGCATCGCGCTCATCGCGCTGGCGGTGATCTTCATCCCGACCAGCCGTACCCGCGTCACCAGCCGCACCGACCTGCGCGGCGTGCTCCTGCTCGGAGTGCTGATCCTCTCCGCGATGTTCGGCATCACCTACCTCGGCAGCGCGACCACCTCACTGATCAGCCCGGTCTTCCTGGTCTCCGAGGCGATCGCGGTGGTGGCCGGCTGGCTGTTCTTCCGGCACGCGAACCGGTACCCGACCCCGTTCATCCCGATCCGGCTGCTGCGCGGCCGGGGCTTCGGCACCATGAACCTGATCAACCTGCTGTACGGCGCCGCCGCGCTCGGCTTCGGCGCGCTGGTGCCGCTGTACGCGGAGGACCGGTTCGGCATCAAACCGCTGGCCGCCGGAACCCTGCTGACCGCCCGCGCGGTCGGCATGATCTGCGTGGCCGCGCTGGCGGTGGCCGCCCTACGACGCACCGGCTACCGGCTGCCGATGATCGTCGGGTTCATCACCGTGTTCGTCGGGCTCATCGTCATGTCGCTGACCCCGCGGGGGCTGTCTCCGTACCTGTGGCTCGCGGTGGCCGCGGCCGTCACCGGACTCGGCATGGGCATGTCGGTACCCGCGTCGAACAACGCGAGCCTGCAACTGGCACCGGATCAGGTCGCGGCGATCGCCGGCCTGCGCGGGATGTTCCGGCAGTCCGGCGCCATCATGGCGGTGTCGATCACCACGACCGTGGTGGCGCGCAGCGCCCACCCCGGCATCGCGCAGGCACACATCTTCGTGATCTTCGCGATCCTGCTGATCGCGACGCTCCCGCTGGTGTTCCTGGTTCCCGACCACCGCGGGAGCTGGTGAGGCGTACCGGTCAGCCCTCGAGTACCACTCGCGCCGTGATCAGCACGACGGCCAGCACCACCAGCGGTACCAGCGGCGACAGCACCGGTGCCTGGGTGCCCAGCAGCCCACCGAGCGCGGCACCCAGGACGAGCGCGCACAGGATGCCGACCGAGCGCCCGTTGCCGCGCAGCCGGCGGTGGCTGACCAGGGCGTGCACCACGGTGGTGAGGGTGCCGGTGAGGTACGTGGTGGACAGCCCGGACACGTTGAGGCGCAGGATCGCGCTGCTCTGCAGGCCCATCGCCAGGGTGCTGAGCACGAGCAGGATGGTCTGCAGGGCGCCTGACGGCGCGGAGTGGCCGGCCCACCAGCCACAGGCCACCGCGAAGAACAGGGCGAACTCGACGAGCAACGCACCGGTGAGCGCGGCGGGCCAGATCCGGTCGTCGGGCCTGGGCTTGCCGACGATGTGCGAGCCGGCGAACGTACCGACGATGTAGCACGCGACGGCGAGCGCGGCGTGGCCGAACTCGGCGACGTCACCGCGCCCGATGGACATCCCCATCAGGACCATGTTGCCGGTCATCACGCTGGTGAAGACGCCACCCAGCTTGATGAACGTGGTGGCGTCGGCGGCGCCGGTCAGCAGCGTCAGCGCGATCATCAGCCCGTCGCGGACACGAATGGCCGAGGGTACCGGCGCGGCGTCGAGCGTCGCGTCCTTGGCGGGGGTCTGGGTCACCGGGGCTCGCAATCGTCGTAGGGGTGGCGCGGCCGGACCGCGTGGTCCGTGTCCGTGGTCCGTGTCCGTGGTCCGTGGCCGCCGCGGCGCCGCTGCGCCGCTGCGCCGCTGCGCCGCTGCGCCGCTGCGCCGCTGCGCCGCTGCGCCGCTGCGCCGCTGCGCCGCTGCGCCGC
>NZ_BONZ01000099.1 GCF_016862975.1 Rugosimonospora africana
CCGCTGCGCCGCTGCGCCGCTGCGCCGCTGCGCCGCTGCGCCGCTGCGCCGCTGCGCCGCTGCGCCGCTGCGCCGCTGCGCCGCTGCCATATTGTAGACTGTATACGATTCTCGGTTATCCGGTTCGTGACTGATGGTGCTATCGATACTGGTAGGCATGCCGGTCGGCGGGAGACCATCCGGCGGCGGGGGAGCTGGAGGAGGCGGCATGACAGGCGGTAAGAGATCGCCAGCTCAGCCCGGGACCGATCGAGCCGGGACCGAGCGGGCCGCCGCCCTCCGCGCCGTGCGGGGCCCGGTCACCCGGCCGGTACCGCTGCGCCAGGCGGTCTTCGACGCGCTCGTGGAGCTGATCATCAGCCGTACGCTCCAGCCCGGCGAGCACCTGGGCGAGGGCGAACTCGCCGAGATGCTGGGCGTCAGCCGCCAGCCGGTCCGCGAGGCGTTCCAGCAACTGCACGCGGAGGGCTGGGTCGACCTGCGCCCGGGACAGGGCGCGTTCGTCCACGCCCCGACCGAGAAAGAGGCGGACGACCTGCTCGCGGTGCGGACGCTGCTGGAGACCGAGTCCGCCCGGCGTGCCGCCGCGCTGCGCACCGACGAGGACGTCGCCCACCTGTGGCAGTTGTGGGAGGCGGGCCGCAAAGCGGTCGCCGCCGAGGACCCGGAGCGGATGGTCGGCGCGAACGCCGAGCTGCACGCCTACATCCTGGGCATCGGCGACAACGCCGTGCTCGCCGAGCTGTCCGCCCAGGTCGACCGCCGGGTGCGCTGGCACTTCACGCCGGTCGCGGCGGCCCGGGGGAGCGCGTCGTGGGACGAGCACGCCGACCTGATCCGCGCCATCGCCGACGGCGACCAGGACCGGGCGGCAGCGGTCATGCGCGACCACACCGAACGGACCCGCCGGCTGACCCGGGACGGCCCGTCCGCAGCCGCTACGCCCTCAGCGCCGACGCCACGGTGATCGTGGCCGAGCTGCCCAGGACCTCGTTGTGGGAGTCCAGGGCGTCGATGGCCACGAACCTCGCCCGCTCCACGGTGATCGGGGTCTCGAAGCCGGACCGGTGAGCCAGCGCGACCGCGGTGAGCGCGTCCGCGCCCGGGCCGCTGCGGACCATCCAGCGGGCGATCCGGGTGGCGCCGTTCCAGCTGACGTGGACGGTCATCTCGCCGGTGCGCGTGTGGTCGCCGCCGGCACCGGGCGTGATGGCCACCGCGGGCGTGTCGATGGGTGCGGCTTCGAAGTTGGCGCGGAAGGCGCGGTACGAGTAGTTGCCGCCCAGCAGTTGCGCGTCGTACCGCAGCGAACCGTCGCACGCGTACTCGGAGAAGTACGGCTGCTGCCCCCAGCCGACGAAGGAGGCGGCGCCAGGCAGCTCCCGTACGCTGCCCTGAGTCTGGACCGACAGCGCGCTCGGGTGCAGCAGCTGCCGGCGCACGGTGGCGGTACGGGCGGACTCGTCCACGTCCAGGATCAGCCCCCGCGACTGCTTCTCGTCGGTCGTCGCACCGGCTCCGTTGTCGAAGACGCTCAGCGTGCCGTCGCTGCGTCGCCGGACGTCGTGCTGCCAGTGGAACCGGGCGTCGCCGGCGACCCGGAAGTCGCTCCGTTTGCCGCCCAGCCGCCAGATCACCGCGCCAGTACGGCGGTGCACCTTGAGTACCGTCGACAGGTGCCGGCTGGAGATCAGCAGGTTGCCGTCCGAGTCCACGGCGACGGCGTTGGCGTGGAAGAAGTCCCACGGTCCGGCACCCTGTCCGGGACGCGGCTGGTACGACTCGGACAGCGACACGTGATCGCTGGCCCGCCACTGGACCACCGGCCGGCCGGTGGCCACGTCCACCTCGCGGATCACACAGTCGAGAAGGTCGCCGGTCTGCTGGTAGTTGGTGGACAGCGCGGTGCCCGCGTCGGTCAGCTGGAACTCGTGCAGGTCGGTGCTGCCCGGTCCGCCGCTCAACCGGGCCAGTTCGCGGTACCCGCGGTCCAGGACGACGTACTCGCCGCTGCCGTACCCGGTGATGAGCTTGCCCTCCCACCAGGTCAGCACCGGCTCGCCCCGGTAGGTCTGGACCTGGAAGTTGGTCGCCGTCTGGCCCGCCGGCAACGGCCGGAACCAGAGCACCTCGCCGGTCTCGTCGATGATCATCGGGCCGTGCTGCCCGCTCGACGACGTCGGGGTCAGCAGCAGGAGCCCGGGACTGAGTATGCCGCGCACCACCTTCACCGAGATGGCCGGCGGCCGCAGGTCGGTCCGGGACAGGTAGCTGCGGACCGCCGGCCCCTGCGCCGGGGCGGCGGAGTGGGCGGCCACGCCGTAGTCCACACCGCCGAGCGCCGCCGCGGCGGCCAGGCCGGCGCCGCCCACGAGCAGCTCACGTCGGGTTGGTCGTACTGCCATCGGCCCACAGTCGCGCGGATGCCTGAGAGTTTCATGGGCGCAACCTCGGTACCGGATCCAAGCCGCCCGCGCGCCCCGAGGGTCTGTACCCGGCGGCGCCGTTCGTCCCGCGGTGGCGGTTTCGCCAGCGCGCTCTCCCTCGGGAGGCCGCCTGACGTCGACGGCTTGACGTTGACGGCTTGACGTTGACGGCGCAGTTCCAGCCGGAGCGGGAGTCATAATATAGGCGGATATCGCTGTCTACGCCCTCGCCGGCGATGGCGGTCATGTGACGCACACGCCGCGTCCACGCGGATTTCATCGCCCCCGCTCGATTAATGTGATCACACTCTGATCAAACGGAGGTCGAGCTGCGTGGAGACACCGATTTTCGGGATCCTCGGGCCGCTGAGCGTTCGCATGGACGGCGTTGAAGTCCCGATCGCCGCGGCCAAGCTGCGCGTGTTCCTGGCCGTCCTGCTGCTGCGCACGCCCCAAGCGGTGACCATCGATGAGCTGACCGACCTGCTGTGGGAGGATCGGCTGCCGCGGAAGGCCCGCGCGGCGTTGAACACCTACGTTGGACGGTTGCGGCAGATGCTCGGGCCGCTGGGCGGCCGCATTCGAACGGTTCCGGCCGGCTACGTCATCGACCTCCGCGCAGACGAGTTGGACCTGGCCCGATTTCTCGAGCTGCGGGTCACCGGTCAGGCGAAGGCGGCCGAAGGCGGCCACGCGGCAGCCGCCAAGGTGCTGCGTTCAGCGCTCGGCCTGTGGCGTGGCGAGCCACTGGCCGACGTCGCGTCCAGCCGCCTGCAGCGCGGCGACGGCCATGTCCTCACGCAACTGCGCGTGTCGGCCTGGGAGGCATGCCTCGACGCCGAGATCGCCGACGGCAGGCCGCAGGACGTCCTTGGCGACCTCACGCAACTGCTGGCGGCATATCCGCTGCACGAGCGGTTTCACGAGCAGCTCATCACGGCGCTCCATCGCACGGGCCGGCGAGCCGACGCGCTCGCCGCGTTCCAGGCCACGCGGGCCATCTTCGTGGAGGAGCTTGGCGTCGAGCCCGGCGCCGCGCTGCAGCGGCTGCAGCAGGCGATCCTGACCGAGGGCGCGGGACCGGCCACCAGTCCGGTCGCCGTGCGCGGACGAGCCACTGTCGTTCCGGCTCAACTGCCGGCCGACCTCGGCGACTTCACCGGGCGGGCCAGTTCGGTGAGCGCCTTGTGCCGCGCACTCGCCGCCGATCCCGCCCGATCCGACGCCACGCCGGTCGTTGCCGCTGTCACGGGCGCCGGCGGCGCGGGCAAGACCACGCTCGCCGTACACGTCGGCCACCGGGTGCGCGGCGGCTTTCCCGACGGTCAGCTGTACGTGTCCATGCGCGGCAGCAGCGAGTTTCCGATGGATCCAGGCGAGGTGGCCGGCCGGCTGCTTCGTGAGCTGGGCGTTGATCCGGCTCAGGTGCCGGCCGATCAGACGGAGCGCTTCTCGCTGTACCGGAGCTTGCTGGCCGACCGCCGGACGCTGCTCGTCTTCGACGACGTACGGGACACGGTCCAGATCCGCCCGCTGCTGCCCGGTTCGACCCGCAGCGCGGTGATCGTGACCAGCCGGGACGAGCTCGCCACGCTGCCCACGAAGATCCGGGTCGGGGCGGACCTGATGGACGACGAGACCGCGGCGGCGCTGTTCGCCGCGATCGTCGGCCGGCAGCGAGCGGGAGCCGAACCCGGCGCCGTCGACCGGGTGCTGCGGGTGTGCGCGGGGCTGCCACTGGCGATCCGGATCGCGGCCGCCCGAGTTGCCGCCCGTCCGGACAACAGCATCCAGACGTTGGCCGACCGCCTCGCCGACGTACGTTCCCGGCTGGACCAGTTCGACCTCGACGACCTCGGGATCCGCGCGAGCTTCATGGCCAGCTACGCACGGCTGCCGGACAGCACGCGGGCGGCCACCATGTTCCGCACGTTGGGGCTGTGGCCGGGACCGGACATCGGACTGGCCGGCATGGGCGCGTTGATCGGCAACGGTACGGCGGTCACCGGATCGGCCGTGGACGCCCTGGTCGCCAGCCACCTCGTGCAGTGTCCGGCGCCAGATCGCTACCGGTTGCACGACCTCATCCATGTCTACGCCCGTGAGCGGACCGAACACGAGGACCCGCCCGCTACCCGGCAGGCCGCGATGGAACGGCTCCTCGCCTGGTACCTGCACGCGGCGTCGAACGCCGCGGACCTGATCCGCCCGCATCACCTGCCCATTCCGATCGATCCGGCGCCGGCCGGCGTGACGGCCCTCGTCTTCGACGACCACGCCGCCGCACTCGACTGGTGCCAGCTCGAACAAGCCAATCTGATCGCGGCGGTGCGGCTCGCGGCCTCTGCCGGCTCGTACGGCGTCGCGTGGCAGCTGGCGCTGACGCTCTGGTCGTACTACTACGTCGCCAAGATTCGCGACGACTGGACGGCGGCCAGCGAGATCGGCCTGGCCTGCGCACGCCTCGCGGCCGACCGCAGAGCCGAAGGGGCGTTGCTGGCCTGCCTGGGTACCGCGCTGTGCGAGAACCGGCGGTACGACGAGGCGATCGACCACTACCAGCAGGCGCTCGACCTGCATCGCGAGACCGGCGACGCGCAGCGCGAACCTGTCACGCTCAACAGTCTCGCCGTCGTGTACGGCGAACGAGGCCAGTTTCAGCTGGCGCGCGACACGTTCGCCGAGGTGCGCACCCTCCACGCGCGTTCCGGCAACCGCCACGGCGTGGGCCTGGCCATCGCCAACATGGCGCTGTGCTTTGCCGAACTCGGCGACGCCGACGCCGCCATCCGGCACAACCACGAGGCGCTGGGCATCTACCGCGAGGTCGGCGACCACTACAGCGAAGCCATCACACTCGGCAACATCGGCGATGTGTACGCGAGCACGGGCGCCTACCATCGCGCCTCGGAAGCCCTCACCGCGGCGATCACCCTCCACGAGACGGTCGGGAATCGCCACGGACAGGCCCGCGCGTTGGTGACACTGGGCCGCAACCAGAACACCGCCGGCGAACACGCCGCCGCCCGCCGATCCTGGCGGGCGGCCATGCAGATCTTCGAAGACCTGAACGATCCCGAGGCCGCCGAGCCCCGCGACCTGCTGGACAGAGTCGACACCATGCAGCTCTAGGCTCCCGGCCCCGGCGCACCGAGCAGGCGCGCCGAGGCCGGTTGCTTGATCGGTCAGTGGTTCGCCTGGAACCAGGGCTGGGTCCAGCCGAGGTACGGCTTGCCCCAGCGGCTTTCGATCGTTGCGATCGTGGTGACGGTCAGCGTGCCGTTGCCGCCGATGTCGTTGGAGACGAACTGGCCACCGCCGATAGAGATCATCACGTGACCCGCGCCACCGCTGAAGAACGCCAGCCCGCCGGCCGGGACGTTGCGGTCACCCGCGTGCTTGTACGCCGACGGCACCGCGAGCCAGTGGTTGTACGCCGTGGTCGAGCCGGAAGCGCTCCACCCGTACGCCAGGCCGACCACGTGGTCGCAACGGTCGTAGTAGTCGGCGTGGTAGGTGGTCGTCTCGTGCGACTTGGCCCAGGACACCGCCTGTGCGCAGGTGTTCGGGTCCCCGAGGCCCGAGGTCGAGCAGGCGGTGCCGCCGCCCGAGCTGAGGAACTGGTGCGAGGCGTTGTTGTTCTTCAGCGTCGCGTTGAGGTTGCCCTTGGCGCCCGCGGCGAAGTCCTGGTAAGAGCCGGCGTAGCCGGTGTTGTAGTAGACCCGGACGGTCTGGCTGGATCGGTTCCACACCGAGGCGGCGTTGTTCTTGATGCAGGTGCCCGCGCCGTTGCCGGAGCCCTTGAAGTCGTAGCAGGACGGTTCGGTGGTGCCGTAGTCGCTGACCGAGGTGGTGAAGTCGGAGATGGCGCCGGCTTCGTCGCTGTTGTAGTAGTAGCAGAATTCGCCGCTGTCGCAGACGCCGTCACGGGCGGCGGCATTCGCCGGCGAGGCGATGAGGAAGACCGGTGCGGCAAGCGCCAGGGTCGTGGCGATAGTGGTCACGATCCGTCTGAGCATTGTCATTGCTCGTTCTCCTTGTCGCGAGGTGGGAACAACGGGCCGGCTGCGCGTGTGGCGCGGTCCGGGATATGACCACGCGCATCGTCGAACGACCGAATCACGCCACGCTCACGCAACGATCACGCGCCAAATAGGCCCATCGATGCCCAGCGCGATCGATGCCCGGCGCCTACTCGCCGGCGTCGCTCGACTCGCGCACGACCAGCTCGGGCTCGAAGACCACCTGCCGGTGCCGGTGTGTCTCGGCCTGCGCCACTTCCTCGATCAACAGGGACGCGGCGGCCTGGCCCAACTGCATCCGGGGCTGGCGTACCGAGGTCAGCGGCACCGCGGCCGCGGCGGCGAACTCGATGTCGTCGTACCCGACGATCGCCAACTCGCCCGGTACGTCGACGCGGCGGCGGGTCATCTCCTGGAGCAGGCCGAGCGCCAGGAGGTCGTTGGCGCAGAACGCGGCGGTGGGCCGGCGCCGGGCCGGCATCCCGGCGATCCGCTCGCCGGCGATGCGCCCGCCCGCGACGTTGAGCGCGTCGGTCTCGATGAAGCTCAGCTGCCTAGGGTCGCGACCGGCCGCCCGGAACGCGGCTCGGCCGCCGGCCACCCGGTCGGCGACCTGTTTGATGCTGACCGGTCCGCCGACGACGGCGATGCGCTGGTGGCCCTGCCGCAGCAGGTGCCCGACGGCCAGCTCGCCGCCGACCACGTCGTCGACCGACACCGAGCACTGCTGCCGGGAGGATCCGCTGTCGACCAGCACGACCGGGGTGCCGCGGTGGCGGATGTCCTCGATGAGCGTGCTGCGGCCGAGCACCGGGGTCACCAGCACGCCATACACCCGCTGCTCCTCCAGCAGGCTCAGGTAGTGCCGCTCGCGCTCGGTCTTCTCGTCGCTGTTGCACAGGAACAGGGAGAGCCCGGACTCCGCCGCCGTGTGTTCGACTCCGGCCGCGATGTCGGTGAAGAACGGATTGCCCGTGTCCAGCACGATGAGGCCGATCGTGCGGCTGCGCCCGGACCGCATCTGGCGCGCGGCCTCGTTGCGTACGAAGCCGAGTTCGCCGATCGCCCGCAACACCCGGGCCCGGGTGCCCTCGGCGACCTTTTCGGGACGGTTGAGGACGTTGGACACGGTACCCAGGGAAACGCCCGCCCTCGCCGCGACGTCGGTGACACTGACGGACTTCGCGTTTCCCATCACCACCACCAGTCGTCGTGCTTCCCCTGAGCGCAGCCGAGGCCGCCTTCTGGCGGAGGCGAGCACAGGCCCTCGTGCTCGGCCGGGCCGCGTGGCGAGTCTAACGAAGGACTCCACGGCCGGCGGTCGATCGCCGCCGGCCGTGCGCCGGCATGTCTACCGGTCCTCGGTTCTGCCGGTCCTCGGTTCTGCCGGCCCTCGGCTCTACCGGCCCTCGGCGTCGCGGGCGGTCGACAGGGCCAGCGCCGGCCCGGGTGCCGGGTGCCCCGCGGAGGTGCGGGTGCGCGACCGTGCCGCCGGGATCGCGACCAAGGCGGCCACCGCGCCGACCGCTCCCGCGGCGGCGAACGCCGCGCCCGGACCCACATGGTCGATGACCAGCCCGGCGAACGGCGAACCCAGGCTGGTGCCCGCGGTCATCGCGGAGCTGAACCAACCCATCGCCTCCCCGCGCGAGGTCGCCGGGACCAGCCGGCTGAGCGTGTCGTTGGCGGACGCGACGGTGGGCGCGCACAGCAACCCGGCCGGGACGAGCGCCACGCACAGCACCTGCCAGCTCGGCGCGAGGCCGATCGGTGCGGTCAGCAGACCCATCGCGAGCACCAATCCCAGCACCGGCACGCCGCGTCGCAGCCCGCCGAAGATCAGGCCGCCGATCAGCGAGTATGCGCACCACAGCGCGATCACGACGCCGGTCAGCGACACCGCGCCGGCCTGGCGCAGGGTGGCCACGATCGTCAGGTCGGTGCCGCTGAGAATGAACGTCGCCACGCAGCCGGCGACCAGGATCGCCACCAGCGGGGGCCCGACCCAGGTGCGCCGGGGCACGGCGGCCCCGGCCGCGTCGACCCCGTCGGGCCGCACCTGCGGGTTCATGACGAACAGAAGCACCCCGGCGAGCACGATCCCGGTGCCGATCAGCGCGATGGCCGGGCGGCTGCCGAGGGAGGTGGACAGGGCGACGGCCGCGGCCGGTCCGATCATGAAGGACACCTCGACCGCCATCGAGTCGAGGGCGAACGCCGGGCGCCGGTGTTCCTCGGGTACCGCGGTGGACAGGGACTGCCGCACCAGGCCCCAGACCGGCACGCAGAACATCCCGGCGACCGCCGCGACGCCGATCAGCGCCGGATAGGGCAGCACCGGCACGGCGGCCCAGCAGGCGGCCTGGACCAGGGTGGTCACCGCGACCACCGGCCGCCCGCCGCGCCGGTCGAGGAACCGCCCGGCCAGCGGCGAGCCGACCGCGGAGCCGACCGTGTAGGCCGCGGTGATCAGGCCGGCGGCGCCGTAGCCGCGGTGCAGCGCGTTGACCACGTGCAGGGTCAGCGCGATGCCCACCGCGGTGACCGGGATCCGGGCGAAGAACCCGAGCAGCACGATGCCGCGCACGCCGGGCAGGCTGAGCACGTGACGGTAAGGACTGATTCGCATAGCGGAACCATCATGCCCGGGGGGTCTGACAGTCCGTCAAACGTGTTTCCGCCCTGGCTGGTCCGCGAGCGGGCTGACGGCGGCCCCGGCAGCGGCTACCGTGGTTTCGCATGGGGATCAGGGCCGGGTTCGACCGCCTGAGGGAGCGGCCGGGCACGGTCGTCGACACCGCCGCGCTGGCCCGACCGTTGTCCGCGATCGAGGCGCGGGAGGCGTCCGTCGCCGACCTCGACGACGCCGGACTGGCCGCGGCGGCGGCCTCGGTGCCGGCCGACGACCTGGTGGAGATCTGCGCGCTGGGCCGGGAGGCGGCCCGGCGCGGGCTGGGCCA
Organism: Rugosimonospora africana; assembly: GCF_016862975.1. GTDB lineage: Bacteria > Actinomycetota > Actinomycetes > Mycobacteriales > Micromonosporaceae > Rugosimonospora > Rugosimonospora africana. The sequence goes on from NZ_BONZ01000099.1 coordinate 9,409, forward strand.
GCGGCCCTATGACGTCCAGCTCGTCGGGGCACTGGCGATGCTCGCCGGGCACGTCGCCCAGATGGCCACCGGCGAGGGCAAGACCCTCGCCGCCGCGATCGCGGCGTTCGGATATGTCCGGCGGGGCTCGCCGGTGCACGTGCTGACCGTCAACGACTACCTCGCCCGGCGGGACGCCGAGTGGATGGCCCCGGTCTACCGGGCGCTCGGCATCACCGTCGGTTGGGTGACCGAACAGTCCACAGTGGACGAACGGCGGGACGCATACCGTCGCGACGTCACCTACGTCTCGGTCAGCGAGGTCGGGTTCGACTACCTGCGCGACGGGCTCTGCCTGACGGTGGACGACCGGGTCCAGCGCCCGCTCGCCACGGTGATCGTCGACGAGGCCGACTCGATCCTGATCGACGAGGCCCGCGTGCCGCTGGTCGTGGCCGGCGGGGTGGAGGGCGCCGACGACCTCGCCCGCCGGGCCGCCGCGATCGTGCGCCGGCTGCGAGGCGGCAGCGACTTCGAGCGGCTCGACGACGGCCGGGCCGTGCACCTCACCGAGGCCGGCCTGCGCGCGACCGAGGCCGCGCTCGGCGGGATCAACCTGTACGCGGTGGAGCACCTGCCCCAGCTGACCGCCGTCAACCTCGCGCTGCACGCCAGGGAACTGCTGCACCGCGACGTGGACTACATCGTGCGCGACGGCGCCGTGGAGCTGGTCGACGAGTTCCGGGGCCGGGTCGCGTTGCGCCGCCGGTGGCCCGACGGGCTCCAGGCCGCGGTGGAGGCCAAGGAGGGCCTCACCCTTAGCGCCCAGGGTGAGGTGTTGGCGACGATCACCGTCCAGGCCCTGATCGGCCTGTACCCGACCCGGTGCGGGATGAGCGCGACAGCCGCCGGGGTCGGCGACGCGCTGCGCGAGTTCTACCGGGTGGAGGTCGCGGTCATCGAGCCCAACCGGCCGTGCGTACGGGTGGATGAGCCGGACCGGGTCTACCTCACGACGGAAGACAAGCACGACGCGCTGCTGGCCGAGATCCGGCAGGCGCACGAGGCGGGCCGGCCGGTGCTCGTCGGAACCCTCGACGTCGAGGAGTCCGAGCGGCTGGCCGCCGACCTGCGCGCCGGTGGCGTTCCGTGCACCGTGCTCAACGCGAAAAACGACGCCGCCGAGGCAGCGATCATCGCGGAGGCGGGCAGCCTCGGCACGGTGACCGTGTCGACTCAGATGGCCGGCCGGGGCACCGACATCCGCCTGGGCGGCGGCGACCAGGCCGGGCACGACCAGGTCGCGGCGCTCGGCGGGCTCTACATCATCGGCACCGGCCGGCACGACAGCGGGCGCGTCGACGCCCAGCTGCGCGGCCGGGCGGGGCGGCAGGGCGACCCGGGCCGCTCGGTGTTCTTCGTCAGCCTCGACGACTCCCTGGTGCTCACCCACGCCGGCAACCTGGTCGACCGGGTACGGCAGCGGGCGGAGTTCGACGATGACGGGCGGGTTCCCGGTCGCAAGGCGCGACGCCTGATCGCGCACGCCCAGCGCGTCGCCGAAGGCAGCAACGCCGAGCTGCACCGCAACACCTGGCGCTACGGATACCTCATCGAGCGGCAGCGCCGGGCCCTCGCGCGACGGCGGGAGGAGTTGCTCACCACCGACGCCCCGGCGCGACTGCTGGCCGAGCGCAGCGGAGGGCGCTACGAATCGGCGTGCGAGCGGGTGGGCGCACCGGTCGTGGACGGCGCGGCCCGCGCCATCGCGCTGTTCCACCTGGACCGGTGCTGGGCGGAGCATCTGGCATACCTGTCGGAGATTCGCGAGGGCGTGCACCTGCGGGTACTGGGACGGCTGGATCCGCTCGACGAGTTCCACCGGTGCGCCGTACCGGCCTTCCGCACCCTGTTCGCCGACGCGGAGCAGCGCACCCTGGACACCTTCGACACCGTCGACCTGTCCGGCGACGGGTGGAGCCTGGCCGACGCGGGGCTGGTGCGCCCGAGCGCGACGTGGACCTACCTGGTGACCGACGACCCGTTCGGCTCCGAGTTGAGCCGGTTCTTCAAGGCGGTCCTCGGCCCGGCGCCGCGCGAAAGCTGACGGTAGGCCTCGCCGCGCGAAAGCTGACGGTAAGCCTCGGTGCGGGTGTCGCCGAGCGGCGAGGGTAGACCCCGGCGCGGCGTCGCCGAACGCTGACCCGGGCGCTGGGACCGGGCAAGTGCCCCCGGCGTGAAGAAAGCGTCAAGATGCGGGTCGCCGCTGTTGTTTTTTCGTCATGACCTCTACCGACTGACTTGCGCTCCGACTGTACTTCGATCCGCGATCCGAGGCGGATCGTGTGTCGCGCCGGTCAGGAGAGGGACGTGTTGATGAGGTCGGGCAGCCGGCGGCTGTCCGTACAGGCTGACACGGACGGTCGCCGAACTCCCGTAGGGATAAACATCGGCATCGGTGCCGGGTTTGTCCTTGTCGCCGCGGTGGTGGCCGCCCCGATTCCGGTGCAGGACACCGGCTGGCGGTTCGCGGTGGTGGCGGTCGCCGTGGGGTGGTCCGCCGTCGTGTGTGTCGACCAGGTCGCGCTGGCTCCGGTCGCCCTGTTGGGCTGGCTGGTGGTCAACGGGTTCCTGGTCGACCGGTTCGGCGAACTCTCCTGGCATGGTTCGTCCGATCTGTACCGGATGATGCTGCTAGTGATGGCAGGCGCACTCGGCCTCGCCGCCGGTGAGGCCCGTCACCAGATTTCCCAGCTGCGAACGCGCTGGCGCGCCGAGGCCGAATGGCATGCCTTGGTGGCTCACATCAATGAGGAGGAGAAGCGCGATGCCTGATCTGGCGTTCGTGCTGTTGACCGTGGCGCTCTTCGGCGTCCTGGCACTGGTGGTCAAGGCGGTGGAGCGGCTGTGAGCGAGCGTATGCGAGCGAACCGGTATTGCGGCGCCAGCGCCGCTCACGCCGCCGCCTCGGAGCGAAGCGAGGCGGCGGCGTGAGCGCGGCGAATATTGCCGGCCTGGTCCTGGCGATCGTGTTGAGCGTATTTCTCGTGGTGGCCCTATTGTTCCCGGAGCGTTTCTAGATGAGTCCCACGGCCGCAGGCGTCATATTCATCGCCTCACTGGTCGTCGTACTGGCGTTGGTTTACAAGCCACTCGGCGACTACATGTACCGCGTGGTCTCCCGGACCAAGCACTCCGTCGTGGAGCGCGGCATCTACCGGGTGATCGGGGTCAACCCGGACGGCGAGCAGACCTGGGGTGTCTACGCCCGCAGCGTCCTGGCCTTCTCGGTCATCTCCATCCTGTTCCTCTACCTGTTCCAGCGTGTGCAGAGCCACCTGTGGCTCTCCCTCGGCTTCACCAACGTGACCCCGTCGTTGTCCTGGAACACCGCGGTCAGCTTCGTGACCAACACGAACTGGCAGGCCTACTCGGGTGAGTCCACGATGGGGCACCTGGTGCAGATGGCCGGCCTGGCGGTGCAGAACTTCGTGTCCGCCGCCGTCGGCATCTCGGTGGCCGTCGCGCTGGTGCGCGGCTTCGCCCGGAGGAGGACCAACCAGCTCGGCAACTTCTGGGTGGACCTGGTCCGGATCAGCATCCGGATCCTGTTGCCGATGGCGGTGATCAGCGCGATCGTCCTGATCGCCGGTGGCGCGATCCAGAACCTGTCGGCGGGTCACGACATCACCACCGTGGCCGGCGCCACCCAACACGTCACCGGTGGCCCGGTGGCCAGCCAGGAAGTCATCAAGGAACTGGGTACCAACGGCGGTGGCTTCTACAACGCCAACAGCGCGCACCCGTTCGAGAACCCGGCCAGCTGGACCAACTGGCTGGAGGTCTTCCTGCTCCTGGTCATCTCGTTCTCGCTGCCTCGTACGTTCGGCCGGATGGTCGGTAGCAACAAGCAGGGCTACGCGATCGTGTCCGCGATGGCCATCATGGCGGTCGGCAGCATCGTCGTGCTCAACGTGCTGCAGGGCATGCACCACGGCACGGTGCCGCAGGCGGTCGGCGCGGCGACGGAGGGTACGGAGAGCAGGTTCGGCGTGCTGAACTCGGCGACCTTCGCCGGGGCGACGACGCTGACCTCCACCGGTGCGGTGGACTCGTTCCACGACTCCTACACCTCGCTCGGTGGCGCCATCCCGATGGCGAACATGATGCTGGGCGAGGTGGCGCCGGGTGGTACCGGTTCCGGCCTGTACGGCATCCTGATCCTCGCCGTCATCACGGTGTTCGTGGCCGGCCTGATGGTCGGGCGCACGCCGGAGTACCTGGGCAAGAAGATCGGTGCCCGCGAGGTCAAGTTCGCCTCGCTGTACATCCTGACCACACCGACCCTGGTGCTGGTCGGCGCGGCCTTCGCGATGGCGCTGGGCGGCGAGCGGGCCTCGATGCTCAACACCGGGGCTCACGGCCTGTCCGAGGTGCTGTACGCGTTCACCTCGGCGTCGAACAACAACGGCTCCGCGTTCGCCGGCATCGGCGTCAACACCACGTGGTACAACACCGCGCTCGGGTTGGCCATGCTGCTCGGGCGGTTCCTGCCGATCGTGTTCGTCATGGGTCTGGCCGGTTCGCTGGCCAAGCAGAAGCCCGTACCGGAATCCACCGGCACGCTCAAGACCCACCAACCGCTGTTCGTCGGCATGCTCGTCGGCGTCACGTTGGTCGTGGTCCTGCTGACCTACCTGCCCGCGCTCGCTCTCGGCCCGCTGGCCGAAGGCGTCCACTGACCACCCGAATTCGTCAAGGAAGACACATGGCTGTCACCAGCACAATGGGGAAGGCTCCGGCGGTCAAGCAACCGTCGGGCAGCGGGCCGCGCCGGGTCGGCGGCGGTCTGCTGGACCCCAGACAACTCTTGAAATCCACCCCGGACGCGGTCCGCAAGCTGAATCCGTTCACCCTGTGGCGCAACCCGGTCATGTTCATCGTGGAGATCGGTTCGGTCTTCACCACCATCCTGGCGATCGGTCACTCGACCGTGTTCTCCTGGCTGATCGCGATCTGGCTGTGGCTCACAGTCCTGTTCGCCAACCTGGCCGAGGCGGTCGCCGAGGGCCGGGGCAAGGCGCAGGCCGACGCACTGCGCCGGGCGAAGACCGACACGGTCGCCCGCCGGCTGGTCGACTGGAAGCCGGGCGCGACAACGCTCCGCGAGGAGCAGGTACCGGCGCCGCAGTTGCAGCAGAACGACTTCGTCGTCGTCGAGGCGGGACAGACCATCCCGGGCGATGGTGACGTGGTCGAGGGCATCGCGAGCGTCGACGAGTCGGCGATCACCGGCGAGTCGGCTCCGGTCATCCGGGAGTCCGGCGGTGACCGGTCGGCGGTGACCGGCGGTACCAAGGTGCTGTCCGACCGGATCGTCGTGAGGATCACCCAGAAGCCGGGGGAGAGTTTCATCGACCGGATGATCGCGCTGGTCGAGGGTGCCAACCGGCAGAAGACGCCGAACGAGATCGCGCTGAACATCCTGCTGGCCGCGCTCACGATCATCTTCCTGCTGGCCGTCGCGACCCTCCAGCCGCTGGCGATCTTCTCCAAGGGGGTACAGGCGTTCGCGCCGGACACCCAGGCGCTGGACTCGCACGGTGTCACCGGCATCGTGTTGGTGTCGCTGGTGGTGTGTCTGATCCCGACCACGATCGGGGCGCTGCTGTCGGCGATCGGCATCGCCGGCATGGACCGGCTGGTGCAGCGCAACGTGCTCGCGATGAGCGGCCGGGCCGTCGAGGCGGCCGGCGACGTGAACACGCTGCTGCTGGACAAGACCGGCACGATCACCCTGGGCAACCGGCAGGCGAGCGAGTTCGTGCCGGTGGAGGGCGTCACCCCGACCGAACTGGCCGACGCGGCGCAACTGTCCAGCCTCGCCGACGAGACTCCGGAGGGGCGCTCGGTGGTGGTGTTCGCCAAGGCCGAGTACGGGCTGCGCGAACGCACCGCGGGCGAACTGACCCAGGCCACCTGGGTGCCGTTCACCGCGCAGACCCGGATGTCCGGCGTGGACATCGCCGAAGCTCGCGGAGGCTCAGACGGCTCAGCCGAAGGCGTCCGGTTGCGTTCCGTCCGCAAGGGCGCGGCGGCCGCGGTCATGAAGTGGGTACGGGACAACGGCGGCCACCCGAGCGACGAGGTCGGGCCGATCGTCGACGGCATCTCCGCCTCCGGCGGCACCCCGCTGGTGGTGGCCGAGTGGGTCGAAGGGCAGCCGGCCCGCGCGCTGGGCGTCATCCACCTCAAGGACGTCGTCAAGCAGGGCATGCGCGAGCGCTTCGACGAGATGCGCCGGATGGGTATCCGGACCGTGATGATCACGGGTGACAACCCGTTGACCGCGCGGGCGATCGCCGAGGAGGCCGGTGTGGACGACTTCCTCGCCGAGGCCAAGCCCGAAGACAAGATGGCTCTGATCAAGAAGGAGCAGGAGGGCGGGAAGCTGGTCGCGATGACCGGCGACGGTACCAACGACGCTCCGGCTCTTGCCCAGGCCGATGTCGGGGTGGCGATGAACACCGGTACGTCGGCGGCGAAAGAGGCCGGCAACATGGTCGACCTGGACTCCGACCCGACGAAGCTGATCGAGATCGTGGAGATCGGCAAGCAGTTGCTGATCACCCGGGGTGCGTTGACGACGTTCTCCATCGCCAACGACATCGCGAAGTACTTCGCGATCATCCCGGCCATGTTCGCGGCGATCTACCCCGGCCTGGACACGCTGAACATCATGCGGCTGCACAGCCCGACCTCGGCGATCCTGTCCGCGGTCATCTTCAACGCCATCATCATCGTGGCGCTGATCCCGCTGGCTCTGCGTGGCGTGCGGTACCGGCCGAGCACCGCGTCCGCGATGCTGCGCCGGAACCTGTGGATCTACGGCATCGGTGGCATCATCGCGCCGTTCATCGGCATCAAGATCATTGACCTCATTATCATGTCCATCCCTGGGATCTCGTGATGCGTCTACCTTCCTGGATTTCCCAACACCTGGCCGCGCTGCGGGCTCTGCTCGTGCTCACCGTGGTGCTCGGCATCGTCTACCCACTGGTCATCACCGGAGTCGCGCAGATTCCGGGCCTGAAGCACAACGCGGACGGCTCGATGGTGAAGGCCGGCGACACCACGGTCGGCAGCAGCCTGATCGGCCAGTCGTTCACCGACAAGGACGGCAACCCTCTGGTGCAGTACTTCCAGTCCCGTCCCTCGGCGGCCGGCGACGGGTACGACCCGACGTCCACCAGCGCCTCGAACCTGGGCCCGGAGTCCGTGGTGGACACGCTGCCGGACCCGGCGAACAAGGACGACACCGGCACCCCGAGCCTGCTGACTCAGGTCTGCTCGCGCAGCCTGGCGGTCGGCCAGCTGGAGGGTGTGGACGGCTCCCGGCCGTTCTGCACCAGCGACGGGGTCGGCGCGGTACTGGCGGTGTTCTACCGGGACGGCTCGACCGGCCCGGTGACCCGGGTGGTCAGCCTCAACCAGGAGTGCCCGGCCACACCGTTCATCAGCGAGTACAAGGGCGTCAAGGTGGAGTGCGCCACGTTCGGCGACGACTACTCCAAGGGTGTCGTCACCCCGATCCGGGGCGACGCGCCGGACCACCCCGCCGTGCCCTCGGACGCGGTGACCGCCAGCGGCTCCGGCCTCGACCCGCAGATCAGCGTCGCGTACGCGGACCTGCAGGCATCCCGGGTCGCCCGGGAGCGGGGCACCTCGGTGGACAACGTCAAGAAGATCGTCAGCCAGTACACCACCGGGCGGGCGCTGGGCTTCATGGGCGAGCCGGCCGTCAACGTGCTGCAGGTCAACCTGGCGCTGGACAAGCAGTACCCGTACCACCAGAACTGAATGACCGCCGCCGGGGCGGCACACGGAAGGGAGACCCATGTCGCGAGGACAGCTACGCGTCTACCTCGGTGCCGCCCCCGGCGTCGGTAAGACCTACAAGATGCTCGAGGAGGGACACCGCCGCCGGGAGCGGGGGACCGACGTGGTCGTCGGGTACGTCGAGTGCCACGGCCGGCGGCACACCGAGGCGATGCTCGGCGACCTGGAGGTCGTGCCCCGCCGGACCATCGCGTACCGGGGCTCGGCGTTCACCGAAATGGACATCGACGCCGTACTGGCGCGCAAGGCCGAAGTGGTCCTCGTCGACGAACTGCCGCACACGAACGTTCCCGGCGCCCGCAACGCCAAGCGCTGGCAGGACATCCAGGAACTGCTCGACGCCGGGATGACGGTCATCACCACCGTCAACATCCAGCACCTGGAGTCGATCAACGACGTCGTACAGGAGATCACCGGCGTACCGCAGCGGGAGACCGTACCCGACGAGATCGTCCGCCGGGCCGAGCAGATCGAACTGGTCGACATGGCGCCGGACGCGCTGCGCCGCCGGATGGCGCACGGCAACATCTACGCACCCGAGAAGATCGACGCCGCGCTGGGCAACTACTTCCGGGCGGGGAACCTGACCGCCCTGCGGGAACTGGCGCTGCTCTGGGTCGCCGACAAGGTCGACGAACAACTCGACCGGTACCGCGCCGAACACCACATTTCCGCCACCTGGGAGACCCGGGAACGGGTGGTGGTCGCGCTGACCGGTGGCCCCGAGGGCGACACCCTGATCCGCCGGGCCGCGCGGATCGCCGACCGCACCAAGGGTGCCGGCCTGGTCGCCGTACACGTCACCCCGAGCGACGGCCTCACCGGCAGCGGCGATCCGGCGAACCTGGCCCGGCAACGCACCCTGGTCGAGGACCTCGGCGGCACCTACCACCAGGTGATCGGCAGCGACATCCCGACCGCGCTGCTGGACTTCGCCCGTGGCGTCAACGCCACCCAGCTGGTCCTCGGCGCCAGCCGCCGCGGCCGGCTCGCCCAGATCTTCTCGCCCGGCGTCGGTGTCACCACCACCGCCGGGTCCGGCACGATCGACGTGCACCTGGTCAGTCACGAGGAGGTCAAGCGGGGTCGCGGCCGGGTGGCTCCGGCAAACGCTTTGAGCTGGGGGCGCCGGGGCACCGGCTTCGCGCTGGCCGCTCTCGGCCTGCCGGCGTTGACGGCGCTGCTCACCCAGGTCCGCGCGGACGTGTCGCTGCCCAGCGACATCCTGCTGTACCTCGCCTGGGTCGTGGTGGTGGCGCTGGTCGGTGGCCTGTTCCCGGCCCTGTGCGCCGCGGTGGGCGGCTTCCTGCTGCTCAACTACTACTTCGTCCCACCGATCCACCTGTGGACGATCGACGAGTGGGAGAACATCCTCGCGCTGTTCGTCTTCCTCGCCGTCGCGGTGGCGGTCAGCGCCACCGTCGACGCCGCCGCCCGGCGCACCCGCGAGGCGGCCAGCGCCCGCGCCGAAGCCCTGACGCTGTCCACCCTGGCGGGCAGCGTCCTGCGCGGCTCCCGGCCGCTGCCGGCGGTGCTCGACCAGCTCCGCGAGGCGTTCGGCCTGACCGGTGTCAGCCTGCTGGAACGGCGGCCCGACGCGCCGCCCGGCCCGCAGGAGCGGCACGACCCGGCGGTGTGGCGGCTGACCGCGTCGGTCGGCGACAAGCCGTGCCTGACGCCGACCGACGGTGAGGTCGACATCCCGATCGACCCCGACCTGACCCTCGCGTTGCGCGGCGGGCCGCTGGCCGCCGCCGACCGGCGCGTGGTCGAGGCGTTCGCCGCCCAGGCCGCCGTCGCGCTGCGTCAGGAACGGCTGGCCGAACAGGCCGCCACCGCCAGCACCCTGGCCGAGGCCGACAAGCTGCGCACCGCGCTGCTGTCCGCGGTCAGCCACGACCTGCGCACCCCGCTGGCCTCCGCCAAGGCCGCCATCACCAGCCTGCGCAGCCACGACGTGGTGTTCGACGAACACGACCGGGACGAACTCCTGGCCACCGCCGACGAATCGCTCGACCGGCTGGTACGGCTGGTGGAGAACCTGCTGGACATGAGCCGGCTCCAGGCCGGCGTGCTGGGCATGTCCCCGCAGCCGATGAGCGCCGGCGAGGCGGTCGCGAAGGCGGTCGACCAGCTCGGCACGCCCGGGCGGGACGTGCGGATCCAGGTCCCGGACGAGCTCGCCGAGATCAACGTGGACCCGGCTCTGCTCGAACGCATCCTGGCCAACGTGCTGTCCAACGCCCTCCGGCACAGCCCGCCAGGGCGGCCGCCGATGGTCACCGCGAGCGAGCACGCCGGGTACGTCGAGGTACGGGTCATCGACCACGGCCCGGGAATCCCGGTCGCCGACCGGGAGCGGGTGTTCCTGCCGTTCCAGCGCCTGGGCGACCGGGACAACGACACCGGCGTCGGCCTCGGCCTGGCGCTGTCCCGCGGCCTGGCCGAAGCGATGAACGGCACCCTCGAACCCGACACCACGCCCGGTGGCGGACTGACCATGACCCTTCGGCTGCCCGGGACACGACCGCTCGACCCCAGTCCCGTACCCGCGCAGCCGACCGACGCGAACACCCACAGCGGTGGGGAGGCAACCAGAACATGACCCGGATCCTCATCGTCGACGATGAGCCGCAGATCCTGCGGGCACTGCGCATCAACCTGACCGCCCGCCAGTACGACGTACTCACCGCCGCCGACGGTACGGCCGCGCTACACGCTGCCCGTACCGACCATCCCGACCTCGTCGTCCTGGACCTCGGCCTGCCGGACATCGACGGTACGCAGATCATCCGCAGCCTGCGCGCGTGGACCCCGGTACCGATCGTGGTGCTGTCCGGCCGGACCGACAGCCGCGACAAGGTCGACGCGCTGGACGCGGGGGCCGACGACTACGTCACCAAGCCGTTCAGCGTCGACGAGCTGCTGGCCCGCATCCGGGCGGTCACCCGCCGCAAGACCTCGCCGGACGCGACGCCGGACATCCGCATCGGCCGCTACACGGTGGACCTGACCGACCTGAGCGCCTACCTGACCGAGGACCCGAGCCACACCGTGCACCTGACCCGCACCGAGTGGCAGCTGCTCGACGTGCTCGTGCGCAGCCCCGGCAAGCTGATCAGCCAGCGGCAGTTGCTGCACGACGTGTGGGGGCCGACGTACCTGGGCGAGACCCAGTACCTGCGGCAGTACATGGCCCAGCTGCGCCGCAAGCTCGAAGACGACCCGGCCCGGCCCCGGCACCTGATCACCGAGCCGGGCATGGGGTACCGATTCCGGCCCTGAGTGCGCGCTCTCGCCGGATGAAGGCACCGGGCGGCGCCCGGAACGCGGACGCCGCCCGGCACGAACAGAGACCTCACGACTTGCCGACGAAGATGGGGTTCGTCATCGCCACCATGGCGTTCGGTGTCGTGGTGTTGGGGCCGCCGGAGGGGCGCCGCACCTCGAGCCGTACCCAGCGGCTGTAGCGCGGGTACGTCGTCCAGGTCACCGTCGCGGTACCCGAGTCCGGCACCGTCTCGCTGTGCTCCGGGCCCAACTGGTCCAGGATCGACACCGTCGTACCCGGTACCCCGCCGACCTGCGCGGTCACCGTCACCGGCGTACCGATGTCGGAGGCCAGCCGCTCACCGATGCCCGCCGACTTGCCGCCGTCCGAGACCGAGAACGACAGTTGCACCGCAGACGACTCCGCCAGCCAGGAGCGGCCCGCCTTCAGCCCGGCGAGCAGATCCTTCTGGCGCAGGCTGTCGGCCAGCACCACGGTGTGCGGCAGCGCGACGATCTGGTTCGGGTTGTGCGCGTCCGAGTCACCGATCGCCGGGATCCACTTGCCGCTGCGTAGCAACCCGTCCCAGTGGTCGACGGTGGCCTGGTCGTCCTCGGTCCACGGACCGTTCCAGATCTCCACGAGGTCGGCGATCTCGTACGCGAACTCGTACGTGCACCCGAAGCAGTTCGCGAACGGGTGCGCCGCGGTCACCAGGCCGCCCGCCTTGTGTACCTGGTCGACGAAGTGCTGGAAGTCCTTCGAGTCGGAGGCGCGGTACCGCCAGTCGATCCAGGTGCCCGCCGGCAGTCCGATGGCCGGCCAGTGCCCGGAGCGGGTGGTGACCTCCTCGCCGTTGAGGATCAGCAGGTCGTCGGTCGCCTCGTCGCCCCACTGAAGCTGCGAGCTGGACGTGTTGTGGTCCGTGGAGACGATGAAGTCCAGGCCCGCGCCCCGCGCGTCGGTGACGAGCTGCTGCGGCGTGCGCTGGCCGTCGGAGTGCACAGTGTGCAGGTGGCAGTCGCCGCGGTACCACGCCTTGCCGCGCTGCTTCGCCGACGCCGTGGCCGGTGCCGGGTGCGGCTTGAACGGCTGGCCCTCCGGGCCGAAGGTGAGCGTGATCTGCACCTGGTAGTTCAGGCCCTGTGGGGCGACCGTGTACGGCCCGAGGATCACGTGCCAGGTACCCGGCGTGATCGGGCCCGGGATGTAGCCCGGGGTGGCCTGGGAGGCGCTGATCGAGAAGCTGGTCCGGAAACCGCCCGACCAGCCGCGGAACCCGCGCTGGTTGCCGAGCTGGATGCCTTCCGGTCCGAACATCCCGATGTCGCACGCGTTGCCGCGTACGCCCGCGGGTACCGCCGGCTTGTCGTAGGAGTAGGAGACGTCGATCTGGTTGACCCCCTTCGGCACCTCGACCGGCAGGTAGTACCAGTCCGAGATGCTGGGCGTGAAGGTCCCGGTCACCGTCTTGGTCTGCTGGGACGTGCCGCCTGCCGGCGCGCCGAACGCGACGCCGGGCAGCAGGTTCACGGCCGCGCCCGCGGCAACGGCTCCGCCGGCGAGAAGGAGATTGCGCCGAGTCAGGTCGCCAAGAGACATGCGTACCTCCGCATAAGGCAATGTCGCGACCGACCTTAGGGGCGACGGGCGTACGCGGAGCCACGGTGACATGAACAGTCAGGCGATGGAGAGCACCGGCTCGCGGCCGGGTACCAGCGCGCCGTCCCGCACGTACCCCTCGGGGCGGCCGGACAGCGCGTCGATCAGCCGGGCGCGCCAGGTCTCCAGCGTCCCGGCGTGTGCCGGAGCGCCGGCCAGGTTCACCGTCTCGCCGGGATCCCCGTCCAGATCGAACAGCTGCTCGTGCCCGGTGCCGGACAGCCACACGTACTTGGTCCGCCCGTCCGTCACGAACTGCAGCGACTGGCCCAGCAGCGTGTGCTCGCCGTGCAGCCACCGGCGCCACTCACCACCGTCACCGCGGTCACCGCCGCGGGGCAGCTGCAGGACCCCGTCACCGCCGCGGGCCAGCGGCAGGACGCTGCGTCCCTCGACGCCGTCCGGCACCGGCACCCCGGCGCAGTCGAGCAGCGTCGGCATGACGTCGCGCAGCTCGACGACCTCGTCCCGGACCGTACCGGCGGCGATGCCGGACGACGCCGGACCGTGCAGCAGGAACGGGATGCGCGCCGAACCCTCATACGGGAAGCCCTTGCGGAACAGGTTGTGCTCGCCGAGCATCTCGCCGTGGTCGGACACGAACGCCAGGTAGGTGTCCTTCGCCAGCCCGAACTCGGCCAGCGCCTCCAGGAACCGGTTGATCTGCTGGTCGATGTGGGTCATGTGGCCGTAGTAGCCGGCCCGGGCGCGGTGCAGCGTCCGCTGGTCCATCCGCGCGACCAGCGCCTCCGGGTTGTGGTCGTCGCGGTGCTCCGCGTACTCCTGCCACCAGTCGCCCACCACCGGCCGGTACGGCGGCGTGTCGAGGTACGTCTCGAACGCCCAGGACGGTGGATCGTACGGCGGGTGCGGCCGGTGGAACGACAGGTACAGGAAGAACGGTGCGGTCGGGTCGCGCCGGTACAGCCAGGAGATGGCCTCGGTCACCGTCCAGTTCGTCGGGTGCAGCGCCTCGGCGCGGGGCCACGGCCGGGCCGGCACCGAGTTGCACCCGATCCCGTGGTCGGCGTAGTCGGCGACGGTGGACTCCGTCGCCCGCGACCGCAGCCAGGGCAGGTAGTCGTCGATCTCCTCGAACGGCCGCGAGCGTCGCCGGGCCTGGTGCAGGTACCCGTCGTGCAGGATCACGTTGTCGAAGCCGATGCGGGCGCGCTCCGGGTACACGTGCAGCTTGCCGATCGCCTGCGTCTGGTACCCGGCCCCGCGCAGCACCGCCGGCAGCGTCACCTGGTGCTCGAAAGGCACCCCGTCGAGGTACCCGACCCTGTGGTGGGTCTGCTGGCTCAGGCCGGTCATCAGGGCGGTACGCGCCGGGATGCAGGTCGGCGTGGCCGAGTACGCGTGCCGGAACCGGGCACCCCGGGAGGCGAGCCTGTCCAGGTACGGGGTGCGCACCACGGGGTGGCCGTCGATGGACAGGCAGTCGCCGCGCCACTGGTCGACACAGATGAGCAGGATGTTCGGGGAGTTCACTCGTGTCAGCGCCGGGACTTCTTGCGGTTGGGCTTCTTGGTGCCGTCGGACAGCCGCAGCGCCAGCGCCGGGCACATGTTGACGGCCTTGCGGGCCTCGCTCTCCAGCCACGCCGGGACCGGCGTGTCCGGGAACGACGGGTACCCGTTGCCATCCAGCCGGATCAGCTCCGGCACGATGTGCGCGCACAGGCCGTGGCCGTCGCAGCGGGCCCAGTCCACCGCCAGCCGGGAGCCGGTCGCCGCCTCACCGGCCGGCAGCGGCAGGACGTTCTTCGTCGGCAGCCCGCACCCGTCGTGCAGGATGTGCGCGGAGACATCGTCGGCGAACGTCTCCAGCGCGGACAGCGCGAACCGCGCAGTGCCGTCCGGGTGGCTGCACGCGCCACGTCCCCGTACCGCGCCGGCCGCGGCGCGGATCGCGTCGACCGACCCGCTGCCACCGCTGCCGTCGGCCAGCGAGGCCACCGCGCGGGCGACGTCGGGCAGCCCGAGCCGGCACGGCCCGCACTGACCGGCCGACTGCCCGGCGAGGTAGTGCGTGACCCGGGTGACCTCGGCCAGCGGGCAGGTGCCGGGCCCCAGCGGCAGGATGATCCCGGCGCCGAGCGTGCCGCCCACCGATTCCAGGCTCGTGCGCGAGATCTCCGCCCGCTCGGCCGCTTCCGGCCCGATCCACTTGCCGTGGAACCCGCCCATCAGCACGCCGGGCCCGACCTCGGCGTCGCACATGTCCAGCACGGCCATCAGCGGCACGCCCACGGCCGCCTCGACCACCGCGGGGTATTTCGCCGAGCCGCCGACCGACAGCAGTACCGTGCCCGGCTCGCGGTCGGTCCCCGTCGCCCCGTACCCCCGGGGTCCGAGCCGGGCGGCGACCGCGAGCTGCGAGTACGTCTCCGCGTTGGACAGCAGGGTGGGCAGCCCGTTCACGCCGTTGTCGCTGGCCCGCTGCTTGCGGCCGGGCGGGATCGGGATCTCGCCGTTGATGCCGCGCACGAGCGCGCCGCCCTCGCCGGAGATGAACCGGTGGGGCATCGTGACGATCCGGGTGGGCGCCGGCATCCGCCGCTCGGCCAGCGCGCGCATCAGCGACTCGCCGCCGATCCCGTCGTCGGCCACACCGAGCACGATCTCGCTGGCCTGCAGCGCCCGCGCCGCGATCGCGGCGCCGTCCAGGATGAGGTGCGGCGCCCGGGTGAGCAGCACCTTGTCCTTCCAGCTGGCCGGTTCGCCCTCGGTCGCGTTGACCACGACGACCGTCTCGGCGAGCCGGCGCCGCGCGGACTCGACGACCGCCTGGACCTTGCGGGCGAACGGGAAGCCGGCGCCACCCCGGCCGAGAAGGTGGATCTGCTCGGCGAGCTGGATCAGCTCGTCGATCGACAGCGGACGCATCGGGCCGTGCACGGACTGGTGCGCGCGCAGGTCGAGGCGGCGGTACTGGTCGAAGCCGGCGGTCAACCGCGCCGGGCCGGCGCGCAGAACGGCCGGTACGCCCGGGACCGCGGTGCTCAGAGCGACAGCGGAGCTGGTCACCGCAGTACATCACCTCGCATGTGCGCCCAGAACTCCTCGTCGGAGATGTCCTCGGCCGGCTTCGCGGGGCCCGGCGCCTCGATCGGTTCGGCGGGTGCGGCGGGAAGCTCGGCCAGCGAGCGGCGGCGGCGCTTCGGCGGCTCGGCCGCCGGCTCGGGGGCCAGCAGGTCGTCGACCGGGGTGCGGGGGCGGCGCGCCGGCCGCTCCGGCTCCGACCGGGTGTCGAGAAACCCGCCGGTCGGGTAGTCGCTCTCGGCCCGCCGGCCGCCGGCGTACCCGCGCTGGTTGCCGGCCTCCTCGTAGCCGCGGCTGTCAGAGCCCCAGCCGTCAGCAGAACCTCGGCTGTCGGAGCCACGACTGTCGGAGTCACGGCCGTCAGCAGAGTCACGGCCGTCAGCAGAGCCCCGAATGTCGGAGCCACGTCCGTCGGAGCCACGCCCGTCGGAACCCCGGCTGTCGGCGGAGCTCCGGGTGCCGGCGCGGCGCCGGCCGCCCGGTTCATCCCGGTCGGGTCCTGACCCGTCGGGTACGTCCCGGTCCCAGCCTTCCCGTCCGCGATCCTCCAGCTCCGTGCCGAAGTCGCCCCAACTGTCGCGATCCCAGCTGTCCCGCGCCCGTACCTGCCGGAAGGAACCGGTACCCGAGCGGCGCCTCTCGCCCTCGCCGTCCTCGTACGCGCTCTCCGGGAACGCCGGCTCCTCCTCGGGCGCCCGGTAGCTCACGTCCGGAGTCATCCGGCTCGCGCCCACGTCGTCGAGGTAGGAGAGCCGGGGCACGGGCTGCCCGGTCAGCGGCGCGTCGTCGTCATCCGGAGCCGAATGGCTGCCCCGCGAGGCGCGGGCCCGCTCGCTCCGGCTGGAGAACACCGGGCCCGCCGCGAACGAGTGGTTGCCCGCCTCGTCGTACCACTCCACTCCGGGCTCGCCGGTGGGCAGCGGCTCGTCCAGCTCCGAGCGGCGCCCGCCACGGCCCGGGCGTCCCGCGGACACGTCGTGCCGCCCGGACGAGTCGTCGCGGTCGCGCCGTCCGGCCGCAGCCGCGTCGTCGTCCAGGATCCGCCGGGCGAACGGGTCGTCGCCGTCGCGCTCGCGCCGTCCGGCGGTCGAGTCGCCGTCGAGAACCCGGCGGGCGAACGGGTCGTCGTCGACCGGGCGCCGGGCGAACGGGTCGTCGTCGGTCGTACGCCGGGTGAACGGGTCGTCGTCCAGGGTGCGGGCGACCGTGCTGAGCGCTGGCTCAAGCCGCGGGTTGACCGGCTTGCCGATGGCCTTGATGGTGCCGGTGGTCTGCGCCTTGGGAGAGCGCATCCGCCGGCCCCAGGACACCGACAGGCGCACCAGCGAAGCGAGGACGACCAGCAGCACGCAGACCACGTAGCTGACGGTCACCCAGGTCTTCGCGTGCCGGCCGGCGTTCAGGCCGTGGAACAGCGCGACGATCCAGGACAGGTACGCCGAGGCGTGCACCGCCCGCCACAGCCCGGGGTGTGCGCTGCCGGCGAACCGGCCGCGGATGATGCCCGTCCAGGTCACCAGGAACATCAGGTAGCTGGCGATCGTGCCCAGCCCGATGTAGAACACCTTGTGCGACGCCACGAACGGCACCACCACGTCGATGACGCTGGCGTGGCTCTCGACGATCTTCGTGAAGATGTGGACGCAGAGGAAGATCATGGCGGTCGACGCGGTCGCACGGTGTACCGCCTGGAGTAGCACCCTGTGCCGGACCAGCAACACGATGCGGTCGGTCGCGGCCAGACCCACCATCACCGCGATGGACAGCGACACCAGAGAGAAGACGCCGGAGTAGAACTCCAGGAAGTGGTACACGGCGGAGATGACCGTCCTGCCGGCGCCGGTGAAAGTCAACCCCGCGCCCACGAGCACGAGAGCGGCGGCGACGCCGAGTGCGATCACCCACAGCCGGGGCGCGCCGGGGCGGCTGGCCGGGGTGTTCCTAGCCTGGACAGAAGGCTGGCTGAAGGCTCCTCTAGCCACGGCTCCTCGATCTCTCGCGTCGGGGCCGCGGGCTCGCGTGTCGTGTTCCTCGCGGCCGGCGGCGGGTCCTGTGCTGTTGCCAGGTGCTCAGCTAGTGACAGGTGCTCAGCTAGGCGACCGGCCGTACGACGGCGGTGGGTACGGGCTGTCGCGGCAACCTCAGAAAAGCAACCAGATCGGTTGGTCCTCCTACGTCTCCGGGGGATTGTGATTCCCGGACGGGACCGTACCATTACGGTTTTCAACAATCCATGCTTATCGGGTACGGCTGGCGGTCACCTATCGTAAAGGCCGGTGACTGCCGTGAATGAAGCGGGCTTCCAGAGCGTCCGCGTACCGGAAAATCGCCTGGTCGTAAGGCCCTTGGCGCGACGATTGCGAACTAGCCGTCCCCGGCGCACCGAACGCGCCGGCGTCCGGTTCCGGCCGGTTTCCTTTGGGCGGTGTTCCGGCAACCGGGCGTCATGCTCGCAAACGCGGGTGTCGGGCCGCCGGATGATGGTTGACTGACCTCGACGGAGTTCGCCGGAACGGGGGCAGTCGTGCGGATCGGACTCATCTCGACACCGTGGACGCCGCTGCCGCCGCCCGCGTACGGCGGCATCGAGGGCGTCGTCGACCGGCTGGCCCGGGGATTCGTCGCGGCCGGACACGAGGTGCTTCTCGCCGCTCCCGGAGACAGCGCGTGCCCGGCACCGATCATCCCGGACTCACCACCGGCGGACGTCGACGGGATGGGACTCAGCGAGGTCGAGCTCGGGCACGTCGTGCGCGCGTACAACGCCATGCCGGACATGGACCTGGTGCATGACCACACGCTGTGCGGGCCGCTGTACCGCCGCCGCCCGGCCGGCCTGCCGGTCGTCACCACCAACCACGGCCCGTTCCGCGCTCAGCTGCGCGACATCTATCAGGCCATGGCCGAGGACGTCGCGCTGGTGGCGATCTCCCATCATCAGGCGTCCACGGCCACCAATGTGCGCATCGCGCGGGTCATCCATCACGGCATTGACGTCGACTCGGTACCGGTCGGCGACGGCACCGGCGGCTATGCGTGTTTCCTCGGGCGGATGAACCCGAGCAAGGGCGTGCGCGAGGCGGCGATGGTCGCCCGGGAGGCCGGGATTCCGCTACGCATCGCCGCCAAGATGCAGGACAAGGGGGAGCGCGAGTATTTCGAGTGCGCGGTGTCCCCGTTGCTTTCGTCCGACATCGAGTACCTCGGCGAGTTGAACACCGGTGAGAAGTACGAGTTGCTGGGTGGCGCGTGCGCGCTGCTGAACCCGATGCAGTGGCCGGAACCGTTCGGGCTGGTCATGATCGAGGCGCTGGCGGCCGGTACCCCGGTGGTCGCCACCCCGGCCGGCTCGGCGACCGAAATCATCGACGACGGCGTCACCGGGTACCTGCGCGAGGACGTTCCCGCACTCGCCGCCGCCCTGGCCGAGGCCGGCACCCTGGACCGCGCCGCCTGCCGGGAGGTCGCCGTCAGCCGGTTCAGCACCGAACGCATGGTCTCCGACCACCTCGACCTGTACGCCGAACTGATCGGCCGCCGCTAGCGCGCCGCTGGCGGCGACTCGGCCTACTCGTCGTGCCGGTCGTACGGGTCGGTCCAGGTCTCCTGCCCGACGATGCCCAGCAGTCGGTCGATCGACCGCTGCGAGCGGCCGTCCCCGATCTCGGTGAAGATGCGCCGCGCCTCCCACAGGTCACGGTCGTGCTCGGATTCCCCGTTGGCCCGGCGCAGCTCGCCGCGTGCCCACCGGGCCCGGGCGCGCAGCGGCAGGCGGGCCGGGGACTCGGCGAGGTCCGGGTGCGCCAGCTCCCGCTCGACCAGGTGCAGCTGGGCGTTGGCGGCCCGGAGCAGCCCGGCCGCGGTCAGCGCGCGCACCAGCAGGCACCTCGCCCGGATGTCGCCGGCCACGTTGCCCATCCAGCTGAGCGCGACCATCGCCTCCGTCGCGCGGTGGATCGCCTTCGTGGCCAGCCGGTCCACGTACCCGTTGCCGGTGTGCGCGCCGTCCGTGCTCGCGTGGTACCGCCAGTGCTCCAGGTAGAGCCGGGCGCGCCGGTACAGCACGTTGGCGTGCCGCCGCGCGTCGCCGTCGCAGCACCGCTCCGCGAGGTCGAGGTTGTCCAGCGCCTCCGCCCAGTCGTGGCGGCGCCGGCGCTCCTCGAAGTGCTGGAGCCAGACCCAGAACCGGTGCTCCTCGCCGAGGTGACGGGTCAGCTCGTCGTGCGGCTCGTCCAGGTCGATGTCGGAGTTGAGCGCGACGAGCAGCCGGAGCAGCGCCAGCTCGCGGGTACGGCGCTCGGCGCGGAACATCGCCTTCGCGAGCTGGAACTCGGTCTCCGCCTCCTTCGGCCGGCGCATCTGGAGGTACGCCTCGCCACGCTTGAGGTAGACGGTGCCCCGCCTCAACACCGCCGGATCGCGACCCGGGCCGCTGCGCGGCGAGATCCGGTCGGTCAGTTCCAGCGCGGTGGTCAGGACGGCGAACGCCTCCCGGTAGTGCTCGACGGCGACCAGGCAGCTGCCTTTGGCGATGCGCACGTCGATGCCGCCCAGCACGCTGCCGTCCCGCTCGGCGGCCAGCACCGCGAGGTCGAACAGCGCCATCATCTCGCTGGCCGGTACCCCGGCCGGTACGAGCGAGTGCAGCCGGCGGGCGATCCGCCAGCACACGCCCCACTCGCCGGCCGAGTACGCCTTGCGGAAGCTGTGCGCCACGTTCGCGTACTCGGCCCGGATCCAGGTGTCCGGGTGCTGGGCGATCAGCGCGGCCAGCCGTGGCCCGGCGATCGCCTGGTCGGCTCCGGTGTCCCGGGTGGGCGGGGTGAAGTCCGGCTCCAGGATCGCCAGTACCTCGCAGATGACGCTCTGGTACGCGATGTCCAGCCGGTTGACCGCGGCGGCCCGTTCGTCGTCCGGGTCCTCCTGGTCCGACCGGGTCCTCGCGAACAGCTTCACCAGCGTGTTCAGCCGGTACCGGACCAGGTCCGTGACCGGGTCGGCGGACACGTAGTCGATGAACTGCGCGCGGTACAGCCGGTCGGTCAGGTCTTCGGCCTCTTCCAGCGGTACGCGCATCAGCGGGCACAGCACCCACGGGACGAAGGTGTCCGACTCGACCAGCCCGAGCAGCCGCAGGGCGCGCTGCTCCACCGGGTCGAGTTGCTGGTACTCGGTGGCGAACCCCTCCTCGACGTTGCGCCCGAGCCGGGTCAGCCGCTCCAGCCGGGTGTCCTCCTCGCGCAGCAGGGTGGCGACGCTGACCAGGTCGGAGCGCTCCTGGGAGACCCGCTCGCCGGCCGACTGGATGGCCAGCGGCAGCCGCCCGCACGACTCGATGATTTCGACGGTGGACGGCGTGGAGTGTTCCTGGCTGCGCGCCGCCGCCTGGAGGATCTCCAGGGCGTCGTCGGCGTCCGGCACGTCCAGCCGCCGGGATCCGATGCCGAGATTCGGCCCCAGGTCGCGGCGGCTGGTCACGATCGCCGCGCACAGCGACTCGTTGGGCAGCACGTCCAGCACCTGCCGGTGGTCGCGTGCGGCGTCCAGGATGAACAGCAGCCGCCGGTCGGCGGTCAGCGTACGGAAGATGCGGACCCGGTCCTCGGCCCGCTCCGGCATCGCGCCGGGCCACTTCAGCGCGTCCAGGAAGATCTTGAGGATCTCCCCGGAGGACAGCGCGTCGCCCGCGTTGCCCAGGTTGACGTACAGCTGGCCGTCCGGGTACTCCCCGGCCAGCCTGCGGGCCAATTCCTGGGCGAGGGCGCTCTTGCCCACCCCCGGCTTGCCGTGGATGAGCAGCAGGACCGGCCATCCTCCGGCCTCGGCCCGGGTTCCCGCCGCCGCCCGTGCCGCACGGTGCTGGCGCAGCAGGCCGTCCAGTTCGGCCTCCCGGCCCCGGAAGCCCTCCTTCGCCGGCAGCGGCTCGGCCACCTCCGGCCGCATCGGCGTGACCCAGCTGGCGGGTGCCGTGACCGGGTCGGCGGAGTCCATCACGGGCTTCCCGAGGGCGCCCCACCGCCGGATGCCGGCCCGCGGCGCGGTGACGGTGGGTGCAGGTGCGGTGGGTGTGAGTGTCGTGCCGGTGGGCGCCGTGCCGGGTGCGGTCGCGGTCGACGCGGCGGCATTGCCGGACGGTACCGAGGCCGGCCGGCGCCGGGTGCCCCGCTCCTCGCGGCGCTCCAGCTCGATCACGATCACCCCGAGGAAGGCGAGTACCACGGCCGAGGCCAGTCGGGGCCAGGCCGGCCAGTGATCGGGCCAGGTCGTGGTGATGAGCGTGACGACGGAGACGCACATGCCGCCGAACACGATGCGTGCCTGCCGGAGTGCCACGGTCAGCTCCCGTGCCCGTCCGGGGCCGCCAGCCGGGCCAGCCGCTCGTGTACCTCCCCGGCCTTGTCGGCGTCGCCGAGGTCAGCGAAGATGCGGAAGGCGGTACGCAGCAGCCGCCCCGCCTCCGGCGTCGGGTTGTCCGACTGGCGGGCGAGCCCCAGCAGGTGACACGCCTCCGCCTCGGCCCACCGGTCGCCGCAGTTGATGAAGTTCTCCAGTGCCTCTTCGAGCATCGTGACCGCCTCGTCAACGCCGTGCTCCAACAGGTACGCGTGCCCGATCACCAGCCGGCAGTGCGCCTTGCCGTACCGGTGGTTCAGGTCCGAGAAGAGGCGGATGGCCTCGTTCCCGTGCTTGCGTACCTCCTCGAAGTTCACCGCCCTGGTGAGTTCGAGGCCGGCCGCCCGGTAGGTGAGCCAGGCGAGCCAGAGCTGCTGCCCGTGCCGGCGCGCCGATTCCAGCCCGGCGTCGATCGCCAGCCTGCTCTCCGGGTAGCGGCCCTCGGCCTCGGACACCACGCTGGCAGCCCAGGACAGTCCGGCGCGGTACCGCTCGCCCAGCTCGGGATGCCGCTCGTACAGCTCGGTGGCGGTTCGCAGGGTCGCCACGGCGGCCGGTACCGACACGGTGCGCTGAGCCTGCGCCACCGCCAGCTCGCGCAGCGCCTGGAGCTGCTCGGCCGGGTCGCCGGTGGCCTCCTGGTACGCCCGGTTCAGCTCGTCCTGGGCCAACTCGGTCTGGTGAGCCCGGCGGTACAGCCGGCCGAGGCACCGGTGCGCCCGGGCCGCCGCGGCCGCGCTGACCACGGCCGGTGCGAGCGCCGCCCGGGCGAGGTCGTCGGCCGCTTCGAAGTTGCCCAGCTCCGCCCGTACCTCCGCGAACGCGGCCAGCGCCAGCCCCTCGGCCCGCCGGTCGCCCATCTCCCGGGCCACCGCGACCGCCCGGCGGGCCTCTTCGGTGGCACTTCGCAGCGCCCCGGCCTCCAGCGCCCCGAACACGTCGTCGCGCAGTGCCCGCGCCGGATCGGTCCGGCGGCGCTGGCGGGCCCGGGTGCCCAGCCGCTCCCGCAGGGCCGCACGCTCCTCGGCGCTGGTCGTCTCGGCCAGCCGCGTCTCCGCGAGCCGGTACACCGCCTCCGGCACCACGAACTCCGGCACCCCGACCGAGTCGACGCTGGTGCGGTTGACGAAGCCGGCGAACCCCAGCCGGTCCGCGATCCGGGTGGCGGCGCGCTCGTCGACGCCGAGCACCGCGGCGAGCATCCACGGCGTGAACGTCTGCGCCGGCAGCAGTCCGAGCGCCCTGACGGCGGCGCGTTCCTGCTCGCTCAGCAGGGCGTAGCTGAGGTCCAGGGCCGCCGCGCCCGCCTGCTCCTCCGGTGACCGTGGCGCGCCCAGCCGGCGCAACGCGGCGGCGAGCCGGGTGTGCGGCATGGCGGCCAGGCCCGCCGCGGCGGCGCGGACCGACAGCGGGTGCCCCTGGGTGACCCGGACGATCTCGTCGGCCGCCTCGCGCTGCTCCCGGATCCGCTGCTGCCCGACGATCGCCCCCAGTACGGTCAGCGACTCGCCGCCGTCCAGCGGACCGATCGACATGCTCGGCGCGGTGGTGGGCAGGCCGGGCAGCGGGGTCGCGGCGGTGACCAGCACGGCACACCGTGGCCCGGCCGGCAACAGCCGCCGGACGACCTCCGCGTCTCTCGCGTCGTCGAGGATGAACAGCACGGCACGCTCGGCGGTCAGCTCCTCGAACCGCTCCCGCAACTCGTCGTACCCGGACGGCAGGCGTTGCCATCGGGGCTGGAGCGCGTAGACGAAGTAGGCCAGGGCCGCGGCGGCTGAGTCCGCCGCGGCTGAGTCCGCCGCGGCTGAGTCCGCGGCGGCTGAGTCTGTGGCGGCTGAGTCCGCGGCGGCTGAGTCTGCGGCGGCCGAGTCCGTGTCGCCCGGCGATTCGGGCTCGGCCGTTTCGGCGGTACCGGCACCGATCCGGGCGAACAATTGCCCGTCGGGAAACACCTCGGCCGCCAGATGCGCCGCCTTGACCGCGAGTGCGGTCTTTCCCATCCCGTCCTCGCCGTGCAGGACGATCAGCCGGGGACGCGATTCTCCGGTGTCTTCTCCGCCGTACGGTTCGCCGCGCAGGTGCCCGAGAATGGCGGCGAGTTCGGCGTCCCGCCCGACGAATAGCGATGAGGTCGGCGGCAGGTCGTGGGGAACGAAGTACTGCCGGCCGGGCCGGTGCCGTTCGGTCGCCGGGCGGCGCCGTACGACCGCGGCCCGCATCCGCACGACGAGTATGGTCAGCACGGCCACGACATACGCCGCCACCGCCCACTGCTGCACCCTGCCGTCGGTGAACAGCGCCGGCAGGCCACCGAGGGCGAAGACAATGACGTCGACGGTTCTGATCGAGATCCACGGGCGGCGTGCGGGCGTGATGGGGGAATGCGGATCGTCGGGCCGGCTCATCGAGCCTCCTCATCTCTTCCCCTCAATATTGTTCGGTTCGCGCAACCGGGAGGCGTCGGTCGAATGGGCGTAACGGCGCGTCGATCATCGTGTCCGCGATGGACCGCCGGGGAACGATCGTGGGTGAATTGGTCGGGCGAGGCGCCATAGCGATCGATGCGGCGTCGTAATTCCGACCCGCTGGCGCGCATTTTCCGGCGGTACTGTCGATAAGCCGACCGGTGTGACGAATGGCCGGTGGGTCGGCGGCTTTCCGGTGGGTCGGCGGCTTGCGGTGGGTCGGCGGCTTGCGGTGGGTCAGCGGCTCTCCACCAGTCGCCGGTATACCGCCTCGACGACCGTCTCCAGTGGCGCGGAGGTGTCGATCAGGACGTGATCGTCCGTCCACGGTTCATAGGCGGCGGCTCGGGACTCGACCTTCTCCCAGGTCGGCTCCGGCAGGTGGCGCAACCCCCGGCGCCGGCTCTCCAGACGGCGCCGGTGTTCCGTCCGGTCGGAGCAGGTGAGCACGACGAATCGCAGCGCCACGGCCGCGCGCTCGGCCGCGTGACGCCAGGTCGACCGGGCCGGTTCGCTGTCGTTGACGGCGTCGACGACGACATCCCGGCCCAGCGCCAGGTTCTGCTCGGCGGCGGCCCTGGTCACCTCGTACGCCGCGACTCCGGTCTCCCAGCCCGGTGGCAGGCCGGCGCCGAGCATGGCGTCCTCGGCCGTGTCGATCGACAGGTGCACGGCGCCCAACCTGGCGGCGACACCGGCGGCGACGGCCGTCTTGCCGGTGCCCGGCAGACCGGAGATCACGATCAACACAGTTCACCGTACCCGGCTACTTGACCGAGCCGGCCATCACCCCGCGGGTCAGGGTGCGCTGGAAGATCAGGAAGAACAGCACCGCCGGGACGATCCCGAGCAGCGCCGAGGCGCTGGTAGTGGTCGCGTCCATCATCCGTTCGCCCTGCAGCACGCCGAGTGCGACGGGCACGGTCTGCTGGTCGCTGGAGATCAGGAACACCAGCGGCAGGAAGAACTCGTTCCAGGTCCACACGAAGAAGAACGTGAGCAGTACCGACAGCGTGGGCCGGCTGACCGGTACGACGATCCGCCACAGCACCCGGAACCGGCCGGCGCCGTCGACCTCCGCCGCGTCCAGCAACTCGCCGGGGAAGCTCGCGTACACCGAGGTGAGCAGGTACGTGCCGAACGATCCCTGGATGACGATGAAGATGATGATGACGATGGTCAGCGTGTCGTACAGGTGCAGGCTCTTGGACACGTAGTAGAGCGGGTACACCAGGACTTCCTGCGGCAGGAGATTGGCGACCAGGAAGAAGACCAGGAACCAGGTGCGCCCGCGGACCCGCCCGATGCCCAGCGCGTACGCGTTGAGAACCGACAGGATCACGCCGCCGACCGCGACCGCGGCGCTGACCAGGAAGCTGTTGAGCAGCTTGCGCCCGAAGTCGACGCGGTTCCAGAAGTCGGCGATCCCGCGCAGGTACACCGAGTGCGGCATGCCCAGCGGACCGTGCGCCGCGTAGTCCGCGGGACTCTTGACCGCGTTCAGCGCGACGACCAGCAGCGGGGCGACGGTCAGCAGGACCAGGACCACCAACCCGGCCAGCACCACGTGACGGGCGGGACCGCGGCCCTGCCGGCGCCGGCCGGTCGCCTTGGCGCCGGGTGCGGCCGGATGCCGGCCGGTGGCCCGGGTCGCCTCCGCCGTCGCCATCACGAACCGTCCATTCGCTGCCCGCGTGCCTGGATCCGGAGGAACACCACGGTCAGCAGCACGATGATCAGCGTCAGTACCGTGGAGATCGCCGATCCGTACCCGACCGCGGCCTTCTCGAAGTAGTTCTTGTAGGCGAAGTACGACGGCACCAGGGTGGCGTTGCCCGGCCCGCCCCTGGTGAGCACGAAGATCTGACCGAAGATCTTCAGTCCTGCGATGGTCGTGGTGACCAGTACCACGTAGATCTCCGGCCGGATGAGGTGCACCGCGATCCGGCTGAACCGCTGCCACCACGACGCGCCGTCGAGGTCGGCCGCCTCGTACAGCTCCGGGTCCACGCGCGACAGGCCGGACATGAACATGACCACCGGGTACCCGACCTGGACCCACACCATGATGGCCATCACGCTGTACAGCGCGTACTTCGGGTCGCCGAGCCAGTTGACCGCGAGGGCCCGCAGGTGCAGCCGGTCCAGGATCGAGTTGAGCGCTCCGTAGCTCGGATGCAGGATCCAGCCCCAGACGATGCCGCTCACCGCGACCGGCAGCACCTGCGGCAGGTACAGGCCGGCGCGCAGCAGGCTCGCGGTACGGGGGCCGACCACCTTCGCCACGTAGTCGAACAGCACCGCCGCCAGTACCAGGCCGATCAGCGTCGGCAGCACCGCCATCGCGAGGATCAGCAGGGCGATGTGCTCGAACGAGGCCCAGAAATTCTCGTCGCGCACCAGCCGCGAGTAGTTCCGCAGACCGATCCACTGTGGACGGCCGATGCCGGTCCAGCGCGTGAAGCTGACCCCGACCGTCATCACCAGCGGCACGACGATGACGCCGACCGACAGCAGGATGCCAGGCAGCAGGAAGACCAGGTACCCGCGGCGCCGGGCCGACCGGCGGCGCGTGGGGGCCGGCGGGCCGGGAGGGGTCGGGGGCAGCGCCCGGGTGTCCCCGGTGCCGCCCCCGACGGCGGTCGCGGTCATTTGCCGATGTCCGCCAGGTTGTCGTTGTACGGTTTCGCCAGTTCATCGAGGACCTGGCCCGGCGTCTTGGCCGCGTTGATCAGATCCTGGACGCCGGCGACCATGGTGTCGTAGTAGCCCGGGGCCGGCCAGTCCGGATAGAACGCCAGCCCGTCGTGCGACACCACGCCGTCGAACAACGCGATCAGGTCCCGGTTCTTCTCGTCGGTGACGCTCGCCGGTTCGGCGGCGACCGGCAGGCCGCCGGAGTTGGCCATCAGGTTCTGCACGTCCGGCTTCATCGTGGCGTCGATGAAGTCATATGCCAGGCTCTTGTTCTTCGCCTTCGCCGGAACCACCCACAGGTTGCCGCTGGACCCCGGGTGCAGGCTGTTGCCGGGAAACAGGAAGCTGCCCCACTCGAAGTTCTTGACCTCGCTGACGAAGCGGCCATACCACCAGGTGCCGGAGATGACCATCGGGAACTTGCCCTGCTCCCAGGCGACACCCATGTCCTCGGCCTTGATGCCGGCCGAGTTCTTCGGGATGTAGCCGGCCTTGACCCAGCGGGCGAAGGTGTCGGCGGCGTAGCTGAACTCCGGGCCGTGGAAGTCCACCTTGTGCTTGTAGAGCTGGAAGTCGTCGACGAAGGACCGGGTCGCCTTGGACAGCGCCAGATCGTAGAAGATCTGCTGGGCCGGGTATTCTCCGCCGCCGACCGACAGCGGAGTCACTCCGGCCTTGACGAACGTGTCCATCGCGGTCTCGAACTCGGCGAGCGTGGTCGGCACCCGCACGTGGTACTTGTCGAACATCGCCTTGTTGTAATAGACGAGGTCGCCCAGCTCGCCGTAGTTCGGCACGCCGTACCACTTGCCGGAGCCCATGATGCCGTCGGCGTCGTACCGTGCGGTCGTCTGCAGGCTCGGGGACAGCTTGCCCGCCCAGCCGCGCTGCTGCGCCTGCGTGCTGAGGTCGGTCAGCAGGCCCTGCTTGGACAGCAGGCCCGCGGTCGCGTTGCCCTTGTTGTATTCCATGACGTCGGGCGCCTGGTCGGAACCCAGGATCTGGCTCGCGGTCTGCTGGATCTGCTCGAAGCTCTTCTCCTCGAACTTCACCGTCACGCCCGGATGGCTGGCCTTGAAGTCGTTGATGGCCTGGTTCCACGCGATTCCCATGGCGCTGTTCGGACCCTCGTAGTGCCACAGGGTCAGAGTCTTGGAGTCACCGGAGTCCGAACCGCTGCACGCAGCGACGCCGAGCGCCGCCGCCATGAGCAGGACACCGAACGCGGCGCCCGCTTTCGCCCGAAACATTGGCTCCTCCTAGGACGTTCGGCGAATTCTCGGCGAGCTGTCGGGTACGAGCTGGTCGCACGGGCCGGCGTCGGAGGGGGAGCGGTCGACCGGCCGTCGAAGCGCTTCGGTGAAGGGATCGTCGAAGCGCTTGCGTATCACGCTAGGAAGGACCAGCCGACATGTCAACATCGATGGATCTCTCCTTCGGCGCCGGGAGACTCCCGGTTGTCGCTCAGCCGGCGCGCGGGCCGGTGCCCGCGTCGGCGCAACTGTCCCGCTCCGCCAGCGACGGCGCGAGCAGCCGCGTCTCCGCCCCGCGCTCGCCGCGCAGCAGGCTCATCACCCGTTCCACGGCCAGCGCGCCCAACTGGTGGCCGGGGATGTCCACCGACGTCATCCGGATCGGCAACCCCAGGGCGACGTCCTCCGGGCAGATGGCCACGACCGACACGTCCTCCGGCACCCGCCGGCCGGACGAGCGCAGGATGCCCAGCAACGGCGAGAGCGCGGCCTCGTTGTGCACCACCAACGCGGAGACGCCGGGCAGCTCGTCGTCGATCCGGTTGAGGCAGGCGAGGGCGCCCTCGAAGGTCGGCTCGCTCGGGTGGCTCGCCGAGGCCAGCCCGTATTCCTCGACCGCGTCGACGAACCCGGCGAGGAAGCGCGTGGCGTAGCTTGTGCCCCGCTCGTACACGGCCGGCGGCGGACCGATCAGCCCGACCGCCCGGTGTCCGTGCTCGGCGAGGTGCGCCACGGCCGTGTAGCCGGCCGCCGCGAAGTCGAGGTCGACGCAGGAGATCCCGCCCGGCCGGTTGGGCAGGCCGATCAGGACGGCGGGCTGGCGCAGCCGGCGCAGCACCGGGATGCGCGCGTCGTCGCTCTCGATGTCCATCACGATGAGGGCGTCGACCATCGCGCTGCCGGCGACCCGTTCCAGACCGGCGGATCCCTCGTCGTTGGTCAGCAGCAGGACGTCGTGGTCGTAGGAGCGCGCGGCGGTGACGACCGACGTCACGAACTGCATGATGACCGGGACGTTGATGTCACTGCGCAGCGGCGCGGCCAGGGCCAGCACGTTGGTGTGCCGGCCGGCCAACGCCCGGGCGCCGGCGTGCGGACGGTAGCCCAGCTCGGCGATGCTCGCCTCGACCCGGGCCCGGGTGGCCGGTGAGATCGGCCGGCGTCCACTGAGGACATAGGACACGGTGCTCGTGGACACGCCGGCCGCCGCGGCGACGTCGGCAATGGTTGCCACCGGGGAACTCCTGGGTCCGGAAATCTCCTAGGTCGGGGTCTCCTAGGTTGGGGTCTCCTAGGTTGGGTCTCCTAGGTCGAAGCGCTTCGACTTCTCTCGAAGGCTAACGGGCGCTCGCCTGCCCGGCAAGATACTCCTCGCGGGTCAGCGCGTACACCACGACCGGCTGGTTGCCATGGGCGGGCACCACGGTCTCGCGGTCGAACCTCAGGCCGATCTTCTCCATCACCCGCCCCGACGCCCGGTTGTCCACGTGCCGGATGCTGACGATCCGGTCCAGTCCCCGGTCGACGAAGCCGAACCGCAGTACGGCGACGGCGCCCTCGGTGGCGAAGCCTCGGCCCCAGAACGAGCGCGCGAACCGCCAGCCGATCTCGACCGTGGGCAGCACCTCGGGCAGGAAGTTCGGCACCGCCAGCGTCACCCATCCGGCGAGTTCCCCGGTGTCCTTCGGGCGTACCGCGTACATGCCGTAGCCCTTCTCCGCCCAGTCGCGGCGCACCCCCGCCAGCCCGGCCTCGGTCTGCTGCCGGCTGCGCACGGAACCGTCGCCGATGTACCGCATGACCTCGGGGTCGGAGTTCATTGCCGTGAGCGCGTCGAGGTCGTCGTCGCGTACGTGGTCCAGAACGAGGCGGGGGGTCTCCAGAGCGATCATGCGCCCCATCTTCTCCCAGAGCCTGCTGCC
>NZ_BONZ01000100.1 GCF_016862975.1 Rugosimonospora africana
CGACTCGTCTCGTGCGTGAAAACCAAACGCTCGTGATCGAGGACCTGACGGTACGGAACATGGTCAAAACCCACACCCTGGCCCGTGCTATCTCCGACGCGGCCTGGCGGCAATTCCGCAGCATGTTGGAGTACAAGGCCGACTGGCACGGCCGCAACCTTGTGGTCGCCGACCGCTGGTTCCCGTCGTCGAAGCTGTGCTCGGCGTGTGGCGCACTGACGGAGAAACTGCCGCTGCACATGCGGGCGTGGACCTGCCGATGCGGTAGCACCCATGACCGGGACGTCAACGCGGCACGCAACATTCTGGCCGAGGGGCTCTCGGCCGCTGCCTGTGGAGCTGGCGTAAGACCTCAACGGGCGAACGCCCGGATGCGGCGGCCGGCGTCGAAGCAGGAAAACCCAAGGGCGACCAAGGGAATCCCCGCCCATTAGGGCGGCGGAGGATGTCAAACTTCACTCCCAGCTGAGTACGGGGCGGTGGGCACCAGGTCAGGCGATGCGGGTGATGATGGTGGTCCAGTTCCCGTCGCCGATCTTGACGGCGGTGCCCGGCGCCGAAGGGGTACCGGGGTCGAAGAACAGCTGGCCGGTACCCGCGGTGCCGCCCGGCGCGGTGTTCCAGAAGTCGGGCGTGCCCGCTCCCGCGGTCGGCTGGAACTGCTTGCTGCCGTCGGTGTTCGTGACGACGGTGCCCTGGGCGTTGCCGCTGCCGCCGAGCAGCGGCGCGGCGGCCGGTGCCCAGCCCGACGCGGCGTAGACGACCGGGGCGGCCAGCTGGTAGCTGCCGTCGCCGGCCCGCTGCCCCGCGAACAGGTACAGCTTCCCGTAGGCGGCGTCGGTGGTGGTGTCGGTGTGCTTGCGGCCCAGCACGTCCACGATGCCGTCCCCGGTGACGTCGCCGGGTACCACCAGGTCCCAACCGCTCCAGCCGGTGGCCAGCACCAGCCCGGGCGAGACGGCGCCCGAGGCGTCGGTGGCCAGGCCGCCCTGCGCGCTGCCCCGGTAGAGGGTCAGGCTGTCGCCCTCGACCGTGAGTAGGTCGGCGCCCAGGAAGCCGTCGATGTTGCCGGGGGTGGCGATCTGGGTGACCGCCGACCAGGTGGTACCGCCGGGGTGCGGATACTGGCGTCCGGCACCGGTCAGCAGGTGGCCGAGCCCGTCGCCCGGGTAGATGGTCAGGCTGCCGTCGCTCAACCGGGCCACCACGTCCTCGTACCCGTCCGGACCCAGCCCGGTCGCGGGGCCGATGAAGTCGCCGCCGTGCGCGACCAGCGCGCCGGTGAACCCGGACGAGGCGATCACCTGGCCGTTGCTCAGCGCCCCGGTGCCGGTACCGGGGTAGACCGCCAGGCCACCACCCGAACTGTTCGAGATCAGGTCGACCTGCCCGTCGCCGGTGAAGTCACCGCGCCGGTCGCCGCTGGCCGGCTGCCCGCCCTCGCCGACGAACACGGCCGGGGTGGTCAGTACCGAGACCGTTCCCGAGCCGTCGTTGGCTGAGCTGTTCGTCGCCGTGTCGTACGCGACCACCACGAGCTGGTTGTCCGGCCAGCGTGGCGGCACGACGGTCACCGTCGCGGTGCCGTCGGTGCCGGCCGCGACGAAGGTGCCGCCCGCGCAGACCGCGCCGCCGACCGACAGGGTCTGGTTGAGCGTGTAGCAGAAGCCGGACAGGTGGGCGTCGCTGGCGCTGAACCTGATCGTGCGGGGCTGGCGCGCCGGAACCTCGGCGACGTCCAGCGCGTGGCCGTCGGTGGCCGTCACCGCCGGGGTGGTCGGGGCGATCCCGTCGACCGTGAACCCGCACGACCCGGTGGTCGCGGAGGCGTCGGTGCCGTCGCTGGTCTTCGCCGTCCAGACGTAGCTGTGCCCGTCGAGCAGTTGCCCCGCCGCGGTGCCCACGGTCATCGTCGTGCTGGCCGTACCGCCGCTCGCGGTCGTGGCGGTCCGGGTGGCCACCGTGGCCCCGCCGTACTCGCTGACCGTGAACGTGGTGGTCAGCGACTGGTTGTCGGCGTCGCTGACCTTCGCGGTCAGGGTCGTGCCGGCCAGTCCGACAACCGGTCCGGCGGCCGGGTCGGTGGCGCACGCCAGCGGCTGGTCCGCGGCGGTGTTGGTCCAGTGCCCCCGGTACGCGGTGCTCGCCGTCACCGTCGGCGCATGGTTGTAGGTCACCTCCAGCACCGGGTTGGTGCTGTTGACCGTGAACCGCTTCCAGGTGTACGTGTTCGTCTCGTCGGTGGTACGCAGCCCCAGGGTCACGCTGGTCGCGGAGGCGTCCGCCGCGCCCTGCACCAGGCTGGTCAGCGTGGCGCTGGTGTAGTCCTCGCCGGCCGCCGGGCACGACGACGAGTACCCGTGGGCGAACGACTTGGTCTGCACGGTCTGCCAGGTCGGCTGGCTGTTCCAGGTGGTCGACGAGCTGATCTTCCCGGTCCAGCCCAGTTCGACCGGCTCCTTCGTGCAGCTGTAGGAGTACGCGTTGACCACGTTGAACGTGGTCGAGATGATGTGCGAGCCCTGCAAGCCGTCGATGTTCATCTCGAAGTACGCCCGGGCCGTGCCGCCGGTGTCGCTCTCGTGGCCGACCCGCGCCTCGGGTGGCGACTCGCTGCCGATCTTGTTCTTCGCGTCGTAGTACGCGGTGCCGGCGCAGCTCGAACACGTCGACGACTTGTACGCCACCGCCCAGTGGTTCTTGTACCCGCTGGGGAAGCTGGGGTCGATGACCACCGGGTACGTGGTGTCCGGGGCGGTCAGCATGCTCCGGTCCGGGGTGATGCGCAGGGTGTGGTCGGCGACCCGGGTCGTCATCGCGACCCCGGTGCCGCGCGGCGAGGCGTCCCACTGCCTCGGCGTCGGGACCGACAGCACGGTGCTGCCGGCGCCGTTCACCACCCGCAACGCGCCGTCCGTGCCGCTGACCAGGTCCAGCCCGTGCGGCTGCACGCCGAAGCGCAGGTCGGCCAGCGCCGGGTTGGCTGCCGCCGCCCGGTTCTTCACGACCAGGTTCTCGGAGAAGCTGTCGACGTCCGCGATCAGCTGCAGGTCGACGCCGGGCAGCACGTCGGGGTACGTAGCCGTGCTCCCGTTCAGCACCGGCGCCGGCAGTGGGGCCGGCCAGGTCAGCGCGACCTGGCCGCCGTCGGAATCCATCACCACCAGCGGGCCGTCACCGCCGCCGGAGAACCGCATCCCGTACGTGGTGGCGGTCGGTGCCACGATGCCGTCCGCGGCGCGGTGCAGGGTCGCGTCGGTCGGCTTCCACACCCCGTCGACCAGCGCGCGGACGGGCCGCAGGTGCTGCCGCAGGGTGAAGGTGCCGTCCCCGTTGGCGTACACCTCACTGGTCTCGGTACGCCGGGCGAGCACCTCGACCGGCTTGCCGGAGCGGTGGGCGGCCGCCTGCGCGGCCGATTCGTCGCTCGATGCCGGGGACGCGGCCGCGGCGGGCCGCGGATCCGCGGTCGCGACGGATGGCGAGCCGGCAACCACAACGGCCAGCACGGTGCCGAGCAGCCCGACACCGGCGGCGGGCCGGGAACGCGAAAGCCTCATGGCGGCGAGCCTAGGAGAGGGCTGTACGCCGACCGTACGTTTCCTGTACGCCCGACTCGCCGGGTCGTCGCGCGACGGATACGGCGTCGGCAGCCGACGGCGCGACCCGCCGCACTACCCGGTCAGTTGCCGTTCCAGGCGGCCCGGTCGCGGGCGACAATCTCTGCCGGAGTGTTCTCGTGCGGGAACGGTTCGTCGGGGGACGGCGACGCCGAGGGCCGCGCAAGGGCTGACCCAAACACAGTCGCCGCGTGGCCCGGAACACCAAGCCCCGCACACCGACTACGACCGGCCGCATCAGTGCCTGGACATGGCGTTCCCCGCCGGCCGACGGGTGGTCTGAAGTCGGCGGTTTGGCGGACGTCGATGAATACCTCGCCTGGGAGGGTTCCACCGCCCGGTGATTAAGATCCATAGAGTTCCGTCTCGGAGATGGCTGGGCTACCGCTGTCGGAGCGTCCCAGGCGGGCCGCGGAGCCGAACATAGGTCCGCGGGCGCGCCGGAGCCCAGCGAACCGCCCCAAACCGAGCGGCCTGGGCACATCGTCGTAGACGGCCTCCATGCCGCCCCTCACCGAGTACGTCTCATGCCAGAAGCCTGTGCCGCCGGAGTCCTGGAGGAACTTCAGCCACCACTGCCGGTGTGGCTCCGAGCGGGCGAAGGCGAGTAGTGAGGGCAGGTCGCGCCAGTACTGTCGCATGCCCATGTTCATCGGGAGGAACGAGTAGTACACGGGCTCGTGCAGCAGTAGTCCGTCGGGTTTGTCTGCCACCGACTGACTGATCTTCCGGCCGAAGCTGAAGAACGTCCGGATCCCGTAAAGGTGGTTCACCCGCATGCCGAGGTAGAGGACCAGGAGATCAGGGTAGGCGGACAGATCAACGGTCTGCCGGTTGACGTTGGTTGGCATCGCGAACTCCTCAATGGTTTGGCGTTGTCCGGCCGCGTCGTCCGGGCTCGGCTTCGATGGATGGCCTGGGGTAAGGGCGGCGGCAGTAGTACACCAGGGCGGGCGCGAGGTTGACCCATTCTGTCCGGCTGATGACGGACTCGTCGAGCCGCGACCGCCGTGATCGGACCAGACGCCGGGCGGGTGGAAAACATCGGGCGCGGTTCGGGGCACCGCCGCGGTCGCCACCCGGGCCAGCGCCGGGCTCGCCGCGACCGCGCCGACCGTCAACGGATCGCGCGCGAACTCGAGGAGGATCGACAACTCAATGCCTGGTGTTCGATGTGGACGGCCAGCGGAGAACGTGGACCCGTAGGCCCTGATTCCGAGCGGCTTCGCTGTTGTTCGGTCTCATTCCCGCAAGGTAGGTCCACGTACTTGACGAGTACGGAATTGTTTCGCGGATCCGCCCGCCGTCGCGTGTGTGGCTTCGTTCAGTACCCATCAAGTAGGCGTTCGTACGGTGAGCCGGCTGGTCAACGAACTGAAGCTGAAGGGATCCACACCGATGACGACCACTCGCCGTACGCTGCTGGCCGGAGCGGCCGCAGCCGCAGCCGGCGCGGCGCTCGGAGCGCCCGCGCAGGCATACTCAGGGCGCGACGGCATGCAGAAACCCACCGTAGTACTGGTACACGGCGCGTTCGCGGACGCCTCGGGCTGGAACGCCGTCGCCGGGCGGCTCATCCGCGCCGGCTACCCGGTCATCGCCCCAGCGAACCCGCTGCGCGGGGTGGCCGCCGACTCCGCCTATCTGGCCAGCGTCCTGGCCACCATCGACGGCCCGCTGGTGCTCGCCGCGCACTCCTACGGCGGCCTCGTCGTGACAAACGCCGCGACCGGCAACGCGAATGTCAAGGCGCTGGTCTACGTGGCCGCCTTCGCGGCGGATCAGGGTGAGACGCTGCTGGGCTTGCAGACCAGGTACCCGGGAAGCAAGCTCAGCGAGACGGCGCTGGACTTCCGTCCGTACGGTGCGGGCGTCGATGGATACATCAAGAAGGCGGTCTTCCGAGACGTATTCGCCGGAGACGTCCCCAGGACGACCACCGATCTGATGTGGGCCAGTCAGCGACCGGCCGACCTGCGCACGCTGCAGGAGCCGTCTGGCGTCCCGGCCTGGAAGGCGACTCCTTCCTGGTACCTCGTGGCCCGCGACGACAACGTGCTGCCCGCCGCGGCGCAGCGGTTCATGGCGCGGCGGGCCGGCGCACGCACCGTCGAGGTCGCCGCCTCACACGTCGCGATGATTTCCCAACCCGCGGCGACAGCCGAGCTCATCATGCGCGCTGCCTCTTGAGGACGAGACGATGCATCAGCGCGCGTACGAGGGCCAGTGCACCGCCGAGGAACGGCGGCACACGTCCGCGAAGTCGGCCATCAGCGAGCCGAAGTCGACCCTGTTCGCGTTGGCGCTGGGCACCTTCGCGATCGGCACCGGCGAATTCGGTAGCAACGGCATCATCCAGCTGTTCGCGTCCGATCTAGACGTGTCGATCCCGGTCGCGGCGTACGCGATCACCGCGTACGCCGTCGGGGTGATGGTCGGCTCTCCGGCCATCACTCTGCTGGCCGCCCGGATCAACCGGCGCACCTTGCTCCTCGGCCACCACTGTCGCCGAGTCGCTAGACCGGTGGCTGGACGACTCGGGTGGGGCGTGCCGGAGCAGGGTGAGCGAGCCCAGGCCGCACGCGGCCGAGAGACCGCAGCAGCCCACCCGCCGCCGACTTCGATACAGGCCCTACACCGGCCACCAAGTCTGGAACAAACAGCGCACCGACGAAGTCCTTCCAACACCGAATGCGACGCGAAGATCGCACGCTACCGAGCCGTACTCGACGCAGGCGGCGACCCAGCACTCGTTACGACCTGGATCACCCAAACCCAGGCCGAACGCCTCCGCGCCCAAACCGAACTCGACCGTCACACCGGCAGCGCCCACACAACTGAGAAATGAATCGTGCCCGAGGCCGGATCGATACTGTGACCCCACCGGTGCCCGTGCACGACAGCGAGATCGTGTTTGGCGCCTGAGGAGGATGGGGTTCGTGTCCGAGGGGCAACACGAACCAATGCCCAACGCCCGGCCATTCTGTCGACATGGGCTGCCTGCGGGCCCACAGTGGCGCGGTCATCGCGTCACGGGCGGGGCAGCGCGGCGAAGTCCACGTTGCCCAGGCTGGCGGCGAGCTCGGCAGCCGCCTCTCGGATGTAGGCCGGCAGGCCGACGTCGTTCGGTTGGTCGGTCCAGCGGTCGAACGCGGTGCGAAAGATGGCGACACCGACCTGCGCGAGCAGCGTCGCCTCCGATTCGGCGGTGCCCCGGTCCCGTAACGCGTCCGCCACCGCGTCGGTGACTGCGGCGAACTTGGTCAGACCCCGTTCCTGCAGCTCCGGGCTGGCCCGGACGACCGCGCGTCGTTGCGCGGCGAGCGGGGCCTGGTCGGCCAGCACGCTGGAGATGTCCATGAGAGCGGTCAGGAGGGCGCCGAAGGGCGAGAGGGTGCTGTCGGCATGCCGGACGGAGCGGGCGAGGGCGGCCGGGAGTTGTTCTGATCCGGTAAACAGCACGTCCCGCTTGTCGGTGAAGTAACGGGAGAACGAGCGCCGGGTCAGCCCGGCCCGCTCGGTGATCTGCGCGACGGTGACGTTCTCGTATCCATGCTTGAGGAACAGCTCCAGCGCTGCTTCGCGGAGCCGGTCTTCGGCGCGCGGGTCCCATCGCGGCATGGCGACCATCGTACCAGTGATGACTCAGTGAGTTATCATCTCTGCTATGCTGATGACTCAGTGAGTCATCACGGGGTCGAGGCATAGGAGTGGGAACCATGGCTCTTTCAGACCAGCGCATCGTCATCATCGGCGGTAGTTCAGGGATGGGACTGGCCACCGCCCGCGCCGCAGCGGCGGCCGGCGCGGCAGTCACGATCGCGTCGAGCGACCAGGGGCGACTGAAGGCCGCGCTCGCCGAGTTGCCGGACACCTGTGACGGTTCCGTCGTCAACACCCGCGACGAGGCTGACGTCGCTGCCCTGTTCTCCCGCGTCGGCGAGCTCGACCACGTGGTTTACACAGCCGGCGACACGGTACGTCCGCAGCCGCTCGCGAACCTGCCACTCGACGCCGCCCGGGACCTTTTCGAGGTCCGCTTCTGGGGAGCGGCCGCCGCGGTCAAGCACGCGGCGCCGCGCATCCGGCCGGGAGGCTCGATCGTGCTGACGTCCGGAACGGTCGCTGTTCGCCCCGCACCCGGCACAGCGCTCGCGGCCGGCGCCGCCGCCGCCATCGAGGGCCTGACCCGAGGACTGGCCGCCGAACTCGCCCCGATCCGCGTCAACGCGGTCCGGCCGGGAGCAATCCGGACGCCGCTGTGGGACCCGGTTCCGCAGCCGCAGCGCGCCACGTTGTTCACGGCCCTCGCCAATAAGACGCTCACCAAGTCGATCGGGGAAGCGAACCAAATCGCCGCGGCGCACCTGTACCTGATGGAGAACCCCTTCGTCACCGGAACCGTGCTCACCGTTGACGGAGGCGCCATCATCTCCAGCAACTAGCGGCCTTGATCTTCTGGGCGGCCGTGGTGTTCGCGCTGGTGATGCTGCGCGTCCGCGAGAGATCTTGGGGTCAGGCTGCTCGGGTAGCGCGCGTGCGGTCCGCGTACGGCGCGGGAGTTGTGGGCTCGGCGGCTGCGACCGCGGCACGCCCTGCTCAGCCAGAACAACCGACACTCGCCCGGGGAGTTCCTCACCGCCAACCGTGACGGACTCCCCGGTCCGGTCAGACCGGCCTAACGACAAGAGAACCTCGCGCAACGCTGGTGCTCAACCAGGTTCGCCAGAACTGGGGATCTGCCAACAGCCGCGTATAGCCTCATCGGACGATCGTCCGACCGCTAGGCTGCACCCCTAATCCGTGCCGTCGCACAGCTGCCGTGTGCACTACGCGCGGCGTCGCCCGCCGCAGCCGTCACGCTGCTCGCGCTGAGCCCTCCCCCGCACCCGGACACCACGAAAACCCAGCGTTCAACGCCGGTTTCCAGCTTGGCTCGGGCTTGAAGCTGTCGAACAAGCCAGCCGCCTGGACCAGAAGCCAGGCACGGCGCACATCCTGCTGGCCGTCCTGGCCGCCTTCGAGGCCACCCGGCACTACCGAACTTGGTCGGCGACGCAGCTGGGCGGTACTTCCACCACGCCTGTCGCCGGCGCTGATCGGCTACGTGTCGCCGGCGCGGCGGCCACCCAGTCCGACCCGGCTGCCCGAGCGCCTACGCCCCCGGGGCACCCGATGAAATCGACCCAACGACGGAACCCGAAAGAGCGACAGGCTTCCATAGGATGCGCGTGATACCTGACTTGGGGTGAAGGGGTCACGGGCGTGGGCACGCCGATCCTGGAGGTCTCGCTGCGAGGGGATCTGTTGTTCATCATGCGGTCAGTAGCTGAATGTGGTGGCGCCTTCGTCGCCGATCCATTGCCACATCGGCACGGTGCCGCCGAGGTCGGCACCGTCGATGAGCTGGCTCTTGTCCAGCCGGCGGGCGTCGAAGCAGATCGGGCAGACCAGGTACCGTCCGCTGGCGGCCGCATACCGGGCGACGAGGTCGGACAGTGGCGGGCAGCCGTCGCAGGCCGTGGCCGTTGCCACGCCGGCCTGTGCGAGTCTGGTGGCCTCCTTCGTCAGGAACATCAGGGTTTGCCGGCCGGATTCGGCGGCCCCGACGGCGACCAGGAACGCGACGGTTACCTTCTCGGGATCCTCCAGCCCCGTGGTGAGGCTGACAACGGCCTTACTGGTCATGGTGGCCTCCGTTGCACGGTTGGAGCAGAGCTGCGCGCGGTGTGGGATCGAGAGCGTCGTAGCTGTCGTCGGTTGTGGTGTGTGTTGCGTCCAGGACGGCGGTGCAGAACCGGCAGGCTGCTACGGCCGCCACGACGTGGAAGATCTCCATGTTGGACAGGTGCGCGCGCAGCGGGTCGAGGTCGGATCCATGCCGGTCAACGGCGATGGCGAGCAGACTGTCGGTGTCCAAGAACGTGCTCTGGAGCACTGTGGCGTGGGCGAGGACGCAGTACCGCGCCCTGAGCCGGCGAGCCGCCGCGTGCCTCACCAGTTCGTCGCGGCGTTCGTCCATGCCCGCCCACAAGGCGGTGACGAGTTGCGTCCATGCGGCGTAGATGGCAGGTCCGGGTGCGAACACCCGGGTGTAGTGCGGGACGTATCCCAACCGGTGGTGGTCGGCACCGCAGAGCGCCGAGGCTTCCGGTGTCCGCAGAAGCGTCATGGGCGGCACCGTAGTGCCCGGCCCGTTTGGGGGTACTGGGGGAAATCCCCCATGTTGGTGCTCACTGCTGGCGGGTGTTGGCCCGCGCGTGCGGCGGGCTCAGCCGAGCAGGTGACGTCCGTGGGCTGCGGCGACCGCCTGGCCGCGGCTGGTCACCCCGAGTTTGGCGAGCACCGCGGAGATATGGTGCTCGACGGTCTTTGTGGACAGCGTCAGCCGGGCGGCGATATCGGTGTTCGATAGTCCCTGTGCGAGCAGTCGCAGCACCTCCGCCTGCCGGGCGGTCAGTCCGGCCGCGTTGGTCGTGGTGGTCAGGCGCGGGCCGCGCGGTACCCCGGTGACGCCCCGTCGGCGTAGCGCCGCCCGCAACCGGGCCGCGGCGCGCACCGCCCCCAGCCGATCCAGAACAGTGAGCACTTCGGTGACGGCGGTCCGGTCGCCGTACGAGAGCGCCTCCAGCCGTGCGTATCCGCGTCCCCGGGCGGCCCAGGCGGCGGCCGCCCCGGACCAGTCGCCGCCGATGAGACTGAGGTAGGGCTCTGGTCGCCGCACGGGTTCACCGTCGGGTTCGCCCGCAGCGCCACCCGCCTGCGAGCACCGGAACGCCAGTTCGGCGGCGAGCGCGCTGTGCCCCCGGGCGGAAGCCAGCTCCCACGCCGGGCGCGCCTCCGCCACGGCGCGTTCCGGCTCGCCGACCATCAGGAAATACTCCGCTCGAGCCGACGCAACCGGCCCGATCCACTGCAACTCATCCAGCCCGTAGGCGTGGGCGGCGGCGGTGTCCAAGGTGGCCAGGGCGCCGTCGCTGCCTCCCGCGGACAGGATGCGCCCCTTCACGACCAACGCCGGGACGACGGCGACGCCAAGCCCGATGGGCCTGCTCAGCGAGGCGTGCGCATCGGTCAGCGCACCCTCCCAGTCCAGCCGTTCGAGCCGGATCATTGCCCGCAGGCCCAGCAGGTACTGCACGTATCCGTCGAGGTCTTCCCCGGTGGCGTAGGACAGTGCCTCGTCCAGCGCGGCTGCCGCGGCGTTGTAGTCGGCCAGTTCCAGCAGGGACGAGGACCGGTTCACCAGCGCGCGGGCGGCGTGGTCGGTCAGTCCCGCGGCGGCGGCCGAGCGGTGGATGCGGCGCAGCTCGTCGGCCGCCGTCACGTCGCCGGACAGCACGCGGGCGGTGGCCATGTTGACGCTCGCGTGCAGCGCCGTCTCCGCGTCGCCGAGGCTGTCCGCCAGGAGACGGGCCCGCTCGCCCCACTCCAGTGCCGCTTCCAACTCGTGGGCCAGCATGTGCAGCTGGGACCGGTTGCTGAAGGCCATGGCGAGCTCGCGGTCCGGCAGGCCGGCCCGGAGGACCACAACGGCCTCAGCAGCCGCTTCCCGGGCCGGTCCGCCCTGCCCACTCCACCACGCCAGCCGTGAGATCCAGCGCAGGCATCTGCCGATCCGGTCCCGCTCGCCCAGCGAAGTCCACTCCCGCAGCGCCGCCCGGCACGCGTCCAGGCCCTCCGTCGACACCCCGGCCAGATACGCCTGAACGGCGTACGCCTCCAGTAACTCCGCCCGTTCTGCCGGAGGCAGCCGGGCTGCGTGCGGCGCCACCGCCCGATAATGGGCTACGGACTCCCGGTGCGAGCCCTGCCCGGCGGCACGCGCCGCCGCCACCATACCGTGGCGCAGCACCGCGTCGATCTTCCCGCCAAGCCGAGCGTGGTGGACGAGGCGGGCCGGGTCGATACCGTCGACACCGGCCAGTAGGCCCAGTGCCTCGCGGTGCAGCGCGGCCCGGCTGACCGGGGACAGCGATTCCTCCACAGCCCGGCGTAGCAGTTCATGGCGGTAGGCCACTCCGTCACCGGCCGGCACGAGCACCCCGGCGGCGATGCACCCCTCGACCGCGGCCTCGCGTCCAATCAGCACGGCCGGCTCAGCACGGGTTGGTATCACCGAGACCAGCCGGGCCAGCTCCCGGGCCGGTTCTGGCAGGCCCCGCAGCCGGGCCAGTACGAGATCACGCACGGTGTCCGGAACCGCCGAGCCGCCCGCGAGCACCTCGGTCACCAGCAGCGGGTTGCCGCCGGTCAGCCGGTACACCTCCACCGCGTCCCGCCCGGCGCTGGTGGCCTGGTCGGCCACGCACGCCTCGGACAGCGGCAGGACCGGGATCCGACGCACAACCGCCCGCGGCATCGCGGCCAGCGCCACCCGGAGCGGGTGATCCGGGCCGACCTCGTCGTCGCGGTATGTCACCACAAGCAGAGCGGCTAGCCGATCGATCCGCCGAGAAAGGAACACCAGAAGGTCCATGGTGGCCTCGTCCGCCCAGTGCGCGTCCTCCACCACGACAACGGGCCGCCGCCGCTGGCGCGGGCCTGCCAGCTCGACCACGAGCGCTCCGAGCACCTCGGTACGGTCCGCGCCAGCG
This sequence comes from Rugosimonospora africana, assembly GCF_016862975.1. Taxonomy (GTDB): domain Bacteria; phylum Actinomycetota; class Actinomycetes; order Mycobacteriales; family Micromonosporaceae; genus Rugosimonospora; species Rugosimonospora africana. Next base: position 12,218 of record NZ_BONZ01000100.1, read on the forward strand.
TCCAACAGCTCGGCCAGGCGCCCGCCCACCTGGCGCCCGATGTCGTGCAACGGCCCCAGCGCCCGCGGCGTCACCAGCGGGTCGCAGACACCCAGCAGCAACCGGGCGCGGGCACGGCACTGGCTCGCGAACGTGGCAACGAGCGCCGACTTACCGATGCCGGCCTCACCGGCGACGAGCGCGACCATGCCGGCCCGACCACTGTCATGCAGCAGTTCCTCCAGTTGCGCCAACGGTCCGGACCGCTCCCACAGCTTCATCACGGCGATCCTACGACCGACACCAGTCAACCCGGCGAGCGTTCAACCCCGCCATGACCGCGAACAGTTGCGGCATCGCGGCGATCGTGAACCCACGAGGGCCGAAGCAGAAGTCTTCCGGTACGACGGCGGCGGCAGCGGTCATGATGCCGCCTTGATCAACTAGTCAGTTCACATAGGACGGTCACACAGACAATCTGACTCTGGCGCACAGATATCGGCGAGACTGTGCACCGCGTAGCGTCGATGCAGAAGATGGACCCAGTCGGCGATGCCGATGACAAGCAGCCCGCCGACAATCCATGCCGACAAGACCAAGAGCGCCGTTGGCGAATGCTGGCCGCCAAAGTAGATCTGATCCCTGACGGCCCGCGTCATGGCGTTGTTGGGGGATGCCGGCGCGGCCTGGGCATTCATCAGCGTGGCGTCCAACTTGGACAGTTACTGCCAAACGGTTGAGCCGCCCAAAAAATAGCACTCGATGCTGCCGCCGCGATTCAGACCAATCATCCGGATCAACGTCCACAGCCAGAAACGGAGCCGGTCGCGGCGGGGTGGGACCGGCGTCATGGGTCGACCCGGACGAAGAACAGCTGGTTCGCCGGCGCCGGGGCACCGCAGGCCGCCTGTACGATCGCCGCACCGTTGGCGGTACCCGACCCGGTCACCGACAGGCAGGCGTCGCTGTGCACGTCGCGGATCTGCACCAGGATGTCCCGGCCGCTGCCGGAGACGTAGTCCAGCCGGAAGTGCTGGTTGGGTTGGGCCGGTCCGCCGGCCGCGCACGGGCTCTGGTCGATCGGCGCGGCATCGAGCAGGCTCCAGCCGCGCACCTCGACGCACTTGCCGGCTGCCGTCCTGAACTCGTAGTACGGCGAGTCGCCGACCGGTACCAGCGCGAACTGCTCCCAGGTCGCGGTGGCCACGCAGTCCCACTGGTCGAGCGCGGTACCGTCGGCCGTGCTGCCTCCCGGCACGTCCAGGCACTTGCTGTCGTACGAGGGCTGGATGCGGTACTTGCGGGTCTGGTCGATGTGCGGCGCGGGCAGGGCGGCGCCGACGTACCCGTCCCACCGGTCCTGCTTGTCGGCGAACCCGATGCCGGACGAGGTGAACGTGTACAGCCGCCGGGTGCCCGCTCCGGTGTCGTACAGCGCGGCGACATCGGTCCGGCCGTCGCCGTCGTAGTCGCCGGCACCGAACGTGACCGCGTGGGAGGCATCGAACCCGCCGGCGCCGCTGCTCCACCACGTGCCGGTGGTCCAGGTGCCGCCCTGGTCTGTGAAGGCGGCCAGGTGGGCGGTGGCGGAGCCGTCGTCGTACAGGGCGAGGATCTCGTCCCGGTGCGCGGCGTCACCGTCGGCGTTGCCCGCCACGAACCGGGCCCGGTTCGCCGAGAAGGTACCCGCGGCGCTGGCCCAGGCGGTGACCGGCGCCCCGAACTGCCCGTGGTTGGAGGCGTGCACCATCAGCCGGCTCACCCCGCCGCCGGCGTCGACCACGTCGGCGATGTCCGTGTAGCCGTCCCCGTCGAAGTCGCCGGCCACCAGGTTCGCCTGTTCCAGCGCCAGGTTGCCGGCGCCGCTGTCCCACTGCAGCACCGGGTTGCCGAATGCTCCCCGGTTGGACAGCTGTACCCACAGCTTGCTCTGCCCACCGGCCAGCCCCTGCAACGCGGCGATGTCGTCGTAGCCGTCGCCGTTGAAGTCGCCGGCCACCAGCTTCAGGTGGCTGACCCGCCACCCGGAGCCGGTCCACACCGGCTGGCTGGCCGCGTTGTACCGGGTGCCGTCCGACAGCAGCAGGAACAGCCGGACCTGGGCGTCCGGGTCCTCCCGGAACATCGCGACATCGGTGCGGCCGTCGCCGTTGAAGTCGCCGTCGACGCTGGCGATCCGGCTGGTACCGAAGCCGCCGTTGATGCCGCTGTCCCAGCCGACGTACCCGGTGGAGAAGCCGCCCTGCCCGGCCACCCAGTTCCACACGGTGGTCCGGTCGTAGCCCTGGTCCACCACGGTGCTGACGTCGCCGCGCCGGTCCCCGTTCAGGTCGGCCCGCGCCGCCGGTGCGGTCACCACCCGCCCGTGCTCGGCCAGCACCCAGCCGGCGTTCAGCGGGCTGACGTTCCCGGCGCGGTCCACCGCGCGCACGTAGAGGGTGCGGCTGACATCGGACCCGTCGCCCGCGACCGCCGGCCACAGCGTCACCGGTACCGTGGCGGTGCCGTCCGTGGCGGCGACCACCGACATGGTCGTGGCGTCCGGGGTGAAGCCGTACTGGAAGCTGGCCACGTCCGTGTCGCCGCCGGCTCTGGTGAAGGTCACCGTGCCGAGTTCACCCACCGACCGGACCGGTACGCCGTTGGGGTAGTCGGTTGAGGTGACGCTCGGCGGCGTGGGGCGGGTAGTGTCGACCGTGAAGTAGCACGGCGTCGAGTACGGTCCGGCGAGCGTGCCGTCCCGGGTGCGGGCCCGGTAGCCGAACACGGCGGTGGGTTGGTCGCTCGGCAGCACGCCGGCCGGGACGGTGAGCCAGTTCGCCGCGTCCCCGGAGCCGACCGTGCCGGAGTTCTCCGTGTCCAGCACCGTGCTGCCTGACAGGATGTCCAGGTCGTCGGAGATGAGGTCGCCGTTCGGGTCGTAGCCGACAGCGCCGAAGGTCGGCGTCGTGGTGTTCAGCGGGGTCGGCGCGCCCACCGTACCGCACGGGGTGGGCGGCACCGTGGACACCGATGTCGGCGCCAGCGGCGGGGTGTTGTAGACGACGTTGAGCCGGGCGGTCGCCGGGTCGAACCGCTTCCAGTACAAGTCGTCGGACTCGTGCGCACTGGGAATCCTCAAGCCGAACGCCACCGCCTCCTGCGGGCCTGCCGCGCCGGTGGCCGCGTCCTGCGCGACCGCCTGGACCGAGCCGTTGGTCACGCCGAACTCCATCAGCATCGGCGACTGGCCGCACGCCGGCTTGTTCGCCTTGCCGCTCTGCGTGTCCAACGCCTTGCCGCCCAACCAGGAACTGGCGGTGTTGTTCCAGGTCACCGCTTTGGTCGGGTCGATGGTGTTGGTGTGCCACAGCTCGACGCTGGTCGCGGCGCAGTTCGCGGAGTGCGTCATGCTCACCGATACCCAGGCCTGCGAGACGGTGGCGTGTGCCAGCGGCGCGGTGTTCACCTGGAAGAAGGTGCGCCACGGCCCCTCGCCGGTGCCGTACGTGAGACCGACCCGCATGTCGTCGTGATAGTAGGAGTCGGTCCAGTAAGACGTGGTCTTGCTGGAGCCGGACACGATGGTCCAGCGGTACTGGGCGGCGCTGTAGGACGGGTCGATGTACAGCGGGTACCGGACGTCCGGCGCGGACAGCAGCGTCGCGTCCGGTACCACGGTCAGCTGTCCGGCCGCGACCTCCATGTGCATCGCCCGCTGCCGGGGCGCCCGGCTTCCATCGCTTCCGGTCGCGGCGGCGGCCGGCGTCGCGTCCAGTGTCGCGGTCGGGGTCCGGTCCGGGTCCGCGCCGCGGCTCTCCCACATCATCGGGGTACCCGAGACGAAGACGGCCCTGCCGTCCGCGCCGAGCGCGGTGCTGCCGCCGTCCGGATCAGCCCGCAGCGTCAGTCCCTCGGTCCCGGTGCGCAGCCGGATCCGGCGCAGGGCCGGGTTGCGCGCCGCCGCGGCGTCGTGGACCACCAGCAGCTCGGAGAAGCCGATCGCGTCGACCCGCACCTGCAGGTCCACGCCGGGCAGCACAGCGCGGTAGGTCGCCGTGTCGCCGTCCAGCACCGGTACCGGGAGCGGAGCCGGCCAGGACAGCGACAGCCGCCGGTCGCCCTGTGCCGCACTGACCAGCGGGCCGCTGCCCCCGCCCGACAGCCGCAGTCCGGTCACGGTCGCGCCCGGAGAGACCGTACCGTCGGAGTTGCGCACCAGCCGGGTGTCGATGGGTACCCAGCGGCCGTCCCGGCGGGTCCGCACCGGCAACGCGTACTGCTCCAGCGTCCTGGTACCGGTCGGGTTAGCGAACACTTGCCCGGTCTCGGTGCGCTCGCTGGTGATCTCGACCGGCCGTCCGGTGCGGCGGGCCATGGCCAGCGCGCTGGCCGCGTCCGGCACGCCGGTGGCGGCCGTCGTGCCGGGCCCTGCCGCCGCGGCCGCGGGGCGGGCGGGTACCGTCGGCCGGGCGTGTGCCGGGGCCCCGGACGGAAGTGCCAGGCCGCTGGCGAGTGCCCCCGAAACAAGGGTGGTCAGCAGCCGCGCCGCTGGAAAGGAAGCCATCCGCTCGTCCCTCTCGCGTTCGGTGAGCCCCGCCGGAGCACGTGGCCGGTGAGGCAGCATCGTAGGGCGGAAACGGCCCGCGCGAAGTCGGCTGCGGGGACGGTTGTCCGGGCTGTGCGATTTCTGTGCGCAGCCTGTGCGCGCCGGTTGCCATGCTTCCCTCGGCTTATTGGCGATAGTCGCGTTCTGTCTACTGGGAGGCGTCGTGATGGTCGTCCGGACTCGCCTGCTCCGGGTACGCCGCTGGTTCCGCCCGCTGGCCGTGGTGATCGGGCTCTCGTTCGTTCTGACCATGGTCGGCAGCCTGCCGCTGCTCGCGGCGGTGGCCATGGCCGGACCGCCGTTACAACGCGAGAAATCGGTGCCGGTCACCGACGCCGGCGCCAAGCCGCTCGCCCCCGACCCCGCCGAGCAGAAGGCGGTGCGCGCCGCGCCCGCGGTCTCCTGGCCGGCGGCCGCGACCGCGGTGGTGAACCTGACCGCCGCCGCCCCGGCCTCGAAGGGCGCGACAGCGGCGGCGAGGGACTCCGCCGGGCGCACGAAGGCCGGCACGCTGCCGGTGTTCGTGGGCGCGCCGACCGGTGCCGCCTCGTGGGGCGCCGCCCCGCTCACCAAGGCGGCGATCGCGTCGGCACCGTCGAGCGTGCGGGTGGAACTGCTGGGCCGCAAGGGCGACGCCCTGCTGGTGCGGCTGCACCGCGCGGACGGCGGTACCGGGCCGGCGCCGGCCTCGCTGGCGGTGGACTACTCCGCCTTCCGCAACGCCTACGGCGGGGACTGGGCGACCCGGCTGCATCTGGTGTCGCTGCCGGACTGCGCGCTCGACACGCCGGCCGATCCGGCCTGCCGCGGCACCACGCTGGCCACCGTCAACAACGGCTCGGGCATGGCCAGCGGGGACGTCACCGTGCCGGCCGCCACGCCGGCCGGCTCCGCCGGACTGTTCGCGGTCATGGCGGATGCCGCGGGTACCGCCGGGGACTTCGGCGCCTCGTCGCTGTCGCCGTCGGCGACCTGGCAGGCCGGCGGCCCGTCGGGCGACTTCTCCTGGCAGTACCCGATGGCCACGCCGCCGGGACTCGGCGGGCCGACGCCGCAGCTGCAACTGGACTACTCCTCCGGCGACGTGGACGGCCGCACCACCGGCACCAACAACCAGCCCTCCTGGGTCGGTGAGGGCTTCGAGTTCTCGCCGGGCGGCTACGTGGAGCGCCGGTACACGCCGTGCGCGGAGGACATGAAGACGAGCGGCGCCAACAACAAGACCTCGACCGGTGACCTGTGCTGGGGCTCGGACAACCTGACCGTGACGCTCAACGGGCACGGCACCGAGCTGATACGCGACGACCAGACGGGCACCTGGCACCCGAGGGTGGACGACGGGTCCAAAGTGGAGCAGCTGAAGAACACCGCGCTGGGCAACGGCGACCTCGACGGCGAGTACTGGCGGGTCACCGACCGGGACGGCACCCAGTACTACTTCGGGCTCAACAAGCTGCCCGGGTGGGCGAGCGGTGACGCCCAGACCCAGTCGGTCTGGACCGTGCCGGTGTTCGGCAACAACCCCGGGGAGCCATGCCACGCCTCGACGTTCGACGCGTCCTCCTGCGCCCAGGCCTGGCGGTGGAACCTGGACTACGTGGTGGACCCGCACGGCAACACGATGAGCCTGTACTACAAGCAGGAGACCAACCACTACGCGCGGGACCTGACGGCCACCAAGGTCTCCACCTATGTGCGCAGCGGCTACCTGGAGCACATCGAGTACGGCCAGCGCGACGGCGAGGTCTACACCACGCCGTGGGTCGGCAGGGTGCTGTTCACCGTGGCCGACCGGTGCATCCCCGGCACCACGTGCACCACCGCGCAGCCGGCGAACTGGCCGGACGTGCCCTGGGACCAGAACTGCGCCAGCACCACGAACTGCAACAACCACTTCGACCCGACGTTCTGGACGCAGAAGCGGCTGGACACGGTAAAGACCCAGGTGTGGGGCGGCACCGCGGCCCGGGACGTGGACAAGTGGGTGCTGACCCAGTCGTACCCGGACCCCGGCGACGGTACGGCGCCGCGGCTGTGGCTGGCCTCGCTACAACACACCGGCCTGGTGGGCGGAACGGCGAGCCTGCCACCGGTGAACTTCGACGGCCAGCAGCTACCCAACCGGGTCGACGGCACCGACCACATCCCGCCGATGAACTGGTGGCGGCTGCAGGCGGTACGCAGCGAGACCGGCAACGAGATCCGGGTCGGCTACTCCCCCCAGGAGTGCAACTACCAGACCAACCTGCCCCAGCCGGACAACAATGGTCTGCGCTGCGGGCCGCTGCGCTGGTCTCCCCCGGCCCTGCCCGAACAGACGGACTGGTTCAACAAGTACGTGGTGACCCAGGTGACCCAGTCCGACCGCACCACCGGACTGGCGTCGGAGGTCTCCAACATCGAGTACGTCGGGCCGGCGGCGTGGCGGCACGACGACGAGGACGGCATGGTCCCGGACGACCGCAAGACGTGGAGCCAATGGCGCGGGTACGAAACCGTGCGGGTACGCAAGGGTAGCGGCGACGACGTCCGGTCGATGGTGGAGAACCACTACTTCCGCGGCATGGACGGGGATGCCACCGCGACCGCGGGAGTGACCAGACACGTCCAGATCACAGACTCGACGAACACCCCCTGGCCCGACACGGACCAGTTGGCCGGCGTGGTCCGGGAGAGCATCACCTATACCGGTGACGGCGGGACGATGCTGTCCCGAACCATCACCGACCCGTGGCTGTCGCCCGCGTCGGCGACACGGGTCAAGTCGTGGGGCACCACGACCGCCAACCAGGTTCAGGAGCAGAAGGTCACGCAGGGCGAGACCCAGGCCGGAGCGTGGCTGCAGACCGCGACCACGCACACCTACGACACCGACGGCACCCTGCGCACCGAGTACGAGCAGAACAACCTGGCCGACGCCAAGGACGACACCTGCACCCACTACAGTTACGCGCGCAACGCGACGGCGTGGATCCTGGGCCTGCCGTCGCAGAAGCTCACCACGGTGGGCGGGTGCGACCAGACGCCGGCGAAGGACGACGACATCGTCTCGGACGAGCGCTACTACTACGACAACAGCGACACGCTCGGCGCCGCACCGGTTCACGGCGACGTGACCCGCAAGGACGAGTTCGCCGGCTACTCGGGCGGCGTCGAGACCTACATCACCGACATGCGCGCCAGCTACGACCCGTACGGCCGGGCAATCAAGCAGACCGACATCAACGGCGGGTTCGCCACCCTGACCTACGTTCCGGCCACCGGCCCGGTGACCGAGGTGGACAACACCAACCCGCTGAACCAGACCAGCAGCAAGACCCTGGAACCGGCCTGGGGCGTGGAGACCGCCACCACGGAAGGCGGCAAGAGCGAGGTGACCCAGTACGACCCGCTGGGCCGCATCACGAAGACCTGGCAGGCGGGCCGGGATACGTCGATGAGCCCCAGCGCCCAGTACCAGTACGTGGTGCGCAATAACGGGCCGAACGTGGTGGCGGCCAGCACGCTGGAGTCCAACGGTGGCTACCGCACCGAGTACCAGTTGCTGGACGGGCAGATGCGGTTGCGCCAGACGCAGGCGCCCGCGCCCAATGGCGGCCGGGACGTGACCGACGTGGTGTACGACTCGGCGGGCCGCCAGGTCAAGGAGAACGGCCCGTACTACAACGACGCCCCACCCGGTACCGACCTGTTGATCCCGGACGAGACCGTGCTGCCCGCGCAGAAGGTCACCCTGTACGACGGCGCCGACCGGCCGACCGCCGAGATCTTCAAGGTCGACGGGTCGGAGAAGTGGCACACCACCTATGTCAACTACCTCGACCGGCAGGACACCAACCCGCCGGCCGGCGAGACGCCCACCACCCGGATCCTGGACACTCAGGGCCGGCTGGTCGAACTCCGGCAGTACAAGGGAGCGACCGCCGACGGGGACTACGACTCCACGAAGTACACCTACAACGCGCGCGGCCAGGTCGAGACCGTCACCGACCCGGCCGGCAACGTGTGGCGGTACCACTACGACGCCCGCGGTCGCCAGATCCGCACCGACGACCCCGACGCCGGTACCACCACCTACACCTACACCGACGACAACAACATGCGCACCGAGACGGACGCACGCGGCACCACCCTCGCCTACGACTACGACGCGCTGGGCCGCCGTACGGCGGTGCACCAGGGCACGGCGACCGGGCCGCTGCTCGATCAGTGGACCTACGACAAGCTGTCCGACGGCACAGCGGTACCGGGCCTGCTCGGCACCTCGACGCACTTCGTCGGCAGCGCGGCGTACACGACCGCGATCACCGGGTACGACGCCGACGACAAGCCGACCGGCGAAACCATCACCATCCCAGAGCAGGAGGGGAAGCTGGCCGGCGTGTACCAGTTCTCCACCAGCTACCGGCCGGACGGCGAGGTGGACACCACCACGTCACCGGGCGTCGGCGGCCTGCCGAAGGAGACGCTGCAGTACGGCTACAACGACCTCGGCCTGCCCACCACCCTGACCGGGGCGACCAGTTACGTCACCGACTCCCAGTACACCGACTACGGCGAAGAGGCACAGGTCACCCTCAGCGCTGGAGGCAAGGCGCTGAAGGAGAACTACCGCTACGAGGAGGGCACCCGGCGGCTGCTGGAGGCCTCGGCCCGCCGCGACGTGGCTCCCTCGCTCATCTCGGACGTGACCTACGATTACGACCCGGGCGGCAACGTACGCAAGATGACCGACGCACCGGATCCGGGGACCGGGTCGACCACCGATACGCAGTGTTTCACGGTGGACTACCTACAACGGCTCACCGACGCCTGGACGCCCGCCAATGGCGACTGCTCGACCGCACCGACCACGGCGGCCCTGGGCGGTCCGGCGCCCTACTGGAACTCCTGGACGTTCGACGCGACCGGCAACCGGAAGACCGAGACCCGCCACGGCACGGACGGCAGCACGATCAGCAGCAGCTATACCTACAACGCGCCGGGCACCGCACAGCCGCACGCGGTGCAGGAGATCACCACGACCACGTCGAGCGGTACCACCACGGACGGGTACGGCTACGACCCGGCCGGCAACCGGAGCAGCCGCACCCGCACCGGTGGAAACCAGACCCTGACCTGGGACGCGGAGGGCAACCTGGCCAGCGTCACCACCAACGGCAAGACCACCTCCTACGTCTACGACACGCTCGGCAACCTGCTGATCAAGCATGATCCCAGCGGTGGCACCCTCTACCTCGGCGACACCGAGCTGCACGTCGACGGGGCCGGCACGCCGGTGGGTACGCGCTACTACAGCGCGGGTGGACACACGGTGGCCATGCGCGACGGGTCCACCAACAAGCTGACCTGGCTGGTCACCGACCAGCACGGCACCGCCGAGGCCTCGGTCGACGAGGCGACCCAGGCCGTCACGCGGCAGCGGCACGACCCGTACGGAAACGTCCGCGGCACGGGCGTCACGGCGCTGGCCGGCGACCGGGGATTCGTCGGCGGCGTCAGCGACGACACCTCCGGGCTGACCACGCTCGGGGCCCGCGAGTACGACGCCTCGACCGGCCGGTTCGTGTCCGTCGACCCGGAGGTCGACTACACCGATCCGCAGCAGATGAACGGGTACGCCTACGCCGGCAACAACCCGGTCACCTTCACCGACCCGGATGGAAACTACTACGTCACCAAGACCGTCATCACCTGGAAGACGGTGTACCGCACGTTGATCCGCCGCGTGGTGGAGATAGAGCGGCTGCTCGTCGTCACCATGCTGATCGTGTTCAGCATGATCTTCGGCAGCTATGCGGTACCGCACCTGCAGACCGTGATCAAACGAATCATCCGGTACATCAAGACGATCGAAAAAGAGTTGAAACGGATCGTCCGAAGAATCAGAGTGCTGGTACACAGCGCGCACACGAAGAAGAACCTGCTGCGGCTGGCGAAGCTCGGCGACGCGCTGAACCTGATCGCGGCGAACACGGCCAAACTCAACCAGGACCTGATGACCGGCCTGCAGCGGCTGAAGAGCGCCATGCAGCAGCAGGCGCAGGCGGCCAAACGGAATCGCGGTGGCTTCAACTGGGGCGACCCGCACTCCTGGGTCCCCTGGCTCGCCAAGAAGGGCGCCAAGGCCGCGGAGGCGTACCTCAGAGAGTCCTACAGGTTGGAGTCGGCCGTGGTGGGCGCCCTGTCGGCCGTGATCGTGCTGGACACCGGCGGCTCCTGCGGTAGCCAGCAGGGCATCCGGGTGTGCCACACGCTGCTGCACCTCTACGGCGGGAGCGGCACGACCTACGGCGACTCGTTCGTCACCGGCCCCGGCGACCCCACGGACGACATCCCGAATGTCCTCACCCACGAGAAGCGGCACCGTGACCTCCAGTGGCGGGTGAACGGGTACGGCTTCGGCCCGATGTACCTGCTGGAGCTGGTGCGGACCGGCTTCAACGCCTGCCACAACAGGTACGAGCGCCAGGCCGGTCTCCTCGACGGCGGCTACGGGGGGCAGTGCGGGATCGGGTGAGTGCCCCGTAGCCCGTTCCGGAAAGCGCGCCCGCGCCGGTTGTGTCGAACCGGCGCGGGCGCCGCTTGGCGCTTGTGTCGAACCGCGCGGCCGTGCTCGGTGCACGGCCGGCGGGCCGGCTACCGGATGTCCAGCGCGTTGGACCTGTGCCGTTCCAGGAACGGCCGCAGGATCCAGGAAAGCCGCCAGGCGTGCGCGTCGAAGCCGGTACCGGCGGCCAGGTCGACGGTGGCCAGCAGCACCGCGTGCTCGGCAACGAACCAGGACATCGCCGCCGCGGCGCCCCCGAACCGCTCCGGGGCGGCGTCCGGAGCCGGCGGCGCCAGGGGCAGCGGCACCATGCGCGGCTCCAGCACCTCGGCGGCGGCGTGCGCGGTGTGTAGGTAATAGTCGAGCGCCCGTCGCAGGGCGGCACGCCGGTGGGGTTCGCGATCGCGCTCCCGGGACAGCTCGGCGGCGTACGCCCGCAGCGCGTCGTGCATGGCGAACCGCCCCGGTACGTGCTCGGTGACCAGATGCGCGTGCGACAGCTCAGCCAGCAACGCCTGGGCCCTGGGCAGCGGCATGCCGGACAGCCCGGCCGCGGCCGGCGCGGTGATGTCCGGCCCGGGGTGCAGCGCCAGTTGCCGGAACAGTCCCGCAGCCGGTGCGCCCAGCGCCAGGTAGGACCAGGAGAACGCCGGCCGGACGTCGGTGGCCGTGTCGGGGTAGCCGAACCCGTCCAACCCGCCACCCCCACGGTGCAGGTCGGCAGCGATGGTGGCGAGCGGGAAGCTGGGGTGGGTGATGGCACGAGCGGCCACAATGGACAGTGCCAGCGGCAGCCGCGCGCAGTGCGCGATGATGTCCCGTACCGCCTCGGGTTCGGCACCGACCCGCCGCGCGCCGAGCCGCCGGGTCAGCAGGTCGCTCGCTTCCCTGGCTGACAGCAGGTCCAGGGTCACCGGGTGCGCCGCCTCGGCCGCGACCAGACTGGACAGTTGGGTACGGCTGGTCACCACGACCAGGCAGCCAGGGGCGCCGGGCAGCAGCGGCCGGACCTGTTCGGCCCCGCGGGCGTTGTCGAGTACCACCAGCACCCGCCTGTCCGCGAGGAGGCTGCGGTACAGCGCGATCTGCGCGGTCAGGCTCGCCGGGATCCGGTCGGGCGGCACGGCGAAGGCGTCGAGGAATCCACGTACCGCCTCGGCCGGGCTCACCACGGTACCCGCCGGATGGAATCCGCCGAGATCGACGTACAGCTGCCCGTCCGGGAACCGGTCGGCGATCCGGTGCGCCCAGTGCACAGCGAGGGCGGTCTTGCCCACCCCGGCGGTACCGGTGATGGCCGCGATGACCAGCGCCGCGGGCCGACCCTCGCGCCGGTGGTCGAGCAGCGAGTCCAGGGTGTGCAGCTGCTCGGCCCGGCCCACGAAGGTGACCAGGTCGGCGGGCAGCTGGCGGGGGCGCGGCGGCGGGGCCGGCCGGTCCGGTGGGTCCGCAGCGTCCAGGAAGTTCGGGGCGTCCGGGGGGTATGACCGGCTCGGGGTGCCCGGCGGGCTCGGGGTGCCCGGCGGCGCGGCGCCGGACGGGGGCGCCGCGAACGGCATGGGGCGGATCGCCACCGCCGTGAGGGTGGACGCGACCAGCAGCGGCGACGCGTCCAGCGCGGCGTCGGCGTTGAGAATCTGCCAGTGCAGCTGTTGCAGCGCCTTGCCGGGTGGGACACCCAGCTCCTCGTCCAGCAGCCGGTAGGCGTCGCGGTACGCGGTGAGCGCCGCGGCCTGCCGTCCGCCCTGGTACAACGCGAGCATCAGCGCGGCCCACAGCTGCTCGCGCAGCGGGTGCACACGTACCAGCCGGGTCAGCTCGGCCGACGCCTCGTCCGGGCGGCCGGCGCTCAGCGCGACGCGGGCCCACCGCTCGGCGACCTGCAGGCGGCGCTCCTCCAGCCGGGCCACCTCGACCCCGAGCTGAGCGGCACCGGTTACGCCGGCCAGCGGCTCGCCACGCCACAGGTCCAGCGCTCCGCGGAGCTGGCGCAGCGCCAGGTCGACCCGGCCGAGGGCCAGTGCCGCGTCCCCGTCCAGCACCAGTCCGTCGAAGGTCGCGAGATCCAGCTCACCGGGCAGGATCTCCAGCCGGTACCCGGACGACTCGGTCACCACCCGGCACTCGGACTCGCCGGTTCTGCCCAGCGCCGCGCGCAGCTGGGCGATGTAGGTCCGGACGTTGGACTCGACGGCGCGCGGCGGCTCGGACCATACGATGCCGGCCAGATACTCGACGGTGACAGTGTGGTTGGCGTTCAGCAGCAGGGCCGCGAGCACGGCCGGGAGTCTCGTGCCACTCAGCCGTACCACGCGTCCAGCGCTGACCACCTCCAGCGGGCCCAGCAGCCGGAAGTCCACAACCACCCCCGCGGTAGTCATGGGTCTTGATACCCGCGGTCACTGTAGCGGCGGTTGTTCTCCTGCTCAATGACGCCTACACCGCTGGTAGGAGCCGTCCTGCCGCGGCGTACAACCGCGGCGGTACCGTCCTCACCGGTTGGTGTCGGTGGTCGCCCCGAACCTGCACCCGCACGAGGATGCCCTGGTTGATCAGATCTTCACGTTCGTCGCGCAGATCGAGCACCGCGTCGCGCAGCTCCGGCGGACCGGCAACCCAGCTGATCTCGTCCGGTTCCTGCATACTCGGGCTCCGGGGGTGTTGACGCCGCCGAGGGCCTGTGGTCGCGGACGCTCGCGACTACAGGCCCCTCGGCAATGGGCTCACGGCAGGTATCGGTCAGCAGGCGCCAACCAGCTTCCACGGGCGGTACGGCGACGCGCCCGACTCCTAATTGCGCGTCCATCACTGCGCCGTCCAGATCCTGCCGTCGTGTTCGACCGTCGCGCCCTCGGTGTAGAGCCAGCGGCCCCGTCCACTGCTGGACGGGACCGCTAGTGCACTGGCTGTGCACTCGGATCTCCGCCCAGGCGCCCTACGGCGACGAGCCCGGCACCTCGCCCTGGGTCCACACAGGTCCTCGTTCTTGACGGGTCGGCCCTCCTTCCTACGCCAACCGTTGCGCTTCCAGTTCGCCATCCACGACATGATGCCGTTGCGGCGCGCTCACATACCGCCCGACGATTGGGGTGGTCAGAGTGCGCCGTCCCGGCCAGCGACCTGATCACAACGCAGAAGTAAGGAGAGTGATGTGAGCAAGCAGTTCTCGCGGCGCGACGTGCTGCGTATCGGCGCGTTGGCGGCCGCCGCCCCGGCCGTGATGGCCCTCGCGCCAACCTCGCCCGCGTCAGCGTCAGCGTCCGACGGGGGCCCCGACCGGGGCGGCGCCGGAAGCAACTACCCTCGGCCGGGCTGGGAGGCTCCGAACTGGCAGGTCAGGCCCTTCGCTCTGAACCAGGTCGCCTTGCACGACGGCATCTTCCAGCAGAAGCGCGACCGGATGCTCAACTACGCCCGCAACTATCCCGGCACCGGCGGGGTCTTCGACGGGCCGGACCGCATGCTGTACTCGTTCCGGGTCAACGCTGGTCTGCCCGCTCCGGGTACCTGGCCGGGCGGTTGGGACACGCCGACCCAGCTGCTACGCGGCCACTTCGGCGGTCACTACATGTCGATGCTCTCGCAGTGTTGGGCCGACACCGGTGAGGAGATTTTCCTCGACAAGCTTGACTACCTGGTCGAGGAGTTGGGCAAGTGTCAGCGGGCGCTGGACGCCCGGCCGGTGGGTCGGGTCCCGGGCCGGTCGGGCCTGGCGGTACAGCTCAGCGACCCGCATCCCAACCAGTACGTCCAACTCCCCGCCGGCATTCTCGCCGACGTCGCGGACGTCACGATCGCGGCCTGGGTGAACCTCGCGGCGGCGCAGAACAACCCCAAGATCTTCAGCTTTGGTACCGGCACCAACGTCTACCTTTCGCTTATCGCGCGGGTGTCGGCGACCAACCCCGGCCCACGTTTCGCGATCACCAACCACGGCTCCGGTGGCGAGCAGCGGATCACCGGCGACAGCATGCCGATCCCGATCGGGCAATGGGCGCACGTCGCGGTCACCCTCTCCGGCGCCGACGGCACCGGCCGGCTCTACGTCAACGGGGTCGAGGCCGGCACCGCCGCCGTCACACTGACTCCGGCGGTCCTCGGCGCCACCGGCAACAACTGGATCGGGCGGGGACCCAGCGACAGCGACCCGCTGCTGAACACGAGCGTGGACGACTTCCGGATCTATCGCCGAACCCTGGACGGGACCGAGGTCCAGGCGCTCGCGGCGGAGGATCCGTCGGCCACGGCCGCGTCCCCGGCCGACCTGGTCGCCTGGTACCGCTTCGACGCCGAGGGCGAGACGGCGGTCGACTACTCGGGCAACCACCGGGACGCGACGATCGTCGGCACCAGCTACCCCGGGTTCCTGGCCGCGTTTCCGGAGGGGCAGTACAGCCGCCTCGAGCCGCCGATGGTGCAGCCCAACAGCGGGGCGAACGCGGTCTGGGCGCCCTGGTACACCTGCCACAAGATCATGCGTGGGCTGCTGAACGCGTACGACCTGACCGGCAACGAGGAGGCCCTCGACATCGCCTTCCGGATCGGCGACTGGGCCTACCAGCGGCTGCGCCGGTACAGCCCGGACCAGCTGGACCAGATGTGGAACACCTACAGCGCCGGCGAGGCCGGGTCGATGAACGAGGTGATGGCGGAGCTCTCGGCGCATGCGCAGGACTCGGAGAAGAAGGCGCAGTATCTGGCGACGGCGAAGATGTTCACCTTCAGCACGCTCTTCAACGCCTCCATCGCCGAGCAGGACGAGCTCGACGGGCGCCACGCCAACCAGTACATGGCGCCGCAGATTGGTTACCTGCGGATCTTCGAGCAGACCGGGGATCAGGACTACCACACCGCGGCGCAGCACTTCTGGTCGATGGTGGTGCCGCACCGCACCTTCAGCAACGGCGGGGCCGGGCGCGCCGAACACTTCGGCCCGCGCGACATCATCACCACCGGGTTCACCTCGTCGTCGGACCCGAGGCACGCCGAGACCTGCTGCGTGTACAACATGCTGCGGCTGACGCGGAACCTTTTCTTCCTCGACCCTGACCCGGCGTACATGGACTACTACGAAAAGGGTCTGCACAACCAGATCCTCAGCTCCCGCCACGACGTGGACAGCGTCACCGCCACCGAGGTGACTTACCACCAGAACATGTGGCCGGGCCGCTCCCGCAAAATCGGCAGCACCATCGAATACAGCCGCTACGGCGGCAACGGCAGCTGCTGCAACGGCACCGGCCTGGAGAGCCACACCAAGTGCCAGGAGACGATCTACTTCCACGCGGACGACAACCAGACTCTTTACGTCAATCTCTTCATCGCCTCGACCCTCAACTGGCAGGACCGCGGCTTCGTCATCACCCAGGAAACCCAGTATCCGACGGAAGGGTCGAGCCGGCTGCGCTTCGAGCAGGGCGCCGGGCGGCTGAAGGTCCGGCTGCGGGTGCCGTCGTGGGCGACGCAGGGTTACACGGTACGGGTCAACGGGCAAGCCCAGTCGCTCGTGGCCAAGCCAAGCAGCTACGTCACGATCGACCGGACCTGGCAATCCGGCGACACGATCGACATTGAGATGCCGATGAGTTTCCGGGTGGAGATGGCCATCGACAACAAGGCGATCCAGTCCATCATGTACGGCCCGACGCTGATGGTGGTCCTCGACGCGACCCCGAGCTACCGCGACTTCACCTTCTATGGCGACCTCAAGCTCAATGGCGACCTGGCCAGCTCGATAAAGCCGACCGACGTGCCGATGCAGTTCACTACGCAGGGCTACACGCTCAGGCCGTACTACATCTCCGACCCGGTGCCCGGCCAGTTCGACGCCTACCACCCGTACGTTCAGCGGATCGAGCCAGAGGTGGTCTTCGGCTCATACGGCTCCGGGGTGCCCAACGACGGCGTACGCGACCAGGACGGCGAGACCTTCCTCGACCGGGTCTGGGCCGAGGCGCCGTTTGCCAGGTACTCGGACTTCTTTCAACGGGTACTGCAGACTTCGGCGGATTGGGTCACCGCCGGCCGGCACACCGACGCACAGCGGCGGGCGATCCTCAACGCCGCCGTCCGAGCGCAGCGCGACCTGGAGAGCTGACCCGCGCGGTCTGCGAGGCCGGGTCCGGGCAGTGTCACCATCCGGACCCGGCGCCGCGACCCCATCCACAGCCGACCAACCGTGACGGACGGTCGCCGAGTTGGGCCATGGGTAAGTGCATACCCATGACCAACGATCAACGATCTCGGCCGCCATTCCGGACCGCCGGTGACCGGGCGAGGTACAGCAGTAGTCTCACTCGTACTGCAGGCCCCTGGGAAATCACCGCATCAACGTCAGCCAACTTGAGCGCCTGATCCAACACCCGCCTGACTGGCCAACCTCGGCGGCGCCGGAGCAGCCTTACGCTCCCACCCGACACCGTGGCCATCGTCAAGCCCAGATGGTCGGCGAACGCACGGACGCTCATTCGCGGCGCCTCCCGCAACGCCCGCGTCTCCCGCCCGATCCACCGACCGACCGCGACCGCGCATTCGCAGCTCCCAGATGATCGGACGCGGTATGTGGACTCCCGCAAGCTGAAGTCACGTGCCTTGCCGATGAGATCGGCCTGGATCTGGGTGCGACCATGACGGGCCTGCGCTCCATCGAGATCACTCGCCGGTACACCCTGGCGATGTTCGACCGGCACCTTCGACACATCCCGCAGCACCTGCTGGGCTCCGCGTCATCCTGCTACCCCGAGGTGGCCATCGTGGCGCAGTAGTTTCCGCGCGTGCCTTCGGTACAGCCCGGTTCACCAGGGACCGGGCGATCTCCTCGACGCTGTGCCGCAAGCGACCGCTTTCTCCGCAAAGCATCAACGTCCCGATTGTCAACCCGCGCCGACCGCCCGGCCTTCTGGCGCATCATCGCCGCCGCGCGGGCTGCGCCGTACTTCGCATGCGCGGCCATCCGTACCGCCTTTCCCGCCCGCGCCGGCCTTACCCGTGCCCCTTCGGCGGCGACCCGACCCGCCCCCAGGCCGTCGGTGTGGTCGCGGTCGCGGTCGCGGTCACCGCGCCGAGCGCGGCCGGCCGGAACCGACCTGCCATCCGTGCCGCTGCCCGGCGTGATCATCGTCGGCCTGCCGCGCCCGCTGTTGCTCGTGCCGCCGGTTCGGGGTTGCCGAGGTTTGCGTTTCAAAGTACATTGAGTTTGTATTTCAAAGTTGTTTATGGCCAACCTAGGGGACGCGCATGGGCGACGACGAGGCAGCGCCGGTCAGCGCAGCGGAGTCGCTGAAACTGATCGAGGCGCAGCGCGATGCCGCGGTACGCAGCCTGCGCCCGGATCCGCGGTTCATCTACTGGCCGTGGGGTCTGGCCTGGCTCGTCGGGTTCGGCCTACTGTTCCTGCGCCACGGCCCACACGAGCAGATCCGCGTGAGCATGCCGGACACGCTGCCACTGGCCACGCTGTTCGCCCTGATGATCATCGCCCTCCTGGTATCCGGCGTCGCCGGTGCGCGGGCGAACCGGCAGATCAGCGGCGACTCGTCAGTCCGTGGGCTGCGGTACGGGCTGAGTTGGCTCGCCGGGTTCGCCGGCAACGCCGTGGTCTGCGCCCACTTCAGTAAGCTCCTGCCCGCGCCGGAGGTCGGCCTGCTGTGGGCAGCCACGTCGGTTGGCCTGGTCGGCGTGCTCTACCTGACCGGCAGCGCGGTCTGGCAATCGCGGGATCTGTTCGTGCTCGGCATCTGGCTGACCATCAGCAACATCGTCGGCGTGCTGGCCGGGCCCGGCTGGCACTCGCTGGTCATCTCGGTGGCGGGCGGTGGTGGACTCCTGGTGGCTGGGTTCGCCGAGTGGCTTCGTTGGCGGCATCACACATGACCGCGCCCCTGCCGGAGCTCGATCCGGTCATCCACGCCCAGGTCCGACTGCGTGTCGTCGCAGCGCTCTCGGTGCTGCGCGAGGGCGACCAGATGGCCTTC
Source organism: Rugosimonospora africana (assembly GCF_016862975.1). GTDB lineage: Bacteria > Actinomycetota > Actinomycetes > Mycobacteriales > Micromonosporaceae > Rugosimonospora > Rugosimonospora africana. Next base: position 31,308 of record NZ_BONZ01000100.1, read on the forward strand.
CCCCGACTCCAGGAACTGCTCGGCTTGACCGGCGGCAACCTGTCCGTCCACCTCCGCAAGCTCGAAGACGCCGAGTACATCGTGGTCACCAAGACCCATCGCGGGCGCACCCCGACCACCCTGCTCAGCCTGAGTCGCCGCGGCCGGCTCGCGTTCGACGAGTACACCGCAGCCGTCCGCGCCCTGCTCGACCATGTCGGATCCGAGGAGACTCCATGACCCTGGCAAGCGCAGTCGACGTCACCCGTCGCTACGGCGCCGAAATCGCGCTGGCCGGCGTGAGCCTGGACATTCAGCCCGGTGAGCTGATCGGCCTGCTCGGCCCCAACGGCGCCGGAAAGTCCACACTGGTCAACCTGCTCGCCGGTCTGCGGCGGCCGAGTTCCGGCACCGTCACCCTGTTCGGCGGCGACCCGCGCGAACCGGCCCGCCGTCAGCACATCGGTCTGACCCCGCAGGAGACCGGTCTCCCGCCCACCTTGCGCGTCGGCGAGTGCATCGACTACGTGGCCGCCCACTTCGACAACCCGCTCGAGCGGGACGAGGTGCTCACCCGGTTCGGCCTGAACGGGCTGGTGAAGCGACAGGCCGGCGGCCTGTCCGGCGGCCAGAAGCGACGGCTCGCCATCGCATTGGCCTTCGTCGGCCGACCACGCCTGGTCTTCCTCGACGAACCCACCACCGGACTCGACGTCGAGGTCCGCCATGTCCTGTGGGACGTGATCCGCGCCTTCCACGCCGAAGGCGGCACGGTCCTGTTGACCAGCCACAATCTCGAAGAGGTCGAGGCGCTCGCCACCCGGGTGATCGTGCTCGGCGCCGGGCGGATCCTCGCCGACGACACCGTCTCCGCCATCCGTGGACTGGTCGGCGTGCACCGCGTGAGTATGGCCTCGACCCCGTTGCCTCGCCTGCGCGGTGTGGTGTCCACATCGGAGTCAGACGGCCGGTTGCACCTGCTGACCCCCGATCCCGACCAGCTCGTCCGGGACCTCGTCACCGCGACGGTGCCATTCCGCGACATCGAGATCCGACCCACCACATTGGAGGAAGCCTTCCTCCAACTGACCGCCGCCTGAAAGGTTTCCCCGTGAGCCTGGTCCTCACCAACGCGCGGTTCCACCTGCTCGAGACGCTCCGCGTGCCGATCGCCGTCCTCGGTTCCACATTCTTCCCCGCCGCCTCGATGCTCTTCTTCGTCGTCCCGTTCACCGGCGACGACCCAGCCGGCGCCACCTTCGCGACCGCCTCGATGGTCACGTTTGCCGTGATGACCAGCAACCTGTTCGGGTACGGTGTGGGCGTCGCGGCCGACCGCGCCGAGCCCTGGGACCCGTACACCCGCACCCTGCCCGCCGGGCCCGGCCCCCGCTTCGGTGGGCGTATCATCGCCGGGCTGGCCATGACCTTCCTGTCCCTGCTGCCGGTGTTCCTGATCGCCGCCTTCCTGACCGCGGCCCACACCACGGTGGCCGGATTACTCCTCGGCGTCGGCGCGGCGTTCGTGGCCGCGGTCCCGTTCACGTTCATGGGTCTGGCCATCGGCTACGCCCTACCGATGAAGGCCGCACTGGCAGTCGCTCAGATCATCTTCTTCCCGTTGGCATTCCTCGGGGGGCTGCTCTCCGCACCGCGGCAGGCTCCATCCTTTGTGGAGGCTGTGGCACCGTACCTGCCCACCCGCGGTGCCGTCGAACTGATGTGGGCCGCGGTCGGCGACTTTCCGCTCCGTCCACTATCGGTCGCCATGCTGGGCGTGTGGACAGTGGCCGCCGGAGCGATGGCCGCCTGGGCCTACCACCGGGACGAAGGCCGCCGCTTCCGCTGAGGCACGCATCGCGTCACCGTCCGCCTCGACCACGGAGTAATGCAGATCGTCGCCGAGGGCAACGGCCCGTCGTAACCTGGGCGAGAAGAATACCGGGTACTGCGACTGGCGATCGTATGTGACCCTGATCCTGTGAGGCACACGGGCTTGTCCGAACACTTGGCGTTGTCTAAGCCTCGATCCGTGGGTGTAGCCGCGTAGGATCCGGCCCCCGCAACTCGCCCGATCGTAAGTCCACGATCCCCGCGGGCGTATTCAGCTCGTACGGATGGGCATCCGGCTGCCCTACATGGACGGTCAATGATGGATCCGTTTGAGCCATACGGGCTATCCCGGACACCCCGGCCGCGGACAACGCTCGCGCCCGGAACCGCCACCACCCCTCGCCGCTGGGCAATTGCCGAGCGAACGCCCGAACGTACTCCCGATGCCGCCCGGCCTCATCCCACAACCACCGATATCCGGTCCACACCAGCCACCGGCCACGCTGCGGACAGTACCGCAACTCATGGCCATGGTGAGCCACCAACGCACGGGCCAGACCGTCCTCGCTCGGCCCCCAAGTCTCCACGTGCGGTGGCGGCTGCACAACCCGCGTCGACGTCACCGTCGGGGACACTCCATCGCCGATCGGATTTGGCCTGGTGCCGTTGGCTTCGGCCGGCGGGTGATCGACCACGGGGCTGGGCTTGTTAGTGCGGCTGCCGGACCCAGCCTGCCGTAGCGCGGCAGCCGCGGCGGCGTGGTCCCCGGCAAACTGAAGCAGTGCGAAGGCGTGAAACTTGGTGATTGGCACCTCCGGCTCGAACAAAGTGCTGGTGGACCAGACATACAGCCTGTCCCGATCTTCGGCCCGCCCAGTTGAGGCGGACGTCCCACCCCCGCTTACCCGGGCGCCGCCAGTACCGGGTGCCGGCGACGGTCCGTACCAGCGTCCATCCCATAGGGAGCAGAATGTCCGCCCAGTCGGTCTGGCGTTCATAATCGTCACCCGGTACAGGCCAGCACGAACGACCGGGACACGGCGCGGTGTCGGCTTGGCCGGTGGAGGCATTGCATCGAGTTCCCGCACGAGAGTCACCAATGCCTCGCGTTGCGCCGCCGTAACTGTTGGGATCCGTTCCGGTATCGAGCCCGCCAGCGCGAGCCACGGTCGGCCGGTCGGATGAACTTGCCCACGCGACGGCGCAACGACGGTAACGCCGCCTTCGCCGCGGGTCGTCGCGCCGAATGCCGGTGACCTACTCCGTGAGATCATGACGGCTCATGCGCGCGATCTCCGCGCGGGAGCATATTTGGAGGACTGTGTGCGCAAATTAGCGCGACGACTGGCCATCTCGATGGCCACCGCGACCGTTGCGGTGGTGGCGCTCGCTTCGCCGGCACACGCGGCGACGAACCCGTACTCCGCGGCGCTGGCATGCAACAACGATTTCGGTGGCACGTGGGCCAACACCACTGATGGCCACCGGTCGATCAACGCGTCGGACGGCACCAAGGTGGGCGACGTCTACCTGATGTACAACAGCGCCACCGGGTACAACTGTGTCGCCACCATCAAGCAGGTGGAGATCGGCTCGGCGACCGGGATGAAAGCCGGAATCCGGGTGGAAGGCGGTTCCTGGGTCGAGCGGTCCGGGAACTTCAAGTACTACGAGACGATCCAACGCTCCGCCGTGGACAAATGCGTGATGTACAGCGGCGATATCCTGTACTTCACCTCGTGGGAGGGCTCCAGCCGGTCCACCTGGGGCAACTGCGGCTGAGCAGGCCTGACGACTATCCGGGATCAACAACGGTGCGTTGACCGATCCCGGTGGAGGTTGATCGGGGAGGCGGAGGGCCCCGGTGAGTCCCGGCTCGCCACCGTCGACGAACTCCTCGGCAGGCCGCGGTCAGCCGAGGAGTTCATCGATCTCGTCGCCGATGGCGCGCTCTTCGTCGGTCGGCACCGCTGAGCTCGATGTCGCGGTCATTGAAGCACCGAGCGACGCCGCAGGGGCGACGGAGGACGTCCGTCGGGGAGGGCTGTCCGGCACGGAAGCGCATGAGCCGTACCTGTCATCGAAGCTTCCGTCCATTTGACCCGCAGCGCGACCTCTGAGCCCAGCATGCTCGTATCTTATGTGAGGCATGCGAGGTGATCGATCGGACACGTAAGAACAAGGATCTCGGAGAATGCGACCGAGCACAAGCCCGTTGGGGTTCAAGTCCGCGCAGAGGTCAACGCCTCGAAACTGAGCTTGACCTGGAGTGTTGGGGTTTGGTGTGTGTCGGGGTCAACACGAACCATTACCCAACGCCGCGCTGCCCTATCAACACAGCTACCCATCAGGGCGGGGATGTACGCGCTGCCCTAACAGCAGGCTCTGTAGGCGCGGTCGCGGGCGTGCTTGACGACCGCGCCTACATGCTCTGCCGTTATGACTGGCTTTCCAGCGCATCGGCCTGGCGGCGGAGCCCTGCCGCGATGTCGTCTCAGCCGGGACCATGCGGGTAGAGGCTATGTGCCGCTTCGCGCATGAGCGACGGTTCGTCCAGTCGCTGCAGAGCGTGCTGATCGCCGTCCTGGCCATGGCCTCGCTGCCGACGATCGTCTTGTTCCGCGCTAGCGCTGTTCCCGCCAATCGAACGGGATGATGGCCGCCCGCACCTGTTCGCGGCTCGCCGGTGTGACGGCGAGGCCACGGCGTCCCGCGCCGGAACCTCGTCGAAGAAGCCTGAGGCAACGATCCGAGTTCTGCCTCCCGGCGCGGGACAACAGGGTGGCGCCAGAAGTCTGTCAATCTGTTTCGGGAAGGGTTCGGGGTAGTCCGAAGCGCGCCATGACGTTGGTGTTGCTGAAGCCGGTGATGGTGGTGATGTGGTCGTCGGCGGTGATGACCAGGAGCGTGTAGGCGCGGTAGACACTGGCGTGGGGGTCTGCCACGTAGACGCCGAAGGCTGGCTGGCCGTTAGCGCGGGTGGGTACCACGCGGTAGGTGCGGCCGGGGCGGAAGACGACGGCGGCGAAGAGGCGCTGGGCTGACTCGATGCCGCGGTATTCCAGCATGGCCGGGGGCATGGAGAGTCTCACGTCGGTGGCGAGCAGTTCGATCAGGGCGTCCAGGTCGGCGCGTTCCAGGGCGTCAGTGAGCCGGGCGACGAGCCGGTGTTCGGCGGCGGTGTCGGGTTGGCGTACAGGCCTGCGGCTGCCGGTGCCGCTGGGGTCGGCGAGGTGGTTGTCGACGGTGGCGCGGGCGCGTTTGAGGGCGCTGTTTACGGCTTCCTGGGTGGCGTCGAGCATCTGGGCGACTTCGGCGGCGTGGTAGCCCAGGACGTCGCGGAGGACGAGCGCGGCGCGTTGGCGTGGGGGCATCAACTGCAGGGCGGTGATGAAGGCCAGCGAGATGGCCTCGGCGCTCTCGTAGCGGGCCTCCGGTCCAGGGCGTTGGTCGACGAGATGGTCGAGCAGCACGTCCGGATATGGTTCCAGCCACGGCGGAGCGTCGCCGGCGCCGGCGGGTTCGGGCAGGGCGGCCTCGGGCAGCGGGGGGGCGATGCGCGGGCGTCGGCTGTCGGCGCGCAACATGTCCAGGCACCGATTGGTCGCAATCTTGTAGAGCCAGGTCCGCAGCGAGGACCGCTGGCCGAACTCGCCGAGGCTACGCCAGGCGGACACGAGGGTCTCCTGGAGTGCGTCCTCGGCGTCCTGCAGCGACCCGAGGATGCGGTAGCAGTGCACCTGCAACTCGTGGGAGTGGCCCTGGACCAGGTCGCGGAACGCGTTGTGGTCACCGGCCCGAGCCCGATCGATCAGGTCCGTCGTGTCCATCTCCATCGGCATGCATCCTCGCTCTTCTTCTTTCCGCAGGCGCGTTCGCCTCGCTCAACGATAAAGACGCCGCCGGTTCGGCAAATTGGGCGGTGTCTGCGCGCCCGATTCACGGCCGTGCCGGCGTCTACCCGGTTAGAGGCGGTCCCAGTCCGGGGCGCGCCCCGGATACAGAACAGGACCGCAGATGGCCAACTACGTTTTCTCCTTCCGTGTGCCCTCCAACTACAGGCCCAACGCCGGGACGCCGGCCGAGTGGCAGGCCTGGTTCGGCGGGCTGGGCTCGGCCCTGGTGGACGTCGGCCACGCGGTGACCGATTACGCCTCGCTCGGCGAGGTCGGCGGCAGCGGCTCCCGGATGATCGGCCATTCGGTGGTGTCCGCCGAGGACATGGACTCTGCGCTGGCGCTGGCCAAGGACTGCCCGGTGCTGCGGGTCGGCGGCGGGGTCGAGGTCGGCCCCGTGATGGAAGCCGCCGGCTCGTGAGCGACGCCATGACTGCATCGACGGCGCGCCGTCTCGAACAGTGATAGCCGACAACATTGTCAGAGGAGCACGGAATGGGAAAGATCGTCATCAGCTCAAATGTCACACTCGATGGAGTGGTCCAAGACCCGGACGGCGAGGAGGGCTTCGAGCGGGGCGGCTGGTTCCACCAGTTCGTGGGGGGCAAAGACCTCGAAGACTGGGTCGCCCGAGAGACGGAGGAAGCGCTGGGGGCCGAGGCGCTACTGCTGGGCGGGCGGAGCAGTGAGTGGTTCGTGTCCCGGATGCTATCGCGCGATGGCGCGGATGTCCGCGTAAGCCCCGAGTGGGCGGACAGAGTGAAAGGCATCCCCAAGTACGTCGTGTCGTCGACTCTCGAAGATCCTCAGTGGAGCGACGCCACGGTCCTCAACGGCGATGTGGTAAAGGAGATTTCGGAGCTGAAGCGGAAAGTGGACGGGGAAATCCTGGTCTACGGCAGCTATCAGCTCGTGCGCATACTGATAGAACAGAACCTGGCCGATGAACTGCGGCTGGTAGTTTTCCCGGTCGTGCTGGGAACCGGCCTGCGTATGTTCGACGAGACCAGTGACAAGAAGCCGCTGCACCTGGTCAACACGCGAAAGATCGGTGACGGCCTGGTGTTCTACACCTACGAGTTCGTGCAAGGCTAACGGCTGTAGGCGGTGACGAAGTCGCGGTCGTCGGTGTTGAAGTAGCGTCCCCCGTTTTGACGGACGGGGAGAAGGTTGGTGGCGGGCGGGTTGATGGGGTCGCGGATGCCGGTCCTCCCCCACACCTGGCTCGAAGCAGTCTCGTTGTCCGGGCAGGCGCTGATGCGGACCTTTGGAGTCGGTGAGGGAGATCTGCCCGTCGCGGTGACCAACGGCCGAGTGTTACGCCGTGCCAGCCCGGGAACGGTCGCGGAGTCACAGGGGTTGACCTATCACGTTGCGACGCACCAACCCGACCTTGTCGTCGTCGGCGCCGGACCGGCCGGGCTGGCGGCGGCGGTCTACGGCGCCTCTGAGGGCCTCGCCACCGTTCTCCTGGACGGCACCGGTCTCGGCGGTCAGGCCGCCAAGAGCGCGCGGATCGAGAACTACCTCGGATTCCCCCACGGGGTCAGCGGCGAGCAGCTGACCCGCCTGGCGATGCTGCAGGCCCTCAAGTTCGGCGTCCAGATCTATTCACCGTGCGAGGTCACCAGCCTTGACCTCTCCGACGAAAAGCGACCCGTCGTGATACTCAGCGACGGGTCGCAGATCCAGACCGCGGCAGTCATCGCGGCCACCGGTGCGCGCTACCGACGCCTCGACATCCCGCGCTGGGAGGAGTTCGAGCAGTGCGGATGCATTCGGTACGCCGCGGCCGACCTCGACGTCCGCGACTACGAGTCCCAGTCGGTGGCTGTGGTGGGCGGCGCCAATTCGGCCGGCCAGGCGGCGCTCACCCTCGCCGCCCGTGGTTGCACGGTGCACCTGGTAGTGCGCTCTGCCGACCTCGGGGCGAAAATGTCGGCGTACCTGGCCGAGCGTATCCATGCCCACCCGCGGATCCGCGTCCGGACCCGGAGCGTTCTACGCGAGCTGCAGGGCGACAGCGCCCTGGCCTCGGTCGTCTTGCAGGGGAACGACGAGCTCGACCAGCTGGACTGCCGGGGCCTGTTCTGTTTCATCGGCGCCGACCCTGTGGCGGCTTGGATGAGGGGCCTCGCCAAGGACGGCAACGGCTTCGTCCTAACCGACAGCCGTCTTCCCGCCGGTACCCACAAGGCGCCGTTGCCGTTTCAGACCAGTGCTGCCCGGGTCTTCGCGGTCGGCGATGTCCGTGCAAGTTCGATCAAGCGGGTCGCCACGGCCGTCGGCGAGGGCGCGAGCGCGGTCTCCTCCGTCCACCTCCTGCTTGCCTCCTAGTGGGAGCTGCCGGGTCAGTCGCTGACAGAGTCGGCGCCTGGTAGCCGCGGCCTTCCGCGCCGCCCGCAACCGACAGCGCCACCCCCGCTGGCAGGATGTAGAGCGCCTCCAGCACGACCGGTACCGTCCCCGCGAGTGATGCCGATACGAACGCGGCCGAAGCCGGCCGGCTCCTTGATGAAGGTTCCGCGCGGGTAGTCGCGGGGGATGCACGCCGTCCCAGCTGTCGTGACTCGGTACACCCTGCCTGACCCATCCATAACGGTGCCGTGATGCCAATGCCATCCGGTGTCGTGCCCCGCCGCGATGATGACCCGCCGCAGCATGTAGGCGTTCTGCCGAGTGCGATCCGCGCGACGGTCCTCGACATCGAGGTTCCGTTTCTCTCATACCCGACTGGAACACAAAGGTGCGAAAGGCCGATTCGGACTGAACAGATTCTCGACTGTTCCGGCGTAGCTACGAGCGATACGTACGCTAGCCAGACCGCCCGACTGAGGGCCTCGGTTGGCAGCCTTGGGCCTAGCCTTCCGCCGCTACGGTGAGTTCTGTAACGGCCAGCCGCTTGCTGATCGCGGGGTTGGTGAGCACCGGATGAGGCAGTGGACCGGCCGGAACACTGCTTCGACTAGCGACCCGGGGCACGGCCGCGACGGGAATCCGCACCGCCGTGTCCTCCTGGTCCACATTGCCCACGGATGCGGGCGCTGTCGTTCGACGCAGCGTCCCGCGGTCACCATCGGCGGGCTGATCAGGGTGCAGGCGAAGCTGGTGCCACGAGCCGATCACGTACGGAACTCACCGGGCGCGGCCGCTCCGCTAGCGCTGATCGCGTGTGCGTTGCTGGTCAAAGGCCTCTTATGCGAGTCCGGAAAACCCGGAACCGAGGATGTCAATGAGGGCTCGTCTTGACGACGACATCGCGGTTGTCGCTCCAAACGGCGTCTCGTACGGCCGCTACCAGCCGCCGCTGGCGTTCGACGTCCCGCCGGTCTGTGAACAGCACTCCATCCAAGTGATCGGTCTCGTGCTGTATACAGCGCGCCAGCAGGCCCTCGCCCACGATCTGGACCGGGTCGCCTTTGACCGTATGGCCGGTTGCCACCACGTTCATCCGGCGCTTCGTGTCGAGGTAGATGCCAGGAAGGGAGAGACAACCCTCCGGGCCGTCCTGCTCCGTCTCGTCCGGAAACGACAGCATCGGGTTGACCACGTGGTCCACCTTGCCGGCGCCGAGCGCGGGGCTGATCACAAAGACCCGGAGCCCCACACCGATCTGCGGCGCGGCCAAACCCGCACCACCCGCCTTCTGAAGCGTGTCACGCAGGTCGCGCACCAACTTCCGTAACTCGGCGTCGTAAACTTCCACCGGGCTGGCCGGTCGCCGCAGAACTGGATCGCCGACGAGTCTGATCGAAACCGCAGTCATAACGCTCGCAATCTTCGTGACGTACTTATCGAACTTCGACCTCGGTGGCCTGTCGGCCGGGATGAACTCGAACTTCAGTCCGCCGGGAGCACAGGGACCTCCGTAGCGCTCTCATGCAGGTCCCGGGTACGGATCAGAAGAACCGCCACCACCGCGCCCACCAGAGCGATGGCCGCGGCGGCGACCATCACCACGTCGAAAGCTGTCAGATATGCCTCCTGCGCCGCGCGCAGGGCTTGCGCGGCCAGAATGGGCTGACGAATCGAGGCCTGTAGCCCGGCGCCGCCGTCGGCGGCCACCGATGCCGCGGCCCGCCCACCGAGCTCGCGACCAGCGGACGACTCCAGGAACTGATGGCTCGCCCTGTGCTGAAAGATCGCCCCCAGACCGGCGATGCCGATCGCGGTTCCGATCTGCTGAAAGGTGACATTGATGCCGGACGCCATGCCCGCCCGGGACGGATCTACGACGGCGATCGCCATGGCTGACCGACGACCGGTGAATAGTCCCATTCCGAGGCCACCGATGACGAAGGCCGGCAGCAGGGCCGTCCACGCGCTTCCGTTGGCTACGGCCGTGGCCAGCAAGAGCCCTGCGGTGATCGCGACGAGCGCCCCAGCCGCGACCAGACGGGCCGGCGCCCTTGATGCCAAGGCACCCGACGCCGCTGCGCTAACGAAGAGGCTGACGGTCAGCGGCAGCATCCGTACCCCATCCTCCCAGGCCGACAGCCGCAGGATGTTCTGCAGATAGGAGGTGAAGATAAAGATCGCGAACATGAACGAGCCAGCGCACAGCGCGGTCGCCACACTCATGCCGACGAACGTGCGGTTGCGGAACAGCCGCAGATCGAGCATCGCCCGCTCGCCAGCCCGTCGTTCCACGACGACAAAGAGCGCCAGCAATACTCCGAAACCGATGAAGGCACCGGTAATCAGCGCGCTCTCCCAGCCCTCGTCCTCACCGCGCAGTACGGCAAAGGCCAGCAACGACAGCGCCAGGCAGAAGATGACCAACCCGGCCCAGTCAAGCCGTCGCGCGTCGGCTTTTCGAGACTCACGCAGCCTCAGCTGTGCCACAACCAGTGCGACAAGCCCGGCCGGCACGTTGATGAGGAAGATGAAGCGCCAGTCCCACGCTGTCAGCGCACCTCCGATCAACGGACCGAGCGCGATGGCCAGACCAGTCACCGCCCCGAACACTCCGAAGGCGGTCGCCCGCTCCCGACCCCGGTATTCGTGTCCGATCAGGGCCGGCCCGATGGCGTAAAGCACGGCGCCGCCGATGCCCTGCACGGCGCGGGCGACCGAGAGCATCACGACATCGGTAGCCAGACCGCAGACCATCGAGGCCAGTACGAAGATGAGCAAGCCGACCAGGAACACCCGCTTGCGGCCGAGGCGGTCTGCGAGGGATCCCGCGGTCAGCAGGAAGACCGCGAGGCCGATCGAGTAGGCATCCAGCACCCACTGCAACGCAGAGAATGACGAGGAGTACGTCGCCTGCATGTTCGGCATCGCCACGTAGACGACTGTCAGATCGAGCATCAGCATGAACGTCGCGATCGAAACGACCGCCAGCGTCCAAGCCCGATGGCGACTCCCGAGCGTGGATACGTCGTGATTAAGTGTAGTCGTCAAGATCTTCCCCCGGATCCGCGGCCTATGCCCGTCTTGCCGGAGGAGACTAGCCAGCGCGTGTGAAAGAAGACTTGATTCGCTGTAGCCATGACGGTGATGCCCGCAGCGCGTCGCACGCGCGTGGGCGGCGCTCGCGCAACCACACGCACTACCGAGCCATGCGATTCGACCGACAAGCCGTCGCGTCGCTCAGATCGGCTACGGCCATTGTCCCTCCGACGCTCCCAGGACCACGTCGCTTCCCGCCGACCGTTGATCCCGTCGGTCGCCGACACTCGCTGGGTCGCGTTGCAGACGTTAAGCCGTACGACTGTGAACTACTATTGGACGAACGCTTCAGCATCCGCTCAGTCCGCCCTGCTTCAGTGGTCCGGCGATGTCTATTTCTCTGCAAAGCCGCAACGGCCACCCCGGCTCGCGGATCCTCAGTGTCGCCTCGTACCGTCCTCGTACCGAGGTGAGTAACGAGGCGGTCGCCGCGCTGATCGACTCGAGCGACGATTGGATCCGCCGCCGCAGTGGTATCGAGTCCCGCCGTCACGCCGCCATCGATGAGAACCTGGCCACTATGGCCACGGCGGCTGCCGCCAAGGCCCTCGCCGACGCCGGTATCGACCCCGGCAACGTCTCAGCCGTCCTCGTCGCAACGATGTCTCATCGCGGCCGTGCGACGACCGTGGCGCCCTTGGTGGCCGATGCCTTGGGCGCCAGCAAGGCCGGGGCCCTGGATCTGGGCGCGGCATGTGCCGGTTTCCCTTACGCCCTGGCGACCGCCGACACACTCGTTCGTGGTGGCGCGGCCGATCACGTCGTCCTGGTCGGCGCCGAACGCATGACCGACATTATCGACGAGCACGACCGCAGCACGGCGTTCCTCTTCGGCGACGGGGCTGGCGCCGTGGTGGTTGGCCCGGCAGCGAGATGCGGTATAGGTCCCGTGGTGTGGGGCGCGGACGGCGCCCGACACGAGGCACTGAGGTTCGACGAGACAGGCATCCTCCGCATGGCCGGGCCCGAGGTCTTCCGGTGGGCGACATCAGTCATTCCGGAGGTGGCTCGGCGCGCACTTGACGCGGCGGGTCTCAGCGCGGGCGATCTCGCTGCGTTCATTCCCCATCAGGCCAACCTACGCATCACCTTGGCCGCGGCGAAGGCCCTGCAGCTGAGCCCTCAGGTCCATCTCGCCACCGATATCACCACCAACGGCAACACCGGCGCCGCCTCCATCCCTCAGGCGATGGCCGCCTTGCCCGACGTCAGCGGTCCCGCGCTGCTGGTCGGCTTCGGCGCCGGCCTGGCGTACGCGGCCCAGGTCATCGAGCTTCCGTGACGTCACCGGCACGAGACGCCGCGCGAACGGCGCCAATCGTTGCGCAATCGACTGAACGAGAACTGCCGCTCGCGGTGCAGTCGTTCTCCAGCGGCGTCAGGCAGTGCAGCGCGCGGCCGACGATCCGGCGGCGATCCTCTACACCAGCGGCACCAGCGGGCAGGCCAAGGGCGCGGTGCTGACCCACGCGAACCTGCTGTTGCACGCGATCACCGCCAACCGGCTCCTGAACAGCCCCATGCTGCTCGACACCCACCTGGTGATGCTCCCCCTCTCGCATGTGTTCGCCGCTACGGTGAACATGCATGCCGGCTTTGCCACCGCCTCGACGCTCGTGCTCATGCCTCGGTTCGACCCCCGGACGGCGTGGCAGCTCATCGAGAGCGAGCGAGTCACCTTCCTCGCCGGTGTGCCGACCGTCTATTGGAGGCTGCTCAACGAGATAGGCCTACTGCCGGCCGACCGGCAACTACGGTGCGCGGTCTCGGCCGGCGCTGCCCTCCCTGTGCCGATCAACGAGGCGTTCGCACGGCACGTGAGCATCCCCATCCACGAGGGCTACGGGCTCACCGAAACCTCGCCGACCGTCACGTTCAGCCGATCGGACTCCCCGGTCCGGCCGGGATCGGTCGGCGTGCCGATCTGGGGCGCCGACGTCAAGCTCGTTCGCCCGGACGGGAAGACCATCGAAGGCGCCGATGAGATCGGTGAGATCGCGGTACGCGGCCACAACGTCATGATCGGCTACCACAACCGGCCGGACGAGACCGCCGAGGTGCTGCGCGACGGTTGGCTGCACACCGGTGACCTGGGGCGCCGGGAGGCCGATGGCTGGTACTACATCATCGACCGGGCTAAGGACGTAATCATCCGAGGCGGTTACAACGTCTATCCCCGGGAGGTCGAGGACGTGCTCATGACCCACGAAGGCGTCGCGCTGGCCGCGGTGATCGGCGTGCCGCATCCCAGCCACGGCGAAGAGGTCAAGGCTGTGATCGTACGTAAGCCGGGCGCCTGCGTTACCGAGGACGAGGTCATTCGGTGGAGCCGGGATCAGCTGGCCGCGTACAAGTATCCGCGGATCGTCTCGTTCGTCGACCACCTTCCGCTGACGGCCACTGGCAAGCCCTTGAAGCGGGAACTGAGCTGATGACCCGGATCCGCCCGTGGACAGCCGGATTCCGTCCAAGCCGGACCGGGGGTGCCTGCGGTACACCCGCGTCGCCGTCCATTCGTCGTCAACAGCAGCGGCCTAGCTTTCGAGCGGTGAACTCAGAACAGATGGATAACCTCAGCACCGGTGCCCACGCCTTCACCGCCGGCGGAACCCGGCTCGTCTATCACGTCGCGGGCCGCGGCCCAGTGATGATCGCCCATTCCGGCGGACCTGGCGTCGAGTACGCCTATCTGCGCTCGCAGGGGCTCGAAGAGCACTTCACGATGGTCTACCTGGAGCCGGCGGGGACGGGCGCCTCAGGTCCGCTCCCCTCGGACGCGACCTACGTCGACACCTACACCGCCTTTGTGCACGCCCTGGTCGAGCATCTCGGAGTGTCGCGAGTGCATCTGCTCGGTCACTCGCACGGCGGTTTCGTCGCTCTGCGCTTCGCGATCCTGCACCCGCGGCGGACCGCGGGACTAGCTCTGTACAGCACGAGCCCGACCACCACGCCCGAATTCTGGGAGGCCGAGGAGGTCGAGGCCGCGGCGTACCTGGACCGCAACGCGGACATCCCAGAAATTGCCGAAATCGGGAAGGCCCTCGGGGAATGGGACGACGTCGAGACCGATGAGGCGGAGACAGCCGTCCTGCGGCGCTGCCTGCCCGTCTACTTCGCCGATTTCTGGGGCCGGCGCGCCGAATTCGAGCCACTACGGGAAGCCGTCCGATCGCGGCACCTCCATTTCGGGTCGAAGAACATCGACTATCGCAGTGACCTCGCACAGATCGTCGCGCCGACCGTCGTCATCACAGGCCGGCATGACTTCATCTGCGGTCCGGTGTGGGCGACCATGCTGCACGAAGGTATCCGAGGCTCTCGCCTGGTGACCCTCGAGAAGAGCGGCCACTTCGGCCACATCGAGGAGCCCGATGGCTTTCTCGACGCGCTCATCCCGTTGGTGACGGGCACAATGACGTGCGGACCGCTCTGACCAGGCCCGACCAGACCCATCGAGCATCACCCCCGTGATAACCCATCCTCGTCGCGCGCCCTCACCGATCCGGTGCGGGCGTGCGACATTGTGGCCTTACTGCCCAACAGGCCGGGTGAGGCGCGTCGACCGGCGGACGGGCTCCTCCAGTGCCTGAGCCAGCACGAGCCCTCACCGGAGCCCGATCCGTCGAGCGACGCCGATCCACCGATGTTCAGTGATCGTCAACTCACTCTGATTAGCATCGCTGCGGCGGTCGATATCGACACCACGGACATTTGGCCGACCCGATCAGGCGGCAGTCTCACTTGATGGAGCAGGAATGGACAAGAAGTACAGCGGTCGTTGTGCCTGCGGTTCTGTGACGTACGGATTCGATAACCCACCTACCTTCGTCGCGAACTGCCACTGCACGGACTGCAAGCGGGCCTCTGGCGGGGAGATGGCCACCTTCGGCCTCGTGGCCAGTTCGGACTTCACCGTGTTCAGCGGCGAGACCAAGGGCTTCTACTACCCGAAGAACTCTGAGACGTGCGCGGGCAACGGCCTCACCCGCGTCTTCTGTGTCGCGTGCGGTTCCCGGGTGTTCACGAACGAACTGGCCGACTTCCCCGGTGGCGTCTTCGTCCAGGAAGGCACCCTCGATCAGCTCAGCGAATGGTTCGCACCGCAGGCAGAGATCTACACCTGGAGCCGCCAGCCGTGGATGCCGGCACTTGACGTTCCGCAGTATGACCACGGGGTCACCGCGCCTGCAGAATCCGCCGACGCCAACGCGGGCTGACCCTTACCTCAGCCAACACGGGGAGGACTCCTTCTCACGATGAGTCCTCCCCGATTGTCCGCCGCGCGGAACTGAATAAGCCACCGGACGTTCGGCGACGCACGGTGATCTGACGATCGATCGGGTTGTACCGGGAGCGTTGCCCTTGTTGGAGCCCGTACGCGCGGCTGCGAAGCCCGAGAACCCACCGCGGCGCCGGGAAAGCGCCGGCCGAGGGAACCACAGCAGCGCACCGCAGGTGCGATGGCGCGTTCCGCCAGGCTCGCCCCCCGGAATGCCCGCCCGCAGCGTTACGGCCCGCTCGCGCCCGAAGGCGAAACTGTGGACGCCCGCCTGCACTGGCGTTCGCGCGGTGACCAAGGCATCGCCGAGCGGACATCGAGACTCTCGCCAAGGACGGCCGTGCCCAGGCGGCCTAACTGCGCCCGGCGCCGCCAGTAGTCGGCGAACTGGACCGCCGTCGTCACCTCGGTCTCAGTCAGGCCAGGCTGGGTCATCGCGTACCGGCGCATCCAGGGGTATTGTCGCCGGGCCGGGCGGCGCCGGTGGACCGTTGACAGGGATCGGGCCGCCCTTTGGGATAGGTCTCCTCGTAACGTGGCGGCCGGCAGTCCTGCGCCCTGACCTATGACCGAGGCCGACGATGAGGTAGACCCCATCCGCGTGCGTCGCGGTCTGCCCAAGCATCGGCGCGCAAACGCCGGTCGGAAGATCTTGCCGATCGCGGTGGCCGGCAGCTCCGCATCACGGGGATGTCGTCGGGCGCCAACGCCGGTTCCGTCACGTGCCCGGCGCCGCCCAAGCCGCCAGCTCGTCCTCGGTCGCCGTGACGCCAGCGGGCCCCGCGCCTCCGGCGGGACCCGTCATAGCGGCGGGATCGAGGACGGGATTCACCGGACCGGTTCCTCCGTGTCGATGGCGGCGACCAGGTCGCGGGCCTTCACGCGCTGAACCTTGCCGCTGGTGGTCACCGGGATCGTGCCGGTCGGCACCAGCCGGATCTCGGCGATGGTGATGTCGTGCTCGATCGTGACCGCTTCGCGGATCGCGGATTCGAGCTCCGCCCGTTGCTGCCCGTCGAGCGGGAGAGGCACCCGGACCTCGGCGAGGAGCGCCAGCCGATCGGACTTCGGCCCGTACGGGACGATCGCGCAGCGCCGGCCGTGGAGCAGCTGAGTGCTGCGCTCAACGGTGTGCTCGATGTCCTCCGGCTGCAGCAGCCAGCCGTCGGCCTCGATGAGGTCGGCGAGCCGGCCGGTGACGAACAACTCCCCCCGCCAATGGAAGCCCCGATCCCCCGTACGCAGGTACGGCGTGTCGTCGAAGCCGGACATCTGTGCCGCGAAGACAGCCGGGCTGGTGTCGTCGCGCCAGTACCCCTCGGCGAGGTTCGGCCCGTGCAGCCAGATCTCACCCAGCTCGCCGGGCCCGCATTCGACGCGGGTTGACGGGTTGACGATCCTCGCCACCAACCCGTCGGCCGGGCGCCCGCAACTGACCAACGGCCGTCCGGTGCCGGCCTCCTCGACGGCGAAGCCGGTCTGCAGAGCGCCACGATGAAAGCGGACCATACGTGGGCGGCCGTCGTATCGAACGCCGCTGGCGAACACCGTGGCCTCGGCGAGTCCGTAGCAGGGCGCCATCATCTCCGCCCGGAAGCCAGCAGGCTCGAAGTGCTCCGCGAACCTTTCCACAGTGTCGGGTCGTACCGGCTCGGCGGCGTTGAGGATCACGCCCATCGAGGTGAGGTTCAAGATCTCGGCCGGGACTCTGCGGATGCAAAGGTCGAACGCGAAGTTCGGAGCCGCCGACAGGTTGCCGCCGACCTCGCCGATCGTCCGCAGCCACACGGACGGGTCCTTGAGGAAGCTCATCGGCGAGATCAGCGTGGCTGTGCCGGCGCGCAACACCGTATACATCAGCAGCGCAAAGCCCATGTCGTGAAAGTGCGGCAGCCAGCAGACCATGTGCAGGTCGGTGACATGCGGTGCGATCGATCGGTAGAACTCATCGAGCATCCGCAGGTTCTGCATGTAGTTGCGGTGCGTTACCTGGACACCCTTGGGAGCACCGGTCGAACCTGAGGTGTACTGGATGAGGGCGAGGTGGTGATTGGCGCGGTCCGGAGTCACCGCCAGCTTGTTGGCGACCGCGATGCCGACGTCCTCGGTGGTGAGGACCATCGAGGCGCCCGCGTGATGCGCGGCCCGCTCGCCGGCCCGGCCGGGCGGTACCGGCACGGCGACCGCACCGGCGTACCAGCAACCGAACAGCGCGGACAGGAAATCCACGTCGGTGTCGAACGACAGCACGACGCGATCGCCCGGAACGATCGTGCGGCCGAGCAGCCCGCCCACCATCCGAGCCCGAACGTCCACCTCGGACCAGGTGAGCATGCCCTGCCCGCTTACGCGGATGGCGGGGCGGTCCGGGTATTCGTCTGCGTTGCGGCGCAGCAGCTGCACGACATCCGTCAGCTCGCCAAAGTAATTCATCATTCCTGACCTGTAGAAGAGGCCGGCCTCACCCGATGTGCGGCGTACCGGATGCCGCCGGAGACACGAACGTTTACTGGAACGAACATCCCGGGTTGGGTGCATCCACCGACAGCGGTGCTCCGGCCGGCAGGACGTACAACACCTCCAGCACCACCGGGACCCGGCCACGGTTGATCCCGATGTGGACGTGGTCGGCGCCCTTGGGCTCCTGAATGAAGCTGCCGCGCGGGTAGACCCCATCGGACTCACACGCCGAGTCGAAGTGGCTCAGCGTGCCTTGCTTGACCCAGCCGTACAGTACGCCCTGGTGCCAGTGCCACCCGGTCGACTGACCCGCCGGAACGGTGATCTCCCGCAGGATGTAGTCCGTCCCTGCGACCGTGTACTGCGAGAGGATCCTGCCGCTAACACCCGGTCCCGGCGGCGTCGCCTGCGCCGGCGTGCCCGCCAGCAGCGCCGTCCCGGTCACCGCCGCCACGACCCCGGCACCAACCGTCATCCGCAGCTTCGACCAGCTTTCGCGCGTCGCATGTTCAGTCATGCCGAAGAAGCTAGCGAGCGGCTGTTACCTGGCAATGAACTGCGGCAGCGAGCCCGTGCAGACGCCGTCAACTTCACCCATGCCGGCTGATTCAGAAGATCCTCGGCCTCACCGACGCTCTCCGCACATTCACCAGGTTCGGGCCAACCGCTGATAGGTGCCGAGGAACACGAAAGAGAAGTCGGGGTCGACGACGATCCCCCGATCCGACGCCCGGGGCGCCATCCAGGCCGCCGTGGCCAGCCATCGGGAGATCGCCCTGACCGGCGCGGACCCGCTCGCCGCGGCGGACGAGGCCGAACAGATCATCAACGCGAACCTGGTCGATCAGCCACGGTCCTGCGTCGCTCTGTGGCACGGTCTGCTTGCCGAGATGCGCGCGCCTGCTGCAGGCTCGTGACGCGGCGCTCTCGGCCCTCCTGACTGCCGCCGAGCGCGCCCGAAGCCTGTCCGAGCGGCGCGCAGCGCACCTGTTTGCGCGCCGTGCCGAGGCGTTCCTGACCTCGTTGACGTAAAGAGAAATTTCACTGGGGGTGTACCAGCTCTACAATCCTCGCGGCACGCCCGGGTCGTCCAAGCCGGTTCACGCACGCCACGTGAGCCCGAACGCCGCGGTGTCGCTCAGCTTGGCACCGACGGCGTACTCCGGGGCGTAGCGGTCCTCGCCCAGCGAGGCGAGGGCGGCGGCGCGCGCCTTGGCCAGTTCTTCGGCGTCGTCCGGGTCGGGAACCTGACCCAGCTCGGCGTACGCGGTGTCGGTGAACCCGATCATCCGGGCCGCCTGGAGGTGGTCGCGCTCGGCCGACGCCAGCGCCGCAGCCGCGACTCCCAGGTACGGCACGAACGAGCGGTAGCCCTCCCGGAACACCCGCTCTCGGCCTTGCAAGAACAGCTCCCGCGCCCGACCCAGGTTGCCCAGGTACAGCTCGGTGAACGCGAGATTGTGGTACTCGGAGTGCACCTGCTCCGGCTGCCCGAGTTCCTCGTTGAGCGCGATGCTGGCCAGATAGAGGTCGCGGGCGTTGGCGTAGTCGCCGGACATCCGGGTAACCGCAGCCAGCACATGCCGCGGCCGTTCCTCCAGCCGCCGGTCACCGGACCGAATTGCCGCGTCCAGTGCCTGGACCGCCAGCTGCCGGGAGCGGGCGAGATCGCCTCCGCGCAACGCCACCCGGGACATCGCGTACAGCGGTTCGACCTCGCGGCCGAGGTCCCCAGCCGCACGGGCTCGTTCGATCTCGGCCTCCGCCATCCGCTCAACTTCGGCGGTGTCGCCTCGGCGGAACGTGGCCCGTACGTCGTCGGCGAAACTCATCTGCTCTCCGTCTCGTCATTCAGGAGCCTCGTCACCGCGTCCCGGAACGTCCCCGGCATCCTCGATGCCATTGAAGTCCCCCGCTGGTCTCGAGGATGACCAGTCGGGTCGGCATTGTTTTGAGCGAGGACCCCACGCATCCTCACACAATTCTTCTCTTCGATCGCTCGCGGACTGAGACGGCGTCGAGCTGGACCCTGACACGCAACATCCGCGGCGAACCATCATCGGTGACGGATCGCCGCGGATGTGCAGTGCCTCCCTGGCGCGCATCAGGCCTCAGACCGCGCCGTTGGGCGGGTCAGGTCACCAATCCGGGCTGCTCTTCTCCATGACTCACCTCCCTGAGCTTGTGCCTCCTGAGTCAATCAGCGCCGACTTGACGCCGGCTGTAGTCCGTCTGCCCACGTGATGGCGTTGCCATCCCCCGGCGTTAAGTGGGAAATCAGTCAACCGTGGAACGGTCAGAATCTCATCCGACCGGAAGAAGGTCACTTTGTTCGCACCGATACTGCGTAACAGAGAGTTCAGGGCCATGGCGCTGACTGAGGCCATGTCGACGGTCGGGGATCAATTGACACGGGTGGCGCTCGCGCTACTGGTCTTCGACAGGACAGGATCGGCCGGGCTGGGTGGACTGACGTACGCGTTGACCTTCCTGCCTACCGTCGCCGGCGGCCTGCTCCTGTCACCGCTTGCCGATACGCGGCCGCGCCGTTCCACGCTGATCGCGATCGACGTCCTGCGTGGGGCGGCCGTCTTGGCGATGGTCGCGCCGGGCACACCGCTTGTTGTGCTGTGGTCTCTCGTTGCCTTCTGCGCATTTCTGAACGGGCCTTACTCGGCGGCTCGTCTCGCCCTCCTGCGTGACGTCCTGTCACAGGATCAATACGGCGCCGGGATGGCCCTGCGTCAGTCGCTGTCCCAGGGGGCGCAGCTGCTGGGCTTCCTCTCAGGCGGTCTACTCGCCTCTATCTTCAGTCCGGGAACATGCCTGCTGTTCGACTGCGCGAGCTTCGTCGGCTCAGCGCTCACACTGCGAATCTTCGTCCGACCGCGGCCTGCGGCGCTCTCGGGCGGGGAAAGGAGTACGGTCGCCGGGACCGTTCGCCTCGTTTGGGGCTCGCCGGTGTTGCGTACCGTCTTCCTTACGACCTTCACGGGTCTGTTCTTCCTGGGCCCGGACGCGCTCGCGGCACCGCTCGCGTCGGAGCTGAGTCTCAGTGCCCGGTGGGTCGGATTCTTCATGGCGTCCGGTGGGCTCTTCTCCGTGATTGGTCTCGCCGCCTTTGGCAGATTCGTCAGTGCCGACCGATACCTGCGGGCGTTCCCGATCTCGTTCCTGGCGCCAGGTTTACCTTTGCTGCCGGTGGTCGTAGTCCACGATCCAATCAAAATCCTGATCCTTTTCGGGATCAGCGGAGCAGCGTGGGCCGTGCTCACCGTCATCGCGGTGACGTCGTTCGCCGGGCTATTACCCGACGATCAGCGGGGACGGGCTATGGGAGTCGCAGGCTCAATGAATGCGACATCCCAGGGCGTCGGCGCGTTCCTCGCCGGGCTGCTCGCCGACGCTGTCGGCGTGGGCTGCGCCATTTCACTGCTCGGTGCGGCCGGCGTCCTCTTCGCCCTGCTCGCGATCGCAGGTTGGAGACGGGCAGTCGTCAACCCAACCCGGTCAATTACCGGCGCACGCGCGACACCGGATCAGCATGCGAAGCCGGACGCAGCCCAGCCAGAACGCCCGGCGACTTACAACTCGTGACTTCTCGAGTGTTGGGAGTGGCACCGACGGCGTGGTACGAAAGCCGCCGGTCGTCAACCGTAGGGGCCGGTTGTGAACGAATACTGGAATTTCCGGTTCACAACCGGGGATCTGAAGAAGATCGCAACCGCCCGCGACGCGCGGCCGACAAACCTGGCCCGGAGCCGCAACAATACGGCGCCGACCCGCCGCGAGGCACGAACAGTAGGGGGATCAGCGAGTGGCGATCATCGCCGCCGAGCAGCCGGAAACGCGGAGCCACCAGAGACGAGTGATCCCGGCGATTGCGTAGATTCGCGGCATCCGGCAGCGAGGGTTCAGGCTGCGGCCGTGAAGACTGTCCCCGGGGGGCGTCGATGGGAGAATCCAGCGACTCCGGCGGAGGCGGGCGTCTGGCGCGACCAAACGGCAGCATTCCTGCGTAATTTCCTGCATGGCTTAGCTCGGGCCTCACTGGTTGCATAGGGATAGCGCGCCGCACGACGCGTCGCCCGGTTCGACGGAAGATGTCATCCCCATGTCGCATGAGCGCCTGTCACTGCAGATTCTCGGTCCGTTGCGGCTGTGGCGCGGCGGAGCCGAACTGGACGCCGGACCCCGGCAGCAGGCTCACCTGCTCGCGTTGCTCGTCGCCCAGGCGGGCAGGCCGATCAGCACGACCGAGCTGATCGACCTGGTCTGGGAAGAGGATGCTCCGGCAACGGCGGTGAATATAGTCTCGAAGTACGTGGGTGCGCTGCGACGGCTGCTCGAGCCGGCGTTGCCCGTCCGCGGAACCAGCTCGTATCTGCTGCGTCGTGGTACCGGCTATATATTCGCTGCGCGTGGCGGAATGGTGGACGCTGTCACGTTCCGGGAGCTCGTCGCGACCGCCCGGACGCGCCTCGCCGAGAACCGGTCTGACGCGGCCCTCGAAGCTTATGCGCAGGCGCTGGGATTGTGGCGAGGCCCTGCGGGCGGTGGACTGGCGCTCGGCTTGGAGGCGATGTCGGTCTTCACCGCGCTGAATGAGGAGTTCTTCGATGCCTCTGTGGCGGCCGCACAGGTGGCCGTGTCACAGCGCCGGCCCGATCTGGTGCTCCAGCAGGTGCGGCTGGCGGCATCAATGGCGCCGTTGCACGAGAGAGTGCAGGCCGGTCTCATTGCCGTCCTGGACGCTGCCGGCCGGCAAGCCGAAGCATTGTCGGTGTTCCAAACGGTTCGCACCCGGCTCGCCGACGAGCTCGGCGTCGATCCTGGCCCGGCGTTGCAGGCGGCGTACCACGCCGTCCTGAGCCGACCGACGACGGTCGAAGCCGACGACCGGCCACGGGCAACGGTGAGTACGACACCCGCGGCCCAGCCATCGGCCTCCGGCCTGGTAGGGCGGGAAGACGAGATTGCCGTGCTGCGTCAGGCGGTCGAATCGGCGTTCGCCGGGGGTGCCGGGCTTGCCATCGTCGAGGGTGAACCTGGAACGGGCAAGACCCACTTGTTGAAGGAGATCGTCGCTGAGGCGAACCGACGTGGCGCGCTGATCGCGTGGGGCGGATGTCTGGCGGGCGACGGGACGCCGGGCATGTGGCCGTGGCGCCAGGCAGGTCGCACGTTGCTGGACTCGCTTCCGGATGCGGCACGCGAGGATTGGCGCGCCAGCGAGTTGGGCTGTTTGCTGGATCCACGCCGCCCCGACCCCGCAGTCCCCGACCTTTTCGTCGGCGACACCCGGTTCCGCCTGTTCGAGCAGGCCGTTGCCCTCGTCGCTCAGGCCGCGGCGGTGCGGCCGGTCGTGCTCGTCGTCGACGACCTCCAGTGGGCCGACACCGCGTCGCTCGAGATGTTCGCTCACCTGGCGACCCGGTTGCCGCCCGGCACCGTCGCCATCAGCGCGCTGCGCGACCGCGCGCCCGTTCCTCGGATCGCGTTGACCCGGATGCTCGCCGCGGCCAGCCGGCTTGCCTCTCATCGCCGGATCCGGCTCGGCCCGCTGTGCGTCGGCGACGTGGCCGACCTCTTCTACCGCGAGACCGGACACCGGCCCGACGCGGATGCCGCCCGCGCCATCCACAGTCGCGCGGGGGGCAACCCATTCTTCGTCCGGGAATTGTGCCGACTTCTGCCGCCCGGCGGTATCATCAGCGGCGAAACTGTAGCCGCCATCCCGGTCCCACCAACCGTTCGGGACGTCGTCCGCGACCGCACCACGGGCCTTGACGACGAAGCTCTCGTGCTGCTGGAACTCGCCGCTCTGATTGGCCGCGACGTCGAGCTCGCGCTACTCGCCCGCGCGGCCGGTATCGACGGACCGACGTGCCTCGACCGCCTCGAGTCGCTGGAAGCCCTCGGACTGCTCGAACCCGTCGATCCGTCCTCGGTCCGCTTCCCGCACGAACTGGCGCGCGAGTCGGTCGCCATGACCACACCACAACGGCGAACTGCCAGGCTTCACCTGCGTATAGCCCACGCGCTCGCGCATCCCGACGGAGACACCGGGCCCGTCGCCGCTCGCCTCGCGCATCACCTGTGGGCCTGCGGCCCGCTTGCCCGCCCCGCCCGGACCACCGATGCGTTGGCGCGTGTGAGCCGACGCGCGGCGGCCGCTGCCGTGTTCGGGGTCGCCGAAGAACGTCTCCGGACAGCCGTCGAGCAGGTGCGGACGGCACTCCCCGCGGAAGGCGACTGTCCGCGTTGTCGCAGTTCACCGCGGTCGACGGCGAACGAGCCTGGCAGCCGCGCGGCGCCCCGTCCCTTGGAAGGAGCCGTGTGCCGGGCCGAGATCTCGACCTCGGCCGCGAGGCCATCAGCCTACCCATCTCCCACCGTCCGTCCGCGCGATTCACCCGTTGGCCTGGGCCGGGCCGCGGTTGCTGGTGGCCCTCTCCGCCGCTGACAGACCGCCAAGGCGACGCCGGGGGCTGCCGTTGCCGACGCTGACCAGGGAGAATGTTCTGGTGGTCAATCGTCAAGGCTGGACAGCGTCTTGCGGGCGAAGGGTGCATACCACATGTCGGGGGCGATCAGTTCGAGGCCACGGGTGAGGTTGGCGCGGCCCTCGGCGGTACGGCCGAGGGCGGCACGGGCTCGTCCCATCGAAACATGTATTTCGCCCATCAGGCCCGGCTCGCCGTGCTCGGTTGCCAACGGCAGGGCCAACTCAGCCAGGTGCTGTGACTCCGACCAGCGTCCGAGCATGCCGCACGCCATGGCCATGCCGGACAACGCTGCTGCGCGGACGAGAAGGACACGAAGCGGCGACAGCGGGCGACGGTCAACCTCAGCCAGCGCCACACGAAACTCGTCGATAGCCTCAGCGGAGCGGTTCAGCCTGATGAGCGCGACGCCGATGCCGTAGAACTGCGCGACGTACGCGTCGTGGTCGGCGATCTGATCGGCCAGGTCGCGTGCCCTGCCGTAGGCCCGCAGCGACTCCTCCAGCCGGCCCGACAAGCGCCAGGCGGAGGCGATGGCCTGGAGAGCCTGGACCTGTTCCTCGTGATACGCGAGCGTTTCTGCCAGCTGATAGGCCTCGATCGCCACCTCGGCGGCCTCGTCGAAGCGACGCGCGCTCTGCAGCGCGGCATAGGCGTAGTTGTTGAGGTGCTCGACCCGCTGACGAAGGTCGGGCAGGGCGGCCGCAGCAGCACGGCTCAGGCCGTACACCTCATACCAGCCAGGCCAGCGATAGGACGCGTCCGAGTACTGCTTCAGCGCCTCGCTGACATCAGCGACGAGCTGGTGCTGGCCTTCTGCGGCGGTGGCGCGGAGGGCTGCTAGCCAGTTGTCGGTCTCCGCGCGCAGCCAGGCGCCAGCCTCCTCCCGCGTGGCCAGGGGCACCAGACCGTCCCAACCGTCGGGCAGCGACCCGTACCCGGGCTCGTACCAGCGGCCGGCGACGATTGCGGTCTGCAGCAGCCAGTCGTTCATCCGCCGTTCAGTGGCGGCCCGGGCGGCCGACTCCTCGGCGCGCAGCCGCTCCTCGGCATAGAGCCGGATCAGGTCGTGGAACTGGTACCTGTCGACACCAACCGGCTGCAGGAGCCCGAGTTCGACCAGTTCATCGAGCCGATCCTCGACGTCCGGCAGCCCGGTCTCGGTCAGCACCGCCGCCAACGGCGCTGCGAAGTCGACCCCCGACACATGCCCGAGCCGACGAAACAGCACCGCGGCGGGGGCGGACAGTTGGGCGTGCGACAGAGCGAACGCCGCGCCCACTCCGGTGTCACCAGCGGTCAGGGCGGCCAACCTCCGATCAGCATCGGTTAGCCGGTCGACCAGGTTACCAACAGTCCATTGTGGACGGCTGGCGAGTCGAGTACCAGCGATCCGCAGCGCCAGCGGCAGGTGCCCGCACATCCGGGCCACCGTGTCCACCTGCTCGACCGCGGCCGGATCAGCGGCCTGGGTGGCGATCATGCCCAGCATGCTGGCCGACTCGGCCGGAGCAAGCGGCGTCAGCCCGATCCGCAGGACACCCTCCAGACCTCCCAGCGCTCGTCTGCTGGTCACCACGACCATGCACTCACCGCTGGCGGGCAGCAGCGGTCGCACCTGCGCCTCCGATCCGGCGTTGTCGAGGACCAGCAGGCAGGGCCGCTCACGCAGCACCGCCCGCAGTTGGGCCGACCGCTCGTCGTCCGTATGCGCGATGCGTCGCTGGTCCATACCGAGGGCTCGAAGCAGGCGCTGGAGGGCCTCACCAACTGACAGCGGATCCACGTCAGTGCCGCGCAGGTCCAGATATAGCCGGTCGTCGGGGAAGCTGTCGTGTAGTTCGTCGGCGATCCGCACCGCGAGCGCGGTCTTACCGAGCCCTGGTGGCCCGTGCACCACCAGCACTGGCGGCGGGCCCTCGCCGTTGCCGGCCTGCCTCGCGACGGCGCTTGCCGTGGCCAGTTCCGTCGCGCGGCCCACGAAGTCCACGACTCCGCGCGGCAACTCACCCATCCGCGGCCGCCCGGCGGCGCTCGGCGAACGAGCCTCCTTCGCCGCGGCTTCCAGTCCGGCCCGGCCATCCGTGTCCAGGCCCAAGCCGTCAGCGAGGGCAGCCAGCGTCCGGGCCCGCGGTGCCCGGCTTTGTCCACGCTCCATGTCACTAATGGCCCGAGCGCTGACTCCGGACGCCTCGGCAAGCTGCTCCATCGTCAAACCGGCAGCGTGACGGAGCGCACGCACGCAGTCCCCGAACGAGGACATCGGTCCGGCCATCCGAACATGATAAGAATCAACGCTTGTGCCCGCGACCAGGGCTTCGTCTTGTCCCACCCTCTGGTCGAACACACTCGCGGTTCGGCCCCTTTTGCTGTCCAGAGACTGTTCAGAGCGACGACGTACCGTTGTCGGCCGCGACGTCGCGTCCCGGCGACAGAATAGTGAGAGGAACGTTCATATCCGATATTTTTCGGAAGTCTGCTGTCGGCACGGATGCGCCCGACGCCACAAATGATCCACTCATTCAACGGGCATTCAGGTATGCAAGTACCGCAAGAACCCTGCGATGGTCGTCCGACGCGGGAGGCAGGTCCAGTTTGGTAAGGATGCTCGCGATGCGCTTAGACACCGTCGCCTCCGTGACGACGAGACGTCGGGCGATCGCCGCATTGGACCGGCCCTCGGCGATGAGACCGAGCACCTCGCGCTCCCTGGGGCTGAGCCGCTGCAGCGGATCGTGGCGACGGCTCAGCAACTGACGGACGACCTCCGGATCGACAACGGTCCCGCCCTCCACCACCCTGTCCAGGGCCGAGATGAACTCCTCCACGTCGCCGATCCGGTCTTTGAGCAGATAGCCGATGCCGGCACCGTTGTCGGACTGAAGCAGCTCGGTGGCATACGTCTGAGACACGTACTGGCTCAGCACCAGCACGCCGAGGTGGGGACGCCCCGCCCTCAGGGTGCGGGCGGCGGCCAGTCCGTCGTCGCTGAAGTTGGGGGGCATCCGGACATCCACCACGACGGCGTCGGGCTCGTGCTCCTCCACCGCGGCGATGAGTGCGGGGGCGTCGCCGACAGCCGCCAGCACCGTGTGGCCGAGGCGCTCCAGCAGACTGACCAGTCCCTCGCGCAGAAGCGCCGCGTCTTCGGCGATGACTAGGCGATGAGATTGCACGGCATCTCCACTCGGAGGACAGTCGGGCCGCCGGCCGGTGAGCGCAGGAGCATTCTGCCGTCCACCACGGCGAGCCGGTCCGCCATCCCAACCAGGCCGGTGCCACCGGCTATGTCGGCGCCGCCGACACC
This sequence comes from Rugosimonospora africana, assembly GCF_016862975.1. Classification (GTDB taxonomy): domain Bacteria; phylum Actinomycetota; class Actinomycetes; order Mycobacteriales; family Micromonosporaceae; genus Rugosimonospora; species Rugosimonospora africana. The sequence continues at coordinate 59,025 of NZ_BONZ01000100.1, forward strand.
GTCGTCCCCTACTTCCAACACGAATGTCTCGCCGCTCACCTGGCCGTGGACCCATGCTCGGCTCGCCGTGCTGTGCTTGGCGATGTTCGCCAATCCCTCGCAGACCACGAAATAGGCCGCGACCTCCGCAGCCGAGTCGAGTCGTCGTGGAAGAGCGATGTAGACGTCGACCGGCACCGGAGACCGTCCGACCAAGTCCCGGACGGCCGGTTCCAGGCCGCGGTCAGTGAGCACACGGGGATGCACATTGTGAATCAGCTCACGCAGCTCCTCCAGTGCCTGCTGCGCCTGCTCCTGGGCCTCGCTCACGTGCCGGGCTGCAGGCGAATCGGGCTGCAGGTCGAGTCCGGCGAGCCCGAGTTTCATGGAGAGCGCCACAAGCCGCTGCTGAGCTCCGTCATGCAGGTCGCGCTCGATCCGGCGACGCTCCACCTCGTACGCGTCCGCAAGCCGCGCCCGCGACCGTACGACCTCCATCAACTCGCTGTCGGGCGGCAGGAGCACGGCGCGAGTCATGGCCGACCTGGCGCCGGCCCAGGCCGCGATGGGATACGCCGAAATCGGCAGCAACAGCGCTCCGACCACCACGCCTGCGCCCTCGACCAGCGGTGGCGCCGTCGGCTGAAGCGGGGCCGTCAGAAAGAACACCGGCACCCCGAGGGCCACCACCGTGATCCCCAAGTCGATCCACCACAGAGTGAACAGGGCCGCCACGCCGTAGCCGAGGTTGCGCCAGGAGGCGGAGGCGCGGAACCAGCCGAGGATGCGGCGCCGTAAGGTCCGCTCGCCTGCGGATTCGGAAGGCGGGAGATCCGTATTGGTGATGACGAGCCTCAGGCGACGCCGCTCGAAGCCCACCATCGCCCACCCCACCAGGAGGAGAGCCAACAGCCCCAACAGCGTGACGGCAGGTACGCCGAGGACGGTCCGCAGGTAGTAGAGGCCCAGGGTCAGCAGGGCCACTACCGCACCCGGCACGACACTGGACAGCAGATACGCCAAGGACCGCCATGTCCAGAAGGACTTGAGGAAGCGTAAGGGCCTCTGCGCCAGGGCCTCCAACGGGTTGCGCGCGATCACGCTCCGACCGTATCCGGTGCCGACGACGGGCAGCAGTGGTGCTGGCTATACCTCTGACTGCCCAGGTAGGCCCCCAGGCCGAGCGTTCCCGGAAGCCGATATCTGGCGTGGTTCGAGCTCCGGACGGTTTCCCCGCCGGGTGACCACGGCGCTTGTCCCCTCTTCAGGTCGACCGCCACGGTCGGCGGACCGTGTTCCCGCCGACGCAGCGGCCGTCCCCACCCGACCCAAACCTCGACCGAGCCGGTGATACGGGTCTGAGCGCCAGGGGCTCCCTGGCTTCGCTGTGCCGTCTTCGCACATTCGCCAAGGGCGGGGCCGCCGTACGGCCGCGCCCCTGGCGGAACCGGGGATCAGGCGCTGCGGGTGGCAGCGTCACCGGCGCGCAGAGCCAGGCGGGCGGGTAGCACGCTGGACAGCAGCGCGAGGAACAGGCAGAGGCCGATGGACAGCACGATAGTCGGCCACGGCAGGTTGAGATTGACAGTGGTGCCGAGGTTGGCGGACAGACCGGAGCGGATCGCCATGAGGGCGGTGATGGCGACCGTGAGCCCGACGACCGTTCCGATGCCGACAGCGAGCGCGGATTCCGCCGCAACGATCCGCAGGACCTGCCGGGTCGTCGCACCGGACAGGCGCAGCACGGTGAAGTCGCGGGCCCGGTCGGCGGTGGCCATCATGAGAGTATTGGCGATCGCCAGGCACGTGTAACCGAGGGACATGCCGACGAGGATGACGATGAAGATCTTCGCCAGCCGATCGTCCTCGGACTGCGTCCGGTCCGCGTAGACGGCCCGGCTCAGTTGCTGGGCGCCGAGTGCGGGCGGGATGTCGGCCGTACCGGAGCGGGGCACGTACACGGTGGGGGTGAGCGCCGACGGGTCGTGTGCGCGCACCGTCTCACGCGACAGCAGTACGGCGGCGGTGGAGGACTGGTCGGTGACCTCCGCCACGACCCGCATGTCGCGTGTCTGTCCGTCGTCGAAGGTGACCGGGACTGTTCGGCCCGTTGTCCAGTTGAGCCATTGGGCGACGGAGGTCCTGACGATCATTGTGTCCTGGCCTTGAAGGGCGTCGAGGGACCCGGACGTCACCTTCATGTGTTCGCGCGCTGCCGCGAACGCCACCTTGCTCACCCCGACACCCCCCACGTGGTCTTTTCCTCCTGGATACAGCGTCGTGGGCATCAGGGACGCTCCGCCCTTCACGGACGTGACAGCGGCGTCGGAGAGCCCCGGCGTGCCGTCCGGCGTCACGACGGACTCGGCCTTGACCGAGATGGTCTCCTCCAGGGCGTAACCCGTGGCCCTGATCTGGAACATGCCGGAGATCAGGACGGCGAAGCCGATGGTGACAAGCACCGGAGCGGCGGTCGACGCGGTGCGCCGTACGGAGGTCAGCGCACTCTCGCGGGCCACCAGGTTCGTGGCACCGCTGAGCCGGCGCAACGGCCACCACACGAGACGCACCAGGAACGGGATGAACGCCGGCGCGAACAGAGTGAGGCCCACGATCAATGCCATCGCCGCGTAGATGGTGTTGTTGATCATCTCGTCCGAGCCGCTGCCGGTCGCGTTGACCAACAGTGCGATGCCTGCCAGCGTGCTGACCGAGGCGAAGATCCATCGGCTGCGGGTCATCGGATGCTTCTCCAGCGAGGCTTCGCGCAGAGCCTCCAGCGGCCGCACCTTTCCGGCTCGCCTGGAGGCCGACCATACTCCGAGCACCGCGACGAGCAGGCCGACGGTGAACGTCCCGATGAGCGGCAGCACCTGGATTTGCACGGTGAAGCTCGGCGGCTCCAATCCGCCGTTAACGAACAGACCGCCGAGTACGGGGGCGAGCAGACTGCCGAGGACGACGCCCACCGACGCGGCGACAACCCCGATCGTCACGGCTTCGCCGTACACCATGCGCCGGATCTGCTTCGGTGTAGCGCCGATCGTGCGCCACAGCCCGAGTTCACGGCGGCGTTGGATGATGCTGAAGGCGAACGTGGACGCCACCACGAAAATCGACACGAAGGCGGTGAGACTGGCCATCCCGATGAGGATCTGCATACCGATCCAGCGGGTCTTCGCCGCGTTCTTCTCCTCGAGGTTCTTGAGTGCCTCACCGCGCAGCGTCTCACCGTCCTTGCCGACGACGTTCTCGGCCGCGGCGGCCACCGCCTTCGTGTCGACACCGGAATCGGTGAGCAGCCCGATGACCCGGACACCGCCCGACAGGGCCGCGGCCGCGGAGTCCGACACATAGAAAGCGGGGCCGTCCACCGTCCCTGAGACGCTGTACTGGGCGGGGCCCGTCGCGGTCAGCAGCGTGACCTGCCCGCCCGGCCGGAGGCCGAGGGCGCGGTCGAGGACGACCTCCTTGTCCCCGGACGGCGGCTTGCCCGCGACGAGCGGCTGCGGGGCGAGCGCGGAAGTCGACCAGGCATGGCCCTGCAGGTCGCCGTCCTCGGCGGCGGCCACGGGCTTGCCGTCGATGACCGCCTGCGCGTAGAAGGACAGATCGGGTACGGCCTTGGAGACGCCCGGGATGGCGTCCAGTCGCTGGACCAACTCAGCAGCCCGTTGCTGTGTCCAGGGCCGGTTCGCCGTGAACAAGCCGTCGCTTTGGTCGACCCCGGGGCTCTGCACCAGCACCCGGGCGCCCGCATACCGTTTGGGAACCTCGGGCTGCGCCGAGGTGAGCACCAGGGTGATCATGGAAAGGATGGTCACGCCGAGGGCGAGGGCGATGAACGTGCCCAGGAAGGAAGCCCAGCGCTGGCGGACGGTGGCGAGGCTCAGCATGCTACGGCCTCCAGGGCGGCCATGCGGGCCGCGATCGTCTCGACGCTGGCGCGCCCGCGCAACTCGTCGGCGATCCGGCCGTCGGCGAGCAGCAGCACACGGTCCGCGTAGGTGGCTGCGGCGGGGTCGTGGGTGACCATGACGACGGTCTGCCCGTGGCGGTCGACGATATCGCGCAGCAGAGAGAGGACGTCGCGCGAGGTTTTGGTGTCCAGGGCGCCGGTGGGTTCGTCGGCGAACAGAACCGCAGGGCGGGTGATCAGGGCACGGGCGATGGCGACACGCTGCTGTTCACCGCCGGACAGCTCACCAGGGCGGTGACCGCCTCGGCTGCCGAGCCCGACCTCGCCCAGTGCCGCGAGGAGTTGCCCGCGCTCGGGTCGACGGCCCGCCAGACGCAGCGGCAGTGCCACGTTCTGCTCCGCGGTGAGCACGGAGACCAGGTTGAAAGCCTGGAAGACGAAACCGACCCGCTCACGGCGCAAGAGCGTGAGCTCGGTCTCGTTCAGGCCACTAAGGTCGGTGCCGTCGATGACAACCTTCCCGTCGTCGACCCGGTCGAGGCCAGCGGCGCAGTGCAGCAGTGTGGATTTTCCCGAACCCGACGGGCCCATCACCGCGGTGAACGTGCCCTGGGAGAAGATGGTGGTCACCCCCTCCAGGGCGGTCACGGCCTGCGCCCCGGAGCCGTACTGCTTGGTGACGGACCACAGCCGGACGGTGTCAGTCGATGTCGTCATGCCGAAAGCCAACCGCAGACTGACCCCAGCGGTCTGGGGCGCTGGGGCGAGACCTTGTGGGGTGCTAGCACTACCCCGAAGCGCGGCCCGCTGCGGCTGTTGCGCCGCGACCGGGCCGTCGCCGCGATCTGTCGCTGCATCGCCTCGATATCGCTGGCCGCGATAGCGTCCAACGCCCGCTCACCCCAGACCGCGGCCATCCGGTTCCAGTAGGTGCCATGCGTTCGGCGGGCGCCGGACCCCGCTGCCGCGACAACGCGGGGCAAGTACTCGGTCAGCGTCGGCAGGCGCGGGCCCGGTTCGGCCTGCAGGCCGGCGAGGGTGACGCCGAGGTGGGACAGCAGTTGCCGGGCCGCAGCGACGCGGGCGGGATCAGCCGACATGACGGCCTCCGATGATCTCGGCGTGCAGGTCTGCCAGCAGCCGCGCGACGGCACTGGCCGGGTGGATCACCAGCAGGTCGTGGGCGACCAGGGCGGCGAGCAGCAGTCGTTGTCCGGGGGTGATCGCATACATCTGCCCGCGCGCTGGCCGGTAGCGGCAACTCCCCTCGGCTGCCCACGACGTGCTTCCCGCCGCCGCTGACGCGATCACCAGCAATCCACGGTGCGCGCAGATATCGAGGCGATGGCCGGCGACCATCCCAGCGCGAGCAGCAGGGCCCGTTCGGTCACTCGGCCGGAAGGGTCCGGACGAGCCACCCCCGTCCGGCGGAATGTCAGACTTCAAATCG
>NZ_BONZ01000101.1 GCF_016862975.1 Rugosimonospora africana
TACCACATCAGTTCGCCGGTGTTGTAGACCGCGACGATGTCGTCGTACCCGTTGCCGTCCACGTCCGCGCCGTGGCGACCGGCGAGCTTGTCGAGGTCCGACTGGGTACCGTTGAAGACGTCGCCGTCGACATGGCCGGTGATGCCGTTGACGGTCCAGTAGTCACTCCATTGCCACATGATCCAGCTCGACCAGCCGGTGGGCAGTCGCGGCGTACTCGCGCCGTAGTGCGCCACCACGAGCGGATAGGCGCCCAGACCGCCGACGGAGAGACAGCGCGAATATTCGCCGGCGCTGGTGTAGACGACCGGGGTTCGCCCGAACGCCGACTGGACCGCGTCGAGGAAGCTCTGGACGTTGCTCAGTGTCGTCTGTGTCGAGCACCCTTCCAGGTCAAGCATCGGTGGCAGGTCGCCTGGCCGGTGTCCGGTGTACCCCGAGCCTCGCACCACACCGATGAAGTGGGCGGCCTGTTGGGCGCCACTGCCCGACGAGTGGTCCCAGAAGTGGTAGGGCATCTCGTCGACGCCGGCGGCGCGCGCGGCGGCCATGTCGGAGAGGAAGTACGCATCATCCACGGTTGTGCCCTGGGTCGCCTTGATTTCCGCCCACTTGATGCCATCGGCGTGCACCGCTGACCAGTCGATCGTCGTCGAGCCGCTCTGGTGCTGGTAATGCGAGGTGTCGACACCGCTGATCGGGTAGCTGGCGGGGTAGGTGCAGACGTGCACGGAGCAGTAGGGGGGATCGCCGGCAGCGAGCGAGGCGGGATCGCCCGCGGGCGCGGCGTTCTGCGTGTACGCCGACACACCGGGGTCTTGCCGGTCGGGCGTGGGTGTCGCGGCGTTCGCCGCGGGTGCGCCGAGGGCGGCCAGGACGGCGGCGAGGGTCACGACGATGAGGCTTCGCGGAGCTGGTTTGCTCAATTCCGTTCCCTTTCCATAGCACGAGTGGTCGGGCCGGATCGGCCTGTGGCGGGGACCGGCCGGGATCGCCTCCCAGCCTGGGGAATACCGGTTATACGCGCGCTATGCGTCTGATATACGTGCAAGTGGCCGTCATGCGGCGACGATGGGAACGCCCCTGCGATCTGAGCGACTCCGGCTGGGACCTCTGCTACGGTCGGCGCCATGGTTGCCGTGTGGCGGATCGCGACGTACCACCGAGCCGATGAGCCCGTGACCGCGCCGGTCACCAAGTTCGGCGGTCAGCCGACCTGGCTGGGCGATCCACAGTGGCCGCTCAGCGCCGCCTGGGGTACCCCGATGCGGTTCGTCGGGCAGATCGCGCTGGATCCCGAGTTCGCCACCGGTGAGGGACGGCTTGCCTACCTGTTTGTCACCCACGGCGAGCATGGGCGCGACGTGGACGAGTTCGATCCGGACGTCATCTTTGCCGACGGCGGGGAGAACGCGGTAGTCGTCCAGCCCGGGCGGTTTGCCGGGCCGACGAGTCCGCTGGTGAGCGGTCCGACCCTGTATCACAAGGACGGCTCCCCGGCGGAGTACACAGTGGACCTGGTGCGGGGCGAGGATCCCGAACCGCTGTCCACCGAGGCATACCTGGCCCTGCCGGACGACGACCGCGACCGGTACTTCGAGGCGGTCGACTACGACAAGGTCGCCGGGACGGTCTTCCTGACCGACGAGGCCGACTGGCCCGAGGGTGGACCGTGGCGGCCATTGCTGCGCCTGGCCACGAATTGGACCCCGTTCTACCTGAATCTGGGCAGCGCGCCGGTGGCGTTCGCGTTCCTGTCCACCGATGGCACGGAGGGGCGCCTACTGGTGCAGGACTCGTAGGGCGGCGGTGCGTCGCGGTAGCGCGGGGACACGTTATGCCGCCGCCTCAATCCCCGTCGCGGGTACGGGTGCTGTTGAGCGCGTGGCGGATCACGACTGCTGGATCGCCGAGGTGGTAGACGCGTTCGCTGGGTTCGATGTTGTCGAGGAACTCCTGGTATCGCACCGCGTACGCGAACTGGGCCAACGGTTCGGCGATCTCCAGTGCCTCGGCCGGACGTGACCGGGGCGCCTCGGCCCGCCAGGCTTCGATCCAGGCGTTGGCCGCCGCCCGGCGTCGATCTGCCGGCAGGTAGTCGATAGCGCGCAGCCCGTCGAGCACCGGGTTGCCCAGGTGTGCGTCGGCGAAGTCGAGAATCACCGGTGAGCCGTTGCCGCAGCGCCAGTTGCCGGGGTGGAAGTCGCCGTGCACGACGGTGTCGGGCAGGCCGCAGTCGGCCAGCATCTCCCACCGCCGCTGCAGGTCTCTCGCGGCACGCAGTTCCTCGGGACCCAGTTCGGCACCGACCGGGCCATCGAGTAGGTCGCGGACGGCGGCGGTCAACAGCTGCGGGCGCCGGTCCGGGATGCCCTGTGGCGGCTCATCGATACGGGCCTGGGCAATGGCCAGGCGGCGCACGGCGTCGGCGACGACTTGCGGGGACGCGTCCCAGCAGTCTGTGCCGGGGACGTCGGGCAGCAGCAGGCGCCCTGGAGCGCTGGCCAGAATGTTCGGCACCAGGCCCGGGTCGACCTCGGCGATCGCGGCGATCGCGACCGGCTCGGCGGCGGCGAAAGGCGGGATGGCCTTGAGCCAGACCGGTCCGTCGGCGGTGGGCAAGCGGAACAGCCCCGCGAGGTTCCAGGTCTTGCGCTGTACCGGCCGCCCGACGAGGTCGACGTACTGGGACGCCCACCGGAACAGTTCTCGGATGCCGGACACACGCGCCCAGGGCAACCGCAGCGGGTGGTCGTCGACGACGAAATCGCAGGCGGTCAGGTCGCCTGGCGGTTGGAGCGCCTCCACGTGGTAGGTGACCTGGCCGTCGCGTCCCCCATCGGATCCTTCCACGGACAGCAGCCGGAGAACGACGACCGGCACGCCCAGCGTCTCTTCCAGGTGCGTCACGACCGGCTCGACCTCGGCCCACCACGGGATGTCGACGTGAAACGGCCCGACCGTCCCGACGCACGCGTCGTCGTACGTCACCAGGGCAGTCACCACGCGTCCCATCCCGCCAGTGTGACCACCCGTCGGCGGGATTCCGACCGAATTACGCCGATGCGATGGGTACCCGACCAGCGGGTCGGGCGCTTCGCCCGCGCGTCACCCGTCAAATCGATGAGGTTGTCCCACAGCGGCTGTATCGCGTTCGTCGGCCGGAGCGGCCCAGGTCGGCGGAAAGCCGAATCTGGCGACCAGGCAGGGGTCGTGAAACGAGACGATCTGCCCGATGCCCCGGCTGGTGACGGTGAGCACGACCAGTCCGTAAGGCTGATAGGTGCCTTGCCGGTCACGCGTGTAGATGGCTGCGGCGGGCTGCCCGTTGGCGCTGGTGGGTAGCATCCGCCAGTCGCCGGGCGATCCCAGCACCCACGTGTGCAGGTACGGAACGCAGGTCTTGAGGCCGGCGAACCAAGTCCGAAACGGCGTTGCTTCCAGGGTGGCCTCTTGGCACAGCAGCCGCTCCAGAGCGCTCGCATCAGCATTCTGGAAAGCCGCGATGTACTGGTCGAGCAGCTTGCGTGCCTCCGGCGAGGTCGGTTGTGTGATGTCATCGGCCGTCGGCGCCAGCTCCTGCAGCCGGACGCGGGCACGCTGCAGCCCGCTCTTGACTGAAGCGGTGGTGGTGCCGAGCATGGCAGCGACTTCGGCGGCGGGAAAGGCCAGCACGTCTCGCAGCATGAGGACGGCCCGCTGCGCGCCGGGCAGGTACTGCAGGCTGGCGATGAGAGCGAGCCGCAAGCTCTCGCTCGCGACGGCGACGGTCGCCGGATCGGCCGAGTCGCGACTCACGAGCGCGTCGGGAATCGGCTGCAGCCAGCTGACACCTGGCCCGGCCGGGACCGGTCCGGCCTCGGGATCCAATTCCGGACCGCCGAGGCCGGACGGCAGCACGCGCCGACTGTGATGTTCGAGCGCGGTAAGGCAGGCGTTGGTCGCGATCTGGTAGAGCCAGGTACGCACGGACGACCGGCGCTCGAATTTGTCGTAGGAACGCCAGGCCCGCAGGTACGTCTCCTGCACCAGGTCCTCGGCATCGTCGACCGAACCGAGCATGCGGTAACAATGCGCGAGCAGCTCCCGCCGGTACGGCTCGGTGTCCTCGACGAAGGTTTCGCTGTCTGCCACTACGCTTCCCTGGTCAGGTCTCTCGCACCGTCGAATCTACACACCGGTCAGATCGAGCGCCCGAGGAAAGCAGCCAGGCGATCAGCCGGACATGCGTCAGGAGGAGCCTCGACCATCGGCCCGAAGAGGGCCACCCCGTCCCGTCCGCGATACCCGTCGACGATCGTCTCTCTGGCCTGGGCGAGCAGTTCATCGGCGAGTTCGGGATCCAGGTCGGTGTGGTGCCCGATGGCACGGGCGAGGTCCCACCCGTGGGTGAACTGGTCTGTGGTGGCCATGCCCATCAGGGCTACGCCGGTGAACTCGCCGAATGGCAACTGGACGGTCTTCTCGAGAGCGCCCTCGGCCTCGAACGCGGCAAGTGTAAGCGCGATGCTCTCGTCGTAACGGGCGAGGAAATCCTGCTCCGCGGCGTCGGCGTCGGCGTCGACTGCCTGGTCGCCGACGCCGAGGGCGGCGCCGGCCCATCGGGCTGAGTCAATGAAGTGGTTGATCAGGGCGTGTACGTCCCACGATGCGCACGGCGTCGGCGCGTCGAGTTGGTCTGGCCCGACTGTCGCGAGCACGGCTCGAGTGCTGGCAAACGCGCGATTCAGCCGCCGGATGGGTACGACAACGTGCTTGCTGTCCAACTTATGCGATCCTCTCGTGGCGGCCTTTTGAGTTGGGCCGTGTTCGGCTGGGCCGACGGTCATGGCCTCAATTAGGTAGACCGGCTGGCGCGGGGAAAGGAATCGCGGACCTGGAGGCGGCTCTGGCGGTGGCGTGGGCACAGCGGAGACCCTGGTGCGTGGCCAGCTGCTATGCGTGAGCGGGTGGCCCCCACCGAGGCGGGGGCCACCCGCGGTTCGCCCGGCTTACCCGCTGACGAGGAAGACGTAGCGCGATCAGGGAGCCTCGCGGGGCGAATCGACATGGTCATGCGATGGGACCGCCGTCAGTACGGTTCGCCCATGCGTTCCATTCCTCCGCCGTGCTGATCTGCACACCCTCGGGCAGCATGAACGGCCTCGCTGTGGTGGCGGCGACCGTGAACGGCTCGAAGTCATGATCTGTGAGCATGTGGTAGACGAACTCCGACATGCTCAGGTCATATCGGTTCCACGGTTCGATGCCGTCCTTGCGAGCGACCACCGGCCACGCCGCCGGATCGACCCGCGCGTCAGCGAGCCAGTAATAGTCGCCCTCGGTCTGATCGGAACCCCAGTGGAGCAGACCCGCCCGGCCGGGACCGCCGTACAGGTCGTAGGGGGCGTACAGCCCCGCATACTCCGGATGGCGCCGGTTCGACCGGAAGGAATAGAGCAGGCCGTCCGTCGCCGCAGCCTCACGTCGCGGCTGCAGGAGTCGCAGGAATCCCGAGTAGTAACCGCCGCCGAGCAGCGAGCACAGTTCGCGGTAGTCGGCTGGCAGCGTCGTACCCAGTTCCGCCTCGACCGGCGCCCAGTCGATGTCACGCCGCTCCGGCCTCGCGCCGGTCACTTCGATGATCCGCTGGATCCAAGACATGATCGTCATCATGCCAACCGGGGTTCCCGGCGCGGAGCGGTCACCACCCGCCGGTCGAAGGGTGCCAGGCGCTCAGGCGCTGATCGGGGTGCCCTGCGCGCTGGCCAGCCGCCAGCCGCCGTCGTCCACGTATACGTGCGTGTAGCGGCTGGCGGCCGCGAACTCGGCGCCCTGGAAGCTGCCACGCATCGCGGTCCGGCCGACCACCACCGCGGTGCCGCCGTACTCCCGGATCACCACCTCGGCCGGCTCGACGGCGGTGAACGTCAGCTCGCCTCCGTCCAGCGCGGCCAGGAAGCCGTTCCGGCCGGTGACCGCGCCGCTCATCACGTCCACGATCAAGAAGTCCTCGGTCAGCAGCGCGCGCAGCGCAGCCACGTCGCCGGCCACCAGCGCGGCGAAGAACGCCGCGTCGACGGCCTCCGCTCCATCCTCGTTCTGCACGCACGGATGGTAGACGTTGCCACTGGTGTCAGGGCAAGCGTCTCAGCCCTCGCGCGATTGATCCCTGGAAGCTGTCTGTGACTGCCACGACCAACCCGGTCCCGTGAAGTCAGACCAGGCCGCTCTCGTACGCGATGATGACCAGCTGCACCCGGTCGCGCGCGTCCAGCTTCGTCAGCAACCGCGCCACATGCGCCTTCGCCGTGGCGACCGTGATGAACAGCTCGCCGGCGATCTCCGAGTTCGACAGTCCGCGGCCGACCAGCGTCAGGACCTCGCGTTCCCGGTCCGTCACGCCGGCCAGCGGGCGGCTCGCCGCCCGCGTGGGACGGGCGGCGAACTCGGCGATCAGCCGCCGGGTCACGCTGGGCGCGATGAGCGAGTCGCCGCCCGCGACCACCCGGATCCCGCCGAGGATGTCCTCCAGCGCCATGTCCTTGATGAGGAACCCGCTCGCGCCCGCGCGCAGCGCGCCGTAGACGTACTCGTCGTCGTCGAACGTGGTCAGGATGAGCACAGCGGGGCCGGTGATGCGGCGGGTCGCCTCGATGCCGTCCATGCCCGGCATCCGGATGTCCATCACCACCACGTCGGGTCGCAGTGTCTCCGCCATCCGGATCGCTTCGGCGCCGGTACCCGCCTCACCCACCACCTCGATGTCCGGGGTGTCGTTGATGAGCACGCGCAGCCCGGCCCGGACGAGGGGCTGGTCGTCGGCCAGTACGACCCGGATGCTCATCGGCCCGGCTCCGGAGACAGCGGCTCGGGCAGCGGCAGCCGCACAGACACCTGGAACCCGCCTTCCGCCCGCGGTCCGAAGCTGAGTTCGCCGTCGAGCAGGTCGGCGCGTTCGCGCATGCCGGCCAGCCCGTACCCGGCACCGCTCACCGGGCCGCCCCGGCCGTCGTCGGTGACCTCGATCCGGATCTCGGCCGGCGCGTATTCGACGAGGACCTGGCAGTGGTCGGTGCCGGCGTGCCGTACCACGTTGGTCAGCGACTCCTGGACGATCCGGTACGCGGCCAGGTCGACCTCCGGCGGCAGCGGCCGCCGGTCGCCCAGCCACCGTACGTCCACCCGGACGCCGGCTGCGGCCGTGGTCGCGACCAGGCGATCGAGGTCGCCCAGTCCGGTGGTCGCCTCAAGCGGAGCGCTCTCGTGTTCGGCCCGGCGCAGCGCGGTCAGCGTTCGCCGCAGCCCGGCCAGCGTCTCCCGGCTGGTCGCCTCGATGGTGGCCAGCGCGTTGCGGGCCTCGGCCGGTTGGGTGTCGATGACCCGGGCGCCGACGCCGGCCTGGATGGCGATGACCCCGATGCTGTGCGCCACGAGATCGTGCAGTTCGCGGGCGATGCGCAGCCGCTCGTCGGTGACCGCCTTCGCGGTCGCCCGCACCCGGATGTCCTCGGCGCGCTCCCGCCCTACCCGCCACAAATCGCCGATCAGCCAGCAGACGCCGATCGCGAGCACGATCGGCGCGATCAGGTTCACCGGCCCCGGTCCGGACACGTAGAACGAGGTGAGCAGGAGCTCCACGATCGTGGCCAGTGCGGCGATGGCCACCGACACCGCCCGGCGCGCGGAGGCGGCGACGCGTCCGACCGAGCAGTCCACCACCACGATGCCCAGGATCCCCAAGGGCCCGGCGAAGTGTGGTCGCATGGGTATGACGGTCGACCAGCCGAGGAGCATGAGGACGAACGCCGGGATCGGATGCCGGCGCAGCAGCGGGTAGGGCAGGAAGCTCAGCGCGGCCAGGATCAGGATCGCGGCGGGCTCCTGGTGATTGCTGGGGGCGAGCGCCCCCAGGATCAGCAAGACCGGGTAACCCACGGCTCCCGCCCAGGCGAGGCCCCGGCGGGCGGACCTGGGAGCGCCGCCGCGCAGGGATATCGGTGCGGCTGACATGTCACCGATCGTAGCCAGCGGCCCTGGTCAGGGCATTGGGCCGCAGGCGTACGCCCCGGGGCTACCGGCCGCCGGGCACTTGTGGCCCGCGGCCGGACGCGACGCGGCCCCGTGTCGGGAATCGTCGTTCGGGTGATCGAGATTCAAGAGCTGACCAAACGGTACGGCGGGAAGACCGCCGTCGACGGGCTGACCGTCACCGTACGGCCGGGCCACGTCACCGGGTTCCTCGGCCCGAACGGTGCCGGCAAGTCCACCACCCTCCGCATGATCATCGGCCTGAACCGGCCGACCGGCGGCTCGGTGACTGTGCAGGGCCGCCCGCACGCTAGCAACCCGCGTGGCCTCTGGTACGTCGGCGCGCTGCTGGACGCGTCCGAGGTGCACGGCGGCCGCAGCGCGTCGGGGCACCTGCGGGCGCTGGCGCGCAGCAATGACATCCCACGGGCCCGGGTGGCCGAGGTGTTGGCCCAGGTGGGCCTGGCCGACGCGGCGAACCGGCGCATCGGCGGCTTCTCGCTCGGCATGAAGCAGCGGCTGGGTATCGCCGCCGCGCTGCTCGGCGACCCGCAGGTGCTGCTGTTCGACGAGCCGTTCAACGGCCTGGACCCGGAGGGGGTGCGCTGGGTACGCGGCCTGTTCCGCCAACTGGCCGCCGAGGGGCGCACGGTGTTCGTCTCCAGCCACCTGATGAGCGAGATGCAGCACACCGCCGACCATCTGGTGGTGATCGGCAGGGGCCGGCTGATCGCCGACGAGAGCCTGTCCGACTTCGCCGCCCGCAGCGTCCGGCCGACGGTGTCGGTGGCCACCCCGGACGCCGTGCGGTTCGCCGAGATCCTGCGCGAGCAGGGCGTGCGGGTGCAGTCGACCGGGGTGCAGACCCTGGAGGTCGCCGACCTGGCCGCGGCGCGCGTCGGCGAGCTGGCCTTCACCCACCGGGTACAGCTGCATGAACTGACCACTCACGCCACCTCGCTGGAGGAGGCATTCATGGACCTCACCGCCGACAGCGTCGAATACCTTGCCGGAGACCCCCGATGACCACGACCACCGCACCCACCCTGACCCCGGTCGAGCGGCCCGCCGCGACCCGCACGCCGCGCGTGCGTTTCCGCGACCTGGTCGCCGCCGAATGGATCAAACTCTGGTCGCTGCGCTCCACCAAGTGGTCGTTTCTGGCCGCGGCGTTCGTGGTCCTCGGGGAGAACCTGCTCAGCGCGTGGGGCGACTACAGCAACTACCCGGACTACAGCGCCAAAATCAAGGCCGTGTTCGTCCCGTACTGGGCGCTGGGCGACGCCTTCAACGACGGGTCAGCGTTCCTGCTGGTCATCGCGGCCGGGGCGATCGGCGCGAACCTGGTCGTCAACGAGTACGGCACCCGGCTGATCCGCACGACGTTCGCGGCCGTTCCGGCGCGCCGCTCGGTGATGGCGGCCAAGGTGGTCCTGGCGACCGGAGTGTTCGTCGTCTTCGGCGCGCTGATCGTCGGCGTCTCGTTCTGGGCCGACGAGGCGATCCTGTCGCTGCGGCACGCGGGCCTGTCTATCGGGTACCCGGGAGCGCTGCGGGTGACGGTGGCCGCCGCTCTGCTCGCCCCGATCGCCGCGCTGATCGGTATGGCCATCGGCGCGGTGGTGCGGCATCCGGCGACGACGATGGTTCTGCTGATCGTGCTGAACGTGGTGGTGCCGGCGCTCCTGCTCGACCAGCGCAGGCTGTCCGCGACCATCGACGAGGCGATGCCGATCACCGCATGGGCTCGGCTGCCCGCGATCGGCGACCAGACCGGGCCCGGCCCGATCGGCATGTCCATGGCGCACGCGTGGATCGTGTACGCGGCTTGGGCGGTGGTCTCGGTGATTGTCACCGTCGTGGTACCCGCCCGGCGTGACGTGTAGGCGGTTGCCAGCAGCGCCCTCAGCGGGTGGCGCAGAGTTTCCGGTTGGCGCTGCAGGGCGGGTAGCCCCCGGTCTGTAGCGCCGACTCCTGCGCCGGGCTGGTGAGGTAGTCCACGAAGTTCGCCGCCAGCTCGTCCCCGTTGGCCCGGAAGTATGCGTGCTCGACCGTCCAGAACGGGTACCCACCGACGATGTCCGGCAGCCCGTCGCCGTGACCGTCCAGCGCCACGGTGAGCAGGCTGGCGCCGGCCGCCGTCACGTCGGGAGCGTCGGCGTAGCCGACCGCGCCGTCGAGCTGCCTCACCCGGTCGATGACCGCCCCGGTCGAACTCTCCTCGCACAGGAAGGTCTGGTTGTTGCCCACGTAGTCCTGGTCCACGCAGTTGGTCGACGTGCGCTGCCCCTGGGAGGACTGCTGCACACCGTTGCCGAGCACGTAGCGCTCGAAGGCGATCCGGCTGCCCGACTGCCCCCGCGCGACAATCTTGACGGGCAGCGGCGCGAACCGTGGGTCGATGTCGCGCCAGGTTTTCTGGGTACCCCCGAAAATCTCGCGCACCTGTGCCGTGCTCAGGTTCACCGGGCCGGTTGCGCCCGCGAACACCTTCGGGTTCAGGACTATCGCGTACGGCACGATGGCGACCGCATGCTCGGCGGTGCCCGCGGTGACCGAGGGGTCGGCGCGACCGTCGGACATGGCGACTCTTTGCTGCTTGTGGTTGCCGGCGATGCTGGCCTGCAGGTCGTCCATGCCCTGTTGGCTGTTGCTGGGCATCACCTGCACCGCGGCGCGGGTGCAGTAGCTGGAGTAGGAGCCGGCAACCTGAGCGGTGGCGGTGGCGAACGCGCTGGAGCCACCGACGACCAGCGAGCCCTTGCTGCAGTGCGGCGGGAACTGCCCTGGCCGGGGACCGGCGTAGTACAGCAGCCCGGCGGCGAGGAGGGCGCCGAGCGACAGCGAGGCGATGACCACGGTGGCGACCCGCCACCGGCGCGCGGCCGGGCTCCTCGGACGTCGGGCGTCCACCACGTCGCCGCCGCGGATCAGGCCGGTCACCTTCACATCGTCGGGCCGGCCGCCCCCGCCGGAGAGCAGGATGAGCAGCTTGAATCGTTCGCCGGCGTTGAGGTGCTTGCGCGGCAGGATGACCGCGTTGTCCTCGATTTTGATGCCCTCGGAAATCAGCTCGCTGAGTTCGGAGGGATGAGCGTCGGTGACGTCGACGGTACGCACCGCGCCGTCGTCGAACTGGACCCGGGTGTCCGCGCGGTAGTCGTCTTCGGCGATGTCCGATTCGCTGTCGTTGGTGATGCGCACGACCGCGAGGGACGGCTGCTCGATGGGGTCGTCGTTGCGATCGTTGAGCCGGACGACGTCACCGGCGTCCGGCGGGTCGAGCCCGAGCCGGGAGTTGAGCAGCACGTTGTAGAGCAACTTCTTGCGTACCCGGCGCTTCTCCCGGCGACGGATGTAGACGTTCACCGCGGCGGGTACGACGACGCCGAGGACCAGGAACACCAGACCGGCACTGGAGAGCAGCGACTGACCGAGCTCGCTGAACAGGTCGCCAAGGGCGGCAGCCACGGGTCCCCCCGCCTGAGAAGGTGCCAGCAGTCGCCACCGAGGCTATCGGGCGACGTCCACTCTCACGATTGCCAAAAATGAACAACGGCACCGGCCGGGTTGTCATTTCTGGAAAATCCTTGTAGCCGTGTGATGGATCGCCCGCCGAGGATGTGGTCGTCGTTGCCAGTGTGGGCTCCGCGCCATCCCAGCGCCGCTCAGCTCTTCGCCACCCAGTCCGTGTGGGCCGCGATGAACGAGTCCACCGTGTCGTCCTTGACGCTCTCCAGCAACTGCATGCTGGTGGGGTTGAGGGTCTGGATACTTTGACCGTTGACGTAATCGGTGGAGTAGTTGCCGTCGTTGGTCTTGATGGTGATCAATCCGTTGCCGCCGATGCCCTTCATCGCGAAGATCCAATCCTCGATCGAGAAGTTGCCCGGGTCGATGGTCATGGCCTTGCCGACGGTATTGAGCACCTTGGTCAGCTTGGAATAGTTGGTCAGCGTCTCGCCGCTCATGATTTTGCTCGCGAGTGCCTTGACGAACTGCTGCTGGTGGCGTTGGCGACCGTAATCCCCGTCTCCGTTGGCCAGCTTGTCGCGTTGGCGCACATAGTCCAGCGCTCTCCAGCCCACCATGTACTGGCAGCCGGGGTTGTAGACGACCGGCGTCACGCCGGGAACCCTGCTGGTGGGCACGCCGTCCTTGAAATAGTAGGGCTCGGCTTCCCTACCGCTCTTGGTGAAACCGACGTGGATCGAAGTGGTCTTCTCGTCTACGCACAGCGTGACGCCGCCCAGCGCGTTGACGACATCCGTAAAGCCGCTGAAGTCCACGATCGCGCCCGCGTCGAAGGTGAGTCCGGACATGCCGGGCAACCCCTGGATCGTCTTCTCCAGCAACTCGAAGCCGTGCTTACCGGCCGCCGGCCCGGTGAGGCCCCTGCTGCCAAACTCGAACGCTGCATTGATCTTGTCGTGGCCGCCGGCGTATTTCTGTTTGCCATTGTCATAGGCAGGAATGCTGACCCAGGTGTCGCGCGGGATCGAGACGAGGTCGCCCTGGTCGTGGCCCGCCGGGACGTGCAGGATGATGATGGAGTCCGAGCGCGAGCCCATCGCCGAGTTGCCCACGCGAGTATCCACGCCAACAAGCAGAATGTTCTTCGCCCCGTTGATGCTCGCGTGCTTCCCGTGCGTGCCTCCCGAACCGAGCAGATCCTGCTGCGTCACACTGCTGGTCGCGGCGGCGACCAGCACCCGCATGCCCACGATGGTCGCAGTGCTGCCCACCATCAGCACCGCTCCGAAGATGACGAGCAACCGTGCCCAGAGTGGGCTCTTGCGCTTGCCGCGCCGTTTCGTCCTCGTCGGCCGCGATGGGCCGCCGCGCTGGTCCGCCGCGAAGCGCTCGCCGGACCTCTCCTGCACCGTTCTCGAGGCATACTGCACTACCGGCTCCTGTCCGGGAGACGCTCGGAAGAACAGATGTGCACTTTACGGTTTTTGGGCCTCAGGTGCGAGCCGGTCTCACGATAGGACCCACGGAAGAGCCGGTCCGGCGTCTCGGAGCGGACATGCGATCGCTCAGCTGAAGACCGGGTGGTACGCGCCCGCCGCGACGCTGATCGCCACGATCGCCGCGACCGCGAGGGCGGCACCGGCGATCAGCGCGGCGTCGGCCCGCGTGAAGTGGCTGGGGCGTGCGGCGGTACGGAGGTGGCCGGAGTCGAACCCTCGCGCGTCCATTGCGGTAGCCAGCCGGATACCGCGCCGGATCGCGCCCACCAGGAGCCCGAACGCCAGCGAGCCGGCGAGCCGGACGTGTGCCAGCGGATTCCAGCCGGCGTCCACGCCCCGGGCCCGCCGCGCCTGGCGCAGCAGTCGCCACTCGTCACCGAGAAGCGGCATGAGCCGGAACGCGGCGAGAGCACCGATCGCGAACCGGGCCGGTGCTTTCGCGTTCTGTACCAGGGCGTCGGCCAGGTCGGTCGGGTCGGTACTGGCGAACGCGATGACGCCGGGCAGCGCCACGGCCAGTACCCGCAGGCCCAACCCGAGCGCGTCCACCACCCCGGCGGGGGTGAACAGCAGTTGGCCGGCCGCGACACCGGCGGCGCTGACCAGCAGTGGCCAGTACCGGCGGCTCAGCCGCTGTGGGGCTATCCCGAACAGCGGCGCGGCGGCGAGGTCGACGGCGAGGGCGAGCGCCGGAGTCAGCGGGTCGAGCGAGAACAGCAGGCCGAAGCCGAGCAGCGCGGCCGCGGCGAGCTTCGCCAGCGGGTTGCGGCGGGACAGCACGGCGCGCCGGTCGGCGAGTCCGGTCACGGCGCTCACGGTCGCCCACCCGGCTGTCCTGCCGCCGCGCCGGCCGGATCGGTCGGGTCCACGGCGTCACCCACCGGGTCGACCGGGCCCAACGGGTTGCCCGCCGGGTGATGCGCCGGATCGGGCAACGCGACGGTACGGTCGGCCAGCGCGGCGGCGAAGTCGGTGTCGTGGGTGACCGCGACCACGCCGCGGCCGTCGTCGCGCAGCTTCGCCAGCAGGTCCACCAGTTCGACCCAGGTGCGCCGGTCCTGACCGAATGTCGGCTCGTCGAGGACCAGCAGCCGGGGCGCGGTGGCCAGTGCGGTGGCCACCGACAGGCGGCGGGCCTCGCCGCCGGACAGCGTGTACGGGTTGGCCGCCGCCAGCTTGTCCAGGCGAAGCCGTACCAGCAGATCGTCCACTGTGGACCTCACCGAAGCCTCCCCGGCCCCGGTGCGCCGGGGGCCGAGTGCCAACTCGTCGCGCACCCGGGAGGTGACGAACTGGTGCTCCGGATTCTGGAACACCGAACCGATCCGGCGGGCCAGGGCGGCGGCACGCCACCGGTGCGGCGGCCGGGCAGCGAGCGTGCCGGCCAACTCCCCGGTCGCCGTAACCGCGCCGGCACCCGGCGTGAGCAGGCCGCCCAGCAGCAGGGCGAGAGTGGACTTGCCGGCGCCGTTCGGGCCTATGACGGCCAGCGCCTCACCGGCCGATACCGAGATGTCCATAGTAGACAGACGGCCGGGTACGGCGACTCGATCGGCGCGCAGCAGCAGCGGACCGCCGCGGCTGGCCGCACTCGACGGGGTGACCGGGTGGCCCGGTACCCAGACGCCCTGCTCGACCAGCCACGCGCCGTGCGTCGCGAACACCACCTCGGGCGGCCCGTCGGCCGCGACCCCGCCGCCGGGCTCCAGGACGACCACCCGGTCGACCAGCGGCAGCACCTCGGCCACCCGGTGCTCGACCAGGATCAGGGTGGTGTCCCCGGCGGCCAGGATCTGCTCGATGGCCTTACGCACCAGTGCGGCACCGGCCGGATCCAGGTTCGCGGTCGGCTCGTCCAGCAGCAGCAGCGACGGCCGCAGCGCGAGCGCTCCGGCCAGCGCGAGCCGCTGAGCCTCGCCGCCGGACAGCGCCGCCGTGGACCGGTCCCGGCCGTACCGAAAGCCGACCACGGCAAGCGCCTCATCCACCCGCGGCCAGATCTCGGCGACCGGTACCCCGTGATTCTCCAGCCCGAACGCGACGTCGTCGCCGGCCCGGGACATCACCAACTGGGTCTGCGGATCCTGGAAGACGATGCCCGGCCGCAGCCCGCCGAGGTCGAGTTCGCCCTCCCGCTCGCCGGAGTCCTCGGGCAGCAGCCCGGCGAGCGCGGCGAGCAGCGTGCTCTTGCCGGCCCCGGACGGGCCGAGCAGGAGTACCCGTTCGCCGCGCTCGATGCGCAGGTCCACCCCGCGTACCGCCCAGGCTTTGCGGCCGGCGTGCCGCCAGCCGAACCCGGTGAGCCGGATGCCGTCCGTGCGGGTGGCGTTCGTGTCGCTCAAACGGCGGCCCGTTCGCGTCCGGCCGGGAACCGGTCCAGTACCCCGGTCTGAGCCAGTCCACGGGTCAGCGCCCAGCCGCCCAGGCCGGTGATGACCATGCCGCTGGCAGCGGACACCGCGACCTGCCCGATCTGCCAGGCGCCCGACCAGGTCGGGTAGTACAGCACGACGTCCAGCAGCCCGGCCGCGGCGCCGGCGAGCAGACCGCCGACCAGCGCGGTGGGCAGCTTGCTGGTGCGGTACCCGGTGGCCGCGAACGGGATCTCGCCGCCGAAGCCCTGCATCAGCCCGTACAGGATGGTGGCCAGGCCCCACTTCGCGCCGAGCAGCGCCTCGATGGTGGATGCGACTGCCTCGGTGAACAGGCCGGCACCCGGCTTGCGGATGACTAGCGGACCGACGACGGCGGGCAGGAACCAGACGCCGTTGAGCACCGCGCGCAACGGCGGGAAGCCGGGGAACGCGTTTTCCAGTCCGTTCCAGAGCTGGTCCCAGGCGTAGAAGACGACGCCGAACGCGACCGCGATCACGGCGGCCACGACGATGTCGACGGTCCGCCAGCGACGGTTGTCCATTTCATTCCTCCCGGTAGGCGTACCAGGAGAAGACGCACGCCATGTCCTCACGGACATGGCGCAGCTGGAGGTCGAGACCGAACTCCCTGCGCTGGCATTACCCAGATCAGGTTCGAGGGTCTGTGGCCGAAACCGCGGCCACACTCTCAGCGCTGTGCGCTCCCCTGTCGGACGAAGGCCCGGTCCGGCGCGTCTGCGCCCGCCCGGTGTCTTCGCGGATTCAGTTGTGTGGTTGACGGTAGCACCGGGTATGGACCTACCAATGAGTAGTACCCGCGAGTAACGTGGGTCACACAGAGCCCTACCCAACCCCTGGGGGTGGCCATGACGACGATGGATCAGCGGCCGGCGGACCTCGGCCCGGACGGCGAGACCCCGGCCGGTGCGACTTCCAGCGATAACTCGACGACTTCCAGTGACAGCACGACCCAGACGCCGCCAAGCGGCGAGTCTGCGGGGCAGACTCCGACCGGCTCGGCCAGCGTCGACGAGAAGCAGGCCCGGCAGGTCGCCGAGGCGGCCCGTGAGGCGGAGTGGCGCAAGCCCAGCTTCGGCAAGGAGCTGTATCTCGGCCGCCTCCGGATGGACCTGATCGACCCGTGGCCGTCGCCCGATCCCGACCGGGCCGCCAAGGCCGCCGGGTTCCACGAGCGGCTGCGCGAGTTCGCCGCCGGCATCGACGGCGCGCAGATCGAGCGCGACGCGCGCATCCCCGACGAGGTGATCCGCGGGCTCGCCGAGCTGGGCGCGTTCGGCATGAAAATCGATGAGAAGCATGGTGGTCTCGGCCTGTCCAACCTCGACTACTGCCGGGCGCTGGCCATGGTCGGTTCGGCGAACCCGTCGATCAGCGCCCTGTTGTCCGCACACCAGTCCATCGGTGTGCCGCAGCCGCTGAAGCTGTTCGGCAGCGACGAGCAGAAGAAGCGGTTCCTGCCGCGCCTGGCCGGCGGTGAGGTGTCCGCGTTCCTGCTCACCGAGCCGGACGTCGGCTCCGATCCGGCCCGGCTGTCCACCACCGCCACCCCGGTCGAGGGTGGCTACAAGCTCAACGGCGTCAAGCTGTGGGCGACCAACGGCACCCTGGCGACGCTGCTCGTGGTGATGGCGCAGATACCGAAATCTGAGGGACACCGCGGCGGGATCACCGCATTCGTGGTGGAGGCCGACTCGCCCGGCGTGACCATCGAACGGCGCAACGCCTTCATGGGCCTGCGCGGCCTGGAAAACAGCGTCACCCGGTTCCACGACGTGTTCGTACCGGCGGAAAACGTGATCGGCCGGGAGGGCCTCGGCCTGAAGATCGCGCTAACCACGCTCAACACAGGACGGCTGTCCCTGCCGGCGATGTGTGTCGGGGCCGGCAAGTGGTGCCTCGCGGTGGCCCGGCAGTGGGCCGCCGAACGGGTGCAGTGGGGCCTGCCGGTGGCAAAGCACGAGGCGGTGGCCAAGAAGATCGCGTTCATCGCGGCCACCACGTACGGGTTGGAGTCCATGCTCGACCTCGCGTGCATGCTCGCCGACGACGATCGGAACGACATCCGGATCGAGGCCGCGCTGGTCAAGCTGTACGGGTCGGAGATGGCCTGGCTGATGGCCGACGAGCTGATCCAGATCCGGGGCGGACGCGGCTACGAAACGGCCGACTCGCTGGCCGCCCGCGGCGAGCGAGCGATCAACGCCGAACAGATCCTGCGCGACCTGCGGATCAACCGGATCTTCGAGGGCTCGACCGAGATCATGCACCTGTTCATCGCGCGCGAGGCGGTGGACGCCCACCTGTCGGTGGCCGGCGACATCATCGACCCGGACGCCTCCCTCAGCCGGAAGGCGCGAGCCGGCGCCCGGGCCGGTGGCTTCTACGCCCGCTGGCTGCCGACGCTGGTGGTCGGCAAGGGTCAGGCGCCGGGCGCCTTCGCGGAATACGGCGCGCTCGCGGCGCACGTCCGGTTCGTCGAGCGCGCTTCCCGCAAGCTCGCCCGCGAGACGTTCTACGCGATGGCCCGCTGGCAGGGGAAGCTGGAGCGCAAGCAGGGCTTCCTGAGCCGGGTGGTAGACGTAGGCGCGGAGCTGTTCGCGATGTCGGCCGCCTGCGTGCGGGCCCGCGCGGCAGGAGAAACCGAGCGGGAACTGGCCGACCTGTTCTGCCGGCAGGCCCGGCTGCGGGTAGACGCGCTGTTCGGCAGCATGTGGGACAACACCGACGCGGTCGACGTGGCGGCCGCGAAGCGGGTGGTGGACGGCCGGTACGCGTGGTTGGAGGAGGGCGTGCTCCCACCGCCGGGGGAGGGCGACTGGGTCTCCACGTGGAGCCCCGGCCCCTCGACCGTCGAGGACGTCCGTCGCCGGCTGGCACCGGTCGGCTCACCGGCGTCCGGGACACCGGCACCGCAGCCACCGGCCCCTGAGCCACCGACGGCGGAGTCACCCGCGAGCGAATCACCCGCGGCGGACGCGGTGGAACGCCTGGCGACCGCCTTGCCGACGGAAGCGCCGGAGGGGACGCCCGACGAGACCTGACGAGGAGGCTGCCGGCGGGGCCGGCCGGTCCGCCAACCGGCCGCCCCGCCGTGCTTCCCGCTTCAGTGCCGTTCCGCTCAGCCCAGAGCGGGGCTGGACGAACCCGCGTCGTCGAGGTCGTCGGCGAGCGCATCCGGAGCGCGCATCCGCCATGCGTCCGTGACGAGTTCCTTTAGCCGGTCGACATCCACGCGGGCGAGCCGCAGCATGACCAGGGGCAGCCCGTCGTAGGCGGGCGTGGTGAAGAAAAGCTCGGGCTCGCCCAGCAGCAGGGCCTGTTTCTCCGCCTCGTCGCCGACGTACAGCACCGCGATGTCGGTCCGGAGAACGCGCGGCTTGCCCGGCTGGCGCTCAGGGTACGACCAGACGAATCCCTTGTCGGCGACCCGGAAGTCGAAGCCGTCGCTGTCGATCTCGACGACGTGGGGCATCGCGAGCGCGAGGTGACGGACGTCGTTGGCGTCAGCCATCTCGGTCGCTCACAAACACCGCCTTCCACATGTGTACAGGTTAACCCGGTGCGCCGGGCCCGCTGGATGCAGGAGCGAAGCCACGGTCGGTAGTTGACGTCTGCGCCACGGGTCCTGTCCCGACCTACGCCGTGGGCGTCTAGAAAATGGGACAGACGATGCCGTCCCGTTCTGCGATCATGAGGCGCCCATGAAGATCCTCTTCTGGGCGGAGGGAAGCCATAAATGGACAGAGGCAGACGGCTGGTCAGGCTTGCCGCCGCCGGGTTGGCAAGCCTGACCGCGACGGGTGTACTCGCGGTCGTGACAGTGACACCGGCCAGCGCGGGAACTATTGTTACGCCCCGCAATTCGTCGTGGGCGTACATCAACTCGGCAACTCAGACGACCAGTCACCTCAACGAGGCTGGTGACGTTCCCGTCGGTGCGGTGACCGGCGCAGACGGCAGGCAGTTCAAGGCCCGCGCCTACTTCACCTTCGACATCTCCGGCTTACGAGGAGCTCAGATCACCACGGCGGGCTTCTCCGCGGACGAGACCCGGGCCGATGACTGCGTGGATCGCGCGGTCGAGCTTTGGGAAACCGGCCCGGTCAGCTCCGCCACCACTTGGAAGAACCCGGCGAAGGAGAGGCAGAGGCTAGGCGCCGTCGGGTACATCGCCGGAACGACCTGCCCGTCGCCTTACCTCGAATGGGATGCGACAGCCGGTCTGCGTGACGCGTTGGCGAGCGGCGAGACCACGCTGACGCTCGAGCTGCGCGTGCCCGCGAAGCACGAGGGCGATGCGAAGCTGGGCCGGTGGTTCGCCAACAGGGTGCTCTTGAATATCAGCTATAACAAAGCCCCGAACCCACCAACGAAGCTACGGAACGGTAATGGTTTCGGCGGCGCGGTGACCGACTGCGCGTCACAGGCGCCGGGACCGTTCCTGAACACCACCAATCCGACGCTCTACGCGACGCTCTCCGACCCGGACTCGAGCGACCAACCCTCTGGGGAGTTGGCGATCTGGCCGGTCGACCAACCGGATAACCGGACCACGTTCGTCATGAGTGGTGAGCCAAGCGGGTCCGTCGGACAGACGAGAGTGCCGGACGGTGCACTTGTCGATGGTGGTAGCTATGCGTGGCAGATCCGGGCCTCGGACGGATCGGCGACCTCCTCCTGGTCGGACCCGTGCTATTTCCAGCTCGACACCACCGCGCCCGCTCACGCTCCGAGCGTCAGTTCACCGGACTATCCCAGCGGGATCGGCTCTGAGGGCCAGGGGATCCCGGGAACCTTCGTGTTCACCGCGAACGATCCGGACGTGGTCGGCTTCGCTTACGAGTGGTACGGCTATGCGCCCGGATACGTCGCGGCGGATGCGCTCGGTGGCACGGCAACCGTCTCCTCCGCGCCTCCACAGTCCTCCGTCGACAATCTGGAGGTCACGGCGATCGACCGGGCCGGCTGGCGTTCGCCCACGACGGATTACCGATTCGACGTCTCGACGACGTGGCCGACCGTCAGCTACACCGGTACGCCAGCCTTCGGCACTCCGTTCGCGGTCACCTTCGCCCCTGGCGTCACCGACCGGCCAGGGTATCTCCCCGTCAGCTACACGTACCAGATCAACGATGGCCAGCCCCAGACCGTCGTCGCGGCAGCGGACGGTACGGCTAGCACCCAGATCACGTTTGCCACGCCCGGGTTCGCCCAGCTGTCGGTGACCAGCAAGGGGTCGAACGGCTGGGTCTCCCCGGCGAACCAGAGCCTCTTCTATCTCGACACCACGCCGACGGTCAGCTCGGCTGACTACCCGGAGAGTGGCGACGCGGGCGGGGCCGGCGTCAGCGGGTCCTTCACCTTCACAGCGAAGATGCCCGGCAGCACGCAGTTCGCCTATTCGTTCGACTCCGAGGCGACGACGCAGACAGCGCCGGTGGGGCAGGGCGGCACTGCGACCATCGACTGGACCCCCACTGCGGCCGGCTGGTACGAGCTGGACGTCTGGACGGTGACTGCCGACGGCACCGCCTCCGACCCGTATTACTACTTCTTCACGGTCGGATAGCGGCTGAGGCCGGGCGGCGGTGATCCGCCGCCCGGCCGGGACGGCACATCCACGGCCGCCGTAACGGTGCGCGCCGGCCAGTCGTCGGATCCGAGCTCGTCGCCCGCATGCGCCGTCCTCAGCTCTCGCAGTCGGCGCAGGACGACAGCCAGCCCATCACGTCTTTGGCGACACCGGATGCTCCCGCGTCCGCCTGTGCGGCCGCCATCGGCTTCTCCTTGCTGTCGGGCCCGTCCGCGCCGATGACTTCCAGCGTCACCACGAGGTTGTCGGCCTGGAGGTAGACGTCGGTTCCCCCGTAGAGCCAGGTGGGGGAGTTGACCGTGTAATCCTGGGCGAACGCGCCGGGGCCGAGGTCCGCAAGCTCCCGTACCCGACCGTACTTGTGGTCGCCGTCGGTCTTCCCGGTCAGATCGTCCGCGGTGTCCCGGGCGTCGGCCAGATTCTGTTTCGCCGCCGCGATCCCTGGGGTGACATTGTCCGCGTAGCCCTGCAGCGTGACCTTTACGCTCCGGTCCTCGTTCGGCGGCTTGTTGTCGGATTCCAGGTTGTCCCACTGGCAGACACCGTAGGGTCCGTCGGAGGCGTTCTCGGGCTCCCTGCGGACGTTGAGCGTGTTGTCCATCGCGGGCACCAGCCTGGCGAGCGCGGCGGTGGGCATCGCGTCGCAGCCGGGCAGCTTGCGGTAGATGGGCTTGCCCGAGGAAGCCGACTGGAACGGACCGGGGGCCTTGCCACCGAAAACTTTGTCGCGGTTGGCGTAAAGCGTGGCACCCCCGATCCCGACCACGACCAGAACCACCACGACCGCGGCTATACCGATGACGATGAGCTTTGTGTACGACCGGTGTGGGGGTGGCGGGCCCGGGACATTGGTCGGATAGCCGAGCTGGGGCGGCGGGCCTGGGGGATAGGGAGAGGTCACCGGTGCTCCTGGTTCGGGTTGTGCCACGACGGTGCGGCGGGGTATTGAGGCGGGGGCGCACCGGGTAGAGGCGCGGCGGGGTACTGAGGCGGCGGGAAGGTGCCCGGCTGAGCGGCGGGCCACGCGGGCGGCACGCCGCCGCCGGCGGAACGCATCCGCTTGGCCCGACGGTCGCGACGCACGCTCCAGAGCACGAGCATCGCCAGCCCCAGCACCACCAGGCCGACGCACGCCGCCCCGCCCAGCTTGAGTAGCAGGCTGTTGCGGTGACGGCGCTCGACCGCGTGCCGCGCGTCGGCCTTCATGGCGTCGTAGCGGTCGTAGGCGGGATTGGCGGTGCCCGGCGGTACGGTCTGGGTCAGCGCGCGGGCCGGGTCGACGATTCCGTAGCCGGTCGTGTCGTCGCGCCCCTTCGGGCCGGAGTCCCGGGCGGTACCGACAACCCGCTGCACCACCTCACGGGCGGACAGCTTCGGGTACTTCGCCCGTACCAGTGCCATGGTGGCCGACACCAGCGCCGTCGAGTCACTGGTACCCGAGGTCCTCTGCAGTTCGTCGAAGTTGTTCTTCACCGGCAGGTCCACGCCGGGAGCCGCCACGGCGACGTAGGGCTTGCGTTGCGTCTTCTCCCAGGGTTGGCCGGACCGGTCGACCGCGCCGACGGCGGTGACCCCGGGACACGCGCCCGGCGCCTCCGTGTCGTTGTCGCCGTTGCCCGAGTTGCCGGCCGAGGCGACGATGATGACGTCGTGCTCCACGGCGTAGTCGACAGCCCCCTGCATGTCCGGCGAGCACTCGTCGTCGATCGCGAGCCCACCCAGCGAGATGCTGATCACCTTGGCGTTGTGGTCGACGGACCAGCGGATGCCGGCGGAGACCTGAGTGCCACTGATCACCGCGACCGGGAGGATCGTGCTCTTCGGGGCAAGGCCAGCGAACCCCCCGCCGGTGCCACGCGCCGCGATGAGCTCGGCCATCTCGGTACCGTGCCCGTTGTCGTCGAAGTTGCCGGACTGCCCATCGTTGAGGTTCGTACCGGGCAGGATGAAGTCACCCTCCATCTCCGGCGGCAGATAGTGGCCGCCGCCGACACCGGTGTCGATCACCGCCACGGTCACGCCCTGCCCCTGTGACAACGGCCAGACGTCGCGGTCGACGTGCCAGGTGTCGGTCAGCCACCACTGCTGCGCATTGGGCTTCACCGCCGGCCCGGCGTAAGCCGGACCGGCGCTCGCCAACCCGGTGGTGGCCGCGACGACGACCACGGCCGCGACACCGCGCAGTGCGGCGGTGACACCGCGCAGCGCGGCGGTGACGATGGCGGAGCGCTGGCGCGGAGGATGGGCCGCCGAGTTGCCCGAGCCTGCCGTGCGTCGTCGGGCGTGGCGGTATTGCGACCTCAATGGTGCTCCCTGGAGTGTGGTGATCATCGGCCGCCCGAAGGAGGGGCAGCCCGACCCACTGCCACCGGCGGGTGCGGGGTGAGAGTCGGCAGCGGATACCTGCCCAGCAGCATCGGCCGCCGGGGCAAGCGGTTTGCTAATGGATTGTTAACGGCGCTGTGTCGCGGGTCACTTTCCGGGCGACATAGCGGACCACCCCGGCCGGCGTCTGACTTTACGAAGCCCGGGGAGGTGCGGTGAACGGCGAGGAACGGCAGAAGTTCCGGGAGTTCGTGGCGGCTCGTACGCCGGCGCTCATGCGTACCGCGTATCTGCTGGCCGGCAACCAGCACGACGCCGAGGACCTGTTGCAGAACGCGCTGACCCGTACCGCCGCCCGGTTCAGCTCCATCCGGCACACCGACCCCGAGGCGTACGTCCGCCGGGTCATGTACCGCGAACAGATCAGTTGGTGGCGCCGGTTCACCCGGCGCCGCGAGTCGCCGACCCATCCGATGCCGGACCGGCCGGCGGCCGATCCCAGCACCGGTACCGACCTGCGGGTCGTGGTCGGCGAGGCGTTACGGCAGCTCACCCCGCGACAGCGCACGGTGCTGGTACTGCGCTACTTCGAGGACCTGCCAGAACAGCAGGTGGCCGAGTTGATGAACTGCTCGGTCGGCACCGTACGCAGCCAGACCGCCCGCGCGATGGCCAGGTTCCGAGCGGTCGCACCAGAACTGGGGGCCCCGGCCAGGCAAGGCACCGAGGTGAGGCGATGAGCGAGGAAACGATCCGCGCGATCCTGCGCGACATAGCAGAGGAGGCAGTACCCGTGGACCTCACGGACAAGGCAATGAGCGGCGCCGTCCGGCGCCGGGCGATTCTGCTCGGTACCGGAGCGGCGGCCGTCGTCGCTCTCGCACTGGGCGTGACGCCGCTGGCTCTCGCCAGCATCAACCCGCCTCAGAACGGCGCGCCGGCGAGACCGACATCGGCATCGACGGGCCCCGGACCCAGCACCAGTCCCGCGCCGAGTCAGAGCTGGCCGGGTCCGGGGCAGAGCCAGCCCGCGCCGGGGCAGAGCTTCCGTGCCCCCGGGCCCAGCACGAGCCCGGTGCCCACCGCGGGGCACAGCGAGCAGGCGCCCGGGCCCAGCACGAGCCCGGTGCCCACCGCGGGGCACAGCGAGCAGGCGCCCGGGCCCAGCACCAGCCCCGTACCTATCCCCGGGCACAGCGAGAAGGCGCACTGACAGAAGAGACTCACCGCCCGGTCACGGCCAGATTCTCCGACCGCATCCGTACTCCGAGCCGTCGCAGTTCCAGCGCCGCCAGGGCGTCCACGGTCTCCGAATCGCCGCTGCGCCAAGCCGCTACCGGATCGGTGTTCACCTTGGTCAGCCGGCGCAGCGGCTGGTTGGCCAGGGCGCGCAGCGCGAGCAGATCCCGGCCGGCGGTGTCCGAGCGCAGCCCGGCCGCCGCGCTGGCCCGGCGGATCCAGCGCAGGCGCAGCGGCAGCCAGATCGCGAGTACCACGATGACCGGACCGGCCAGCAGCGCCAGGGACATCGCCCAGGCCAGGTCGTGCACGAGCGCGACCTGTTCCCGGCCGGCGTCGGCCAGCGACCGGGCGGCGTCCGCGGCCTTGTCGAAGGGCGTGGACAGGTGGCCCCCGATACCGGGCACCTTGTCCACTGTGGAGCCCGCGTCGTGTAGCCCGCCGGCCATGTCGTCGCCCGCGCCGGACAGCTTCTGGCCGGGTACGGCGAGTTTGAGTACGAGGTGGTAGAGCTTCACCGCGAGCCAGATCCAGAACCACAGCCAGGCGACGATGAACAGATCGGTGAACAGCTGCCGGATGCGGGTGGCGGGTACATCGGCATAGATCTTCATGAGTCCAGGGTCCTCCGGGACCCGGGACCGCGCATCTCGATCGACGCGCCGCGCTCGACAAGATCCCTAGCCGGCGCGGGCGGCGAGGCGGGCGCGGGCGGCGAGGCGGGCGCGGGCCGCGAGGCGAAGGCCGCCGTCGGGCTCAGCCAGCGCGGGCCGCGGGCGGGGCGGCGTCGGGCTGCTCCGGGCGGGAGGGGGCGACCCGGCCGGCCCGCTTGGCCGGGCGGCTCTCCCCGGCGTGGCTGATCGCGTCCGCGACGATGTGGGCGATGTGCTGGTCGGTCAGCGAGTACTCGATCTCCCGGCCGCGCCGGTCGCCGCGGACCACCCCGGCCCCGCGCAGAACCCGCAGGTGCTGGGAGACCAGCGGCTGGGGGACGTCCAGCGTGTCGACCAGCTCATGTACGCACCGGGCACCGGCTCCCAATTCGGTCACGATCGCGATGCGTAGCGGCGAGGCGAGCGCGCGCAGCAGTTCGCCGGCCGCTTCGTACCCGTCCGGATGAGCCATGGCCTGATGATAATCGTTTTCAGGTGATCTTCGTAATGGCGAGGATCGCGAAGACCGCGATGATCACCAGCCGGGCCAGCACCTCGGCGGGCTTCCGGGCGTGCCAGGTGGCGACCAGCAGGACCAGCAGGCCGGCCACGATCGCGAACAGGATCAGCGCGCCGTACCAGCCCGGGGCGAACAGCCCCAGCAGCACGCCGGCCAGCGCGGCCACGAAGACGTAGGTACCGTTGACCCGGGCCGGGGCGAACCGTTGACTCGCCATGCTGCACCCCCCGATAGGCTGGACCGGTCGTGTTCAACCGCACCATAGACCTTTACGGAGGGCGACGTGTTGGTGGTCAACCGCTTTGTCATCTCGACCGATGACGAAGCCGTGGCGACCTTCACCGAACGGGCCGGCGCGGCGGTCGAGGCGCTCGCCGCCCGGCCGGGATACCTGCGAGGTCAGTTGGGCCGGGCCTACGACGATCCGACCCGGTGGAGCCTGGTCACCGAGTGGGAGTCGGTCGGGGCGTACCGGCGGGCGCTGAGCGCGTTCGAGGTCAAGGTGCAGGCCACCCCGCTGCTGGCGGAATCGCTCGACGAGCCGTCCGCGTTCGAGGTGTTGGCCAGGGCGGATCCGGCAGGACGGGCGGTGGGCGCGACCAGCGATCGGGCACCCGATCCGCTGTCGGAGCCCGGATCATGACCGACGAGCCGTCGACGCCTTTCCCGCCCTCGACGCCGCCGTATTCCCGGCCCGACGCGCCCGAGCCGACCCCGTTCGACCCGCCGGCGATCGAGCCGGCCCCGTTTCGGCCGCCGATGCCGGAGCCGGCGTCCCTGCGATGGGGGCCGTACGGGTCGGGCCAGCCGGTGGCGCCGCCCGTGCCGCCGGGCCCGGGCGGGCCGTCCCAGCAGTGGCCGCCGCAGCCGCCGCGCGGCCCGGGCGTGCGGGTTCCGTTCGCGGCGCCGCCGGCCGAGCGGGACCGCAAGCGGCTGTGGATCAGCCTGGGCGTCGGCGGCGCGGCGCTCCTGCTGTGCTGCGTGGGCGGCGTGGTCGGCTTCGGCGCGCTGATCGTGACATCCGGGCAGGCCACCGTGACCGAGGCCCGCAACACGGTGCGGGACTTCCTCGACGGGCTCGAGAAGCACGATTTCCGCGAGGCGTACGACCAGCTCTGCACCGCCCGTCGCACGGAGCAGTCGCTGGACGAGTTCACCGCGTACGAGCGCACGCTGCCCGAGGTCGAGCGGTTCACGGTCCACGAGCCGGTGACCGATGGCGCCCGGTTCCGGGTGCAGGCCGTGGTCCAGACGCCGGAGACGACCGGGACCGAGGACTACCTGGTGATCAGCGACCGCCGGGCCGGTGCCCTGAGGCTGTGCGGGGGACCCAGGTAATCTGGTCGGGTTGGAAGCCTCCCGGACCGTATGCTCGCGGTATCCGACAGCTCCAC
Organism: Rugosimonospora africana; assembly: GCF_016862975.1. Lineage (GTDB taxonomy): Bacteria > Actinomycetota > Actinomycetes > Mycobacteriales > Micromonosporaceae > Rugosimonospora > Rugosimonospora africana. The sequence continues at coordinate 27,104 of NZ_BONZ01000101.1, forward strand.
AGTCCGCGCCCGCGGACCTCCGCCGACAGCCAGCCGGCGGCATCCTTCTGGAGGAAGCATGCCCATCGATCGCGTCGACGCCGTCACCGGCCTGGCCAAGCGCCGTGGCTTCGTCTACCCGTCCAGTGAGATCTACGGCGGCACCCGGTCCGCGTGGGACTACGGTCCGCTCGGTGTCGAGCTGAAGGACAACGTCCGCCGCCAGTGGTGGAAGACCATGGTCCAGCAGCGCGACGACATCGTCGGCCTGGACTCGGCGGTCATCCTCGCTCGCGAGGTTTGGGCGGCCTCCGGTCACATCGCGGAGTTCGTGGACCCTCTGACCGAATGCCAGTTCTGTCACAAGCGGTACCGCGCCGACCATCTGGAGGAGGCGTTCGAGGCCAAGCACGGCCGGCCGCCGACATCGCTGGACGAGATCTCCTGCCCGAACTGCGGCAACAAGGGCACGTTCACCGAGCCGAAGATGTTCAACGGCCTGATGAAGACCTACCTGGGCCCGGTCGAGAGCGAGGAGGGCCTGCACTACCTGCGGCCCGAGACCGCGCAGGGCATCTTCGTGAACTACAAGAACGTGGAGACCTCGGCCCGCAAGAAGCCGCCGTTCGGCATCGCCCAGGTGGGCAAGAGCTTCCGCAACGAGATCACCCCGGGCAACTTCATCTTCCGTACCCGCGAATTCGAGCAGATGGAGATGGAGTTCTTCGTCCAGCCGGGCACCGACGAGCAGTGGCACGAATATTGGCTGTCGGAGCGCTTCAACTGGTACCGGGACCTCGGCCTATCCGAGGAGAACCTGCGCCTGTACGAGCACCCGAAAGAGAAGCTCTCGCACTACTCGAAGCGCACGGTCGACATCGAGTACCGGTTCCGCTTCGGCGGCACCGAGTTCGCGGAGCTGGAGGGCATCGCCAACCGGACCGACTTCGACCTGAGCACGCACAGCAAGCACTCCGGCGTCGACCTGTCCTACTTCGACGCGGAGAAGGGCGAACGCTGGGTGCCCTACGTCATCGAGCCGGCAGCCGGCCTGACCCGTGCCGTCCTCGCGTTCCTGCTGGAGGCATACGACGAGGACGAGGCGCCGAACACCAAGGGCGGCGTGGACAAGCGCACCGTGATGCGCTTCGACCGCCGGCTCGCTCCGGTGAAGGTCGCGGTGCTCCCGCTGTCGCGCAACGCCGACCTGTCGCCGAAGGCCAAGGAGTTGGCCGCCACGCTGCGCCAGCGGTGGAACGTGGAGTTCGACGACTCCCAGGCGATCGGCCGGCGCTACCGGCGCCAGGACGAGATCGGTACCCCGTTCTGCGTGACCGTGGACTTCGACACGTTGCAGGACAACGCGGTCACCGTACGGGACCGGGACACCATGAGCCAGGAGCGCATCTCCATCGATCAGGTCGAGCGGTACCTGATCGAGCGGCTTCCCGGCTGCTGATCGTCGCGCCATAGAGGGTCGGGTCCACACGGGCCCGGCCCTTTCGCGTACCCGGGTCCCGACGAGTTTGGCGGGCGGTTACGGGTCCGCCACGCCGAGGTATTGATTGTGATGCCTCCTGCGGTCATGATCTGTTGATCAGGTTGTTTGACATGTGTCAATATTCCCGCAGGAGCGCCCATGCGAAGCTCTGTGCTGTCCGGGCGGCGTCGCGTCCTCGTGACGACCGCCGTCACCGTCCTCGTGACCACCGCCGGCCTGGTGGCCGGGGCGCTGCCCGCCGCCGCGGCCACCGTCACCTACACCGCGCTCGGCGACTCGTACTCCTCCGGCGTCGGTACCCGGACCTACATCTCCGACGGAACCAGCTGCCAACGCTCGACGTACGCGTACCCGGAACTCGACGCCTCCAGCCTCGGCGCGACCCTCACCTTCGCCGCCTGCGGCGGCGCCAAGGTAGCCGACGTGCTCAACACTCAGCTCGGCAGCCTGAACGCCAGCACGACCTACGTCACCGTGTCGGTCGGCGGTAACGACGCCGGGTTCTCCGACGTCATCCAGCAGTGTGCGCTGCCCTGGCCGTGGACCTGTGAGAGCCAGATCGCCAGCGCGGAAGCCTTCATTACCAACACCCTCCCGGGCAGGCTCGACCAGCTCTACACCGCCATCCGGACCAAGGCTCCGGCCGCGAAGGTCGTGGTGGTCGGCTACCCGCGGCTGTTCAACGTCAGCGACTGCCAGTCGCTGGCCCGGATCAGCCCGTCCGAGCAGAGCGAGCTGAACGGCGGCGCCGACCTGCTGGACAACACCATGCACACCCGGGCGACCGCACACGGGTTCGGGTTCGTCGATCCGCGTACCGCGTTCACCGGCCACGCGATCTGCGACAGTACCGAGTGGATCAACGGCCTCTCCAACCCGACCAGCGAGTCGTACCACCCCAACCGCACCGGCCACTCCTCGGGCTACGCGCCCCTGGTGAAGGCGGCGCTGCTGGCCTGACCGCGCCACTGGCTGGCCCGGGCCGGGCGAGCGGAGATCCTCGCCCGGCCCGGGCCGCTGGGTCCGCAACGGCGGCGACGAGGGCCTGTCCTGCGTCCGTTTCTGGCGTCAGCCCAGCGGGCTCGCCGGCCACTGGCTCGGATCCGAGCCGGGCACGTCTTGGTATCCACCCGCGATCCGCAGCACGGTCGACTTGTCGTAGTGGCCCTCCGCGACCAGGTCGGCGACGTGGTCGCCGTAGTCGATGTCGACCTGGAAGATGTTGGCGCCCCCGTCGCCGGGGTACTCCAGGTCGACCGCCGGCTTCCCGGCGATCGTCGTCGGCGGGGCGGACGGTATCGTCCCGCCCGGTTCGAAGGTGACGGTCACCGTCGAATTGCCGACGTGCACGGAGGCCATCGCGCTAGTCCCGGTCGAGGTTTGGAACACGACGTTGCACCCCTCCAACGTCGTACCGGCTGGCACCCAGCTCAGCCGGAACGGCACGGTACACCGCATGACGTGATCGAACGTCACGGCCTCGGCCAGCTTGACGGCGGCCGAGGCATCTCCCGGCGCCTGAATCTCGGCCCACACCCCGCTGAACGGCTGCCACCGCAGTTGCGAGGACAGGTTTCCCCCCACGCTCGTGGTCACCACCGATCCGGATCGGGACCCCACCCGCACCGTGTGCACGTCTCCCGAAAGCGGGTCGATCATGGACCGATCTCTGCTGACCTGTACCTGAACCATGGCCACCGACCCCGTTCCCGGCGCGCCGCCCTGAACGTTCAGCCACTCCAGCCCGTCGACCGACGACCACTGCGCGAGGGTCACCGGTGTGGGCAGCACCGAGGAGGCGATGTCGAAGTGCAGCAGGCCGGGGTTGGCGCCCACGACTTTCGGATTGGCGACCGCCGAGGGCGCGTTGGTGGCCGGCGGCCGGAACGTCGTGAGCGTGCCTTCGCCCTGCACGGGCCTCAGTGTCGGCTCGAGCGACTGCGGCAGCGGCGGCGACGGCACGGTCGCCGACTGCTGCGGCGCCGACGGAGTGTTCGCCGCTGGGTAGCCGCCGGCCGTGTTGTCCGGCCCGCCGTTGACGCTCACGTGCGGTACCACCGCCGCCGTGCCGACGACGGCGACCGCGACCGCCGCGACGCCCCCGCACGCCTGCCAGGCTCGGCGTCGTTTCAGGTACCGCTGCCCCCGCTTGCGGGAGGCGGCGAGCAGGTCCGCGACGTCGACGCCGTCGACGGCCTTGTCATTGAGTGTGGCGATTATCTGATCTTCGATCTGGTTCACCGCTTACTCCTCACAGTGACATCTGCGGACGGCTCACCCAGGCGTTCCCGCAAGGTGGCAAGCGCCCGCATGACATTGGTGCGGATCGTGACCGCAGAGCAGTCGAGGATCGCCGCGATCCTGACGTCGTCGAGATCCTCGTAGTAGCGGAGAACGACAGCGGCGCGCTGCCGGGCGGGCAGGGTCATGATCAGCCGCCACATGGCGTCACGCTCGGCGATGTCGGCGTCGAGAACGTCGGCCGACCTCTCCTCCCGGGCCGGTACACCGACCGTTTCGTGGTAGGACCGGCGACGCCACCAGGAGATGTGCTCGTTGACGAGCATGCGGCGCACGTACAGGTCGGGGTCGTCGGCGCGGGCCACCCGGTTCCAGCGCGCGTACGCCTTGGCCAGCACCTCCTGTACCAGATCCTCGGCCAGTTGCCGCTGCCCGACCAGCAGGCCGGCCAACCGGACGAGCGATGGGCCACGCTGTTGGACGTACTCCTCGAAGGTCACACCTATGAGCACGAGGCGATCCACGCGCTGTGTTGCATCGGCGGGCTGAGTTTCCAGGGTTGCGGGTCGCGGGCGGCGGTCCCCGGCGCGGGGCGGGCCGCAGCAAGCACGGTCAGTGGGTGAAGCCGCCGGGACGCCCGTTGCGGTCGGCGATCAGGCCGGCGAGCGTGGAAATCGCTATCTCCGGCGGGGTGTGCGACCCGATGTTCAGCCCGATCGGCCGGTGCACCCGCGCGATGTCGGCCTCGTCGACGCCGAGGGCGCGCAGCGCCGGCAGGTGCGGCGCCGGGTGCCGGGGGCTGCCCATGACGCCGATCCACCGGGCCGGCAGGCGCAGCGCGTCGCGCAGCACCTCGCCCAACTCGGGCCGGTGGTGGTCGGTGACCACCACGTCCGTCTCACCGTCCACAATGGACTTGTCCAGTGTCGGTACGTCGCCGGTCGGGTCGACCAGCACGGTGCGGTAGCCGAGGTCGGCGCCGAAGTGCAGCAGGTACCGCGCCACCGGCGAGGAGAACACCGCCACCAGGGTACGGTCGCCCGCCGGGCCGGCCGCGTCGCCGTGCGCCAACGCGCACGCTTCGTCGATGGGCTGCATATTCCCGAGGATGCCAGACGTCCGGGCGGAGGTAAATCACTGGTCGGCGGGGGTGCCCCACGGCTTATCCTTGACGGGCCCATGAGCGCTCCCCGTACCGATCCGTCTGACCGCCTGGACCGGCGGCGGGCCGCCGTACCCGAAATCAGCTATCCCGGGGCGCTGCCGGTCAGCCAGAAGAAGGACGACATCCTGGCGGCCATCCGCGACCACCAGGTGGTGATCGTCGCGGGGGAGACCGGCTCCGGCAAGACCACCCAGCTTCCGAAGATCTGCCTTGAGCTGGGCCGGGGGATCAACGGGATGATCGGGCACACTCAGCCGCGCCGGCTGGCCGCCCGTACCGTGGCCGAGCGCATCGCGGAGGAGCTGGACACCCAGCTCGGCGGGGCGATCGGGTACCAGGTGCGGTTCACCGGCCGGGTCGGCGACGACACGCTGGTCAAGGTGATGACCGACGGCATCCTGCTGACCGAGATCCAGCGAGATCGGCAGCTGCGCCGGTACGACACGCTGATCATCGACGAGGCGCATGAACGCAGCCTGAACATCGACTTCATCCTCGGGTACCTGAAGCGGCTGCTGCCCCGCCGGCCGGACCTCAAGGTGATCATCACCTCGGCGACGATCGACCCGGAGCGCTTCGCCCGCCACTTCAGCAAGCTGGACGGCGACGACTTCTCGGACGTACCGATCGTCGAGGTGTCCGGCCGCACCTACCCGGTCGAGGTGCGGTACCGGCCGATCGTCGACGACTCGCCGGACGAGGACGCCGACGCGGAGGAGGGCTCCGGGGTTCGGGACCAGACCCAGGCGATCCTGGACGCGGTCGACGAACTGCGCACCGAGGGGCAGGGGGACATCCTGGTCTTCCTGTCCGGTGAGCGGGAGATCCGGGACACCGCGGAGGCTCTGCGCCGTCGGGACCTACCGCTGACCGAGGTGCTGCCGCTGTACGCCCGGCTGTCCGCCCCGGAGCAGCATCGGGTGTTCGGTTCGCACACCGGGCGCCGGATCGTGCTCGCGACGAACGTCGCGGAGACGTCGCTGACCGTGCCCGGCATCAAGTACGTCATCGACCCGGGCACCGCCCGCGTCTCCCGGTACAGCCACCGCACCAAGGTGCAGCGGCTGCCCATCGAACCCATCTCGCAGGCGTCCGCGAACCAGCGCAAGGGTCGCTGCGGACGCACCTCGGACGGGATCTGCATCCGGCTCTACACCGAGGCGGACTTCGAGGCCCGACCGCAGTTCACCGACCCGGAGATCCTGCGCACCAACCTCGCCTCGGTCATCCTTCAGGCGACGGCGGCCGGGCTGGGCGATGTCGCGTCGTTCCCGTTCATCGACCCGCCGGACCGGCGCAACATCACCGACGGCCTGGCCCTGCTGGCCGAGCTGGGTGCGATCGAGAACGGTCGGCTGACCGGCATCGGGCGCAAGCTGGCCCGGCTGCCGATCGATCCGCGCCTGGCCCGGATGGTGCTGGCGGCCGAGCGCAACGGGTGCGTGCGCGAGGTTCTGGTCATCGCGGCCGCACTGTCCATTCAGGACCCACGAGAGCGGCCGTCGGACAAGCAGCAGGCCGCCGACCAGTCGCACGCGCGCTTCGCCGACCCGGAGTCGGACTTCCAGGCGTACCTGAACCTGTGGGCGTACCTGCGGGAGCAGCAGCAGGACCGGTCGGCCAACCAGTTCCGCCGGATGTGTCGCGCCGAGTTCCTGAACTACCTGCGGGTGCGGGAGTGGCAGGACCTGGACAGCCAGCTGCGCCAGGTGGTCAAGGACCTGGGCATCCCGCTGTCCAGCGCGCCCGAGGAGTCCGCGCGCATCCACCAGTCCCTGCTGCCCGGCCTGCTCTCGCACATCGGGCTCAAAGACCCGGAGACCCGTGAATACCTGGGCGCCCGCAACGCCAAGTTCGCCATCTTCCCGGGTTCGGCGCTGTTCAAGAAGCAGCCGCGCTGGGTGATGGCCGCCGAACTGGTCGAGACCTCCCGGCTGTGGGCCCGGATGGTGGCGCGCGTCGATCCACAGTGGATAGAGGAGCACGCCGGGCACCTGGTCAAGCGGACCTACAGCGAGCCGCACTGGGAACGCAAACAGGCCGCGGTGCTGGCGTACGAGCGGGTCACCCTGTATGGCCTGCCGATCGTGGTCGGGCGCAAGGTGAACTACGGGCGCATCGACCCGCCGTTGTCCCGGGAGCTGTTCATCCGCAACGCCCTGGTGGAGGGCGACTGGCAGACTCACCACCAGTTCTTCCACGAGAACCGGGAACTGCGCGAGGACGTGGAGGACCTGGAGCACCGGGCCCGCCGCCGCGACATCCTGGTCGACGACGAGACTTTGTTCGACTTCTACGACCGGCGCATCCCCGCCGACGTGGTCTCCGGGCGGCACTTCGACAGCTGGTGGAAGAAGGCCCGGCGCGAGCAGCCGGACCTGCTGTCGTTCTCGGCCGCTCTGCTGGTGAACGAGTCGGCTTCGCTGGTCGACCCGCGGGACTACCCGGACACCTGGCGGCAAGACGGTCTGGAGCTGCCGCTGACCTACCAGTTCGAGCCGGGCTCCGGTGTGGACGGGGTGACCGCCCAGGTGCCGCTGCCGGTACTCAACCAGATCGGGGTGGACGCGTTCGGGTGGCAGATCCCTGGACTGCGCGAGGATCTGGTCACCGCGCTGATCCGGGGCCTGCCCAAGCCGATCCGCCGGGAGTTCGCGCCCGCCCCGGACCACGCCCGGGCGGCGCTGTCCGGCCTGACGCCGTACGCCGAGCCGTTGCTGGACGGGCTGGAGCGGGAACTGCACCGGCTGACCGGCGTGGTGGTGCCGCGCGAGGCGTGGCAGCTCGACCGGGTACCGGACTACCTGAAAATGACGTTCCGGATCGTCGACGACAAGGGCGCCACGGTCGCCGAGGGCAAGGACCTGGCCGCCCTCAAGCAGCAGTTGCGCCCCCGGACCCAGGCCGCGATCGCGGCTGCGGCCGGCAACATCGAGCGCTCCGGGCTGCGGTCCTGGACGATCGGTACGCTGCCCCGGATCTTCGCGCAGCAGCGGGGCGGGTACCCGGTGAAGGCGTACCCGGCGCTGCGCGACGAGGGCGACTCGGTCGCGGTACGGCTGTTCGACACCGAGGACGAGGCGGCCTACGCGATGTGGCGCGGCACCCGCCGGCTGCTCACCCTGAACGTTCCCGCGCCGGTGAAGGCGCTGCAGGGCCGGCTGTCCAACCAGGCGAAGCTCGCGCTGAGCCGCAACCCGCACGGCAGCGTGCCGGCGTTGATGGACGACTGCGTCGCCGCCGCCATCGACGCGCTGATGGTCGAGGCCGGCGGGCCGGCCTGGGACGCGCAGTCCTATGCCGCGCTGGAGGATCGGGTGCGTGCCGGGCTGGGCCGCACCCTGGTCGAGGTGGTGGAGCGGGTCGGGCCGGTGCTGACCGCGGCGTACGAGGTCTCCCGCCGGCTTGCCGGCACCACCAACCTGGTGCTCGTCGTGTCGCTGACCGACGTCCGCGACCAGCTGGGCCGCCTGGTGTTCCCGGGCTTCGTCGAGGCGACCGGAGCGGCGCGGCTGGCCGACCTGCCGCGGTACGTCCTGGCCATCGACCGCCGGCTGGACAAGCTCGCCGAGAACCCGGGCCGGGACCGGGAACGGACTCAGGCGGTCCAGCGGATCGAGCGGGAGTACCGCGACCTGCTCGACCAGGTACCGGCGGGTCATCCGATCCCCGAGGGGCTGCGCCAGGTGCGCTGGATGCTGGAGGAGCTGCGGGTCAACTACTTCGCGCAGGCGCTCGGCACGCCGTACCCGATCTCGGAGAAGCGGATCACCCGCGCGCTGGACGACCTGTCGGCGTGAGCCGCGCTTCAGGGCGCACTCTTGCGTGTTGTACCCGCTACTGAGCGTGCTCGCAGGTAGCGTGGACAGCGTCATGCGCTCCGGTCCGGTCATCTACGCCTTCGATGGCAGTCCCGCCGCCGAGCACGCGCTGCGCGAGGGCGCCGCGGTGTTCGCCACCCGGCATGCCCTGGTGGTCTCCGTCTGGGAAGCGGGAATCGGGTTCCAGGTCTCGGCGCTGCCGGTGCGCGCGTTCGAGGCGCCGGCCGCGCCGCTGGATTCCGGCGACGCGTTCCAGGTCGATGAGGACATGCACGACGCCGCCCGGCGCACGGCCGAACGCGGTGCGCAGCTGGCCCGGCAGGCCGGGCTGGCCGCCGACGCGATGGCCGCCGCCGACCAGGAAACGGTGGCCGACACTCTGGTGCGGCTCGCGCGGGAACTTGATGGTCAGGCGATCGTGTTGGGCTCGCACAGCCGCGGGCCGATCAGCAGCAGATTTCTGGGAAGTACCTCCCGTGACGTCCTCGAACATGCGACCTGTCCGGTACTCGTCGTGCGTCACGAGTCGAAACCGGACCACAAGGCGCAGGGCAAGCGACCGCTCGACGAGCGTTAGAGCCTGTTGCCAACAGGCCCTTAGTCGAATTAATCGCGCGCCGTGAGCGACAGCATCGCTCGCGGCTCGTTGGTCTCTTCGTGTCTCACTGATGCCTGAAATCGGCGAAGTTGCTGTTCGCTAATGATGAGCCGATGTTAGCTTTACCCCAGTTGTGCCCGTACCAGTTGATTGGGGATGATTTGCCTTGGCAACCATTGGGCGGGATCTTCAGACCGGATCCGTGACGTCGGGGGCGGAAGGTGCCGCGGTGCTCTCCGCTGCCGCAACGACAACCGCTGCCGCAACCACATCCGCCGGCGCGACGGCATCTGCCGGCGCCACGACAACGACCGGCGCCACGACAGCCGTTGGCGCGGTGGCATCCCGAGACGCGACGGGATCCGCCGGCGCGATGGCATCCGACAACACGCTTGACCTCTACCGCGCCGCGGTCGCCGACCTGCTGACCGCCGTCGACGGCAACGCCGGGCCGGACGGCGTGGTGAGGGTGGCCGGCACCATCCACGAGCACCTCGCCATGGCCGCGATGAACGACGTGCTGTCCCGCACGCCGGGCGGTCCGCAGACCGTCGCGCAGACGCTGTTGCGCGAGATCTGGAATTTCCGGCCCGACGAACACGGGCCGATGTCGCTGCTGGCCACCTGGATGCGGGTGTACCTGCAGTCGCAGGTCGACGTCGCGTGGTGGGGGCACCTCGACCCGTACCTGACCCGGGCCGATCTGGTCAACTCGCACGATCTGGCCAGCCTCGCCGCGCTGCGCCGGCAGGGTGCACTCCGCTTCCGCTACCGCCGGCAACCCCGGGGGCTGCCCGGTCGCGCGTTGCGCAAGGCGGAGCGACGGGTGTGGCCGCACCGGGTGCCGCACACCGCCGGCATGCGGTTCCCGTACGCCCGACCGGAGGCGGTGGCCTGGCTCAACGCGCTCGGCGTCGAGTTCCGGGCGGCCTGCGGCGACGCCGCCGCGCCACCGTTGTGGGTCAACAGCATGGCGCGCACCATCGAGCACCAGAACCACCTGCGTGGCCTCGGCTACCTGACCGTGCTGCCCAGCGCGCACTGCGTCGGGTACGCGATGGATCTGGAGATGACCTGGATGCGCCGGTTCAACGCGCACACCGCGCTGCAGCGGATCCTGTTCGAGCACCTGGCGACCGGTGAGGTCAACGTCATCGACGAGGGTCAGGTCTGGCACGTGTGCCTGAGCCCTGCCGCCGTCGCCCGGCTGCGCCGCGACACCGGCGAGACCCCGGCCGGCTGACATGTGCGGCATCGTCTTGGCCGCTGGGCCGGATCCGGACCGCGCCGAGTTCCAGCACCTGATGGAGTACCTGGCGGGCCGGGGCGAGGTCGAGGAGATGCTGGCCGAGGACGGGCTGTTGGCCGGGGTGCACCGGCTGCGCATCGTCGACCGCCAGCGGGCGGTCCAGCCGTGGCGCAGCCGGGACGGCCGGCTGGTGCTGTGCTACAACGGCGAGGTCTTCAACCACCGGCAGCTGCGCGCCGAACTGGCGGCCGGCTGCGGGCCGGCGCGCTCGGAGAGCGACACCGAGGTGGTACTGGAGGCGTTCCGCCAGTGGGGACCGGAGGCGGTGGGCCGGTTCCGCGGGGAGTTCGCGTTCGCCATCGCGGAGCGCGACACCGGCGACGTGTACCTGGCCCGGGACCCGCTGGGGGTCAAGCCGCTGTACTGGTCGCGGGCCCGTGGCCGGCTGTATGTCGCCTCGGAGGCCAAGGCACTGGTTCCGGTCGGTGCCGCGATCCGCGAGGTACCGCCCGGCCACCACGGCTGGTCGCGGCGGCAGGGCGAGCCGGTGCTGAGCCCGTACGCCGACCTGAACCGGCTCGGCGAGAGCCAGCCGCGCGTCGACGATCCGGATGAGGCCGCGAAGTTGGTCCGGGCGGCCATCGAGGACAGCATCCGGGTCCGGGTCGACACCGACCTGACTGTCGGTGTCATCCTCTCCGGCGGCCTGGACAGCTCACTCACCCTGCTGACCGTGCGCGAGGCGCACCCGGACTGCGTGGCGTTCACGGTCGGCACCCCGGACAGCCCGGACCTGGCCTACGCCCGGCGGCTGACCGCCGAGCTGGACGTACCGCACGAGGTCATCGAGCTGCGACCACGCGACGTACGCGCGGAAGAGATCCGTGAGGCGATCCGGATGGCGGAGCTGACCGAGTACGGCGACATCATCAACGCCGTGGTGTCGGTGCCGCTGTTCCGGCGGGTGCACGAGACCGGCGTGAAGGTCGTGCTCACCGGCGACGGTTCGGACGAGCTGTTCGGCGGGTACCCGATGTACCACGAGGTCGGGCCGGCCTCGGCCCGCCGGCTGTTCCTGCACAAGATTGCCAACCTGTACCGCACCGAGCTGCAACGCGTCGACCGGACCAGCATGGGCCAGGGCGTGGAGGCGCGGGTACCGTTCCTCGATCTGGCGCTCGTCGAGCTGGCTATGCGCCTGCCGGTGGAGCTGAAGGTGCGCGACGGCCAGGAGAAGTGGATAGTCCGCCAGGCGTTCGCCGATGTGCTGCCCGACTACATCCGCACGCGCCCGAAGAACCCGATGTCCTACTCGACCGGCCTGCATGACCGGGCCCGGCTCTACAAGCCGCGGTTCGCCCGGCTGCACCGGGAGATGGGCTACGACCTGTTGGAGCCGATCCGCCGGGACTTCGACAGCGTCCTGATGAAGTGCGGCAACGACCTCGACCGGGCACTCGGCCAGATCGCGGCGCGGCAGGACTACACGCTGCTGGAGCACGCCCGGGACCTGGCCGGCGCGCTGCGCTGGAACGCGCGGGCGATGATGCGCCGCAAGGCGATGGCGACGGTACCGCCGTCCGCGCCGCCGGCCGACCGGACGGTGGAGCCTTCAGTCTGAGCGCAGCCGGCGAGCTCAGCCGCCGGAATCCTCGATCTCGGCCCCCTCAGGTACCGCCTCGTCGTCCCGGTCGGCGAGCCAGCCCTCCGGCAGCGCGACCTTGCCCGGCGAGTTGGTCCGGCCGCGCGGCTGGCCGAGGATCGCCGTCGGGTACGGCGCGTCCGCGTCCAGCTTGTCCAGCAGGTCGTCCAACTCCGTGAGCGACGAGGCCATCGCCATCGACCGGCGCAGCTCCGAGCCGACCGGGAACCCCTTGAGGTACCAGGCGACGTGCTTGCGGAAGTCGACCACGCCGTCGGCCTCGACACCCATCCACTCGACCAGCAGCCGGGCGTGCCGGCGCATGACGGCGGCGACCTCACCGAGCCGCGGCAGTGCCCGTTCCGACCGGCCGGCCATCGCGGCCGCCAGATCCGCGAACAGCCAGGGCCGGCCCAGGCAGCCGCGCCCGATCACCACGCCGTCGCATCCGGTGTCGCGCATCATCCGCAGCGCGTCATCGGCTTCCCAGATGTCGCCGTTGCCCAGGACCGGAACGTCCAGCGCCTGCTTCAGCGCCGCGATCGCGTCCCAGTCGGCGGAGCCGGAGTATCGCTGGGCCGCCGTACGGGCGTGCAGCGCCACCCAGGTCGCACCGGCGTCCTGCGCGGCCAGGCCGGCCTCCAGGTACGTCAGGTGGTCGTCGTCGATGCCCTTGCGCATCTTCACGGTGACCGGGATGTCGCCGGCGGCGGCGACCGCTTCCGCGACGATGCGGCCGAACAACCGCCGCTTCCAGGGCAGCGCGGATCCGCCGCCTTTGCGGGTGACCCGGGGCACCGGGCAGCCGAAGTTGAGGTCGATGTGGTCGGCCAGGTCCTCGTCGACGATCATCCGTACCGCGGCTGCCGTGGTCTGCGGGTCGACGCCGTAGAGCTGGAGGCTGCGCGGGCGCTCCTCGGCCCCGAAGGCGATCATGCGGAGCGTCTTCGGGTTGCGCTCGACCAGTGCCCGGGTCATCACCATCTCGCAGACGTAGATGCCCGCTCCCTGTTCCCGGCACAGCCGGCGAAAGGCCACGTTGGTGATGCCGGCCATCGGCGCGAGCACCACCGGCGGATCGACCGAGAACGGCCCCAGGCGCAAACCCGATCCCCGCGGATCGCGCTGGTCCTGGGCGGGCTGGTCCTGGGCGCGCTGGTCGTGGGCGGGCTGGTCGTAGGCGGGCTGGTCCTGAGCATGGCGGAAATCCGGCCCGGAGGGGTCCGGGGTCGGGTTCGGGCCGGGAATCGGCCGGGTGAGCGTGCCGGTCACGCCTTCGAGGATCGCACGCCGGCCCGGCACGCCGGCAAGCCGAGGGCGGATGGTGTGCACAGTCACCGGTCCCACGTCGCACCCGACTGGGCGCAGCCGGAGCCGGGTTGTGGCGGAGGCGAGCACAGTCCCACGTCGCACCCGACTGGGCGCAGCCGGAGCCGGGTTGTGGCGGAGGCGAGCACAGTCCCACGTCGCACAGGTTTGGCCTAATGCCCTCCGCCACTGGTCGCTAAACCAGAAAAAGTCAATCAATTTGAATTGTCGATTCAGCCACGACGGAAATCCGACTGAGGTGCGCATTAGTGCGCGTGAGAGCGCTCTCGCAGAATGGTACGGACGTGATTGGCGGGTACCCCTGTGCCAATAATCACGAACGGCGCCAACGCAGTGAGAACTGCCCTAGTGTCCGGCCTTACCTCCGGGGTACCACTTACATAGGGCACGGCGTTCGGAACGCGGGTGAGCCGGTCAAGCCGCTGCGAGGCGGCGGGGCACACCCCTGCCGAGAGAGGTAGGGCGCGACATGGTTGAGAAACTCGTCTACGACTTCGCCGAGGGAAACAAAGACCTGAACGACTTGCTCGGCGGCAAGGGTGCGAATCTCGCCGAGATGACCAATCTCGGCCTTCCGGTACCCCCCGGTTTCACCATCACCACCGACGCCTGCCGGGTGTACCTCGATACCGGCAGCCAACCCCCCGAATTGGCCGCCGAAATCGACGAACACCTTCTGAAGTTGGAAGGCACCATGGGTCGGCAGCTCGGCGACCCGGCCGATCCGCTGCTCGTCTCGGTGCGGTCCGGGGCGAAGTTCTCCATGCCCGGGATGATGGAGACGGTCCTCAACGTCGGCCTGACAGACGAGTCCGTGCACGGCCTGGCCGCGCAGGCCGGCGGCGACGGCGGGGAGCGGTTCGCCTGGGACTCGTACCGGCGACTGATCCAGATGTTCGGCCGGACCGTGTGCGACGTTCCGGCCGAGGCGTTCGAAGAGGCGCTGGACGAGGCGAAGCGCGCCAAGAACGCCGAGTCCGACCTGGACCTGGACGCCGGCGACCTGCGCGGGCTGGTGGCCACGTTCAAGGACGTCTTCGCCCGGCACGCCGGCCGGGACTTCCCGCAGGAGCCCCGCGAGCAACTGGACCTCGCGATCCGTGCCGTGTTCGACTCGTGGAACGCCGAGCGTGCCGTGCTGTACCGGCGCCAGGAGCGCATCCCGTCCGACCTCGGTACGGCGGTCAACGTGGTCGCGATGGTCTTCGGCAACCTGGGTTCGGACTCGGGCACCGGCGTGGCCTTCACCCGCGACCCGGCCAGCGGGCGCCAGGGCGTGTACGGCGACTATCTCGCCAACGCCCAGGGTGAAGACGTGGTGGCCGGCATCCGCAACACCGTGTCGCTGGACGAGCTGGAGCAGCTGGACAAGGCCAGTTTCGACAGCCTGATGCGTGCCATGGAGACCCTGGAGGGGCACTACCGCGACCTGTGTGACATCGAGTTCACCATCGAGCGCGGCAAGCTGTGGCTGCTGCAGACCCGGGTGGGCAAGCGCACCGCCGCGGCGGCCTTCATCATCGCCAGCCAACTGGTCGACGAGGGCGTGATCAGCCTTGACGAGGCGGTACGGCGGGTCACCGGCGACCAGCTCGCCCAGCTGATGTTCCCCACGTTCGACCTGTCGGATGAGCCGGAGCGGTTGGCGCAGGGGATCGGCGCCTCGCCGGGTGCCGCGGTCGGGAAGGTGGTGTTCGCCTCGGCCCGGGCGGTGGAGCTGGCCGGGGCCGGGGAGCGGGTGATCCTGGTACGGCGCGAGACCAACCCCGACGACCTGCCGGGCATCATCGCCTCGCGCGGCATCCTGACCTCCCGGGGCGGCAAGACCAGCCACGCCGCGGTGGTGGCCCGGGGCATGGGCAAGACGTGCGTGTGCGGCGCCGACGCGCTGGACGTGAATGTCGCGAGTGGACAGTTCACTGTGGACGGCACGACGGTGTCCGAGGGCGACGTCATCTCGATCGACGGCACCACCGGCAGGGTCTACCCGGGCGAGATGCCGGTGCAGGACTCGGCCGTGGTGCGGTATTTCGAGACCGGCGAGGTGGGCGACGACGCGCTGGTCGTGGCGGTACACCGGCTGCTGTCGCACGCGGACGAGCGCCGGGTGCTGAAGGTACGCGCGAACGCGGACACTCCCGAGGACGCGGCGCGGGCGCGGCGGTTCGGGGCGCAGGGCATCGGGCTGTGCCGCACCGAGCACATGTTCCTGGGCGAGCGGCGGGAGTTGGTCGAGTCGCTGATCCTCGCCGACACCGACACCGACCGGCAACTGGCGCTGGACGCGCTGCTGCCGTTGCAGCGCAAGGACTTCGAGGGCCTGTTCACCGCGATGGCCGGGCTGCCGGTGACGATCCGGCTGATCGACCCGCCGCTGCACGAGTTCCTGCCGTCGCTGGAGGACCTGTCGGTGCGGGTGGCCCTCGCCGAGGAGCGCGGCGAGGATCCGGGCCGGGACCGCAGGCTGCTGGCCGCGGTGCGCCGGATGCACGAGGAGAACCCGATGCTCGGCCTGCGCGGCGTGCGCCTGGGTTTGGTGATCCCGGGGCTGTTCGCGATGCAGGTGCGGGCGATCGCGGAGGCGGCGGCGTCGGTCGGCCTGGCCGGCGAGGATCCGCATCCGGAGGTCATGGTGCCGCTGGTCGGCGCCGTACAGGAGTTGGAGACGGTGAAGGCCGAGGCGCTGACCGTACTGGACGAGGTGGACAACACCCCGCACACCCTGATCGGGACGATGATCGAGGTGCCCCGGGCGGCGCTGACCGCCGCGCAGATCGCTCAGGCGGCCGAGTTCTTCTCCTTCGGAACCAACGACCTGACCCAGATGGGTTGGGGCTTCTCCCGGGACGACGTGGAGGGCTCGTTCTTCTCGCGGTACCTGGATCTGGGCATCTTCCGGGTGTCCCCGTTCGAGTCGATCGACCGGGACGGTGTGGGCCGCCTGATCACCATCGCGGTGAGCGAGAGCCGGGCGATCCGTCCGGACCTCAAGATCGGAGTGTGCGGCGAGCACGGCGGCGACCCGGACTCGGTGCACTTCTTCCACGAGGTCGGCCTGGATTACGTGTCCTGCTCGCCGTTCCGAGTCCCGGTGGCCCGGCTGGAGGCGGGTCGCGCCGCGATCGAGACGGGGGGATCGGACAGCCGCTGACGGTTGCCAGACACCGGCCCGGCCACCGTCCGGGTGCGTGGCCGGGATGTCCAGCGCGTAACCTGTGCCGGACATCCCGGGTAACGCGGAGGTATGCATGGGCAGCCGGTGGTACTCCGTCGTCGTCGACGCGATGGACCCCAACCGGCTCGCCCGCTGGTGGGCGGAGGTGCTCGACTTCCGGCTGCTGCGCGAGGTCGCCGGGGAGGTGGTCATCGGCCGCGACGGCGGGCCGCGGCTGCTGTTCACTCGGGCGCCGGCCGCGAGACCGGATCGTGGCCGGCTGCACATCGAACTCGACCCGGACGATCGGGACGCCGAGTTGGAGCGGCTGCTGGACATGGGTGCCCGGCACGTGGCCGCGGGGCCGGCCGGCGGAGCCCGCATCGTGCTGGCCGATCCCGAGGGCAACGAGTTCATCATCCTGACGAGGCACGACGGCTGAACCCGCCGCTGCGCTGACCCGAGCGGATCTCTGATTCCGGGCTCCGTCGCCCCAACTACCCCGGGTAACCGCCGGGCGACGGCCGTCGGCTCATGTCAGGCTATCCGGCATGGCGACCGAGAAGGACCTGGCCAGGTCGGTGGAGGAGGAGGAGGAGGCGGCACCGCCCGAGCCGGTGAGCCCCCGTACCGTCTTCCGCTGGGCGGTGGCCGCCAGTCTCGGGGTGGTGGCGGTCTACCTCGCGTACCGCGTGGTGAACGCCGTCCGCGACGTCTTGGTCGAGATCCTCATCGCCGCGTTCATCGCGATCAGCCTCGACCCGCCGGTACGGTGGCTGATCCGGCACGGGATCAAGCGCTCCCGGGCGGTCGCCATCGTCCTGGTCCTCGTCCTGATCGTGGCGGCCGGGCTGCTGATGCTGTTCATCCCGCCGCTGATCCAGCAGGGCGGCAAGCTGACCAGTAGCTTCCCGGACTACCTGAACCACCTGCGGTCCAGCTCACCCGGGCTGCGCAAACTGGAGAACCGGTTTCATCTCCAGGGCACGATCGACGACCTGACCCGGACGCTGCCCGCCCGGCTCGGCCGCCAGGCGCTCGGCTTCACCCAGAAGTTCCTCGGCGCGGTGGTCTCCGCGCTGCTGATCCTGGTGCTGACCATCTACTTCATGGCGGACCTGCCGAGGCTGCGCCGGAGCCTGGTGCGGCTGTTCTCCCGCCGGTACCGGCGGCCGGTCAACGACGCGGTGAACGTGGTCATCGACAAGGTCGGCTCGTACATGATCGGAAATCTGATCATTTCCGGGATCGCCGGCGTTACGTCTCTGGCCGCTCTGGAGGCCCTGCGGATTCCGTTCGCGCTGCCACTGGCCGTGTTCGTCGCGGTCACCGACCTGATCCCGCTCATCGGCGCCGCGCTCGGCGCGCTCGTCGCCGTGATCGTGGCGCTGGCCACCACCGACCTGTGGCCGCACGCGATCCTGCTCGGCCTGTTCTTCCTGCTCTACCAGCAGCTGGAGAACTACCTGGTCGCTCCGAGAGTGCTGCGCAACACGGTGGCCATCCCGGCGCTCGCGGTGCTGCTCGCGGCCCTGCTCGGCGGCACCGTGCTCGGCCTGGTCGGCGCGCTGATCGCGATCCCGCTGGCCGCCGCCGTGAAGGTAATCATGACACCCGTGCTCCGCGCCCGCGATGCGGAGCAGGCCGGGGCTACGCTCGACGCCGATGGCCCACAACGATGACCTGGATCTGGCCGGACCCGCCAGCGGCACCGGCCTCGCCGGTCCGCCCGTCGCGCACGACCCGGACGCCGACGCCGCGTCCCGCTTCGAGCAGGAGCGCTGCGTCGAAGAGCCGCCCAAGGACACCCGTACGCTGCCGGTCGACGGCGAGCGCACCCAGTTCCAACGCGACCGGGCCCGGGTCCTGCACTCGGCCGCGTTCCGCCGGCTGGCCGCCAAGACCCAGGTGCACACGGCCGGCTCGGACGACTTCCTGCGCACCCGGCTGACCCACTCCCTGGAGGTCGCGCAGATCGGCCGGGAGATGGGTGCCCAGCTGGGCTGCGATCCCGACGTCGTGGACACCGCCGGGCTCGCTCACGACCTCGGGCATCCGCCGTTCGGACACAACGGGGAGGCCGCGCTCGACGAGATGGCCCGCGCGTGCGGCGGGTTCGAGGGCAACGCGCAGACCCTGCGGGTGCTCACCCGGCTCGAGGCCAAGGCCGTGGCGCCCGACGGCAGCTCCGCGGGCCTCAACCTCACCCGGGCCTCGCTCGACGCCTGCTGCAAGTACCCGTGGCCGCGGGCCGATGGCATGCGCAAGTTCGGGGTGTACGCCGACGACATGCCGGTCTTCCACTGGCTGCGCACCGGCGTGCCCGATCCGGGCCGGCGCTGCCTGGAGGCCCAGGTCATGGACTGGGCCGACGACGTGGCCTACTCCGTCCACGACGTCGAGGACGGCATCCACGGCGGGTACATCGCGCTGCGCAACCTTCGCGACGACAACGTCGAGCGGGCCGCGCTGTGTGCCGACGTGGCCGGTTCCTACTCGGCCGAGTCGCCGTCCGACCTGGTCGCCGTGCTCGACGAGCTGCTCTCCGACCCGGTGCTCGCCCCGCTCTACCAGTACGACGGCAGCCACCGCGCACTGGTCGCGCTCAAGCAGGTGACCAGCGTGCTGACCGGCAGGTTCGTCGCCGCGGCGGTGGGCGCCACCCGTTCGGCCGCCGGACCCGGCCCGCTGCGCCGGTACGCCGCCGATCTGGTCGTACCGCGATTCACCCGGGCAGAGTGTGCGTTGCTCAAGGGGCTCGCACTGCGGTACGTGATGCGCCGTCCGGGCGCCCGGCCGTGGTATGAGCAGCAGCGGGAGATCCTGACCGGGCTGGTGCACGCGCTGACCCTGCGCGCCCCGCACGGGCTCGACCCGGTGTTCGCTCCGCTCTGGCAGGCCGCTCCGGACGACGCGGCGAGGCTGCGGGTGATCATCGACCAGGTGGCGAGCCTGACAGACCCGGCCGCGATCTCCTGGCACCGCCGTCTGGTCGGGGGCTGACCCGTCCGGCGAAGCCCGCAGGGGAGTGAACCGGATGCCGGAACCGGCGCGTGGGGTTAGGTTGACGTCGGTAGTTCTCTAGATGGAGGTGGCAGCGTGGACGAGCGGGTTTTCGTCATCGTCGGGGCCTCGCTGACCGGCGCGAAAGCAGCCGAAGGTCTGCGTGATGCCGGCTTCGAGGGGAAGATCATGCTGATCGGTGAGGAGATCGAGCGGCCGTACGAGCGGCCTCCGCTGTCCAAGGGCTACCTGCAGGGCAACGACCCGCGCGACGGCGCGTTCGTGCACCCCGAGCAGTGGTACGCCGAGCACGACGTGACCCTGCGGCTGGGCACCCGGGTCACCGCCCTCGACCCCGCCGCGCACTCGCTGACGCTGGACGGCGTCGAGACGGTCGGGTACGACAAGCTCCTGCTGGCCACCGGATCGCGGGTACGCCAGCTGACCGTGCCCGGTGTCGAGCTGAACGGGGTGCGCTACCTGCGCACGATGCCGGAGTCCGACGGGCTCCGGGAGCGGCTGAGCCGGGGCGGCAACGTGGTGGTCATCGGGGCCGGCTGGATCGGGTTGGAGACCGCCGCCGCGGCCCGCGGGTACGGCGCCACGGTGACCGTGGTCGAGCTGGACACGCTGCCGCTGCGCCGCCCGCTCGGCGACGAGCTGGCCGCGTTCTTCGCCGAGCTGCACAAGGCGCACGGCGTCACGCTGCGCTTCGGCGCCGGGGTCCGGGAGTTCCGTGGCTCGGCCGGCACGCTCACCGCCGTGGTGCTGGAGGACGGCACCGAGCTGCCGGCCGACCTGGCCATCGTCGGCGTCGGCATCCAGCCGGCCACCGAGCTGGCGGAGACCTCCGGCCTGACCGTGGACAACGGGATCGTCACGGACGCCGCGCTGCGCACCTCCGACTCGGACGTGTACGCGGCCGGCGACGTCGCCAGCACGCACAACGCTCTGCTGGGCCGGCCGATCCGGGTGGAGCACTGGGCCAACGCGCTCAATGGCGGCGAAGCCGCGGGCCGGTCGATGGCCGGCGAGGACGTGACCTACGACCGGGTGCCGTACTTCTTCACCGACCAGTACGACCTGGGCATGGAGTACTCGGGCTATGTCGAGCCGGGCGGCTACGACCGGATCGTGTACCGCGGTGATCCGTCCTTTGTGGACGGCAAGGTGCCGGAGTTCATCGCGTTCTGGGTCAAGGACGACCGGGTACTGGCCGGGATGAACGTCAACGTCTGGGACGTGACCGACGACGTTCAGGCGCTGATCCGGGCCGGCTATTCGGGCGGAAAAGTGAACCTGGACAAGCTCGCCGATCCGCAGGTGCCGCTGACCGAATTGATCATCTGAACGGGCGAATCCCGCGCGACCGTCCGGCCGATCACACCCGGGCCGAACGGCGTTAACCTGCGATTCTCATCCCGCGATGATCGCGGGTCCACGGGGAATCGGGTGCGAGATGCGAACGAGCCCATTCGTGCGCCGCCGTGCAGTTGCCATGATCGTCGCCGCGTTGGTCGCGGGGACGGTCGGAGCCTTCGCGGCGGCGCAGCCGGCAGCGGCCGGACACAACAACCAGTACGCGCAACAGACCTCGTTGCGGTACACCGACTCGCGTGACGTCCACGCCAGCAACACTCCGGACGGCGACATCCCGGTCGGTGCCTGGCGCGACGCGAACGGAACGCAGCACATCTCCAGGGTCTACGCGGCCTTCGACATCTCGTCGTTCGCCAGCAAGAAGCTCTACACGGCCACACTGTTCACGCGGGAGTCGCAGGCGACCGACTGCGCCGACCGGGCCATCCAGGTGTGGAAGACCGCGCCGGCCACGAACCCGACCTGGGTCAAGCCGCCGGCCGAACTGGCGCTGGCCGGCACCATCGGCACCACGACCGCCTGCCCCGCCAATCTGCAACTCGATCTGACTTCGCTGGTGCAGCAGGCACTCGCCGCCGGGCAATCCACCCTCAGCCTCGAACTGCGGGTACCCGCTCACGACGAAGGCAAGCTCGACCTCGGTCGCTTCCTCAGCGGGTACTACGGCGTGACGCTGTCGGTGAACTACGACAGCCTGCCCGCCCAACCGACCAAGCTCTACAACGCCGGGCAGGCGTGCGTGGACCAGGCGCCCGGCCCGTACCTGGCCATGCGTCCCGCGTTCGCCGGCCCCGTGCTCTCGGCGCTGTTCCAGGACGCCGACTCCAACGACCGGCTCACCGCGTCGTTCGCCGTCTGGCCGGTGGACCACCCGGACCAGCGAACCGTGTTCAACGCCAACGCGGCGGTGAGCGGCCACTGGAGCAGCGCGCAGGTCCCGGCCGGGGCGCTCGCCGACAACACCGCCTACGCGTGGCAGGCGACCCTCAACGACGACAGCGAGACGTCGGCCCCGTCCACGACCTGTTACTTCACGACCGACGCGACGGCGCCGGGCCAGCCGACGGTCAGCTCGTCGAACTACCCGGAGTCGACCTTCGTCGACGGCGGCACACCGGCACACTTCACCTTCGACGCCAACGGCGCGCCGGACGTGGCCGGGTTCCAATACTCGTGGAACGACCTGAGCGTCAACTGCGGGTACACCACCAGCCCCGACGGCGAGCCACAGTGGAGGGACCCGTACACGCTGCCCGGGATGGTGCGCGCCGACGCCCTCGGCGGATCCGCGACGGTCGACCTCTCACCGCCCAACGCCGGGCCCAACAGGCTCTACGTGCAGAGCGTCGACCGCGCCTGCAACGTCTCCGAAGAGTTCACCTACGAGGTGTACGTCAACGACACCTCGCCCACCATCACCGCGTCCGGTACGCCGGCGGTCGGTCAGCCGCTGACGCTCACCCTCACCCCGAACCCGGCGGTGACGCAGGTGCTCAACTACACGTACCAGGTGAACAACAGCGCCACGCAAACGGTCGCGGCGCAGCCGGACGGCTCGGCGACCATCACGGTCACTCCGCAGAACTATGGCCAGTTCACGGTTCAGGCGGCCAGCCACAGCGCCAACGGCTGGGTGAGCCCGCTGGCGAGGTACTCGACGTCCCTCACCAACGCGCCCACGGTGACCTCGGACATCTACCCGGACTACTTCGCCACCAATGAGAGCGGCGGTGGCGTCGGGGTCACCGGGCACTTCACGTTCGACTCGCCGCTGTCCGGCATCGCGGGCTACCAGTACTGGATCGACTGGAACGAGAGCTTCACGGTGCCCGTCGGACCGGACGGCACGGCAACGGTCTCGTATACGCCGGACTACGACGGTCTCCACGAACTGGACGTGTTCGCGGTCGACCAGAACGGCAGCGTGGTGTCCGATCCGGGTACGTACTACTTCAACGTCAACTCCGACTGACGCGTCGGAGCTCACTCGGGCGGGTGCCGGCTTCGGCCGGTACCCGCCCTTCTTCGCGGCCGGTTACCAAGTCGCGTCGAACTCCGCGAGCGCGGTGGCATCGTCGCCGGTCAACGAGGCATGCCAGTCGGCGGCGGCAGCGAGCCGGCGGCGGTCGAGGGATTCGCGGTTCGGGGTCGCTGTGCCAGGAGCCCGGCTTTCTCCGTCGGCAGCCGGTGCAGGTTCACAGCCGGAACGTCGCTGGTGGTTATGCATACGGCACCTGGGCTCGCTACGCGACCTTCAATTGCTCATCGCCAAAGTCTGCGATCAGTTTCAGCGTGCCGCCGAGCGCCGCGATGTACCGCGTCAGCACGTCCTGTGTCGATACGTCGCCCGCCTCGATCTGTGAGACGCGAGACATCGACACACCCATGCGGTCGGCGACCTGTTCCTGGATCAGGCCCCGGCCCTTGCGCATGTCGGCGAGCCGCCACCCACGCGCCTCGTCGAGCATGCGTCCGATCGCGGAGTCGAAGGCTTCCTTACCACCTGCGGTCTCGATCGCCTTGTCGAGGTTGTCGGTGTCTCGCCAGCGTTTCATGCGGTCACCGTACCCACGAGAGGGCGCCCTCGGGTTAAGAATATTCTGAACCTGACGGAGCGAGACGAACATGGGACCGCGGGGTGGGATGCGGTCAGGCGGCCCAGGGGAACGGGGCCAGGTCGGGAGTCGTCCAGGAGCGCCGGGCCGCGTCCGCCGCCAGCGTGCTCGACCGGTAGTGCCGGGCCAGCAGGCGCTTGTTCAGCAGCTCCGGACAGCGCCCGGCGAAGGCGTCGAAGTCTGTGTCCCCGGCGGCGACGTGGTGCGCGACCAGCTCCACCCAGGCCCGCGACACCGTGTGGTGGTACTTCTGCGGCGCCCGCTCGTAGACCGTGACCTGGCGGATCCACCCGCAGACCTTCTCGGTCGCGTCCGGCATGCCATAGCGCCGCACGGCGAGGAATGCGAGGTGAATGTGTTGCCGGTGCCCGAACCGGCCGTCCGGGCCGGTGATGTCGCGCAGGATCGCGGTCAGCTCCGGGTCGACTCCACCGTGGGCCGGCGTCTGCGGGTGGTGAGCGGACATCACCGGACCTCCTGAAGCGCGCTGACGACGGCGTGGTACCCGGCGAGCTGGTCGGCGGACAGTCCGGCCAGCGCGTCGTGTTCGAGCCCGGTGACCGCGTCGCGGACCCGGGCGGCCACCGCCTGGCCCGAGTCCGTCAGGCACAGCCGGAACGAGCGGCGGTCCGCCGGATCGAGCTGCCGGGTGAGGTGCCCACGCCGCTCCAGCCGGTCCAGCACGCCGGTGAGGGTGGTCGCCCGGGTGCCCGTGTCGGCGGCCAGCTCGCGCACGCTGCGCGCCCTGCCGTCGCTCAGGTTCGCCAGAGTGTTGATCTCCGATGGGGTGAGGTCGAGGTCGGCGAGCGCCGCGGCCAGCACGTGCAGTGTGCGGTGGGTCGCCCGTTGAAGGGGGAGCAGCACCGAGGTTAGTCCGGACTTGGATATCACGGAAATGAACTATACGGTACCGGTGTACTCCGCCGCCAGGCGCTTCGGGGCGCGAGCCAGCCACGCCTCGACGATGAGCTCTTCCAGCTCCGGTACCGGGATCCGGTCCAGGCGCACGAGCACGGCCGGGTACCCGTTGAAGTGCGGCGTGGTGAAGTACACGGATTCGTCGTCGGCGATCAGCGCCTCCTTGGCACCCAGGTCGGGCACCCGGGCGGCCAGGACCGGCCCGGTCGGCGCGGAGGTGCCGAGCGCTTCGAGGTCTCCGCGCCGCAGCGGCCGCTCCCAGACGAATCCCTTGTCCTTGACCCGCCACTGGGCGGTTCCCTCACGCGATGCCTGTTCGGTCGTCTCCGGTAGCGCCAGCGCGATCTGGCGCACGTCGTCCCAGGTGGCCATGCCCTCACTCTATGGCGGCCGGCCGGCGCCCAGGGTACGAGCGGAAATATGCCTCAAGCCGGCAGCCGCCGCGGCTGGTCGCCACGGCGGCTGCTCGTGCGGTGTCGTCTCGCGCGCTATTTCACGGTGAAGGTGACCTGGAGGCGCGAGTCGCGGGAGGACGAGCCGACGGAGACCGTGCGGCTGCCCGTTCCGAGCGTCCACTTTCCGGCCGTGGTGGACCAGGACGACAGTTGCTCCGCGGTCGCGTGCACGGTGACGGACTGCGACGCGCCGGGCGCGAGGGTCACCCGGTCAAACCCGATCAGCTTGCGTACCGCCTGCTGGACGCTCGACGGCAGGTCCGGCGATGCGCCGAGGTAGACCTGCGGACTCTCCGAACCCTTGCGGGAACCGGTGTTCTTCACGGTGAAGCTCACATCGATCCCGCCGGCCTTGTCGGCGCTGACCTTCAGCTTGGAGTAGCCGAAACTGGTGTAGGACAGCCCGTACCCGAACGGGAAAAGCGGCGTGACGCCCTTCGCGTCGTACCAGCGGTAGCCCTCGTCGATCCCGTTGACCGCCATGCCGGTGATGGTCCGGTAGCTGGCGGTCGCGCCGGCGAGGTACTTGCTCGGTCCCGCGACGCCCGGGTACAGCGGGCAGTTACCGGTCGCCGAGGTGTCCGTGCAGTTCGGGTCGTACATCGGTTGCTGGTCGGCGGTTGCTGGGAAGGTGATGGGCAGCTTGCCGCCCGGGTTCGCCTTGCCGAACAGCACGTCGGCGGTCGCCTTGCCGCCTTCTTGGCCCGGGTACCACATCTCCAGGATGCCCTTGACCGACGTGGCCCACGGCATCAGGACGGCGTCTCCGGTGTTGAGCACGACGACCGTGTTCGGGTTCGCCGCCGCGACCGCGCTGATCAGGCTGTTCTGGTAGCCCGGCAGGGTCAGCCCGGTGGCCTGGTCGGAGCCGCCCCGGTCGGAGCCCTCCTGGCCGTCGTCGTAGGCGAACACCACGACCTTCTTGGCGCTCTTCGCCGCGGTGACGGCGTTGTTGATCGCGGTGGTCTGGTTGTCCGGCGGCACCCAACGCAGCTGGACCTGGGTGGGCTGGGTACCGGCCGTCACCCGCAGGTCCAGGTGGAGCTGCTGGCCGGGGGTGAGGGTGACCGAGTAGCTGGCCTGCTGCAGCGCCGGGTTCGCCGGGTCGTGCGAGCGGGCGGCCTCGGCCAGGCCGGCGTACGAGGAGGACGGGGCGGCCGGGTACGCCGCGACGTTGATCCGGCGCTGGGTGGTGGTCAGGCCGTCGACGAACAACTGCGAGCCGGCCTGGTTCTGCACGAATACCTTGAGCTGCCAGCCGGTACCGCCCGGGTTGCTCGGCGCGGTGAGCAGGCCGGACCAGCGCCACGCCGTACCGGCCGGCAGGGTGGACGATCCGGTGTAGTTCACGGTCGGGTCGAGCCGGTCGGGAGCCGCGTCGCTGCCGGTGTAGAGCACCGGCTGCGCCCCGGAGGCGACGGCCGACGTGGTGATCTGCTGGCGCACCAGGCCGGGCTGGCCGGCGAAGGCCGCGTCGGCCGGGGTCAGCGTCCAGTTCGGGTACGCGTCGGCCGGGTTCGGGGCGGTCAGCGCAGTGGACGGGACGACCGTGCCGTCGAGGTCGTACCCGGGTTGGTAGGACAGCGCGGCGCCGGAGCCGGCCTGGGCCGCCAGAGCCGAGTACGGGCTGGCGGAGCCGTCGTACGGGGTCACGTGGGCGCTACCGCCGCCGCCGTAGTACGACGCGATGGCGGTCGGGCCCATCACCACGACCCCACCCGCCTTGGCCTTCAGGTCGGCGTTGGTCAGCGGCAGGATCTGGTCGCCGTTCTTCAGCAGGGTCGCGCTGTCCTCGGCGATGGACTGGGCGCTGGCGGCCGCCGAGTCCTTGAGGTTGGCCAGGTCGGGTCGCGCCGGTACCCACGGGGTGGGCGTACCGGTGAAGTGCGACCCGTACTGGGTGCCCTCCAACAGGTCGGCCTGGTTCATCGTGGACAGGATGTGGAACACGGCGGTGTCCAGCGCCTGCTTCCACTGTGCGCCGGAGATCGCCGGGTAGGCCGGGTAGTCGGCGGTGGCCGCCACGGCCGGGGTACCGTTCGCCACCGCCGCGGCCAGGGTCGCGTCGGAGAAGAACGAGGGGCTGGGCTGCTGGATGTCCGTACCGTTGACCAGGTCGGTCGTCTGGTGCACGGCGCCCCAGTCGGACTGCACGAAGCCGGTGAACGCCAGCTGCTGGCGCAGGATCGTGATCAGGGTGTCGTTGTCGCCGCACCCGGTGAGGTCGTTGATCCGGTTGTACGAGCACATGACGGAGCCGGCGCCGGCCCGGATGCCCGCCTCGAACGCGACCAACTCGGTCTCGTGCAGCGTCTGGTCGTCGATGGTGACACTGGTCGAGTTGCGCCCGTTCTCGAAGTCGTTCTCGATGTAGTGCTTCAGCTCGGTGACCAGTCCCTGGCTTTGCGCGCCGGTGACCTCACCGGCGGCCAACTGGCCGGCGAGGTACGGGTCCTCGCCCAGGGTCTCGAAGTTGCGCCCGCCGGTCGGGTAGTTCACCTCGTTGATCATCGGGCCGAGCCACACGTCCTCACCGGTCGCGCGTCCCGCTGCGCCCACCGTCCGGCCGAACGTCGCGGCCGCCGCGGTGTCGAACGACGCGGCCAGGCCGACCGGCGCCGGCATCGCCGTCTCGACGTGACTGAGCCGGATGCCGGCCGGACCGTCGGTCATCCGCAGCGGGGGGATGCCCAGGCGTGGTACGCCGGGGATCCAGCCGGCCTGGCCGACGCAGCCGAGCGGGAGCGTGGTCGCGCAGGTGGTGTCGGACGAGCCGTGCACCATGCCGGTCTCTTCCGGCAGGGTCAACTGCGAGACCAGCTTGAGCATGTCGGAGTCGGTGAGGGTGCCCTGGCCCCAGGCCGAGCCGGCCTGCGAGCTGGCGGCGGCCGAGTTGAGCGTGGGGACCATCGCGGACACGACGACCAGGCACGCGGCGGCGATTCCGGCACGCCGTAGCCGCCCTGGTCGCGGTGAGCGGCGGAGGGGAGGTGGTGACGCGGAGGTTGTCTGAGTGGAAGACACGGTCGGTTCTCCCTATGGTCGATGCGGAGCCGGGGGCTCCGCGAATTCAGGGCCGCCAGGCTCGCCCGGTTTGTGGGTGAGCCGGGTCAAGCGGTCCCGGGGGAACGGGTGCGGACGGCGCCAGGGCCATACCGCGCAGGCCGGGGCCGGGGCCGGGCAGTGGTCTGGGCCGGGCAGTGGTCTGGGCTGGGCAGTGGTCTGGGGGCGGGTCCGACACTGGCTGGGGGTGGGCCGTCCCGGGTGCGGGCACACCCGGTGACCAACGGTCGACCGGCGGCGGATCAGGCGAGGTGCCCGGCGATACCGGGCTGGAACATCGCACCGCTGGTGCCTCGCCGACCTGGCCGGAGGTGCGACGAAGCTTTGTTGTGTGCCAGAACATATTGCGATCGATTGCCTCAGCGCAAGTATTCGAGAGAGTTAGATTTGTTGTTGCGGGTAACAATTCCGCAACGCGTCCGTAACCGGCAGATCGGGCTTTCTCGTGGCGGAGCGTGCCTTGACCCGAAACTCAGCGGCGGCATAGCGTCGATCGGGTCCGGGGCGCCGCTCCGGGCTTGAAATTCGGCACTCGGGTCGGCCGGACCGGAGGGCCACCCAGTTGTTCGTGCCTCGACCGGGCAAGTCGAGGCCGGGCGCTGGCTGGCCGCGGGTCCGTGGCCTGCCCGGCGGAACTCGGGCGAGTGCCGGACCGGCGCGTACCCGCGGCCAGGCTCACCCCAACGTGTTCTCGGGGGGCGCGGCCGGAGCCGGTTTGTGGGGGAGCCGGTCTTGTGGGGGGCCGGTCTTGTGGCGGGCGAGCACCCCCGACGTCACCCCTCGGCGACGCCGGGCAACTCGCGCCAGGTGTCGACGGTCGCTGCCAGGCCCGCCCGGTACGCCTCGTCGAAACCGGTATCACCGAGCGCGTCCCGGGCCGCCGCGGCCACCCTTTCATCGTCCACAATGGACAGATCGCGGATCCCCCGTACCCCGGCGCTGGCGCCGAGCAGCGTAGCGGCCGTGACGGGGTCGCCGCCGTACAGGGAGAGGTCGGCACCGGCGACGAGGACCACCCCGGTCACCGGGGCGTCGACCGAGCTGGTCGCCGCGGCCACCGCCTCCGCGTACCGGGCCCGGGCGGCGGGCAGGTCCCCGTCGGCCAGGGCGAGGTGGGTCCGGGCGGCGGCGATCACCGCGCGCAGCTGGGGGGCAACGGTGCGGTTCCCGGCGAACCGCGCCGCGTTGGCCAGCTCGGACCGGGCCAGCGGCAGGTCCCCGTCGAGCCGGGCCAGGTCGCCGGTCACGTGCCCGGCCATTCCCCGGGGCTCGGGCAGGCCGAGGCGCTGTGCGTTGCGCCGCGCCCGGGCCAGTTGCTCGCGCGCCCCGTCCCGGTCACCCCGCAGCCACAGGGCGCGGGCCAACTGGGTCAGGGACTGGACCTCCTCCTCGGGACCGCCCAACTCGGCGATCGCCGCCACCGCCTGCCTCCAGCAGGCCGTCGCCTCCGCGAAGTCGCCCCGCCACAGGGCGAAGGTCCCCAGGGTGCCGGTGGCGAACGAGATGCCCCACCGTTCGCCCAGCGCGCGGTACCGCTCCAGCGCGGCACGGATGTCGGCCTCCGCGTCGATGTGCGAGTGACCGTAGTTCAGCGCGAGATGTGCCCGGATCATCAGGGCGGTCCCGCCGAGCCACGGAAACGGGTCGTCCACCAGCGCGTCCAGGGCCGCCACGGACGTCGGCCTGCCAGCCTCCCACGAGTTCTCGAACACGTGCGCCAGCGGGCCGATCAGCCGGATCAACGGGTGCCCCGGATCCGGTATCCGTTCGGCCAGCCGCCCGGCCTCCCGGAACCAGCCCAGTGCTGCCTCCGCGCTGTACCGGCTGTCCACGGCCAGCAGGGCACCCAGCGTGTACGCGGCGACCCGGGACTCCTCGGGTACCGCGTCGGGCTTCTCCTCGGCCGGGCCGGGAAGCGACAGTACCGCGCTGGACAGCTCGGCGCCCTCGATCTTGTGCCCGCGCAACCACCAGTACAGGCCGAGCGAAGCGACGAACCGGTACGCGCTGCGCGTGTCGCCGGCCGCGACCGTGCCGCGTACCGCGGCCTGCAGGTTGTCGTGGTCGGCACTCAGCCGGGCCAACCACGCCAACTGTTCGGCGGTCAGCAGGTGATGCTCGGCGTTCTCGGCCAGTTCCAGGAAGTATCCGGCGTGGGCCCGCTGTGCCGCGTCCAGCTCGCCCGCCTCGACCAGCCGGTCGTGACCGTACGCCTTGATGATCTCCAGCATCTGGTACCGCGGCGTCCCGGTGTCCTCGCGCATCTCCAGCAGTGACTTGTCCACCAGCGCGGCCAGCAGGTCGAGCACCCGGTCGGTGGCGACCAGGTCGTCGGCGCAGACCCGCTCGACGGCCTCCAGCGTCGCGCCGCCGGCGAACACCGACAGCCGCCGCCACAGCGTCCGCTCCGCGTCGTCGAGCAGATCCCAGCTCCATCCCACGACGGCGGCGAGCGTCTGGTGGCGGGCCAGTGCGGTGCGGTTGCCGCCGGTCAGCAACCGGAACCGGTCGTCGAGGCGGGACGCGACCTGCTCCGGCGTCATGGCGTTCAACCTGGCCGCGGCCAGCTCGATCGCCAGCGGCATCCCGTCCAGCGCTCGGCAGATGCGGGTCACCGCCAGCGCGTTGCCGGCGTTGACCTCGAATCCGGGCCGCACCGCCCGGGCCCGCTGGGCGAGCAGGCGCACCGACGCGTACCCAGTCACCAGCGCCGGCTGCGCGGACTCCGGTGGCAGGGCCAACGGCTGCACCGGGCGGAGCATCTCGCCGCCGATGCTCAACGGTTCCCGGCTGGTGGCCAGGAGCGTCACCCGGGGGCAGTCGCTCAGGATGCGATCGGCCAGCGTCGCCGCGGCGTCGATGAGGTGCTCGCAGTTGTCGAGTACGAGCAGGGCATGTTTGTCCGACAGCGCGGCGACCAGCCGGTCGACCGGATCGCCGGACTCCTCGACCGGGGCCACCATGCGTGATCCCGCGCCGCGGGCGAGCTGCCGCAGTCCGAGCGCGTCGAGCGTGGCCGGGGCGACCTCGGCGGGGTCGGTGACCGGGGCCAACTCCACCAGCCACACGCCGTCCGGCATGGCGTCCAGTTGCCCGCGGGCCGCGGCGCTGGCCAACCGGGTCTTGCCCGCGCCGCCCGGCCCGGTCAGCGTGGTCATCCGGTGGGCGCGCAACAGCTTGCCGACCTGGGCGAGGTCGTCTTCCCGCCCGATCAGGTCGGTGCGTTCGGCGCGAAGGTTGGTCCTGGCCGGCTCTCCGGCCGCGACGGCCGCGCCCGGCTCCGCGCCGGAGCCCGGCCCGGCGGGCCGCACCGCCCGCCCGGCCTCCGGTTCGGGACGCGACATCGCCCGGCCGGCAGCGGATTGCGGCACCGTCCGGCCGGCCTCGGGCTGGGGGCGTGGCACCGCGGGGCTGGCCGCCGGCTGGGAGCGCGGCGCTGTGGGCCGGCCAGCCTCCGCCTGCGGGCGCGGCACCGCCCGGGCCGTGTCCGGCTCGGCGCGCAGCATCGCCACATGCAGCGAGGCCAGTTCGGCGGAGGGCTGCACCCCCAACTGATCGACGATCCGGCGGCGGGTCCGCTCGTACACCTCCAGCGCCTCGGCGCGCCTGCCGGCCGCATCCAGCGCCCGGATGAACAGGGCGACCAGGGGCTCCCGGAGCGGGTGCGCGGCGACCAGACCGTCCAGCTCCGCGACCAGCCCGGCATCCGAACCGAGCCGCAGATCGGCGTCGACCCGATCCTGGATCGCGGTCAGCCGGAGCTCGTCCAGCCGCACGATGGTCGCCCGGGCGAAGTCGGCGCGGGCGACGTCGGCCAGCGCCGGCCCGCGCCACAGCGCCAGTGCCTCGCGCAGCATGGCGGCCGCGTCGGCCGGATCGTCTCGCAGGCGGGACCGCCCGGCCGCGGCGAGCCGCTCGAACCGGACGAGGTCCACCCGGTCGGGTTCGAGGTCGAGCTGGTACCCGCCCGGCTGCGGTACCACGACGATCCCGGGTACGGCCCGCCGCAGCCGGGACACGAGCGTCTGGAGGGCGTTGCCCGCCCCGGCCGGCGGCTGGTCGCCCCACAGCGCCTCGACGAGCCGGTCGGTGCCGACGACCCGGGACGGGGCGAGCGCGAGCAGGATCAGCAGTGCGCGCAGGCGGGCACCGGCGACCGGTACCAGTTCACCGGCGCCGGTACGGACCTCCAGCGGACCGAGCGCGCCAACCTGCACGCCCCCGATTCTGCCCGGTTGCCCGCGCACACCGGGGCGCGCCGTTA